>NZ_JAKKCK010000001.1:0-1839644 GCF_021725735.1 Vibrio sp. J2-3(2022)
TGTGAGGCGTTGAGCTAACCTGTACTAATTGCCCGTGAGGCTTAACCATACAACACCCAAGGGGTTTTGATGGACTCAATGAAAGAACATTGAATGTGTAAGAACGAGAATTAAGAAACAGCTTTCCGAATTAAAGAATTTGCTTGGCGACCATAGCGTTTTGGACCCACCTGACTTCCATGCCGAACTCAGAAGTGAAACGAAATAGCGCCGATGGTAGTGTGGGGCTTCCCCATGTGAGAGTAGGACATCGCCAGGCTTTAAATATCGCTTTCAAGTTTTATCTTAATTGAGATAACTTAAGGCAAAACTAAAAATTAGCATCGATAGTATAAGACTAAGTTTTAGTGACAATTTGTGGAGAGATGGCTGAGTGGTTGAAAGCACCGGTCTTGAAAACCGGCATACGTTAATAGCGTATCTAGGGTTCAAATCCCTATCTCTCCGCCACCTTTAAAAAACCGCTGTTCTTACAGCGGTTTTTTTGTATCTGCTGTTTTTTAACAGCTGTTATCGAAAACTTCTAATTGGCTTTTCTCCGGCCCTTTCTCTAAGTTCTTTAGCGTACTCACTTTGGGTTTAGTTTACGCAGTAATATCTGCAATCGAAGACATTTTCATAGGTCATTTAGGCTTTAAGTAGAGCTTTGTTAAGTCTCAACGTGGGATGCTTAAAAGCATTTTGATAGAGTTTCAGTCTAAATACTGCGGATGCACTTGGAGAAAAAATGAAGCTACTTTACTGGTTAGATGAATGGCAAGCGCTTACTCAACAAGAACAAGAGATGGCTTTACCTATCTCTGGCTACGATTTACTTGATGATGTATTTGTGAAGTATGAACTCGTCGATCTTAACAAGCCATTGTTGTTCACATTTTCTCCTTCCGGCACTGATGTGCAGGTACAAGATTTAACTCCGAATTTTTCTCCTTGGGGCTACGAGCTCGGAATACAACAAAAAGTAAACATTATTGCCTTTCAACATTTAGGACAAAGTAATTGGTTCCGTAGTCGGAATTTGATTTTCTTTCTGGAGCAGCTGTCTGAGTTGCTTCATCCCTTCCAATGTCGTTTGGGTTATGGGCAAAGTCGAGGTGGCTTTGCAATTGGCGCGTTCGCTAACATGCTGAAATTAGAACATCTTTTGTTGTTTTATCCTGTGAGCACAAAAAATAAAGCTTTAGTGCCTTGGGATGATCGGCCCAGCACTGAGCTTGCTCAGCAGTTTGCTTGGGAAAGCGGCTACCATGATCGAGATTTGGGCAATGCCAAAGGTTATATTATTTATGACCCATCCAATCGTATTGATCGTCTTCATGCTGAACGTTACCCAGAGCTAACTCATTTAAAAGTCGTCGGTATGGGGCACGGCACTCAATCCACACAATTAGATAAATTAGAATTTTTTAATCTGGTGGCGAAGGAGTTTGTTCGTCATCAAACCATAGATATTGACCAATTTAATAAGCAAATTCACGCTTTGTTTTAAAAGAGGACTGATATCAGAGTCCCCTGTAACCAGGGGGAGATGATCACACACTAAAAACTAGATTTTTAACACAATTGCTAGGCGCAATTTAGATGGAGGATTAATGAAGTTACTGTACTGGTTGGATGAATGGCTGGCTCTTTCTCGTGAAGAACAGCAAACCAGGCTACCGATGTCCGGGGAGGACTTACTTGATGATGTGTTTGTTAAGTATGAGTTTGTCGACCGAAATAAACCGCTGTTGTTCACCTTTTCCCCTGCTGGTACGAATCTACAAGTACAGGACTTACACTCAGACTTTGCGCCTTGGGGCTATCGATTAGCCCAGAAACAAAAAGTAAATATTATTTCTTTTCAGCACCTTGGGAAAAGTAACTGGTTTCGCAGCCGTAATTTGATTTTCTTTCTAGAGCAGTTATCGACATTACTTGAGCCTTTTGAATGCCGTTTAGGTTATGGCCTTAGCCGCGGTGGTTTTGCTATTGGCGCTTTTTCCAATCTATTAAAGTTGGATCAAGTATTGATGTTTCACCCGGTCAGTACAAAAAACAAAGTGCTAGTGCCATGGGATGACAGGCCAAGTACTGAACTTGCCCAACAATTTGATTGGGAAGGAAAGTACCACGACCTCGACCTTGGAGATGCAAAAGGTTACATCATTTATGATCCAACCAATGAAATCGATCGTCTTCACGCCAAACGCTACCCAGAGCTCACTCACTTGAGAGTCTTCGGTATGGGACATGGTACACACGCGACGTATTTGAATAAATTCGGTTTTTATAAGCAAGTGGCTGTAGACTTTATACGTTATCAGAAGATAGATATAGCGCAGTTTCGTCATCAGACTAAAACGCTGCGATTAAAAGAAGATTACTATCAGTGTCTTAACAAGGCGAATGCGAGTTCACAACATCGTTTGAGCCTACTGAGTACCGCTCATAATGTGCTAATTGAAGAAAAGAAAGAACATGTGAAGGAGCATCAAGCGCAAATCGATATTCAGCCACTTGTTGATATTGCGATGAAGCATGAGCATGACAATCCGCAAGATGCAGTACAACTTTTGGAAGTGGCTCAGCAGTTAGTTCCGAATGACCCCGTTGTGGAGCACAAGTTGCAGCAACTGTCGTAGCGTTGAGATGTAATGCAGACGGTATTGGTTGAAAATAGGTCCGTGGCTTTTGTCGCTGGCCTTTTTAGGAGCTTATGGGTTGATATTTCGATGACATTTAATGAAGCAGTACAAAATAAAAAGCCCAAGCAAATGCTTAGGCTCAACGAGTATTAATATGAGTTTAAAACTCTTTTGGCGCAAAGCCTGTCATGACATCGAGGCGAAGCTCTTTACCAACTTTTGTTAGTGGGTGAACGATTACTAAGCCGCGTACGCGTTTTTTCAGTTTGCCGATGTCCGCTTGTTCTGCTTTGGTGATTTCACGAGAGAATGGCATATCAAGTAAGCTTTTACGTTCTTTGTTCAGCTCATAGTTTTGCTTATGCTTTAACTGGTTAAGCTTTTTGGTTAGCTGTTCTACTTCATCCGTGAACTTTGTAATCATTTCGTGATCACCACGAGAACGTGCCGCATCAAGTTTACGTTGGCATGTATCTAAACGGTTGTGCAGCTTTTGAATATCAGTTTTTATGCTCATGGTAATTTGGCTCAAATTTTAAATAGTCGAGAAGTATAGCATAGCTGAGATCACACGCTCTACTATACTTCTCGATTGTCTGGCTTTAGTTAATCAGTTCATTGCCCGATACGTTACCAGAGAAAAAGGCTTCGACGTTATCGAGCGTAACTGAGGCAATATTATTAAGTGCTTCGTGAGTCAAGAATGCTTGGTGGCCAGTAAACAGCACGTTATGACAAGCCGATAAGCGACGGAAAACATCGTCTACGATGACATCGTTAGATTTATCTTGGAAGAACAAGTCTTTTTCATTGTCATACACGTCTAGACCAAGCGCGCCAATCTTACCTTGTTTCAAGGCTTCTATCGCCGCTAGTGAATCCAGCAACTCGCCTCGACTAGTGTTAATGATCATCACACCATCTTTCATTTGCGCGAAGGCTTTTTCGTTCAATAGGTGATAGTTTTCTTCACTCATTGGACAATGGAGAGAGATAATATCCGCATTAGCGTAGATTTCTTCAAGCGAACAGTAACGCGCTCCCATTTCTAGTGCTAATGGATTTTCGTAAGGGTCATAGCAAAGCAGCTCCATGCCAAGCCCTTTGAAGATACGCATCGTCGCGATACCAATCTTACCTGTACCAATGACACCAACGGTTTTCCCGTAAAAGTTAAAGCCAACTAGGCCCTCTAGCGAGAAGTTGGCGTCACGTGTACGTTGGTAGGCTTTGTGAAGGCGACGATTTAGGCACATCATCAAACCGACTGTGTGTTCAGCCACCGCTTCTGGTGAGTAAGCAGGAACTCGAACCACTTGTAAGCCAAGTTCTTTAGCGGCTTGTAGATCAACTTTATCAAAACCCGCGCAGCGCATGGCAATAAGCTTAGTTCCGCCTAGAGAAAGCTGTTTAAGAACGGGAGCTGAAAGGTCATCATTGACGAAAGCACACACGACAT
Organism: Vibrio sp. J2-3(2022); assembly: GCF_021725735.1. NCBI lineage: Bacteria > Pseudomonadati > Pseudomonadota > Gammaproteobacteria > Vibrionales > Vibrionaceae > Vibrio > Vibrio sp. J2-3(2022). The sequence continues at coordinate 4,087 of NZ_JAKKCK010000001.1, forward strand.
CGCAACCATGTGCCATTTTGGCGGTTTTTTCGGTTAGCCGGAAGTCGTGATAGTGGAATTCAAAATTTCGGTTATTTTTAATTTTATTAAAAGAGGCCTCGTCGTAGGATTTTGCACTAAAAAAAGCAATATTAATCATGGTTCCCTCTCAAAAAGTGCGGACTTTATAAATAAATATACTTATAAAGTAATGCAACTTAGGCGGAATGAATAGAGAAATCTTCTCTTTAACTTTTGCCATATCAAACAACGATAACGATCACGCCTTTCAATGAGTATTATCTTACGATTCTGCACTTGTGCGTTCATCCCTTTAGCTCCTGGGGTAATACAGGTTCTACCCTAGATACTGTTTGCTTTACGGGCGCTAACTGACTAGCATAATCGCTCTTTTCTTGTTCACTTTAGTTAGGTTAGGCGTTCCGGCAATGTCAGTGAAATGGTGCTCTATGTTCTTGTGTTGTGTGTTGGCTTCTGGCGTCCATGCTGTAGATTTTGTTAAAGTCGACAAGTCAAAGCGTCGAATGTATTTAATGGAACAAGGCACAATACTAAAAGAATACCGCATTGCTTTAGGAGCGAACCCTAAAGGGCATAAACAAGAAGAGGGAGACAATCGTACACCTGAGGGCGAATACACCTTAGATTACGTCATAGAAGACTCGGCTTTTTATCGTTCTGTGCATATTAGCTACCCTGATGCGATTGATACGTTGGAAGCGAAGCGCCGAGGTGTGTCCCCAGGAGGGAACATCAAAATTCATGGTTTAAAAAACGGTGAGAGTCAGTTGCCGATTTATATCCAAAGCTTTGATTGGACCAATGGGTGTATTGCGATTACCAATGAAGAGATGGATGAATTTATCCAGCTTGTAGAGATGGGGACACCAATTCAGATTGAGTGGTAACGAAATGGTGCCTCTGAAGCTCAAGGTGGTATGTGCTATGGCATAAAGCGTTGTGGATGATCACTGAATATACCGTCTAACTGAGGTAGGTACTTCAGTTTGTTTGGATTGTTCACTGTATAACACATCACTTTGTAACCCGCCTGCTGGAGTTTGTTTATTTGGCGCGAGCGAACCCAGTTAATGTTTAGGTTGCAGCTATAGGCGTTAACTTCTTCCAAAAGGCGTTTATCTTTTCTCGTTAAGAATTCACTCAATACACCTAATCGATACTCATTGCAGTATTTATGCAGCGCTCTAATGACATCATGACTAAAACTGGAGAGTAGTACCTTCTCTTGCGGCATGGGACTTTTTGCTAGTACGTTGGCGAGAGCTTGTGCCACTTCTTCTGCTGGGTGGCGATCTACCTTAACTTCAATATTCAAGTTAAGCTTGTGCTCAGTAGCTAAAGTGAGCAGCTCATCTAATGTCATGATTTTCTCACCTGAAAAATCTGCGCTGAACCAGCTACCAAAATCCAACGCCTTTAACTCTTCCAGAGTCAGTTCATCGACACGCCCTTGTCCATTACTGCATCGATTTATGGTGTGATCATGGCAAACCACTAAAACATTATCTTTGGTCGGTTGTACATCAACTTCAACCCAATTTAATCCGAGGTCAATGGCGGCCTGAACGCTCACTTTTGTATTCTCTGGGTATGAGCCAGCAACACCACGATGACCAATTACTAATGTTTCCATGTTCTTCATCTTCAGCTTTGTTATGAGCAGATTGTACTCGTTTTTTGCTTTGAAGATATACCTCAAGGTGCATGTTGTCAGATCGTCTTAATAAAAGCTACATCGCCCATTCGTCAAGGTAGGTCGTTGGAAGCACTCCTGTCGAATCATGAACCAAAGTTGGACTTTTATTCTCCTGCCGCTCATTTTTAAAGAGCAAGGTAGTTGCGAGTGCATCATGGTTATCGGGAGAGAGAAATATGAAGATCGGTGTTATTGGTGCAGGAGCTGTTGGTGTGGGAGTATGTAATTACTTACTCACTCTGGGTGGTTTTAGTGAGCTTGTTCTACTTGATAAAAATTTAGAACGTGCCGAGGGTGAAGTGTTTGATTTTCGTCACACGATGGCACTGACTTTTTCAAAAAACACACGCATTATGCCGTCGAATGATTACTTAGATTTACTCGAAGCCTCTCTTGTTGTTATCACCGCTGGTACGCAGATTAAACAAGGACAAACTCGTTTAGATATTGCTGAGGTTAATGCTCAAATTGGAGTTGATATTGCGCGTCAAATAGAACGTGTAGCGCCAAATGCGGTGTTGATTGTTGTGTCAAACCCATGCGATATCGTGGCGCACTTTATTGTCACCAACACCGGTTTTGAGCCTGGTAAAGTTATTAGCAGTGGCTGTGTAGTTGATACCGCTCGTTTAATGAGTATTGTTGCTGGCCGTGTAGACCTAGACCCGAAGAACGTGTTTGGTTATGTATTAGGAGAGCATGGTAGCCATTGCTTTACTCCTAAGAGCTTAATTTCTATCGCTGGGCAACCGGCCGACTATTACTGCGATACCCATAACATTGAGAGAATTGATCCGCACGCACTTCTTGAGGCGGTGAAACAGGCGGGATACGAAATCTTTCGGCGTAAGCAGAACACCGTTCATGGCATTGCCGCCAGTGTCTTTCGAATCATTCAAGCCGTGACGATTAACGAACGATCGGTGTTGCCCGTCGGTACGATGATGTCGGGGCAATATGGTTTGCATGATGTTGTTCTCAGCCTACCTACGGTTATTGGAAAAAACGGAGCAAATTCAGTTCTGATGCATCCCTTCACTGAAGAGGAGCTTGTCACATTAAAAACGATCAGCGCCCACTTAAAACACATCGTGGAAAATGTCGCTAAGGAGACGAAGCTAACGCCTTGATCTACCGTCATTATCAGGTGCTAGTTAGCTTAGCACTCCGGTCTACTGCTATAGAGCTATTTGTACTAAAGCCCTAGGATGTGTAGTTGTTTAATTTGTAAATGAGTAATAGAATGCGAACCATTTTTATTTGAATGGTGAGTGGTAATGTCTCGAGTTTTGATAGTGGATGATGACGTTCCTTTGTGTGAGCTATTAGAAGCAGTTTTGCAAGAGGAGGGCTATATTGTCTCTTCTGTACATTGCGGTGAAAGTGCTTTGCAATATATGGAAAAAACGCCGGTAGATCTTGTACTGCTTGATGTCATGTTACCAAACCTTAACGGCATGCAAGTTGCCCGTAGAATCTGTCAACGCTTCGCGACACCTATTCTAATGCTTACTGCTCTTAATGATGAAAACTCGATGCTTGATGGCTACCAAGCGGGAGCCGATCAGTATATAGGAAAGCCTTTTAATGTTGCTGAGCTTCTGATGCGCATCAAAGCGATTCTTCGTCGTGTTGGTTTAGAGCGCCAACGTCAGGCGATGTGCAGTACCGTTCAAACGATCAGTGATCAGCTCAATAGCTTACCACTCACAAGCACGGAAGCCGAATTACTGAGCTATTTAGTCAAAAACCAAGGTGTGGTGATTTCAAAAGCGGAACTCCAAACCGAAGTATTAAAGAAAGAGCTAAGCCCTTTTGACCGCAACCTTGATATGCACATCAGTAATATACGTCGCAAGCTAGTAGAAGCAGGGCTCTCTAAGCAACATATCAAAACCTTCCGTGGCAAAGGTTACAGCTACCTAGAGGCTGTAAACAATTAATGAAGCTCACGTGCCCACCTTTTATCGCGAAACGTAAAGACAGCTTAGCGTTTAAGTTGTTTAGTTATATGACTGCAATTGTGATAAGTATTTTGGTCGTACAAGCAATGGCGGAGCAAGCTCTCGTGAAAGCCATACTAAAAGTGCCGGACAGTGTGCGAGAAGAAATGCTCGATCTTGCACATCAAGCCAATGTGCTGATTGAGCACGGAGATATGGACGAACTTGCGGATTGGGCGAACGCGCAAAACTTTTATCTGTTTGTGCTGAATGAGCACCAGCAACCCGTCACTCACCGTTTAATGCATCCACACTTCGAGTTCAAACTTCAATTTAAAAGAAGTATTGATGATCAACTTGAGGGAAAGGTAAATCGCCCGATTATCAATATCCCTTTGGTTAAAGATAATAGTTTGGTGATTCAACTGCCACATCGACTGCATCCCGCACATGACTTCATTTTATATTTCTCTATTCTCAAAGTGGTGATTGCGGTAGTTATTTTGGCGTTGTTCTCATTGCTAATGGCACGCAACTTACAACAGCCGCTTGATCGCTTAAGAGAAGCAAGCAAAAAGCTATCTAACGGCGACTTTAATGTCAGTGTGGTGAAAGAGTTAAAATCGAATACGCGCGAGTTTAACGAGCTGGCGCAAGACTTCGACCACATGACACAGCAAATTCATTCTCTTGCCGAAAAGCAGCGATTGCTTATAAGAGATGTCTCCCACGAGCTCCGAACGCCGTTAGCAAGACAGAATTTAGTTCTACACCTTTTGCGGAAGCGAGTTGGGGAGAACGAGCAAAGCTTGGTGACCAGGCTAGAAGATGAAGCTAAAGAGCTAAACCATTTGATAAGCGATATCTTGGAGTTCAGTCGCTTGGAAAATGCGCGTTTCGACAAAGGTGCGAAACGCCGTGATTTAGAGGTGTTGCTCGCACCGCAAGTAGAGCGATGCAAAATCGATTTAAAACCAGAACAAACATTGTCATTCCGTTCAGAAGCAACATGCGCCAAAGCTTTTTGCGAAGAAACGCTCATCATTCGTTGTTTGAATAACCTTGTTGGAAATGCCATCAAATATTCAGGGCAAGCATCTCAGATAGAAGTTTCTCTGGCTAATCATGTCAAAGATGGGCAGCAATTGATTTCCATGTCTGTATCCGACAATGGGCCAGGTATTCCAGAGAACAAGTTGGTCGATATTTTTGACCCGTTTACTCGCTTAGATGCATCAAGAGATAAGAAGCTTGGCGGCTATGGTTTAGGTCTCGCGATTGTCAAAGAGTCCATGCGCATTATGGGTGGATCCGTTACGGCGAAAAATCGTGAACAAGGAGGTCTGAGTGTTACTTTGGTGTTCAAGCAGTAAGTATGGTTAAGTCTTATTAACCGTGATATCTATCACGTTATTGTGGCTCATCATCAGAGAGTACTTTACAAAAGTTTGCAAATGCAAAGAATGTAAATTTAATGCAAATGGTAATACTTATCACTTATATTCACCCGCGAAATAATTAAGAGGGAATCGCATTCAACAAGCATGTGACCCGAAAAATAATAATCGGAGTGAAAGGATATGTTTACTAAGAGCCATTTGGCGCTAGTGATCGGTACGGTGTTAGCAACACCTGCAGTGGCGGACGTTCAAACAGACGAACATGTAGTTGTAGAAGGTCGAGAGTTCGGCTACAAGGCGGATACAAACAGTACAGCAATGCGCATGGAAATGACGCAACTGGAAACGCCAGGACAAGTAGCGGTTATCGATGAAACGGTAATTGATGAGCAGCGTGCAAGTACACTTGGTGAAGTGCTACGTAACGATGCAAGTGTTAGCGCGGGTGGTACAAGCCGTAACCGCGAACGTTTCTCTCTACGTGGTTTTGAACTTAGCAGTTCAGACGGTTTTCTTCGTGATGGCCGTCAACACTGGTCACACTACCGTCAGCCAATTGAGCTTTTAGAGCGTGTTGAAGTGCTTAAAGGTCCATCAGGCTTGCTATACGGTAAATCTGAGCCGGGTGGCTTGGTAAACATGGTTTCGAAAAAACCAACAACTCAAACACAAGCTAGTTTGAGTCAAGATCTAGGTTCGAATGATCACTCACGCACGGTGCTTGATGTGAGTGGCGCGCTAAATGATGCAGAGACACTGCGCGCGCGCGCAATTTTTGCCAAAGAAAGCTACGGCTCTTGGCGCAGCTACGGCGATGGTACCGAGCCAGAAACGGATCGTACGGTTGCGGGCCTAGTGGTTGAGTACGACATCACCGACAACTTTATGGTGTCAGCGCATTACGATCGCACGAAAGACGATGGTAGTGTGGATTCTGGTGCATACATTATTGACGGCAAAGCGGTTCGCGGTGATAAGTATATCTGGGATGCGCAGTGGTCTGAAATTGATAACGATGTAGAAAACTATGGCATCGATATTAATGCTCAAGTGACTGACAATGTAAACGTAAAAGCGGGTTACAACCGCCAAGACTTTAAGCGTTTTGATGTAGAGTCTTACCCAGGTTTCGATACTTATGACCAAGATACTAAGATCGACCATTCTGGTAACGAACGCAAAGATAATTGGGTGTTTGATACTGCATATATAGATGTGACGACGGACTTTTCTCTGTTTGGTACAGATAACACGTTTTTGGTAGGTGCGAACTATCTAGAGTATACCTATGACCGTTTCCAAAAGTATTACAACCCTATAAGTATAGAAGCCGGTCAGTCAGTGCCTCGTCCTGGCTACTCTGGGAAAGTTAAACAGTCCACAAGCGAGCACGATACTTGGGGTATCTACGCGCAAAACATGATGACGATTAATGATTACTGGCAAGTGCTTGCAGGTGTTCGTTATGACGAAAAGCGTGATGATGACCTGACTGAAAACCAGGTTTCTCCAAAATTTGGTGTAATTTTCCACCCCGCGACGAATGGCTCGGTTTACGTTCAGTACTCTGAAAGCTTTATGCCGCAAGGTGAAGTCAGCAGTGGTCGTGGCAAAACTTACGTGAACGATGGCGAGAAGCTAGATGCAGAGCGCGGAATTTCTTATGAAATCGGTACGAAGTGGGAACTGTTTGATCAGCGCTTATTTGTATCAGGTGCTGTGTTTGATATCACATTAGAGAACATGTCGCTAGATGTTGAAAGTGGTAAAGATGCTAGTAATAAGGTTCTACATAAGAAAACTCAAGGTGGTGAGCAAGTACACAAAGGTGCTGAGCTAATGGCCCAAGGTTTTGTGACCCCTGAGTTGTCGCTAACCGCTTCTGCAATGTATTTGGATGCAGAGTTGACGAAAGCGGATAAAAAATTCGAGGGTAACCGCCCTGTAGATGTGCCAGAGTTCTCGGCAAGTCTATGGTCTAGCTACAAGGTTCAAGACAATACGAACCTAAACCTTGGTTTGATTTATGAAGGTGATCGCTACGGTGATGCAAAGAACACCTTCAAGAAAGATGGCTACGCTCGCGTTGATATGGGCGTGTCATACAAACATAAGTACGATGAAAACTTGGATATCATTGCTCGATTCAATGTAGAGAACTTATTCGATACCGACTACTTCGCAGGTGGTGGTAGCACGAATAGCGAGCAAAAAGGTGCGAGTGGGGTTGTGGTTGGAGAAGACCGCAACTACATGGCAACAATCCAGTTCAAGTACTGATAACAATTTGATTATTAAAGGGGAAGGGTAGTCTTCCCCTTTGGTCGTTTTTGGAACACAGAAATATAACTCGTATGAATCTAATGAAATCAAGTATCGCTCTGTTGATATCATCGGTTTTGATTCCCGCTCACGCGGCGAACTTAAACGATGCACAAGCTGTGCAGAGTAAAACAAACCAGTCGTCGGCGGTAAGCCAAAAACGTATTGATGCAAGCGCAGAAAAATCACTTACTCTAGAAGCTGAAATTGAGCAGCTGCAAGAGGAAGTCGGTAACTTGAAGATTTATCGCGATCATCTTGCAAGCCTTGTTGAGAGCCAAAATCAAGAAGTTGATAGCTTGAACGAGCAAATTGAGCAGATTGCTCAAACTCGTCAAGGTGTCGTGCCTTTGATGTATCACATGCTTGAGGGCTTAAAAGTGCTCGTCGCTAACGACAAGCCTATACGCAAAGCGCAACGTGAGGAGCGAATAGCAAAGCTGGATTCCATGATGACGCGTGCAGACGTTGCGGATGCAGAGAAGTTTCGTCGTATTTTAGAAGCGTACCAAATTGAAATGGATTACGGCACCAAGCTTGGCGTTTACCAAGGCAAGATTAACCTGGGTGACAATGAAGCTGTGGAGGCGGACATTCTCTATTTAGGGCGTTTGTCTTTGGTAGCACGTAGCTTATCTGGTGAGACATTCTGGAGCTGGTCACAGCAACAACAAGCATGGCAACAAGTGGGTTCTGAGCAAAAATCAGAGCTAGATAAAGCGTTCGCTATGGCGAATAAACAGATCGCGCCGAGTATGTTAACTCTGCCAGTGTCGTTAACCGCTGCGGAGGACAAATAAATGATGAAAAAATGGTTATCGGTTGCACTAATCTCGACAGCCGCATTAATGCCTCATACAACTTTTGCTAGTGATGCGTTGTTACAAAAGGCGCAGCAAGAAAATCGTCAACAGCAATCGCACAATGTCGCGCGTGAATCAGGTTTTAAGAAAACAGAGCAAGAGCTACAGGCTATAAAGAATAAATTGGCCGCGGAGCGAGCGGCTCTTCAAGCAGAAGCGGACTCATTAAGTGTTACTTTCGGTGAAAACGAAGCGGAACTGGCGCAGCTAGAAGAAAAGCTACGTCTAGAAACCGGGAGCTTAGGTGAGCTATTTGGCGTCGTTCGCCAGAACGCAAAAGAGCTAGAGTCAGAGCTCAAGAGCTCAGTAACGGGTGTTGATGCAAATTCATATCAGAAAGATATCGATGCTATTGTTGCAGCTAAATCACTGCCAACGTTGACCCAACTTCAGGCGATGTGGCGCAGCATGGAAGAACAAATCAAAGCAAGTGGTGAGATGGCAAACGTCTCTTTCACACTGCTAAATGGCGAAGGTCGTGAACAAACGGTTAATGGTGTTCGTCTTGGTTCTATGGCGCTGCTGGATGACACTGGCTACGTTAAGTGGAATGGTCAACGCGGAGATGCGGTAAACTATCTTCGTCAGCCTGAAAGCGGTCCAACAGCGAATACTATTTCCTCTGGTGACATTGATGCGCTTGTCATTGACCCGTCACGCGGCATTCTTCTTGAGCAGCTCGCAAACTCACCGACTTTGGCTGATCGCCTAAATGCAGGCGGCGTTGTCGGTAAAATCATCCTTGGTTTATTAGCTATCGGCCTATTGATTGCTCTCGTACGTGGTGCATCTCTGATGATTTCGCGCCAGAAAATCATGAAGCAACTGAAAACTCCAGCACAGCCAGGAGACAACCCTTTGGGTCGTGTGCTTGCGGTGTATCAGAAAGATAAGCATCGCAGCGTAGAAGCGTTAGAGCTACGTCTTTTGGAAGCCGTTGTTGATGAGCAAACCCACCTAGAAAAAGGATTGTCGATGCTGAAGCTTCTTGCTGCGCTGGCCCCTATGCTTGGTCTACTGGGCACGGTAACGGGTATGATCGAAACCTTCCAAGTCATCACTCAATTTGGTAATGGTGATCCGAAAGTAATGGCGGGTGGTATTTCGATGGCGCTTGTAACTACTGTACTTGGCCTTGTTTCAGCCATGCCATTGTTATTGGCGCACAACGTATTGAGCTCTCAAGCAGAAAATATTCGCAGTATCTTAGAAAAGCAAGGTATCGGTTTAGTTGCAGAACAAGCTGAGCGTGATATGCCGAGCAACAAAAGTCACTCTAACACCTTAGCGGAGAACGCAGCGTAATGGAGCAGATCCTACTCAACACATTGGGTTTGATCAGTGAGGATTGGGCCACAACCTTGATGAGCTTTATGCAGCAAGGTGGTCAAATCCTATGGTGGTTAGCTGCCGTCGTGGCGGTGTGCTGGCTGTTGGTTATGGAGCGAGTTATTTATCTCACAACGGTTTTCCCTGGGGTAAAGAAACAGCTTTGTGAGCAGTGGCAAGCAAGATCAGAGCACCACTCTTGGTACGCGCATCAAATCCGTGAAGGATGGATTGCAAAAGCGCAAATCGAACTGCGCCAAAACCTATCGACTATTAAGCTGCTTGTGGCGGTTTGCCCAATGCTAGGGTTGTTAGGGACGGTGACGGGCATGATTACGGTGTTTGACGTAATGGCATCGCAAGGCAGCAGCAATCCGAAATTGATGGCTTCAGGTATCTCACTTGCTACGCTGCCAACCATGGCGGGTATGGTAGCAGCGTTGGCGGGCATGTTTATTCATGCTCGCCTTAGCAAAGTGTGTGAACGAAAAGCTATCCAGTTAGAACAATCTTTAAGGAGTCAAAAGTGAGACTCGGACGCAGACCTAACCAACAAGATGAAGCTCAAGTCGATTTAACGTCGATGCTTGATATCGTCTTCATCATGTTGATCTTCTTCATTGTGACCAGTTCGTTTGTACGTGAATCCGGTGTAGAAGTGAACCGCCCTCAGGCTTCTAATGTGGTAAGCCAAAAAGATGCGGGCATTTTTATCGCAGTAACGGCAGCAAATGACGTGTACATCGACAAACGAGTGGTTGATATTGAGCGTGTTGAGGCCTCTATTGAGCACTTGTTACTTGATCAGCCTGATGCTTCGTTAGTTATCCAAGCTGACGAGCATGCTTATAATGGCACTGTCGTGAAAGTGATGGACGCTGCAAAGGCGGCAGGTGTGAAAAACATTGCATTGGCGGCGGAGAAACCTTAATGGGCAGGCTGTTACTTGCACTACCAGCATCACTGTTAATTTCTGTGAGCTTGTTTAGCTTTATGGCGTGGATGGTTGATAAAGGCAACCAGCGTGCGCCAGAAGCTTCAGAAGCCGTTCGTTTTGATATGGTGATGGTAGAGAATGAAGCAGACGTGCAGCGTCGTCAACGTTCAGTGCCGGAGCAACCAGAACCACCCCAAGCGCCGGAGCCAATGGATCTGTCTCAAGCTGACACTCAAATGGAGCCAATGAGCCAGATGACGCCAGTCAGTGCTTTAGGTTTGAACACTGCTCTTGAAGGTATCGCGATCAGCGCGCCAAACTTGAAGGGAACAATGGGTAACCAACAAGCACTGCCGTTGTATCGTGTTGATCCTCGTTATCCAAGTAAGGCGCTGAAACGTAGAGTTGAAGGCTATGTCATTATGCGTTTCACGATCGACGCTACGGGACGACCAAAAGATATTGAAGTGATCGAGGCTGAGCCACAGCGTATGTTCGAAAGAGAAGCGATTCGTGCGCTTAAAAAATGGAAGTATCAGCCAAAAGTTGAGGATGGTGTGTCAATTGAGCAGTATGGACAAACCGCTAAAGTGGAGTTCAAGTTAGCCAAATGATGAAAAAATTCTTAATCGGTACGGTATTAAGTCTGAGTGTACTCTCAACTATTGCCAGTGAGTTAAGCCAATACACTGCCGCGAGAGTTCAACGAGCACATAACTTGGCTCAAGAGGAGAAACTAAAAGAAGCGATTTCATCTCTTGAAGCTATGGAGCTTTCTCGTGGATATGACCAAGCTTATGTCACTCGAATGTTGGGTATTTTTTACTGGCAGAACGAGCAAACTCAAGCGGCGATTAAGCAACTTGAGTTGGCAGTCAATAGTGGTTTGCTACAAGATGAGCAAGCATGGCAAACCCGAAAAATGTTGGCAGATATACTGCTGAACGAGCAACGCTTTTCTAAGGCGTTACCTCATTACTATGCCTTGAGCAAAAACATTCCTAAAGGTCAAAAAGCGCATGAGCTATGGCTGCGTATTTCCCAATCTCATTATCAACTGAGTCAGTGGCAGAAAGTGCTTTCAGCAATGGCTCGTTATGAGAGGTTTGGTCAGCCAGACAAGCTTGGCGCATTGTCGATAAAGCTTTCTGCTGAGCTAGAACTGAAAAAGTGGAAGCCGGCAATCTCGACCATCAAACGATTGATCGCGATTGAACCTGAGCGAATTGAATGGTGGCGTCAGCTTGTTGCTCTTTACCTGCGTGTTGATGACAACAAACGTGCTCTGGACTCTTTGGCTTTGGCAAAACTGAAAGGATTACAACTTAGCCAAGATGACTTAAAGCTGCTGGCACAATTGTACGCGAAACGAGGTATTCCTGAGAGAGCTGCGTTGGTGATGAACGAGCTAGAGGATGTAAACTCGAATAGTAAACTGAAAGCTCAGCAAGCGACGTATTGGCAAATGGCAAAAGAGTGGGAAGAGTCTATCGATAGTTGGCGTGTTGCTGCTCAGTTAGACCGACAGTATTACTGGAACTATTCTCAATTATTGGTGCAAGAAGGCCACTATAAAGATGCCCTTGCCGCGCTCGATAAGGTCAGTGGTCGTAAGGCGGATGTCGCACTTATCAAAACTCGCGCTTACTACAAACTTAAGCGGTTTGACGATGCGCTCGCTAATGCCAAAAGAGCGAATGAGATTAAACCGTCGAATCAGGCAAAGAGTTGGGTTAAGTATCTATCACAGCTACGCAAAGTAGAATCGACGCAGAACTCATAGCGAACATTTTTATTAAATACCCGAGCTCAGTCTCGGGTATTTTTTTGTCTAAAGTCATAAAGGCTATTTATGGTATGAGCTTTTCATAAAAAGCTAATGCATCAAATGGTCGGGAGAAAAAAGGGCTTTTCTCTATATATTCTTGATGTACCTTGCTCAGTGTTTCAAACTTTTCTCTCGATGTAGGTTCGATATGAAAAGTTAGGCTTTCAGTCGATTCTACAAGCTTTAATGTTGAGGTTCTTGAAGCGTTATTTTTTGCTATTAATAGATAATATGCTAGCTCTTGCTTCTCTTTTAATACACAAGCCTCAAAAGCTTTCTCGCTTAAAAACGGCAGAACAGGAGTTAATGCTTCTATATGCTTCTTTGAATACTCTAGGGTTTGTTTGTCAGGTGTATTCTGGTCTGCCATAGATTCGCACAGCTTTATCTTAGCACCATAATTATCGATAGATTGGCTTACGTTGTTAAACAAACTGGCTTCAAACTTTTCACTTGCGAAAGTGACACTTGAGAAAAGTGATAAGAGAATTATTCCAACATTCTTGTTCATATTTTTCCTTCTGAACTGCACCATAACGTTTGGCTAGCATCAGAAAATCTTCTCTATCTAACCCTACACTAACTTCTTAGCTTACCTTTTTTATCTAGTTTATCGATAGCTTTTAAGCTTTTCATTAAATATACATAACGGCGCATTTTGGTGGAGTCTATCCCACTTTTTAGTATTGGAAATATCATTAAATTTTGAGTCATTAAAATTGAGAGGGTTATTCTCTAGAGGGTAGGCAATTGGTCACTCATATTGGCTCAAATAGTTACAATATGCGCCAGCCAAGCTGAATTGAGAAAGTAAACAATGTAAATTAAATGCCAATGCGAATGATTATCACCTAAATTATGCCCCACATTTATTGGTGATGATTGTTTCTATGTTGCTTAAAAGCAAAGGTGTTCAAACTTGGGCTCGCCGCCTACATATCTATATTTCGATGGCTCTTCTCTTAGTTACGCTGTTTTTTGCAATAACTGGTATTACCCTCAATCGCCCCGAATTATTTGAACGCCGTGAACCTATCATTCAACAACATACTCTTACGGTTCCACACTCAGTGCTATTTTCACATTCAGATACTTTTCAACCTAACCGTGAAGAACTGCTTGCTTTCTTGACTAAAGAAACCGAGCTTCGCGGTACTCCCTCCGCACTAGATGTGTATACCGAAGTTGAGCAAGGTGAGTTGTTACTCGGAGAGCTGTCTATGGATTTTAAAGGCCCAGGTTATAACGCTACGGTCTTTATTGATATTACCACCGGTGCGGCAGAGGTTGAAACGACGCACTACGGTATTGTTGCGCTGCTGAACGATCTACATAAAGGACGCAACAGTGGTGGGATTTGGAAGTGGTTTATCGACGTCACTGCGCTTTTGATGGTGTTTTTTGTTCTAACAGGTGTGTGCTTATTACTGCCTAAGAAGAAGACGCTTAGAACGTCAATGCAATGGATGAGCTTTGGTACGTTACTGTCGCTCGTGATTTATTTTGTTGCTGTTCCATAACAGCTTTTTTAGAGAACACTTATGTTGAACACAGGAAGATTTTTCCGCCGTAATCACTTTTGTAAAGCCGCTTTGATCGCGGCTTTTGCTCCTTTCTCTCTTTCTGCGGCTCCTCTACCAGATAACGCGAAGATCGATTTCGAATTCGAACTTCCAAAGATAGACACTTCAATGTACGCACGCCCTTATGTGGCGGTGTGGGTTGAAAATGACCAGCGTAAACCGGTTAAAACCATTCAGCTATGGGTAGGAAAAGACGAATGGCTAAAAGACCTGCGCAGCTGGTGGAGAAAAGCGGGTCGTTATGATCGTGAACTTGTTGATGCGGTGACGTCTGCAACGCGCCCTGCTGGACAGTACCGTTTTGTCTGGGACGGAACCAATGATGCAGGAAAGCGTTTGGAGCAAGGAAATTACACGTTGTACGTCGAAGTTGTTCGTGAACATGGTGGGCGAAACTACTTACGTCAAAAAATAACGCTAGCGGACAGTGAAGTGCGCTATGAGCTTAAACCAACACAAGAGACGGGTGTCATCACCGTCAATTATCAAGTTAAGTGATTAAAGGACAAACAATGAAAACCAAAATGAAAGCAGTGGCATTGGCGAGTGTAATGGCAATGGGATTGGCTGCAACAACCACCGCACAAGCGCATCCACGTTGGGTTCTGCCTTCTCACTTTACGGTTTCAAAAGAAGGCGGTGACTGGCTGACATTTGATGTTACTGCTTCTCACGGAACGTTTGTTTTTGATAAGCCTGCGGGTAGTGACCAAGCGTTCGTGGTGATGCCGGATGGCCGTTCTGAGCGTCCTAACTTTGTTGTTCGTGGCAAACGTCGTTCTATGTTTGATTTCTTTTTTACGGAAGAAGGCACGCACAAAGTCGCGATCAATAATCAGCCGAGCTACTACACCCAATACAAAGCGGGTCGTCGTGATACGGTGAAATGGGCGCGAGCAAACAAAGCTGAGCGTCATGATGTTCTTCCAGAACAGGCGCGTGATGTGGTTACTCAACTAAGCTACACCCGAGCAGAAAGCTACATTACGGTTGGTATGCCAACGGACAAAGCGTTGGAGATTGAAGGCAAAATGCTGGAGATGAAGCCGGTCACGCATCCATCGGATATCATTGAAGGTGAACCAGTCACTTTCCAGTTTTTCTTCAATGGTGAGCCACAAGAGGGCGTCACAGCGGAGATCACACGTGAAGGCACCATGTACCGAAACCATCAAGAACAAATCGATGTGGTGAGTGATGAAGATGGCAAAGTGATCTTCACGCCAGAGGTCGCAGGGCGCTACTTAATGAAAGCGAACTACAAAGGTGAATTAAAAGATAATCCATTGGCGGATAAAGCGAGTGCCAATGTTCACCTTACGTTTGAAACTCAACTTAACTAATCGAATTAGGCTCAGCAATCGCTGGGCCATTTTGGAATCATCATGAATAACACTTCTCTTCTCAAAGCTGCTTTGCTTTTTTCTGGATTTGCTTCTTTTCACGCTGCTGCACACTTCCCTCTGATGAGTTGTCACTTGGCGCAAGATAAAGTGATTTGTGAAGCGGGCTACTCGGATGGATCGACAGCGGTCGACTACGATGTCGAAATGTACGATTACGACGACAATCTGATCGCCAAAGAAAAAACAGATAAGCGTTCCATCGCAGAATTTACTCACCCTGAAACAGATTTCTATTTGGTATTTGATGCCGGACATGAAAGCCCGGTGGAAGTGGATATCGTTGAGCTGAAAGAGAAATGAGTGTACAGAAAGTTCGTCCCGATGATGGTAACCGAGAAGGAAAGTGGGTCGCACTGACTATCGCAGCGATTCTCGGTTTTGCAGCCATACTTATGCCCCATCATCAGGTTGCGACTGAAAAGTCAGACATACAGGCTCATCAAGTTTTAATCACGGACTTACATCAAAACGAGTTGGGTTTGATCGCTGAACTTAAGCTTGCTCATGAAGAGATTCGTGATTTGCAGCTAGAAACTGGAACTTGGCCTGAGGTCTCTGACATGGAGGCGCTTTGGATTGCTCCATTCGTAAAAGACCAAAATTGGAAGCGCAAAGGGTCTCATCAGTGGAAACGAATCGATGACGGAGTCTACATTGGCATGAAGAAAAATGCCCAAGGTTCTGCCTCTATGCTTCTGGATAGCCGTGGCTCTCAAGCTGATATTTGGTTTAGTGATTCTAGCCGATCGTTAAATGCGGAGGTACTAAGCGATCTAGCAAAACGCCGCCAGCATGGCTGGCAACAAATCGTTCTGTCAGATTCCTCTTCTTCCCATTCTCACGCCCATTAAGACAACATAATTGATAACTACTATGATCAAACGCTCTCTTTTACGTCGTATTCTTACAGCCACCGTGTTATTGACGGTGTCTTCTACTGGCTTTGCTGCCGATAAACTCAGTATTGGTATTACGCTTCAACCTTATTACAGCTATGTCAAAGCTGTTGTTGATGACAAGGCGAACATCATTCCTCTGGTCGATGCTGGTTTTAACCCTCATAACTATTTACCGCAACCCAATGATCTTAAGCGTTTGAATGAAATGGATGCGATAGTGATCAATGGTATTGGTCATGACGATTTTGCACTGAAAGTGATCAAAGCCTCTCAGCGTGATGATCTCGTGGTTATCCAAGCAAACAAAGAAGTGCCTCTGTTACCGGCGATGGGGCAGTCAGTTGGTCAAGGTGCAGTGAACCCTCACACCTTTGTTGGTCTATCGACCACTATTCAAAAGGTTTACACCATCGCGAGTGAGCTAAGTAAACTGGACCCAGACAACGCTACTTTTTATCGCCAAAATGCTCGTAAATACGCGAAAACTTTCCGCCTGATGAAGCGTGATGCAATGTTGTCTCTTGGTGAGTTGGACACGGCTGGTATGAAGGTGGCGACAACCCATAATGCTTACGGTTATATCCTTCAGGAATTTGGTGTTGACGTCGCAGCTGTCATTGAGCCTGCTCATGGTGTTGAACCAAGTGCCAGTCAGTTGCAGGAAACGATTGAGAAAATTCGTGAATCGGGTATTGATGTGCTGTTTTATGAGCTCAATATGCCGAACCGTTTTGTTGATACCATCGAAGAGGCGACTGGGGTGCAGCTTTATCGCTTTTCTCACATGACTCACGGTGAGTATGAGGCTGATAAAGTCGAGGTTGAGATGCGAGATAACGTAGAAACGCTCATTGAAGCAATGAAGTTTGTTGCGAGCAAGCGAGCAGGGGAAAAGGCGTAATGACAGGTCCTTCCGTTTCCTTAAATAACGTGGGCCTGAAATACGCCGACAATATTATTTTGCAGAACATCAACGCTGAATTCGAGAGTGCGAAATGCCACGTGATTATGGGGCCGAATGGTGGTGGGAAAACCTCTTTGCTTCGTTCGATACTTGGGCTAACACCATTTTCGGGAAACATTGCACTCAATTGGCCAGAGCAATCAGCTGCATCGGGTAAGATAGGATATGTACCACAAAAGGCGATGTTCGAGGCAAGCCTCCCGTTAACCGTGATGGATTTTGTGCTGCTTAATCAAACCCGTATCCCTCTATTTTGGCGACGTAAAACAAAGCAAACTCAACATGCTCTGGCCCAGCTGGATCGTGTGGGCATGGCAACGCGTTGCGATCGTCGTATGGGGCAACTCTCTGGCGGAGAGCAACAGCGTGTTTTGTTTGCGCAAGCTTTACTGGATGAGCCCAATTTATTGGTTTTAGATGAACCTACAACTGGGATGGACGAGCAAGGTGTTCGGTACCTTGAAGGTTTGATTCATGAAGTCGTTGGAGAAGGCAAAACGGTACTGGCAGTACACCATGACGTGACCGCAGTGCGCCGTTTAGACGCGCAGGTCCATGTCGTAAATCGTCAAATTGTGGCGTCAGGGCACCACTCAGATGTGTTAAGTCCTGATCGTATAGAAACATTATTCAAGCACTACACAGCAAAAGTGGAGGCTGCATAATGGATTGGTTACGAGAGTTAGCGGTTAGCGGCGTTGAAGCTGGGTGGTTAAGCGATAGCTTTTCTTATGCCTTCATGGTGAACGCAATTGTGGCAGCGCTGATATTAGGACCGTTACTTGGTGGTCTTGGGACATTAGTCATCGCCAAGCGACTGGCTTTTTTCTCTGAAGCGGTTGGGCACGCTGCGCTTACCGGAATCGCGATTGGTGTGTTGCTCGGTGAGCCGCCAGAGAATCCGATCATCGGATTGTTTAGCTTTTGTATGATTTTTGCGCTGTTGCTTCACTTTGTTCGTAATCGTACAAATGTACCTTACGACACACTGGTTGGGGTTTTTCTTGCGCTAGCGTTAGCGGTTGGTGCTGCGCTGTTAATGTACGTTGCTCGTAAGATCAACATTCACATGTTGGAGAACGTGTTGTTTGGCTCGATCTTAACTGTGACGGACAACGATATCCTTATTTTAGCGATCAGTTGTTTGATCATATTACTGCTTCTTATTCCTACGTTTAACCGCATTTTGCTGACTTGTATCAGCCCGGATATTGCACGTGTACGCGGCTTTAATACCAGCTTTTATGATTACTTATTTGTCATGATGATCACCTTGGTCACCATCGCCGCGGTAAAGATTATTGGCGCGGTATTGGTTGGTGCATTGCTACTGATTCCTGGAGCAACGGCTAGGTTATTGACTAAACGCATGGGCACTTTCGTTCTCCTTTCTTCTTTATTGGCAACCATTGCGTGTTTAGTCGGAACCATACTGCCGATGGAGCTTGAGCTACCAGTGCCATCAGGCGCATCCATCATCATTGTTTCTGCGGCATTTTTCCTAACAGCAACGGTTTACCGAATTATCCAAAAAGCGTAACCCTTTTTATAAAGTAATGAACATGAAGATAAAAAAATTAGCGATAACTTTTGGTTTGGTTATAGCGACGACACTTCCATCGTTGGCAAGCGCCAAAGACATTTTAACCAGCACTCCCGTCACGTACATGTTGTCTGAGCAACTCATGAAAGGTACAGGGATAGAGACTCAGTATCTGCCTCCAAAGCGTTACGGCGTTGAGCGTCTTGAGAACTGGTTCGCAAATAAAGGTACAGAGCAAGTTAAGCAAGCGGGTCAAGCCGCGACGGTTGCTATTACTCTTGGTGCGATTTGGAAACAAGACCCGACTTATGTTTACGCTCGACAGGGCAACATTCACTTGATTGAAATCGATGCATCGCAGGCCATTTCTCCTAGAGCTCAAGGAGTTGCAGTACTGACATTGGAAAACGGGTCAACATCGAAGTACGCGTGGCTGAACCCTACAAACTTAATCCGAATGGCGGGCATTGTTGGAGAGGATCTACAACGTGTATATCCTGAGCACCAAAAGGCGATTCAAACGAATCAACAGGCTTTTATGCTCAATGTGCGTGAACTGCTCAACCAACAACAGGCAGAGATCTTCGATAAAGGCATCGATTCAGTGGTACTGATGAGTGAGTCACTAGAGGACTTTGCCTCTGGCAACCAATTGTTTGTGGTTGGGCGCGAATTTAAGCCAGAACTCGAGTGGACAGAAGAAGACAAATTATCTTTAAAAGCTCAGTTTGAACAAGATAAAACGCTATGGTTAGTTACGGATAAACGACCGTCGAAAACCTTGACATCGCTTATTAAACCGAGTCGTATACTGCAAATTGATGTTATTGACCGCTGGGGCAGTAAGGGTATCAAAACTGAGAAGCCACTCGCACGTTGGGAGATGTGACACGTAAAAAGCCACAGATTTTATGATGGGGAATGAAAAGTTCCCTATTTTTTTGTGACTTAGTTCAAAATGCGAGCATTAATACCACTGGTTGCATAAGAAAGTGTTTGTTTCATTTCTATTTCATTACTACTTTGTTATGTGTTCGTTGCGATTGATTCGGATTTAATCTGTCTCTAAGCGAACCGGTACAAACAACTATACGGATGTTAACAATGAAAATGAAAACTCTAGCCGTTGCAGTGGCGGCACTAGCATGTGGTTCACAGGCCTTCGCAGCAGAAGTTTATAACAGCGATGGTACATCTTTATCGATCGGCGGTCACGTTTCAGTTGGCGTGGGTGAGTACTACGAGGAAGATGTGAAAGTTCATCAAGTGTCTCCACGTATTAACGTCGCGGGTAAGAAAGACATTGGCAACGGTATCACTATCGACGCTAAAGGCGAATGGGCGCTTAACTACCTAAATGGTGGTGAACAGTCATTCAAAACTCGTCTAGGTTACATCGGTGCAACTCACGAGCAGTACGGTCGCCTTGTTGCAGGTACTCAATGGTCACCTTACTACGATGTCGCTGGTGTTGCGGATCTACCAATCGCGTTTGCGAACGACTTTTTGTACGACAACCACGGCAACCTAGGCTCAGCTCGTGCTGATAAAATGCTTAGCTACCGTAAAGGTTTTGAATTTGGTGAAGGCTTTGCTTTCAACCTAGGTCTAGGTTGGCAAGGTGAGCAAACTTCAGATGCAACAACATACGAGCAACGTGGTCAAGTTGCACTGAGCGGTTCTGTAGCTGGCTTTGGCCTAGGCTACGTATACAGCGGCGGTGATGTTAAAAACGCGACTCTAGGTACTAAGAACGCTGAATCACACCTATTCTCTGTAAACTACGGTCAGTACGGTTCAGGTCTATACGCAGCAGTAGTATACGGTATGAACGATTACTTCTACGAGATGCGTAAAGAGACTTCTCAAATTGAAGCTCTTTTGGCATACGGCGTGAACGATTGGACATTCAGCGTTAACTACGAAGGCGTAGAAGACGAAGAAGACAACAAGACAGTTTCAAGCGAAACTGCGCTACAAGCAGAGTACGCTGTAACTCCTGCTTTCGTAACGTTTGCTGCTTACCAGTTTGACCTAGGTAACGATTACACTAGCGAAGAGAACGACTACTGGACTCTAGGTGCTCGTTACTACTTCTAATAAATAGGCCAGTTTCTACTGCCTAAACACATTTATTGTGTTAACGCCTACTCGTTGTGAGTAGGCGTTTTTCTTTCTGCTTTCCGTTGGCTATAAGAGACACTGGTAATGATGTCTTAGGTACCCCAACTCTCTGTTTAGAGAGCGCGTCTATAAAAAATGCCCGCAAGTTGCGGGCATTTTTGTTGTTAGAGATGCAGTTCTATTAATACGCTTATTTTTTATCGAGTAAATCGAGGAAGAACGCGTACTCTAACGCATCTTCTTTCAAGCGCTTAAATCGACCAGATGCGCCGCCGTGTCCGGCTTCCATATCGGTTTTGAACAACAAAACGTTATCGTCAGTCTTCATTTCACGAAGTTTGGCGACCCACTTCATTGGTTCAAAGTACTGTACTTGAGAGTCGTGCAAGCCAGTCGTTACCAACATGTTTGGGTAGTTTTGCGCCTTGATGTTGTCGTAAGGCGAGTAACTCAACATATAGTCATAGTATGTTTTGTTATTTGGGTTACCCCATTCATCATATTCATTGGTGGTCAATGGAATTGATTCATCGAGCATGGTGGTTACCACGTCCACAAACGGAACATGTGCACCGATACCGCGATACAATTCTGGTGCTTGGTTGATGACTGCCCCCATTAAGAGACCACCTGCAGAGCCACCAACAGCGAAGACTTTATCTTTCGCGCCGTAGCCTTGTTCAACCAAACCTTTAGTTACATCAATAAAGTCGTTGAATGTGTTTTGCTTGGTGAGTTTTTTACCATCCTCATACCAAGGACGGCCAAGCATTTCAGAACCGCGAATGTGAGCGATGGCGTAAACAAAGCCGCGGTCTAATAGACTCAAACGTGTCGAGCGGAAAGTTGGCTCAATGGTTGCACCATAAGATCCATAACCATATTGGTAGAGTGGATTCGTACCATCCTTCTTAAATAAGTCTTTACGATACACCAAAGAAACGGGTACTTCTTTACCGTCACGGGCTGTAATCAAAATGCGTTCTGATTGGTAATTGTCAGGATTAAAATCACCAAGTACAGGTGTTTGCTTCATGATTTCTGACTCGCCCGTTTTTAGATCGAAATCGTAGTAGGTTCCTGGAGTGGTTAAACTGCTGTAATAAATACGAACTTTCTCGTTATCCAGCTCTAGGTTACCTGTCAAATAGGCTGCAAACGCATCGTCATTAAATGTGAGGGGGAATTCTTTTCCTGTTGAGAGCTGACGTACAGTGACGCTTGCTAGGCCGTTAGAGCGCTGCTCATAGACGAGGTGATCATCGAATAGCTCGAAGTCGACAAGTTGAGTGTTGTCGTCTGCGGCAATCACGTCTTGCCACTTAGAGCGATCGTGCATCTCTTCTTGCTTAACTTTCATCAAACGGAAGTTCACGGCTTGATAGTTGGTATAAATGTAATACCAATCGCCTAGCTTAGAAATGCTGTATTCAATGCCATTTTCACGAGGATAAAAAGGCTTCGCCTTTGCTTTAGGGTTGTTCGCATCGATGATGGAGACGCCGCTGGTTTCTGTACTGGAATGCCAGATATAAATATCTTCGCCATCTTTGCTTTTGCTTAGTGAGGTGTAATAGGCGCTGTCGGTTTCTTCAAAAATCAACTCATCACTGCTTTGTGGCGTGCCTAAAACATGACGATACACTTGGTAGCCCAGCAAGGTCTGTGGATCTTTTTTGATGTAGTAAAAGGCGTTGTTATCGTTCTGCCATGCAATCGCGCTTGAGGCGCCTTCGATTTCATCTTGTAGGTAATTGCCTGTTTTCAGGTCTTTGATCTTAAGAGTGTAAACGCGGCGGCTTAATGTATCTTCGCCATACGCTAGTAAGTTTTCATTCGGACTAACGTACAAGCCGCCAATACTGAAGAACTCATGTTCTTTTGCAAGTTCATTGACATCTAAAATGACTTGCTTGTCTTTGCCTGCAAAGTCTTTAGCTCGAAGGTGAACTTCGTATTCGTTATCTCCGGTCACTTCACTTGAGTAGAAGTAGTTGCCTTTACGCACAGGAACGGAGTTGTCGTCTTTTGCTATGCGACCTTTAATTTCTTCAAATAGCTCATTTTGAAGAGCTTCAGTGTGCTTGAGAACGGTTTCCGCATACTGATTTTCTTGCTCTAGGTGCTGCAAAATTTCCGGATCTTTACGTTCGTCGTCACGCATCCAGTAGTAGTTATCAACGCGAGTATCACCATGAATAGTCATCGCGTGAGGGACTTTTTTCGCAACCGGAGCTTGAGTTTGTTGAGCAACGATCTGTGATTGGGAGTATTGAGTCATGCTGGGAGTTCCTTGATTGCTGCATCCGGCGACAAGCGCGACCGAGACGGCCAACGTAGTTAAAGTGAAACGCATCTGTTTTTGTCCTTATTATACACCCAAGTGGCCTCATCCTGAGGGCTGGGCTTTCATTTCGTTAGTGGTTTTCAGTTGTCCATTCTTTGTTATGGGGTGTGCCGAAAAAGTGAGAATTCTCAATATTTCCGAGTTGGCTACTCAATTTGAAGGGAGCTGAAAACACATTGTGTAAGCAGCTGTTATTTTTAACAAATATCAATTCGAAAGTTAAATCATTCTCATCGGTAAATCGATATAGTGTGATATGAAAAAGGGACACACTAGTTTAGTGTGTCCCTTTTGGATTTTGAACGTTAGTCGATAATGATCAGATGACTTGCGGCACTTCGTTTGAGTGGTTGTGCGCTCGATTTACCCACATGAGCCCAAGCATTGCAATTACCGACATTGCCATCATCAAAACACCTAGTGGCATCTGGTTATGCGCTGGAAATAGTGATGCAAGCAAGGTCGCAATACCTGCTCCCAAGTTTTGCATGCCACCCAATGTCGCGCCTGCTGTTCCTGCATGGTATGGGAATGGCGCAATTGCTCCGGTTGTTGCGGCTGGGAATAGGATACCCGCACCCAAAAAGTACACGGTTGCGCCACCAACCAGCGTTAACGCCGTGGTTAAACCAAACAAGCCAGGGATGAGCACAATAGCTGAACCAACAAAAATCGATACCAAGCCCACATTTAAAGCACGACGCTCAGAGCGACGCTGCGCGATGTAGCTAGATAAGCCGGCACCCACCAAGTAACCCGGGATCGGTAAGATAAACAGCAAACTTACCGTTGTTGCTGGTAATGCCAATACACCACCTAGCAATACCCCAGCTGCTGCCTCGAACACACCTACGCCAGCAAACGTCGCAACTAGGCAGATCAAAAAGCCTTGGAAGCGGCGGTCAGACAAAACGTGTTTGTAGCTTTTGGCTACTGGTTCGAACTTGCGTTTCTCTTTTGGTAGCGTCTCCATCATGCTGGTCATCATGGTAATCACCACTGCAATGCCAAACAGCGCTAAGAATAGGTAGCTAGAGCGCCAGCCAAACGCTTCGGTTAAGTAGCCGCCAAGTACGGGAGCCAACAATGGTGAGAAAATCACACACATGCTGATTAAGCTATTTGCTCTGTGTAGCTCAGAACCTTCAAAGCAGTCGCGAGTCAGAGTACGTGACATCGCACCACCGCAGCCAATACCTAAACCTTGGATGAAACTACCAATCAAGAACCATTCAAATTGGTGTGCAAAGAGCTCCACCAATGTACCTACGATGTAGATAAGTAGGCCTGCTATGATGATTGGCTTGCGACCTAAGCGGTCCGATAACGTACCGTACACGAATTGCGATAAGCCATATGGAATCAGGTAACAAGCCATCACAGCTTGAAGTGATGACGCAGACACCAAAAACTCACCCGCCATATGACCGATTGAAGGCACGTACATTGTTTGGGTCATTTGACCCACGGCAGTCAATATTGCGATTAAAAAGGTAAGTTTCGCTAATGGAAACGAAGCAGACATTTGCGTATCTCTCCAAAAAATTTAAGACGTAAAAACCCTTAGCGCTCTAATGCAGAGTGCCAACAGACTTTTGGTGTTACGGGGCTATTTGCGCGAGATATTAGTCTTTGCGTGTACAATTAGCAATCGAAAAGTGTGAAGTTGAGCAAGATAAAAATCTATAATATGGATTAGAAAAACTAATCTTAATTTGCGTTCGGAAACAGGCTGCTTTTCTTTGTTGAATTACGTTAAATCTCTTAATTGTTGTGAATGTAAGTCCACTTATAGGTCATTGGTTTTTATGGTTAAAACCGAGGGGAGAAGAATTGTTTTGGTTAGCCAGAGCAAGACATGGTTCGAACGAAGAAAAGACTAGAGAAGGCACCATGAATAAAAAGGGAGCCGAAGCTCCCTTAGAAATGATTATGTTTATTCGCGACCAGATGCGTATGCGTAAAGCATTTCTAGTGCGATGGTTGCTCCCGCTAATGCGGTAACATCACTGTGGTCGTACGGAGGCGATACTTCTACAACATCCATACCCACAATATTCATACCGGCTAAGCCACGAATAATTTTCAGCGCTTTGTCTGAGTTCAAGCCACCACAAACGGGTGTACCTGTTCCCGGTGCGAAGGCTGGGTCCAAGCAGTCGATGTCAAAAGTAACGTACACTGGCTTATCTGCGACGGTACGACGAATCTCTTCTAAGATCTCGTTCACCGACATGTCATTCGCTTGCATCGCATTAATCACATTAAAGCCGTGATCCTGCTGTTTGTATTCAGTACGAATACCGATTTGTACGGAGTTCTTCGCAGAGATCAAACCTTCTTTCGGCGCGTGGTAGAACATTGTACCGTGGTCGTATGAACTGCCATTTGCGTAGGTATCCGTATGAGCATCAAAGTGAATCAGAGCCATTTGACCATGATGCTTCGCGTAGGCACGCAGGATAGGCAGTGTGATGAAGTGGTCACCGCCCAATCCCAACATGGTTTTACCGCTTTTTAGAATTTCACTGGTTGCCGCCTCTAGACGGTAAGTGAAATCTTCCGCATCACCGCAATCGAACACGAGGTCACCCGCGTCGATCACTTTCAGCTTATCCAATACGTTGAAGTCCCACGGGAACTTCTTACCTTCCCATGCCAAGTTGACTGAGGCACGGCGAATCGCATCTGGCCCCATGCGTGCGCCTGGACGACCAGATGTAGCCATGTCCAGAGGAACCCCTAGCACCACAACGTCTGCGTCTGCCGATACCGGATTACGAATGTACGGTAGACGTAAAAACGACATAGAGTTGGAGTAAAGCGAATAATCGGTTTTAGTAAACAAATCATTCATATCAGAAGTCCTCTAAATAGGTGTATCCCGCTAGACCTTGTTCTAGTTCTGCTAGGATTTGTGCTTGTTCATTGGCTTCAACTCTTTGGGAAACCAATTGTTTGTAATTGTCACGAATCGCATCCACGTCGATATGAACGTAGCGCATCATGTCTTCTACACTATCACCTTCATTGATGTAACTGATCTCAAATTGACCGTGTTCATCAACATTGACTACTGCACTGTGGGTGTCACCAAATAGGTTGTGCATGTCACCAAGGATTTCTTGGTATGCGCCTACTAGGAAAAAGCCCATTAGGTATGGTTTGTCTTTGCTCCAAGCTGGTACAGGTAGCGTGCTCTCGATGCCTTGACCATCAACGTAGTGATCGATCGCGCCATCAGAGTCACAGGTGATGTCCAACATTACCGCACGACGCTCTTCCGCATCGCCAAGGCCAGAAAGTGGTAGAACAGGGAACACCTGATCAATACCCCAAGCATCTGGTAGAGATTGGAAGAGAGAGAAGTTCACGAAGAACTTATCTGCAAGACGTTCGCTCAACTCGTCCAGAATCGGACGGTGGAAGCGATTTTTAGTGCTCATCTTGCGGCTTAGTTCGAAGTAAATGCGCAGTGACAGTTGTTCTGCCCACGCACGTTGCTCCAAGTTAAGCACGCCAGTTGCGAATTGAGAGTGTACCTCTGCCAAATCACTTTGGGTATCGTTGTAGATCTCAATTAACGCACGAGCGTCTGTACCATCTTGTAAGTTTTCCCAGTTTCGCCACATGTTTTGTAGTAAAAGTGGAGCATCTGCGCCAAGTTCATGCACTTCTTCCGGTTGGTATGTTTCTGTACCAATTACGTTAGAAATCAACACAGCGTGGTGCGCTGTCAGTGAACGACCGGATTCAGATATGATCACTGGCATCGGTTGTTCGTATTGCTGACACACGTCGCCCACTGTGTTGACGATATTACGTGCGTACTCTGCAAGGCCGTAGTTCATTGAGTTCGATGATTGGCTGCGTGTGCCGTCGTAGTCGACTGCCAAACCGCCGCCCACATCGAAGTATTCGATGTTTGCACCCAGTGCGCGCAGTTCGCAGTAGAAACGTGCGGACTCATTCACACCATTACGTACGTCACGGATGTTTGCCATCTGTGAGCCAAGGTGGAAGTGAACCAATTGCATCGCATCTAGGCTGCCTTCGCGTTTCAGACGTTCAATAACGCTAAGCACTTGCGATGCAGACAAACCAAATTTCGATTTTTCACCGCCACTTGCTTGCCATTTCCCCGCACCTTGAGAGGCGAGGCGAATACGCAAACCAAGGCGCGGTTTTACGCCCAAGCTTTTCGCTTCTTCTAGCACCAGATCCAGCTCAGAAAGCTTCTCTAGTACGATGAATACTTTGTGGCCCAGCTTTTCACCGATCAGTGCAAGACGCACATACTCACGGTCTTTGTAGCCGTTACACACGATCACGGAGCTGCCTTGTTGAGCCAATGCAAGTACTGCCAACAATTCTGGCTTGCTACCCGCTTCAAGACCAAGCTGTTTGGTTTCTAGTTGAGCTTGGCTCGCTAGAATTTCATCCACCACTTCACGTTGTTGGTTTACTTTAATTGGGTACACCAACAGGTATTTGTTTGGATATTGGTATTCTTCAATTGCTTGGTTGAAAGCGTGGCAAATTCCATGCACACGTTGGTGCACGATTTGCGGGAAGCGCACTAATACAGGCAGATTTAACTGCTTCGCTTCTAGCTCATTTACAATGGCACTGAAAGGGATTTGATGTGCACGATCACTACGAGGTGATACGTAAACCTCGCCTTGGTCATCAATACCGTAGAAACCTTGGCTCCAGTAGTGAACGTTGTAGTCCGCGCGGATGCGGTCTAATTTAGTTGCTTTTTCCAACTCGATTCTCACAAAAATGTACTTAAGTCCTTAATTAATTAGAAGGAAAAGTACAAAAAAGCAAATCATGAGGCATTAACCTCATACCCTGACACGAACTCCGTGTGCGCGCATTAACGGATAAAAGTGCCGCTGAGTCTAATGATTAAAATCTATCATCTCGATTATGATTTCTTGTCGTGCGCTGATGTGAACATTTGTTTACCAGTGCGTCCATTCAGCTGTTATAGTTGGTCTGACCTGCATGGAAGCGGTCATGAAAAATCTTACTCAAATAAGGACATATTTTGCAGCTGCACAGAATTCAGGGATACATTCAGACCATGTATCTCGCCGAATATCCCGATAAATTAATGTTGCTTGATGGTGCAAGTCGAGCAGACATTCCTCACCTTAAAGATTTTATTGAACATCAACTCCATCGTCCTTTTTCTGACCTAAAGTTGGTCGTTGTAACTCACATGCATCCAGACCACGCTGGTGGCGCGCACAAACTGCGTGATTTAACTGGATGTAAGCTATTGGCCGCAAAGCGAGAGAGCCAATGGTATAGCGGTGTAGACGGTTGGCTAATGCATTTGACCGATTTGATGTTAGCGCGCTGGATGGCAAACCGGATGCGTAAACCAAAGCAAAACCTGTGGTATTCGCGCAAGTTAAAGCCAGATATCGAACTCATCGATGGTGAGTGTATTCCGGGGTTTGATGATTGGCAGGTGCTAGAAACGCAGGGACATACCGATAGAGATTTGTCGGTTTATCATTCTGAACAAGATGTATTGTATGTGGCGGATTTGATGGTGCAGGTTAAGAAACACCTGATTGCGCCGTTTCCCATATTTCATCCAAACCAATATCGCCAATCATTAAAGCGTGTGTTTGAGATGGATCCGCAATGTTTGCTTTTGGCGCATGGGGGAGAGGTGACTTTTGATGAGAAAGCGTATCAGCACATTCTGCATACTGCGCCGACTAAGCCGATGACCCATTGGCGCGTCACAAAGGTTAAAGCGAAGGGATTGTTGTTTGCGCTATTTCGTAGGAAGTAGGCGAAGATAAAGCCAGACGAGTGATGCTCAACAAAAACGTTCGATCACTCATCTGAAGCTACGGGGTTAAGATGCCAATAAATGAGATTGGCTAGGGTCTACCAGCACTTTGTCTGCCATGCCCTGACGACCTAACAGCATCATGTAAGTCATTTTTTCACGGTTGGTCAACGTAATGTCGATTGGCCATTGTTTGTCACCCATGCGCAGCATGGTGGTGATAACGCAGCGATGTTCAAAGGTACCGTTTGAAGATTTCACTTTACGGTTTGCCTTTAGCTTCGCTGTGCAGCGAACCACTTGTTCTAAATGATAAACATCCGGGTGCAGATCGAATGCAACGTAAGACTGACCATCTTTTTCAAAGCAATCAATGTTATCTACATGCAATGAAGATGTTTGTGCGCCCGTATCAATGCGCGCTTCAAGGTGAGTAATCCCTAACTCAGGTAAGCAAATAGCTTCGGCGTTCCCAATGATCATTTTCTGATTCATAGTGTCATCCTAGCGATGAGTAATACGAGAGCCTACTAAGCAGGCTCTCACTCAAACAATTATCAACCTTTACCACGAGTACGGTTTGCGTGTGGTTTTGCGTTTTTCTCGATAAAGTCGAAAATCATACCAGCAACGTCTTTTTCTGTAGCGAGCTCGATACCTTCAAGACCTGGTGAAGAATTCACTTCCATTACCACTGGGCCGTTTTTAGATTGAAGGATATCTACACCGCATAGGTTTAACCCCATGACTTTTGCCGCGTTAATCGCAGTAGCGCGTTCTTCTTTGCTTAGTCGCACTAACTGTGCAGAGCCGCCGCGATGTAAGTTAGAGCGGAACTCGCCTTCTTTCGCTTGGCGCTTCATCGCTGCAATCACTTTATTACCGACAACAAAGCAACGTATGTCAGCGCCTTTAGCTTCTTCGATGAACTCTTGCACCATGATGTTTGCTTTCAACCCCATGAATGCTTCGATCACGCTTTCCGCTGCTTTGTTGGTTTCAGCAAGCACAACACCGATGCCTTGAGTACCTTCTAGTAATTTAATCACTAGAGGTGCGCCACCAACATTTTTGATCACGTCCTGAATGTTGTCAGGGTGGTGAGCAAAGCCAGTGCGCGGCAAACCGATGCCTTTACGCGATAACAGTTGCAACGAGCGTAATTTGTCACGAGAGCGGCTGATCGCGACCGATTCGTTGACACAAAATGTGCCCATCATTTCAAACTGACGTACAACCGCGGTACCGTAGAATGTGATGGATGCACCGATGCGAGGAATCACAGCGTCGTATTGTGGCAATTCTTCACCCTTATAGCGGATCTTAGGGTTGTTGCTCGTAATGTCCATATAACAGTGCAGAGTATCGATGACGTCTACTTGATGTCCACGTTCTTCACCTGCCTGTTTTAGGCGCATGGTTGAATATAAATTCTCATTACGAGAGAGAATAGCAATACGCATGGCAATTCCTTAGTAAGTCAGTACCAAATTAAAAATATAAGTATAGAGTATAGAATGCAGCAGGTATGTGATATTTAGGTGATATTACCTACTGACTTCAACGATTTAGATGTGTGGTTGGACAACCACTTCGTTAGAGGTGCGCACCTTAGGTTTTTTTCTCGCGAGAAGAAAACGAAAAAAACTCGTCGTTACGACAAAAATAATTTGTTGAATCATCGGGCATTATCAGCGTCGTAAGCCGGAAGTTGTCTGTGGATTTTTTTAAGCAAACGGATTACGACGATTAAAACGCTAGGCTATTCTGGA
Organism: Vibrio sp. J2-3(2022); assembly: GCF_021725735.1. Lineage (NCBI taxonomy): Bacteria > Pseudomonadati > Pseudomonadota > Gammaproteobacteria > Vibrionales > Vibrionaceae > Vibrio > Vibrio sp. J2-3(2022). The sequence goes on from NZ_JAKKCK010000001.1 coordinate 34,882, forward strand.
GTTTGTTTTGAGTTTGTGATGACGTCCAATAACACATCTTTAATTGTTTGATAGCGCAGTGGCAGAACACGACTGCGTTTGCGAACTAAAAATAACTCTTCACACACGGTGTTTTTCAGTTGTGCGATGTGCAAGGTATCTTTTTGTGGGAAGTTGTCGACAGCACTTTGAGGCAGCACGGTGAAGCCGAGCCCTTTACTCACAGGTAGTAAAATTTGGCTTAATTGATTCACGTAGCCGGATAATGGTAAATCGCTCATCTTAATTTCTTGGAGCTCTTGTTCCGCGCATTGGTCAAAAAACAGCGTCATGTAGTGCTTGGCATCAGGATGGGCAATGACACCACAGTCGTGCAAGAGTTGTGGTGTTATCTGCCTTTCGCGGTATTGATTAGGTAGGACTAAGCACAACTGCTCCTTACCAATTCTTTCACTGTGAAATAAACCTTTGTGAGGAACATCAGTTACGATTCCAATATCAATGCTTCCTTCCGTTATTGCATTGAGAATCGAGTGATTGGGTGCGGCTTCTAAATGCAGCGATAAGCCTGGGTGCTGTTTTTGCTTTTCTAAAAGAGGGCCATACAGCATCAATGCCATTGCGCCAGAACAGGCCAGTTTACAGTGACCTGAAAATGCATCATCAAAACTGAGTTCTTCGAGCAACGCTTTCTCTCTTTCTTCTAACTCCAGCGCGTAGGCGTAAACAATCCGACCTTGCTCTGTTAATTCGAAGCTTTTGTTTTCACGTTTGATCAGCGCATGCTGACAACTTTGCTCTAACTTTTTGATGTGTTGGCTGACACCAGGTTGGGTCATAAAAAGTTTTTCTGCCGTTTGTGTGAAATGACCGACTTCAATCAATGTCTTAAATGTATGTAACCAAACAGGATTAAGCATAATGTGAGATTTGCTGTGAGCTTGCTGAAAGACGTAGAGAAAATGATAGCACGGCACGAAATAAATCGACGCAAGAGAATCGGGTGCCTTGTGAATAATAAATAGCAGACAAAATAAAACCCCGCCTGGTTTCCCAGACGGGGTTTATTCTCTTTCGCAGCAATCCGGCTACTATAGGTGCTCCCTGCATCTATCCTTGATTGTGGCTAAGTCCTTTAACCGAGTTCCTTGTTCATCGCCTTCCTAGCGGTGTCCATTCTTGCCTATCATCCTGACGGGCGAACTCTATCCTAGAGCTTAACTACATCCTTGCTGATAACTCATCCTAAGCTACCAAATCTTCATCCTGAAGATACCTAGTCCATTAGGCTTTTTTCCTGTTCCCGCCAACATCCTGTCGACACAATCAGTATTGATGTTTTGCTGATTACTCTCAATTAGCTAGGTAAAAAAACTTTGGCAGCGAATATTGTTTGAAATAGTATAAGTTATAATTTTCAATGCTTTATATTGATTTTTCGATTTTGTCTCAGTCAATGATGGTCGTTTTGCTTACATTGCTTGTAAGAGATGTCGCACAAGATGTCGAGCAAATGTCCGAATTGGCGTCGTTTTCATCCTGTTTAAGAATTTGCTCAAGATCACAACTCGATTTGTAGCCATAAAATTTGGCGATAGTGTCAGGTGGAATTTCCATTTCTTTGATGGCGAATGTTGCCCATTCATCACGTGTTTTGTGCAGGACTTGGCGTAGCTTGACAGTGAAGTGACTCATGAAAGTCTCCTTAGTTATCTTGTCTTTCAAGGCAACAATAAGGAGCGTGACGACACAAAGTTGATAGTATGCCGCTTAATATCAATACTATTTCGGCGTGATGAAAATTAAGCTGGCAATACTGATATTATTTGAGCGTGAAACAATACTATTTTGTGGAGTAGCCAATGGCACACATCGAAAAAGTACCGCAAAGACCAGGTTTTTCTTGGCGCTATCGTCGCATTGATGAACCAGAAAAAGAGTACGATCTCCATTTTCACGATGATGTGTTTGAATTAGTCATCCATCGTCACTTCACTGGCAGTTTGCATATTGGTCATCACGAATTAGAAGTGACTCACAACCAAATGCTATTGATCGCTCCAGGTGTGCCTCACTCTATTCATTCCACATTGGTCGAGAGCAAGTGCGAGACTCATGTGATCTGGTTTAAGCGTGAGTGGATTGCCAATTTGATGTTCTATTGCGCAGAGCTTAGAAAGCTTGATCCGCTTTTAAAGGCGGCCAACAAAGGTGTGGTTTTTTCTGAGCGGACAGCTCAGCACGTTGTGGATCTTCTACATGAGCTCATGACGTTTCCTGCAATGGAGCAACTCTCGAGATTTCTCCATGTTTTGTCTCTGATTGCTCACGATGAAGGGGCGAAAACACTGATGACTCACTCTTACTTATCGATGAGTGAACACGAATTACAGGAAAGAGAACGAGTGGCAAGTGTCAACGCGTATCTCGAACAGCACTTTGCTAGCAAAGTGACGCTCGCGAACTTGGCGAACCATTTATCACTGAGTGACAGTGCGGTCACAAGATTGTTTCAAAAGCACTTTAAAGAGCCGTTTAGCCAACGCCTAATGAAATTGCGGATCAATCATGCCGCAGATTTGCTGCAATCAACGCCTTTGCCGATTGGAATTGTGTTTGAGAGAGTAGGGTATCGAAACCAAGCCCTGTTTAATCGTCACTTCAAAACGTATAAAGGGCTTACGCCACGCGAGTACCGTCAGCAATATCAGCAGCGAATCCAGCCTTAATTGGGTCGCACACAACTGCGATCACGAACGCGAAAAGAGTTACTCGGCTGAAAGTGATGGGCAATTGATATCTTACTTGCAAAATTTTTCAGGAATCATTATTAAGATTCAGTGACAGATAATATAGGGAACTTGATTGCCATTTTTCTGTCATATCTGGTGAGTAAGTTAACCGTGTCAGAGAGATAATACGCCGTTTACTAGCCAAAGATGACTGCAAGAAATCGGTAATTATCATTATGTTGTGAAATTGGTCACGGTTAAATAATTGGTTCCCTTATAGATTGAAGGGGATTCGACCTTAGACAATAAGCTCCATAAGGAGCGTTACTTATATAAGATGAGGGATTTTACTATGAAAAAGACTAGAAGAGCTCAGCTACATCGTGTGCGTATTCAATACTGGAAAGACACGAAAGACGCACCAGCTAAAAAATCATAGTTAATGATACCTAAAGGCACGAGCTGGCAGTGGAACGCCGTTTCCCGCTGATTGCCAGCTCAAAAAACGCCACAATCACATTCACTCCGCACAACCTCCCAGCACTCTACTTTTACTATCACACACTTCCAAAAGTAAAAAAGCCAGTCCGGAGACCAGCTTTTTATTATTGTCAGTATGACTCTGTTACTTACAGGTAGTTTGCGTCAACCAAGTCGCCAGCTTTTGCGCTTTTCACTTCTGGACGTGCTTCTAACCATGCAATAACTTGTGCTTTTTGCTCTTCAGTAGCACTGCCGTAACGGTCAGTGGAGCATAGGAAGCCTTCAAACAGTTCTAGACCACCGCCGCCGAAGCAAAGGCCAAGCCCATCAATATAGTCGATAAAGTCATCAACGAATGCATCGTAACGGTCGAAGTCGTTGATGTCTGTTTCACAGCTGATCTCGAAACCCAGGATTGCGAACTCACCTAAGAACAGCTTTTTACGGATACGACGGCTCTTGTTATCGATCTTGTCTAATTTCATGATTATCTCTCGTAGATGATTTGAATTCGTACACCTTATACCTTCTATCACACTTTAGCCCAAGTAAAATCAGAGTGAAGCGATACAGTTGGTGATTATGTGACCAAAACTTAATTGCTCAATTGGTAACGCTGCTGAGTTTGCTGCACTGCTGAAACACAAGTTTCATATGTTTTAAGCACTTTTGTCATTTTTCTTCTCCAAACTTCTTGCCGTTCAACTAATCACTTATTTATTAATTAAACTATAAGATCGGGAAAGTAAAAATGAGCAAGGAAACCTTTGACGCGACGCGTTATAACCAAAGTGAAAACAAACCATTTGAAGAAGTATTAGAAGCGAGCCTATCTCGACGCAGCATTCTAAAAGGTGGTTTAGGTATCAGTGCGATGACAGCGTTTGGTGCTTTCGGATTGGTTGGTTGTAATTCGTCTGACTCAGGAAGTACAGTAAGCAGTGGCTCGGGAGTATCTAAAGCCGTTCTTAACTTTGAATCTATCCCTGGCTCACTCACTGACGCCGTTTCAATTCCACAAGGCTACACCGCACAAGTATTGGTACCTTGGGGAACACCACTTAATGCACAAGGCAGCGCGTGGAAAAATGATGGCAGCAATACCAGCTCAGACCAACTTAACGCGTTGGGCATGCACCATGATGGCATGCACTTTTTCCCATTAAATGACAGTACGACCGACGGTCTGCTTTGCATCAACCACGAGTACATTGATACATCAGCACTGCATCCAAACGGTCCGACGGTTGAAAATGGCGTACGTACCATTGTAGATGAAGTGCGTAAAGAGATTAACGCGCACGGTGTATCAGTGGTTCGTATTCAGCTTGAAGACAACATGTGGAAGCTAGTCGATACCGATCCACTAAACCGCCGTTACACTGGTGCGACAGCAATGGACTTATCTGGCCCGGTCGCGCACACGTCACTAACCGTCACTCGTTTCTCGCCAGATGGCAGCCAAGCGCGTGGTACGTTAAACAACTGTGGCAACGGCTATACGCCGTGGGGCACGTACTTAACGTGTGAAGAGAACTGGCCAGGTTACTTTGTTAACGCCGGGACTCGTACAGAAGAACAAGATCGCATTGGTGTTGATGACCAAAGCACACGCTACTTGTGGGAAACACTTTCAGGAAATGCAGAAGAGCGTCTCGATGAGTTCTCTCGCTTTAACGTGGCTCCAACAGGAGCAAGTGCAATGGATGATTACCGTAATGAAGCCAATGGTCACGGTTACATCGTCGAAATTGACCCTTACACGCAAAACTCGCGTGCGAAAAAGCGTACTGCACTAGGTCGTTTCCGTCACGAAGGCTGTACGTTTGGTAAGCTTGAAGAAGGCAAACCAGTGGTATTCTACTCTGGTCACGACTCTCGCTTTGAGTACCTATACAAATTTGAATCTGCGGCATCGTGGGATCCAGCAGATGCAAACTCGGAAAACCGCCTAGCGACAGGCGATAAGTACATGGACGAAGGCACACTTTATGTTGCGCGTTTCAATGAAGACAGTACAGGTACTTGGTTGCCGTTGACGCTTGATAGCGTAACAAAATCTGGTGGTACGTTAGCGGAGCACTTTAACTCATTGGCTGAAATTATCATTAATACGGCAGGCGCGGCTGACCTCGTTGGGGCAACCCCAATGGATCGCCCAGAGTGGTGTACGGTTGATCCATTCACAGGTTCGGTTTACTTAACATTGACGAACAATACGCGCCGTACAGATGAAACCAATCCTGCGAACCCACGTTTGAATAATAAGTTTGGTCACGTTATTCGTTGGGATGAAGGGGCTTCAGCTACAGACTTTACTTGGGATATCTTTGTCTTTGGTTCGCCAGCAAATGGTGATGCAGATACCAACCGTTCTGGCCTGAATGAGCTAAACCAGTTTGCTAGCCCTGACGGATTAGCGTTTGATGGCCGTGGTATTTTGTGGATTCAGACCGATAACGGCGCAGATGAAGTTACGTCTTACACTAATGATCAAATGTTGGCCGTTGTGCCATCTAAGCTAACAGATGAGAATGGTGACCAAGCAGTGATTGGTGCGGATAACCAAGCAGAGCTTAAACGTTTCTTTGTCGGACCAAATGGTTGTGAAGTGACAGGCTTTACTATCAGCCCTGATTACAAATCATTGTTTGTGAATATTCAGCACCCAGGCAACTGGCCATACAGTGAAGATGCCGCCGAAGAAACGCCTGCTGGTGTTTCTGTGCGTCCACGAGCTGCGACGGTTGTCATTCGACGTGAAGACGGTGGAGAGATTGCAGTTTAATCTCTAAATGCATTAACACCTTAAAATTCAAGCCCTGCAAATGCAGGGCTTGATTGTTTAGGCGAATGCCCAGTCGCACTTTATATCCAGACAACAGGCTTAGCTTTTCAATGAACCGCCTGAAGTACGAATCACGTCTTGATACCAGTAGAAGCTCTTCTTGCGTTTACGCTCTAGCGTTCCTTGCCCATCATCATGACGATCGACATAAATATAACCGTAACGCTTGCTCATTTCGGCTGTTGAGTTAGCCACCAAGTCGATTGGCCCCCAGCTGGTGAAGCCCATCAACTCAACGCCATCAAGAATCGCTTCGTGTGCTTGAACCAAATGATCATTAAGGTATGAAATTCGATAATCGTCTTGGATTTCCCCGTTTTCATCGAATTCATCGCGAGCGCCTAAGCCATTCTCGACGATAAATAGCGGCTTTTGGTAACGATCGTGAAGGAAGTTAAGCAAAACGCGCAGGCCTTTTGGATCGATCAACCAGCCCCATTGGCTCTTTTCAAGGTATGGGTTTGGTACGCTATCGACGATGTTACCCACTTCTTTCTGTTTCGGATCGGCACTCGCACAGCCACTTGCGTAGTAGCTGAAGGAAATAAAATCGACACTGGCCGATGCAATTTCTTCTAAGTCGCCAGCTTCCATTTGTATTTCAATGCCGTTTTCACGGAAGTAACGTTTCATGTAGCCTGGGTACTGACCACGAGTCTGCACATCACCGAAGAACAACCACTTATTGTTTTCATGCATAGCAGCAAGCACATCATCAGGGTTGCAGGTGTATGGGTAGTTGATTGCGCCAAGCAGCATGTTACCAATCTTGCCGTTTGGTACGATTTGCTGACACAGTTTTACCGCTTTCGCGTTTGCTACAAGCTGGTGGTGAATCGCTTGATAAATGTCTTGTTCACAGGCGTCTTCTTGCAAGCCCACTCCCGTAAATGGCGCATGAAGTGACATGTTGATTTCGTTAAAGGTAAGCCACAGCTTCACTTTGTCTTTGTAGCGTTCCAGCACGGTGCGAGCGTAACGCTCGAAAAACTCGATCACTCGACGATCGCTCCAACCACCATAATTCTCAACCAGTGCGTAAGGCATTTCGTAGTGAGATAAGGTCACGAAAGGCTGGATATCGTGCTTCGCTAGCTCATCAAAAATTTTGTCGTAAAACGCCAGTCCTTCTTCGTTTGGCTCCAGTTCATCACCATTAGGAAAAATACGACTCCAAGCGATGGACAAGCGCAGGCAGGTGAATCCCATCTCTTTAAACAGGGCAATATCTTCTGGATAGCGATTGTAGAAATCGATCGCAAGATCTTTGATACCAGGCGTTCGTTCTTCACGCGTTTGATGCGGGCTTAGAATGCCGTTTGGCAACATATCTGATGTTGATAAACCTTTCCCCCCAAGGTTGTATGCCCCCTCTACCTGGTTGGCCGCAATGGCACCACCCCAAAGGAAATTATCTGGAAACTTAATCATGTTTCTCACTCTTTATATTTAGGAAATGTTTGTGGATTTATTGCTTGAGAATAGTGTAGGAGACATCTCGATACTTGTAGCGAGATCGTGTTTTTATCAGTTCATCACCAAACGTCAGTAATGATAAACATTGAGATATAGGATGGTTGTTAACAATGCCAACCTAAGTGAATTTAGGTTGGCATTCGTATTCAAAACGTAAATGCTAAATTCGCCGCCGCGCCAAACTGGTTATCGCCAGCGTAAGACCCAGCGAGGTCTACACTGATCACATCAAAAGGACTGATGCCAATGCCACCTGTCACCGAGTTATCGAGATTATTTTCTAGGTCAACTTCATAACCAGCGCGGAGTTGCGCCCATCCCCAAGCATTCCCCTCGATACCAACGCGAATAAACTGGGTGTCATCGTCGAGCTCTTTAAAGCGCTTTTGTTTGGTGAGATCGGCGTCTAGGCTCAGAGCGACATAATCCCCGACATAGCCGATACCAAGGGTCGCTTGTGGCGTGAGTTCGTAGGTATAGTTGCCTAGTTTTGTTTCTATATCTTGCTCGAAGACGTCTTTTAACGAGAGACCAGCTCTAAATGCGTTGTGATACCAAGCGACCCCAAGGTCCATATTGAACGTGTTCTTTGATACTTCACTTTTGTCGTAATCCTCGATATCAAAGTCATCTAGTGTTGTACGCTGCGTATAGGTTTTAAGTTGTTGGTATTTGGGCGTAATACCAAATGCGAATTGCTGCCCACCTATCGTGTATGCGCGAGCTAAGGCAACGCCATATTCCGCACTACCGAAAGCCGCTAGGTCGACGGCAGAATTGAGGTATCGATCTGCGGTGTTTGTTGAATCTGAGATATCGGGTGCCGCAAGTATCTCCACATAACCAGCGCTAAAAAGGTTTACCGACATGTAGCGTGTCGGAATCGCAATCGCGAGGCTCAGACCTCCGTTAATGACGACTGGAGCACTCTTATCTAATTGATCGAGTAGTCGATTAAGTTCGGCTTCGTTCGCAGGTGTGGGAATGCCCTGAATACTATCGTAAAGGTCTTGAACATCATCAACGGCTGATAAAGCTTCATCCTCATCGTGAATATTGACGCCGAGAGCAGGAATGAGTAGGCCGATATCGTCATTTTCTCGATAGAGAGCGCCTAGGGCTGGGTTGTGTAGAGGAGCGGTTAAATAGTCAGCGGAAACGACGCCTGTATTTCCCATTCCGTGACTTCGAGCGTCTGCTGCGTAAGGTGCTGCAAAAGCGTGAGGTGATAAAATAAAAAGCGCCCCTGTTGCTGCTAAAGTTAGTTTTCTCATAACGCATCCATTCTTACTTTAAATAATTACTTATCAATAAATTAGATGGTGGGAGCTAAAACTTGGTGTCAACCACCAAAAATTGTGCTGATGAATAGCATGTGGCGATTCATCAAGTTAAGCGTAGGTTAGGCAACTCGCTTTATAAAGTTGATTAAGATTTATTGCTCTTTAATTGTGTGGAGAAAAGCTGGAGAGGTGGATGGCGTTGGATTAGCTACGATGAGGAGCGAGCTCAAACATTAAGGTGAAGGACATGCCTTTATCAGCGTTGAGCTGCGCACTGATTTTCCCTTGCATATCTCGCATATTGTTGGCGGTGATGGAAAGTCCTAACCCCAGTCCTTCACCAATTTTTTTACTGGTTTGGAAAGGCTCGAACATGGTATCGAGTTGGTCTGAAGGTACCCCACACCCATTATCACTTACCACGACCTCAACATTATCGGTAGTGGGTGTAACGGCAATCATTAACTGTGGATCTTGGGTTTCCTTCATCGCATCTAATGCGTTGGAAATTAGGTTGCCGAGCACTTGTTGTAGGCGTTGCTCTTCGCCAATGATATTGGGTAAGTCGTTGGGAATGCGTACCCGAACGTCTACCTTCGCGAGTTGAGATTGATAGACGCGTAGCGTCTCTTCTAAAGCGTTTGTCAGCGATATCTCGTGCAGTGTTTCTGGTTTATTGTAGGCAAACGTTTTTAGCTGACTGGTCATGCTTGCCATGCGGTCAATCAACTTTTGAATCAACTTGTTATTGGCTTTCATCATGTCTGTTTGTCCACGTTCTGCTAGCAACTCGTTGGTGGTTAAAAGGGTACGCAGGCCAGTCAATGGTTGGTTTAACTCGTGGGTAATCGCGCTCGACATTCTGCCCAATGCTGCCATTTTGCTTGATTCAATCAATTGCTCTTGGGCTTGTTTTAAAGCTTGAGTTCGCTCTTCCACCCTTTGAGCGAGCTCTTGGTTAATCAGCTGCAGCGATTGTTCCGCTTTTTTACGTTTGCTAATGTCGATTATGGTAGCAAGGAAATACTGCTCACCGTGCCATGGGAAGCTAGTGAGTGAAAAGAGTACAGGAAATACGCTGCCATCACTGCGTCTCGCCATGGTTTCTACAGCGCTAATCTCTGCCAGTTCCTTATGCTTTGGCAGATCTCTAAGCAAAGTGAGTGTGGTCGAATTTGAATTACCTGCATCAAATAACTCCCAAGCGAAGGTATGACGATTCACACTTTCAGGAAGACAAAAAAGGCGTTTTGCCATTGGGTTGAGGTCGAACAATAGACCTTGTTCGTCAATCAACAACAAACCAACATGTGTTTTATTGATCATCTGTTTAAGTCGGCGTTGCGATTCTTCTAGTAAGGCTTGAATACGCTGCTGATTGAGATGTTTTTGTCGACGCTGTAAACCAATGATGACCAACAGGATAAGGAGCAGGAGGAGCGCTGCGATGCTCCATCCAATGACACTAATAGTTTGCTGAACAGGTTTGGTCGGAATAAGGTAACTGACAAACCAGTTTAAGTCGTCCAGCTTTACTGTGTGTGCAAAGTAGCGCTGCTGATTGAGAGTCCAGAAATGAATCACCGTATTGTCATACAGCGTTTGAGTTTCGACTTTGGCTTGGTTATTCGGTTCATTAAACCAGTCGGCGTTATAGTTTGTACTGCTGGAGAGGAAGAAGCGTTGATGGCGATTTTGTAGCGTGATGATGTCTTGGCTGGTGATGGTCTGCTCCGTTAGCAAACTCAGGTTGATTTGAACAACAACGATGCCCGCTATCTCCAAACCATCAAAAATTGGTGCAGAGAGGTAGTAAAGGGGACTAGAACCTTTTGTTTTATTCACCAGTGAGACGCCTTCTCCCTGACGTTGTATTTGTTCGACAATCGCACGGCGGTCAGAGCGGCTGAACCGTTCATCGATCAGACTCGATACCAACACTTCTCCCGAGGTTGAAAGTATCAACCAGCCCTCTGTATTCGCGGCTTTATCGAGCTGTGTCAGTTGTGCTTGAAGTGGCTCGTAGTAGTTTAAATTACCTTTCACAAACGAAATTGTTTCTGGGTTATTCGTGACGAGATAGGGAAGGTGATAGAAACGTTTTAATGCTCGGCGGACTTCACCAATGTAGTCGAGGAGTTTCTGTTGTGCTTCTTGTTGAGTTTGGACGCTCAGCCATTGATGGGCCACCTCTCGGCTAGCACCGTAGAAAAAGATCACCAGCGCACTGATCAATACGGCGGTTAGCCACATTTTCCCATTCTTAGTGCGCTGCATACGAGCTCCGTTTGGCTGAACATAGTTATCGTAGTTGGTAGTGAAAGAGTGCGCTTAACTGATTGGATGTTAAAGAATTGTGATTAAGAAGTGGGATCTAGCTCCTTTTCTATAGCATGGTTTTTGCTAACTTTAGCAAAGACTTCTATCACCGATCAGGCAGTAACTCATGACTTTTGACGACATTCCGCGTATCGCCCTAATTGAAGATGATGACATCGTTCGTCAAGCAACAAGCCAATGGCTGCAATTGGCGGGGTTTGACGTCATAGCTTTTAGCTCGGGGGAGGAAGGTAAAACCGCCATTCTGAACCAAGAGTTTGATGCGATAGTTAGTGATGTTCGTTTGCCAGATACTGATGGAATTTCGATTTTAGAGAGCCTTATTGCGAATCACATTCCAACACCAATGATACTAATTACTGGTCATGGTGATGTGGATATGGCGGTGAATGCGCTACAAAACGGCGCGTTTGATTTTATTGAAAAACCTTTCCAGCCGGAGCGTTTGTCTCAACGCGTCACAGATGCGGTCGAGAGCCACCGCGCGCAAACATCGACGCTTCACCGCCAAGAGTATCTAGCCAGCGTGAGTGGTTTAGAAGAGGTGCTCATTGGTCAAAGTCGAGTGATGCAGCAATTACGCGAGCAAGTTGCGAAACTGGCGAAAATCGATACTAACGTGATCATCTACGGTGAAACGGGGTGTGGTAAAGAGCTGGTGGCGACCAGTTTGCACAATGAAAGCCAACGCAGAACCCATCATTTTGTGCCAATCAACTGTGGCGCCATTCCTGAGAACCTGTTTGAAAGTGAGCTGTTTGGGCATGAAGCTGGGGCATTTACCGGAGCGGGTAAAAAGCGCATTGGCAAATTGGAATACGCGGATAAAGGCACCTTATTCTTTGATGAAATCGAGAGTATGCCGCTGTCCATGCAGGTGAAAGTGCTGCGTTCATTACAGGAACATACAGTTGAGCGCGTTGGAGGCAATCAACAGATCTCGGTTGATTTGAGAGTGATCGCCGCCGCGAAAGAAGATCTCAATGATCATGATGAGTTTCGTCAAGATTTGTATTATCGACTCAATGTGGCGCAGATCTATTTGCCACCATTACGTGAGCGAGAAGAAGATTCACTGATTTTGTTTGAGCACTTCACCTTGCAAACTAACCCTGAAACCCGACCATTGAGTGATGCCGACAGAAACGCAGTGCTTTCCTACGCTTGGCCTGGGAATGTTCGAGAGCTGCGAAACGTGGCTATGCGTTTTGCTTTGGATGAAACGGTATCTGTGATGGAAATTCTCTCTAGCCGTCCTTCGTCAACCACGGAGGAGACGCAAGTGGGTGTTCCTCTGGTTATTCAATTACACAATTTTGAGCGCAAGGTGCTGCATGATTCATTGGTCAGGCATCACGGACGCATTAACGAGGTGATGCAGGAGTTGGATTTACCTCGTCGAACTTTGAATCAAAAGATGCAAAAGTTTGGTTTAAATCGCTCTGATTATACTTAACGCAATTTTTAAGCTGATTTACCGCTATGGGCGTCACAAATATGATTAAGCGCTCTTTGAGGGAGTTGGGACAAACTTATAAGTTAGGCCTTTCTCTTCTCCAAACAAGGTGACTTGGTTTCTGCCCGTATGTTTAGAGCTATACAGCGCTTCGTCTGCTTCAGCAACGACCTCGTGAAGCGATTGTCCCTCAGATAACTCACTGATTCCAAAGCTCATGGTGATCTCATTCTCGAATGACTGCAATGAGGCTTCAGTTTCCACCGCCAGGCGAATTTGCTCGGCAACAATTTTGGCGCGTTGTGCTTTTTCAAGTAAAACAATCATGAACTCATCACCACCAAATCGTACTGTGCAAGCTGACTCTGGGAGGTGTTTCTTAAAGATAGCGGCAATCGTAGCCATGACGGAATCGCCTACCGTATGGCCGTAGTGATCATTAATCGCTTTGAACTCGTCCATGTCGGTCATGATGATGCTTATTGATTGCTTCCGTTTGTGCGCTTGATTAACAAGGTTTGGAACAATTTCTTCCATCGCGCGACGATTATGAAGCCCTGTGAGGGCGTCTAAATGTGAGAGATCATTGATTGACTGTATCAAGCGGCCATTAATTAGCCACAACATGCTAAAGCTCATAGCGACAATCAGACAGATGCTAAGTAAAAACGTCATCTGGTGGATAAAACCTGCGGTCATAAAATTTGGCACTTCATTGGCGAAAGCGCTCCAAAGTGCTCTGAAGCCCATAAAAATACTGAAGCAAAAGAAGGAGCACGCCATCACTATGGTTGGGAGTTTTTGGTCTTGCTTGGTGCCTTTCAGCATGGCGATCCCACTAAAAAACGTAACGATGCAGATATAAACACTTAAGTAAATGATACGGCTTTTAATTGAATGGTCATGGAAAGTGAAATAATAAAACGAACCGCTGAAAATGGGCGTTAAAAAAGCGAGTGAGTGGGCCAGTTTTAGAGGGAATTGACGAAAAATGCTCACGCTGTAAAGCGTAAGCAAGAAGCCGATTAATATGAGCGTATTCGCTATGACGATGGTAAGCCAATCTGGTGCGGAGCCTCTAAATCCCAGTAAAAAAGGCCCAAAGCCAATAAATAATAGCGAGAGAGAAAAAGTCTTTAAGCCTTTGATTTTTTTCTGTGTGTATTGGTAACAAAGTAGACTGATTGAGTAAATGCAAGAGAACAGAATAACGATAAAGTTGAGCGTTCTGATGTCTAAATACTGATTGTCCATAAGCGCTCCACATCAATCCATAGTTCAGGCAACTCCTTTGCCTGATATCAATAAGCGAACTACATATTAACTTACTTATTGAGTGATGTCTTATGTTAAACGGCTATTCATTTACCAGCTCGAATTGTTCGGTTTGGTTGGTTTTCGTCGTAAACAACAGACCAACAATCATCATAAATACGCTAGGCATAATCCAGCTAGCAAAGTCATTGTACAGAGGCATGTAATTACCCATCCACTCATCGGTGGAATCTGGCATGTAACCGAGGATGTGCAGCGCATCAACACAACCAAACGCTAGAGCAGTGAACGCCGTCGCGACGACCATGATTTGCGACATCTTGTTGCGCACTGGTGCCATGATCATCAACGCAATTGCTACTGGGTGAAGCGCCACAACCGCTGGCAATGTGATAGCCAATAGTTGCTCCAGACCTACGTTGGCGATCAAACCAGCCAATACCATGGTCGTAATAACGCAGCCTTTGTAGTTCACTTTGCTGAAAGTATTATCGTAGAACTCACTGCCTGCAGTGGTTACGCCGATAGCTGTAGTCAAACAAGCCAATACCATCACGGCACCTAGTAGTAGTGAACCAAACGCACCAAAGTGGTTGAAGGTGAACGCTGTTAAGATGTCGCCACCGTTACTGAATTCAGAACCTAAGTATGAGCTTGTTGAGCCAATGTAAGCCAATGAGATGTAAACAAATGCCATGGCAACCGCGTACATCAAAGCTGCGATTAGCGTGTATTTTGCGGTGGCTTTCGGGCAATCCACACCCATGCTGCGAATCGCGCGGAAGATGATCCAACCAAAACCGATAGAGCCTAGCGCATCCATGGTCATGTAGCCTTGAGTCAAGCCTTCAGCAAATGCACCAGATACGTATGGTCCCGTTGCGGCAGTTAGCTCGCCTGCAGGAGAAACCAAAGCAGTCACAGACATGATGATTAAGATAGCCATCAATGCAGGCGTTAAGATCTTGCCTAGGTTGTCGACCAACTTACCCGGATATAGGGCAAATAGAATGGTGATAGCACAGAAAGCAATTGTGAAAGGCACCAAAGCGGCATCACCAAACATTGGCGCAAAGCTGAATTGGTAAGCCACGGTAATTGCGCGCGGAATCACGAACGCAGGACCAATCACGATAAATACCATTACCCAAAAACTGGTCGCCAAAGGTTTAGGTAGGGCAGCGGTTAATTTGTCTGAACCGTTTACGATAGCGACCATCACCAGTGCCATTGCAGGCAGACCTACGCCCGTTAAGAGGAAGCCAGACATCCCGCTCAGAAAGTTTTCACCTGCTTGGTAACCCAAAAATGGAGGGAAGATCAGGTTACCCGCGCCTAAGTACATGGCGAAAGTCATGAAGCCCAAAGCGGCGATATTGCGTGCGCTTAACATTGTTATTCCTCTTATGTTTCGCTTGGAAGAAACTGAAAGGAATGGGAGGAGTATGTGGTGTTCCCGTCAGCTTCTTCTCAAGCTGACAGAAAGTTAAGATATAGCCTGTCAGCTCTGAATCAGTTCCAGAGAGAGCAGGAGGATCGCTGCAGCAACGCCAGATGGGCGTTTTAAAGCGAATTGTAATTGCGCAGTTGCTGACATGGGTGATCCTTAATGACGAAAAAAAACCAAGGAATACGTTTGCCTTGGCGTGTTGTTACCCTAACGAACATAGGGCTATTGGCACAACCCCGAAGTAGAAAATAAGTTGATACGGTCAATGTTTGTTTCTGAACTGGTGGATCGAACTGCTTTTTAAATTCAAAACTAGAATAAATGACTTTTCATTTCTGTAACATGGCTTGTTTTGCTGTTTTTTTGTGCTATTTGTAGTCGTTTAGGCTATAAACCTCCGCTGATAAAGTGAGCAGTTTAGAATGATGCGCTTTTTCTTCTTATTGTTAAGATACTCATTAGTTGCAGTTCAATCCAAAATTGCATCGGCAAAATATTGCTTATTAGTGAATCGTGCATTTATTTTGTCTTGATCACATTTTATTAACCTTTTGCGATCTAGGCGTGCAACCTTCTTCTCTTCAATGAGCAAGATTTTGCTCATTACTTTGCTATCAAATCAGCATGATTTTGCTCATTTTTGATGTCTTTTAGCACTTAGTTCAATAAATACAAAGGGTTAAAAGTTGGCATTTCAATTGCTCTAGGGAATGTGTTGTTAATAAAGATTTAACATGATGTAAATCCCCAATCGTGAAACGACTACACGGAGAGTAATAATGAAAATGAATAAGCTGGTAAAAGCTTTGGCTGTCGCTGTGACTTCTTTTGGTATTGCTGCTAACGCTGCCGCAGAGGATCGTAGCTACATTCTTGCAACGGCATCGACAGGTGGTACTTACTACCCTGTGGGCGTAGCGTTGGCGACGTTAAGCAAAGTGAAATTGGCACCAAAGCACCACTTCTCCCTTTCTGCAATCAGCTCTGCGGGCTCTGGTGAAAATGTCAAACTGCTGAACGAAAACGAAGCACAGTTCGCAATTCTACAAGGTCTTTACGGTGCATGGGCTTGGTCTGGCGAAGGTCCTTATGAGAAAAGCGGTCGCCAAGAGCAGCTGCGTTCAGTCTCTATGCTGTGGCAAAACGTTGAGCACTTTATTGTTCGTTCTGACTTAGCAAAAACTGGCACGGTGACAGATCTGAACAACCTAGACGGTAAAAAGTTCTCTATCGGTAAGAAGAATTCTGGTACTGAGAACTCGGGTCGCCAAATCATGAAAGGTCTGAAGGTAGACCCTGATAAATTCAACCTTGCTTACATGGGTTACGGCGGCAGTGCGAGCGCACTTCAAAACGGCACCATTGACGGTATGAACACGCCTGCAGGTGTACCTGTTGGTGCGGTCACTCAAGCTTTTGCTGCGCTGGGTAAAGACATTTCGATTCTTTCGTTTACTGACGAGCAAATCAAAAAGGCGAACGGCAACTACAACCTATGGACGAAGTACGAGATCCCAGCGAACACGTATCCGGGTCTAGATAAGCCGATCACCACCATTGCACAGCCAAACTTCTTGGCAGTTCGTGAAGATATCTCGGAAGAAGACGTTTACCAGCTAACCAAAGCGATCTACGAAAACCTGCCTTTCCTACAAGGCATCCACAAAGCAACCAAAGCAATGGCAATGGAAAAAGCGATTGCTGGCTTGCCAGTGCCTCTTCACCCAGGTGCGGCGCGTTACTACAAAGAAATGGGCATCGAAATCCCATCAGACCTAATGGCGAAATAACGCCAACTTCGCCCTGAGTTTCGGCTCGGGGCATTTTATCCCTACCGATATCTAAGATGGAAAAAGCCGCCAGAGCTTGGAGTATGAGATGAGCGACTCAATAGAAAAGGAATTGCAGAAATTTGAGCTGCCCACGCGCACAGATTTTCCGTGGGTAACCACCACAATCACAGTGTTTGGCGTGGTGTTGTCTGCTTTGCACATTTGGTTTAATACCTTATCGACGTTACCGGAGTTATGGATTTCCGCGACCCACTTTGCTGGTTTTGCGGTGATTTGTGCGCTTTGGTATCCGGCTCATATCTCTCTCAAGCAGAGTAAGGTTGCGCTCGGCATTGATGTGTTAATTGCTATGGGTGCGGTCGCGTGTTTGCTCTACATTCCGTATGCCGAAGATGCGCTGTATGAACGTGGCGTGAAGTTCGTGACCAGCGATTGGGTCTTTGCCATCATGGCAATTTTGATTGTTATTGAGCTGATCCGACGCACCATGGGCTGGTTTATTCCAGTGCTGATTGTGGTGTGTTTGAGTTACGTTGTGCTTTGGGGTAAGTGGGCAACAGGCATTTTCCATTTCCCGGGTTTGAGCATGGAAACTTTGCTCTACCGTAGCTTTTATTCTTCTGAGGGCATGTTTGGCTCTATTTCGCGCATCAGTTGGACATTCGTATTCATGTTCATTCTGTTTGGTGCGTTTCTTGTTCGCTCTGGTGTCGGTGATTACATCATCAATGTGGCACGTGCTGCGGCAGGCAAAATCATCGGCGGCCCCGGTTTTATTGCTGTGATTGGCTCCGGTTTGATGGGCTCAGTATCTGGATCGAGTGTGGCAAATACGGTTTCAACCGGTGTTATCAGTATTCCTTTGATGCAAAAAGCAGGTTTCCCTTCGCGCTTCGCGGCGGGCGTTGAAGCGGCTGCGTCGACAGGTGGTCAGTTGATGCCACCAGTGATGGGCGCGGGTGCTTTCATCATGGCGTCTTACACGCAAATTCCGTATGTTGATATCATCGCGGTGTCTTTCATTCCTGCTCTTATCTATTTCTTGTCTGTGGCGTTCTTTGTGCGTATCGAAGCCAAACGCAGCGGCGTTCAGAAGATCACTACCAGCGATGAATCATTACTTAAAGTGCTCATCAGCGGTTGGCACAATCTTATCCCACTGGCGGTATTGGTTACTTTGTTGGTTCAAGGTTTTACACCGACTTACGCTGCTGGTCTATCGATCATTTCTGTGGTGGTGGCTTCTTGGTTCTCGAAAGATCACAAGATGGGACCAAAAGCGATCATCGAAGCACTTTCACAAGGCGCGAAAAACATGGCAACAACAGCCGTATTGCTGGTGGGTATCGGTTTGGTGATCAACGTGATCAGCACAACGGGTATCGGCAACACCTTCTCACTGATGATCGACGGTTGGGCGAATGGTGACTTGTTCATCATGATCGTTCTGATTGCGCTCGCTTCTCTTGTTTTGGGTATGGGTTTACCCGTGACAGCGGCGTATATTGTATTGGGTACACTGTCTGCCCCTGCGCTTTACAAGTTGATTGCGGAAAACCAATTGCTTGAATTGATGGTGTCAGGTCAATTGCCTGAACAAGCAAAAGCCATCTTTATGTTGGCGGCGCCAGAAAAGCTGGAACTGCTTAATGCACCAATGGCGTTGGAAACCGCGAAAGAAATGGTGGCGCTAGTACCTGCGGACTTTATGGAGACTCTAATAGAGCAAAGTTTGGGTATGGAAGCAGTAGGCTTGGCGTTGCTGGCTGCTCACCTCATCATCTTCTGGTTATCGCAAGACAGTAACGTGACTCCTCCTGTGTGTTTGACCGCATTTGCTGCGGCAACCATCGCGAAAACACCGCCAATGCGTACCGGCCTGATGGCGTGGAAAATCGCCAAAGGTTTGTATCTTGTGCCGCTGTTGATTGCTTACACAGGCTTAGTCAGTTGGGATGTGACGTCAGTCATTACCGTGGGCTTCTTTGCCATCATCGGTACCTATGCATTGATTGGTGCGATTGAAGGTTACTTGGAAGGTCCTCTACACATTCTGACGCGTCTCTTGTTGGTAGTGGTGGGTACATTGCTGGTTTGGCACGACATCCCAATGTTGGTTCGTGTGGCAAGCTGCGCGGTATTTGTCGCGGTGTTCATTTACAGTGGTCGCAAGTTCAAATTGCAACAATCTCAACTATCGGTTTTATAAGAGGTCGTATGAAATCAGTCTATGACTACATCATTGTTGGTGGCGGTATCGTTGGCGTGTCGACAGCATGGCAACTGCAGCAACGTCACCCAGACAAATCCATTTTATTGGTTGAGAAAGAGTCCGGTTTTGCCAGGCACCAAACCGGACACAATAGCGGCGTGATTCATGCTGGGGTGTACTACGCACCGGGCAGCTTAAAAGCCGATTTTTGTAAGCGTGGGGTAGAGCGAACCATTTCGTTCTGTGCTGAGCACGATATTCCGGTGGAGAACTGTGGCAAGTTGTTGGTTGCGACCAATGAGCAAGAAGTCGAACGTATGAATGCCCTTTATGAGCGCTGCCATGTCAACGGTATCGACGTAAAGCTACTCGATGAAGTTCAACTCAAACTGGCTGAACCAAACATCACAGGCTTGGGCGCGATTTATGTCAAAACCACCAGTATTGTCGATTATCGTTTGGTCACTGAGCAGATGGCGGAAGAGTTCAAAAAGCTCGGCGGTCAAATCAGCTTGAGAACCAAAGTGGTGGCTGCCGAAGAGAAGGACGAGGAAGTCCAACTGACCTGCATTTCAGACGGTCAAACCATGCAGCTCAATGCCAAATTCTTGATCACCTGCAGCGGCTTGATGGCGGATCGTATGACTAAGATGATGGGTATTCCAACTGACTTTCAGATCATCCCTTATCGCGGTGAATACTATCGCTTAGATAGCAAACACGACCAAGTGGTGAATCATCTTATTTATCCAATTCCCGACCCTGATTTGCCTTTTTTGGGTGTCCACCTCACTCGTATGATTGATGGCAGTGTGACCGTAGGTCCAAATGCGGTGCAAGGTTGGAAGCGAGAAGGGTACGACAAGGTTAACTTTAGCCTGCAAGATACCATGCAGATGCTCAGCTTCTCCGGTTTCTGGAAGGTGACACAAAAGCATCTCAAAACCGGATTGGATGAGTTTAAGAACTCTTGGTGGAAGCCGGGCTATCTCAAGTTGGTCAACAAATACTGCCCTAGCATCAAGGTAGACGATCTCAAACCATATCCTGCGGGTATTCGTGCGCAAGCAGTGTTATCCGATGGCACTTTGGTTCATGACTTCTTGTTTGCAGAGAGCGCAAGAAGCTTGCATGTTTGCAACGCCCCCTCTCCCGCAGCGACATCGGCAATGCCTATTGGGGAGTACATTTGCGATAAGGTGAATGAGAAGATAGAGGCAAAAACCGAGACGGTTTAACAGTAGAAAGCCAAACCAAAAGTACACCAGAGATGACTCTATTTGTTGAGTAATAGTGTCGGGTGTGCCGGAAGTTTGGCTTTTACTTTGGTGATTGGATAATTTCCTTCTTATGATATTTGGGTTTATTAGGAGAGGGATGGATGAAATTAGGTTTAGCCAATTACAACGTAGGTGTTGTTAAACATGATCCTGCATGGCGACAGGATTTTGCACGCAGCCGATATGAACTGGCGTTAGTGACGGAGATGATGTCAACTCAAATCGAGCATATTGGCAGTACTGCCATTTTGGATATGCCTGCCAAACCTATTATCGATATGGTACTAGGTATTGCGCACTTTCCTCATGTTTCTCTAAAACTTTCTTTGGTGGAACAAGCTGAAATTACCATCGAAAAATATACGGATGCTAAGGCAAACTTCGTACGTAAAGTCATAAATGAGTTGAAGACAAAATGAAGAAACGGCTTGGATTCATTTTACTTTGTAGTGCATTTCATTCTTTTGCGTATCAACTGCATGAGCGCGACGAGAGCTATGTATTAATTGGTCATGAGCTCAGTGCTGGCTATATCGTTTATGTACCAGGCTCTATGGAAGCAGAAATTACCAATGTGTTTAAATTTGATTGTGAAGGCAGTCGTGTTGAAGCTGTGAAAATTGGTAGCGAGATTAATAACGCTGCGACATATGGCGAGCACCTCCAATACTATTTCTTTCTCGTGAGAGATCATCAGTTTCACGTTCCTCTAAGAATTATTGAATCTTTTAAAACGGTTGATAAAAAGTCAAAAGAGGTTCTATCAGAACATTTACCTTTCACAAAGCATGATGACCTTGGGTTAGCTTGTGATTTGATTAGACCTCAGGTTAAAAGCTATTACTTTTCCCAAGCTTTTGAAGCGATACCTAAACATACCCACAGTAAAGGCGACTGACTCAGTCGCCTTTACTGTTTTGACTGTAGAGCTGTAGTGTTTATTGCTCTTTGGAGCAAAGCTCACCTTTCTTGGCGTGTCTTTCGATCATGTAATCGCCTCGGGCACTGTGCAGGACTATCGCGTTCCAGACTTGGCCATCTTGCAACTCGAACTCAAATGCATAATGGGTTCCGCCGACCATTTTCGTTCTCACTTCATGAATCGCTTTCAATTTATCATCGGCATTCATTTGATAAAGCACCATGTTGAGTGAGCGTCTAGCGTCAGGAGTAGCTTGAGCAACTTGCCAATGGCCCTGATCGTCTTTTGTGGAGCAAATAGACCGCATTTTACTTTTCATGGCGGATGACATCTGCTTGTCTACGGACAATGCATTTGGTGAAAACAGTAGACCTGTCAAAGGAATCAAAGTTGCCAGAATTTGCTTTAAGGTCATAAAAACACTCCGTTGCTTTACCCTTGCTTGAGTATAGACCTCAATGGCTTCAGATGTGGTGCAGTAGACTCTTGGCCTACAATATCGCAGCTCGTATCAGCGAACTGACGATAAACAAGGCGACCACGCTTGCCAGCCAAATACCAATGAACCACAAAATGGGTTTTAGTTTCATTAGTGATATTCCTCTCCACGTTTCATCTTACCGCGGAAAACCCAATACGAATAAGCCGTGTAGGCTATGATCAGAGGAAGTAATACCACCGTACCGGCAAGTAAAAATGCCAAACTTTTATCTGGCGCGGCGACGTCTTGATAAGTGAGTGCGAAGGGAACCAAGTAAGGAAATGTACTGACACCGAAACCCATCGCGGAAACAAGAAACAGGCCGATGGCAAGTACATAGGCACGAACAGCTTTGTGGTCGAGTAAGGCTTTGAATAGCTGCCAAATGAGTGCCGCTGCAATGATTGGTAAAATGAAAAACAGCAGCGAGTTTGGTAATGAGAACCAACGTTCAAATACGATATTTTGGCTCAATGGCAGCCACAAACTGGCGATGAATATACAGGCTACCATCGCTAGTCCCCATCGTCGCGCGACCACGTAATAGCGCCCCATCAGCTCTTCTGGAAGCTTGATTAATAACCAGCATGAACCGAGCAGAATATAAGCACAAACAAGCGCCAAGCCACAAAATATGCTAAACGGCGAAAGCCAATCAAACCATCCACCTGCGTATGCTCGTTCACTAACCTCTATACCTTGGAGCAGGGTTCCAAGCATAATGCCTTGCATCAATGCCGCGGTGAGTGAACCAATGAAAAAAGCGCTATCCCATAAAAACTTTCCGCGTTGTGTTCGGAAGCGATACTCAAAAGAAACCCCGCGCAGAATTAGCCCGAGCAGCATTAAAATCAGGGGAGCATAGAGTGCTGGCATAATGACCGCGTAGGCGAGGGGGAACACGGCAAAAAGCCCACCACCGCCAAGAACTAACCAAGTTTCATTACCATCCCAAACAGGAGCGATGCTGTTCATCATCATGTCGCGCTCTTCATCGTCATTAGCGCTGAGGAATAGGATACCAATACCGAGATCAAAGCCATCTAACACGACATAAATCAGAACGGCGAGCCCAATCAAAGCGTACCAAATTAATGCGTAATCCATGAGCTAGCCTCCTAGGTTAGATGGTTAGAGTGTGTGATGGCATCGGTTTTCGTGCCATCAGGAAGTCGGCTGTCTAAGCCTTCTTCATAACGAGTTGGAGATTTGCGCATCAAACGCAGGAGATAGAAGAAGCCAGCTCCAAAAACCACAAAGTAAACCACGATGAACGCCGTCAGGGAGACGCTCACCGCGGCGGCATCAATAGGCGATGCCGAATTGGCTGTGGTTAAAAGACCGTATACGGTGTAAGGCTGGCGACCGACTTCGGTGGTTATCCAGCCTGCTAAAACTGCAATGAACCCCGCTGGGGCAAACAGGACACAAATACGTTGAAGTGCCCTTGAATCAAAAAGTTTGCGACGTTTTCTTAGCCATAGGCTCCACAAACCAATAACAAGCATGCCAAAACCAAGCGCGACCATTACTCGGAAAGACCAGAAAACGATAGAGACAGGAGGGTGTTCCTCCTCTGGAAAAGCATCTAATCCCTTCACTTCACCGTTGAGGTCATGAGTTAAGATCAAACTACCGAGTTTGGGGATTTCCAGTGCGTATTCCATACGTTTTTCTTCATCGTTAGGGATACCGAAGAGGATCAATGGCGCGCCTTGGTGAGACTCATAGTGCCCTTCCATCGCGGCGACTTTGGCGGGTTGATGTTCAAGGGTGTTTAATCCATGCATGTCTCCAGCAACGATTTGAATTGGTGTCACGATGGCTGCCATCCACATTGCCATCGAGAACATAATTCTGGCTAGTGGATTATGGTTTGCTTTTAGTAAGTGATAAGCGGCAACGCCCGCTACAACAAAGGCGGTAGTGAGGTAAGCGGCGAGCAACATATGAACGAGCCGATAAGGGAAGGAAGGGTTGAAGACAATCGCCCACCAATCTTCTGGGATAAACTGTCCGGCTTCGTTGATACTGTAGCCCGTTGGTGTTTGCATCCAGCTATTGACCGAAAGTATCCAAAACGCAGACAAAAACGTCCCGAATGCAACAATACAAGTCGCGGCGAAGTGGAGCTTCTTGCCTACCTTATCCATACCGAAGAGCATCACGCCTAAAAAACCAGCTTCGAGGAAAAACGCAGTGAAAACTTCATATCCCATTAACGGGCCTAAGACTGGGCCTGTTTTGTCGGCAAATACGCTCCAGTTGGTCCCGAATTGATAGCTCAACACGATGCCACTTACCACACCCATACCAAAACTGATGGCAAAGATTTTGAGCCAGTATTTATATATCTGCATGTACTGTTTGTTGCCCGTTTTTAAGTACAAGCCCTCTAACACGGCGAGGTAACTTGCCAAACCAATCGTAAACGCTGGAAAAATGATGTGGAAAGAGACAGTAAAGGCAAATTGGAATCTGGCTAAATCGATGGCGAGTGTATCCATGGGCATTCCCTTTTAAGTTTCGAATTAACAGTTCGCCGAATTAGAAGAGATGAGGGAAGAGCGACGAACAAAATGGAATACGAAGAAGGAAGGCTAAGAGATTAAAAAACGATCGCTTTTTACGGCAGTGCGTACCATCTTTTAGATAAAGGAGGAGTTGTTATGAGCCTTAAACACTACTTTGAGAAAGCGACACCTAAGTTTGGCCCTGGTGGGAAGTATCACAAGTTCTATCCATTGTTCGAAGCTGTCGAAACCATTTTTTACACGCCTGGTAAGGTTAACCAGGGCATGACTCACGTTCGAGATAGCATCGATTTAAAACGTATTATGATCATGGTGTGGCTGGCGGTCTTCCCTGCCATGTTCTGGGGTATGTACAACATAGGTCAGCAGTCCAGCGGTGCTTTGTTGTATGGAATGGATCAAGCCTCAGCTCAGCAAGCGCTGGCTTCTTCGTGGCAACTGAGTTGGGTATGGGGCTCGTTAGATGCGGTTTCACAAGCGGGGTGGGTAAGTAAAATGTGGCTTGGTGCTACTTACTTTCTACCCGTTTATGCGACGGTGTTTATCGTTGGTGGTTTTTGGGAAGTTCTGTTTGCTATTGTGCGCAAGCATGAGGTGAACGAAGGTTTTTTTGTCAGCTCTATACTCTTTGCACTGATCCTTCCTCCGACAATTCCACTGTGGCAAGCGGCTTTAGGTATCACTTTCGGTATTGTTGTGGCGAAGGAGATTTTTGGTGGTACGGGGCGAAACTTCCTAAACCCAGCTTTAGCAGGGCGCGCGTTCTTATACTTTGCCTATCCTGCCAACATGTCTGGTGGTGCGGTATGGGTCGCGGCTGATGGTTACTCTGGCGCTACTCCACTTAGCCAATGGTATGAAGGTGGGCAAAGTGCCTTGATAAATAATATGACGGGAGAGCCAATTTCATGGGGAGATGCTTTTGTTGGTAATTTACCAGGCTCGATGGGTGAAGTCTCCACGTTGTTAATTACACTAACAGGCTTGGTTCTTATTTTTATGAAGATTGCGTCGTGGCGAATCGTTGCAGGCGTGTTGGTTGGTTTAGTGGCGGCTTCATTATTATTGAGTGCGATCGGTTCGGACTCTAACACAATGTTCTCCATGCCGTTCTACTGGCACTTCGTGATTGGTGGGGTTGCGTTTGGTACCTTCTTTATGGCGACAGATCCCGTCTCGGCGGCTTTTACCAATAACGGTAAATGGGCATACGGACTATTAATCGGTGTGATGACGATTTTTATCCGAGTGCTGAACCCAGCGTATCCAGAAGGCATCATGTTAGCGATTCTATTTGCTAACTTATTCGCGCCACTTTTCGATTATTTAGTCAAAGAAAGTAATATCAAACGCAGAATGAAAAGGGCGAGACCTTCTTAAAATGAGGGTGACCTCACTGAAAATTGATTGAAAACTGCACTATATTGAAAAGGTCAGAAACATGGGGTTTCTGGCTTTTTATTTTTATCAGGAGGGCGAAGACGATGAGAATAAAGGATATTCTCGATAGCCGTTTGGTGCTGTCGTTCTGGTACAACCTAGACTACTGCTTATCTCTTCTTAGTAAAATCTCTTCTCGTTGATTTCCTCAATGCAACCGCATTGAAAAGCATTTTATCTATTTGTTTTTTAGTCTTACGTGATAGCGCGTAGGACAATGCGTATAAGGAAGTTAACAATGAAACGTATTCCAGAACCTTTCCGTATCAAAATGGTTGAGCCAATCAAAATGACCACTTTGGCAGACCGTGAAGTCGCGTTAAAAGAAGCGGGTTATAACCCATTTCTTCTTCGTAGTGATGATGTTTATATCGATTTGCTGACTGACTCTGGCACTGGTGCCATGAGCGATAATCAGTGGGCTGGCATCATGATGGGGGATGAATCCTATGCGGGTAGCCGAAATTACTACAACCTATGTGATGCAGTGGAGCACTTCTTCGGTTATAAGCTCACCGTGCCTGCGCACCAAGGGCGTGGTGCCGAGCAAATTTTGTTCCCAGCTTTGATTGAGCGTATGCGTCAGGTGCGTGGTGGTGAAACGCCAGTATTTATCTCGAACTACCATTTTGATACCACAGCGGGTCACATTGAACTCAATGGCGGTAAAGCGATTAACGTGGTAACGGAAGAAGCATTCGACACCACTACGCCTTATGATTGGAAGGGCAATTTTGATATCGATAAGCTGGTGGCAACAATTGAAACGCACGGTTCGCATAACATTTGTGCGATTATCACCACGATTACTTGTAATAGTTCCGGTGGCCAGCCTGTGTCGATGGAAAACATGCGCAGCGTGTACGAAATCGCAACCAAGTACGATATTCCAGTGGTGATTGACTCGGCTCGTTACTGTGAGAACGCCTACTTTATTAAGCAGCGTGAAGAAGGGTACGAAGATAAATCGATTCTGGAAATCATTCGCGAGATGTATCAATACGGCGATATGCTCACCATGTCGGCTAAGAAAGACCCGATGGTAAACATTGGTGGTATGTGTTGTATTCGCGATCATAAAGAGTTGTTCCAAGCAGTGCAGACACGTTGTGTACCCATGGAAGGGTTTGTGACATACGGTGGTATGGCTGGGCGTGATATGGAAGCGCTCGCTCGAGGTTTGTATGAAGCGGCAGATGAAGATTTTCTTCACTACCGAATTAGCCAAGTTCAATACTTAGGTGAGCGCTTACGTGAAGGAGGTATTCCAATTCAATACCCAACGGGTGGTCACGCGGTGTTTGTGGATGCAGCGAAGATTTTGCCACATATTCCAACGGATCAGTTCCCTGCGCAGGTATTGTGTAATGCCTTGTACTTGGAAGCGGGCATTCGAGCAGTAGAGATAGGATCGCTGCTGCTTGGTCGTGACCCTGAAACAGGTAAACAAAAAGCGTCAGAGTTAGAATTAATGCGTTTGACCATTCCACGCCGTGTCTACACAAACGACCATATGGATTACATTGCGGATGCGATTATCGAACTGAAAAATCGTGCACATGAGTTAAAAGGGCTCACTTTTGAGTATGAACCACCAGTGCTGCGCCACTTTACTGCTCGGTTTAAAGAAATCGATTAATTAAGGTTTGAATATAGAAAAGCAAAAGGCCGCGAGTTTCGCGGCCTTTTTCGATTTGTTTCTTAGCGTTACACTTACGCCAACTCTAATGTAATACGAACGAACTGATCGTCCTGGTACTGCACTTCATAATTGAAGGTGCCACTGGCGTAAATACTGCCAAGGAAAAGTGAGCGTTGACTCATTGGTCCGCGGAACAGCATCGAAATAGGAGCGATTAGGGCGTTATTATCATCGAAATGCTGATTTAAGTTCTCAGAAAGCACACATAGCAAACAGCCGTGTTGGTCGTGAGATAAGTCGACGTCTTCCGGTCGAGATAATAATATAGTAGTCCCCAACTTCTTCTCAATCTCGTTAATCAACAGCAAGTAGCTATCTAGATCAGGTTGAGGGTTACTTGGTTTATCTGCACCCACGCAACGTTCGAGTAACGCTTCCAGATTTCCGTTCTCGCCTTTTGCCCGTTGAGTCAAAGACTTTAACGGCTTTTTAATCAGCTTATAGCGATTACTCTTCAGTTTTGGCTTCAGCCATTTCTGCAGTAAGTCGTTACGCTCTTTAAGGGAGAGGCCATCTGAGGACGCGTGAATTTTAAAGTGCAGGTGCAATAAAGCGTGAACCGCAAGCTCACTCAGAAGTTGGTTAGCATCTGTAGACTGTCTTGCCTGCTTAGAACTTTGCATTACACTCGAACAAAATTAGGGAAGAAGGATAATGGTGCCGAGAGAGGGACTCGAACCCTCACACCAAAGGCACTAGCACCTCATGCTAGCGTGTCTACCAATTTCACCATCTCGGCATCATGATGCTCTGAATACTCAGAGGCCTCGAAAAGAAGCACCGCGAATTGTATAACCAAAATCCATCTGTTGGCGAGAGCAAAATGACGAATTTTGGATCTTTCGAGTTTGATTGCGTATTTATTGGTCACTTTTGCGTTTTTTACCATCAAAGTCTGTCCTTATGCCCTTACTTTTATTAACAGTATGACGACAAAAGAACGTTTTTGCCTAAATTTTGAACGCTTGAACGTTTGCGTAAATAAATGTGATGAATATCTCTTTTTGTTGGCTATACTTGCGTCCCGTTTAAGCGGGAATTAGGGTTTAGTTGTTCAGGACCCTTACCCATACAAGCCGTCACATGGAGCAGGCCAAGCAATACGCTCGCCAGCAGTGAATGACCCCACGGACCGGACCAGCTACGTTCAATTGCTTGTATAAGGTAAAAATAAGATGTCGAACTATTCGTTCTGTCTACATTCTGGATCTGAAGGCGAGTTATCACTCGCTGCGTTGTCCCTTTCTTCTGCCAATTCCTTTGGCTCTTTTTTCTTTTTCAACGTTCAGTAGGTCCAGCTCATGAGTGTTCTATTTAGTCTATTTGGTATTGTTGCACTGCTAGGTTGTGCTTTCCTACTTTCTGAGGGCCGTTCTTCCATTAATTGGAAAACCGTATCTCGCGCCTTGATGCTACAAATGGGATTTGCTGCCTTAGTGCTTTATTTCCCGTTAGGTCAGGCGGCGCTGGCGAGTTTAAGTAATGGTGTCGCGGGGCTACTCAGCTTTGCTGATGAGGGGATTAAATTCCTCTTTGGTGACCTCGCTTCTTCTGGCTTTATCTTCGCTATTCGTGTCCTTCCTATCATCATCTTCTTCAGTGCTCTTATCTCCGCCCTTTACTACTTGGGCATTATGCAAAAAGTGATTCAATTTATTGGCGGTGCTATCCAGAAGTTCTTGGGCACCAGCAAAGCAGAGTCTCTGGTTGCAACAGGTAACATTTTCTTATCTCAAGGCGAGTCCCCACTTCTTATTCGTCCATTTCTTTCGAACATGACTCGCTCTGAACTGTTTGCTGTGATGGCTGGTGGTATGGCTTCAGTGGCGGGCAGTGTGCTTGGTGGTTATGCCGGTTTAGGTGTTGACCTAAAATACTTGATTGCGGCAAGCTTTATGGCAGCTCCAGGTAGTTTGATGATGGCAAAAATCATTGTTCCTGAACGCCAAACGCCAAGCGATTACAACGATATTGAGCTAGATAAATCAGAAGAAAGCAACGTTATTGATGCGCTAGCAAGCGGTGCTATGGGCGGTATGAAAGTGGCCGTTGCTGTTGGTACCATGCTTATCGCTTTTGTTAGTGTTATCGCGATGGTGAACACGGGACTAGAAAACTTAGGTGACATACTTGGTTTCTCTGGTGTGACGCTACAAGCGATTTTTGGTTACTTGTTTGCACCTCTAGCGTGGTTGATTGGTGTGCCAAGCCACGAAATCCTTGCTGCGGGTTCATACATTGGTCAGAAAGTTGTGATGAACGAATTTGTCGCGTTTATCGATTTTGTACAGCACAAAGCGACGCTGTCTGAGCATACTCAAGTCATCATCACTTTTGCGTTGTGTGGCTTTGCAAACATTGGCTCAATTGCGATTCAGCTGGGTTCTATCGGCGTGATGGCACCTGAGCGCCGCAAAGATGTAGCAAGTTTAGGCCTAAAAGCGGTTGCTGCTGGCACACTCGCTAACCTGATGAGTGCGTGTTTAGCGGGCATTTTCATCTCGCTCTAATTTAGATTGAAGATGCACACTAAAAACCCGCCTAAATGGCGGGTTTTATTATTTCTAAGGCTTAGGTATTAAGCCGTAGGGTATTGATTTAAAAGCGTCAGGGTGCTCTTGATAAGTTGGCGCTTTATGTACCCCTTTCCAATCGAGCAGCATGATGGCTAGCACGTTACGGTGCTCGCCGTACTTGAGATCAAAACTCCCATCGACCGATGGAATCATCCCTTTTTCAGCGTTGATTGCGTGACGAATGGCTTGGCGGGTTTTCTCGACGACCGGATCGTGATCCAAGCCTGCTAACAAAAACGAAATGCCGACTTCTGCAATTACGTCTTCTTTGGCGCGCAGTAGGATAGTGTCGATGTTGTTGCGAAAGTAATCATAAATCCATTGGTGTTTCTTTTCGCTTACTCGTTCTTGATAGTACTGTGAGTCGGCAAAGATGATGTGCGTCATACCATAGAGTTTGTTCCAATACTGCTGAGCTGAAAGCATCTTATCTTTATCGTCAGGGTAGGTGTTACGGAAGGTTTGAGTGAATTCGTCGACCACATCTTGCTCGCCTAGCTGGCGAAGCCAGTAGACTTGGTTTGCGAGCTGAGCTGCCCACGCCTCTATCATTTCTTTGTCCGTAACGTAACGCGAGAAATCGTAGCGCCTCAGGATCTTTCTTAGCGTCTTGTCTTGCTTATGTTTCAGACCATATTCGTTTGCTCTTGCCATTGCGCCAAGCAAATCCACGCCAAGATAAAGATATTCAGGATGGTGTTTAGTGACGGTATAGCGTCGTTGCCCTCGCTCACTTTCTTTCTCTTGATACGCGGTCAATCTTTGTGATGAATAAAGAATAATATCTTCAGGTTCAACGACTTCATTAGCAAATCGGTTTAATCGGCTAGCTACTTGTGCCATGTCGGTCCAAACGGCAGCGTGATATTTCTCATCTAATGTCTGGCGGTACATGCGTAAGCCAAAGTGCCCCTCTTTAAACGCAGGTAAAGTGAACAGTTCCTGCTCGTAGGTATTACGAATCAACTGTGCTGATTGAGCATTATCTAGGAGCGGTATCTCTTCCTGTGATGCCTGAACAGCAAAGGTAAGTGAGCAAGAGAGTAAGACCGCTAAGCTAAGAGGTTTGATACGCATAAATCCATTCCCTATGAAGTCCTGAATCTAAACCTACCATCAATATTAATTAAGAATGTAAAAGCTGAGTCAATAGTTAAAAATCTGTCGAAAAGTCAGATTGATACGTTCACCTTTGGTTTTCGCGGTTTTTGGTACACAGTGTTTCCAGTGATGTTGGAGCTCGCCAGCCATAACCAGTAAGGAGCCGTGAGAAAGCTCATATTCAATCTCAGTTTTACAATGTAAATTTCTGAGCAAAAATCGACGTGTTTCACCTAAATTCAAAGAGGCGATAACCGGATTTCTACCTAGCTCTGGTTCATTGTCTTGGTGCCAGCCCATCGAATCTTGGCCGTGTCGGTATAGGTTGGCAAGTACAGAGTTGAAGGCTACATCCGCAATCGTCTCACAGCGCACTTTGAGCTGAGTTAACTCAGGAGTCCAAGGGTGAGGCTGCATGGTTAAGCCTGAGTAAGTATATGCTGCATCACCGTGCCACGCTTGTAAACGAG
Source organism: Vibrio sp. J2-3(2022) (assembly GCF_021725735.1). Lineage (NCBI taxonomy): Bacteria > Pseudomonadati > Pseudomonadota > Gammaproteobacteria > Vibrionales > Vibrionaceae > Vibrio > Vibrio sp. J2-3(2022). The sequence goes on from NZ_JAKKCK010000001.1 coordinate 66,715, forward strand.
GTTGAAGTACTGACTTGCCGAACATGGTAATGCGCTCTTGATGCCATGGCAGTGTTTCCAGAAGTTGGTCAAAGTAGTGCTCCGCTTCTAGATGGCTAAGAAAGTAAGGATCGTAATAGAGTTTACCCCTTTCTACTTCTTGCCACTGAGTACCGCCAAATAAATCGCCTTGTTGATGCATCATCTCATACCTAAAACATAAAAAATTTTAATCACTGTTACCTTTCCGATTGGGATTGGTTATTCTTGTGATAATAAGAATTTTAACAATAAATAAAAATCTCGTAACGATATACGAGTTGTGGGGAGAAAATGCGTTATTTACCCAGAAAGCGATGCTATTTTGCATTGTTCTTCCTCAGTTTTTTCGCTTTATGCGTTGGGGTTATTGAGCTGTTGCATCGAAATCAGCAAGAGCTTCACCAAGAGCGAGTTCAAGTTGAGGCCAAAGAGCAACTTTCCACCCTCCGTTCCAATTTGGAAGCGGTACTTATGGCGGATATCTATAAAGCCAGTACCTTGGCGACACTCATTACTTTACTGCCTAAAAACCAAGAAGACGAATTGAATATTGCGGCTCACCGCATCCTGAGCAAAAGCAAACATATTACGATCATTGGCATTGCGAAGAATGATGTTATCAGTCATATATTTCCCCGCCAAGGTAATGAGCGTTTAATCGGCCTCGATTACCGAACGGTGCCACAGCAGTGGGTACAGGTGCAAAAAGCTAAGGATATACAAGAAATATTTATAGCAGGGCCTGTCAACTTGATTCAAGGCGGCAAAGGCTTGATCGTGCGGGTTCCGGTTTTTCTTGATCCACCGTTGAACCAGGATTATTGGGGTGTGATCAGTGCGGTGATTAATTTTGATGCTCTGATGCGAGAAACTGGCGTGATCGATTTCTCTTATCGCTACCCTTTGATGATTCGTGGTTACGACAGTGGCGGTGCTTTTGGTGACGTTTTCTTTGGCGCACTGAGTGAAACCAAAAAGCCATACGCGAAAGAAATGGTTCATTTTCCTTATGGTGGATGGAGTATGGTGGTTTTCTCCGGAGACAAACTCGACCGTCAAATTCCTTGGCATCAGCTTTATTTAGCAAGGCTTATCGGTTATCCCATTGTTTTTGCACTGAGCCTCGCGCTTATTGCGATTTATCGCTTATACACCATTGCGGATGATAGAGCACTGCATGATGAACTGACGCACTTACCAAACCGTCGCTATTTTATGAAGTTTTACAAGCAGCAGTTTGAAATAGCGAAACGTTACAAAAAGCGTTACAGCTTCGCCTTAATCAATATAGATCTGGATAGGTTTAAACATATTAACGATACCTATGGTCATGACGCAGGCGACAAGGTCTTAGTCGCTACGGCTGAAAGAGTGAGAAGCTCTCTGCGTAAATCAGATATAGTGGCCCGAATGGGAGGTGATGAGTTTTTAGTTGTCGTTCATAACCCTGGGACGGAAGAAAATGTTCAGTCTCTGCTACAAAAGCTCAGGTTAGCTTTATGTTCGACGCCCGTGATTTACGATGAAGCGCTCATTTACCTGAGAACCAGCATTGGGTACGCGATATTTGATCCGGACATGTCATCTCCAGAGCAAATGATGAAAATAGCCGATGAGAGAATGTATCAACAAAAACATGGCGGATGAACCTGAGCCCAGTTTCAATCAGGGCTTTGGAGCAGTGGTAAGGTTAAGAATCCGAAATCTCACCATCATTTGGGTATAAGAATATATGACTTTACATGTTAATAGACTCTTTGCTGAGAGAGTCATTATTAGCAGTGCATGAAGTGGCATATTTGCATGTTATTGCATTTTGCAAATGCAGTTTGCGAAATTTATGGTCAATAAAGCAACGATATGCATCTGGATCTATTAAAAAACGGCCTTTTTAAAGTTGGCACGCATCGTGCTTTATCTAGAGTGACCCTTATTAAGCCGAGGGTCACCTAGCCAACTGACGTTGTTAGTGAATACACATTGTTCACAAGTATATACCGCCAATCACGATTATTGTGATTGGCGTTTTTTCTTTCTAGAGACCAATAATATTCACGTCGTCACCTGTCTCATCGGCTTCTCCGCACTTACTGTAACAACTAGGCTGCCTTGGACAAACGGCCCCTCTTGAGCAGATTAGCCTAGCTTGGGTTTGAATACCTCGTTCTATCCAATTGATGTTTAATATCTTAGCGATGGTTGTTAAGTCTTTTTTGATGTGGGGAGGAATGACACTACTTCCGCCGGAAGCGACACAAAGTGACTTCAGCTCTTCCGCAATAGAAACCGCATCACCACCTTGTGCAGAAATCGCAGGGTTTAAATCTATCCCCGCGCACAACACTCGGTTGTTCCCCGCAGGGTCAAATACGTTGACTGATTCACAACAGTAAATACGTGGCTCGTCGCCCACATTCAAAATCGAAATTTGCGCTGAACTGGTATCCAAAGGTTGGGCTAGACGTCTAAATACGGCCCAGTGTTGGCAAGGATCGTTCACTTTGCGCATATTGCCCCAAGGAAGCGGGATGCCATTTCCACGATATACCGCTTTCAACTTGCCCGGACCATAGGCATCAAAGTAGTGCCAATGAGGGTACGGAGAAACCACGGTCATACGACGCATCGCAACGGAAGGAGAAACGCCGGCCTTTTTGTGAACATCAATTTCGTAACCGGAACGGTCAAGCAACTGACGAAATGGTACTTTGGGGCAAAGCAAGGCACCAGCAAAAAAGCTGGACTCAAAATCGCGCCAAGCTTGTAGGATATCTTGCGAGTTGAGCTCAGAGTTGGAAACTGGGCTGTCCATTTGCTCCCAGTTGTTTTGATGCCCAATAGATAAAACGTTATTCATTGCATCACTGCTATGGAGCACGCGATGGCCGATGTATACCGCCAAGTCATATTTCAATCGGGTTGGGTAGTCACGCATTCGTTTATTGAGATAAATGGTACCAGGTGGCTCCATAAAAGACGTAATCAACTGTTTGGCGCTGACGCCCAGTTCATCAATCACATCCTGTGGTGCTCGGTCTACCCAGCGAATATCCAACCCCATGCTTTTCGCAATATCTATCAGATCTTCTACCGATAGATTCAGGCGTTTCAAGCCGACCTCTTCGGCAGCGCGTTCTAAATCAGGAAAATGGTTTTGATGGTTCTCTTGGTGCGCACGGATCAACAAGTGGGCGAATTGACGTCCAGTAATACCCGTTTGAGACAACATCTCTGGAATCGCGATTTGGAGAATATCATTGGAGAACAAAAAGCTCGGCTCCAATGCCATACCGTTGATACCGCCACGATTCCCTTTGTTGGGGGTAATGGCCTCTAATTCCGGTTCATCATCTAAAAACCACGCAGGATCTTTTTGAAAAACTTCCGCGATTACTTCGAGCATATCAATACTCGGAACGCGTTTTCCGCGCTCTATCATCGAAAGGTAAGATACCGACGGTGCGTACTCAGGATTGATCCTTACACAGCGTGCAGATAAATCCTCCATCGTTAAATGGTTGTTTTTCCTTAGGTTGCGAATTTTCGTACCTAGAAAATGGGACTGACGAATAAGGCTTTTTGACACAGACATTTTGTAAAATTCACATTGTAAAATTTTTGTTGTGAAATTGTAGTCAATATTTCGCTAATCTACATAATAAGCAGGCAAGGAAATTAACCATCAACTTCACAGAATTGCCTGAAACTTAAACGAAGGAATTAAGTTTTTACTCTAGGACGAGTTTTTTTAAGTGCGAGGATATGACGATGAATATGCTGAACTTCGATAAAAAAGAGATGCAACAACAACAACGCCCATTTATCGCTGAAGCTGTATTTGCCGTCGAAGCGGTAAGTGCTGAGCAGCAGAGCGAGAAGCAAGTAAAAGCGAAGCAACTACTAGACCGCATGTTCCCATTGGAGAACGGGTCGCACCAAGATGTATCAAGTTACGTAATTGATTACCGCCATGTATTGGCTTACTTCAAAGACGGCACACACAGCGGCCTGAAAAGCCCAAAACACTTTGTGGCGTATACGGGTGAGAAAGAAGATCCAAAATCGATCTTGTTTAAAGACGATTCAGGTAACCACGTAGAAGTGCTATTTGGCTGTCATAAAGGCACCGGTTGTGTGGAGTTGATGGATATTGATGACATTCAACTGGAAACACGCACTACGTTTAATCCTGAACTAACGGGTAATGCGCCGACGGCGATGCGCCACTGGATCAGCCTAATCAAAGGCGACAAAAAAGGTAAGCCGATGGCATGCAGCGAAGATAAAGAATACACTGCGAAAAACGGTGACGACTATATTCTAAGCTACTGCTACAGTGTCGATTAAGATGTGAAGCGCCAGATAAATAGACCCCGCACTCAATAGTGCGGGGTTTTTATTCTATTTCGAAAAAGTCGGTCCTATTAACCAAGCTTACATAACAAGTTGATTTAAATGGGCATTACGCGGTTACGACCGAGTTGTTTTGCCTCATAAAGTTGCTTATCGGCTTTATTGACCAGAGCTTCAGGTGTATCACCCACCTCATATTCTGCTACCCCAAAAGAAGCGGTAATGCTGTGAACTTGTGTACCAGAACGCTTATCTCTGATGCGCAGTTTTTCTATCATGCGGCGTAGGGTGTCTGCATATTGGCGAGCAATTCGCAGAGACTTATTGGGCACAATTAAAGCGAACTCTTCACCACCAAAACGATACGCGCATATTCCATCTCGACAGCTTTGTTGTAGTCGACGGGCAATGGCTTTTAGCACCGTATCGCCGAAAAGATGGCCGTAATTGTCGTTAAATGACTTGAAATGGTCGATATCAAGCATGATCAAGGTCATTGCTTGATTTGATGCGATAAGCGAAGACAGATCTTTATCAAAAGCTCGACGGTTGTAAAGGTTGGATAGACCATCAAATAATGCGTCTTGCTGTACTTCAGCCAGCTGATTTTTGAGGCGAGAAATTTCTTCACTCGCATTAGTTAATTGGCTATTCAAAAACTTTGTCGAGTGACGAATTTCGTGTGACTCTGCGACAAGTTGACGAATCACCACCATCACTTCTTCAATACTTAAGCTGTTGTCTTCAACTTTTTCTAGCTTATTAAAACTTTTGTCTACCATTTCAGAAAAGGAAGAAGTATCTGAAAGTGTATCGCTCATCGAGCTGGACACTTCATGCAGCAGAACTTCTACATTGGTTCTAAGATCTTCAAGGCTAGTTTCTGCTTTACTGGCAACATAGTTGTTATAAAGCTGTTTATTGGTTGCAGGCGGGCAGATACCGTAGTTTTCTAACACCGTATCCAACTCAAAGTTGAGTTCAGGAATGGTCTTGTCAACGTAGGTATACCAAAGCGCATAGTTGGCTGGCGTGGCAGCAACATGATTTTTGATCATTAGTGGGACCGCTTTTTTCAAATTAGCGGTCGATTTTTTAAACTCGTCGGTCATTTCTGCGATGGTACTAGCAAAATGGAATTGGACTTAGATTAACGGATATTAACCAATATCGCTTTAATTTTTATCATTTTTGCATGGTTTATATAAAAAATGAGTGATTAAGACCGTTATCAATATCGCCAAATTTTAATTTTATAAAATCTTAGTATGAAACATGTGCAAACGATGTTTTGGTGTTAAGGGCTCTAAGATGACCAGCCAATCGGTTTAGTGAGATTGTCAGTAACCTAATGATCGTAAAGCTCTATTGCCCGTACAACAACGAGTGGAATAAAAGACTTAGCGCTTAGGCTATTTGCAACAAGAACGCGGGACTCCGAGTTTACAAAAAGAGGGTGCGACTTGGATAAGAAAATAGGATTGTATTGGTTCACTAATGACCTGCGTTTGCATGACAATCCGCTGTTGATAGACGCTTGTGCAGAAATGGATGAGTTAATTTGTTTGTATTGTCGCCCCTCGGTGACACCTTACTTGCAGCACTTTGCGCAGGAGACCTCTTTAGGGCGTGCGAAATTGCAGTTTCTCGAGGCATCGCTTAATGAACTTAATCAATCTTTAGCTAAATTGGGGCAACGATTATGGACGGTTGAACTGACGCCCTATCAAGCGATCAAATATGCCATCAGTCATTTCGGTATCACTCATATTTATGCTGATGCGTTTGCTGGTTCGGATGAGCAACAGGCTCTAGAGCGTGCAATTGAAGGCACTCCCCATGTGAACATCAAACAGCAAGCGATACGCACTTTGTTGTGCGAAGAACAGTTGCCATTTGAATTAAGGCAACTGCCTGCGACCTTCACGAAATTTAGAAAGCAGGTCGAAGGTTTAGACCTCTCTCAACCTTACGAGAGCGTTCATGCTTTACCGCCAGAACCTTCAGGTATGAATTTTCCTACCGCCACGACATATTACTTTGACACCAAACCAGCATTTGATGGCGGAGAACTGAGCGGTCTTGAACATTGTCGACGCTATTTTGCTTCAAGTTTAGCGAGCGAATATAAACAGACGCGCAATGGGCTTGATGGGGTGGAGTATTCAACTAAATTTTCACCTTGGTTAGCTCATGGTTGCGTCTCTCCTACAATCATTTATGCCATGCTCAAACAATATGAGCGGAAGAACGGAGCAAATGATTCAACCTATTGGATCTATTTCGAGTTGTTGTGGCGGGAATACTTTTATTGGTACGCGAGAAAGTATCAACAGAAGTTGTTTCGATTTGGCGGTATCGCCAACCAGCCACCACTGACCAGCTTTTATGCGCAACGCTTTAAGCAGTGGAAGAAAGGCGAGACACCTTTTCTAATCGTTAACGCATGTATGCATCAGCTTAATAAAACGGGTTATATGTCTAACCGAGGGCGCCAACTGGTCGCGAGTTGTCTGGTTCATGAACTCGGACTCGACTGGCGCTACGGTGCTGCTTATTTTGAAACTCAGTTGATTGATTACGATGTCGGCTCTAATTGGGGCAACTGGCAGTATTTAGCTGGTGTTGGCGCTGACCCACGTGGCTCACGTCAGTTTAATCTAGAAAAGCAGACACAAATTTATGATCCAGATTTTTCATTTATCGACAAATGGCAGGGGAGATGCGTAGGCGTACATCTTGATAGTGTCGATATGGTGGATTGGCCGATTGCGTCAAAAAAAGAGAGCGGGAGATAACCGATGCATTACGAGACGGTTCGGCTCATTCTTGGTGACCAACTTAATAGCGAGCATTCGTGGTTTCAACGTGTAGACGACTCGGTGCTTTACCTTGTCGCTGAGTTAAAACAAGAAAACACTTACGTTACGCATCACATTCAAAAGGTGTGCGCTTTTTTCTCTGCGATGGCGAATTTTGCCAACGAGCTGCAGGAAGAAGGGCATCAAGTTTTGCACCTTACGTTGGATGACACACAATCTTTCGAGGATCTTGCGCAAGTCTTACAACACTACGTGAGTGAAGTTGGTGCAAGTAAGTTTGAATATCAACGCCCCGACGAATACCGTTTACTAGAGCAGTTAGCCAAACTAAAGCTTGATGGGGTCGTGATGCGCAGCGTCGATTCGGAACACTTTTTGTTACCGTTTGAGGAAATAGAATCGCAGTTTCCCCAAGGTAAACACATCATGATGGAGCACTTTTATCGCCGTATGCGTAAGCGTTTCAACATTTTGATGCAAGACGGTAAGCCTATTGGTGGAAAGTGGAACTACGACGCCAATAACCGAAATAAACTTAAAGCAAAAGACATTGAACAGCTGCCAAAGCCATTAATGTTTAGTCATGACGTCAGTGATATTGTCGAGCGCTTAGGTCGGCACAACATTCAAACCATAGGTAAATTAAATGGTGATTTACTTTGGCCAGTAAATCGCTCTCAAAGCTTGTCTTTACTCGCGCATTTTTGTCAGGTCTGTTTGCCATTGTTTGGTCGTTTTCAAGACGCCATGACAGGTCAGCACGAGGCTAAATGGAGCTTGTATCACAGCCGGATTTCGTTCTCGCTGAACAGCAAGCTGCTGAATCCGCGAGAGGTGATTGACGCTTCACTTAAGGCATTTCATGCCAATGCCGACATAGACATTTCTCAAGTAGAAGGTTTTATTCGTCAGATCTTGGGATGGCGAGAGTACATCAGAGGCGTTTATTGGGCGAACATGCCTCATTACCCGAAAAAGAATGAACTGGAAGCGAGTAGAAAGCTGCCAGACTTCTTCTGGAACGGCGAAACCAAAATGGCCTGTATGCGCAACGCGATTGGCCAGTCTCTTGATTACGCTTACGCGCACCACATTCAGCGCTTGATGGTAACCGGTAACTTTTGTTTATTAACCGAGATCGACCCAGACCAAGTGGATGAATGGTATCTCGGTATCTACGTTGATGCGATTGAATGGGTAGAAATGCCCAATACGCGCGGTATGGCACTGTTTGCAGATGGTGGGATTGTTGGCACCAAACCGTATGCGGCGAGTGGCTCTTACATCAACAAAATGAGCGACTACTGTAAGGGTTGCCATTACGACAATAAGGCGAGGAGCGGGGAAGGATCGTGTCCGTTTAACAGCTTGTATTGGCGCTTTATGAACAAACACGACAAACGCTTAGCAACGAATCCACGTATAGGGATGATTTTCCGATCTTGGGACAATATGGAAGAGCAGCAACGCCAAGCGATATTAGATACCGCAGAGCACTATATGGAAAACTTGGAGAGCTTGTAATGGACATACTGATCGTTGGTGGAAATGGCGGCATTGGATTGGCGATCGTTCAACAAGCGCTAGTTCGCTTTCCCCAAGCTCGCGTGCATGCCACTTATCGTAATCACCAACCAGATTGGCAACACCCAAATGTATTTTGGCATCAAGTGGATGTATCGCAGGACGAGCAGGTGAAAGCACTCAGTGAGCAAATTGAACATGTTGATTGGTTGGTGAACTGCGTTGGTATGTTGCATACCCAAGATAAAGGTCCTGAGAAGAATCTTAGCTCGCTCGACGCAGACTTTTTTCAGCAAACCATCATGGTTAATACTTTGCCGAGTTTACTGTTGGCGAAATACTTCACGCCCAAGTTAAAACGCAGTACCAACCCCAAGTTTGCGACCATTTCGGCCAAAGTTGGCAGTATTAGTGATAATCACTTAGGCGGTTGGTACAGCTATCGTGCATCGAAAGCCGCGTTAAATATGTTCCTCAAAACCATGTCGATTGAATGGCGGAGAATGGTCAAACACGGGACTGTACTCGCTCTTCACCCAGGCACAACAGATACGGCTTTGTCGGCACCTTTTCAAGCGAATGTACCTGAAGGAAAGCTGTTTAGGCCAGAGCGTGTCGCGCGAGACTTATGGGGATTGATTGACAAAGCAACCCCGCAGGATAGTGGGGCATTTTGGGCTTATGATGGTGCCTTGTTACCTTGGTGAAGCGCAGCTTGGTCTGGGCAAAGTAACCTTGGAAAATAAGGCTAGCAGTGTGGCATAAAGTTTTTGTGGTTCTAACTTTTGACTGATTTGTTTCTTCGGCAGCGCTCAGAACAGTAAACGACTTCGTCCCAATTTCTTGCCCATTTCTTTCTCCAAGAAAATGGGCGATGGCAAACAGAGCAGATTTTGGTTGGTAATTGTGTTTTAAAACCTTTCATCTGGTCCTCCCCATTCGCCATCGTATGCCCTTGAAGTTGAATGAATACGAACTATTTATCAAAGAGATACAGATACTCTTCATACCCCTGCGTTTTCATTTCACTTACAGGCACAAACTTCATTGCCGCAGAGTTCATGCAGTAGCGTAATCCTGTTGGCTTCGGACCGTCTTTAAACACATGACCAAGGTGAGAATCGCCAAACTTACTGCGAACTTCCGTTCTTGGATAAATCAGCTTGTAATCGGTTTTTTCAACGATGTAACCTGGGTTAATTGGCTTAGTGAAACTTGGCCAACCCGTCCCCGATTTGTATTTATCGGTAGAAGAAAACAACGGCTCACCAGTTACGATATCAACGTAAATCCCCGCTTCTTTGTTGTCCCAATATTCGTTGTCGAACGGACGCTCGGTGCCTTCTTCTTGCGTTACGTAGTATTGCAACTCTGTTAAGTTTGATTTGATCTCGGACTTAGCAGGCTTACTGTACGCTTTCACTTTTGATATCAACTTTTTTTCTTCGATCAACTGACGAAGCGTTTTTGGGGTCTCTTTACGATCATCACCAAATACTTCATCCAAGTATTTATCTCGACCAGACGCATAGCGGTAATACTTATACTTTAAGCTGCTCTTTTTGTAGTAGTCTTGGTGATACTCTTCTGCAGGATAAAACTTCTCAAACTCGATCAGTTCTGTTTTCAACGGTTTTGGATAGATCATCGCTTTGTCGATTTCCATCATAAACTGTTCTGCGATCTGCTTTTGTTCCGCGTTATGATAGAAAATAGCAGGGCGATACTGTGGGCCACGGTCGACAAAAGAGCCTTTATCGTCAGTAGGATCGATATGACGAAAAAAGTAGTCCAACACTTGCTCGTAACTAACCACTTTTGGATCGTACTTAACTTCGATCACTTCTATGTGACCTGATTTACCTGATGAAACTTGGCGATAAGTTGGGTTTTCAACATGACCACCAGAATAGCCTGATATGACATCGACTACGCCAGTCAACTGTTCCAAATCAGATTCTGTACACCAGAAACAGCCGCCAGCTAGTGTGGCGATTTCTGCATTCTCTGAAGCCTTCATCTTATCCATCGTATCGGCGGTGCCTGCTTTACTCAAAAGTAGAAACAAGACAGGAAGTGCGAAAGAGAATCCGACCAATAACTTAGATATATTCTTCATAGCTACCTCAACGTTGTTTTTCGTAGAAAGTGTGACTGAAATAAAAAGTGTTACGTATAGAGAAAGGCAACCGAGCGAAAAAATTACAGCAATGTTGAAAATTCCGTTGCCCTTTTATGCGAGAAAGCTAAAGTATCGACACGAAATACACCGCTTGATAGGGCAACGATGTCTTCAACGAGCGATGCTAAATGAGGTAAATCATGCAAGCAGAAGTTAAATGGGTAGAAGATTTTAAATTCCTTGGGCAATCTCAGTCGGGTCACTCCGTAGTGATGGATGGCAATGGCGGTGCAACGGCACCAAGCCCAATGGAAATGGTACTAATGGCCGCTGGTGGCTGTAGCTCTGTCGATGTTGTCGACGGTTTGAAAACGGCAGGACAAAAGGTCTTGTCAGTTAATGCCAAGCTAACCACAGAGCGTCGTGAAACCGCACCACGTATCTTTACGCAAGTGAATATCCACTTTGAAGTTTCAGGTGACGAGCTTGACCCAGAAGTCGTAGCAAAAGTGGCGGCTGACTCGCTAGAAAAATACTGCTCGGTTTGCTTAATGCTAGGTGAAGGTGTTGAGATGACCCACAGCTGGGAAATCGTGTAAGTCGACAGACTCCACAAAATATAAAAACAGGAAAGGGAAAAGTGCAGGCTTTTCTCTTTTTTTATTCCGCAATTCACGTACCGTGTGATTAATCTGAAAGTAGTAATTGCAGGTTGTAGGAGTCTCCCAGTGACAGAACTCGAAAAAATGATGTCTGGTCAAATCTTTGATGGCATGGACAAAGAAATTGACGCAATTAGAAGTCATGCCCTTCAAGCACTTAGAGCGCTCAATAACAATACCGACGAAAGTCAGCGCGACGAATTACAAAAACAGCTGTTTGGCAAAGCGGGTCTTTGCATTGTTCAAGCACCTTTCCATTGCGAGTTCGGTAAAACCATCGAAATCGGCGAAGAAACCTTTATCAACATGAATGTGGTCATGCTTGATGGCGCTAAAATTACTATCGGGAACCACGTGCTAATCGGTCCAAGCGTGCAATTGTATACGGCTTCTCATTCTGTTGATTACCGAAGTCGCCGACGTTGGGAGACGTTTTGTAAACCTATCACGATTGAAGATGATGTGTGGATTGGCGGTAACTCCGTCATTAACCAAGGTGTGACGATAGGTGCTCGCTCAGTCATTGCGGCGAATTCAGTCGTTAACCATGATGTGCCGCCAGATTGTCTATATGGAGGCACACCAGCTAAGTTGATTCGTCGTCTCAACGAAGAAGAGTAGAGAGCTGTTGGCAAAACACTGGCGATTAGAGAGTTCTGCCTGAACTCTCTTCGTCGAGTACATCGTTATATTTAAGTGTTAATTCCTCACTCAATTGCTAAAAGAACGGCCCCAATTGATAAAGTCAGGGCAACGACAACAGAGTTAACAATGATAATAACTAGTAATAGAATCGACAAATAACGATACCATTTTGGTACTTCTCCAGAAATATTAGGTAATTTTCGCTTTTTACCTGAGCTAGGTTGGACGATTAAACGAACAAACATCAATGTCCGGAAAAATGCGTAAGGCCACCCCGTGAATAGAGAAAGCTCAAATTCATTAAAATATGGTTTTTTAAAATAGTTCCCAACAATCTTCTTTGGCATCAGAAAGTGCATGACACCGATAAAAATGGTTTGTAAGAAAATAATAACCACACCAGTCATTAAAGTGTAAAAAAGAAATGTGATTACTTGCTGCATATAGCTTCTATTCCAGTACTAGCGACTAAGTTTGGCTTGCTTTCACTTGAATTATAAAAGCCTTTTGCCACTTTGCCGGAAGCGTAGCCTACAGCCGTTGAACCTGCAGCGAGTACAATAGCAGTCCCCCAACCAATAGGATTTGATACTAAAAATAGACCGACTAACGCGCTGGTACCCATTCCTACAGCTGTGCTAGTTATTGACTCAACAAAAATTTCATTCTTCTCATGTTGGTCTTGTGTATTCGCGATCTGAATACAGGAAGCCGTTAGACCAACACCTACTAAAACATGTCCGCCAACTTTAGATGCCTGAGCTATTTTATTCAGTTTTTCGGCCTGTTTAACTATATGAGCATTAGCTGGTAATCCTCCACTTCGAGCAATACGAATAGACTGGTGAGTCGTTTTGTTGCCAAACAACAGCTTTTCCATAGGGCCAACATTTTTCTTTAGTAGGTCTAGATGTTTCTTACGTCGACCATCATATTGTCCTTTACTTATTACTCCGTTTTTATAGTTTGCGTAAAGGTCGTTGATATTCTCAATGAGCTTAATATTTCCTTTACTCATCAAGTTTCCTGTAGCACCCATCAAGGTACCTCCTGGAATAGTAATCATATTGGCGTTGTTTTCTAACCATGCTAACGCCCAAAACATATCAGCATGTTGTGGTGGAACTTGATTTGAGATCGATTTTGGAGGTTGATTGTAGCTGAGAATATTGGGAGGCAAAACTTTATGGGGCGGAGAACTAGATATTTGAGGTTTAGACGCTGGGTAAGTCCCTAGCTTCGCGATACTTTTAGGAGGTAAAGCATTGTTACGTTGAGTGTTAAGTTGGGTGCTTGATTTGGGTAGAGCTGATAACCAAATGATATCGCCTGCTTTAATGCGGTTAGGATCTGAAATATGCTTGTTCAATGTCATTATATGAGTCAGCACTCTCTGATAGTCCTTGCTACCATATGGAGCACCATACATGTTTAATATAATTGATGATAAGTTATCATGAGTTTTTATTTTATACTCAAATAATCCCGACATAGAGCACCTCTAGCTAATAATTAATTTGCTCAGATACTAACAAAAAACTATATTTAGGAAGTTTATTTTTTTACATTCTAGACTTTCATTTTAAAAATATCCAAATTGGATGATATATTTGTCATTTACGTGCAATTGTTAGTGTCGTTATTTACATTTAAATTGTGATGTTGGATTTAACTGGATAAGTCAATATCATAAATGATCCGCTAGTGCTAAGAAACCTGCGATAAAAAATACAAGCGTTAACATTGTAGAGTTTATCATAATTACCCATATTAATATGAAGGATAATAGACGGTACCATCTAGGCACCTCTTGGGATACATCGGGTAACTTTCGTTTTTCACCTGAGTTAGGTTGAACGATTAAACGAACAAACATCAATGTTCGGAAAAATGCGTAAGGCCAACCTGTAAATAGAGTTAGTTCGAAAGTGTTAAAATAAGGTTCTTTAAAGTAGCTATTGACAATGTCTTTTGGCATTAAAAGGTGCATGATACCTATAAAGAATGTCTGGAAAAAAATAACTAATACACCAGAGAACATTAAGTATCCAATAATGTTCCAGATCAATTGCATATTACACCTGTCCTTATAATAAACCGATGCTTTTTCAAGGTTTATCCTATTTATAGGATATCAATATCCTAATATTTATCATGAAGAAATAAAGAGACTAACAGATAGCCTATATCTTAGCTATGAATGGAAGGGCGTTTTAGAAGAATGTCGAGAATGAAAATAAGAACTATCTTATTGGTTTTTTGTAAATATAGGTGGTCGTATATAAAATTGATAACGTGTAATGGCGAGGTGTAAGCCTTGCGTAACTAACAAAGGTTGGTTAAACAAGGCTAATAGTCGGTTATGGATGAATAACGATTTGTTGATCTTCTGTCCTCACAAGTGTCGCTTTGCTTTGTTCGATAAGTTGGGCTGCATAAGAAGGGGTAACGGCCTGCATATCACCTTTAGATCGAAGAGTTAAAGACTCCCACGCTTGATCTCGATATTTCCCTGCTTGGGTGTATTGAATCAGTACTTTCATAGCTTCACGCTCCGGTGTGGTTGACGTGCTACTTAAGTTAACGATCTTAGGTTAGTTGCGCATCTGTTAAAAATGAAACATTAGTTTAACCAAATGTGCCTTTCCAAATATCGCGCATTGAGCAGAGCAATTTAGAATCCTTGTGATGGAGGGATGAAAAACACTCAATCTTTCGATTCATACTGCGCAATATAATGTTTGAGAGATTTGGTTTCCGCACTCTGAAACTCTTCATCGTGCATACGCAGTGCTTGTATACGGTCGAGGCGGAACTGGCGGTAGTCATCGCGCAATTCGCACCAGGCGACCAGCGTCCAGACTTTGCCCCAAAAGAACTGGCCTAACGGTTGGATTTTTCTCTCGGTCACCTGTCCGCTTTCATCTTGGTAATCCAAACTGACCTTAAACTGATGATCAATCGCGTGGCGCAGAAGCTGCCCTCGTTTGGCAGTCTCGGATTGGGTATGATAATCGGGCACAATCAGCGGACAATCTTCCACTTGTTGTTTGAGCTTATCGGGCAATACCGAAAGTATTTTGGTGGACGCAGAATGAGACGCTTCGGCGAGTTCGGCATCCGACCAGGCTCGAACCATCCGCATACCCAGTTCAAGCGCCATCATCTCTTTTTCTGAGAACATCAAAGGCGGCAGATGAGAGCCCGCTTGCAACAGGTAGCCGACACCTGCTTCACCTTGAATAGGAACACCAGAACTAAGCAACGACTGAATATCGCGATAAATCGTACGTTCGCTGACTTCCATTCTTTCTGCGAGCTCTTTCGCTGTCACGGCGTAACGCTTTGCGCGCAAAAGCGTCAGTAGCTCAAACAGTCGTTCTGATTTGCTCATGATGTTCCTTATCTAGACCTACTGGTTGTTAGTGGTAGTGTGGCTGATTACTTCTCTAGCTCACTGCACATTTTTAAGTTGTGATGTTTAAGCTCGAAACTTTCGCAGTCAATCATCGATAACAGAGGCTGAAATTCAGCGGCTTGCTTAAGCTGTTTTCCCGCCTGTTTGGCATCGTCCATTGAACGCCAGTAAATGATGTCTGTCCACACATCGTCCGTCGCTTCGTGACTGAGTGAGCGATACAAAAAGCCTGGCAGATTCTTCACAAACGTTTGTGACTGTTTGGCAGCGGCGATCACGTCTTGCTCTGTTGTGCCTGCGGTTAGACGAAATTGCACAGTTTCGATAACGGTTTCCATATTGTGATTCCTTATTAGTTTTGGCGGATTGCCTGTTGAGTTCCAAATAAGGTTACGCGGATGGAATGTCAGAACATGTCAGTAGTGAAATCTCACTCACTTATCATCAATATGGTTATTTTTCTGGGCTGTTGTAACGATCCCAGTAAGGTAAATCTGTGCCGAGTTTTTCGCTGATAAAATCGATAAAGGCTCTTACTTTCAACGGCATGTGCTTGCGTTCAGGGAACACCGCATAAATGGCGTGTTCTGGTAGATAATACTCTTCCATCACCGGTTTTAGATTTCCTGCGGCAAAGTCTCTTCCTGCAATAAACGTTGGCAGTTGCGCAATGCCCGAACCTCTTAACAGCAACTGGCGAATGGCTTCACTGTTATTGACGATAAAGTTTCCTTTTGGAAGCACCTTGTATTCGCTGCCGTTGTTGATGAACATCCATTCGACGCCGCCACGGAAATAGGAATAGCGCAGGCAGTTGTGACTGACTAAATCACTTGGTTTTTGTGGTGTGCCAAACTCCGCTAAGTAATCTGGTGAGGCACAAAGCACACTTTTACAAGGGGCGAGACGTTTTGCGATTAGATTGGAAGAGGTGAGTTCACCAATACGGATCCCCAAATCAAAACCGTCTTTAACCAAATCGACCATTTTGTCTTCGAGGTTTAAATCCACTTCAATTTTCGGGTAACGAGCGAGAAACTCGCTGATCAAAGGCGCGATATGTAGCACACCGAAAGACATCGGCACGGTAATTTTGAGCCGACCTTGTGGAGAACCTTGTAGCTCCGATACCGCG
The DNA here is from genome assembly GCF_021725735.1 of Vibrio sp. J2-3(2022). Taxonomy (NCBI): domain Bacteria; kingdom Pseudomonadati; phylum Pseudomonadota; class Gammaproteobacteria; order Vibrionales; family Vibrionaceae; genus Vibrio; species Vibrio sp. J2-3(2022). Next base: position 83,417 of record NZ_JAKKCK010000001.1, read on the forward strand.
TCCACGCCTTGCTGGGCTAGGTTGAGCGCTAGAGAGGCGTACTCAAAATAGCGTTCTCCCGCTTCGGTCAGGCTCAGCTTACGCGTAGTTCGATTAAGGAGACGAATGCCCAAATCGTCTTCTAGTTGGTTGATGCGTTTGCTGATCGCCGATTTCGTCAGATTCAGCTGTTTGGCCGCAAGGGAAAAGCTGCCGCATTCGACAACAGCAACAAAAACGGGCAGGGAGGCAATCGCGTTCACATCAATCTCCTATCATCGTGAAGCATTTATTGTTGAGCATAAGGATACAATTAATTTCCAATTATAGAGATTATCTTCAAGAAGAAAACAATCTAGACTATGCATCAGTATTACGACCTTGATTTTGGGAAGAAGAAAATGAAGTACGATTGGATCCTGTTTGACGCTGACGAAACCTTATTCCACTTTGATGCTTTCAAAGGTTTGCAGCTTATGTTTTCTCGCAAAGGCGTAGATTTTACTGAACAAGATTTTGCTCATTACCAAACCGTAAACAAACCGCTTTGGGTGGATTACCAAGACGGCAAAGTAACGGCAGATGAGCTAAAACATAACCGCTTTACCGAGTGGGCTGAGAAGTTGAATACCACAACAGCCGATCTCAATAGCGCATTTTTAGAAGCAATGGCCGATATTTGCAGTTTGTTGCCAGGTGCAAAAGAGCTGATGGAAGCGCTGCAAGGCAAAGCTAAAATGGGCATCATCACCAACGGTTTTACAGAGTTGCAAGCAATTCGCCTTGAGCGCACAGGGATGACTGAGTATTTCGATAAAGTGGTGATCTCTGAACAAGTGGGCGTAGCAAAACCGGACTTAGGTATTTTTGAATACGCGATGCAGCAAATGGGCAACCCATGCAAAACGCGCGTACTGATGGTGGGTGACAACCTGCATTCCGATATTCTTGGTGGCAATAACTTTGGTATTGAAACTTGCTGGTTAAATACCACAGGCGCAAGTGTCGATGAGCGTATCGCACCAAATTACACCGTTGAGTCTTTGAGTGAACTAAAGAACATTTTGGTGGCGTAACCGAATCGGGTATTATTCCGCAGTAACCCTCAGAAAAATCAAGGAATAACCATGCCAGACATCAAACAGCTAGACAGCAAAGTCGTTTACCAGAATAAGTGGATGACGGTGCGTGAGGACAAAATTTTACGTCCGAGCGGCGCAGAGGGCATCTATGGTGTGGTCGACAAACCTGATTGTGCTGCGATTCTGGCTATCGATAACGGGATGATTCACCTGGTTCAGCAGTACCGTTACACCGTAGGTCAACGTTGTTGGGAGATCCCACAAGGGGCGTGGGAATCAAACCCAGATGCGGATCACCTTGAGCTTGCCAAAGGCGAGCTGCGTGAAGAAACGGGCATGCAGGCGAGCGCAATGGCGTATGTCGGCGCGCAGTTTATCGCATACGGCTTTTTGAATCAGACATGTCACGTCTACTTCGCCAGTGATTTAACGGACGTGGGTAATCAACTCGACAGTGAAGAAGAGGATTTGATCACTCGCGCTTTTTCTGTTGAGGAGTTCGAACAGATGATGATCGACGGCACGATTAAAGATTGTGTCACCATCGCTGCTTATGGTTTGGCGAAGCTGAAGAAATTCATTTAGTTATCCATGATGATTTTTTAATGAAAACAGCGGCCTAGTGCCGCTGTTTTTAGTTTGGGTGAGCTCGTTGAGCCATCGCTTACTCGTCGATTTTCTTACCTAAGATTTCCACTTGCGCTTTTTTGGTCACCCCCGCGACTTGCAGTGCAGTGCTGCCAACCGATTCATAGTTCAACTCGATTTTGTCTAACTTCGCGTTATCTTTTGTTGGTAGGCTTAAGCTTCTTGATGACATGCCTTTAGTCAGAACACCTAAACTGTCGAACGTCTTTTCCTGACCATCTTTCATGATTACTTTAACGCTTTTCAGATCGACCGTACCTTGCGTACATTTGATTTTTATGTGGCTGAAACGAGCGTTAGCAAATGGGGACAGTGGATTGACTGTGTCGGTTTCCGATTTAAAACTGACGGTTTTATCTGCAATCTTGTCCCAATCGTTGTCTCCAGCAACCGATTGGAAAGAGGCTACAGCCGCTAAAAGACAGAGTGCGATGGTGTTGAACAGTTTCATAGCTTTTCCTTACCTTAGGTTTAGATATTCTGTTTAATCAGTTCGATGACGTGTGTGACTTCGTCTTGAGTTAAAGCCCCTTCTTTCACGAATAAAACTTCGCCTTGTTTATTTTGTACGATAATCGCAGAACTTTCTTGCTGTAGATCCCAAGTTGTTGCTAATACGCCATTTTTGTCTAACACCATGGAAGACCAAGAGAATGTCTTTTTGCTGTCCTCTGCCGACGATTTAACAAATGTACCGGTTCCCCAAATGGCGTCTTCTTGGTTGATCACGGTTGTGGTCTGATACTGATCTTCAGGAAAGTGAGCGGCAGTGATTGCTGACATCAGCGGCGCGTTCATCTCTTTAGCTTTACTACGACCTGCAATGGCTTGTATCACACGGACTTTGCCTAACATCTGCTGAGTTGCCCAAGGTTGATAAGCCACATCGTCTCCTCGCAGCGTCATTTCGCCATAGGTATCAATGCTGACGGAAGGGGTGGTTTGACCGACAGAAAGGTTATGAGAGAAGGCGAGTGTCGGGGCGAGTGCGAGTAAGAGTGACAGAACAGATGGAGTTTTCATTGGGGGTTCCTGTAACGAAGTGAGGTTAGAGCGAATCAAATAAGGAGCAAATACGATGCCCCTTATCGGATTTGGCGATTAGTTAGAAAGTACAACGCGCGCATTTAGCGGTTGCAGCGGACGATTGTTTTGTCCCATGACTTCCATCAGTTTCGCGGCTTGATCTTTGGATAAGGTTTGAGTGTCTTTAAGCACAAACCAGCGCACACCTTCTGAACATGGTGGTGTGGTTAAGGAGCCGTTAAATCGATAGTAGTTTGCAGTTTTTGGCAGTAAGTCGTTAATCTCAAACGTATCTTTAAAGAACGTGGTTTGATTCTCTTGTGGGATTGCGTTGATCAGTTTAGACAGCGCTGCGTTTTGATCGCCTGCATCAAACATCACCGAAATTACCGCCAACTCGCCGTCTGCGTTGGCGTGTACAAAGTGCGCTTCAAGTGGATATTGGCGGCCTTTGATTTGGTTTTCTGAAGGTGTGTGGAAATGGAACTGTTGCAGCTCGAACGTCTCGCCATCGATGGTGAAGCTGTTACGTCCGTTCACTTGCGCTTGCAGCGTATGACCATTGTTGGTTAAACCAATGACCTGACCAGTGTACGAAAGGTTCAATGCTTCCAGTTTTGCATCGGCAGGGTTGTCGATGTTGATTGGGCTTTGGTTTTTTGTGGTAGCACAGTCTTTGGCGATTTCTCCCCAGTGCTCTGGCCCGTGTTTGTCATTGCCATAGCCCCATTCCGAAGCCTGAGCAGCGCTTAGAGTGAGAAGTGAGAGTGAAAAAGCAAGTAGTGTTTTGTTCATAATAATGTCTCTGTTCGGTCGCTTTGATAAGCGTTGTTACAAGGCAATGACCTAGAGGTTTGATCACTGCCTGACAAATTAGAAACGGTGGCTGAGTTGGGCACCAATTAGGAACGCATTTGAATGGGTCACGCCCGTCACCATCGGTGCAGGAACACCTTCATACGCGTACTCTTCTACGTTGACATCTTCACCAATCAAGTACGTCATGCCGATGTCAACCGTGGTATCTGATGACCATTGGTAAGAGGCCCCCGCGGATAACCAGTGACGGTTCGAATCTGGGATAGAAAGCGAAGTCAGCTCATCGACAGGTGTTTTGTCGAACATGTAACCCGTGCGAAGTGTCCAACGTTCATTGGCGTACCAAGTCGCACCGATGGAGTAGTGCGCGGAGTCTTGCCACTGAAAATCTTTTAGCAACTGATCATCAGCTTTCAAGCTGTCAAATGCTGACCAACCAATCCACTGCACAGAATAGTGCAGGGCAAATTTAGGTAAGACGCGGTGATAACCGGAAAACTCCGCAATATCCGGTAGCGGCATGGCAAGCGAGTCGTACGATTCGCCAGCAAAGTGGATGTCACCCTTGGCATTAATGTTAGGGCTGTGTTTGTAGCTCAAACCTAAGCGATGACGTTCGTTAAACTCGTACATTATGCCAATGTTCGCGCCAAGCCCAATGCCGCCAGCTTCCACATCAAGTGTGTTGCCTTTTACGGATCCACAACGTTGTTCTAGTTCGTTTCCAAGGATGTTCCCACCAACGCAAACACCCACGTCCATGTCGCGGTACAGCTCACCAGAGCCGTAAATCACATCAATACCACCACCGATACTAAAACGGTCGTTCACCTTGTATGCCAAGCTTGCACCAAGGTTGACACTCGCTACGCTGGTGACACCGCCAAAAACAGGTGCGCCATAGTTTGGTTTAAACTCCATGTCGGTTCCGAAGTTGGAGTATGCCGATAAGCCTAGATACCAGTCGTCGTTGATAGGGTGAATAAAGTAAAAATTGGGTACAACGGCTGGTTGACCAACGCCATCGACGTCATCAATGTCGGTCACGGTTTGAGAGAAGGACGGGGTAATGTCAACTTGAGGGGACGGAGGAAAACCGCCCATACCAACATTGACATCTGCATTAATATTAGCTCGATGATATTGCGCATTTTTTACGGTAACGTCAGGTTTGACGTAAGTGACACCGAACGATAAGGCACTTTGTTTAAACAGCGTCATCGCTGCGGCGTTGCGGCTGACTACAGACGCATTATCACCAATGACGGCATCACCAGCAAAAGCACGACCAAGACCCGTCGCCGAATGTTCGTTAATTTGAAAACCACCGGCATACGCCGTCGAGGAGGCTAACCCGATTAATAAATAAATCGGTGAAAGAGTTAATTGTCGCTGCATGTTTTTCTCATGAATTAATTAGAAGTTGTATTGCAACGAAAATCAGTAAAATAAACAAATCTGACCAGTGTATTTAGGAGTAAAACTAACAGTGTGCTGACAATAAGTAAATTTAACTTAATAAATATTTATTGTTGAATTTATTAATGCTTCATGGCGTGAATATAGTAGTTATTTTACGTGTAAATTAAATCCTAAACCTCTATTTTTATTTTTGCGGTATTACTTCTCTATTTTTATTGTGCTGACTGTTCCCTAACAAATAGAGGGAAATCCAGCGATAAAGTGTCCGTGATGGAAACTCTGAGTCATTTGTATTTCCATTGCATCCCAACGTTGGTAGTTCGAATCAGCAAGAGAACTATCGTTTAAACCCACATGACACACTCCTCTCGGTCTTACCTGTGTTATGTGGGTATTTTTTAACTTGTCACTTAACTCTTCTTTAAATTCAATAATCAAAAATGACCATGATGAAATTTAAATTGATTGCATGTTGAATAAGTTTAGATTTTACTGGTTTGCTGGTATTTAAAAGTTTTGTTTATAATACTTATAACTTGGAATTTTGTATTTTAATTATTGTTCATCTATATTTAAATATAAAAGTAGACTCATGTATATGAAAACAAAATGACCACGATACTTCGTGGCCATTTTTATCATCAAAGTATTTATGATGATTAAGAGTTTAACCTATAAGAAAGTCTTATTAAAAGCGAAACTCTTCTAAGTTATTGCTGCTTTCCAACATTTTTTCAGCAACATAACGATGCGTGGCTGTGGTTGGGTGAGTCACATCCCAGAACACAAACTTATCTGCGCCAGATGCCGCGCACTCTGAGCGTAATGAATGGGTGTACATGTAATCCACAGAAGATGAGCGGTTGATGTCCAGACAAGGATCACTTGCATTCACGAACCCGTGTTCTTCTGGTGCCGAGGTTAACGTCTCAAACAGCGCGTGCGTATCAAACAATGAAATGTTGTAACCTTGAGCTTTATAGTACATCGCTTGTGCTTTGATGAACTCGTTCATTTTCAATACTTTCGCGCGAATCGTTTCAATTTCTTCCTGCGTTGAGTATTTGAACTGTGGTGCTTTGGTTGCGTCTGGCAGTGTCATCAACATGAAGTTCTTCGCGCCCGCGTCTGTTAGACGAATCAGAGCTTCAGCGTAATCCGCTTTTACTTCCGGCACGCTACGGTTGTAGTTCATGAAATCATTTAAACCAAACTCCAACGTAAACAATGTGTTTGCTGGGTTGTAGTTTTTCGCCAGTTTTGTGTAGGTCAAGTAAGAAGAAACTTGTTCGCCGACACCTGTTAGCGCAATGTATTGGTTCTCACCTGCTGCGCCGCCAACTGCCCAGTTATAAAGCGGTAAGTTTTTGGCTTTAGCAACGTATTCCGTCCAAACAAAACCGTTCGAGAAGTGACCTAAGAACCAGCTGTTTGGGTTAGGGAAGCGCCATTGGGAAGCGTTAAAGATGTTGCCTGTATCAGACAAGCTGTCGCCCAAAGCCACTACTTTGTTGATTTGATCTGGTTGCATTGCAGCATCATTGCTCCAGATCGTGTGGTTATAAGAATAGCGATTGTCAGCAGCAAAAAACGTAATGTCTGCGTTCTCGTTTGCCAGATCTAGTGTTTCTTCACAGCGCTGGCGAATCACGTTTTGTGAGGTGTTGGTGTAGAACATGTTTTTAAATGAAACAGAGCTCCACCAATAACCGTCGATAGTGAAGTCACTACCATCTTGGTTTTTTGCCCATTTCCAGTCGGTAGCCGCATCATCCTTAGAGTGGCTCGTACGATACCAGCAGCGAACGTAAGTATAGGTTTGATTTTCTTGCGTGCTGACCACTTCAGACGCAGAAACCATTTCTGGTGATAATGTTGGCTCCTCTGCAACGGCAGAGGCAAGCGGAAGTAATGCAGTTAATAGTGTGATTGTTTTTTTCATCATTCACTCTTCTTGTAATGGTTATGGTTCCGAATACGTGAATACGCTCGGCTATAACAGTATTTAGATGAGAATTTTTCTCACTAAACCTTCTAATTCTGAGTAAATACTCAAGACAGTCAACAACTAAATATTCAATATTTCAGTTTTGGCACCACGGTCAAAAAATCCATTCAGCATAGCAATCGATTAAATGTGTATTATTTAGAATAATTACTCACTAACATTAATTTAACATGCACTTTTTTTTAATTAAGTGATTGCTTTATAAGGTTTTGTTTATGCTTTTTGATGTTAACTAAAAATGTTTATTGAATGATCTTTTGTACAAAGTTGTATATTCATGAAACAAATTGTTTGGCATTTTTGGCCTATAAACTATAGCTGAAGCTCTCATGCGAACATCATGGTGATGACTTTTCATGAGAATATAGTGAATAAAAATTAGCTCAAATAAGGAATAGGGCAAATGCACTACACAACAAGTAAAAAACAAGGCTTATTTTCGTTGTCTGCCGTAGCGATAGCACTGACCACTTCTATGTCAGCGTTTGCGGCTCCACCAATGGGATTTGATGAATCTAAGTTACCGACGAAGTACATCGTCAAATTCAAAGAAGATGCAGTCAGCCGATCTTCAATGGGTGGTAACTCATTTTGGGGACCACGAATCGCGCAGGAGTCTGTTTTACAACAGGTGAAGGCACGTAAGGTGGAAAAACTAGGTAATCGCGCCATTTACAGCGTTGAGTTGGATGGTGATGACTTAGAACCACTTCGTAATCGCAGTGATGTGGAATATGTCGAAGTCGATCCGCCTCGCTATTTGCTCAGCGAAACTACCCCGTGGGGTTATGAAGCGGTTAATGCTCAACAGTTAGACGACTTCAATGCTGGTAATCGCACTGTATGTATTATCGATTCAGGGTACGACATCTCGCACAACGACCTAAGCGGTAACCGTGTTGCAGGTACCAACGATAGTGGTACAGGATCATGGAGCGATCCGGGTAACAATAACGCCCACGGTACTCACGTTGCAGGTACTATCGCAGCGATTGCCAACACCGAAGGTGTGAAGGGTGTGATGCCAAACCAGAATGTGAATTTGCACATCGTGAAAGTATTTAACGAATCAGGTTGGGGTTACTCATCTGGACTTGTTAAAGCGATCCAAACGTGTGCAGATAATGGTGCCAACGTTGTGAACATGAGTCTTGGTGGTAGTCAATCAAGCCGAACTGAGCAAAATGCACTGCAAAACATTTACGATCAAGGCGTTCTGCTAATCGCCGCAGCTGGTAATGACGGTAACACCGCACACAGCTACCCAGCTTCTTACGATTCAGTTATGTCTGTTGCTGCTGTCGATAACCAAAATGATCATGCGGCGTTCTCGCAATCTACTGATCAAGTTGAGATCTCTGGCCCAGGTGTGGCGATCTTATCAACGGTTACGGTAGGCGAAGGTAAACTTTCTGATATTACCTTGAATGGCGTAAGCCAATTTGATCGCGGTATTGTCCCTCACAATCGTTTGATCAATAACGGTTCTTCGTATGTGCCAGATCCAATCGCTGGTTCAGTAACAGCAATGCTAGATAGCTGTGATGTATCTGGCGGTAACTTTAACTGTGGTGATATGTCGGGCAAAATTTGTTTGACTGAGCGTATTGGCAACCAGTCTTCAGGTAACTACCCAGAAGTGGATGCAGTTCAGGCTTGTTACAATGCGGGTGCGCGAGCTGCAATCGTATACAGCAACTCTGAACTACCTGGTTTACAAAACCCATTCTTGGTAGACACAAACAACGCTTATCGTATGGTTTCGGTGACGGTTGACCGTGCATTTGGTCAAGAGTTGCTGGGGTATGTTGGTCAAGAAATTACGGTTTCAACCACCTCTGGTGAAGATTACGAGTACTACAATGGTACATCGATGGCAACACCTCATGTAACTGGCGTAGCAGGCTTGGTGTGGAGTTACCACCCAACGTGTACAGCAGCGCAAGTACGTAATGCCCTAGTTCAAACGGCAACAGACATTGATGTCGCTGGACGAGACAACCGCACAGGTTACGGCCTAGTGAATGCGGAAGCGGCGAAACTGTTCTTGGATGCGGGCTGTAACGGTCCTGACGGTGGCGGTAGCTCTTCGGACTCTAGCTTCTCAAACACCAGCCCTGTTGCGATTCCTGACAACAAATCTTCTGGCGCAATCAGCGCAGTAGATGTCGATCGCTCTGGTGATTCAGGTACAGTAAGTATTGACGTTGATATTAGCCACACTTACATCGGTGACCTACGAGTGACGCTAACTTCACCGACTGGTGGAGAAGTCGTGCTTCACGATAATACTGGCGGCAGCGCTAACGATATCAAAGCCACTTTCCAAGCGGATTTCTCTGGTTTTGAATCACAAGGTTCTTGGGAACTAAAAGCGGTAGACAGTGCCAGAAGAGACACAGGCACAATCAACAGTTGGACTCTGACTTTTCAATAAGGAGTGGCTATGAAGAAGTTGACCTTACTTTCTTTGTCTGCGGTGAGTGCTACCGCACTATTGGCAATCGGACTAAGCTCGGCCAGCTTGGCGAACAATCAAGGATTTCCGCTCGTGGATGAACGTTCTGAACAAGCTGAGCAACAACCTACGCGTTACTTTGTTAAGTATCACAAAGGGAAAGAGAGCGAAGTGAGAGCGCTTCTTCGTCAACATAACCTTAAAGTGGTTGATGCGTTGGTGAAGCAACAGGTACTAGTGGTGAGCGGCGAACAAGCGGACGTCGATAAGCTATCTGGTAACGAATCCGTTGAATACACCGAGCAGGAACCAACGAGAAAGTTGTTGTCTCAATAAGATAGCCTCAATATGAAAAACGCCCCTCACGTGAGGGGCGTTTTGTTTGAGTACTTTTCCTGCTAGAGCCTTTGAGAGATGAATGCCGACGAGCCTAATTCTGCATTCATAATAATAAAAGCTTAGCGCACAATCAGGCCAAGTAGGATACCTACAATGCCGAAGTCAGCATCACTGAATGTTGTGTTTGCAAAGCCAAGATCACCCAGTACTGGCATTAGGAAGACAGGTAGGAAAGTAATCAGTAGACCTTGTGCAAACGCACCTAGAATTGCGCCGCGACGACCACCTGTTGCGTTACCAAATACACCCGCAGCCGCACCCACAAAGAAGTGTGGAACTACACCAGGGATAATCACAGTAAGCCCCATCACGTACAGCAGGAACATGCCCACTAGACCGGCTGCAAAGCTCGATAGGAAGCCCACCAATACCGCATTTGGTGCGTATGGGAACACAACCGGACAATCCAGTGCAGGTTTTGCGTTTGGAACCAGTTTGTCTGAGATGCCTTTAAATGCAGGAACGATTTCTGCGATAACCATACGTACACCTTGCAGGATAACGTACACACCACCTGCAAATGTGATGGATTGCATTAGCGCAAACATAGACCAATGTTTACCGCCACTGACTTCACGGACAAAATCACCGCCAGCGAACAAACACGTCACCACAAAGATGATACCCATGGTGAACGAGATCGCCACTGGTGTATCACGTAGGAACAACAAGCTTTTAGGGACATTCATCTCTTCAGTAGAGTGTTCTTTGTTACCGAACTTGCTGCCAATAAAGCCAGCTAGCACGTAAGAAAGGGTAGAGAAGTGACCAATCGCAACGTCATCAGAACCTGTAACTTGCTTCATGTACTTGTGAGCGATCGCAGGGAAGAACACCATTACAGAACCCACAACCACAGAGCCAAGCGCGATCAGTGGAACACCTTTCATGCCGCTAGATGCCAGAATCGCTGCTACCATCATCGACATAAATAGTGTGTGGTGACCGGTTAGGAAGATGAATTTCCATGGCGTGAAACGAGCGATCAGAATGTTCACCAACATACCGAAGAACATGATCATCGCCATCTCTTTACCAAACGCTTCTTGCGCGATAGAGACGATAGCTTCGTTGTTTGGAACCACGCCTGTAATGCCAAATGCGTGTTGGAAAATGGTCGCGAAGTCGCCTAGCGAGCTCACAACTAAGCCTGCACCTGCGCCAAGCACGATGAAACCAAGAATGGTTTTTACCGTGCCTTTAATGCACTCGGTAACTGGTTTTTTCTGGGCAATTAAGCCGATTAGAGCGATGAGACCGACCAGAACCGCTGGCTCTGATAGGACATCGTTCATTAAGAAACTGAAGAATTCCATAACGCCACCTTATAGAGCGCCAAGCTCTTGAAGTGCTAAAGATAAACGCTCTTTCATTGCGACTTTATCGACCATGTTATCAAGCGCTACGATACGTTGCTCAACGCTAAGAGCTTCCAACTGTTCTGCAATGTCTTTTGTGCCGATGAAAATGTCGCAACTTGTGCCTTTTGCTGAGCCAAGATCGATGTGATCCACAGCGGCATCGACGTTCAATTCTTTTACGATGCTTTTGATGCTCATTTCCATCATTAGGCTAGTGCCAAGACCGTGACCGCAAACAACCATAATTTTCATAATTCAGACCTTTTCTTTTTTATAGAGGGTATACCCATTTGTGAATGGGGTATGTCAGGAGTAAAACTTAGTATTTGTCGATGATCGCAAGAACATCTTCTTTGCTTTGAGCGTTGCAGATGGCCTCTACATGCTCTTCATTCATAAACAACTCAGCCAGTTTAGAAATCGCATCCACGTGCGAGTTACTGTCTGTCGCTGCTAGCGTAACCAGCATTTTCACTGGATCGTTACCTTCAGAATCGAAGTTCACGCCGTTTTGAATCACCGTGATGGCAAGAGACAAACGGTTAACGCCATCTTCAGGGCGAGCGTGTGGCATCGCCATGCCCGGACCTACCACGTAGTAAGGACCAAGCTCTTTGTGCGAGCGGTAAATTGCTTCAACGTAACTTGGTTCTATCGCGCCATTTTCAATCAAAGCTTCACAAGATTTGCCGATCGCATCTTTCCAGTCGGTTGCGTCAGAATGGATGCGAATGACATCAGAGGTAATCAGTTCACGTAGCATTGGAATGTTTCCGATTTGTTGTTTTGTTGCTGCGTACTTTATCGATCAATTTGCCAGAAAAACCTGAGAGTGATCACAAATGGTAGCGCTATCTGATAGCGCTACCATTAATTGTGATAGCGCTATCATTTTTATCAGGCATCGAAGTTTCATGTGCTGGTGTTCGAGTTCTAATGCGCTAATATCAAAACCATTAAAGCGCTGTGATAAGATGTCGCAGCTGAAATTAGAGAACATTAAATAAAAACAATGAGCGAACCTCGCAAACGAAGAAGTACCGGCAATGTCACTTTGGCTGATGTCGCCAAACAAGCAGGCGTAGGCACCATGACGGTGTCGCGAGCATTACGAACGCCCGAGCTAGTATCTGACAAGCTGAGAGAAAAGATTCAGCAAGTGGTTGATGAGCTCGGCTATATCCCGAATAAAGCGGCAGGGGCTTTGGCGTCTGCTGAAAGTTACTCCATCGCTCTTATCATTCCTTCCCTGTTTGAAAAAGCGTGCGCGCTTTTCTTACCGAGCTTTCAACAAGCGTTGAACAAAGCGGGTTATCAGTTGCTGCTTGGCTACAGCGACTACTCGGTAGAACAAGAAGAGAAACTGCTTTCGACATTTCTTGAGAGCCGCCCAGCGGGAGTGGTGCTGTTTGGTAATGAACACAGCCAACGAACCAATCAACTTTTGGAAGCCTCGAACACACCAGTATTGGAAATTGCTGAGTTAAGTTCGAAAGCGAGCTACCTCAATATCGGCGTTGACCATTTTGAGGTGGGTAAAGCCTGTACCAAGCATGTGATTGAGCAAGGCTTCAAGAACGTGGGCTTCATTGGTGCGCGTGGCGATCACTCCACTTTGCAACGTAAGCTACACGGCTGGCAAAGCGCGATGATTGAGAACTACCTTGCACCGGACCATTTCTTAACCACCCACGAAGCGCCATCTTCACAATTAGGTGCGGAAGGGTTGGCAAAGTTATTGCTGCGCGATTCAAGTTTGAATGCTCTGGTATGTAGCCATGAAGAGATAGCAATTGGTGCGCTCTTTGAGTGCCATCGCCGCGTGCTCAAAGTCCCGACCGACATTGCCATTATTTGCCTTGAAGGTTCTTCTATGGGGGAGCATGCTTACCCAAGTTTGACATCGGCAGAATTTGATTACGAGCGCATGGGCACCAAGGCGGCAGAAAAACTGTTGCATGCCATCAAAGGTGAGCCAGAAGAACGGCCAACCAGTATGGGCTTTAAGCTAAAGCGTCGAGCAAGTACTGCGATTAACTGACACTTCCTCTTTCCATAAATGTAAAAAGCCTCTCAATATGGAGAGGCTTTTTACATTCTGAATTCGCGAGCGAAAACTACGGACGTTCGCCCGCGGCTAGGCGTTGTTCGATATCTACGATCACCTCTGGCAGATCGGAGATGGTGTCGATTAAGTAGTGAGGTGCACTCTTGATAAACTTCGCGCGTGCTTTTTCACGAGCTTTCTCTAAGGTTGCTTCGTCTGCAGCTTGGTATTCTTCAAATGTCAGACCCGCTTCGTTACCAGAAAGCAGCAGACCTACCGTCCACATGCCCGCGTTGTGACCTTCAAAGATGCCTGGTGCTGAGTCGTCCACTTTGACGCATGCTTTAACGTCGGTTACACCAAGCTCAATCACGTTTTTCAGTGCCATAAACGGCGCAGGGCGACCACCTTGTGGCAGATCGTCTGTCGCGACAACGTAATCTGGTTGGTAGCCGTAATCCGCCGCAACCGGAATCAGTACATCCATTACTTCGCGAGGGTAACCCGAACAAGAACCGATCTTGATGCCTTTGTCTTTCAGACCGTTTACCACTTCAACTGCGTTGAGGATTGGTTCTGCGTGGTCAGCCACTTTTGCTTTTTGCAGAGGCATAAATGCCGCATAGATAGCGTCGATGTCTTCGCTGGTCATTGAGCGCCCAAACTTCTCGTTCCAACGCTTATCAACCGCAGGAATGCGACCCACAGCTTGGATGTGGTCCCACTTACCAAGCCCCATTGGTTCACGCGCTTCCTCAAGATCGATATCGAAATCAAAGCCTTGTTTGAACGCTTCCACAAAGATGCTGGTTGGCGCGAAAGAGCCGAAATCGACGATAGTGCCAGCCCAGTCAAAGATCACTGCTTGAATTGGTGAGTTGCTCATGTTCAATCCTTTTTCTTGCTTACTAGAGCGCTTACCTACACGTTGGAACCGCGCTCTGGATAAATTGGTTTTTGTTGAGGTCTATCGACCCTAAAAGTAGTTAAAGTCTTTACACACTTTGGCGATGGCTTCTTCGAAGATCGCTAACGCTTCTGTTAGTTGCTCGCGGGTGATGATCAGCGGTGGGCTGAGTTGAATAACATTGCCTTGCGATACTTTGAAACTCACTCCGTTGTTGAGGCATTGGTACAATACAGCTTCTGCTTCCTCATACGCGCGTGCTTTGCTTTCGTGGTCAGTAACCAGCTCAATGCCCCATAACATGCCGATGCCACGAACATCACCAATCACTGGGTATTTGGCTTTCATCTCCAGCAGCTTTTCACGCATGAACTGGCTGTCGGCTTTGGCTTTATCTAGCAAGCCGTCTTGCTCAATGGCTTCCATGGTTGCCAGTGCTGCAGCACAACCGATAGGGCTTTTCTCATGAGTGTAATGACCCATGGAGATTTGCTCGGCAGTGTTGTATTTGTCTTTGGTTACCATGGCTGCGATAGGCACTAAGCCACCACCCAAACCTTTACCGATGCAGAGCATATCTGGCTCGATGTCGTAAGGTTGGTAGGTAAACCATTCACCGCTGCGCCCCATACCGTTAGGGATATCGTCGATGATCAACATGACATTGTGTTTGTCACAGATTTCACGGATGCGTTTCCAGTAGGCTTTGCTCGGCACTTGTACGTCGGTATTACGAACTGCTTCTGCGATAAACGCGCCCACGCCGCCTTCTTTCTCAATCACGTATTCGAGGTAATCGGCGTAATGCACATCGCTGCCGTCCGCGGCTGGGAAAGCACCACGGTAAGATACGGCTGGTGGGATGCGCTCAACACCTGCCATTAATGGTCCCATACCTTGGCGGAAACACGCTTCACCACCCACTGAGATGGCATCTAGCGATGCGCCGTGGAAGGAATCCCACAGAGACACCACCTTGTAGTTGCCCGTGATATGGCGCGCTAGTTTAAGAGCCATGCCCACTGCAGATGTGCCACCTGGAGCAAACAGCACGCGGTTCAATTCGCCGCCACAGATTTGGGTGAGCTTTTCGGCACATTCAATCGCGGTCTCGTTGGTAAAACGACGTGGTGAAAACGGCAGTTTGGCAATTTGCTCTTGCACACGTTTAATCACATGCGGGTGACCGTAGCCTAGCTGGTGGACATTATTGCCATGGAAGTCCATGTACTTTTTGCCGGTAGCATCTTGGATGTAGATGCCCTCTGCTGCTTCCAAGGTATCTAAGCAAGGCGTCGACATGGCTTGATGAAGAAAGACCTCGGAATCACGCTTCAACAATGCTTGCGTGCGCTCGTCGTCCATCGACGAATTCCAAGCTTGGCGCGCCGGTGTCGTGTTGACATCGCCTTCACTACGGAAATGAGTCGGTTTGATATTCTGAGTCATAACACTCTCTCAACCAGAAGGCTGCTTTACGCAACTTGCCAGTACATTGCTTTTTCAATCGCACCGATTAAGCGCTCGATATCTGCTGGGTAAACTTCACCAATGTTGCCGATGCGGAAGCAATCTGCGTTCGATACCTTACCCGGATAGATCACGAAGCCCTGCTCTTTCAAACGTGTGTAGAACGCTTTGAACTGGTAATCACTGTGCGTCGGAGAGTAGAAAGAAGTGATGATTGGCGAGTGAAGGTCATCACTCAGTAGTGGCTCGAAACCCAGAGAACGCATACCAGCAACCAGTGTTTTCTGGTTAGTTTGGTAACGGTTATGACGAGCTTCAATGCCGCCTTCTTGTTCCAGCTCTAACAATGCTTGGTAGAAAGCGCGAACCGTGTGCGTTGGAGACGTGAAACGCCATTTGCCGTGGTTCACTTCCATACAGTGCCACTGGTCGTAAAGATCAAGGCTCAAAGAACGTGCCTGACCTTGGCACTTTTCGAGCTCAGTTTGTTTTGCAATCACAAAGCCAAAACCCGGCACGCCTTGAATACATTTGTTCGCTGAGCTGATCATAAAATCGATGCCTAGCTCAGCGATATCGATAGGAATACCACCAAAGCTCGACATGGCATCGAGAATCACCACTTTGCCGTGCGCTTTTGCCGCAGAAGCAAATGCCTCAATTGGGTTAAGCATGCCAGTGGTTGTCTCGCAGTGAACAATCGCCACGTGTGTGATCGCAGGATCCGATGCCAATGCAGCTTCCACCTCGTTCAAGTGTGGCTGTGATGTTTCGCCTGGGGAAACTACATGGCATGGAATATTTAGGTAATCAGCGATCTGAGCGATACGCGCACCGTAAGCACCGTTGTCGACAACCAACAATTTTCCATCTTTGCCAATGGCACTGCCAATCGTTGCTTCTACTGATGCGGTGCCGCTACCTTGCATGAGTACGCTGGTGTAGCCGTCTTGTTGAGTCGCCAGTTTTACAAGCTTAGTGCGGATCACTTCTACGATGTCTTTGTTGTATTCATCATCCCAAGTACACCAGTCTTTTAGCATGGCTTCACGTACCGTTTCAGAAGTAGATAGAGGACCTGGAGTCAGTAGTAGGTATTCGTTTTTCATCTCGATTTCCGTCAGAATAGGCAAATTGGTCTACACCAAATTTCCAGTTCACTCTAGCGAGGAAAAAAAGGGCAGTAAATAGGCGAATCTCCAATTTCATAAAACTTTAATATCCAGAAAATGGCGGATCAATTGAACGATTATTCATCGCAAATTTTCGTAAAACTGCCATTTAATGGTCATGATTTCGTCACAAAGGCTCAGTAGGGTGGTTATCGTTAACTGGTACAGACCAAATGAAAACTTAGCCAAATTAACTGGAGAAAATGATGAAAAACCGTTTGATGAAAGGATCGCTGGCTGCACTTGTCTCTCTGCTAGCTACGAACGCAATGGCAGCACAGGAAGTCACGGTTTACACCGCTTTCGAAACTGACATTCTTGCGAAATACAAGTCTGCGTTTGAGAAAGATAACCCAGATATCAAGATTAAGTGGGTTCGCGATTCAACCGGTATCATGACGGCGAAATTGCTGGCAGAAAAGAACAACCCTCAAGCGGAAGTGGTTTGGGGTCTGGCTGGCTCGTCAATGGCACTGCTTAAAGATGAAGGTCTTCTTAAGCCTTACACACCAAAAGGTTTGGAAGAGCTGCATGCGAACCTAAACGACCCTCAATCAAACCAAGCTTGGTTTGGTAACGATGCGTTCTTTAACGCAGTTTGTTTCAACGAAGCGGTAGCGAAACAGCTTAATCTGCCTAAACCAACGTCTTGGGAAGACCTAACAAAGCCGGTTTACAAAGGTCACATAGCAATGCCTAACCCAGCTTCTTCAGGCACTGGCTACATGCAGGTTTCTGCTTGGCTACAAAACATGGGTGAAGATCAGGCATGGAACTACATGCGTGACTTAGACAAGAACATTGCACACTACACGCACTCTGGCTCTAAACCATGTGTTCAAGCGGGCATGGGTGAAGTGGCTATCGGTATTTCGATGGCAAGCCGCGGTGCGAAGCTGAAAACACAAGGCGCACCACTGGCGGTTATCACGCCAAAAGGCATCGGCTGGGAATCAGAAGCGGTTGGTCTAGTAAAAGAGTCGGATGCCGCGAAGCGTGTTGTCGACTGGTCAATCTCTAAAGCGGCAAACGAGCTTTACGTAGAAATGTACCCAGTAGTTGCACATAAAGACGTGAAAGCGACCGTATCTAACTTCCCGAACGTTCAAGAGAACATGGCGAAGATGGACTTCGCGCAAATGGGTAGCAAGCGTGCAGAGATCCTAGCGGCATGGTCTGAGAAGTTCGACGCGAAATCAGAGCCAAAGTCTTAATTGAATTTGCTTTGAGTAGAATGCTGAAATCCACCTCGGTTGAGGTGGATTTTTTGTTTTCTCTGTTATTTCAGAGTTTGCTGAAAGTAGATTCCTAGTCTCACCTAGGTTCGCTGGAATGACGGACTTAAGAAAGTTGGGAGCTTCTATTCGCACCCACAACGTCATTCTCGAGAGCGACGAAGGAGCGAGTCGGGAATCTCTAATTACCACTTAAACAAACCTCATCGCCCTTCATCTATTTGTCATCTTCTGGCTATAAATTTGTCATTGGAACGTAACACTCCAAAACTAAAATTGGTATATACCATTTGGAGCGTGTGTTATGTCAACTAACCAACATTACCTAAATATCGAAAATGTAGTGAAGCAATTCGGACAGTTCACTGCATTAAAGAAAATCTCGCTAGCGATTGAAAAGGGCGAGTTCGTTTGTTTTCTTGGCCCTTCTGGCTGCGGTAAAACCACTCTATTACGTGCTATTGCAGGTTTAGACTTGCCAACGTCTGGTGCGATTTTTCAAAACGGTCAAGAGACCACATTCCTGCCACCAGAGAAGCGCGATTTCGGCATTGTATTCCAATCTTACGCGCTGTTTCCGAACCTTACCGTGCAAGAGAACATTGCGGTGGGTTTGAAGAACCAAGGCATGTCGACCAAAGAAGCGTTAGAGAAGGTGGATTACTGGCTAGAAACCATTGGTCTTCCAACCTCTGGCGAGAAATTCCCTAACCAACTTTCTGGTGGTCAACAACAACGTGTTGCTTTGGCTCGTGCACTGGCGCTATCTCCGGGTCTACTGCTACTTGATGAGCCGCTGTCAGCGCTGGATGCAAAAGTACGTGTTCACTTACGTGATGAGATTTGTAAGCTGCAACGCAAGCTGGGCATCACCACCATCATGGTTACGCACGATCAGGATGAAGCGTTGTCGATGGCGGATCGTATCGTGGTAATGAACCATGGCGTGATTGAGCAAGTCGGCACACCTCAAGAAATCTACCAACAACCAGCCACGCGCTTTGTTGCTGAGTTTGTCGGCAGCATGAACTTTATTGAAACCTCCGTTGCAACGGACTCCCAAGTGCGCATTGCTGAAACCTTGATGCCAGCGCCAAGCTTGACCAATCGTAAGATCCAACGTGGTGACCGCTTCGACCTTGCGGTGCGTCCTGAAAGCATCAAGTTCGTTGAAAACTACAACAACTCTTTACCAGTGCGAGTTACGGCAACCGAGTTTCTAGGGGCGTTTTTCCGCATTGATTGCGTATTGCAAAACGACAGCTCAACGAAAACCATCGTCGTGGATGTGCCTGTGGAAACGGTTCAAAAACTCAATATCAAGGCGGGCGATGTACGTTACATCCAGTTTGCTGAAGAAGGGCTGCATGGTTACGCCGTGCCCTCGGTTGATAAAGCGCTAGCAGCGTAGGTGTAAACATGGATGCGAAGACAGTGACGATGAATAGCCTGACCACACAAGACAAAGCAAAATCCCTACTCGGACGAGTCAGCCGCGATAACCTAGTATTGTTCGGTTTGCTCGCTGGTTTGTCGACCATGATGGTGCTGTTCATCTTAATGCCGCTTTGGGCAATGTTGACCAAGAGTGTACAAAATGCCAATGGCGAATTTGTCGGATTGGCAAACTTTGCGACGTACTTTTCTTCTTCAAGCTTGTGGGTGTCGGTGGGTAACACCTTCACTTTGGGCGTGATAGTGACCTCGGTAGTGGGTGTGCTTGCGTTTGGCTATGCCTACGCTCTGACTCGTTCATGTATGCCGTTTAAAGGTTTGTTCCAAATCCTAGGTACTGCGCCGATTCTCGCGCCTTCGTTGTTGCCGGCGATCAGTTTGATCTTCCTTTTCGGTAATCAAGGCATTGCCAAAGAGATGCTGTTAGGAAACTCGGTTTACGGCGTGATTGGTATCTCGATGGGTTTGATTTTCTGGACCTTCCCTCATGCATTGATGATTTTGACCACTTCACTGCGTACTTCTGATGCCCGTTTGTATGAAGCTGCCCGCGCACTGAAAACATCACCCATCAAAACCTTCTTTATGGTGACGTTACCTGCGGCGAAATACGGTTTGATCAGTACGCTTATCGTCGTCTTTACACTGGTTATCACGGACTTTGGTGTGCCGAAAGTGATTGGTGGAAGCTACAACGTTCTGGCGACTGACATCTTCAAGCAAGTGGTGGGACAGCAAAACTTTGCCATGGGTGCGGTGACCAGCATTATGCTTCTATTCCCTGCGGTAATGGCGTTCGGCGCAGACCGCTGGGTACAGAAAAAGCAGAAGAGCTTATTCGACACACGCTCGATACCTTATCAGCCAGAACCTAACAAAGCGCGCGACAGCATTTGTTTGGTTTACTGCAGTATCATTTCTATTGCAGTGTTGGCAGTGCTTGGCATGGCGGTGTATGGCTCGTTAGTTACGTTCTGGCCTTGGAACAAAACACTGACGCTAAACAACTACAACTTTGCTGAAATGAGCACTTACGGTTGGAGCCCATTCTTCAACTCGCTAACGCTGGCAGGTTGGACTGCGCTGATTGGTACCGCTGTGATTTTTGTCGGTGCTTACTGCATTGAGAAAGGGCGTGCGTTTGGTCCAATTCGTCAGGTGATGCAAATGCTTAGCGTGGTGCCAATGGCAGTTCCGGGTATGGTGCTTGGCTTGGGTTACATCTTTTACTTCAATGATGCGAACAATCCTTTGAACGTGCTTTATGGCACCATGGCATTCTTGGTGATTAACACGGTAGTGCATTACTACACCGTGGGTCACATGACAGCCCTGACAGCGCTAAAGCAGTTGCCATCGGAGATTGAAGCCACAGCAGCATCAGTGAAGCTTCCTCAATACAAGTTGTTCTTTAAAGTGACATTACCTGTGTGTTTACCTGCGATTTTGGACATTGCGACTTACTTGTTTGTTAATGCATTGACCACCACTTCTGCGGTAGTATTCCTTTACTCAACCGATACGATTCCGGCTTCGGTCTCGATTCTGAATATGGACGATGCAGGTCAAACTGGCGCTGCAGCGGCAATGGCGGTGATGATCATGATTGCTGCCGCAATTGCGAAGATTGTTCAGATGACTTTGGGTAAATTGTTAGAGAATCGCACACAAGCTTGGCGCAAAAGATAAGGACACTTCGTGCAATACGTAAAAATTAAAGATTCGATTGTTGAACAGATTGAAGCGGGCATGCTATCGCCGCGTCAAAAACTGCCAGCAGAGCGTAAGTTGGCGGAGTCGTTCGATACTACACGCGTCACTCTGCGTGAAGCTTTATCACTGCTGGAAGCGGAAGGTCGAATCTATCGCGAAGATCGCCGAGGTTGGTTTATCTCACCTGAGCCATTGCGTTACGACCCAACCCAAACGCTAAACTTCCCGAACATGGCGAAAGCGCAAAATCGCGTGCCAAAAACAGAAGTGATAGCCGCAAAAGGCACTTTGGCTAATAAATTGGCCGCTCGTTTGTTGGACCTTCAGCCGTTTTCAGACGTATTTCGTGTCGACCGCGTTCGTTACCTAGAAGAGCGTCCGGTGGTTTATGTCACGAACTACATTCGACCAGACATATTTCCCAACTTATTGTCTTATGATTTATCAAACTCGTTAACCGACATTTATCGTGAACACTACGGTGTGACGTATCAAAAAATTCGTTACCGCATTTCGACTAGTACTTTGTTGGGTGAGGTGGCACAGGCATTGCGCGCGACTTCTGGTACGCCTGCAATGGTGGTTGAACGTATCAACTACAACCAGCATGGTGAGTTGATTGACTGTGACATCGAATACTGGCGTCATGATGCCATCAGCATCGAGTCTGTCGCAGAGCTGAATTAATCTCTGTTTGCTGGTCATCTGTCTAGTTGGCGGCGAGCAGTTTATATCTCAAATTCAAAGGCTCCATATTGGGGCCTTTGTTGTACCCAAGCACCTTGAGGGTATCTAAATATCATAAACAGGAAAACGGAATGGATCTCTTGGCAATAGCACTCGTTGTATTGTCTGCGGTTATGCATGCTGGCTGGAATATTCTTGGTAAAAGCAACGCTGGTTCAGGGCTCGCGTTTACGATGGCGGCAAGTTTATCTGCTTGCCTTCTGCTCACGCCTTATCTTATTTGGTATATCTTTAACATTGGCTGGGCGACGTTGCCCAAAGTGTTTTGGGGAATGCTGTTTATCAGTGGTTTATCTCAAATCGTCTATTTGGTTGGTTTGATCGTGGCCTACAAGCACGCCGATGTGGGAGTGATTTATCCGATTGCAAGAGCACTTCCTGTAATGATGGTGGGCGCACTCACCGTCGCCTTAGGTTATGAGTTGAATGCTCAGCAGTGGTTGGGTTTCCTGCTTATTACTTTAGGTTGTGTCCTAGTTCCAGTGACCAGTTTTCGTCAAATTACCCTTGGGGAGTATCTAAATGTGGGTGTGTTTTGGGCGTTGATTGCAGCGTTTGGCACGACGGGTTACTCCGTTGTGGACAAGCAAGCACTGAATCTGCTAACTCAACAAACATCGACCATTCTTAACGACCACTATAGCGCGATTTTTTATCTAGGCGTGCAGTTTTGGGTTATGGGAGTACCGGTTTTATTGTGGTGTATTGTTTCGGGGAGTCAGCAAGAACTACAAACCGCTTGGATGATTCGCAAAAGTGCGAGCATGGCTGGCATCATGATGGCATCCACCTACGGCTTGGTGCTGTTTGCGATGACTATGACTGATAACGTCAGCCTTGTTGTGGCTTTGCGACAAATCAGCATTGTATTTGGTTTATTAATGGGCGTGTGGTTGTTGGCTGAAAAATGGTATTTCACGCGAGGAGTCGGGGTGCTGTTGATCCTGAGCGGAATCATTATGTCATTGAGCTCTGCTTGAGGTATAAGGCACCGATGTCGATTCGGTGCCTTGGCACAGCTAAATTTTTAAAATCGCAATTGTGCACCAAACATCACACCGCCAGAATCAAAATCGCTATTCTTGGCGTAGTTGTACTCTAAGTTCAAACCAAAGTGTTTATAGGCCCAAGCGACACCAGCTGCGGCTTCTCCGCCAAGACTAGACTCGTCATATTCTTTATTCTGACCATTGTTTTTAAGCGTGTAACTTAACGTGTAGTAAGTGATACCGCCTTTCCCGTAAAGCTCAAAGCCAGCTCCCAGAGGGTAACTTGCGTAACCGCTGAGTCGAGGCCCGCCATAACTGACATCGGTGATTTCTGTTAAGGGACTGATAAGTACGGAGCCAATGCCGTTAAATGCGCCCTTATAGCCGGCTTCAATACCAAAGTTGTGATCGAACATGTAACGGTAATATACATCACCAAGGAACATGTCACCTTCATCATGGCTATTGTTCACATCGTAACTAACATTACCGTAGCCTAAATTTGCTCCAACAACATGTTGGGTTGGTTGTGCATGAGCCGTTAAGGAAAGTGCGGACAGTAAGCATGCAACGGCGTACTTGTAAGACATAAAAACTCCGAATCATAAAATGAAAAAACAAAACGTCATGTGGTGCGTTGGGTTAACGTAGCCTTGTCATGAACTCCGCTTTGGTATTGTCTAGCCATTCGTAACGACGTCGATACATCGAACGCTTAGAACGCGACATGCCTTCGATATCACGACGCGGGGCATTCACATCGAGTGAGTAGAAATGACGGTTGTATTCGGTGCCGCCCAACTCTTGCCAGAGTGCATCGTAATCCGTTTTGATTCGTCCTTTACTGTAGCGTCGTGCAGCATAAGTATGGGATTGTGTTTTTACCGCTAGAATCGTATTCACTTCCCAAATTTGCGCGAGTAAAGTGAGCAAACTCACCATCAAGCTTTTTGGTCTTTGCCCGTAAAGCTTACGAGTTAACTTTTTAATTTTCGCGTTGTTCTCTTCACTGCTGCGTGGCCCTTGCAAGCCGCCAATCATAATGCTGCGTCCAGATTCTATGTGGCCGAGAGTAAATGAGAGCGTATAGAAGTTGCCATCCTCCGCGCTGTGTAGCACTAGGCTCATGTCGCCTTCTTTTTGGTAACGCGCTTCGTACACCAATCGCACAGAGTACAATGTCTCGTCGATTTCAAATGATGTTAATGTTAAGCCTGTCGAATCGGTATAGATCTCTTCAATGGTCTGTTTAGAAAACAGCTCTGAAATGGTTTTGTAGTGATCAACCACTAGGTTTGAACGAGCGAACGCTGAGTTATTTTTGATGATGTAGGGACGAAACGGTTTTTCTAAAAATCGGTGCGTACGTGCACAAAGCATCTTTAGCAATGACGATTCAATATTATCTGACAGGTGCTTAAACGCTCGTTTGTAGTAAAGTGCGCGCAAGATGAACTTAGCTCTGTAGGTCCAAATTGGCTTATAGACATCAGCATAATCATCTGAGTAAATTGATTTGCTATGGTAAAAAATGGATTTGTTTGCGGTCATTTTCACTCCAGATTAACGTGTGCTCAACAGCCACAATTAAGAACCGACGGACGAGCAGCGAAGAACCCGAAAAAGGGGGAAATGCAAAGCACTACTAAAAGGGGAGGTTTTGGTGTGCCCGACGTTTATATAAGGTTTTGAACACTGTTCTTTTGTTGGGATTCTAAGAGAAAATTGACCTTAGGTATTGTATGGGTTGGTAAGGAAATGTCAGTTTGGAAGCCACTTTGAACGTTGTGATTACGAGGTGGAAAAATGCTCGTGTTGGCAGAGTATGATGCCGTGTTGCTAAGTTAAAGTGAAATGAGTTGAACAAGAATTGAACGTTATTTGAAATTATTTTGACGTGTTTCTGGTCTTTATACGTACCTTATAAATATCGAGCCAATTTAGGCCCGATATAAAGGTAAGTAAGGAGAGGTTTATGAAACGCTTAATGACTTTAGCAAGTATGATTGCTCTGACTGCTGCACCTTCTGTTGTTTTTGCTGGTGGCTATCAGTGGACAAACGATACCGAAACGATCCATGGTGATGTTATGGATAGCAAACAAGCGGCTTATGAAATGGGTCGTGACATGATTCAGAACTATCAAAGCAAATCACCAGGTCAGCTTCGTGACGAGTTTACAAGCCTTACAGAGTATGTTGATCGCCAGTCGTTTTCTATCACCGACTCAAAAGTCATGGTGAATGAGTTCTTGCAAAGTGACGGGCAAGTTGTATACCAGCCTATTCTCAATGTTCAATACGAGTACCGCATGCGTGAAACCGGTAAATACTAACCAGTAAGACGGTCTCGATTTTCCGATAATTTATATCCTTGCTGTTTGTTTTGGGGAGCGCTGCTCCCCTTTTTTGTATTCATTGATAGCGGAAACTTCCACTCTCTCAGCGCAACATTTGCTATCGCTCAGCGTTAGATATTCTTGCTCGTTGATTGTGCTCATCGTTTGTAAAGTGTTTACAGAAACGATGCAACGCACTAACAAGGATATCCGATGACACACAGTTCATACTGGTTCAAACAGGCCATTGAAGCTGAACAGCCAGAAACGCCGCAACCATTACATCAAAATATTGATACCGATATTGCTATTGTCGGTGGTGGCTACACCGGACTTTGGACAGCGATTATGATTAAGCAGCAATCTCCTGAAAAACAGGTGGTTGTTATCGAAAAGGGCTTGTGTGGCAGTGGGGCATCTGGCGCGAATGGCGGCTGTATGCTGACATGGTCTACCAAGTTCCCGACGTTGAAACGGTTATTCGGTGAAGAACATGCTGTTTGGTTGGTAAAAGAGTCGGAACAAGCGGTGTTGGAGATTGACGACTTTTGTCAGCAATACAATATCGATGCGCAATTATCGTTAAAAGGGGTTTATTACACCGCAACCAATCAGGCTCAGAAAGGTGGAATGCAGCCAGTTGTCGACGAGTTACAACGGCTAGATGTGAACAGTTGGCGTCGTTGCTCGGTGGAGGAACTGCTTGCCAATACGGGTTCACCTCGCCATATTGAAGGCTATCACTCTCCGGTTGCTGCTAACGTACAACCCGCCTTACTCGCGCGAGGGTTACGCCGTGTTGCTATTGATCTGGGTGTAGAAGTTTATGAGAACACGCCAATGACGCGTCTAGATTATGGAAAACCTGCCACCGTCTGTACACCTAAAGGAAACATTCAAGCGCAGCAGGTGGTGTTGGCATTAAATGCATGGATGGTGGAGCAGTTTAAACAGTTCAAGAACAGTATCGTGGTGGTCTCTTCCGACATGGTGATCACCAAGCCGCTTGGTGATACTTTGTCTCAATCTGGTTGGCAAGCGGGTTCGAGTGTCTTGGACTCACGCATCTTCGTACATTATTACCGAGATACGCCAGATGGCCGTTTGATGCTAGGTAAAGGCGGTAATCAGTTCTCTTTCAACAACCAAGTTGACGCGATGTTTAACAAGCCGACGCGTTATCACACGCTACTAAAAAAATCATTCGACCACCTTTTTCCTCGCTTAAAAGGGGCTGAATTTGAGTACTCTTGGACTGGCGGTTCGGATCGCTCCGCAACTGGTTTTCCTTTTTTTGGCCAATTGGATGAGCAAAGTAATGTCTTTTACGGGTTTGGTTATTCAGGTAATGGCGTTGCCCAAACTCGAATGGGTGGAAAAATTTTATCGTCGTTGGTGTTAGGGCTAGATAACGAATGGACGCGAAGTGGTTTAGCGCAAGGACCGCTTGGGTATTTTCCACCAGAACCAATACGTTGGCTGGGAGCAATGATGGTACGAAATGCTGTTCGCCGAAAAGAGGAAGCGGAAGACAATGAGAAACATCCGTTTGTTTGGGATAAATGGCTAGCGAAACTCGCAGGACCAGCAGGCAAGGCGGATAAGCTCGACTAAACTGAAGACTTTAGCCACAAACGAGACAGTTTGCGGTGAAAGTCATTGGGGGGCGATGTAGCCTTGTGTTAGCCTCTGTCTTTCAAGCTCAGATTTAAAAGGTGAGTAATATAATGAAAGTATTCAGCAACTTCGATAGCGGCAGCATTCACGTAGTGAAAGCGGACGACAAAAATGACATCCAACTTAAAATCCCTAATGACAATATGTCGGAATTCTACCAGTGGTTCCATTTCCGTCTAGAAACCGAAGCCGAGCAGTCGCACACGATCAAACTGCTTGATTTGGCTAAGTCGGCTTATCCAGAAGGGTGGCAAGGTTACGATGTCGCGGCGTCTTACGACCGTGAAGAATGGTTCCGTATACCAGCAGAGTTCGATGGCGACACGCTGACTTTCACTGTTATCCCTGAGCGTAGCTCAATTTACTTCGCGTACTTTGCGCCTTACACATACGATCGTCATTTAGACTTGTTACACATGGCACAAAGTGCGCACCACTGCCAACTAGAAACATTAGGCCACACATTAGACGGCAATGACATGAGCTTGCTAACGTTTGGTGAGCCGGAAGAAGGCAAAAAGAAAATCTGGATGATTGCACGCCAACATCCGGGTGAAACCATGGCTGAATGGTTCATGGAAGGCATGATCCAACGTTTACTGGATGAAAATGACACTGTTGCGCGTGCATTACTGGAAAAAGCAGTGCTTTACGTGGTACCAAACATGAACCCAGACGGTGGTATTCGCGGCCACTTGCGTACGAACGCGGTAGGCGTGAACTTGAACCGTGAATGGCAAACTCCGTCTATGGAGAAAAGTCCAGAAGTCTACCTTGTGCGTCAACGTATGCTGGAAACGGGTGTTGACATGTTTTTAGATATCCATGGTGATGAAGCAATTCCTTACAACTTCGTCGCTGGCTCAGAAGGTATTCCTTCTTACGATGAAAATCTTGCCACTTTAGAGGCATCATTTAAGCAAGCGTTACTGAATATTACACCTGAGTTCCAAGATGAGATTGGTTATGATAAAGATGAGCCGGGTAAAGCGAATTTGACGGTAGGCTCAAACTGGGTCGCGGAGCAGTTCAAATGCCTGTCGTACACGATCGAGATGCCATTTAAAGACAACAACAATCACCCAGATCCGCTTTATGGTTGGTCACCAGAACGCAGTGTATTATTTGGGCAAGATGTCTTAGCTGCAACGCTTACCGTGGCGGATAAAATCTAGTTCGATAAGTTCACGTCTGTTCATTATTTCGAAAACAGCTCATTTTAAATGAGCTGTTTTTTTATGCCTTCGATATCCATTCTCTCCTGTAAAAATTTGTTGCCATTCACAGGCTTAAATGTCGATTCTTAAATTTGAGAAAATGGGTTTTTATGGTGATTTGCGTCACAGAAAACTGGCTATTTTGTGATATTCTCCGCAACGAATTGACTATGGCTAAACCAACGCAACGAGACTTTATTTCTCGGTTGGGTATGCGGATGAAGCTCATGAATAGATGGTCTTGAGGTTATCTTTCTCCGTTTTACGTCATTGGCGTTTGAATATCATTTTTTGATTCTTTCCTACGCTATTTAGCTATTTCTGTTCGAAGAAAAGAGAAAGTTACGGCTTCATATTTTACGGCAGTATGCTGCCTCGATGTGTTGCTTTGTGTACAAGAAAAAGGAAAAGAATAATGAAAAAAATCGCTATAGCAGTGGCTACTGTACTTGCTGGTGGTGTGATCTCAAACGTTGCACTTGCTGACACTTACATGGGCGGTAAAGTAGGTTACAACTCTCTAAATGATGCGTGTTACCTAAACGAACCTTGTGACGACGACAGTTTTGCTGCATCTATGCACCTGGGCTACAGCTTCAACGAGTACGTTGCAGCAGAGTACGGTGTTGATTACCTTGGTGACTTCACTGCAAACTTCAAAAAGCCGGGCCTAAACACCGTTGACGGTGATCTTTGGGCGTTGACTCTTGCTCCTAAATTCAACCTACCGCTAACGGATTCTTGGAATCTATTCGCGAAAGTTGGTGCTGCATACATGATGGCGGGTGACGAAAAAGATTTCGTACCAACAGGCTCTCTAGGTGCTGAGTACAAAATCAACTACAACTGGAGCCTACGTGCTGAATACCAACGTTACCAAGATATGTCTGATGACGTGATTGAAGATATGGATTCAGATTTCTTCGGTATTGGTTTTAACTACAAGTTCGGCTCTGAGCCAGTAGTTCAAGAAGAAGTGGTTGAGGAAGTAGTAGAAACACGCCCTGCAACACGTATTGTTGAGCATGTTTACCCTGCTCAAACAACAGCGACAGTACAATTCGACCTAGAAAGTGCAGAAGTGAAAGATGCATCGACCCTTTCTGGTACCGTTGATCTGATGAACACTTACCCACAAGCTCAAGTTGAGATCACGGGTTACAGTGATACGACGGGTTCTGCTGCGTACAACCAGCAACTTACAGAAAAACGCGCGAAAGCCGTTGCTGACGAGTTCCAAGCAAAAGGTATTGCGGCTGAGCGTATGACAGTGAAAGGTATGGGTGAAGCTAACCCAGTAGCAAGCAACGAAACACGTCAAGGTCGTCAAATGAACCGTCGTGTTGAAGTAGTTGTCCCAGCGTTTGAATATCAAACCACTGAGAAAGCAGAATAATTCCTGCTTAAGAGACAGTTCCAAAAGCCAGCGTGTATCACGCTGGCTTTTTTGATCCCGCTTAACAAACTCAGCACTTTCATCAATTTGTCATCACCAGTTCATACCATGGCTACTGAGTATTTGGGAGAGTGTTATGCAAAGTTTACCGCCGCTTAATTTGCTCCGAGCGTTTGAAGCCACGGCGCGATTACAGAGCTTCACTAAAGCCGCAGAGGAGCTCAATGTGACCCGTGCGGCCGTCAGTCAGCAGGTGAAATCGCTAGAGCTGCAGTTAAATGCAACATTATTCGAGCGCAAGGGTACGCACCTTACGCTGACCAGCTCAGCAAAAGAATACTGGCCTGTGGTTAACCATGTGCTTCAAACCTTATCAACCTCGACCCATCATTTATTTACTCGCCCACAGAACAAGCAAATTACCTTACATGTCGCCCACAGTTTTTGCTCGCAATGGCTAATACCAAGGCTGGCCGATTTTCAGCGTCAATTTCCAGATGTTTCCTTTAAGATCTCGACAACCGCGAATACGGTTCCAAACGCCAGTGCGATCGCAGATATAGAAATTATTAACGGAGATGGCGATTGGCAAGAGCAACAAGCTATTCAGCTTACCCAAGAAAACTGGATCGTTGTAGCAAGCCCCGGCTTTATTCAGTTAAATCCGATTGATGACCTCACGAAGTTGTCTCAAACACCTAAAATCTGCACCGGCGGTTATCATGAATCTTGGCAGGTATGGTTTGCGTACCAAGGTTATCAAGGCAAGGTGAGCAAAGTGATAGCCGAATTTGAACATTCATTGCTTGCTATTCAAGCTGCAACTAATCAACTTGGTGTCTTGCTGGTGAGAGACTTTCTTGTTGAGGATGAGTTGCAACAAGGGATATTAGTACAAATCGGAGATTGGCGTATGCCCAGCTCCGGCGCACACTATATGATGGTTAGAGCATCAGAAAAATCACACGTAAACACCTTTGCCCAATGGTTAATACAAGGCCTTTGATGTTTTACGGTCTATTTTTACAGCGGTACTTATTCTTGCGATTTACCTAACAAAATGCGCGGTTTCTTATAGGGTCAGTCAACCTTCTCTAAAAGCTTTGAGTGTATGATGATCTAGCTTTACGTTATCTGATGCGCGCTTAATCCACACAGGATACTGTTATGGAAACAATGCAAGGCGGTAGAGAAAATGCCATCTATCGAAAAGGGAATTTGATATCTCGTCCTGCCAGTTATTGGACGATGACTGTCCATCTGCTACTTACCTATCTTCATTCACGAGGCTTTACGGCATGCCCTAAAGCGGTTGGTATTGAGAAAGGAAAAGAGTGGGTTAGCTATGTCGAAGGAGAGACTGACAACTATCCATTGATTGGCAACATTGCTTCTGTTTCCGCGCTCCAATCTGCGGCAAAAATGTTACGCGATATGCACGATGCATCTGAGGGTTTCCTTAAGCAATATCAAAATGAAACGCTGCACTGGATGCTGCCACCACGAACACCACAAGAGGTGATTTGTCATGGTGATTTCATGCCATATAACGTGGCACTCCATGGAGAGTTTGTCGTTGGTGTGTTTGATTTTGATACGGCGCATCCGGCACCAAGAGTTTGGGATGTCGCTTTTTCGGTCTATGGTTGGGCACCATTTAAAACCGATGAGCACGATAAAATGGGCTGTTTGGAGCAACAAATTCAGCGTGCAAAACTCTTCTGTGACGCTTATGGGTGTTCGAGATTGGAACGGGAAGAGCTGGTGGAGGTGATGACACATCGACTCTCCGCGTTAGTTGATTATATGAGAGGGGTCGCAGCTCAAGGTGATGATAGGTTTCAAGCGAACCTAGAAGATTGCCATCATACCGCTTACCTCAACGATATCGAGTACCTAAGAAAACATAGACAAGTCATCACCCTAGGACTTTTAGGTTAGGGCTGGGTGATATCTTTAATGACATTGAATAACCACTGGTTTATCGGGGCTTGCTGTTGTGATCGACGACAGCTCATCACGTAGCGAACATCAAGCTCTAACCCGCCAGGAAGCGCGATACTTCGGCAGCCCTTAGGCACATGTCCACTCATGGTTATACCAAAATGATCCGTTTGTAGGAGCACTTTTTGAATCATCGCAGGATGTTCAATTTCTACCTTAGGTGTGGTTCTGAACCCCATATGATTGAGCCTTTCCAACAACGGGTATCGGTAGTCGTTCCATCCCGGCGTTTTGAAAAGTAAAAAGGGGTAGTTTTCTAGCTCTTGGAAATGTTGAGCGGGATGCTTATCTCGAACAAAAAATACTGCTTTTCCTCGACCTAGTTCGTTTTGAATAATTGACTGCGGAAGATCCTCATCAAAATAATGAATCGCAATAGCGTTTTCACCCTCAGTTAATCGCTTTTTCGCGTCGCTCCCCCAACGTAAACAAGCGAACTTTGCTTTTGGGGCGTGTTTTAGTAATTCTAAGTAAAACTTGTCACCAAAGTAATCCCAAAACAATGTGTTCGCATAAATAGTGATCGAACCGTCAAAATTAGCGGGTGAAAAACTCTGTGGTTTGATGGAATCAATACTGGTGAGGATTTGTTCAAAATGTGGCATGTTCGCCTCGACAAAAGCGGTCGGTTCAAAGCCATTTTTAGTCTGAATGAACAAAGGGTCATCGAGCTGCGCTTTCATTTTTGTCAGGTTTTTGCTGATTGATCCTGATGTCTTTCCGAGTGAATCTGCCACCAATCGGACGCTACGTAACTCATACATCCGTTTTAGTACCAATACGTTTTGAATGTCCAGATTAATGCTCATACATCGTCTCATTTGTCTTCTGCTGAGAAATCATATCTCTGGATTGCTGAACAAAAGACAACGTTTGGTCAATTTAAGCATGCTGTCGTATCTTATGGTTTATTGAAGGCGACGGTGGACAGCAAATAGGCTTGGTCATATCAATTTAGTGGTTTGGATTTCCATTTGGTAAATGATGACTTTCCTCGTATGAACACGTTTCTGTTGTTACAGTTTTTTCATCGAAAGAAAGTAAGAACAAAAACAGAGGTGACGTATGAAAAAATTAATCGCACTTGGTTTGATGGTTTGCTCAACAAACATAGCATTAGCTGGCGATGGGTCATACACGGGCACGATTGATATGACGATGGCTACGAAAAATCAGGTTGACGTCGAGCGAGCAGACTCTCAACTGACGCTGAAAGGTCGAAATGAAACGGCCTATGGCGGGGTAATCATCCAAACGGATGCTGCTACACAAAAAATCGAACTTCGTGGTCGACGTGATTAATCGAACATGTTGTTGTTAAGAAAATGCCGCGAATATCGCGGCATTTTTTATATTTTGAGATAGGTAAATCATCAAACTCAGCTTTGAACTTCAACCCCAGCTTCGATCTCGACTGGTTGCGCTTGAGTATCGCTTTCTTTCGCCGCATCAAGCATCTTGCGAATAATGAGTGACGCTGCCATTGCGATAGCGACCATGACAACAGCAAGGACAGTGAGTAATTGGAAATAATCACCATATACGTTTTGTACAATGTCTTGTGTGATGGTCTGTCCTTTCTCTAACGCGATAGAGGTTGAGAATGCAGCACCAATAATACCGCTTAATGCGATTGCCACAGAAAATAGGCTCACAGAGAAGTTTTCGATGTGCTTCGGCGCGACGGAAAGAATAAACGCTACGACCATCGAACCCACGATGACTTCTGCAATCGCTTGGAAGAAGTGAATAGCGAGAAAGATTTCTGGCATGATCACGACATCTTCACCCACGGTAGTCACGGCAAACGTCAAGATACCAAACGCTATTGCGGTCAGTACAAATGCCAAGGCGATTTTTGTCGCGGTAGAGAGGTAGACATCACGCTTTTCCAGCAACCCAAAAAAGCCCGCTACGATAGGGCCACCAACCATACACCAAAGCGGGTTCATTGCCATTGCTGCTTCTGGTTCGAGCGGAATAAAACCAAATAGAGAGCCTTTTAATGTGTTGATAGCAACCATGTTCATCGAGGTCATCATTTGTCCGTAGTAAACAAAGAAACAGGTTGTCAGCAAGGTCACAATTAAGATGGTCCCCATCTTCAAAGACTCAGCTTTGCTTGCTTTAAGCATCAGAGATATGAAGTATGCGATCGCCGCCCCTCCGATGGCGTATACGATATTTTGGCCAATATCCATGTTTGAAAACATGAAAAATACCAACGCGATCATTGCCAATGAAATCAATGCAAAAAGTACCCAGTTTTTTAAACTTACGGTTTTTTGATCAAGCTCAGAGGCTACGCCAACAAGATCTTTGCGGAATACCAATAGCATGATCAATGCCGCTGCTGCCATAACAGCAGAGATGGTAAAACCGCCATTAAAGCCGATCACAAGGACAATCATTGGGAACAAATATTGACCTAAAAAGGCGCCAACATTATTCACTGAATAATTGATTGGGTATCCTTTTTCAAAATCTTCTTGTGATTTGAACGTTCGTTTATAGAGGCTAGGGTAAGAGGGTGACATCAGGCCGCGGCCATAACTGGCGAGCGCAATACCACACATTGAAAGTGGAACGTTAGAAGCAGAAGCCCCCAACACGAGTAATACGTAACCGGATGCAAAAGCGAAATATGCGATAGAAAGTGAGCGATAAGCGCCTAAAAACTTATCTGCAATAAAGCCGCCCGCGATCGCGAAAAGTGGTCCGATCGCCGAAAAAGCACCAACGATCATCATCGTATCGGCTTCGTTGTAATTTAGATCCTCTAGAAAAAATCGAGTTAGACTTACTAATACACCGTAAAATGATAAGCCAAACATCATTTGGCAGAACATCATGGATTTATTGAGTTTATTCCACATAATTTTGTACTCACATTAGCGGAGAAAGGTAGGTATTGTTATTTCTATTAAATAGTAATGAAACGAAAGATTGAGTATTGAAATAATTGTCGCATAATGTGGAAATGCTGCACTATATTTTCTAATGCTTAGGTGGCTAAATGCTAATGTGTTGTTCTAGATCAATTTGAATAAAGCAGTGCTTAATTCTGTTTTTGTTTAATTTTTTTGTATTTATTACTGATTGGGGCTAATGGGGTTTTATAGGATTACTGGCAAATAAAAAGAGGTCTTGCGAGAAAGGAAATTGCTGACGAAGTGCATCGCCAGCAATGATATAGCGGGCTTATTTGACTATTCGCATGGCGGTGCCATATGAATGACGGCCAAGCCACCTAAGGAAGTTTCACGGTATTTTTTGTTCATATCTTTACCAGTTTGATACATGGTTTCGATAACTTTATCTAATGAAATAAGGCATTTGCTCGTGCGCTTTAATGCCATACGTGAGGCATTAATGGCTTTCATTGCGCCCATGGCATTTCTTTCAATGCAAGGCACTTGAACCAAGCCGCCGATCGGGTCACAAGTCATTCCTAATGAATGCTCCATCGCAATTTCCGCAGCAATACAAATCTGCTCGTTACTGCCGCCTCTGAGCGCCGTTAAACCAGCGGCTGCCATGGATGAAGAAACCCCGACCTCTCCCTGACAACCCACTTCGGCGCCGGAAATTGACGCGTTAGTTTTGTATAAGATGCCGATAGCGCCAGCGACTGCAAGAAAATCTTTCAGCTGTTTAATATCAAGCTCTTTGATGAAGCGATGGTAGTACATCAATACCGCCGGAATAACCCCTGCGGCGCCATTAGTTGGAGAAGTAACGACTTGTCCTCCAGCTGCATTTTCTTCGCTAACCGCAAAGGCAAAGAGATTAATCCAATCCATGATCTCCATTGGATCATTCTCAACTGCAGCGTTGGCTTCGAGCTTCTTCAAAAGGTTTGGTGCACGACGAGTGACATTGAGACCACCTTCTAAAATCCCTTCCGTATCGAAACCACGTTGCATGCAGAGCGACATCACTTTCCAAATTTGTTCTGCTCTTTGGCTAATTTCTTCATCTGAGCGGAATGCCAGTTCGTTTTGTAGAATCATACCTCCCAAACTAAAACCGTTAGTCTCGGCTTTTTCCAGCATCTCATCCGCTGATGTGAAAGGAAATGGTACCGCGACTTCATCTTGTTGCGTGCCGTTTTCTAGTTCGTCAGCGGTGGCGATGAACCCACCTCCGATGGAATAATAAATTTCAAACGCCAATTGGTCTCCCGCAGCGTCTAGTGCAGTAATCGTCATTCCGTTTTCATGCAGGGGAAGGTTGTCACTATGAAAGACGATGTCATGGTCGTAGCTAAACTCAATCTGGTGCGTACCAGCGAGTAGCAGCGTGTTGTTGTCTATAGTATTTTGTAGCGCACTTTTAGCGCTACTCATTTTGATGGTATCGGGTTTATTTCCCATCAAACCAAGGACAGTGGCTCGGTCTGTGTGGTGCCCTCTACCAGTAAGTGATAATGAGCCATAAAGGTCCACTTGCACCCGATGCACTTTCGCCATAGAGTCGCTAACTAGTTGAGTGAAATGGAATCCGGCAAGCATAGGACCATTAGTGTGGGAGCTAGAAGGCCCGACACCAATCTTAAATATATCGAAAATCGACAGCATAATTGACTTCCTTTAGCAGTGAACCTTTATAAAGGTCTCTAGAACAGTGTTGTTAACTAGATGTTAAAGCCTGTAGGCCGGGAGTGAAAGAAGATTTTTGTAACACTGCCAACTAAGCGCGAGATTTTGAAATGAAGTTAGACAATGTGGTCATCGTTTTAGGTAAACGCCTCGTCAATAGCAGATTGACCGTTGAAGGGGTAACAAGAGTCGAAGCGTTATCTAATACGATTGCGTCATTGCCGACAGAGCGAACGGCGATTATTTTTTGTGGTGGATTAACGCAAGGTCAACGCATTTCTGAAGCAGATGCAATGTACAGTTATTTTAAATCTCTAAATGCGGTCGCTGTGCATCCGTTCCCTGAACATCAAGTACTTTTAGAAAATCGCTCTTTGAATACGTTTCAGAATATGCGTTACGCTTCTCGTGTTTTGTGTGATAGTGGTTTGTTCCAGTTATGGTCAGCGCGTCCGGTTGAGGTCACGTTGTTGTCGAATGACTACCACCTTGAGCGAATCATAGAAATCCAAACCTTGATGGATGAGCAGGGACTATTACGAGTACTAAAATCTGAGTGCGCATCCATGGGCGTTACTCTCAACTTACCATTGGATATCAACAAACATATCAGCGTACCATACCCACATAAAGGGCCTGTGGCGGCGGCATTTTTATTACTGGATGAACTCACGACTTACCGAGTTTATTTAGAAGGGGTCAAGCAGGGAGCATTTTTACGAGACTTATCGGTTGTCCGAAAGAAGCCGCTTATGATCGCGAGACATGCCATTCAGCAATTGCTCGCTTTACCACTCGATAAAGATAGTTTGCAACAGATTGAAGACATGAAAAAGGCCATCGAAATGACGGCCTTGGATGAATCTGTAGGAGCTGCGGAACAAGCGTTAAGGATCGTTCATCCGATATTAACTGCATTGAACCGCCGCTTGGATCCTGAGTCTATTCACTAAGTTCGCGTTTTGTGCGGACTGCGCTCAATGCGATCAAACAGTAGCAAAGGAGTTCCATGCCTTCTTCTGAAATATTTTTAACATCACGGATGTAGTTCTCGTCCATCACTTGTTGCCAAAAACTGCCCATGCCATACAAGCGAGAGAAGACCAACAATAGCATCACGGCACCAATTAACAGTTTCATGTGGGGAACCGTTAAGATGGTCGCCATTTCGTTCATGGTACCTTTACCACCTTGGTAAGCTTTGGCGCAAGCCAGTGCGGTGACAGCGAGCGCAGGGAAAACCCAAGAACCATGACGAATCATGTCTGTCCAATAGTCTGTTTCACGAATAATGAGCACCGCGAAAAAGCCGGCAATCAAAATGGCCGCATGCTTTAGCTGAGGCTGTTGTTTAGATAGGCTAAAAAATGACCACGATGCAATCGCGAGCATCACAAGCTGGAGTGTTTCTGTTATGGAAAGCTCACCAAGGCTTGAACCCAACACGACATAATCAAGGCGAAGACTGAGGTTAACGAGAATACTGATAGCGACAATCATCAATGCGCTTAAACTCGATTTATAAATGATGCGCTTTGACTCTTCAGTAACAACGTTGCTTGGGGCTGACTCGGCTTCTTTTACTATTTGTGTTTTCATCTTGCTCACCTGTTCCAGAAAATGTGGAAGAAATGTGAATTAGTGTGATCTGTGTTTGGGATTTTATTGTCCAAGTGGAAAGTTATGTCAGAGGAATGTCAAGAATAGAACACTGTTCGATATAGTGTCGATATGCGGTAAAGTCAGAGGTATGTAAAAATGAAGTGAGAAAGTTT
The DNA here is from genome assembly GCF_021725735.1 of Vibrio sp. J2-3(2022). Lineage (NCBI taxonomy): Bacteria > Pseudomonadati > Pseudomonadota > Gammaproteobacteria > Vibrionales > Vibrionaceae > Vibrio > Vibrio sp. J2-3(2022). Next base: position 121,362 of record NZ_JAKKCK010000001.1, read on the forward strand.
TGATAAATCAAATAAAAAAGGAGCCTAAAGGCTCCTAAGTGATAGAGGGAATCTGGCGTGTCGACAAAAAATTTTAGTAGTCGCCACTCTCACTTTCTTTATGATTGTCGCGATAGTATTCCCATTGCTCGACACGATTATCGTCAGACAGCACGCAGTAAGTCACACGTTCGCCATTTTCCGAAACGGTATCCAACTCACCACCTTGCTGAACACAGTAAACGGCTGCAGGATTTGCGACGGAGGTATACTCAGTCGAGCGAGTGGCACCTTCGTAAGTTGAACAACCAGCCAGTACCAACGTTGCAGCCATAGCCATCATTAAATTTGTCTTTTTCATTCTTTATCTCCGCATGGGGTGGGCGAGTATTGTATTGATTATAGGCAACTTTCAGAGATTATTGTCTTATCGATGTTAAAAGTAAGAGGGACGTATAAGAATTTAGATATTCTCATCTTTTACTGGTTATCACGTCACACTTCTATTTGTTGCGGATTGTTACGAAGGTTAGAACCGTTGCGTTCAAACCAATGTCTTGAACGCATTTGGACCGACAACGATGATTTAAAGCGTGAAGTTCGGTAATATGCGCGCAAAACATGACAGTGGTATTTTCGATGAGACACTTAAAATCGACCGTTCATCCGGACATTGAGCACTTGGACGACAAAATTATTTTCCAGCGCAATGCGGCACGCGCCATCGTACTAGATGGTGAAGATGTGTTATTGCTCTATACAGAGCGTTACCATGACTACACTTTGCCAGGTGGTGGTATTGATGATGGTGAAGATGTGATTGCTGGACTAGTTCGTGAACTAGAAGAGGAAACCGGCGCGCAGAATATCCATGGTATTAAGCCTTTCGGGATCTTTGAGGAATTTCGTCCTTGGTACAAAGACGACGCTGACGTAATGCACATGGTGTCGTATTGCTATACATGTAAAATCGATCGTGAGTTAGGCGAAACGGCTTATGAAGACTATGAAGTTAAAAATGGAATGCGTCCAGTATGGATGAACATTCACGAAGCGATAGCGCACAATGAAAAGACCATGGCAGAAAGCCCGAAAAAAGGCATGAGCATCGAGCGCGAAACGTTTTTGCTTCAGTTGATTTCTAAAGAATTACTATAAATAACTTAGCTTGCCTCATAGTGACTTACCCACTCATTGTTCTGTTGATAGGTCAGCTTTTAAATCGATAAAAAAAGTCCGGACTCCCCCCCGGAACCCGGACTTATTCCAGACGCGCAAGCGAAGCGTCATCTTGATATTTTAAATTTGTTTCGAACTATGAAAACAATAGCTGTTTTACATTTAGTGTGTAAATAATTATTAGGTCCAACCATTGGTTTTCATGTTTTTTGCAAACGCAATGTGACGCATATCTACCCAATTGGCAAGCGCAATTTGGGTACCTTTTAATAAACCACTACTCTTTCTTATCTTTGAGATACCTTACCTCAACTTTTTTGCACACGTTTGCATAGAGATCACGAGTTTTCAAATTGGCCGAACACGATCTTGTAATTTTACGTTTTTCTGACATTGGATTTTGTCGTGATTTTTATCACAAATTGACCAACGGAGGTAGTGGACTAAAGTCGATCAGCGGTTGCGAAACCATCGGAGCATCTGAAGCAAATAAGAGTAAAGGTTGAAATGATGAGGATTGTAACTGACCGATATCTATCAACTTTTCCAGCGCGAAGAATCGACTAACGTATTGGCGAGTCTCTTTAGGTAGTGTGAGCTTCTGAAAGTCGTTGCTGCCTGCTCGCTGAATAGCGCGTGCGACACGCCCTTCGCCTGCATTGTAGGCCGCTAATGTCAGCGCCATGTTTTGATCGAATTTGTTGTATAAAAACGTCAGATACTTGAGTGCTGCAGCTGTGCTTGCTTCTGTATCAAAGCGATCGTCTTGTTTTGTATCTACAGTCAACCCGAATCGTTGAGCTGTTGCTGGTATCAGTTGCCAAAGTCCGGCGGCGTTGGCATGAGAAACGGCTTTGGGGTTGTAAGAGGATTCCAACATTGGCACTAAGGCTAGACTCTTTGGTAAAGAGTGGCTTTGCAGTTGTTTGAAAATGTGATGAATTACCGGGCTGGATGAATCGAGACGTTTGGCAATTTGTGGTTTGTATGGGGCTAAAACTTGATATTGCGTTTGAATATCAGCTGGGCTTGGTTTCGCCTGACAGGTGATTGAAAGGCAGGATAGTAAGGCGATAAAAATAAAAAGGCCTACAGTACTCAGCCGAGATGGCGACTGAATCTGTAGGCAAGACGAACATCGTTTAGAACGATTTATCTTCATAAGTGTGTTGCACAGGTTGTTTGAGTTGACTGACCAACTCATGGAACGCCGCAGAGCTGTGGCCATTGCTCTGATTGTATTGTTGGCACTGACTTACCAACGTTTCCAATAGCGCCCATTGTTTTCTAGCTTGCATACCTATTTGGGCAGGCAAAGCATTGAAAATTCGTTTTACGCTGGCGTCATTACACGCTAACCCCAGCTCTCGCATACACTGGCTTCTATCACTGGCTGAGCGGCTAAGTTTATTGAGTATTGGCATTTGTTTCTGAACATTGTTGCTCAGTGCCTCACCATCAAACTTTAAGTACAACGTTTTTTGCTGTTGAAGCAAAGGGATAAGTTGTTGATAGAGCTTGATATCCTCAGGTATTGAGCGAATAAATTGTTGAATTCGCTGCGATACTGCGCTTGCCATGATCTCTTCCTAGTGTGTTATTACTCGTGACCTGTATGGAATTGCATGATCGCCTTTGATAGTGCTTTGGTATCTAGGCTAAGTTCGCCACGCGCTAATGCGTTACGTACTTGTTCTACTTTGTCCATATCAACATCAGGTAGTGATGCCATTTCAGCTTGAGCGCGATCTATCGCTACGGTATTCGCTTGAAATGCAGGCTCGTGTACTTTGCTCTGTTCGACGACGTCGACAGGCTGTTTGCTTGCTTGCTGTAATTTTGTTTGTGGGACATGACCGCCCGCGACTTTGTCGATTTTCATGCTGTGGTCCTCATCATCATGTTCTAAATTAAGTAGGCGGTTAGGATGTGATAAACATTAAATATTTTTTTTTGTACTCGAAATTCAGCGTTACTGACGAGAGCCAAAATTAAAAAATGTTACTCTGAGTCCAAAATCAAAATTGAGTATGAACCTGGTTTAACCCGGTTACGACAGCTCTAATGACCTTGCCAGAACTTAGGTTTTCTACTTCAATTTGTTGCCCTTTCGCACCATCTTCTAAGGCGACTCCTTTCGTGCTGGCGCTAAATCCATTTTTGCTCGCAATCACTATGACTTCATTGCCTTTTTCGATTAAAGGTGGAGCCGATAAATTGGATGGGTTGACCACTTGCCCTGCACGTAAACGGCGAGAGGTTTCTAAGCCTATTGCTTGTCCTGGGCGAGTATAAAAATCGTCTTGTCGCGAGATGGTGCGCGTTTCCAGTTTAACGTGCTTGGCAGTCACAACTTCATTTCGACCGACCGTGGTTGTGGCAACCAAGACAGGCAGTGTCAGAGAAGATTTTATCGTGACGTTAATTCGCCAGGGTGAAGCGATGTCATCGCAACTTACTGAGCGCTTAAGGTTTCCAACTGGCAACGCTTGATTGTCGCGACCAGTGATGACCAGAGGCGACTCACACTCAGGTAGGTGATTCGCCGAGCCTGGTACCCACATGTCGAAATCCAGTTGGTATTCTCCCCACTGGTTAGAGTGAGCATTTTGGGCCACTTCTTGTTTGAAATGCTCTGCTACAACGGATTTTATCTCCTCAACGCTTAGGGTTCTGCCAGAGGTGTTGGCGAAAGTTTGTCCTGGTATTAGAGCAAGCAGAGTTAGCATTAATGTTGAGGAAGTAAGCACTTTCCCCTTGCTTTTAATGCTTTCCGTGAGCCGGAAGTTTGGCTTCCATCCTTGTTTGTAAATCATTGATATATATAACTATTTTTTATGGCACGCATCTTGTTTGTATGTTGGCGTATTCGAGCCAACTGTAAGGAAGATGCATGGCGATCACATTTGAAAATGCTTTAGGTGTACATCCAGAGGCACTTAATTTTCGCGTTCAGCGTACCAAAGTCCTTGCCAGTAACCTAGCAAATGTTGACACCCCTGGGTATTTGGCGAAAGACCTAAGTTTCACCACCGTAATGAACCAGGTGGCTGCAGGCGGTGTGAACAAACCAGTGCCTAAGTTTCAGGTTCAGGCCCAATACTCGGTGCCTTACCAGAACAGCAAAGATGGCAACACTGTAGAACTGGGTGTTGAACAAGCGAAATTCACGCAAAACAACATGGACTTTCAAACTAGCCTGACGTTTCTCAACATGAAATTTAATGGCTTAACGAAAGCGATTGAGGGACGTTAATTATGTCATTCACTGATATTTACTCGATCACTGGATCCGCGATGACGGCACAAACTGTGCGTCTTAACACGGTCGCCAGTAACTTAGCTAACGCGGACGCGGTGTCTGCAAATCCAGATGACGCTTATAAAGCGCTGAAGCCCGTATTCGCGACTGTGTACCAAAAAGCGCAGCTGACAACGGAAAACGGGGTTTATCCCAATGCTGAAGTTCGCATTGTTGACGTTGTGAAAAATGCGGGAGAAGCCGAGAAACGCTTTGAGCCAAACAACCCGTTGGCCAATGGTGAAGGTTATGTGTATTACCCAGATATCGATGTCGTGGCTGAAATGGCAGACATGATGTCAGCGACACGTAGCTTCGAAACCAATGTTGAAGTGTTATCAAATGTGAAAAGTATGCAGCAAGGTCTGCTTAGATTAGGGCAGGGCAGTTAATGAGTCTCGCACAATATACACCTTTATCGTCTGATGCTCCGGTGAGCACTAAAGCAAAAGAGAACAATGGCATTGCACCAAATCCTAAAGATATGAACAGTGCTTCTTCATTAGAGAACGAATTCATTTCTTTGATGGTGGCGCAGATCCAAAACCAAGATCCACTTAACCCACTTGATGGCACGGAATACGTTGGTCAGTTGGCTCAATTCTCTCAAGTTCAAAGTACCGAGAATATGTCCAAGACAATGCAACAGAGCATGATTCTCCTAGACAACATGCAAGTGCTATCGACAGCGGGGCTCGTCGGACAAACTGTTTACGTCAACTCCAAAGAATTTGAGCTTGGTGAAGGCGTACAGAACGGAAAAATCGAACTCGCTCATAGCTCAAACCAAGTGACGTTAGTTGTGAAAGATGAGTTTGGTCAATCTACTAAAGTGCCATTAGGTGCTCACGGCAAAGGTGACGTCGACTTTTCAATTAATCCTGAAGAACTTGGTCTTAAACCAGGCAAATACTCAGTGGCAGTAGAAGTGCAAGAAGGGCAAGCAAGTCCAAATGTGCTCATGGCTGGCACTGTTGAGCAAGTGCGTATTCCAAATACTGGCGGCGCAGCATTAGTCAATGTCCATGGCGTTGGCAACGTTCCTTTCTATCAAATCACTCAGTTTGGTGCTTAACCAAATAGGGAAATCAGAGGTCTTTTTATGAGTTTTAACATCGCACTAAGTGGTCTGGACGCGACCAACACAGAGCTAAACACAATCAGTCACAACATTGCCAACGCATCAACGTATGGTTTTAAAGGTGGCCGCACAGAATTCTCCGCAGTATACAACGGCATGCAACCTGGTGGTGTAGAAGTCGCGTCAATTTCACAGAACTTCGACAAAGACGGCAGTATCTCAGGAACTGGCCGTGCGATGGACTTGGCGATCAACGGTGGTGGCTTCTTTGTCACTAAAGACAACATGGGTCAAACGCTATACACGCGTTCAGGTGTATTCGCGACAGATAAAGATAACTTTGTTACCGCTAACAGTGGCGCAAAACTGCAAGGTTACAGTGTGGATAGCAACAACAACCTGATGACAGGCTCTGTGGGCAATATCCAAGTATCTACGTCATCACTGAATGCAAAAGCGACAGACGGTCTTGATTTTGTTGCAAACTTTGATGCAAGTGCGTCTGCCATTGATAAAACGGTAACGCCGTTTAATCCGGACGATCCAAACTCATTCAATTCGTCTTACACCACAAAAGTCTATGACTCGCTGGGTAACTCGCACACGGTAACCCAGTACTTCACTAAGACCGCTTCTAACTCTTGGGAAGTGAATGTTCAAGTGGATGGTGGCGCAACACCAGTGACAACGGTACCAGTAACGTTTGACAAAGACGGTTCGCTTTCTTCACCGACGGCTCCGTTTAATGTTTCATTCCCTGCGGCAGGCGCAAACGCGATGAGTGTCGACATTAACTTGAAAGGCAGCACGCAGTTTGGTGCTAAATTCGGCGTAAGTACTAACAGCCCGAACGGTTACACATCCGGTGAGCTTGCAGGTGTACGCGTTGAAGGTAATGGCATGGTTTACGCGACCTACACTAACGGCCAATCACAGCTGCAAGGTCAAGTTGTACTTGCAGACTTCGCCAACACACAAGGTTTAGCAAAAGTGAGTGGTACGGCGTGGACTCAAAGCTTTAGCTCTGGTGCGCCAATCATGGGTGTCCCTGGTTCAGGTACGTTGGGTGATTTAACCCCAGGTGCGCTAGAAGGTTCTAACGTTGACCTAACCAGTGAGCTTGTGGCGCTTATGACCGCACAGCGTAACTACCAAGCAAACGCGAAAACCATCTCTACCAGCGACAAGCTAACTCAAGCTTTGTTTAACGCGGTGTAATGGGAGTTTTGCATGGATAGCTTGTTATTTACTGCAACGTCAGGTGCGAGTCGAGTTCTTAAGGCTCAGCACGTGCGTTCAAACAACTTATCAAACGCTGATACTGCTGGCTTTCGAGCGGATATGGAGCGCGTGCGCAGTGTAGAAATGCAAGGCCCAGGTTTTGATGGTCGCACTATGGTTGTGACCAACTCTGCCTCAACGCGCTTTGATTCTGGCGACATTATGAAAACGGGACGCCCGTTGGATGTCGCCATCATGGGTGAGGGTTATCTTGCTGTTGAAACCCCTGCGGGTAACGAAGCGTACACGCGAGCGGGCAATATCCAAGTCGACACTTTTGGAGCCATGACCATCAACGGTTTTCCTGTTCTTGGTGAAAATGGGCCTTTGGTTGTGCCTGATTATCAAAAGATTGAAATCAGCGAGCGTGGTCAAGTATCCGTGATTCCGCCAGGTGGTGGCGCAGAAATCGTCGCGGGAACGTTGAAGTTGGTTAAACCAGAAATGAACCAACTTCAAAAAGAGAGTGACAGCCTACTGCACAGTGTAGATGGCGTGCCATTCGCTGCCGATGAAACCGTGCAACTTTCTCCTGAGCACATCGAGGGCAGTAACGTATCTGCCATTGATGAGTTGATTAGCGTGATGTCGTTAACGCGTAACTTCGAGATGCAAGTTCGCATGATGAAAACGGCCGAGACGTTGGCACAAGCTGGTAATAAATTAATGGCGGCGAGATAAGTCTCGCCCCGCAAGGAGTAATAAAAAATGCATTCAGCATTATGGGTAAGTAAAACAGGCATGGCAGCGCAGGACACGAAGATGACTGCCATTTCTAACAACCTAGCGAACGTAAATACAGTTGGCTTTAAGCGTGACCGAGTTGTATTCGAAGACCTTTTCTACAGCATTCAGCGTCAACCTGGTGCTCAAGTAGACCAAGTTAACGAGTTGCCAAGTGGTATTCAGCTAGGTAGCGGTGTTCGCGTAGTTGGCACGCAAAAAGTGTTTACGCAAGGTAACACTCAAAATACAACACAAGAGTTGGACCTTGCCGTTATGGGACAGGGTTTCTTTCAAATCGAAAACTCGGATGGACAGATCATGTACACACGTAATGGTCAGTTCCATGTCAACTCTGAAGGCTTGATGGTTAACAGCCAAGGCTTGCCGTTAGAGCCACAAATTCAGATCCCAGATAATGCCTCTTCATTCTCTGTTGGTGTTGATGGCACGGTAACAACAACGACGGCGGACGATCCAACGCCACAGCAGCTTGGTCAAATCACACTCGCAAAATTCATTAACCCAGCAGGCTTAGAGGCCGTGGGTGGTAACTTGTTCCGTGAAACGGAAGCCAGCGGCCCGGCAGATGAACTGATTGCTGGTGAAGATGGCGCAGGCCTCATCAAGCAAGGTGCATTGGAAGGTTCAAACGTACAAGTAGTGGAAGAGATGGTCGACATGATCACGACTCAACGTGCGTATGAGATGAATGCGAAAGTGGTCTCTGCTGCAGATGACATGCTGAAGTTTGTTTCGCAATCAATGTAAGTATGAAATTGGTGATGATGAAGGAAAAAGCAATGAAATGGCTTTCTAAGAGTTGGGCAGTAGCCGCCGTGTTGCTGGTGGGATGTGCCGGCCGTCAGGAATTTATTCCGCCTGAGCCAAATGCCGAGGAATACGCACCACCAACGCTCGATTACACGTTGCCGGAAACCCAGTCTGGTAGCCTTTATCGTCACCAATACACGATGACCCTGTTTCAGGATCGTCGTGCTTACCGAGTTGGCGATGTGTTAACGGTTCAACTATCAGAAGAAACCTCATCGAGCAAAAAAGCGGGTACGAAGTTTGGCAAAAGCTCAGCGGTTAACTTCGCGGCGCCGACCATAGGAACGAAAACGTTCGATGAGTTAGGGGTTAGTGTCGATGGCAGCCGCAACTTTGATGGCAGCGCTTCAAGCTCACAGGGTAACAAGCTGCAAGGTGCTATAACCGTAACGGTACACGAGGTGTTACCTAATGGTGTATTGCGTATCAGTGGCGAAAAATGGCTTCGCCTTAACCAGGGAGATGAGTTTATTCGTCTCACTGGCATTGTTCGTGTGGATGATATTAATCGCAGCAACCAAGTTTCTTCTCAACGAATTGCTGATGCACGAATTACCTACGCAGGTCGCGGAGCTCTGGCTGACAGCAACGCAGCCGGATGGCTAACTCAATTCTTCAACAGCCCATGGGTACCTTTCTAATGAAGACAATGCAATCTTTCTTTACGTCTTTCCTATTGGTGTTGACCTTGGGATTACCAACCACTTCACATGCTGAAGTGGAAATTCCGATCATGGACTTGGTCGATGTACGCGGCATTCGAGAAAACCAATTGGTTGGTTATGGTTTGGTGGTTGGCTTAGCTGGCCAGGGTGACCGAAACCAAGTGAAATTTACTTCTCAATCTATCACCAACATGCTCCGTCAGTTTGGGGTTCAAATTGATGACAGTATGAACCCTAAGCTACGAAATGTGGCTTCTGTGAGCGTGACAGCAACCGTTGATCCAATGGCGGGCCCCGGACAAACTTTGGACGTGGTCGTGTCTTCAATTGGTGACGCGAAAAGCCTCCGTGGCGGTACGCTATTGTTGACGCCTTTACGCGGTATTGATGGTGAAGTGTATGCCATTGCACAAGGAAACGTCGTGGTGGGCGGTTTGTCTGCAGAAGGGCGAAGCGGCTCCAAAGTCGAAGTTAATACGCCAACGGCAGGTCGCGTCCCGAATGGTGCGACGTTAGAGAGAGAAATCAAAACTGATTTCAACCAGCGTGATGAAGTCACCTTAAACCTGCGTAAACCAAGCTTCACGACGGCAAAAAATATCGCGCGTGAAATTAACAATACTTTTGGGCCTAACGTTGCTGTTGCGATCAATAAAGCGCGCATTGATATGCGTGCACCAAAAGATACCCAACAGCGCGTAGTGATGATGTCGATGCTTGAAGAAATGAGCGTCGTGGAAGGCCGCAAGCCGGCTCGAATTGTCTTTAACTCTCGCACGGGAACGGTCGTGATCGGTAAGAGTGTCAAAGTGAGTGAGGCGGCAGTGAGCCACGGCAACTTAACCGTGCGAATTTCTGAATCACAACAAGTCAGTCAGCCAAATGCGTTTGCAAATGGCGATACGAAAGTCGTTAACCAAACGGATCTTGATGTGAACGAAGATTTAGCTCAAATGGTGATTTGGCCTCCAGGCACGGAGCTCAACACTATTGTGACTGCGGTAAACAGCTTAGGTGCTACACCTACTGACTTAATGTCTATCCTGCAAGCACTGAGCGAAGCGGGTGCATTGAACGCTGAATTGGTCGTGATTTAAGGAGTTAAGGATGAAACTAGACAGTACCAATGAACAAACTCAACTGAATTCGATGCTGTATCACGACAACAGCGCACTTGCCAACATCAAGCAGAGTCGAGATCAGGAAGGCGCGCTTGAAGTAGTGGCGGGTCAATTTGAGGCGATGTTTTTACAAATGGTGCTGCGTCAAATGCGCAGCAGCAGCGATGTTCTAGCGGATAAAGACAGCCCGTTTGCAAGCCAGCAGCAAGGTGTTTTCCGCGATATGTACGATGGGCAACTGGCAATGGAACTGGCAAAAAAGCAGAGCTCTGGCATTGCCAATATGCTCATCCAGCAACTTAGCCCCTCTATGCGCGAAGTCGCCTTTGACGCTGCGCGTAACATCTCATCTGCAAACGATGGTAAAGGTGCGAATTCTGAATCTATCTCACAGCTTGATGCTAACGAGATTGAGGGGAACTCAAGCTTATTTAATACCGCCTCTCAAGCCGTCGCCTCTGTAAAACAGGTGCTCGGTGAGGCCGGTATGACTACCGCGTTTTCTCAGCCGTTGATCAGGAAAATGGAGCTGTAAATGAACCTAGTTAATATTGCCCTTTCAGGTTTAGGCGCGAACCGCGTGGCCTTAGACGTAACGGCACAAAACGTGGCGAACGTGAATACTGTGGGCTACAGTCGTCAACAAGCGTTGATGGCATCAGTCGATGACGGAAAAGCTAACCGCTTAAGCCCTGGTTTAGGGGTAGAGGTCACCAGCATTCGCCGTGTTACAGACCAATTTCTGATTAAGCAAACGTGGTCAACTAACAGTATGGCGGCGTACGCTTCTGGTTACACCAGCAACATGAGCCAATTGGAAAATACGCTAGGGGCCGATGGCTTCAGTATTTCTGCTGGTTTGGACTCTCTAAACGCTGCGCTTAACGATGCCACGGTTAAGCCTGAGTCGATCCCTTACCGTCAACAAATCATCAACGAATCTGAAGCGTTGGCACGCCGCTTTAATACGCTGACCGAGTCTTTGCACAATCAACATAAAGATATGAGCGATCAGCGTAATGCGGCACTCAACCACGCGAATAGCCTCATGGAAAACATCGCGAAGGTAAACAAGCAACTGGTTGAAATGCAAGGAACAGGTGGCAACCCATCGCAACTTATGGATGAACGAGATAAATTGATCGGCGAGTTATCTCAAACCATCGAAATCAGAACAACAGAACAGCCTGACGGCAGTGTTCAGGTAACGTTGACCTCTGGTCAGCCACTTGTGATGGGCACGGACCATGGCAAACTCGCAGCCGTTCCAGATCCTAGTGACCCTTACGTAGCAGACTTACACGTAACATTCTCAAGCCAAAGTTTTGCGATTGGTGACTCTCTTGGTGGCAAATTAGGTGCGATTAACGATTATCAAACCGATGTATTAAAACCAAACCAATTGGCTTTGAATGACATGGCGAAAGCATTAGCGGATGAATACAACGCTGTGCTCGCTACTGGACAAGATTTAAATGGTAACCCAGGTAAACCATTGTTCAGCTACGACCCTGCCAACCCAGCGGCAAGTTTGGATATCACTGAGTTGACTCCAGGTGAGCTTGCGTTTTCAAGTGATGGTACGCCAGGTAATGCGGATGTATTGCAGTCGTTGATTAATTTAAGCAACAAGCCTGTTTCTGTGACTGGCTATGGCTCAGTGAGTTTGAATGACGCATTCAGTTCTATGGTGGGTCAAACCGCGATTAAAGCACGCCAAGCAGACGCCGATTACCAAGCTAAGTTAGCCATGAACAAGCAAGCACATGCGGCTCGTGACAATGTGAGTGCCGTTAACAGTGATGAAGAAGCGGCTAACTTAATGACGTTTGCTAATGCACACAATGCCAACATGAAAGTGATCAGCACAGCGAATCAGCTGTTCGATTCTGTATTGCAGTTATTCTAAAGGAAACCCAGATGCGAATCAGTGACAATCAATTTAGCCAAATGATGCTGCAAAGCCTGCAAGGTAACAATGCAGGTCTGGGGCACGTGCTACAACAAATGACGACAGGTGAGCGTCTAACCAAACTATCGGACGATCCAATGGCATCGATTAAGCTGCTTAATTTGGATCGTGAAAACAGCGCCATCGCCCAATATCAAAACAATATCGCAAACGTCAAAACCACGCTTTCGAGTCAAGAAACACATTTAGACTCAGTGAAAGAGAGCCTAATGAGCATGCGTGATATTGCATTATGGGGCGCGAATGGCTCACTGACTGATCAAGACCGTACCGGTATGATCACGGAGCTAAAGAGCTATCGTGATTCAATTGAGTCGTCTTTCAATGCTCAGGATGAAGAAGGGCACTACCTATTTTCAGGCACCAAAACTGACACCCCTGCTATAAACAGTACAAGCGGTAGTTATGTCATCGAGGGCAACAGCGATAAACGTGTCGTGACGATTGCGAAAGGTGTAACGATGGATTCCAACATGACGGCAAAGGACATTTTGGACCTTGGTGGCGGCAAAAACGTACTGGATCAAATGAATAATCTAATTACAGAATTTGAGAACCCGAGTCCGAATTTCCAAGCTGAAGTGGACGCAAGCCTGAGTGCCATTGATGATACGTTGGCAAGCGTACTTGGCACGATGACGGAGATTGGTGGTCGACACAATAACCTAGATTTGGTTGGCGGTGCTCATGGTGAGAATAAACTGTTCGTCGATAAAGTATCAGGTGACCTCTCAGCTCTGGATTACGGTGAAGCATCGGTACGCTTGAGCAATTACATGGCGGCTTTGCAAGCAACGCAAGCGAGCTATGTAAAGATCAATGATCTATCGTTGTTTGACCGTCTATAAGGTTAGGAAGTTCTTTTATGGTAATGAGTACAGTAGAGGTTAGACCCCATAGCATACGCTTGGGTGGGCAAGAACAAGCCTCTATCATGCCGACCCGTTCTGCAGACTCAAGTACTGCAATTAAACCGCGCCCGGCGCAAGTTCAGGCTGACACTGCGTCAGCCTACTCTGTCTCTGGGATTCAACTGACCCAAGGTCAGCAGCAAGCGACGGCAGTGCAGATCGCATCGAAATCGTTGCAGGTGATTGGCAAAGAGCTGACTCAAATTAAACGTGGTTTGACGCAAGCGGTGAATCAAGGCGTGCAAAATGTACCTGGCTTGCAGGATACATTGGTTCGTTCTAAAGCCACCATTCAGAACGTTGTGGAGCATGCTCGTTTCGACGGCCAGAAAGTGCTCAACAACGAACTGCATTTAAAGCTAGATAAAGCAGACATTCGTCGCTTTTCTATTCCTGGCTTGAACGTGCATCGCTTAAGTGACAAGGCTGAGCAAATTCGTTTGGATTTCCCTCAGGGTCAAGCGGTAATGATTCAGTTCGATGGACAAGCCGATGGTGCTCGAACTGTCAAAATGCTTGACCGAAGCTTGATTGCTTTAGGGATGCGTGCCTCATTAGCTGACGATGGCAGCATTTTATTTGAAGCCAGAGACAACGCTTATCAGCAAATGCAGCAGAAAGTGATGGTCACGGGCGAAGGGCACCGTTTTCCTGCGGGCCAGCCGAACGTTCTAAATCTAAAGTCAGAGCCAGATGGTATTGCAGAACTTGGGTTTGATTTGGCGTCACGCGATGGTATGAAACAGACGATTGCCAAAGTGAACCAGCACCTAAGACAAGTGCAAACGAGCTTGCAGGAAGCGAAAGCATTTCATGGAGAGTTGAATACTCAAATGCGCTCAATTCAAAATAAAACCGCGCAGCTTTCTGTGGATGATGTGAATGCAAAACTGGATGGTTTTGTGCAGAAGTCTGGTGAGTTTACCTCGACTTTTCAAGCGTTGAATGCACAAGCAAACGTGCGTCGTCATACGGTTGTTGCGTTGCTAAAATAACGAACACTCCAATGATTCCCGGCTTTGCATCGCTATCGCCCCCCAATAACGAGAACGGTGCATTGTCGGGAATCTCTCTTTAATTCGTTTATGGTTCGAGTGCTTTTGCCACCGAGCGATTCAATTTCTGGAATAACCACCCAAGCGCGATTAAAGATGCTCCTAAACCTAAGAAGCTGATTGCTCTCCAGACCCCATCCAGAGAACTAACATCCCATAAGAATACTTTGAGTGCGACAAAAGCTAAAACCACTAGACCCACGCGCTGCATCATCAACCCTCTGTGTGTCACACCGCGCCAAGTAAGCAATCCACCCACGAGCAAACCTGCTACTGAATAACTGAACAGTTCTGCCATGCTGGTCGGTTGGTACAACATCATGGATGTGGTTTGCCAGAATTGACGGATAGACATACCTAACCAAATAGCAGCAAGTGCAAAGCCTAGACTAGCAACCGCAAATCGATGAACCTGTAACGTATTCCAGCCTCTAAAGGTTGCGATAAGTAGGATGCAAGCTGGCAGCAACCAGCCGACGCTTAGCATATTAATGACGGGAAGAGCTTGGGCTGAGACGTTGTCAGTCACCAATGGCGACTCTGCCGTATTAAGCAAAATTATCAGCAATGCGAAGGCACACCAAAGCAGGTAGCTGTAGGCTTCATAGATGCGGCTTAAGCGTTGTGCAAATTGGCTACGGTAGCTGTACACCAAACCCATAACCAACGCTTGGTTAGCAAAAACGATGGCGCTTGTGAAATCAAGGTGTCCCAAATAGCCGTACTGCCCAGTTAACCAGTAGTTGGTTTGGGTGAATAGCGCCATTAAGAATACATGCAAAAATGCGCCTTCAAACCAGTTGGTCAGTTCGAGGTCCACTTGCTTTAGCGTGGCTCGAGCATAGAGCAGGATGATGAGAGACGGTAGGTAACTCACAATAACCCAAGCCCAATGTCCTGCTTCTACGGGTTGCCATTCAGGGATGAAGGGTAAAAGTGTGAGGCGGATGACCAGTATCCCCATCGCCACTTTAATCGCCCAACTTGCGGGGCGAAATAACCCTGATTGCGTCTGTAGCGCCATTACCGCAACTTGTATCGAGATTGCTGTCGTCAACCAGGTATCGCTTAACCAAACAAAGGCGACGCCTACGATTAAAGCGTGCATGACGGCAGAACATTCCAATGCTAGCGAATGTAAGCGCTGACCAAGTACAACGTAATAAACGGTCACCAATGCGCAGAATGCAGTCCAGTGCCACAGGTAGCCTTGCATAAATTCGTCGACATAAAACAGCGTAATCAAACTCATTGCTGGAGCCAGTACTAACAGAAGTGCGCCACTGAGTTGCGATCGGTCACTGAGTGACTGGCAATAAGTTCGACAGCAGATCAGTGCAATACTGGTGGCCAATGCGAGTAAGATACTGGCACCATGTTCTGGCATATACAAAGCGTCAAACGCGACAGTGAGGACAACAAGTGCGGTCGCAGAGACCAATATGGAAGGCAAAAATACGCGCAATGACCAACCTGTGCGAACCGCTGGGAGCCATACTGTCGCAACGAGTAGCGCATAACAGTACACCATGTGCAGTGTGTCCAATTCTGGCATTCTAGTGACAGCCGAAAAGGTCAATAACGCAATCGCGAGAGAGGTAGCGGTCGGCGGATTTGTCCACTTATTCTGGCAGTGATGAGAACGAGGATTGAGTGTCCAACCCAGTCTTGGAACGGCGAAAATAAGATAGAGCGTAATGGAGAGATAAATAGCCAGCCAAGAAAAAAGCGTCTCAAGCGGCATGCTTTCAATGAGCAACAGCATCCAAACAACATGTGGAAGCGCGATGCTTGGAGAAATCCATGCACTACGTACTTTTTGCATTAGCAATGTTGCCGCGACCGAGATCGCGCTGATATACCCAGCCAGTAAGAAGTAATTAGGCTCGCTTCCACCAATCCATAACGGTGCGGTGTATCCACCAATCAGACCAAGCACCGCCATCAACGGCCCTTGCTGTAAAGATAGAGCCAAGCTGCAAAATGCGGCAGCGGCTAAGATGATAAGCGAGACACTAGGCGTCAGCATTTGATAAACAACAAACGCAAAGATAACCGTGCAGTAAATGCCAGTTAGCCCGGTTCCGGTAACGGCGGCAGGCACATAAGTAAAGCCTTGGGCTCGTGTTGCTCGTTGAGGATTTTGTTGTTCTTTGCGGTGGAACCATTCGCCAACAAGCACCATAAGTAACGAGAGTACAAACGCAAAGGACACACGCATAAATGGCGAAAATTCAATGTGACTACCAATAACCTGTACGAGATACCCCCCACCAATTAGCATTGCCAGCGCGCCCACCCAAACCAACCAGTTTTCTTGAATGTTGCTAAGCAGGCTCTGAACTTTACTTGGCAATATAGACTCTTGTTCTTGACTAAAAACGTCCAGTTGAACTTCGCTTGCCTGGTATTGAGCTTGATGTGTTGTGTTTGGATAAGATGCTCGGTCGGTAATCGGGTCATGCTCCTTAGAGGATGAGGAATTTGCCTCTTTTGCTACCTCTTCAACGCTGGATTGTTGACGCGTTGGTTGGTTCGAGTCCTTATTTAGACTGACTCGCAGTGATGTTACCTCTTCACGAAGTTTGGTTAGCTCTTTTTCTAAAAGTGCTGCTCGGTTGGCGGCTTTCACTCCGATGAGGATGGCGAGCAATGCCATGAATAGTGCTAGTATTACGTACAATCCATTTCTCCTTGCGTACGTCGCGTGACACACGATTCTTAACTTTGAGCACGTACGCTAAAGCTTAGTCCAAGCGCTTTGCCTTAGCTTCATATAGTGCTAGGTTCCGCGCTTTCTTTAAGAATCATTCTACATAATGAAACTCAATGCGTAATGATGAATTCGACGAAGCGACATATTTGTGTGTCACTTTAAGACCTGATGAACAGAAATGAGTCGTTAAGTCATTGGGGTTCAACTATATTCATAATTCTGATGCGATACCCAAGTGACCTCAAAAATGTGCATTTCAGAGGCATGCTGTCGAAGAGTCGAAGGTAAGCCGTTTAGTCTGCATGCTAAGTCATGCTTATTGAACCGCACGCCCGAGGTTATTTGGGTATAGCGCATTCACGTGAAAAAAGACAAAACAGGTAAATTATTAATGCAAGTGGGTAATGAAGCGCTGGTTCTATCAGCGGTTGGGGTCATTGGTTTAGGTTGTCAGTGGTTGGCATGGCGATTGCGCTTACCAGCGATTTTATTTTTGCTGCTAGCTGGGTTGATTGTCGGGACATTTATGCAGTGGTTAAATCCAGATGAGATTTTAGGGAATTTGCTCTTTCCGTTGGTTTCATTGGCGGTTGCGGTGATTCTTTTCGAAGGCAGCTTGACCCTAAACTTTAAAGAAATTCGCGGTGTGAGTGGCTCAGTCTGGAGTATCGTTTCCATCGGGGCCATCATTTCGTGGGCAGCAACCAGTATTGCGACGCACTATTTCCTCGGTTTTACTTGGGAGCTCGCCATGTTGTTCGGCAGCTTAACCGTGGTAACAGGTCCGACGGTGATCGTGCCACTTCTTCGGACGGTAAGACCCAACAGTACGCTTGCCAATATTTTGCGTTGGGAGGGGATCTTGATTGATCCACTCGGTGCGCTTTTTGTTGTGATGGTTTATGAGTTCATCGTATCGCACAGCGCGATAAATAGCGTCGAAGTGTTCGGGACGCTCATTGCCGTGGGCGTCATTCTTGGTGCGGCCTCTGGCGCAGCAGTCGCAACGATTATGCGCCGTGCGTGGCTACCGGAATACTTGCAGCCATTTGCGGTTTTGATGATTGTGCTTGGCGTATTTTCCGTCTCCAACCATATCGAGTCTGAAGCCGGATTACTCACGGTTACTGTAATGGGTATGTGGCTTGCCAACGCAAAGGGCATCAATATTCAACAAATTCTGCACTTTAAAGAGCACTTGACCATATTGCTGATCACCGGCCTATTTATTTTCCTTGCTGCACGCATCAGCTTGGATGATTTTGCTGCGCTGGGTAGTGGCGCGTTATTGCTGTTTGTATTTATGCAGTTGGTGTCGCGTCCGTTGTCGATTTTCCTCTCAACCATCCGCAGTAACTTGAGACTTAAAGATAAACTGTTCCTGTCTTGGGTTGCACCGCGCGGTATTGTCGCTGCCTCTATTTCGTCTCTTTTCGCTATCAAATTGACCGAATACGGTATTGATGAAGCGATTTTACTGGTTCCTATGACCTTTATGGTGATCATCGGAACGGTTGTTTTACAAAGTGCAACGGCACGTCCTGTCGCATTGATGTTGGGCGTCGCGGAGCCAGCGCCACGCGGCTTCTTGTTGATTGGTGCTAACCGAGTAGCCAGAGAAATTGGTCAAGCGTTGGCACGCTATGACCGCCGCATATTGATGACCGATTCTAACTGGGAGTACATCAGTCAAGTTCGTATGTTGGGGCTGGATTACTACTACGGGAATCCGATTTCTAGTCACGCAGATGACAATTTGAACCTGATAGGGGTGGGACAAGTCGTTGCATTAACGCCTGATCAGCATTTCAACATTATGGCTTGCATGCAATTTGTCGACGAGTTTGGTGAAGATAAAGTTCACTGCTTGCAAAAAGTGAAAACCAACGGCAATGGTAGCGAGAAGCACTCCGTGGCTCAGGAGTACCACGGTAAATTGCTGATGGGCGGTAACGTAAGCTATACGCAGCTGGCCAGTTTATTGAGCCGCGGTGCAGAGATAAAACACACGAAATTGAGCGACAACTTTACGTATCAAGACTACTTAGCGCACCACAAAGGGAACTCGGTAGTGCCGTTGTTCCACGTTGAAGAAAAAGGAAAAATTCAATTCTGTGATGACCCTGAGCAGTTTGCTCCAACCACCACAAGTACCGTTGTGTCTCTGATTCTGTCAGAAAGCGCAAAGTAAATTAGAGAAGTATGCGGCTCATTTTTATCGTGGTGTCTCGCACGCTGATTACTTCAACTTGGAGAAACACTCGCCTGCTTGTTTAAAACAGAAGGCGAGTTTCTCTTTCTATAATGTCAGAGTAAGTCGTGATTCATTACTGGTTTCGGAAAAGTAATCTCGTGAATTCAGAAAATTCGCATTGACGTTACTGATAAGGATCGCAATACTGCGCGACTGTTTTACTTTAGGGTGACATTATGGCTCCGCAAACTAACCGAAAAGATTTACATCTAGACGCTGTTTTACATCATGACATGAGCATGAAGCATAAAACGGCGGGCTTTGAGTCTGTCGAGTTTGAACACTGCGCGCTGCCAGAATGTGACTTTCAGGCGATCGACCTGTCGACAGAGTTTCTTGGCCACCGATTGGCGCTGCCGTTTTTGATTAGCTCAATGACAGGTGGAGCAAAAGACGCAGAAGTGATCAATTGTCGTTTGGCTGAAGCTGCCAGTGAATTAGGCATTGCGATGGGCGTGGGTTCGCAGCGTATTAGCTTAGAAGAGCGCCAACACGCAGGTCTAGGCAAAACCATTCGTGATTTAGCCAAAGATGTGCCGCTTTATTCCAACCTTGGAGCCGCTCAATTGCGCGACAAAGGTAAACTTGATAATGCGCAGCGTGCGGTTGAATCCATTCAAGCGGATGCGTTGTTTGTACACGTAAACCCAATGCAGGAAGCGTTTCAGAAAAATGGCGACCATAATTGGATTGGGGTCTTACACGCTATCGAGCAGCTTAAATCTCGCGTGAATGTTCCGATCATTATCAAAGAAGTCGGTTTTGGTATAAGTGGTCACGTTGCGCAGCGATTGGTTGACGCCGGTGTGGATGCCATTGACGTAGCGGGCGCGGGTGGCACAAGTTGGAGCGCGGTTGAAGGCTATTGCCAAGATAACCCGAAAATGCAGCGTGCAGCCGAACTTTTCCGCGATTGGGGCATCCCAACGGCAAAATGTTTGACTCAAATACGAGCACAGCATCCTACATTACCTTTGATCGCCTCAGGTGGTGTGCATAACGGACTTGAAGCGGCGAAAGCCATACATTTGGGCGCCAATCTCGTTGGGCAAGCGGGCGCAGTCTTGAAAGCGGCTACCATAAGCACTCAAGCGGTAGTCGAGCACTTTGAGCAAATGGCGTTAGAGTTACGTTTATCATGTTTTGGCACGGGGTCTTCTAAGATCAGCGCATTAACGCAAGCGCGCTGCCTATAGGTGTTTATGGTGTCATTTACGCAGCTTGGCTCAATAATTTTTCGGTGTCTTAACACGTAGACTGATAATTTCGTTATAGTTGATACAAAAGTCACTTCAACAAGTGACTGCTTAGTTCAGACAGTTGAATGGGCATTTGTTGAAGCGATTGAGTTTTATTTTAATATTGTTTGCAACTGGAACCTTAAATTTATGAAAAAACTAGTCATGCTGATGTTGGCGGCTTCTGCTTTAACCGCTTGTAGTGATGAAGTGGGCACTGAAGGCTGGTGTAACGACATGCGCGATAAGCCAAAAACAGAATGGACAGCAGACAACGCAGTAGACTTTGCGAAGCACTGTGTTCTTCAAGATGGTGTGGGCAGCGAGCAATGGTGTGAGAACTTGAAAGATAAGCCAAAAGGTGACTGGAGTGCAAACGAAGCTACCAGCTTTACTAAGCACTGCATTTTCTAAGCACTACACTTTCTCAACACGGCGTCTCTCATTAAGAGTGATGACTGTGTTAGACAAAATATTAAGAAAACACCAAGCGTCTTGCTTGGTGTTTTTGTATCGACAATAGCTTGGGCTCTCACGTGCTGAGCACACCTATCTTTCCTCTGAGTAGAGTGTTTTACATTTTCGTTTCATTTTTGAAAACCTGTATTACCTGCCTTTAATTTTCCGCATTGCAGTGGCATGGTGTCGGTGTATTCGTCTAATTCAATTAGATTCATAACAAAAAGGGACTCAAATGGAAGTACTCAAAGGCTCATGTCTGTGTGGTAAGGTGAAATTGGAAGTGGCAGATGAATTCAAGTACATGGGAAATTGCCATTGCTCGGAATGTCGAAAATTTACTGGCTCTGACTATTCATCTGCGGGCGGTATTGCTCTAGATAAGTTGCTCATTACTAAAGGAAAAGAGGATATTCAGACTTATCAGAAAAGCGAAAATACCATGCTATGTTTTTGTCGCCATTGCGGGTCGAGCCTGTATTCGAAAAAGAACAATGGGATTGTCAATATTCGCCTAGGTGTCTTGGATGATGCTCCATCCCACAAGCCAAATTTCCATATTTTTGTCGCGTCCAAAGCGCCGTGGCTTGAGATATCGGATAACCTGATTCAGTTTGAGGCCGGGCCCAAATAGAGTAGTAGCGGAAGAGAATTATTTAGTAACAGAGGGCGTTGCAATAAGTCTGCAACGCCCTCTGCACTTTTATTTTTGAAATTAGAACAGAGATGATTATTTTGCGTCTTGCAGTTCTTCTAAGCCACCTGCATTGTGCAGATTCGTGAACCCTTGCGATTGCAAATATTGATACGCTTTACCAGAGCGGTTACCACTGCGGCAGTACAATACGATCGCTTGATCTTTATCGACGTCTTGGAAATGTTTATCAAGCTCAGATAGAGGGAAATTGACCGCATTGTCTACATGCCCCTCAGAGAACTCTTGCGGCGTGCGTACATCGACAATCATTGCGCCTTTCTCAATCAGTTGCCACCCTTGCTCAGCACGCTCAGAAGCCGCAACGCTGAAAGAAAGCAAGCCAACGCACAATGTTGCAAGAAACAGAGATACGACCTTTTTCATTGTTTGATTATCCTTTTTAAGAGTATGTAACCACTCTAGATTTGATTGAACACATTTTCCATCATAAAGAGGTTTTAAGTGGTCGTGAATGTCAAAATTTTCGATAGAAGATTTTATTCAATTCAATAAAAAATTTTTATGAAATCCACCTCTTGAACTCCAATTTTTCGACCTTATTATTCTCATCGAAAGCGAGCGGTCGACTCGCAAATCCATCTTGATGTTTATTCTGTCTTTTATTTTTGGTTCCAAGTAGGAGGCACTTAAAAATGAAAATTCGTCCTTTAAATGACAAGCTAATTGTTGAAAGACAAGAGGTGGAAAATAAATCTGAAGGGGGAATCGTTTTAACTTCTCAGTCGGTGAAAAAATCAAACCGCGGGAAAGTCATTGCTGTTGGTTTAGGTAAACGCCTTGAAAATGGCGAACGCGCTGCGATGGAAGTCAAAGTGGGCGACCAAATCATTTTCAATGACGGTTACGGCGTGAAAACCGAGAAAATTGACGGCGCAGAATACTTGATTCTGTCCGAATCTGATGTGTTAGCAATCGTTGAGTAATTATTTTTGTAGTAGTTTTTTGAGGAGATAATTATGGCTGCAAAAGACGTATTATTTGCTAATGACGCACGTCAAAAAATGCTGAAAGGTGTGAACTTACTGGCGGACGCAGTAAAAGTGACACTAGGCCCTAAAGGCCGCAACGTTGTGCTTGATAAATCTTACGGCGCGCCAACCATTACCAAAGATGGTGTGTCTGTAGCGAAAGAAATCGAACTGAAAGACAAGTTCGAAAACATGGGCGCGCAAATGGTGAAACAAGTGGCGTCCAAAGCGAATGATGAAGCGGGTGACGGTACAACGACGGCTACTGTACTGGCGCAATCTTTCATCAACGAAGGTCTTAAAGCGGTAGCTTCTGGCATGAACCCAATGGACCTAAAACGTGGTATCGACAAAGCCACTGAAGCGGCGGTTGAGAAACTACGTGAAATGTCTAAGCCATGCAGCGACAAAGAATCCATTACCCAAGTGGGTAGCATTTCTGCAAACAGCGATCGCGCGATCGGTGAAATCATTGCAGAAGCGATGGAAAAAGTGGGTCGCAATGGCGTGATTACGGTAGAAGAAGGCCAAGGTCTAGACAACGAATTGTCTGTGGTTGAAGGTATGCAATTCGACCGCGGTTACTTGTCGCCATACTTCATCACTAACCAAGAAAATGGCAGCGTAGAGCTAGACAACCCTTACATCCTATTGGTGGACAAAAAAGTCAGCAGCATCCGCGAGCTATTGCCAGTGCTAGAAGAAGTGGCGAAATCTTCTCGCTCGCTATTGATTATTGCTGAAGACATCGAAGGTGAAGCGCTAGCGACATTGGTTGTGAACAACATGCGCGGCATCGTGCGTGCGACGGCGGTGAAAGCACCTGGTTTTGGTGACAACCGTAAAGCGATGATGGAAGACATTGCGGTACTAACCGCAGGTACGGTCATCTCTGAAGAAATCGGTCTAGAACTCGAAAAAGCAACGCTAGAGCAACTAGGTAGCGCGAAGAAAGTGACCATCACCAAAGACACAACAACTATTGTGGGTGGCGCAGCAGAAGCAAGCGCGATTGCTGATCGTGTGGCTTCGATTGAAAAACAAATCGAAACAACCACTTCTCAATACGACAAAGACAAGCTTCAACAACGTGTTGCGAAGCTTTCTGGCGGCGTAGCGGTGATCAAGATCGGCGCTGCAACTGAAGTTGAGATGAAAGAGAAGAAAGACCGCGTGGACGATGCGCTACACGCTACTCGCGCAGCGGTTGAAGAAGGTATTGTCGCTGGTGGTGGTGTTGCCCTAACTAAGATCGCGAAAGAATTGGCGGATCTAAAAGGCGACAACGATGACCAAAACATGGGTATCCGAGTTGCGCTACGTGCGATGGAAGAGCCTCTTCGTCAAATCGCAACCAACGCAGGTGACGAAGCTTCAGTCGTAGCGAATGCTGTCAAAGCGGGTGATGCCGATTACGGTTACAACGCTGCAACAGGTGAATACGGCAGCATGATCGAAATGGGTATCTTGGACCCTGCGAAAGTAACACGTTCAGCGCTTCAATTCGCGGCGTCTGTTGCTGGCTTGATGATCACGACTGAAGCGATGATCACCAACCACGTTGAAGACAAAGAACTTGATATCTAACGTTACCAATCGTTAGTGATTAAGTCAGCGTTAAAACAACAATAACATTGCAAAACCTAAGCGGGCTCGCTTGAGCCCGCGAATCAGTCATTTGAGGTAAGTGTTATGACCCGTTTGCCTGCGTTTTCTTTCTCAATATCTGAGCCGAGCGGTAATGAAGCTTCGTCAACGTGGCCGACGGCTATTCACTTCCCCCTCGTTCCAGCTGGGCCAGAGTTTTCGATCGAAAATGCTCTGCCTAAACGTCCGACAGTGACGATATTCACTATCGATCTGTCTCAGTTATTTAAAGGGGACGCACGGGTCATTCATTAACTGCATCGAAACAGCCAGCGTAAGTTGGCTGTTTTTTTTTTCATTTCTGGGTGTAGGTCAAAATATTGATAATGTGAATCGTTTTCGTTTGATTGTTGCTACTTATTCAATGTGTTAGCTTAAATTGGGACTGTTCCCAAGTAAGGTGATAAAATAATGAATAAGAAAATACTGCTTCCCTTAATGTTAGGGATTTCCGCTACTGCCGCTGCTTCTGATAACAAGGTTGTAGAAAGTGTCTTGATTGATGACATCGCGCTAGAAGGTTACGTGAAAAAAAGCTATGAGGTCGTGATGCAAAGCGAGCCTGAGCTTTTCCCGTATGCGTTTCGTGGTAGCCGTGTGCAAATGAAGTTACTGGTTGAGTTATTCCATAATTCAAAGAACGACAAAAAAGCGGCTCGCGTGATCACTCTAGGGAATGGTTATGTACCAGGTAATCCGGGTGTAAAACACACTTACGATGCTGCGATTGTGGACCGTTTTACTCAAAACTACCCAGTCGCGTTCGACTACAGTATCTATCAAGCTGGCGGCACGCCGGTATTTAGTGAGGATTACTCACCGCAAAACGAAGCCAATGATGTTTCCGTATCGACAACCACGGTTGCTCCGTCTATCGGCTTAACCGCGACTGCAACACCGGGCTCGACACCAAGTTTTTCTGGCTCGTTGACGACCGACCTGGGTGTGGCTTATACGTCTCGCTACTCAAGTAAGGATTACGTCACCGCAGCCAAACCAAAGGCTTCCATGGAACGCGGTATGGGCGTTAAGTGGACCACCTCTCTTAGCCAAATTTACACCAACGACTACCAGTACTACGGTAAATGGGCGGGCGTTTACCACTACACAGGTTGTTCAAACGAGAACCTATTACCAGAAGAGAACTTGCCGCGTTTGATCTACGGTTTCAAACCGAAATTTCAGTACGTGTTCACACCAGAATTTGAGCGCGGAGAAGAGCCAAAAACGGAGATGATTGCACGAGCGGGCATGAAAGAAGTTGAAGAAGGTTTCTCTCGCAATGCGTGTAACTGGTACGATCAAGGCACAACGAGCCATTACACTGAGGCGCAAATTCGCTTCACGATTGATTGGGATACGCTAACCGTTATCACTCAATAAACGTTTCACTTATCAGACCGAAGGTTTGTGGATTGTAATGCGGCTCCAGTAGCCGCATTTTTGTGTTCAAACTCTGACCGCAAGCGCATTAAGTCTTTAAGCCCAGCATCGCGCCGAAAATGACCAAACCCGCCTCACATGCTTGGGCGGATTGGCAGCAATCATTTGCGCATTTTTATTTTTGCATACAAGCCGCGGTGGATGGCTTAGGCGTGGCGATGGGATCGTATCCTTTTGTCATGGACGATATTAAGCGTGGTAATTTGGTCGCACCATTCGGGTTTTCTCCATCAGGTTGCAATTACGTTTTATTGAGTCAAGATAAAAAGCGTACAGAACTCGAACATAAATTTATCACGTGGTTACAAACGCAAATGGCAGAGTGTGTGCCACTGTCATCACAGCAGATTACGCAAGGCAAATAGAAGGCGTAGAGCGAGATTACGTCAGTCAGTTTTATGGAAAAAGGCTTAGGAAATTGGAAATGGACAACCTCAATATTGTTGAAATCAAATCATTTGTTCCAGCGAAAGATTACGCGCTCTCAAAACGTTTTTATGAGGCGATAGGCTTTGATATGGCGTCAGACTTCGGTGATGTGGCGTACTTCTCTCAAGGTAGTTGCGCGTTTCTTTTACAGAATTTTTATGAGCCAGAACACGGCAACAACTTCATGATGCACTTGCTCGTAGAAGACGCAGAAAGCTGGCATCAGCACTTATCCAAAGTGGGCCATGAGGAATTTGGCTCGCGTTTGACTGAGCTGGTCGAGCAACCTTGGGGCATGCGCGAATGTTGTTTGTTTGACCCTAGTGGCGTTTTATGGCGAATCGGTCAGAACATGAATACTGACTAACGCCAGTCCTCTTTTCAGAACATCTATATCGCGCAGGTATTGATATCTAGATACCTGCGCGTTTTGTTTTTTGCTTAACCTTGCCAACGTTTTTAGCGCACTCACGCTTTTTTCGAGGTGGTGTGCGATGGACTGACCCCAAAAAGCTCCTCAAGCAGCATGGCTTTGAGTTCTGCTCTGACTTCTGCCCCACCGATTAACGTCAAAAGTGCGAGCCCACCTGGGATGAGAATCACCATCAATATTGGTCTTAAAATATAAGAAAAGCAGAATATGGTCGGCAAGAAAATCAATCCTTGGCCTAGTTTGTTTAATACGTACATGAGCGATTCCTTTTGTTTTTATATGAAATTGAGCGTGCTCATTTTTATAATTGAGCGCGCTCAATTTGTCAATGTCAGCCGCTCAAGGTATGATCCTTTCAGGCTCATTAAGCAGATACATCAATGACGAAGCGACAACAAACCAGAGACAAAGTCCTAAAAGCCGCGTGGGCATCTTTTGCTCAGAATGGCTATGACATGACGACCACAAGGCAGATTGCGAGAGAAGCAGGAGTCGCTGACGGTACGGTGTTCAGCCACTTCCCGACCAAACTGTCGATTTTGCGCGAAGGGATGCTGACGCAACTGCAACAGATCAGCCAAGAAACGCTAGTCAGTGTGGAAGGTAAAACCGATATCGACATTGGTTTGGCGCTGACGGAGAAATACTATCGCTACTATTTTGCGAACGTTGAGCTGAGCCGAGCATTGTTGAAAGAAGTGATTTGGGATTTGGATTATTATCAGTCGTTTAACCAAGCTTTGTTTCAATCTGTAAACGGAAGCTCCGTCCTTGAGGGAAAAATACCGCTGATTTTTGATTGCTATTTTATGACGTTAATCTCGCACTTGAGCCGTGGAGAACCGGATGTTGAAGCGGCACTTGAAGAGCTTCATGCTAAGTTTCAGCAAATCATTGCGACTGCATAACATGGCCCCAACACAGGAGCTGAAAGAATATACTGCCTGTCATTTTATTTGCTGGACTCCCATTTTCTCGTTTCAGTTGGCGTCTCACCAAATAGCCGCTTGTAGCTTTGACTGAACTGCCCGAGATGAAAAAAACCAAAGTCAAAAGCGATTTCTGCAATTGTTCGATTATCTTCAGGGCTTTGTAGCACTCTACGTACTTGATTCAGTCGCATTCGGTGTATGAATTGCTTTGGCGAAGTATTACAGCAATGTTCAAAAGTGTACTGCAGTGTTCGGCGACTGACGTGCACAGCGTCACACAGTTCACTGACGGTGATCGGAGTTCTGTAATCTAAGTCGTGTAGCTGTTGCTTTATGCGGCGCATCACATGCTGACGATGAGAGATTGATATCGGGTGGCTTGCGCTTGGTGAACTGATTGAGAACAGTTCGAGTACGATGTCTTTTAAAACCACCTGATGTGTGCTGTCAGACCATCGCGACTCAGTGGGACCGAGCAAAGTACCCAAGTAGAATTTAAGTTGTTGAATGTGCTTTTCTGTTGGTCCCGCTAAGTGCGGTGTGTTGCAGCCGATACCGTCTAACTTGAGCTGTTTTTCTATGATTTGAACCAGTTTTCTGTCGAGTACTATCCCATAGATAGAAAACTGTTCAGGTGTCATTAACTCAAAATCTGCACCGCCTTGTCTAAGCAAAAGCTGGCTTGCATTAAACTGACTGTGATTTAGGTGTAGCGGCTTATTTTCCGCACTCAAGCCCAACCAAATTCCTCCCTCTTCAACCCTGCATTGCTGTCTTAGTGAGCGGTTACTGTCTTCACGAAATACATGGAAATTGGGAAATCGTCGTTCTCGAATTTGACCTAAAAATCGGCCATCGCTGAGTTGATCGTATTCCTGTTGCCAGTTTATTAGGCTTGCAGCTTGTTGGTTTGCATCCTTTGTGTGATGGATGCACAGCATTGGTGCGGTTTGGGGTGTTTGGTCACTCATCCTTGTGATGCTCATTCCTTTTTTGTGAGTCATGTTGGAGCAGTTTTTATGTAACTCATTGTTTATTAGTGTTTTATAAATGTTGCCAGTTTTTGATAACGCTACGGAACACATTTGGCAATACTTTCTTAAAGCTTATTGATAGTTCAGCAAAAAGCGAACCAAATAGTGAAGAGGAAGAGCAATGACGGCAACTTATCGTCGGCAACAAGGAAGTAAAGTCTATAGCTTTAAGTCATTAGCTGACTTGATGGCGAAAGCGACACCGGAGCGATCAGGCGATGCGTTAGCTGGGGTTTGTGCTCAGTCAGCGGCAGAACGTGTAGTCGCACAAATGGCGCTGTCTGAGTTACCACTTAAAACGTTTCTTAACGAGGCGGTTATTCCATACGAAAGCGACGATATCACTCGCCTAATTATCGATACGCATGACCTTGAAGCCTTTAAACCGATTGAGCACTTGACGGTCGGGGATTTTCGAAATTGGCTGCTGAGTGAAGAAGCCGATGGTGAAACGTTGGCTAAAATTCGTCAAGGTTTAACACCAGAAATGGTGGCCGCAGTCAGTAAGATTATGCGCAACCAGGATTTGATTCTCGTTGCTAAAAAATGCCAAGTTGTCACGGCTTTTCGGAATACGGTTGGTTTGCCGAGTCGCTTGTCTACTCGCTTACAGCCGAATCATCCCACTGATTCTCTCAACGGTATCGCAGCGACCATTTTTGATGGTCTGATGTACGGAAATGGCGATGCGGTTATCGGTATCAATCCGGCAACAGATAATGTGCCTCAAGCTATTAAGTTAATGAACTTAATGGATGAGGTGATTCAACACTATCAAATACCGACTCAGTCTTGTGTGTTAACTCATGTCACGAACACGATCGAAGCCATTGAAATGGGTGCACCAGTCGATCTCGTTTTTCAGTCGATAGGTGGCACGCAAGGAACGAATGATACCTTCGGAATAGACTTATCGATTTTGAAAGAGGCCCATGAAGCGGCATTGTCTTTGAATCGAGGTAGCGTAGGAAACAATGTGATGTATTTTGAAACCGGACAAGGTACCGCGCTGTCTGCGAATGCATTTCATGGGGTCGATCAACAGACTTGCGAAGCTCGTGCTTATGCTGTCGCGAAACAGTTCGATCCTTTGTTGGTTAATACAGTCGTTGGGTTCATTGGCCCAGAGTACCTGTTTGATGGCAAACAGATCATTCGTGCTGGGCTTGAAGATCATTTCTGTGGGAAGCTGCTTGGTTTACCTATGGGTTGCGACATCTGTTACACCAATCATGCCTATGCCGATCAGAATGACATGGATAATTTGCTGACACTGTTAGGTGTGGCCGAGTGCTCTTTCATCATGGGTATTCCAGGGTCTGATGACATCATGCTCAACTATCAAACTACCTCATTTCACGATGCCCTTTACGCAAGAAAAGTACTCGGTCTGAAGCCAGCTCCAGAGTTTGAAAAATGGTTAATGGAGATGCAAATTTTCGAGAGCGTGCAAGACGTTCGGTTAAGTGAGCAAATCTCTCGCTCGTTTTCGGGAGCAATTAACCAACTGAATAAGGGGTATTCTCATGGGTAAAGTAATCACCATTGCTCAGTCCCCACAAGATGAGTCTGAAGTTGTCACACACAACCCTTGGGGCAAGTTACGCGACTTCACCTCTGCTCGGATCGCTCTGGGTCGTAGCGGGAACAGTGTACCAACCAACGAGTTACTCTCATTTCAGCTGGATCATGCCCAAGCTATGGATGCAGTGCATTGCAGTTTGAATATTGAGTCTCTCGTTGCTGGTTTGTCGGACTCTTACTCGATTCTTGAAAATACCATAGAGCCTCCAGTGGTAGTGAGCAGCCAAGTGAGTGATCGGCTTATGTACCTGCAAAGGCCCGATTTAGGAAGGCAGCTCGATGAATCTTCTTGGCAAACGCTCAACTCGATAGCAAATGAGCATAACACTGACATTGATCTTGCGATTGTTATTGCTGATGGACTTTCTTCCGTCGCAATTCAAAACCATGCAGTGCCTGTTGTTACTCGATTGATTTCTCTTTTAAGCGCTGATGATGAACATCAATGGAAATTCGCACCTATCACAATCGTAAAGCAAGGAAGAGTAGCGGTAGGGGATGATGTTGGTGAATGTTTTAACGCTAAGGCCGTGCTGGTTTTAATTGGAGAGAGGCCAGGTCTAACTTCTCCGGATAGCATGGGTATGTATCTCACTTGGGGGGCTAAACGAGGCTCTAAAGATTCCCAAAGAAACTGCATTTCCAATGTGCGCCCTCAGGGGCTCAACTACGACAATGCCTGTGAACGCGCATTTTACTTGCTCAAGGAGGCTCGAAAATTACAACTGTCAGGAGTGAACCTGAAAGATCGCTCCGATATCAATGAGCCAAGTGGCGCAAGCGTTGAAGATAAACACAGCGACAACTTTTTAATTTCATCAAAGTAGAAGGATTTACTATGTCTAAACATCAGGAGTACTTGGCCAAAAGGCAGCTAAAAAGAGGCACCGCAGGTTGGATTTTACTTGCTGGCTTAGGTGTCTCGTATGTTATATCAGGTGACTTTGCCGGTTGGAACTTTGGCATCGCTCAAGCAGGATGGGGAGGCTTTCTTATTGCTGCTATCGCGATGGCAGTAATGTATTTCACGCTAGTATTGTCTTTAGCTGAAATGTCTGCAGCTATTCCTGCTGCGGGTGGTGGTTACAGCTTCGCAAGACAGGCGATGGGGCCGACAGGTGGCTTTTTCACGGGCTTATCAGTTTTGATTGAATATGCGCTCGCACCTGCTGCGATAGTAATTTTTATTGGCTCAGCAGTGAATGAATTGGTTGGTATCGATGGCCCTGTTGTTTACGCACTTTTCTACGCCGTCTTTATCGCTATTCATATGGCAGGTGTTGGCGAAGCTCTCAAAGTAATGATGGTCATCAGCGGTTTGGCTGTGCTAGCTATTCTAATCACTGCTGCTGTGCTTATTGGTCACTTTGATGTTAATAACTTATTCGATATTGCTCCGGCGACGGCTCAGGCAACAGAAATCTTGCCGTTTGGGTGGTATGGCGTGTGGGCGGCGTTGCCATTTGCAATGTGGTTGTTTCTTGCGGTTGAAGGTGTACCTTTAGCGGCAGAGGAAGCAAAAAATCCGGCGAAAGATGTTCCAAAAGGCATCATTGGTGCGATGTTGTTTTTATTACTAACCGCAACTCTGGTAGTCGTTCTTTTGGCTGGTGCGGTTGGTTCAAAGGTCATAGGCGATAGCGCGGTGCCATTAGTTGACGCGCTGAAGCTTACAGGCAATTCAACGATAGCAATGGCCGTGAACTTACTTGGATTGGCTGGTCTTATCGCTTCTTTCTTCTCTATCATTTATGGTTACAGTCGCTTGGTGTTTGCGCTTTCCCGCGCGGGTTATTTGCCGCAAACTTTGTCATTAACCAGTGACAAAAAAGTGCCTTCTCGTGCGCTTTTGGTTCCGGGCGTTTTTGGGTTCTTGGTTTCCCTTACGGGAGAGGGGGACTTAATCTTGGCGATGGCAGTTGTCGGTGCGACGGTATCGTACGCATTAATGTCCTTGAGCCATATTTTATTGCGAATTAAACAGCCGGAGTTAGCTCGCCCATATAAAACGCCTGGCGGGGTAATCACTTCGAGTATTTCTCTGGTGCTTTCTTTGATCGCAATGACAGGTGTTTATGCTTTTGATCCCTCTGCCTTTTTCATGACAATGGGATTGTTTCTTATCGGTGGTGTTTATTATGGTTTATACAGCCGCAACAAATTGGTGGCAGCAACCGCGGAGGAGGAGTTTGCCATGCTGTCGGTTGCAGAATTAGAGCTTGAATCAGATGTAGCACGATAGCCATTTCAATTATTGTTCGCCACTACATCAAGGGAGCCATGTGCTCCCTTTGTCATTTCTATCAAAAGTGCATAGCGCACAAATGCATCACTTTAACTTTATAAGTGGTTAATCATGTGAAAGTCTAGTCTGGATAACTATGGCGCAGAGCCATCACAGGTAAAGGTTAAGTTTTCAAGGAAAGATCATGATAAATAAGGTATTTAATACACTTTTGGGAACAGAGTTACCGATTATTCAAGCGCCAATGGCCGGCGTGCAAGACAGCCAAATGACCATAGCTGTCAGTAATGTTGGCGGGCTTGGCTCGTTACCTTGTGGAATGCTGAATAAAGACGCCATCGTTAAAGAACTTCAACTTATTCAACAGGCGACCAATCGACCGTTCAACCTCAACTTCTTTTGCCATGAGATGCCGGAATACGACGCCAACAAGCACGAAGAGTGGCAAAAAACGCTGCAACCGTATTTTGCTGAAGTTGGTGCAACCGTACAGGAGCAGCCAAACGCTCCGACAAGGATGCCTTTCAATCATGATATTGCTGACGCGATTGAACCATTTGCACCGCCAGTAATCAGTTTCCACTTTGGTTTGCCTGCCGATGACTTGTTAGCGCGAATTAGAGGTTGGGGAGGGAAGATCCTTTCGACAGCGACCACAGTGGATGAAGCACTGTGGCTGGAAGCAAAAGGCGTTGACGGCATTATCGCTCAAGGCTTGGAGGCTGGTGGACACCGAGGCATGTTTTTATCGGATGATTTAACTACTCAATTAAGTCTGATGGCGTTATTACCACAAATCGCCAAACGGGTGAATTTGCCTGTTATTGCTGCAGGCGGAATCGCTGATAGAAGCGGTGTGGAAGCTGCGTTGAGATTAGGAGCGAGTGCCGTTCAAGTTGGCAGCGCCTATTTGTTGTGTGATGAGGCAAAAACCTCGTCTTTACATCGATATGCGATTGCCAGTGAGCGCGCGCAGCATACGGCGGTGACTAATGTTTTCTCGGGTCGGCCAGCACGAGGCATTGTGAATCGCGCGATGTCAGAGCTAGGTTACATCTGTGAGTCTGCGCCGAAATTCCCATATGCTTCCATTGAAATGACTCAGTTAAGAGCGCTTATGGAGAAGCAAAACCGAGATGAATTTACGCCGTTGTGGTGCGGACAAAATTCGTCGGGTTGCAAAGAAATTTCGGCGGCAGAAATGACACTATCATTAGTGGAAGGGATTGATTTGAATTGACTTATTCTATAATAAATAGAGCCCTTTGGGGGAAAGGGCTCTTAGGGGGAGGAGCTTAAGGTTTAAGCTTTCACAAGAGTCGCTGCGTTACGCATCGCTTCTTTCGTTGAACACTCAACAACGTTTGCTTTTGCAAAGCGGTGAGCGTCTTTTACTTGGATATCGTGAGCTAGAATAACCAGCTTCGCGTTTGCTACATCTAGGTCAGTGATGCGGTTCTGGATACCGTTTTGACCTTGAGTTTCTACTTTGATTTTCAGACCCGCTGCCGCACCTGCTTTCTCTAGTGCTTTTGCTGCCATGAATGTGTGTGCTACGCCAGATGGGCAACATGTTACTGCTACGATGTCGTACTCGCCTTCGCCTGCCACTGGAGCCGCTTGAGATTGTGCTAGTGCTGCTTCTACGATTTCGTCTTCTGCTTCTTCTTCAGCGACTGGTTTCCAGAAGCCAACGATAACTGCAGTTGTTAGTGAGCCTAGTGCGATACCCACAACGTACATTGGGATGTTGCTTGATACAGGTGCTGTGATTAAACCGCCCCATGGTGCGTGTAGTAGTACGTTTGTTAGGAAGCCGAACACACAGCCAACGATACCACCAGCAACGATTGAAGGAAGAACGCGTACAGGGTCGTTTGCTGCGAATGGGATAGCACCTTCAGAGATACCGATAGAACCCATGATTGCTGCTGCTTTACCTGCTTCTTGCTCTTGCTTAGTAAACTTCTTCTTGAATAGGAATGTTGCTAGTGCCATACCTAGAGGAGGCGTACAGATTGCGATACCAACACCGCCCATTAGCCATGGTTGAGTATCAACTTGAGTTTGAGCGAATAGCGTTGCTACTTTGTTGATTGGACCGCCCATATCGAATGCAGTCATACCACCAAGAATCGTACCTAGAACCACTTTAGAAGCGCCAGCCATAGAAGCTAGGAATTCGTTCATAGAAGCCATGAAGATCTTGATTGGCTCACCGATACCCCAAAGAACGATACCTGCAGAGATAAGCGTACCAACAAGCGGGTAGATAAAGTAAGCGCCCAACGCAGTCATGTTAGCAGAAAGAGGGATCTTCTTAAGTTGTAGAACTACACCACCAGCGATAAAACCAGCGACGATACAACCTAGGAAGCCGCCGCCCATGTCAGCCATGATGCCAGAAGAGATCATCGCTGGAGCAAGTGCCGGTTTGTCTGCAATTGAGTAACCAATGAAGCCACCAAGAATAATTGGGAACAGCACCAGACCTTTAATACCGATATTAGAAATATCCGCCAATAACCCGTCTGCAGGAACCGCACCTTTACCGGATGCCATTACCGCCAGCGCCAGTAGTACACCACCCGCAACGATGAATGGAAGCATGTGAGAAGTACCGAATAAAAGGTGACCTTTCATGGTACTGAGTAGTTTTTTGAAATCGCTATTATTAGTAGCTTGAGCTGTGATTGTACTCATAATTTCACGCCTTATGAATTAATTAAAATATTTAGTATTTGGTTTTCGTCTTTTGCGTTATGAATATCTTCAATAAACTCTTCGCTAAATTTTCCGAATAATTCTTGAAGAACATAAATATGGTGGTCGGCACCGTTATCTGGTGAAGCAATCATGAAGAATACGGTCGGTTTGACTCCCTCTTCGTCGCCATACTCGATGCCTTCGTGCTTTACGCCAACGGCGATTGCAGGCTCTGTAACCGCTTTGCTTTTTGCGTGTGGGTAGGCGATGCCATCCATTGAAGTCACGCTTAATGCTTCACGTGCTTCGATGTCGGTTAAAAAAGCCTCTTTGCTACTGATTCGATTATTTTCGAATAGCATCTGTGCTAGCTCTTCAAAGACTTCTTTTTTATTATTTGCTTGAAAGTTGCCGTTAATTAAATTGACGTTTGTTAGTTCTGTAATCATTTTGTGACTCATTGGTACTGAAGTAATGAGTCAAATTTAATTAATGAAGTGGTTTTCGGAAATAGTAAAAAAAAAACAATAACTATACTTTTGTATCACTCAATCTTAAGTGTGATAGCCGTCATTAATAATGCGGAATATTATAAAATTTATTATGTGATTTATATTCCAGTTATTTTGAAATAAATAACTGGACATGAAAATGAACTGGAGGAGGATCAATAGCCCTGGTTAGGATGCAAAAAGAGGCGTTGCGCCTCTTAGTTTTGAGATAATAGAAACAGTGATAAAAGCTGGCCATTAATTTCTATATTTATGCAGCAAATCTAACGGGATATGGCAGTAGTCGTTTGGAAAGCGCGTGAGTCGGTCTTGGTGCTCATCATCACTTGGCACGTAGTTTGTGAGTGGCAGCACTTCTACGGCGATTTTATCGGCATCCGGTCTTGCTGCGATAAACGCTTTAGCAATCGTTAGGTGTTGCTCGTTTTGGCTATAAACACCGGTACGGTACTTTTCACCGACGTCTTCACCTTGCTTGTTAACACTGTGCGGGTCGATGATCTCAAACAGATACCCCATTAAAGTTTCAACCGAAACTTGTTCAGGGTCGAATTGGGTTTTCACGCATTCTGCGTAGCCATCGTATTCGGATTGAGTGTTATCCGTCGTGCCATTTGCTCGTCCTGCTTCGGTGCTAATTACGCCGGGAAGGTGACGCATAAATTCTTGAACGCCCCAAAGGCAGCCGCCTGCGAAGTAAATCTCTTCCATCATTTTATCCTGTAAAACTTTGCGCCATTATGGACATCACTTTCGCTCAAACACAACTCCAACCATAGAGTTAATGACTCATCGATGAGCAGTTCGGACATAAAAAAGGAACAACTCGGTGATGATTTGCTCTCTTTTTTGTGCTGCTTTTCCTCGTTAGATTGAGCGCAGTTAAGAGCTAAGGGGAATCCTAATGAAAATTGAACATATCGCGATTTGGACAGAGCGTTTGGAAGAGTTAAAAGCCTTCTATGAGAAATATTTTAGCGCGGTGTCTAACGATAAATACCACAACCCAACTAAGCAGTTTTCATCTTACTTTCTTTCGTTTGAAAGTGGAGCACGATTGGAGTTAATGTCGATGGAAGGCGTGACCGCTTGTGAAAAATCTCATGCGATGCAGGTAACAGGATTAGCACACTTTGCCTTCGCTTTAGGATCAGAGCAGGCTGTGGATCAATTAACCAAAACCTTAGTAGATGATGGCTACCAATGGATCGACGGTCCGAGACAAACAGGTGACGGTTACTACGAAAGCTGCATCTTAGATCCGGACGGCAACCGTCTTGAGCTTACGGTGTAACGCGACTTAGCTTATTTCTATCGTTCATAGGCTGCTTTCATATGAAAGTATTCGGGCGTATACTGCAAGCTCATTAATAAGGAGCGAGCCTGTGAACCCAAGACAAAATGAAATCCTGCAATTAGTGAATGATCGTAAACGCGTTCAAGTCACGGAGCTTTCTGACATTATAGGCGTGTCGGGCGTGACCATCAGGCAGGATTTGAATTTTCTGGAGCAACAGGGCTATCTAAAGCGCGTACACGGCGCAGCTACCGCATTGCAAAGTGATGATATTGATACCCGATTAGAAGTCCGTTTCGATATTAAACAATCACTTGCAAATAAAGCGGCGGACTTGGTATCACCAAACGAAACCGTATTGATCGAGGGCGGCAGTGCTAATGCGCTCTTGGCTCGCACTTTAGCTGAACGCGGCGATGTGACCATCATTACCCCATCGGCGTACATCGCCCATCTCATCCGTAACACCTCTGCCAACATCATCTTGCTTGGTGGTGTGTATCAGCATCAAGGCGAGAGCCTCGTTGGCCCGCTCACCAAACTCTGTATTGAGAACATTCACTTCAGCACGGCTTTCTTGGGTATCGACGGATTTCACCAAGACACTGGTTTTACTAGCCGGGACATGATGCGTGCCGACATCGCAGAGGCCATTCTGGCAAAGAATAGACGTAACATCGTACTGACGGACTCCAGTAAATTTGGACAGATTTATCCTTCTTCAATTGGCAATACCAACGAAATATCGGTGTTGTTAACCGACAAAGCCGCTCCGAAAAGCGACCTTGAGCAAATCAAAAAGCTAGGTGTGGAAGTGGTGTTGGGGTAAGTACTAATGGCTCTCCGACCATACTGCGAATTCATTTCCACTTGGTTCGGTGAAGTGGAATCGACAGCCGCCGGGAAATTCGAAAATAGGGCGGATAATTTTTCCACCATGCTGCTCAACTTTTATCTGCGTGGCCTGAATATCTGAGCTATAAAACACTAAAAGTGCGCCACCATTTGCGGTTTGGTTTACAAACTCAGATTTGAAGAATCCGCCATCTAACCCTTGTCCTGAAAATGCAGAGTATTCAGGACCATAATCGATAAAGGTCCAGTCAAAGGTACGCTCAAAAAATTGTTTTGTAGCGTTAATATTGGTGGAACCAAATTCAACGTAATTCAATTTTTCATGTTGATGCATGGTGAAATCCCTATCCATTTGTTTCATGCCTCTAGGCGAATTTTTCTACGATGATGTCATCCGCTTTTTCGACAAATAATGCGCCTTGATCCTTGAGCTCTGTCAGCACATTTTCAACATTATCAGGCAGCACTGCGCGAGTTGAAGCAAGGTTGACCACCACATTGTAGCCAAGATCCAGTGCTTGCATGACGGATTTCTTCACACAAAAATCTAGCGCAAGACCACCGATCACTAGGGTATCAATCCCGTTGAATTTTAGAAATTCATGTGCACCTGTCGTTTTAGTATCGGCAATATCATGGAAGAAAATACCGTAAGGATGCGCATCAGGATCCATGCCTTTATTAACTTGAAAATCATAGTCCAAAACAGGTGGTAAACCGTCTAAAAGTTCAGAACCTGTTGTGCCAAGTACACAATGGCGGTTCCATTTTATATCCACATTGGTTAGACCGACGGGTTCAAGCATGTTGGCTGGTGTTTCGGCATCCCATTTTGCTTTTGGTGGGTGTAAGTCACGACTGACCAGTTTTAATCGGCCTTTGGCATGATTACTCAGAAGCTCCGGTACGATTTCCAACGCACCTGCAACGGGCAGTTCATTTGGACATAACTCGCTAAAGCCTTTCTCTGGATCAACGTCGATCACTGCTGTAGTTTGATAGTTTACTCGAACAGTCATGGCAGACTCCTTGTCTGTCTGATTGCCTGCGTTTATCCACGCAAACAGTTTTGAAAAAAGGTTACTTCGTCGCTGGTCAGCGTATATACCATTGCGGGTTTTCCACCTTTGCCTTTGTTGGTAGAAGCGACTTTATTGGTGGGTTTTAGTACGCCTGAATCTATCAAGCGGCGCTTAATCGTCATTCGGCTAATATCAATACCAAACTCTTGATAAGCAGAAATGATGTCGGCAACCAAAAACTCTTTGTCTAATGCAAACAAAAGAACCGATGTGTATTCAATGGATGCACGAAGCTTCTGCCACGCTTTTTCAATGGTTTTTTGATGGTCAAACGCGAGGGTCTCTTCTCCATTGAGTATAGACTGTAGCGAAAACCATTTAAGTTGGCACTCTGGTACACCTGCATTGTTGATTTGCTCTACATTGTTACGATCGACCAAGGCGTAGTGCGTAATGTTTAAGCTCCAGTCTTCTGGATCACGCTTTGGATCACCGTCGATAAAAGCTTCACTAAAGTGACGAGGGTAAGTATGGATTTTCTCGCGGCAAATTCGGCGGCGCGCCGCCTCAAAGTTTTCATCGGCCGGGCGTCCTCCTTCACTGGTTAAGTCTTTATCAAAGACAAATCCGCCCGGTAGTGCCCAGACTCCATGGTATGGCCGATTTGGATTTGAACGTTTAATCAACAACACTTCCAGTCCTTTATCGGCACAGCCAGATAGCCTGAATGGAATAATGTCGACAGATACGATCATGGTTGGGTCCTAATATTGATTTGTAAGTAATCTAGCGCATAACAAGTGGTCAATCAATGGGTAAGTAACGAGTTGTGCGAAACGTTTTCGGTAGGGCTTCATAGTACGCCTTGAGTATAAATCTACGAATGAATCTGACTTATTCACAATCTTTGTGCGAATTCTAGACAGAAAAACCTTATAAAAATGAGTGGTTAGTAACAAAAGTTGACAAACTATAGATGGGTGTTTATTGTTTACGCAAATTAGTTAGTAACAAAAAGTTATATACCCAGGAAGGGCGTGTAGAAGGGCACCTAATGACCACCAAACTATTTTCTTCCCGCATCATTCAAAGCGCTTTGGATTTTGATGTCTACAAAGTCAATATGATGAGCGCAGTAACAGCGCTTTACCCTGATGCGATGGTGTCATACAAGTTTATTGTGCGTAGCGAGGAAGATCTCTCTGAACTGCTACCAGAGGTAAAAGCAGAAGTTCTTAAACTGCAAGACATTCAATTTACGCAAGAAGAAATCGAATACATCAAGCGTGTCGCGCCTTACCTGAATCCTGATTTTGTTGATGCATTGCGCCATTTCCGGTTTAACCCGCAAAGTGATGTCTCTTTCCATAATAAAGCCATGGCTGATGGCTCAAGCCAGTTACGCATTACTATTAATGGTTTGTGGCGAGATACTATTTTGTACGAAACGATCATAATGAGTATCGTGTCTGAAGTTCGTAGCCGTCAGCGTTGGTCAGATATCCCTGTAGCGCAATTTACCACCGTCTTAGAAGAGAAAATTCGGTACCTAAAATCCGAGCTAAAATGTCGTAACATCACTAACTTTAAGTTTTCTGATATGTCGACG
Source organism: Vibrio sp. J2-3(2022) (assembly GCF_021725735.1). Classification (NCBI taxonomy): domain Bacteria; kingdom Pseudomonadati; phylum Pseudomonadota; class Gammaproteobacteria; order Vibrionales; family Vibrionaceae; genus Vibrio; species Vibrio sp. J2-3(2022). Next base: position 161,565 of record NZ_JAKKCK010000001.1, read on the forward strand.
CGTCGACGTTTTTCCTTTCAAGCTCAGCGCACCATGTTGGAGTTCTTGTGCCAGGAAGTGCCGGAATGTTTGACAGGAACAAGCAACTACCACTTAGCAAAAGAACTGAATTTAACGCCTATCGGTACCGTTGCTCATGAATGGTTTATGGGCCATCAAGCTCTGGTGAATGTGCGAGATTCGCAAAAAGTGGCTTTGCAACGTTGGCAAAAAATGTTTAACGGTGCACTAGGTATTGCACTTACCGACACGATTGGTATTGATGCCTTCCTTAAAGACTTTGATGAAGAGCTAAGTAATGCGTATTTCGGTGTACGTCACGATAGTGGTTGCCCTTATAGCTGGGGTGAAAAAATGATTGCACACTACCAGTCGCTTAATATAGACCCATTAACAAAAACACTGGTGTTTACCGACGGACTTAACTTCGAACAAGCGTTAGATATTTGCGAGTACTTCCAAGGACGTATTCAGGTGAGTTTTGGTATCGGTACTTTTCTTGCGAACGATATGGGTGATTATGTCAATAAAGAGGGTGAAGCCTACCAGCCACTTTCTATCGTGATCAAAATGGTCACGTGCAATGGTTCACCAGTCGCAAAAATCAGTGACGAACCTGAGAAAGCCATGTGTGAAGATATCTTCTTTTTGATGAACCTCAAGCGCCGCTTCGAGCAACCTCTTGATTTAAATGAGTGTCGTAAACTGATTGATCGTCTAGAAACTGAAGGTCAAAACTATCTCATCGATGCGTAGGCGTTATCCTCCCATCCTTGATAAGCACCCTCTATCGTTACGACAAATTTATATAGACAAACGTAGAGGGTGATTTCGTTATAGTAATACGCAGAAGTAACCAGATACAGCGTAGGAAAGCACTCGAAAATGAGGTTGTTTTTTTGATGTGCTATGTGCCTATGATTGGTGTAAATCGATACGTTACAGCATCGTGGAAGGTGTATTTTCATCGGACACTAAACTCAGTCTAATCACGTAGTTTATTCCCATGTACCATGAGGTTACTCGGGTATAGACGTCTATCTGCTTTTATGACTTTGGGCTTCGCGTAATTGCTTGAATCAGGAGTCAAAATGAACCTAGTAGTACATTTGCAAAAGAAAGCGATCCGAAAATATGGCTATGAGATGGCCACTCGTCAAGCATGGAAATGTGGCATCAAGGCAAATCTTGTTAAGCGCGTGATCGGCCTTTTTAAAGGACAAATTGTTTGTGTGATTGAAGGTTGTCGCGCAGAGTTTTCTTCTCCTCTTAATAACCCCCTTCACGAAGATGACAAGCAAGGGCGATATGTGTTTGTTGGTGGTGTATGCTGGGAACCAAACAACATTATTGCTCCTGGCTTTCCTGATTTTATGTTTATGCACGTGCGTAACCTGAGTCACCGTCATAAGTATTTAACCGACGACGAACTGTTTTTAAGCTTGGCTTAAAAATAAGCCTCATAGGTTAATCAAGCCTAATCATAATCAGTAATGATACGGTTTTAGCTCAGTTGACATTCTGTTGAGTGTTTCTTGACGTACCTTTTATAAAACAGTGTTTCTTTACTCGTTAATGACAGAGGGTTTGTTTTCGCCTGATGTGATTTCCTAATTGCGATTTACTATACCGCTCATCAAAGCAAACCATACTGGGATGTAAATCATGAATATGAAATCTATCGCAATTGCAACGGCAGTTGTTGCTGTACTAGCAGGCTGTAAAGACAAAACGCCACCAGCTCCAACCCAAGCAAACATTACTTTGGTTGAAGCGGTGACTGAAACTGTGAAAAATCCACACCAAGTATGTAAAGACGTGGTAGTAACGGAGCAAGTTGCCCCTACGGATGATAATAAAATAATTGGTACGGTCGGCGGCGCAGCAGCTGGCGCGGCATTGGGTAACCAAATCGGTGGCGGCTCAGGTAAAGTGATTGCAACTGCAGCTGGTACGATTGCTGGTGCATTAACGGGTCGTAAGATTCAGGAGAACGTGCAACAAGGCGATGTAGTGACAACGACGAAAAAGCAGTGTCACACAGAATACACAACATCTGAAAAAGTAGTGGGTTACGATGTCACTTATGAAGTTTCAGGTGCGCCAACGACGGTTCGCTTAGCGAGCAAGCCAGCGACAAAAACGTTCCCAATTCAAGATGGCAAAGTTGTTCTTCCGCAATAACTAGCTCCTCAACCGAAGTAATTAACAAGCCCTTTTATCTTTGAGACGAAAGGGCTTTTTCACATAAGCGGTGTTTTCATCTATTTTCCCGCGGGAATGTGCAGCCAGAATTACCAGTTAATTTTCAGCGTTCGATACAATCACTTTTCTAAAAGTACGAACGGAAAAAACATGGAAGATTTTTACCTGACCGATCGCGGTTTAGCTGGTTATTTCGAAGCGCAATGGTTCGACAAGTTCATCGAAGATAAGCAGATTGAGACGATAACCAGTCGCTCAAAACAAGTCCCACTCTCTTTTTTGTCATCACCACATTGTTCCCAAGTCGCTGACTTTATTGCGAAGACGGCACTTGAGAGCGGCGTTCAGCCGTGTTCCCTACTTGAGGTTGGGGCGGCCCTGGGAAGAAACTATTATGAGTTAGTGCAACGCTTACCTAGCCTTAAAGAAGCGACGCTGGTTGAGCCTTCAAATAGGTTGATGGATGGCTTGAAGCAACTATTAATAGAAGAACAACGAGTCGAGCTAACTTATCTTCACGATGTGAACACCTTAAACGCTTTAGAGGTAGAGAATAGAGATATCGTGCAAAAATGTGCTCATGTTGATTTGATGCTGATTAACCAACCTTTTGAGCACGATACTCTCCAGTCTAGCTTTGATTTAGTCGTATGTTTGAACGTGGTTGATCAATGTGAGTCGCCACTTAGCGTGATCAACGCTCTAAAAGAAGCCACCAAGGTTGGCGGGCTGATGGTTGTCTCTTGCACTTATCAGTGGAACGCGAAACACATCAAAAATGAAGAAGAAGCGGTCGATGATATAAAAGAGTACTTTGCTGAAGGTTGGCGTTTAGTATCGGAAGCCGATCATGAATATCGCATCCGGTTTAATGATCGTTTTGCAAGGCAGTTTTTATCTCATGTGGTCGCTTACATCAGAATGGATTAGAGCTACATAAAAAAACCGAGCACTTACGACTCGGTTTTTTTAGTCTTTGAGGTAGAGCGCGATTTTAAGTAACGTGCGCCTCTTTTTGTTCTCGCTCTTGCTGAGCTTGCAGCTTTTTCTTGCGACGTTCTCGTTTAGAAAGCCAAACCAGCGGCACAACAATCATTATTGTTCCTATCGCCATGAATATGTCTGGCACTTCTCCAAACCAGATCAATCCCACAAACACGGCACCAATTAAGCCACTGTATTCAGCGCTGGCAATTTTGTTGCTATCAATCGAGCGGTAAGCGATCACACATGTTGCCGCATAAATCATGATGAACAAACTTGAGCCAGCAGCGACAGGGAAAGCACTCCAGTCCCAAGGTTCCGCTTCGATCAGAACAAGTAAGAAAGCCACGGGAATACCTGCCAAGTTTGTCATCAATAACGTTTGCATGACAGATTGATTTTTTGGCAGTTTTCGAATGAGCAAGTTATTGATTGCCAGGGTAATAGCCACAACTAAAGCCGAAATCGCTGCCCAGTCGATCTGATCTGGACGAATGATGACCAACACACCAGCAAAGCCCATGATCGCAGCCGCGACCGATTGTTTAGACAGCTGTTCGCCAAAAAATATCGCGGCAAGCGGCAGCATGATTAATGGCGCGGCGTAGAAGATTGCGTTCGCAGTTGCGAGCGGTAAAGATGAAATCGCCAAAACCATAAATATAGCACCAAGCAACCACACGTGAGCGCGTACAGCATGCCATTTAAATCCTTCAAGAAAATGAGTCTTTTTTGTCAGCAAGCAGACAGGCAGTAGGAAAAGCACTGCGGAAATTTGTCGGAAAAAGACAAACTGAAAAATAGGCACTTCATTTCCGACACTTTTAATTAAAGAGTCCGAAAGCACCGCAATGAGATTCCCAACAATTAATAGCAGCATAGCTGCGCCGACCGATGTAACTTTCACTTATTTCCTCTCCTCTTTCTTTGCCAAAGAGTAGGTGATGTCATAGGATGAAGTGAAGTGATATTTATTAGTTTAAGTATGAGATTTTTAGATAATGAAATTGCCACCACTCAGAGCGGTTCACTGTTTTGAATCTGTCGCTCGAAACTCTAGCTTTTCGCTTGCGGCTGAAGAGCTCAATGTGACGCAAAGTGCCGTTAGTCATCAGATACGATTATTGGAAGATTATTTGGGCGAGTCATTATTTATTCGTCAAGGAAGAAAGCTCTCTTTATCGGATACTGGTGCTCGTTATTTAGAGGATATTAGCCCGGCAATTAGCTCTATTGCGATGGCCAGCCAAAAGGTGAGAGAAGGGGACAAAGGCAGCATACGTTTAGCGATTTATAGCTCGCTTGCCGTAAAGTGGCTTATTCCGCGTTTGTCTGATTTTAAGCGGTTACATCCGGAAATCGATCTGACACTCAATATGGTTGTTGGTGATCCTGAGCAGACAGATAGCGTTGGTGATTGCTTTATCACGGTAGAGAAGCCAAAGCGCAACTATATGTCGGTGAAGTTATACGCGGAAACGCTGTATCCGGTATGCAGCCATAAAATTTGGAAAGAGTTACAAGATCAACCCATTCCAGAAGCGCTTTGGCGATATCCTATTTTGTCGACAGATTCTATTTATCGTGAGAGAGGAAAAGACTGGGCAGAGTGGTGCAGAGCGGGTGGTTACACTTTGCCAAAAGATGTCGATGTTCAACATTTTAGTCATATGTTGTTGGCAATTGAGGCTGCACGTTATGACCAAGGCATCGCATTTGCGAATGATTTTATGCTCAATGAAAGAGATAAAGCGCATGATTTGGTGTATATCCCTTCTCATGGATTAGAGACGGGGGACAGCTTTTATTTTATTCATAAAAAGAGCCGAGCCAAGCAGGCGGAAATCATCAAACTCACCAATTGGTTGAAGCAACAGTGCTTGTAAAATGACTAAATTGTCATAATTAAGAAATAAAGTGGCAAAGTTGTGTTTAAATATTTCATGTTTTATTGAGTTTTTATTCATTAACATCAACTTGGTTTTGAAACCGAGTGAAATGGATAGCATGACGTGCTTAAGGATGGGCAAAACACAACCTCAATAATTAACAGGCAGTGAAATACAATGTTTAAAAAAACATGGCTAATGACAGCCCTTCTAGCAACATGTTCTGTTGCAAACGCAGCTCCTTACGTTGGTGCATCGGTAGGTCAAGCATCGTTTGGTGATGTTAATGGCTCTATCAATGGCGGTGGTACCAACGCTAGCACTAAGCTTAAACTTGAAGATGACTCAAGCCTTTCAGGCAAAGTATTCGGTGGTTACAAATTCAACGAATACATTTCTCTAGAGGCAGCCATTGGTGGCTACGATGCTTTAGACGGCAAAGTTGTTACTGTTGGTGATATGAAGTATTTATCGATTCAACCAAAAGCGACTCTACCTATTGGTGATCGTTTCAACCTTTTTGCTAAAGCTGGTCTTTCTTACTTCAATGCGGAATTCAAAATTAGCAACTCTGTGATTGACGGTAGCGCAGGCCATACCACCATTTCTGACAGCACTGTAACAGGCATGTACGGTTTAGGTGCAGAGTTCGCTATTACAGAAAATTTTGCTCTACAAGTTGAATGGGAATACATGATGCCTGAGCTAGACATTGCGAAATTTGGCAATGAAAAAGTAACGGTTGATGCTGACATCAACGTGTTCTCTGTAGGTATGAGCTACCGTTTCTAAGAATACTTATTCAAGTTACCTCTTGGCTTAGTAAACGTTTTTGACTTCTGTTGGTCGAGCTGAGTCCAAGCTTTGAATTTGTTTAGATATAGCACAGGAAGTTTAGTTGCTAAGCGTCCTGTGCTATTTTTTTGCTTTGGAATAACTCTTAGGAATTTTTGTGAACGATGTCAATCTTAGGTATCTGGATCTACTGTTAAAGCACTTTGAACCTCATCAATATCACTTCGTTACGCTGTCGGAGCTTGAAGTGGTAATTTGTACGTCAAGGCGCAATGTTTCTATTGTGATGAAAAAGCTTGCCTCTTACGGTTGGGTAGATTGGAAACCTGCAATTGGCAGAAGTAACGCCAGTCGTCTGAATATTACTATTTCCCTTCAACAAGCGATGACCGAATTTTTGGTTGAGGAGCTTGGCCGGGGAAGAATGAACTCGATAACAAAACTTATCGATTGGTTCGGCCAAAGTGCTGTCAGGGCGCTGACGATTGCCTCTGAAAAAGTGAACCAGTTGAATGAGTCAAATAACGCTATTTTGATCTCCTCTTACCCTTGGGTGTCTAAGGTCGATCCTGCGAATACTTATCGTCATACTGAACTGCATGTGGCGAAAAGTGTTTATGATGTTTTGCTGACTCAAAATTCCAATGGTGGCATTGAGCCTTCGCTAGCACATGAGTGGAAAATGGAAGGCAATGTGATGACGTTATGGTTGAGGCCTGGAATATATCGTCACGATGGCGAACTTCTCAGCATACAAGATGTTGTTTGGAGCATCGAAAGACTTAAGGAAATAAAAGGACCAGTACACGAGCTCTGGCAGTGTATTGACAGTGTGATTGCCGAAACATCGAGCTGCTTAAAAATTACATTGAAACATCCGAACATGTTTTTTCCATACATGCTAGCCACTCCTCACGCTTCTATTCTTTGTCGAGATGTTGTTTCTTTCGGTTCTGGTTATTCTTACCACATAGGCACCGGACCATTTAAAATCAGTGGTTGGAACCAAGAGAGTATGCTTCTTCAAGCACACAAAGAATATTTTTCAGCGCGCGCATTGTTAGACCAAATTACGCTGTCTCATGGTGATGTTAAGACCCTGAATATGTTGAGTTTTAACCAAACCTCTGATCACGTTGAAGTGGAAAAAATCAGCGCATTTTCATATTTGACCTATCGTGAACGCGCGGACTCTAATCTCGCAAAAGAAGATTGGCATCAACTCGCCGATTACATCAATGCGCAAAAGAGAATCTATGAGGCGCAAAGTGCCGTTGACAGCATTCAGTTAGCGACTCAAGAGCAAGATTTACTAATCGCAGAGGCTGTTGTGACGCCTAAGCTACAAGGTAAAGTAGCGCTAGCTGAGCCAATCTGGACGATACCAAGTTTAATTCGTCACTCTGAGTGGTTGCACCGAGTGATTCGGGCGACGGGATTAGAGCTAGAGATCGTCATTATTGATGACATTAGTTTTCCTGAAGTCGTATCACATCGAGCGGACTTGCTCCTAATTGAAGAAGTCATGGAAGCGCCGTTTGAGTATGGCGTATTTGAATGGCTATCGATAGCAACAGGTTTGCGTTTTAGTTTTGATCAAAGCCAGATGTTGATCCATCGAGAAAACCTTCGCGAAGCCATGACAAATGCTCAATCTTTACAATCTCTTTTAGGCGTAGAAAAAGCGTTACGAGAGCAGTATCTTTATTTGCCTTTATTTGTTGGCTATGAAGAGGTGACAAAAACACAGCAAGTGCGCGGTGTTCAGGTGAAAAATACGGGTTATAGCGATTTGCATCGTCTCTGGATAGCTCACTTTAACTAGCATATTTCGACACGGTGAGCACAGAGTATGAATACATAAAGCCATCGCAGTGATGGCTTTATGTGGAATGTAGAGTTAGAAGTTGTACGACACACTCGCGCCAACAACCCATTGGTTTGCACTATCAACAATCGAGGAATCGCTGATACCGCTGCCTAGGCGAGTGTATTGTGTCATTTGGCTCACTTGCCAGTTATCGTTGATTGGCATGACTAGCTTGTAGCCTAAACCATAGCTTACTGTTGAATCACCTTTGTACGCTTTGCGGTTTGCATTTGCTTCGCGTTGTTTTACGCCAAAGTAGTAATCTACGTAGTCTTCACTTTGATAAGTTAGGTTAGCAAAAGGAACAAAATCAACACTACCGAAGTTCATAATGTGGAAGTAAGTCGCACCCGCTAAGTAACCTTTGTAAGCACCACTGATATCATGTTGAAGGTATGTTGAAATCACATTGTGTTGATCTAACGTAAAGTCAGTGTTCAAACCTAAATCGACAGCAAAGCGACGTTTATCCGTGCCTTTCAGGCTCTTTGCAATATCACCGTCACGCATGACACCACTGCCAACAAGGTAAGCACTCATGTTGATTAATTCATTGGTGTTACCGAAGAAACGGTAGTTAATGCCACTTAGATCGGCGTTAAAGTCGTCACCATGGTAACCGCCATTTAGAATTGGAGCTGTATTGTATTTTTGATCTTTGAAAAGATCGCTGCCATGAGCCACTCCGACTTCCGCGTTCCAGCCACCTTCATTGTTGTAGATGTTACCGTTACGAATATAAGTATCACCAGCAACCGCTGAACCAGCAGCAGTCAGAGTTAGTAGTGCAATTAATGTCTTTTTCATCATTTTTCCGAGTTGTTCTGATTTGTTTTGAACACTGTACAAAATGAAGTTGTAAGCCTCTATCAGCAAAGCGTATGGAAATGTAATGAACCATCAGGATAAGAAGCGGAATGTAAGATCAGAGGAGGAAGATAAGAAAGGCAACCGCCGTCGATGGAAAGAAAAAATCCGAGCTGGGGTAGCTCGGATTTAGATTATTTATCAGGTATCGATACGAACTTATTGTTGTTTCGTTAAGTTGTATAACGGTGCTAGGTCACCTGTTACTTTTTCGCCATTCATGTCTAGCTTCATAAGTACATTTTCACCAACAAAGTATTGGTTTGGCGCATCTTCGTTTGTCAACGTTACGATGCTGCCGTTTGCATCCCAAGTGAATTGGCCTTCAGACTTTGACTGACCGTCTTGTTTGTCTTGGTAGCTTTCTTCAAGTACGTAAGTGCCATCTTGATTTAGTGTGATGGTCATGTCGATACCTGAACAATCCGCACATGGAAGCGTACCTTTGTATGTGCCGTTCCAGTCCAGGGCATTTTGTGCGTTATGCTCAGAGTCTACAAATGTTTCTTCAGTGATGACTTGTTCTTCTGCTACTGGCAGCGTGTCAATTGTCTCTGTAGTAACTTCTGCGCTAGTAGTGACTTCAGTTTCCGTCGCTTGAGGTACTTCAACTGCGCTTGTTTCGGCAGGTTTCTCATCTTGACAGCCTGCAAGAATGATTACCGCGCCTGTTAGTGCCAACATTGTTTTTTTCATTTTATCCCTCTTTAAATCAAGATTTTGTATGAGAGTAATAGTAGACATTTATCAGGTATTTGCGTCATCAAAAAGCAATAGAATGATCTATCTATGTCAATAAAACCGAATATGAGCATGAAATTGTCAGGAAAATCAGAACAATGTAAATGTTGATTGGGATATCAAGCTTGAGTCTACAAATAAATATCTAGAGGGGGGCAGAGATAGTGAAAACAGCCTACATTGCTGTGAGCTGTTTTATTAAATCAGTTAAGAGGCCTTATCGATGTTTGAACGTGAGGTGCTTCGTTTTGTGCTGTCTTCATCAGCGAATAAACCAGCAACAGTACGACGCTCTAATTCACCTTTCAAATGACCATGCTCATCGACAACGGGCAGTGAGTATTCGCACGACATGGTTTCAGTCAATATTTGCTCAATGGCTGAATGGGGAGAGATGATAGGCACTTCTTCATAGATATCATCATCCCAGCTTGGGGTTTGAGCTAACTTCGTCGCGTCTAGTAACCCTTGTTGCGTTATCACGCCTTGATAGCCTGCATCGGTCACATGATAAGCATAATCACGTTTTACACGTTTCATCTCACTGAGCGCTTCTTCAATGGTTTTAGCGGCAATGCGATATGAAGGTGGCTGCATCACAGTCTCAACCGTCAATGCTCGCGCTCTATTGACGTCTTTTACAAAGGCTTCAACGTACTCATCGGCAGGATGCAGCAATATTTCGTCTGGTGAACCTTGTTGCACAAGCTCACCGTCTTTAAGGATCGCAATGCGATCGCCAAGGCGCAGTGCTTCATCTAAATCATGAGTAATGAAAATAATGGTTTTGTGCAGCTTCTGTTGCAGCTCTACCAGCTGATCCTGCATTTCGCTCCGAATCAGTGGGTCCAGCGCTGAAAATGCCTCGTCCATTAATAGTATTTCGGCATTGGTTGCCAACGCTCGCGCGAGGCCTACGCGTTGCTGCTGACCACCTGATAGCTGAGCGGGGTATTGGTTCTCATAACCCGTTAATCCAACGGTATCCAACCACTCGTTTGCTTTTTCTAAGCGCGCTTCTTTACTTATTCCTTGAATTTCCAAACCGTAAGCGATGTTGTCGATAACAGTGCGATGAGGCAATAAGCCAAAACGTTGAAACACCATCGACATCTTATGACGACGAAACTGCTCTAACTCCTTGTTAGAAAGCTGCATGACATCTACCCCTTCCACCAAAATCTGTCCCATGGTTGGATCGATTAGGCGATTGAAGTGGCGAATCATGGTGGACTTTCCTGAACCGGATAATCCCATGATGACGAAAATCTCGCCCTTTTTAATTTGGAGGTTGATGTCTTTTAGCCCGACCGTGTGGCCCGTTTCCGCCAACACGTGTTCTTTACTATGTCCCAACTTGACGCGCTCAATCACGCTGTTGGGTTTGGGGCCGAAGATTTTATACAGACCGCTGATTTCGATAAGTGGACTAGTCATGCTTTAAATCTCCTAGATGGGCTTGAGTGCGTTTCGCATACGCTTGTGAAGCGCGGTCGAAAAGAATCGCTAGGGCGACAATGGCTAGACCATTTAAAAGACCAAGAGTGAAATATTGATTGGTAATCGACTTAAGAACGGGCTGGCCCAAACCTTTTACCCCAATCATCGATGCGATGACAACCATCGACAGTGCCATCATTATCGTTTGGTTGATTCCCGCCATGATGGTTGGCATTGCGAGCGGAAGTTGGACCCCAAAAAGCCGCTGTTTACTGCTGGCACCAAATGCGGTTGCGGCTTCCAACACTTCTTTATCCACCAAACGAATACCCAAATTAGTTAAACGAATAACAGGTGGAATCGCGTAGATTACTACTGCGATGAGGCCAGGAATTTTGCCGATCCCGAGTAACATCACAACTGGGATGAGGTACACAAATGCCGGCATGGTCTGCATGACGTCGAGTAATGGCGTCACAACAGACTGAATACGATTAGAGCGCGCCATGGCGATGCCGATAGGGATCCCGAGTGTGATTGCCAGCATGGTACACACCGTGATAATACTGAGCGTGCGCATTGTGTCTTCCCACATGCCGAAGTAGCCAATCAGGATAAGTGAGCCAAAACATGCGATGGCCAGTTTCCAAGAGCGACTAGCGGCATAAACGAGGGCGGTGCAGACGCCTAAAACAACGACCCAAGGTGTTGAAATAAGCAGTTTTTCAAACCAGACAAGAAATGAAAGGAGCGGATCAAAGAGAGACTCGATAAGTTCACCATATTCACGAGAGAAATCTCGGTAGGCGCCATCGAGTGTTTTGCGAATCGCTCTAAGATCAGAGCGATCCATTTCTGGGAATTCGCTGAGCCAATTCGAGTCAGACATATTTACTTCCTTTTCTGATATATCTAGGTGCCCTCAAGAGATGTGATTCAGCAAGAATAGCTGGGATCGTAGACCAAGTAATGATTGGTGGTTCGATAGGTCCTCCATCTATTGTTTTACCCTTTAGGCTCATTTCAATGCGGTCGACCTGCACTTTATAGTTACTTAGGTAGACACCCTTTTAATAAAATAATCATTAGTGTTCAAATGAATGATTTGATCGGATTATAGTTTTTCTTCTCCAATAAAATGAATACATTAGCGCGTATTTGTATGAAAAGTCTGCGCAAACTAACGTTTTTATTATCTAGATAATTAGAATTGATCTTTTTGCTCGTTTGTCACCAAAGTTTGTAAATTTTTAGATGTCTAATTAATCCTGATGTCTTACGTATTTATCGTGTCGATTTTTGCAAACTTAGTTTATTGGCATATGCTAAAAATGTTATTGGCATATGCCAGTTTAAGGCGTAATTTGACCCTGTGTTTTCGAGGGATAATGATGGCAAGACCAAAAATAGAAAGACGAATATGCGGACGTGCTGCGCACCATTGTTTCAAACCTAATGGCGTGCCATTTCATCAGTTGAAGCAAGTCGCCATATTACCAGAAGAGCTAGAAGCACTGCGTTTGGCCGATTTAGAGGGTCTTAGCCAGCAGCAAGCTGCTGAACAGATGGGCGTCTCTAGACAAACTTTTGGTAACACAGTAAAAAGTGCAAGATTGAAAGTCGCAAAAAGTTTAGTTGAAGGTCATGCATTAGTTTTTCCGGATGAGGAGTCAAACTTATGATTTATGCTATTCCTAATGATGGTGAGCGGGTGGCAAACCACTTTGTTAAAGCACCATATATTGCTATTTATTCTGATACTGACGGTATGCTAAAAAACTTAGCGAACATTGCTTCGATGCCACAAGCAGGTTGCAATGCGAAGTCTCAGTTAATTCAGTCTCTGCAAGAGTACAATGTGGATGCTGTACTTGTACGAAATATCGGTGAACGCGCATTAGCCAAATTACTTCGTAGTGGCACGCAAGTATTCAGGCTTTCTACCCGTAGCTCATTGGAAGATGTACTTGCGGTTCCAAGAGAGCCTCTCATTGAGCCGTCTCAAGGTCGTCCCTCAAACAATCATAAGAAAAATGCTCACAAGCCAAAAGGCGGTTGCGGTTCCTGTGGTTGTGGTGGCAAAAAATCCAAACCCTCCTTGCTGACAAGACCGAAAGCACCAACAGGGCTACTTAAAGTGACATCTCGCCCTGCTATACTTAGGCTAAAGACGATGGCTAATAAGGCAGGTTAATATGGTTTGGTTATTTACCTTTCTTGGTTTTCTCGCAATCATTTTGTTGATGTCGCTTGGCGTCATTTTCCACAACAAGCGTATTCAAGGGAGTTGTGGCGGATTGAATAATGTCGGTGTTGATAAGGTGTGCAATTGTGAAACCTCTTGTGCAGAGCCTGAAAGACGTTTGTATCAAATATCCGAACCTAACTCGTCATCTGAGCGCTAAGATCTTTTGCCCATTTCGGTAAGGTTTGTTTAAACCAGTCAATGTATTTACTGGTCTGCGGGTTCTGTCTCGAGACCAGTATGTTCACAACTTCTACCACCATCCACGTTTTAGCTATTGCAATCGTTCTTGCTAAATTACTCGCATCGCCTTGATTTGCAGTCTTGGTATAGGTATGTGCCACACCAAGATAATCTTCGAATGTGCCCATGCCCTTGACTAGTGGCGCTAAATCTATCGCGATATGCCCTGTCGAAAAACGTTCCCAGTCGAACAGCACCAAATCGCCATTATCTCGTCGCCCCCAGTTCCCGGCATTGGTGTCTCCAGAGATCAAATTTTTGGCGTTGAAAAGCGGGCCGGATTGCTCTTGTAGCTGATAAAAGAACCGCTCTGTTTTTGCGTCTAGTTTGAGCGTGCTTAAAGCTTGGGAAGTGGCTGGTTGTGTCCACTGATGAGGATGATAAACACCATTTGATGTCGGAGATAGTCTATGTATTTTAGCTAGTTGTTCTATCACGCGCGGCTCTTCAAGCAGGAATTCTTGATTGACAGAGTGCGAGATATACTCGATTCGTAACGTATTTTGTTGGTGATCGTAATCAATGAGCTCAGGTACAAGAATGCCAAGTTCATTGAATGGTTTAGCCTGGTGTTGATAAAAAGCGACCTCAACCTGTTCTACCTGTTGCTTTTCAATGAATGAAATGCCGTGTTTTTCTACCAGATAAACTTTGGCACTGCCCATCTGGTTAAGCTCTTGCTTTGACATGAGACATCCTGTCTTTTGATGGTGGAACCTTCACTTACCTTAAACGCGAAAGGTGTGTGCTCCAAGAATACTTAAAGAGAACATTGAAACAAAATAATGCAATGGTTTGAGTATAAAATTGTCGCTAGTGTCTAAATTTTACACAGTGGCTTTTACGCATCGTTAACCACGTTCTACGCTTAATATTCGATTTAAACAAGGAGAACCAATATGGCTGTAATAAAGCAGGATATTCCAAATCGTGTAACGGTTTATCATGACAATGTCGATCAAGAACAAGAGCTGAAAAATGCGATGCTGCCAGAGAAACCGCGCTACTTTAACGGTGCTCCGACTTACAAAGCGAACAGCATCGAAGAGTTTGAAAATAAAATCAGTCAGATCGGTTTGTCTCTCGATAAATAAATTTTAATTTACCTAAAAGCGCCCTCATTTTGAGGGCGCTTTTTTATTTGATTGATTTGAATCGTAGGGAATTAATCTTGTTGAGCACTGCCTTGGCAGACTTGTTTTTGCACTGCTGGTGGCGCGGGCTCGTAATGGCTTAAAGTCATACTAAAACTGCCTTCACCACCCGTGATAGCTCGCAATCGACGAGCGTAATCTTGCAACTCGTTTACTGGCGATTTGGCTTTCAACAACGTGAATTGGCTATCAATCGGTTCGGTGCCTTCTATTAATCCTCGATTACCTGACAAATCCCCAGACACGTCACCGACGTTTGTGGTTGGGACGTGTAACTCCATTTGGACAATGGGCTCTAACACAATAGGATCAGCGTTGTTGATCGCGTCTAAAAAGGCTTTCTTACCTGCGATGACAAACGCAATTTCTTTTGAATCGACAGAGTGATATTTACCGTCATAAACGGTGACTTCCACATCCTTGATTGGGTTGCCAGAAATCGCCCCTTCTTCGAGTACTTGTAAAATACCTTTTTCGATCGCGGGAATAAGCGCGGTTGGAATGGCGCCACCCACCACTTTGTTGATGAACTTAAATCCGGCGCCACGTTCGAGTGGACGAACCTTCAATTGCACTTCACCAAACTGGCCTGCACCGCCACTTTGTTTTTTGTGTCGATAATGCCCTTCGGCAGGTTTGGTGATGGTTTCAAAGTATTCGACGCTTGGTTGGCAGGTTTCGACGTCCAGCTTGTACACGTTCGCCATCTTTTCTAATGCGACTTTGAGGTGAAACTCCCCTTGGCCGCTGATGATGGTTTCGTTGGTGCGAGCGCGATGTTCGATGCGCAGCGAAGGATCTTCACTGGCAATTTTATTCAGCATATCTCCTAATTTTTGCTCATCTCCACGCTTAAGAGGCTTCAAGCACAAAGAATACATGGAGTCAGGAAGGTCCAACGTTTTGAGTTGAACACCATCTTCTTCGTGAGAGTCATGAACGATTGAATCGAATTCGAGATCATCCACTTTGGCTAAAACGCAGAAGTCGCCTGCAAGCGCACGAGGGATCTCGGTTCTATCTTTGCCCTGCAGTTGATATAAGTGCCCAACTTTAAATGCCTTGTTGCTTTCGCCAATATAAAGCTGGCTGCCCGCATTGATTTCACCCTGATACACACGTAAGTAGGCAAGTTTTCCCATATATGGGTCGACGCTGACTTTGTACACGTGTGCGACGGTGTGCTCTAAGGTTTCGCAATTTACTTTGATTTTTTTGCCGTTCTTTTCCAATAGAGGAGGGTTACCTTCGTTTGGCATGGGCATGATCTCCGCCAAGGTACGAAGCAGAAGCTCGACGCCCGCGCCGGTTTGTGCAGAGACAAAACAGACCGGAATCACATGTCCAGTTCTCAGTGCTTCTTCAAACGGATCATGCAGTTGCTCTGCGGTGAGTTCGGAACCTTGTTCCAGATACAGTTCCATCAGTTCTTCATCGACTTCGATAACTTGGTCAATCAAGGTCTCATGAGCTTCATCTACCGTTGCAAGTAAGGTTTCTCGTCCCAATTCTGGTTCGAAATAGCAGTCAACTACAGATTCCCCGTCAGCCGAAGGTAAGTTGATCGGTAAGCAGTGGTCACCAAAATGCTCAACGATGTTCTCCATCAATCTCTCTAACTGATGACCGTGGTTATCGAGCTTATTGATGATGATCATCTGACATTTTTGCTGCTCTTTAGCAAAGGTAAATAAGCGATCGGAAGTTTGGTTTAGTGGGGTTTGAGGGTCGATGACAAGGGCGGATGTTTCAACGGCAGGAAAGACGCTGATCGTACGGCCAAGTAACTCGTTTTGTCCCGGAGTGTCGATGATATTGAGCCGGTGTTTATTCCAGCGCAGTGCGACTGGCGTTGCTTCAATACTGTGTTGATATTGGATGGATTGAGGGTCGAAGTCGGTAACGGTATCGCCTTTTTCTACGCTGCCTAAATGGTGCGTGGCATCGCAGGTGAAGAGCAGTTTTTCTATCAGCGTGGTTTTACCGGTCCCGGTTTGGCCGACAAAAGCGATATTGCGTATTTTGTTGATAGGCATAGAGCCTCCTTGCAAGATGGCGTGAAAAACCTACGAATTGCTAGGAAGTGGGTTGCTATAGAAACCCACGCACTGCATTGGAGTAGGGCGGGATTACCGCCTATTCGTCTTCCATGTCATTTTCCGGATGACTCGATGCATAAGACCACCTTCTTGGACTACTGTAATCTTAGCATGCCGTAATAACCGTATAATTTATGTGACTTATTTCATGATGGGGCTGATTGTTTTTTAATCGAGATCATAAACTCAGAGGTTCTGACTTTTCGATCAAAACCTCTGGATTGTTTAGGCTATTTGGAAAGAACGATTTCGCCGTCGCGATAAACTAAGCTCGGCGTTACATCTTGTCCGAGCAACACCGGGCCATCAAGATCGACAACGCTTGCCTGAGCAGCAATGGGTAACGCAGCACGCATCGCAAGCGACGTCCCCAACATACAACCGGACATGAGGCTAAAACCGAGTTTTTTTGCATCGTCGGCCAGCAATAATGCTTCACTGAGCCCGCCCGTTTTATCTAGCTTAATATTCACCATTTCATATTTTCCAACCAGTTGATGCAATTGCTCTCTGGTGTGACAACTTTCATCGGCGCAAAGTGGAATGTGGTGCGGAATGCTGGCGAGTACGTCGTCGCAGTCTTGTGGCAACGGTTGCTCGATCATGGTGATATTAAACGGTTCGAGTTGATCAAATACCGTAGCGAGGTCGAGGTTTTGCCATGCTTCATTCGCATCTAAGACAATTTGCGTGTGCGGTGCGGCGTCACGCACTGCTGCAACGCGCTCAATCACGTGTTCACCATCCAGTTTTACCTTAAGCAGTTTTGCGCTTTGGCTAAGGTAAGCTTGCGCCTGTTTTGCCATCGCTTGCGGCGTATCGATAGAAACCGTCATCGCCGTCACAATCGCCTCAGGTAACGTAAAGAGGTCGTGAACTTGTTGCTTGTGGCTCAAAAGCGCAAGAAGATGCCAAAGGGCGCAATCCAACGCATTTCTTGCCGCTCCTGCGGGCAATAATGATTGAAGCTGGCTTTTGAGAGCCATCACATCAGCGTCACCTTTGGCGTACAAACTTTGCAGTTCATGCGCGGCGTGAGAAATCGCCTTAATTACCGATTCAACTGATTCACCATAACGAGGGTATGGCGTGCATTCTCCTTGGGCGATCATGCCTCGATGTTCAATTGTCACGCGGACTACGTGGCACTCTGTCCGACTGCCGCGAGAGATGCGAAATGGTGTCGCCATAGCAATCGTGACGGGTTCTACATGAATTTTCATCTCACTAGTTTTCCCTAAACCGCAGTTATTTTCTAAACCGTAAATGTTTCTTAAATTGTAAGGAGCCTATCTGCAACCGCATCAACGCCAAAACGT
This sequence comes from Vibrio sp. J2-3(2022), assembly GCF_021725735.1. Lineage (NCBI taxonomy): Bacteria > Pseudomonadati > Pseudomonadota > Gammaproteobacteria > Vibrionales > Vibrionaceae > Vibrio > Vibrio sp. J2-3(2022). Next base: position 179,416 of record NZ_JAKKCK010000001.1, read on the forward strand.
ACAGGGTCGGTGACGGGCACTTGGTGTTTGTCGCTCCAATCCTGGCATAACTGGGCTGCATCTTCTTCGCTGATCGCCGAAGTGTTTAAGCAAATACCCACTAATTGAGCGTTTGGATTTGTTAGGCGAGCAGCGGCCAGATTCGCTTCTATCGTTTGTTCAATGGTTGGCAAGCTCGCATGTGGTAAGTTGCGGATGTGCGGGCGACCAATCTCATGGCACAGTACCAGAGCGTCCGCTTGTGCGCCGTGAAGTAAGCCCAAACTTACGCCAGCAAACGAAGGGTTAAATAACGAACCTTGCCCTTCGATGATGTCCCAATCGTGGTCGGTGAAGTCGGGGCTGATCGCTTCTACTGCGCCGGAGATAAAATCGGCAACTACGGCATCAATCGAAATGCCACTGCCTGCGATGAGAATTCCAGTTTGACCCGTTGCTTTGAACTCTGCGCGACAGTTTTTACGCTTTAATGTGTGTTCAATGGCGAGGGCAGAGTACATTTTGCCAACGGAGCAATCTGTTCCTACAGTAAGTACTCGCTTGCCTGCGCGAGCTTTGCCATTGCCGACCTTGAGCGGGGCATCATAATGGCGAACATCATACAGTTTGGTTAATCCGCGTTGTTCTAGATCGGCAAGAGGAGCAAATTCCGCCAAACGTTGGTGCATGCCCGATGCAATTTCAAATCCCATTTCTGCCGCTTCAAGTAAGGTTGCTTGCCAAGCTTCGGGAATGACGCCTCCTGGATTTGCCGTGCCGAGCACCAGTGTTTTTGCTCCTTGCTGCTGCGCTTGTTGCAGTGTCATGTCGGTTAAACTAAGCGATACGGTTTCTGGCGTCAGGCGGATTTGGCCAAGACAAATCTCAGGTCGCCATTGGTATATGCCACGCGCGGTTTTTGCTGCGAGTGGATCGGTTACATCGCCAAGAAAGAGTAGGTAAGGTTGAGCAATTTGCATGATGGTTCCCTTCGTCATCGTTATTGCTCATTAATGTAGCCAGACTGATTTAGGAAACCGAATGCTTATTTGTTAGGCAGATATAACTTCAGGTTATACCTTTAAACCATCTGTTGTTTTAGGGCGGTGATAAACTGCTTTGTCGCAATGGATTGAGGAGTGTGCTCTGCAAATAAAATAGAGACAGAGAAGGACATGTTTGGCTCCAAAGCATGCACGGAGACGGCATCATCTTGGCGATATTGTTTTGCAGTCCATGGATCGACAATGGCGAATCCTGCTTGGTGTTTCACCAGTTCAGCCGCTGCGGAGTAGCTGCGTACGGTGATGGCATGTTGATAATGCTCGTCACGCGCTGACAAGGTTTGATGCAACAGCAAGCCCAGAGGGTCTCGACTATCTAAACCGATAATGGGTAAATCGTGACTGATGAGTTCTTCTAAAATGACGGTCTTTTCTACGGGTATCGCTGCGCTTTTAGGAGCGATCAGTGCTAAGTTTTCTTTCAATAATACGTGCCCCATGATCGCTGGTGGTGTTTCTTCACCGAACGCGATGGCGACATCCAATTCATGTTTCAGCAACCCGGAGCACAGCTCATCGCGATTGGCCGTTAAGAGCTCAAAGGAGATGCCGTGCTCTTTCGACAACAACGCGACAGTCGGCGCTAACAAGTGTGCGGCCAAAACAGGCGGGGCACCGACTCGTAAATGTTGAGTTCCCTGTTTGACTTTGTTGGTCAGAGAGCGAAATTGTCCGAGTTGTTGATAGACCTTTTCTGCCTCTGGCAATAAGGCTTTGGCTTCTTGAGTGGGAACGAGACGCCCCTTTACACGCTCAAATAAAGCGAAGCTCAGTTGTTGTTCTGTATGGGCGAGAACTCGAGTGACATTAGGTTGGGAAACGTGCAGTAAGCGAGCAGCACCAGACACCGTTCCTGCTTGCATAACGGCGTAAAAGACTTCCAATTGTCTTAAGTTCACTGCGATTTCCTTCTGCTCATGTTGGTCGCCTCAGAATACCCAACCTTGCTGATGAGCGATAGAGGAAAAAAGTGCTGGTGTAGAAAATTAGGAAGACGATGTTGGTCGTCTTCCTTTTCGTCATCTCTATTTATACCGCTTTACTTTGCAGCCGCATGAACGGGCAGATCGTTAAACGGCTCGACGTCTCGGCTGAGTAATCCCATCAAAACCACTGCTAACACCATGACAACAGCTGCTATTGCAAAACCGTATTGTGTTAGCTCGTAATGACTCAACATCGCGATTAACACGTAACTGAGAGATTGAATGGTGGTGGCAAACATGCTGATGCCGCCATCGACGCGACCTCGTTGATGAACCGCTACGGTGTGATGCATCCAGTTGACTCTTGCAATGCGATTTAGCGCGTTAAACACACCAAACAGAGCCGTAAACAATAAGATGGTCAGCGGGCTTATCGCAAAACTCATTCCGATAAACGCTAGAGATACCATGACCATCGAAGCAAACATAATGTGGCTATGGGAGGCGCGACTCAGCACTTTGGTGACAATGAAACCTGTTAGTAACGAGCCGAGACCAAAACTGATGTTGAATCCTGCAAACCAATCGCCAGAGATGCCTTGTTCAGAAAACCAAATCGGCACCAATTTGCTCAAATACGTCAATGCAGGATAAGAGAGGCAAGAGAGCAGAATAAAGCCATAAAAGCGGGGTTCGAGACGGAATATGTGTTTGCTCTCTTTGAGTTGTGCGATGAAAGCAACGGACTTTGATGCCCTTAATTGTTGGGTATACGGCGTCAGAATATAAAACATCGCCGCTAAAGCGGATGCGCTGGCCGCAAACAAAGCAAACTCTTTCATTCCCCACATTTCAAGCAAAACAATACCCAACGCACCAGCTCCTAGGGTCGTGGATTGCATTACAATTTCTTGCTGACCCGAAATTTTTGCGTATTCGTGATGCTGATAATTTTCTTGAGTGAAGGCGTTGTTGGTCGTCCATGCAAAGTTACTCGAAACCCAATACACCAATTGCGCAAAAGCCAGCAGCCAGTGGGACTCAAACCCTAACCAATAAGCAATGAACACCACCAAAGCCATTCCCGATTGAATCCATTGATTGAGTACGAGGAGTGCTTTGCGTGAGTGTCGGTCAACTAAAGTGGAAAAGAAAGGCGTTGCCAGAAAAGAAATCGCGGTGCAGCTCAGAGAAACTAAAGCGACGAATGTGCCCATTTTGGGCTCGGAAAGCATGACCCATGGCAGTGCCATCATGAACAAGCCAGATGAGATACTGTCAAAGAAGCGGCCAGCTAAGTACGGCTGAGTTTTATTTTTCATTATGTTTGCCTCAAGTTCCCTTTGAATTTCAAAACGTTGACTTATAACGGTGCTGTGTTTGTCGACCAACTTGTTCATTCCGAACGCATTATTTCGAGACCATCTGGGTTTAGCGTTAATTAAGATGGTGCAACTTTAAAACGTCAAGTAAACTTGAGGTAAAGCATTTTTTTAACAAAATTGATACACAGGGAGTCAAGGATGGAAATCAGCGTAGGAGAAGTGGCAAAACGTTCTGGAGTGAAAGTATCTGCCCTACATTTTTACGAGCAAAAAGGACTGATTTCGAGCTGGAGAAATCAAGGTAATCAGCGCCGCTACCACCGCAGCGTTTTGCGCCGTGTTGCGGTGATTAAAGCGGCGCAGCAAGTGGGGTTGTCGTTAGAAGAAATCAAACATGCGCTAGATGAGCTGCCGAAACATCAAGCGCCAAACAAACAGCAATGGGAAGTCATGGCGAGCCATTGGCATGAACAGTTGGAGCAAAAAATTCAAAAGCTCAAAGCCCTGCAAAACGATTTGGGCGGATGCATTGGCTGCGGGTGTTTGTCGTTAGAAACCTGCGCACTGCGAAACCCAGAAGATGTGTTAGGCAAAGACCACTCGGGTTCTAACTTAACGTTAGAAGAGTAGGTGTTATTCCTATTCTTTGTCGAAACTGTCCACCACGATCGCGCCCATTGACGCCGGCATTGTGATGACGATGACCCGTTTTATCGCAACCAAAGGCTCATTCATTAGTGGCAGCTTATCAAGACAGAAAAGAACTAACGCCACCACAACGGCCGCAATGAGGTACGCGATAACCACACGAAAAATAAAAATGGATACGCGATTTTTGATGTGGCTTTGGAACACGCTTTGATAGGCGAAAAAACTGAGGAAAATGACAGAAAGGCTTAACAGCATGAGCAGGTTTGCCATTGGCAAGCTTTCACCCAGTCGCCACGCCTCTTCAGAAAAAGAGATGGGTACGGCGAGGGCAAAAGCGCCAACCAACACTTGGCTGGCGTCTTCTAAGTTAAAGTGACTACTCATGCTGCTCATTCCATTATTCGTTTGCTAGGTGTAAGAGCTTTTCAAAGCGCTCGTTACCATGCAGCAATTCGAGGTCTCGCTCTTCGGCAAGCAAGTCACGAATAGATGGGCTGTATTCAATAGCGCGTTCCAAGTCTTCAATGGCTTGCTCTTCAATGCCAAGACGAGAGTATGCACAAGCTCGTTGATACAGTGCAGGACCATTGGTGTAATCGACTTCAAGTACGCGGTTACAGATGCTTAGTGCCCAGTGGTATTCGTTGATTTCCATCGCGGCGTCTGCTTTGTAAGTCAACGCTTCTAAATCACCTGGGCGAATCAGCAAGATCTCATCATAGATTTCAATACGTTGCTCTGGTGTTTGTGAGCTTTGCGCACGCAACCATAAGTTATGGATCTCGTTGATTTTCTCAATTTCTTTATTGTTTTCACTGATAATGCGAGTTTTGCGTTTTAAATCTCGCTCAAGGGCGACAAATTTCTTCTCGTATTCTTGGGCGATCTTTTCTAATCGTTTATCCGCCATCTCTTTGGTGTTGTGTTTAAACTCACGCAGAGATTGCCAGCCTACAAAGGCGATCAGCGATGCGACACCTGCGATGATGTAGAAGAAGTAGGTTACGGTCACGTTGGCATAGTTCAACGATTTATCCGCAACCGTCAGCTCGCGATCGGTGATCTCTGTGATCATTCGTTTTTCTAGGCTCTGATAGTCCTGACGCAGTGCTTTTAGCTCATCTAAAATATAGCGTTCCATTAATGGTCTATCTAACAGATCCGATTCTGAATACTTTTCGTCCGATGCCATTGTCGGCAAGGCAAGTATCAGCGAGAAAAAAATACTAATAAATAAGCGCATAAAACGTCCTTTCACGAGAAGAGTACAGATAGACCATGCAACAATAGCAAATAGCACAAACGTTTAGCAAAGTTATTACAAAAGAAATAATTGTCGTCTACGTAAAAGTCATATTCTTGTTGTTTTTCAGTTTGTTCCTTGTGGTTATTTGTCGAGATATCTTTTATTCTCCTTGCGAATTTATGATTAATGGAGTGAGCATGGACGCGCGAGCTAAGGATTACTTAGAGCAGTATCTAAAAGTATTATCACCAGAACAAAGAGCAGCCGTACCATCAGTTAGTGCTGACTATTATTGTGCCGATGAATACAACGCCAACGTATGCGCCGATTTGGTTCGAATTGGACAGAAAACCGCCTCTTGCAGTATGGAGCTTTGGTATCGAGAGCATGGCGAAAGCATGCCACAAGTGGGTCATTTACAAGTCGTCATGAATTGGAACGGGGACCCCGTTTGTGTAATACGAATTACTGATGTCAGCACATGCAAATATGAGGATGTAACCGCAGAGTTTGCCTACGCAGAAGGCGAAGGTGATAGAACCTTAAACTGGTGGCGTGACGCGCATACTGCATTTTTTAAAGCTGAATGCGATGAGTTGAACATAGATTGGCATGAGAAACGTACGCTAGTTTTGGAACGTTTTGAAGTGGTGTATCCAGTCAATTAATCGCTGATAGCAGCACTGATTTGAAGTGCTGCTTTCTTGAGAGACCGCTTTTAGCGCTTGCGAGCGGTCACACTAAACATGTGCCAGTGTTTTGGGCTTCCGACTACTGTGGTTCCGTCTTCATCTCTTTCATTCAATGAAATGAGTTCGTAATCCGCGAATAAACTTTCCACTTCCTTTTTCGTTAATGCGGTAATGTTCGGATGCATTTCTGATGCAACCCAGGAGTCTTTTACTCCTAAGAAATCACCGCAAAAGATACCGCCAGGTTGTAAGGCACTGTCTATTTTGGTCCAAACTTGCTCAAAGCCTTCGTCCGGGCAAAAGAACAAACTGGCATTCGCGATAACCAGGCTGCATTGAGGGTAGTCAAACTCAGTAAAACAGCACTGTGAAATTGAGAAACGCTTCTGGCCTTCAAAGCGTGTTAAACAAGTTTTTACTGCATCTCCATGGCTATCAAATGCGTGAACGTTAAACCCCTGTTCGAGGAGGAAATGACTGTCTCGACCTATTCCGCAGCCAATATCAAGAGCGACTTTGCTCTCGAGTTTCAGTAGGTTTACGGCATTTTCTACGTTTGGGCGGTGAGGTTGGTTTAAAATTTTCTGATAGTACTCGTTCCATTGTGCTGACATTGAACTTCCTTGTATTTATTGTGTTTCCCCAAATCTAGTGTCCATTCTTGTATTGCTTTATCGGGGGAGGTTTTGAAATATTGGCAATTGTTATAGCTGATCTTCAATTGGCAATATGCCGGAGAACCAAGCGCCCATTTTTCGCCATACTCCGGCCTCTGGTTCAGAATCATATTCTTTGCCTGTTTTTATGTCAGTCCAGACAATGTCTCCGTCGCGTAGAGTTAAGGCATAGGCGTTATTCGACAATTGATTCGGCAGTTGTTCTAGAAACATTTGCACATATTCTGGCTGTTCGATAACAACGGCCATTTCGGTATTCAAAGCGGCTGAACGTGGGTCCCAGTTCATCGAGCCAACAAACAGAGTTTTGTCATCAATCGTCATTGCTTTTGCGTGTAAACTTGCTCTGCTGCTCCCCGTTAGGCTCCACTTGCTTTTGAGTTTCGCGCTCGCTTTTACTTCCCATAGCTTGACCCCAGCTTCGAGTAGGTCTGTTCGATATTTTGCGTACCAACCATGCACGGCAAACACGTCGTTAGAGGCGAGACTATTGGTTACTATCGTGATATCAACACCTCGCTTGGCCGCGTTACTCAATGCTTGAGTGCCGACTTCGGTTGGGACGAAATAGGGGGAGATAAGAACAAATGAATGTTCAACACTTTTAACCAGCTCCGTTAAATTATCAATAAGTTGGCTCTCTCGGGTCGCAACTTTATCGGGTAAGTCAAACCATACTTTTGCTTCTCCCCAGTAGAGCTTGAGATTGCCTTGTTTGAGAGCTTGGTACATATCCAGTTTAGTGAAGTCATAACGGCCGGTTGAGAACTTTTCCTCTAGCTGGAGTTTGTCGACCTGCTTTTGAATCGCCAGGTCGGTAATTTGTTGTGAGTCCGGTGTTATCCATTCCATTGGTATCGCATAGGCGCTATTCCAATAGAGGTCGAATTGATCTGCAGTTTGTTGTACCGCCTCACCGTAGAGCAGTAGATCAAAATCACCAAATTCGACCTGTGATTCGAAAGAAAAGTATTCATTGCCGATATTCCTACCCCCGACAATGGCAGAAACACTGTCTGCAATCAGAGATTTATTGTGCATACGGCGATTAAGACGTTCAAAGTCACTGGCAAGTGCGAACCAGCGGGAGTCGCGATACTGATGCGGATTGAATAAGCGGATTTCGATATTAGGATGTGCATTGAGGGCAGCCATCACGTCATCGTTTCGCTTTTGCATATCGTCAAGCAACAGCCTTACTCGGACTCCACGCTTTGCAGCTTCATACAAGCGCCACGTTATTAGCTGACTCGTTTCGTCACCACGGTAAATATAGTATTGAAGATCAAGGCTTTTTTGTGCGGACTCGATTAGAGAGGTGCGAGCAAGAAGGGCATCGTGTCCTTGATTTAAAGGAGAAAAGCCAGTGATTGACTTTGGGTCTTTCCCGTAAGCTTCAAAGTACTGTGCAAGCACAGAGTCACCTTGATACCCAAGTTGGAAGCTAGTGGATTTTTCACTGGGATCGTTCAATGACACGGATGAACATGCCGATAAAATTGTGAATAAAGAAGGGAAGAGCAGCTTAGCGAGTGTATGTAACAAAGTACATTTCCTTGTCTTACAGAGTGTTACTTATCAGAAATTATAGACCTAAGTTTCCGCAGCGTGCATCCAACAAGGTTGGATAACGGGCTATTAATCAATGAATTGTCATGTTCTCGGGATTAAGTTCACCTTTTTGAACGCAGATAATCATTTATTTTAATTATGATTGTGTCTGAATTGGTCATAATCACTAATATCTGGTGATTATGACCAATAGCACACTGGTTAAAATAGTTGAGTAATAATAACTATTTGAATTTTAATAAATAAATGCCTGGCACGTCCCTTGCTATTTAAAAGAAGAGTTAAGTCAGGGCAAGTTGCGAAGTTGGTTAATTTTTTGTTAATTTTATTAACTTTGAATTGGCAATAACTCTGTAGTTAGCAACCGAAAAAGCAAGGTACGCGCTGCTTTGACGTCTATTCAAATGTAATTCCCTCACCATCATGCTTACAGGGAGTCAAAGATTTAATAAAAGCATGGTGATGAAAACAACAATAAAAAAGGATTTTCGATGTTAGCAAAACCCGTATTACGTTGGCTTTTACCTTTCGTTGTCGTTGGTGGCTCTTATGCAGGATATGCCGCAATCGCCGCGACAGCTCCGGAAAAAGAGTCAACTAAAGATGCCATTACAGAGCCTACCGTTCAGGCTTCTTCTCTTTTTCCTACCGATCATAAAGTGGTGATAACCAGCCATGGTGAGTTAGTCCCTTTTGAAAAAACACACCTTTCCGCGCAAGTCAGTGGTGAAGTGATAAGTTGGCACCCTAATTTTGTAACGGGTGGGATCGTGAAACGAGGAGAAGTGCTGTTCACGATTGAAAGTGACAACTACGAAGCGTCGGTTTTGCAAGCCGAAGCCAATTTAGCTAGCGCACGTGCGAGCTTGATTGAGGAGCAAGCCAAAGCGGAAGTGGCAAAACGCCAGGCCAAGAGACTGAGCGATAAGCAAGTGACAGACCTGTATTTACGTAAGCCTCAGGTTTTGAGCGCGCAAGCGCAAGTGAAGTCGGCTCAAGCGGCACTCAAACGAGCAAAAAGAGATTTAGAAAATTGCAAAGTCGTTGCACCTTACGATGCGCTGGTTGTTGAGCGTGACATTGGTGTTGGTCAATTTGTCACATCTGGCTCTCGAGTTGCAACGCTAAATAACATTGAAGTGGCGGAGGTGCATGTACCAATTGCCGGTTTTGATAGTGCATTTTTACCCGAATCCATTGGTGAGCTCACTGCGACAGTAACGCAGCAAGGTGTGTTTTCTACCACTAGAGAAGGTCGAGTGGTTCGTGATTTAGGCATGATTGATAGCGCTACCCGAATGATTAACATGGTCATTCAAATCGCTGACCCATATGGTATTGATAATCAGCAGCCTCCAATTAAATTTGGCTCCTACGTTGAAGTGAGCTTCACAGGTAAGGAGCTAAAGCATATCTATCGCCTGCCACAGGAATTAGTCAAAAATCGCACGGTATGGGTAGTGAATGGTGAGAATCAACTTCAACCTCGGACGGTAACGGTCTTGAGAGCAGAAGGTGAGTTTTTACTCGTGGGGGATGGCTTAGAGCAAAGTGATAAGCTGGTACTTACCTTGCCGGAGTACCCTCAAAAAGGCATGGCGGTACAAATCGCAAAAAAGAGTGACGACTCCGAAACCGTCGTACAGTAAGTAGGAGTTTGTCATGGAAGATACTAAACAAAAGGGCTTAATTGCCTATTTTGCGAATAACCCCGTCGCTGCCAATCTTTTGATGGTGTTCATCATCATCATGGGTGTGGTGAGTTTTCTCTTTATTCAAAGGCAGATGTTTCCGAACATTGAGGTGAACTACATTGATGTTCGTGCGACTTATCCTGGCGCTTCACCTCAAGAAATTGAAGAAAGTATTCTCGTTAAGGTTGAGGAATCGATTAAAGATGTCACCGGGATTAAAAAAACGGTCTCAACGGCCTCTAGAGGTAGCGCGTATGTCTCTATCGAGGTAGACGTTAATGCTGATATCAAGCGTGTCTTGGATGATGTAAATCAACGCATTGATACTTTATCCAACTTACCTGCCGGTATGGAACCGATCAATGTCTACCAAGTTGAGTGGCGTCAAGATGTGATAGAAATGGGGTTAGTTGGGGACCGACCGCTTGAAGAGCTCAAACCCATTGCTAAGCAAGTCGAGGATGAATTACTTCAACTCAAAAATGTCATGTTGGTGTATTTGAGTGCACCAGAGGAAGAGATAGCGATTGAAGTTGATCCACTTGTTCTTCGTAAATACGACTTGACGTTGAGCGATATCAGCAGAGCGATCAGTCGTTATTCTGCCAACTTTTCTGCGGGTGAAGTCAAAACAAACTCAGGGATGATCGCAGTAAGGATTGAAAATCAGTACTATCGTGGTGATGAATTTAGGAATATTCCTGTAAAGCTTGGCGCAAATGGTGCGAAGGTTTTACTGCAAGATATCGCCACGATCAAAGATGGCTTTACGGAAGAAGAGCGCTACTTTGAATACTCAGGGCAAAATGCGATCTACATGTCTGTTGAAGCGACTCGTGATCAGAACATTATCCCTGTTGCCGAGTCTGTTCGTAATTATATCGAAGCAAAAAATAAGACATTGCCGCAGGACGTTAAGCTCAAAGTCTTAGTGGATACGACCTATTATTTAAATGGTCGTCTCGACATGATGTTGAAAAACTTGCTGCAAGGCGCTGCTCTAGTGGCGATTATGCTGACCATTTTCTTGCGCTTTCGCTTGGCAATGTGGGTAATGATTGGGCTGCCAGTGTGTTTTCTTGGCGCGGTGATGATGATGCCTGCATTAGGGATCACGGTAAACATCGTATCTCTTTTTGCCTTCATCATGGTGCTCGGTATTGTGGTCGATGACGCCATCGTGATGGGAGAGAGCGCCTACAGCGAAATTGAAGAAAAAGGCGGTGGCGTCGAAAATGTGGTTCGCGGTGTCAAACGTGTTGCCACGCCAGCTACTTTTGGCGTTTTAACCACAATTGCCGTGTTTGCCCCTTTCTTGTTGTCTAGCGGTATTGACAGTGCTTTCTTCTATGGTATCGCGGGCGTTGTGATTCTTTGTTTGATCTTCAGTTTGATTGAATCGAAGTTAATCCTTCCTGCTCACCTCGCACATACTCACTTTAAGCCAGTTAAACCTGGTGGCTGGCGTGACCGATTTAACCAACGTTTTTTTGGCTTTGTAAACGGTACGTATCGTAACTTTGTCACGACATGTACGCATTGGCGCTGGACCGTGTTTGCTGTGTTTTGCGGTTTACTGCTGATCAGCGCGGCTTTGATCAACTCGAACTATGTTCGGGTGATCCCTAACCCTAAAGTGCCTACTGACTATCCTGCGATCACTATTGAAATGAACGATACCGTTTCAAGCGAGCAAACAATCAGTGCTCTTAAGACCATCGAACGAGTGATGCAAAAAATTGAATCTGAGACCACCGCAGAACATGGTCAAGGCATGATTCGTGATGTGCTTTCGTACAACAGAAGCCGCACCGAAGGCCGTGTTTTGGTGCCATTGGTTGATGAGGAATTACGCCCGTTCAATACATTTGAACTTGCTCGACGTTGGCGTGAAGCTATGCCAGTTATTCCTGGAATGAAGAGCATCAAAATCCGCGAGCAGAGCGCGGGTGGCGGTGACAGAGATGAGTTTGGTTACTTGCTGTTTGGTTCTAATATTAATGAATTGAACGAGGCTGGGCGTTACTTGATAGAGCGTTTACAGCAGGAAGAAGGGTTATACGATATTTCATCTTCTATTGATTCAGGAAGCAAAGAAGTGCTCCTTTCTCTTGCGCCTGTAGCGTACGATCTCGGACTGGATCTCACAATGATCGCAGAGCAAGTGGGTGGCAGCTTCTACGGTGGTGAAGCACAGCGTCTTATTCGTGATGGTGAAGAAATCAAAGTTATGGTGCGTTACCCGCAACTGACACGTGAAGCATTTTCATCATTACGTTACGCTGTGATTACCACGCCAGCAGGTAAGAAGGTCATGCTGGGTGATGTGGTGAAGATCAACGAGCAGCCGGGCGTGAGTAGCATTCGACGTGAAGGCGGGTATCAAACCGTTTATGTCTATGGTTCGATAGACGAAGAATTGGTTGAACCTCAAGAAATCGTGAAGGTCATTGACGACAATATCTTACCGGACATGAAGCAAGTCTTCCCGAGTGTGAAAACGGAATTGGGTGGTGATATTGAAGAGCAGGCAGCGCAGCGTAATGAACAGATTCTGTTCTTTATTGCAGGCATGATCATCGTCTACATCTTGTTAGCCGTACCGTTAAAAAGTTACACCCAACCTTTGATTGTAATGTCAGTCATTCCATTTAGTCTGACGGGGGCGATTTGGGGCCACTTCTGGCTAGGTTTGGATATCAGTATGATGTCGACATTTGGTTTGATCGCCGCTGCTGGCGTGGTTATCAACGACTCTCTAGTTATGACAGACTACGTAAACCAAGTGAGAGAAAAGGGTATGAACATCAAACAAGCGGTGGTTGAAGCGGGCTGTGCACGCTTTCGAGCGATCACGCTCACCTCAATAACGACGTTTGCGGGTGTATTGCCGATTATGTTTGAAACGAGCTTGCAGGCGCGTTTTGTCATACCAATGGCTGTAGCTTTGGGCTTTGCGGTGTTGTACGCAACGGTTCTGACTTTAGTGCTGGTGCCTTGTTTGTATTTAATGCTTGAAGATATTAAAAATATTTTCAGATCGATTAAGGGGCTTCTTCATCGCTTTATCAATCGTTTCAGAAAGTCGCCAGTGACGTCGAGCGTTGAAGTAAATATATAGAGTTAACAAGCTTGATGTTAACGATTAGGAGCAGCCTTCGGGCTGCTTTTTTATTTCTGTATTTTGATTCAAAGCAGTTCTAGAGTGGGTTGTTACGTAATTTATTCGATGAAAGAACAGCGAGAAAATCTCCTGATAAACTATTCTTTTTATGAATGCTTTTTCGTGTTTAATTCTCTTGGTTAATTTAACACTTGGTTAGCGAAATTTACCAGATGGAGATAATGATGAATATATGGATTTATTTAAGTTATTGAAAAATAACAAAATAAAAGTTGGCATCGTATGTGCAATATATAAATTGTAACTAAAACGAACTGCTAATCCTCAAGGAGCTTATTATGAAAAGCGTATTTCTATCTACTCTAAGTCTTATTGTTGTAATGTCATCACCAATCGCTGCTGCTAACACTTTAGACAAAGAGGAGTGGAGCTCAGATTTACGTCAGGACTTTTCTGAAATGAAGCATGAAGCTGTAGCAGATATTCAGCAAATGAATATGGATGCCATCCACGCACGCGATGAGCGTATCGTGAAAAACATTAAAGATGAGCAAGAACAGTTAGTAAAGGTAACGTGCCACAAAGAGAAAGCAAGCAAGTCATAACCGCCGATAAAGAGACTAACAGACGAAAATGAATCCAATACGAGTTTAGTGCTAGTTAGCAGTAAGCACTGACCTTGTTGCTCTACTTGCCAGCCTTTTAAGGCTGGCTTTTTTGTTAAAGGTATACTGTATAATTAGTATCTATGGGTACGTTCCCCCAATAATTGGTAGTTCATGATTAAATGTCTCTTGTTTCAAACGTGACTTAAGGCACTTAACCTTCGTATCAATAGGTGTATATATCTAGTGATTTATCATCGAGATGGGGATGAATGTAATTTTTAAAATTGTTGATTTCATTAAATTGGAGGCGATGCTATATATTTGAAATTCAGAAAGATCTAGTCTCCTTGTTGACCTTAATAATACCTTAGTATATGCCTCACTTTTATTTGAAGAGGGATTCGTAATGACTTGGGAGTTTATTGAAAGGAAAGAGGCTTTTGATTATATTGGGCTAAGTAATAAGTCGGTTAATGAGATTGAACAATTCTTACATGGAAGAGTGAGACTTTCAGCTACACTCTTTAGCAATAAAAAACTATACTTATCAAGACAATCCCTCATCATGCTTGCGTCTCTGAATGAATATGATCAGAAGCAAGTTGTCAAAGAAATGTATTTTCTTTCATCTAACCCAAGCACACCGTCTGTAGTTAGACACAAACGTAATCCATTGCTTCGAATATTTCGAACTAGGTATCCCTTCAAAAACTATCATTATTTATTAACTTGTATCCTTAGAGACGGGAAAGTTGTAATTCATGATATAGCTTTTGATCGACAATTGCATGGTAAGTCTATTTTTAAGCATTCACATCAAAGAACCCAAATGTATCATGTGAAGAAAGAAACAGGTAAAAATGGTGAGTATAATGGGGTGCAGAACAATGACGAAGCAAAGTTATTGTTGGCTGAGTGGGACCACACTAAAGCTCAAGTAACTCATCAAGTCAATACGCTTCATGCTACGGTAAATGGAATGCTGAATGATTATGAGAAAGCGGCGACACTGATGGGAGTACATACGCAGGTGGCATATAAAGAAGATAAGCCAACAGAGTATACGTTGTTTCACAACCCTTCTGATAATGCGAAGCTGGATCTTATTGAATGTGTTTATGACAAAACTCGTTTTACTTCGCACAATGCTCAACACCTAGCAGCAGTAATGAAACAATGTGCAGAGCAGGGTAAACAAGTGAAATGGACAGTACATAGTCAAGGTGCCATTATTTTTAACTCTGCGCTTGAATATGTAAGGAAAAAGAATCCGAGCTTAAAACTATTGAATCAACAAGTTGTGGTGCACGCAGGAGGGGCCAATACAACGAAGATTGGAAAAAACGCACAGCAGCTTGGTTTGAAGATAAACTACAATAAAACCCGAACGAATCCCTTTGATATTGTCCCAAATATTGCTGCGAGACAAACTCCATTATCGGCAAGTAGTCTCGTTCGTTGTTGTAAATTCTTGGGATTGGTGATGAATGGAGAGGTCACAGAGAGCCCACATACATTACCCTATTTTGGTGTTGAATCCTATCGACGACAACTGATGATGTCTGGTACTAATATGGCTAGTAAACGTTTAAAAGATATTGATGCATATTTAAAGAATAAGAGTTAGAAATATGGGCCTTATTAAAACTTGTAAAGATGGCTTTCGAGGAAAGCCAGATTTTTCAAACTTGCTACATAATGTATTCCAGATAGATGACTTCGTATTGTCATTTGAGTGTCCGAACAATATATATGAAGGGCATGTATACCAAGATCTTGTGGAGTTAAAACAATTCGATGTTGACTCAAAAGAAGAACGGCATGAAAAGTTAATAAAATTGGCTTCTATTTACTTCTCATTTCAAAAAAAAATATTAAACCCTCTATTACCTATAAATAAACAAGGTGGTTTATATATTAGGCTAAGGATCAAGTCTGCCAATGAGAATATTAGATCTGTCAATCAATTATCTTCATTCATAGAAAAAGAGTATGTGGAGTTTTATCATGCTCTAGAGTCTCCTGAAGGATCTAAGAAAGGAGATCATACAGAGATGATGAATGATGCTAACGATTACGCAAATCATCGCTGGGGATTAGAGCCGATAAACGAAGAAAAAAAGAGAGCGAAAGAAGAGTTTCTCGTAGGAGAGTTTCTTCGCAGCTACCCCCCAATTAAATGCCAGGCTATTGATGTTGGAGAGAAAACGTACTCAAAATACGTAGAAGGTAACTTGGAGTATAAGAGGGACTATCGAAGAGTTTACAATTTGCATATCAAAAATGAGTTTTACTTTAGTATCGAGTTTTTATACGAAATCGAGCCTATGTTTGCTCAAAAAAAGTTTTTAGATTGGGTGAGAAGTGCTGATGAAACCTTTGAGAAAAAGGTGTTAGAGTTACTAGAGTTGTCTCCGCTTGTTGATTCGTATACTACCTCCAAGGTAGAGAGATTGACCAAATAGAATTGATCCTGTGCGCTCTGACTTTCAACTTAAAGAAAAAAGCCCGCAAAGAATTTCCTCTGCGGGCGTAATAAAGGGCACCAAATTGGGTGTCTATTCATTTTGGAGGTGGTCGAACGTCCATATAAAACTGACAATAGGCTTGGTGAGAGGCTTACCACCAGCGCGACCAACGGAGCTAAAGTTAACATTGTTGCAATGATTGTTAAAATGTTAATTCTTAAATCAATGTTTTCATTATCGTTAGTCTGGATTGTGAATATGTTGTTCTATTGTTCCTGGAATGCTTGACTGTCGAATTTGAATACATCATGAGATATAGATGACCATTTCTTTATCCATTTTGGTTATATAAATCTTGTCATATCACACTGCTAAATCTTCATTATTTTTAATAATTCGACATGGCTTACGCCATTTTGTTACTGGTGTGTTTGTTTTTCGATGGTCTCAAATTTGAGTTCACGTATAACCAGACAATTAAAGGAAAAGAGCAGCAGTTATCTGCCCTTTATTGCTATAAAGACTGAAGGCTAATTCCAATGTAATAGCGTCCAATTTGATCGATTCGCGTGTTCTTTTAGTTGTGGGCATGGATTTACCAGGTAAGCGTAGTCTGCGTATTCACAAAGCGGTAAATCGTTGATTGAATCGGTATAGAAATGGATTTCAGAATAAGGCTCAGGCTGATTTTCTAGCCACTGTTTTAAGCGCGTGACTTTACCTTCACGATAACTAGGGACACCGTCGATTTCAGCAGTATAACGGTTGTCTTTCTCGATTAAATCGATGCCGAGTGCGGTTGGAATATTAAGACGGCGACCAACGGCTTCCACCAAAAAAGTGACGCTGGCAGAGATGATAACCATATCTATACCATCACGAGACAGTTGCTCAATCAGGGTTTTGGCTTGAGGAAACTGTTTAGCCAGAATATGGCTTTCAACACATTCTTCAACCAAGGCGTTTACTTCTTCAATCGGCATGTTTTCTAGTGGCTTCATGGAGAATGCTAGGTAATCTTCCATGTCCATTTTGCCTTCAGAGTATAAGGCCATTAGACGCTGATCTTCCTTAATAAATAAAGGATCAGTCGCGATGCCTCTCTCAACCATAAACTCGTTCCAAATCATTGCGCAGTCAGCGTTTATTAGGGTTTCATCCATATCAAAAACATACAAAGGTTTGGACATGTTTAGGCTCTCACTGGTTGAATTTCGTTTAGGTTAAAGAGTAGCTCTAGTTGGCTGCCATTCGCTAGTAAGCGTTCTGAAGAGCGGTTAAGCAAGTCAACAGTGAGCTCACACTCTTCAACGTTCACTTGGTAGCGAATAACATTACCTAGAAGCTGGTGGTTGGTGATCGTACCTACTTGTGGCGCTGAGATGTGGCTATCATATTGACGACCTTGCTCTTTTACATATATAGACTCTGGGCGAATCGCTACTTTCCATTCGGTATCAATGTTGAAGAGTTGCTTGGCTTTATTGGCCTCTACAAGGTTGTAGTGTCCCATGAAACCGGCCACAAACTCGTTAGCAGGATGAGTATAAATTTCTTCAGGTGTTCCTGCTTGAACAATTTCCCCTTTACTCATTAGGAAGATACGATCAGACATAATCATCGCCTCTTCTTGGTCATGAGTTACGAAGATAGTGGTGAGATTCATCTCTTTCTGAATATCTCGGATTTGCTGACGAAGATGTTTGCGGATTTTGGCATCAAGCGCAGAAAGTGGTTCATCAAGCAATAATATACGAGGTTTCACCACCAACGCTCGGGCGAGAGCGACACGCTGGCGCTGACCGCCAGAAAGTTGATGTGGATAGTGTTTTTCTTTACCTGCCAGATCCACCAGTTTGATGACTTTAGCCACTTCACGTCGAATATCATCATTCGCAAGCTTTTTCATTTTTAAGCCAAATGCAATGTTGCCTTCGACGGTCATATTGGGAAACAGCGCATACGATTGAAAGACCATCCCAATACCACGCTCTTGCGGGACTTGATGCGTGATATCTTCTCCGTTAACCCAAATCTCGCCCCCATCGACAGGGTTAAGCCCTGCAAGGCTGCGAAGTAGCGTCGATTTACCACAACCGCTAGGGCCCAAAAGCGTAATGAATTCACCTTGCTCGATGTTAAAGTGAATGTCCTCAAATACGGTGTTATCACCAAAACGTTTAGTCAGATTTTTCGCTGTTACGTAGCTCATTGTTTGACTCCTCGGCTGAAACGACTTGCCAACCAAGTCAGGAAAAAAATAAATAGGAAGTAGGTCATCACTAAGGCAGACGTAAAGTGGCCGCTCGTCTGACGCATGTTATACAAGTAGATTTGCAGGGTTTCATAACGTGTGCCAACTAAAATATTGGCGAACACAAACTCTCCCAACAGAAATGAAAATGAAAGGAAAAGCGATGCCATCAGCCCTTTCTTGAGGTTAGGTAAAATGACTATCAAGAACGCTTTGGTTGTGCTTGCCCCTAGTAAGTGTGCCGCGTCCATTAAATCATTGAGGTTAATTGCTTCGAAGCTATTGGAAATCGCACGATACATGAACGGTAACGCGATGGTGAAGTAAGTGCCTATTAAAATCCAAGGGGTACCGATAAGAGATATTTCACTGTCAGCATAAAGTTGAAGCAAGCCGACGGACGACACGACTGGTGGTACAGCGAATGGTAGCAAAATCAATACGTTCATGAGCTTATCGAGCTTCGGAAAGTAGTAAAACACCACGAATATCGCTGGCAGAACCAGAAGCACACTGAGGGTTAGCGAAGCAATACAAATAAACAGCGAACGCCCAAACGCTTGCAAGAAACGTGGGTCGGTCAGCAATTTAACGTACCAATCAAAAGTGAAACCATCCGGAAGCACCGTGGCGCCCCAGCGTGATGAAAGCGAATAGACAAAGGTCGCTAAAATCGGGATGAGCATGATCCCAACAATGGAATAAACCACCGTTTTATGGAATCGAGTATTAACGTTGTGCATGACTACTTCCTACCTGCATAGCTTTTCGAAATGAGCCATTGGTTAATCACTGTGATAAAGGCAAGTAACGCCATTAGAATCACCGAAATTGCGGCGGCGAGATTAGGTTCAAGGAACAGGTCTCCCGATACCAGACTCGCAATTCGAATTGTGATGACGTTATAGTTACCGGAGGTCAACGCATAAACACTCGCATATGCGCCGATTGCGTTGGCTATTAAGATAATAAAGGTACCGAATAAGGCCGGTGAGAGCACTGGCAGCGCGATTTTCGCCCAATACTGTGATGTTTTGGCTCCCAGTAGCGCAGCAGCTGCTTGCCAATCATCACTCAACGCGTCGAACGCAGGGTAGAGCAACAACACCGCCAGCGGGATTTGGAAGTAGATGTAAATGGCCAGCAGGCCCCATTTACCATAAAGGTCGAAATCACCGAGTAAGCCATACTGCTTGAGCAAAAGGGTAATCGCCCCATTGGTGCCTAAAATAATAATAAAAGCGAATGACAGAGGTACGCCTGCAAAGTTGCTGCTCATGTTCGTAAACGCAATCACACCGTCGCGGACTTTAGAATCGACTCTGCGTAGAGAAGATACCAACAAAGTCGCAATGGCTAAGCCAAAAATGCTCGACCACACCGCTAACCACAAGCTATTGCCAAACGCCTGCATCATAAAGGCAGAGTCGAGCACTTCAATGTAGTTATCTAAGGCAAACTCGCCATCGTAGATAAAGCTGTTTAACAGTACCCAAATCATCGGTGCGAGTTGAAATAGGTAGAAAAACAGCGCGAAAGGCACTAACCAAATGGCTGGCTTAAAGCGCTTTAACCAAGTACTTGCCAAATTTGAGCGAGATTCGCTAGAGCTTGGGGAGAGGACAGAACTGCTCATAGTGCTAACAATTCCTGAGTGTATGGCTTCGTGTGGTCAAGGTTTAGCAATTGACAAACGGTGCCACAAATATCAGTTTGCTTAATATGACAATCCTGATGGGTAAACTTATCGCCAATGACAAACAGAGGAACTTCTCGCTCTTCAGGTAAAATCCCACCGTGAGAAAGATCGTTGTTCATGCCATGATCGCTGGTCACAATGATTTGATACCCATCAGCAAGCCATTGTTCGATGTAGTTGGAAAGAATAATGTCTGCACCTCGCGCACAATTGCGGTATTGGCGAGAGTCTAGGCCAAATTTATGTCCTGTATCGTCGATATTCATGGGATGGATCAGTAAGAAATCAGGTTGATAGTTTCGACGCAAATACTCTGCGTCCAGGAACAAGGCTTCATCAGGATAATGATCCCAATGGTAAAAGCAGCCGTGCTGGATATTCAGGGTTTCATCATGCGTGAAACGATCGCGAGCTGGTTCAAACGGCGCGCGATTATAAAGCTCACTTACCCAGTGGTAGGCAGCCGCAGCGGTGACTTTTCCTTGGGCTTTTGCCAAACTGAAAATGGAATCGTGTTTGGATAGACGAACGATATTGTTGTTTACGATGCCGCTTTCTACAGGGCGAACGCCCGTTAAAATGCACTCATAAAGTGGGCGAGACATAGAGGGCAGCTCACACTGCACAGGATAAAGCGTTGCGCGAGTTTCTTGTTGGGAACGACTTTGTTCTAGAAGACCATTGAGGTAGCCCATGCAATCACGGGCTACCTGATAGTTCAGTCCATCTAGAACAACAAGGATGACCTTATTGCTCATAACGACTCACTCTTATTGCTGGTGGATTAAGACACTTTCTTGCCATTGACGTGGCAGCTTACGTGCTGACTTTTCCCAAGCTGAGAAGTCAGTCACTGGGTGAACATTGCTGTATTGATCATTAGCAATTAGCTTGTCTTGCACTGCTTGAGGCAGTGTGATGTTGGTGCGGATTGGACGCGCATAACCTTCTGCTAAGTTGATTTGCCCTTGATCGCTGAAGATGTACTCACGAGCAAGCTTTGCTGCATTAGGGTTCTTCGCGTATTTATTGATTATGGTTGTATAACCAGAAATCACAGAGCCATCTTGAGGAATGCTTACTGTAAAGCGGTCGCGGTCAATTTTGTCGCGGTAGTTCAACGCATTGAAGTCCCACATGATCGCCACTTCAACTTCGCCTTTTTCTAGGTTGGCGATGTTCGGATCAGTAAATGAAAGACGACCTTGCTTCGCGAGTTCAGAAAAGAACTTGAGCGCAGGCTTGAGGTTGGATTCGTCCCCACCGTTGGCGAACGCTGCGGCGAGAACCGCGTTGTTTGCCTGTGCTGCTACGCCGACGTCACCTACGGTCACTTTGTAGTCGCCTTTTAATAGGTCATCCCACGTTTTTGGCGCGTCTTTTACGAGGTTATTGTTGGAGATAAAAGAAATAGTGCCAGTGTAAGCAAGTGCCCAATGACCATCTTCGTCTTTTGCCCAATCTGGAATGTCATTCCAAGTTGTTGGTTTGTATGGCTGAGTGACGCCTTTTTTAACCGCTACACGTGCGAAGGCAAAGCCTACGTCACCAATGTCTGCGGTCGCGTTTTTCTTCTCAGCTTCGAATTTTGCGATTTCTTGAGCCGAGCTCATATCCGTGTCTTGGTGCTTAAGGTTGTAATTTGACTTTAAATCAGCCCAAGTGTCTTTCCAGTTCGCCCAACTGTCAGGCATACCTACACTGTAAACCGCCCCTTCTTTTTGTGCTGCGGTAACCAATGACTCAATATCGGCTTCTTTCGCTACTGTTGGTGCTGCAAGCGTTACCGCGATGATTGCCGCTGGTGCAGTAATTGAACGACTTAGCAAAGTTTTCATTGTCTCCATCCTTCTGGACTAGGTCAGTAAGTTCGCTTTGTATGCTATGGATGGAATGTGACGATTTAGCGCAAGTAATTTGACAGTTTTTATGAATTTCTATGGCACTTATATTTCATACGCTCAATATGTGTTCTGTTGATTAATGTCATATTTTTGTTACTTACACGCCTTATGTTGTTCATCAAATTATCGTTGGACTAGATCAGAATGAGAGCGACAGGCACCGGACAATTTGGTACCCAATTAGGAAAAATTAGAAGCAGCTTAAAGCAGCAGATTCTTTCCGGCATCATGTCGGAAGGACAAAAATTGCCATCAGAAAGAGAGCTCAGTGAACTATTTTCTACGACTCGAATCACTATCAAAGATGCATTGGTGTCTTTAGAAACTGAAGGCCTGATCTACCGAGAAGAGCGTCGTGGCTGGTACGTATCTCCAGAGCGGATCTGTTACAACCCGTTGTCTCGTTCTCACTTCCATCAAATGATTAGAGAGCAGCATCGTATTGCAGAAACCAAGTTACTCAACGTACGAAGTGAAATGGCTGCAGGTGAATATGCAAAATCGTTAGAGGTTGAGCGAATTACCCCAATTTATGTGATTGAACGGTTGCGTTTTATTGATGGGCGAGCGGTATTGTTTGTTGAAAATGTACTCAAAGCGGCACTGTTTGAAGGCATATTGTCCGAGAACCTCACCATGTCGCTGACGGGCATTTATCGTGAGAAGTATGGTTACGAGACAAAGCGCTCTCGTTTTGATGTGATTCCAACGTCAGCACCTGCTCATGTCGCTAAAGCGTTGAACTTGGCTGAAGGACAGCCGGTTCTGAAAATTCGTCGAGTAAACTACAAACAAGATGGCAAATTAATGGACTGCGAATTCGAGTATTGGCGTCCAGATGCAGTGATGATTCGCATTGATAGCGTAGGATAAAGTGCAGAATTAAAAAGAGCCCAATGAAGGGCTCTTTTTCGCATATTGGTTAGAGAGGCGGTTTAAACTAGTCCTTGCTCTTTTGCCATTTTACTTGCGATGCCAGGCGCTTTCCAAATGCTTGGCAGCAAAATGAAAGACACAGGCACGGCGGTAATTACAATGAAAGACTGCAATGCAGAAATACCACCAGAGCCCATTGAGATAAGCGCAATAGCGACAATACCCATCATCAAGCCCCAGAATGAGCGAATCACTGCGTTTGGTTCTGTTGAGCCCGTCATTACTACACTGATTGTGTAAGTCATTGAGTCACCCGTCGTCACGATAAATGTTGTCGTTAAGATCAGGAACAGAACCGAAATGATCATTGGATAAGGTAATTCACCCGTAATCGCTAGCAGTGCTGCAGGCAAGTTAAAGCCTTCAAACGCAGATGAAATCAAGCCAGGGTTATCAAGTTCAAACGCAAGGCCACTGCCGCCAACGATACTAAACCAGAAGCAAGTAATCAGCGGTGCTGCGATGCTAATAGACATGATCAATTGGCGAATTGTACGACCACGAGAGATACGAGCAATAAAGATCGCCATCATTGGGCCATAACCGATAAACCAACCCCAGAAGAATACTGTCCACCAGCTTAGCCAGCCCGTATCACCACGGTAAAGCGCCATTGGGAAGAAGTTATCTACCATGCGACCAACGCCTTGTACGTAGCCATCAACAATAAAGCTTGTCGGTCCAAAGAACAGGATGTAACCAATTAACAGCACAGACAAAATAATGTTGTAACGACTGACGATTTGAATACCTTTGCTCAAACCGCTTAGTGCGGAAAGGGTATACATCAGGATCGCTGCCATGATAACCATGCTTTGCGTTACGAACGTATCTGGCAGGCCAAACAATGAGTTTAGCGCGTAGCTAATTTGTAAACCTAAGAAGCCGATAGGGCCGATTGTTCCTGCTGCTACGGCAATAATGCTACATGCGTCAGCAACATCACCAATCCAGCCTTTAATGGCTTTATCGCCAAACACAGGGTAAAGCAGAGTACGCGGCTTAAGAGGCAGGCCTTTATCGTAATGCAAGTGCATTAAGACAATGGAAGATAAACCACCAAGGATCGCCCAAGCTAAGAAGCCCCAGTGCATAAAAGACTGAGATAGAGCATTGATTGCGGCAGTTTTCGGTGAAGCTTCACCGTATAAAGGTGGGGCAGTCACAAAGTGCGCGATAGGCTCAGCAGCGGCCCAGAACACACCACCACCTGCAAGTAGGGTACAGAGTACAATTGACAACCACTTAAAGTTATCAATATCAGGTTTCGCTAGACCACCTAGACGCACATAACCAGTGCGACCAAACGCAAGAGCCAAACCAATAAGGAAATTCAGAAGAAGCAGTACTTGCCAGTAAGCTCCGAAATATTTAGTAGCAAAGCCGAAGCCGGTGTTAACCATTGCGGTTAGAGAGTCGGTATTCGTTAGGGCAAGTAAAACGAATAGAGTGAGGAAGCTACCACTTAACCAAAAGACAGGATTGGTGAGTTCGAGGCGCTTGAGCAGAGATGGGGGATGAATAGCAGAATAGTCAGCATCCTGAATAGGCGCTGTGTGGGAGGCGGCATTCGTCATATTTGACATAATTACTTCGCTTTTTAGGGCTATGAAGCCGTGCATTTCCCCTCACATCGTTTCGACGAAAAGTGTGAGGATGTTCAAAAAGCCGATGATGTTAACATGTCGAAGTTGCAAATATAACCTTAGATTTCGATTAATTTTTAACAGGTTAGCCAAGTTGCTGATTTTTGGGTAGAGATCAAAGGAAAGTGTTTTTACGTGAAGTGCACCGCATTTCGTATGTAAATAACATTTCCCTTGTTTTTGCATGGATTACTCAGGATTACATTGAGAAAGCATGTTTTTTCTCCAAACTGAGGTTTACTCAATGGCTCACTTCGAACTTAATGGACTGTGGTTACTTACCTCGCCACAGCGTCCCGATATTGAAATTCCAATGTCTATTCCGGGCGATAATATTTCGGCGCTTTTACAAGCAGAGCGCATTCCGGATCCTTATTTTGCCGATAATGAAAACAAAGTTCGTTGGATTGAAGAGTGTGAGTGGCATATCTCGCGTGAGTTTGAAGTCGACGCGTTTACGTTGTCTGCCAAGCAAGTGTGGATGACGCTAACTCGTGTCGATACCTTGGCAACTTTCTATATTAATGGTGAGTTAGCACTAACTTGCAGCAACATGTTTAATCAACAACGAGTTGATATCAAACCTTATTTAAAACAGGGCATAAATACTGTTCTTGTTCAATTCGCCAGAGTCGATATAGAAGGTGTGGAACGCGCCAAAAAATTGCCTTTCCCAATCCCTTCCGCAATGGGAAATAATCAAATTCCGCATATGAATTTGATCCGAAAAACGCAATGTCATTCCGGATGGGATTGGGGCATTTGCTTGATGGTATCGGGTATTTACGACCCCATTCAAATCGACATTGTGAATGAGCTTTGGCTCAAAGGCTTTTCGACAGAGCAGCAATGGCAAGCCGATGAGAGTGTGTTTCTTGATGTATTAGTTGAAGTGGAAACGGACAGTCAACGCCATGAACTGATTGTTGAATTTAATGGTGAGCGTCAATGCATTCAAACAAAAGGAAGTGGTCACTATCATTGCCAGTTCCACATTTCGGAGCCTCAACGCTGGTGGCCATCGGGTTATGGCGAAGCTTATCTTTACCCCATTACCATTTCTTCCAGAGAGCAAAAGTTAACGCACAACATTGGTTTGCGTCAGTTAACCCTAAATAACCAAGCTGATGAGCACGGCTCTGCAATGGAATTTATCGTCAATGGCGTACCGATTAATGCTAAAGGTGCCAACTGGATCCCTATTGACGCAATGCCGGGGCGAGAATGCGAAACACGTTATCGCAACCTTTTGCAAAGTGCGGTTGACGCCAACATGAATATGATACGTGTGTGGGGGGGGGGTCAGTACGAGAGCGAGATCTTTTACAATCTGTGTGATGAGCTCGGCTTATTAGTATGGCAAGACATGATGTTCGCATGTTCACTGTACCCATCTGATAATGACTTCTTAAAAGAGGTCGAAGGTGAGCTTCGATACCAAATCTCGAGGCTTAAAGAGCACCCATCAATAGCACTTTGGTGTGGTGATAATGAAGTGATTGGAGCTATTGGTTGGTATGAAGAATCCAAGCACAACAAAGTCAAATACACGGTTAACTACGATCGCCTCAACCGCATGATTGAGCAGGTGATTACCGAACAAGATAGCGTTCGTCGTTTCTGGCCAAGTTCCCCGTGTAATGGTGAACTGGATTTCGGTGACGCGTGGCATGATGATAGTAAAGGCGATATGCACTTTTGGGACGTTTGGCACTCAGGAAAATCATTCAATGCCTACCTTGACGTGAATCCTCGTTTTTGCTCTGAGTTTGGTTTTCAATCTTGGCCATCTTTTGCAGAAGTTAAGCAGTTTGTCCCGGAGCAAGATTGGAATATCACGTCCCTAACCTTTGAACAACATCAGAAGAATCCTCGTGGTAACAGTATCATCACAGAGATGTTCACGCGTTATTTCCGTTTTCCCTCTGGATTCGAGAACATGCTGTATTTAAGCCAAGTTCAGCAGGCAATCGCGATCAAAACTGCGTGCGATCATTGGCGTGCCATTTCTCCAGTTTGTCGCGGCATGCTGTACTGGCAACTCAACGACAACTGGCCTGTCAGTTCTTGGTCTAGCTTGGAATACAGTGGTCGTTGGAAGCAGTTGCACTACCATGCAAAACGCTTTTTTGCGCCGCAGTATTTGGTATTTTCCGAGCATACAGGCAAGTTGAGTCTGCATTTGCTCAATGATGCCAAAGAGCCCGCAAGCGTCAACGCACTGCTCAAGTGGGTAGATTGGCAAGGGGAAGAAAAGCAATGTTGGAGCTTAGAACAAACGGTCATAGCAGACAGCAATACGATTTTGTGGCAATTGGATGAATCGGTTGAGAAGGATGAACTTACGTCAGGCTTCTTCTATGTTGAAGCGCAAATCGGTGAAGACAGAATAAGCAACACATGGTTTTGCACTCATGAGCTGAAAACTTTGCCTATGGCAAAAGCCAATATTGATGTCTCTATTGAAGGAAGCCAAATTACATTGATTGCTGACAAGCCTACGTTTTTTGTTCATTTGGACAGTGATGTTGATGGCAGGTTCAGTGACTCCAGTTTTACTCTGCTGACCAACGTTCCAATGACGGTTGAGTATTTAGGTGATGATGTTTTCGGCATGCAGCAGTCGTTGAGGGTATACCACCTTAATGATTAAAACGGGCATAGAGCATCTATATGCTGATATCTGAGAAGGGGGCCTTTGCTCCCTTTTTAGTTATCAAGTATCCGTTATTAAGCTCAGGTTGAGACAGAAGGTTATTTAAGTTTCTGATGAATACGGTAGCCAACAACAAAACCTATGTAGAATAGCGCTGCGAGAGTAAGCATTGCCGTCGCGTACGCCAGTAGGCTGTTTAACCCTAAACCAAAAGCCAGAGTGAAGGCGATACCATGAATGGCTTCCGCAGGGATTCGGTACCAAGCAGCGTGGACGGAAGATCCGAAGAGGATAAAGGTACTAAGTAAGACAATCGTGCCGCCTATAAAGCCGACCCATCTGCTGTTGTTCATGTTGTAATCTCAGGTGTTACCGAGGTAACGTAACAAAATATTTCAGAGCCTGTATTATACAACCGAGAGAGGGTATAGGTGGTAGAAATATTTGCCTCACAAACTAAGAGGCCATCTAAGTGGCCTCTTTTTAACCGATTTAACGGCATCCGTTATGACGCAAAGGTGTAAGGCTTGTAAGAAACCTAACCTTTGGCATTCGTTTCGGGCTGTGCTTCTGGTTGTAGCGTCCAATCACCACCAAGCGATTTGTAGAGCGCAATCGTAGCTTGTGCGGTTTGTAACTTTGCTGCGACTCGCTGATCTTGCATCATGCGCTGCTGACGTTGCGCATCCAAAACCGATAAGTGATCAATCAAGCCAGCGCGGTACAGTGACTTGGCTTTGTTGACGGCGTTATTGGTGGCTTTCAATGCCTCATCGATTCGGCGCTGATTTTCTTGGCTGCGACCATAAGCAAACAGCGAGGATTCGGTTTCTGCCAAAGCTGCCTCTACCGTATGTTGATAAGACAATGTCGCCGAATCAAAACGCGCTTGGTTGATGGCTTCAATCGCCTCGCCACGCCCCCCATCGAACAAGTTCCAGCTTACGCCAGCCGCACCCATCCAACCGAAAGAATCGCTACTGAAGAGATCGTCAAAGCTTGACGCCGACAACCCCGGAGCGCCCGTCAAAAAGAACTTCGGATATTGATCAGCAACGCTTGCCGCTAACTCTTCATTGAGCGCGGCCATTTCTCGCTCTGCTAAGCGAATATCGGTACGACGTTTAAGCAAATCGGAAGGTAAACCGACTGGCACCATGTCTTGCATGACAGGTACACGATGCTGTTTTGACAGGCGAACTTCGACTTGCGTTAGCGGCTCGCCAAGCAGTACCGCTAAACGATGTTTGTGCGCTTGTTGTGCAATCTCTAACTGCGGAACGAGCGATTCCATCGCCGCAAGCGTGGCCTTTGCTTGGGCTAAATCGAGATCAGAACCGTAGCCGCTGCGCACGACTTTCTCGACGAGGTCGAGTGTAAGTCGTTGATCTTCTAAGTTCGACTTTGCCAACTCAAGGCGCTCGCTTGCACCTTGGTATTGCAAGTAGTTGTGAATCAAATCCGCCGTGATCACTGTGTTCAAGCCGCTTTGATAAATCTGAGCTTGTTCGAGACGAATATGCGCCGCGTTCGCTTGGCGGTCAATGCGCCCAAACAGATCAACTTCCCAAGCGATACTCGCGCCTGCAAATACACCATCGTGCTGATTATCCATTAGGGTGACGTTACCAATTTGAGGTGGTAGACCCGGCACGGCATCACTGAGTGGATTCAATATCGGACCGAGTGAAGAGTCATTTTTACTGAACTGATAGTTCATGTAACCCGCACCGAGATTAATTGTCGGTACCTTGAATGACTCCACCATGGTTTTATAGTTGTTGGCCATTTTCACCCGCTCGGCCGCCACTTTCAGCGGAATGTTTTGGCTCTGCATGTCTTGAACCATTTGATTCAACACCGGATCGTGAAACTTAGTCCACCAAAACTCAACGTGTTGTGAATCGGTACTCAACCCTGCATTTTCGGCGTTCAAGTAGGTTTCTGCCATGCTGGTGGTCGGTGCTTGGTAGTCTGGCCCCACTGCACAGCCCGCTAAACTTAGGGCTAGAACGACAGGCGTTAGAATGAATTTTTTCACGATGACGCCTCCTCTAGCTCAGCGTTGGTTTGTATGGATGGTGCTTTTTCTTTATAAGCAAGGCGATACAGTGCCGGCATGACAAACAGTGACAATATGGTTGCGGCCGCCAAGCCTCCGATGATGGTTGCCGCCATTTGGTCAAACAGCAGATCTGACAGCAGCGGGATCATGCCGAGCGCGGTCGTTAACGCACCCATAGAAATGGCCATAGTACGGTTGACCGTGGCTTCTTTGATCGCGTCAGACAAGCTCTTGCCATTTGTGCGTTCGAGCTCAATTTGATCCATTAGTACGATGCCATTTTTGATGATCATCCCGGTTAGTGTGATAGCTCCGATCAGCGCCATAAAGCCAAATGGTTTATCGAATCCAAGCAGAGCAAACACAGCCCCTGATGCTGCCAGTGGTAGCGTTGCGAGGATGATGATTGGTTGCTTAAAGCCGTTGAACATCGCGACTAAAATGATCACCATGATCAGCATTGCTTTTGGTTGCTGCTTCATGATGTCGGTGACCGCTTTGTCTTCATCGTAATATTCGCCTCCCCATTCCATGCTGTAACCCGCCGGAAGTTGGATAGCTTCAACCTGATCTTTAATGGCATTTCTTACATTCGCTGGTGTGGAGTCTCGGCTCACACCCGCTTGAACCGTGATGGTTTTCACGCGGTCTCGTCGCCAAATCATGCTCTCTTCGGTGACCAGTTCGAATCCATCCACCACTTGACCAAGTGGAACGCTGTTAAAGCCAAGTAGCGAGCGCACAGGTAGCGTTTCTAGTGACGCCATGTTTTGCGATGTGCCACGTAACTGAATTGGAATCAGCTCATCATTCAGGTTCATTTGTCCGAGCGGCATGCCGTCTGATGCGCGTTTTAGCGCGAAAGCGACATCGGCGCGGTTAATTCCTGCTTGACGCATTTTGTCTTGGTTTAGAATCGGCTTGAGCACTTTGCTTTCTTGGCGCCAATCATCGCGAATGTATTTTGCATCAGGGTTTGAAGCAAAAATCGTTTTCGCTTCCGCCGCTAGTTGATGCAATACGGTTTCATCCGGACCAGAAAAACGCACCTCAACCGCGAACTTATCTTTGGTTGCCAACTTCAGTGCTCGGAAGCGAGGTTCGGCATCCGGAAACGCCTCTTTCAGCCAATCATCACCACGCGTTACCAAGTGACTGATGCTCTCGTAGTCTTTGGTGTTGATCAGAATCTGGCCGTAGGCAGGGTCGAGCGGTTCAGGCTCTACCGTTACCGAGAAGCGAGGCGCACTGGTGCCGACATAGCTAGAGATACTTTCCACTTCTGGTTGTGCGACCAACCATTCTTCAACTTTGCGCATGTCTGCCGAGGTTTGTTCAATCTTGGCACCATTGGGTAGCCAGTAATCGAGAAACACAATTGAGCGATCCGACTGAGGAATAAAGTTCACGGCCACATACGGGATTGCCACGGCGGTGATTAAAATCAACGGAACCAAAGCGGCTAATGCTTTACGCGGGTTGTCCACCGTCCAGAATACCAACTGTTTATAACGGCTCGGTTTGGTCTCTTCGCTGTTAGCTTTTGGCTTGATGAACATCCACGCCATTAATACCGTAAACGTCATCGCGACGAGCCATGAAAGCAACAGTGACGATGCCACAATGTAGAACACAGAGCTCGCAAACTCGGCGGAGTCGGTTTTGGAGAACAACACTGGGCTTGCGCCCATAATCGCGATGACAGTTGCGCCTAAAAGTGGCACAGCGGTTTCTTTGACGGAATCAATCGCGGCGCGAGTTCGCTCGATACCTTTGTTGAGCTTGGCGATCATCATATCGGTGATCACAATGGCGTTATCCACCAACATGCCCAGTGCGAGGATAAACGTACCTAGCGAGACACGGTGCAAATCGATGCTGGCGATGTTCATGTATACAAGCGTGAGCAAAATAGTCAGGAGCAAGCTTGCGCCAACGATGGTTGCACTCTTAAAGCCCATGAAAACCAACAACACCACAAAAACAATCGCGACACTTTCAAGCAGGTTGCCAACAAAGTCGTCGATAGACTTTTGTACTTCTTCAGGTTGATAAGCAACGGTCGAGATGTCGACACCCAGCGGCAGCGTTGCTTGGTAGTTAGCGATGATGTCTTGAATCGTATCGCCAAGTGACACCACGTTAATGCCTTGAACTGGACTCACCGCCAAGGTGACAGCGGGCTCTCCGTTGTAGCGGTTTTCTGCCAATGCTGGTGTTTGATAACCCATGGTGATGTCGGCGATGTCACCAAGACGAATCAACCCCGAGCCAAACTCGCCGGTGCCACCATTGATGATTAAATTGCGAATGTCTTCTAGAGACTGAAACTCACTGGTTTGCGCAATACGAATACGCTCTGTACCGGCATCGAATTTTCCCGCTTCGAACGTGCTGTTTTGTGTGCTCAGTTGGTTCCAAACTTGTGCGATCGACAAACCATATTGAGCCAAGCGCTCGTCTGGCATATCGATGTGTACAACGCGAGGTTGAACGCCGTGTAGCTCGATCTTTTTGATGCCGTCGACGGCTTTGATTTGGCGTTGCAGCTCTTCGGCGTAGCGACGCAACTCTTCTGGTGCAGCATCTGTGCTGTGGATAGAGAAAAGCATGCCGTAGACTTCAGAGAACTCGTCTTGTACTACGCTGATCTGCGCACTGGAAGGCAGCTGCAGTTTTACATCGTCCACTTTGCGTCTCAATAAGTCCCATTCCTGCGGAAGTGCTTTGGAATTAAGGCTCTCTTTGAGGTCAACAAAGACCATAGACAAACCGGGGCGAGACAATGAGCGCAAGCGATCCAACTCCGCCATTTCCTGCAATTTAGTTTCCACGGTATCGGTGACTTGGTGTTCGACTTCTTCGGCAGATGCACCCGGATAAAGGGTCACGACTACCGCAGTTTTTACTGTAAAGCTCGGGTCTTCTAACTTGCCTAAGTCGAAGTAAGAATAGATGCCAGCGATCACGCTCAATACGATAAAGAACAGAACGAACTTACGTTGGCGAATCGCGAATTCAGCTAAATTGATCATGGATACGCACCTACAACGTCTTGATAGTCAGGTTTGGGGCGGCATCGCCCTCGCTCAGATAATGGCTACCGCTGATCACCACATAATCGCCTTGCTCAAAACTTCCGGTCACACACGCTTGGTATGCGTCGATAGAGTCAAGATTGACCGGCTCTGAATGAATAACCGCATCACGAACCACATTCACGTGAAGAGTTTGTTTCTCCCCCAAAATTGCAGAATAAGGGAAGCAATGGCTTGAGTTGCTGGTGTTGAGCGCGGTGTTTACCGTGACTGCTTTACCGTTGAATAGCGCACTGGAAATCGAATCGATGTCTAGCGTGACGGTATAGGTTTGTTTGAGCAGGTGCTTTTTCGGCGCGATTTCTGCCACGGTTGCTCGGTAGGATTGCTCCGAATCATACCAAGTCAACGATGCTGGCTGACCTAGTGCGAATTGCGCAATCATATTTTCCGGCACGTCGATGTCGACTTCCCAGCTGCCTTCTTGCTGAATTGACACAACACTGCCGCCCGGCAAGGTTTGCTCATGTGGATCAATAGAAACGTCGGCAACAATGCCAGGGAATGGTGCACGTAGAGTGGTGTAACGTAGGGCATCTTTTGCACGTTGGATGTTTTTCTCAACCACTTTGACGGCAGAGACGCTACGTTCGTAGCTGCTGATGGCTCGATCTAAGTTTACGCTGGCAATGGCATCATCAGAAGTTGCTTGTTTTACGCGCTTTAACTCGGCTTTCGCGAGTTTGTGTGCTGATTGCGCTTCTAACATGCGCGCTTGTAATTCTTCTAGTGAGACTTGGTAATCGTGCTTGTCCAGCGTGGCAATGACTTGGCCTTTTTCTACCACGCTGCCTTTATTTACGAACACGCTTTCCACGGTGCCAGGTACACGAAAAGAGAGTGACGCGGTTTCTTTTGCTTTTACGATCCCGCTGAATGATTTGTTGAGTTCTTCATTCCTTTCGTTGACTTCAATTACTTGAACGGGTCTGGATGCGCTTGGTTCCTCAACCTGAGGTTGAGCTTGATTACAGCCGAGTAGAGAGAGCGCGATAGTGCTCAGCGCGGCGGTTTTAATTTGATGATTCATAAGATGGCTCCATAATTTCGGCGCCATCTTATAATTCAGAGATGTTCAGATAATCATGCGTGTGCATGATTCAATGTCACGAATTTTATGACAATAAATGTAAACTACAAAAGTTTTGGAATTTTATTGCACAAATGTTCAATAAGTAACCGGCTAGCTTGGTTCAGCGTTTTCGGCTTAGGGTAGAGCAACCACCCCGTTTCTTCTGTGACGGCATATTGAGACAATACTTGCACCAATGCACCGGATTCGAGCTCATTTTTTACCAACAGTTTTGGGATATAACTGATGCCGCGGTCTAGCACTGTGGAGCTTTTGATAAAGCCGATGTTGTTGGAAATGAGTTTCGGTTTGAGCGCTACGTTTTGTTCCTGAAAGTGCCAAAGGTTGTCGACATTGCCATTTGGCCAACGAAAACAAATGCACTGATGATCGCTCAACTCTTCTAATGTAGCGGGCGTGCCGTGAGTTTGAAGATAGTTCGGTGAGGCAACGACACATCGGTCTAGCGTTAAGATCTTTCTGGCGACAATGTCTGAATCAAACAGCATGCCGCCGTGCAGCGCGATGTCCAACCCCTGCTGAAACATATCAATAAAGCCATTGTTGATATTGCGAATGTCGAGCTCAACCTGCGGATATTGATCCTGAAATTCAAACAAAATGGGTTGAAGAGGTTCATAGGTTTCTGGCAGAAGGCCAAGTTTGATTTTGCCTCTGACTTCGATGCTTTCGTTACTGGCTTGCTGGTTTGCCGAATCAAGCAAGGTGAGCACTTTTTGCAGATCTTGGTAGTAGGCATCGCCTTTGTTTGTCAGCGAAAGGCTGCGAGTGGTGCGGTGAAAAAGTTGCGTTCCGAGGTAACGTTCCAGTTCTCCAATGCGTCGGCTAACATTTGCTCGTGGCAAATCCAAAGCATTTGCTGCCGCTGTAAAGCTGCCAAGTTGGACGACTTTGGTGAACAGTTTTAGATCGTCAATTTTCACTCTTGAACTCCATACTCTTTGAGCGCCGTGCTAAACCCTGACACTCTAGAGTATTGATGTGTGGTATACAAAACTTATTATTAATTATCGAAATATAAATAAGGGCTTCAACATGTTGAGATTTATACAACGTCGCCGCATTAAGAAAGTGATTAAGCTAATGAGTACCAGATTGGTGGTGGGATACGGCAGTCGTGAGTACTTTTCCGTCGGTCAGGTAAAGACGAGCACCAGTGAGTTAAGCACGTGCCAACAAAAAATTGCGTTGGCGTTGTACGCGAATCCGCAAGATCTTGATTTGGAAAATCAACCAGAGTTGCAAGCCATCCGCTCTGATGTGGCGAATGACTTCTTTTCTGGTGCCGATTATACCGCTCAAGATGTGCTTAATTTATTCGGTACTGGTGGCTGGAAAGGCGGCCGAATGGAAGATGGAATGTCTCATCATTTTGGTATGCACAGCCGATACTAGAGCGAGCTAACCTTATACCGTCTTGTCAGTTAACTCGCTATATCAATTTGCCTTGTGAGGTGTCACTCCGATGCTTTGTTAAGCGGCACGCTTTACGAGGCAGAAGTGCTTTTTACCGCGTTGCAGTAACCAGTATTGGTCAAACAGTGGGAAGCTCAAGCTCGGGTTATCAGCCGACACTTTTTCTCCGTTTACACTGATGGCGTTGTTGCTAATGTGTTCGCGTGCAACACGCTTTGAGCTTGCTAAGCCCGACTCAATCAACAGCTCAACCAAATCTTGTTGTGCGCTCTCAATGCTTGGTAAACCATCCAACTCCAATTGTTTTAATTCACCCAAACTGAGTTGTTGCACATTACCGCTGAATAAAGCTTGCGTGATGCGTTCGGCACTGGCTAGACCTTCTTCGCCATGAACAAATCGCGTCATTTCTTCAGCGAGAATACGTTGTGCTTGTGGCTTGCCTTGGCTTGCTTGGTCTTGCGCTTCAATGCTGGCAATTTCTTCGCAGCTCAAGAACGTGTAGTAACGCAAGAAGTGGTAAACGTCGGCGTCTTCTGCGCCAAGCCAGAACTGGTAGAAGGCGTAAGGAGAGGTTTTGCTAGGATCTAGCCACACTGCGCCGCCTTCGGTTTTGCCAAACTTGGTACCATCGGATTTGGTGATCAGTGGCAGAGTTAAGCCAAATACTTGCTCACCATTTTGACGACGAGTTAAATCGATCCCGCTGACGATGTTTCCCCATTGGTCATTGCCACCGATTTGCAAACGACAATCGTATTGACGGTTTAGCTCGGCAAAATCGTACGATTGCAGTAGGGCGTAGCTAAATTCGGTGAAGGAGATACCTTGGTCAGGTCGTTGCAGGCGTTGTTTTACCGATTCTCGGTTGACCATAGTATTGATCGAGAAGTGCTTACCTACATCACGGAAGAAGTCGATGACGTTGATCGCTTTCATCCAGTCAGCATTGTTCACCATGATCATTGGCTTGGTCAGTTGGTGATTCATCAACTGCTGAATTTGATTAGAAAGATCGTTAACCCAACCTGAGACGATTTCTGAAGAATTCAGGCTGCGCTCGGTCGCTTTAAAGCTCGGGTCGCCAATCATGCCCGTTGCACCGCCAATCAAGGCAACAGCTTGGTGTCCCGCATCTTGAAAGCGCTTAAGCATAATCAAAGGCACAAGGTGGCCGATGTGCAAGCTGCCTGCTGTAGGATCGAAGCCGCAGTAAACGGTTTGAGGCTGTGAGAGAAGTGTCTGAATTTCTTCCAAATCGCTGGCTTGTGCAATCAAGCCACGATCTTGTAAATCTTGCAGTAATGGTGTCGTCATTCTTTTTGTCTGTCTTGGTGGTTGTTGTATTCAGACTAAAACGCGACACCTTTTCTCCATATATCCCTTAAGGGACAGTTTTTTATCTTGAATGGAGAATAAGGTGATTGAGGAAAAGCTGGAATAACTCACTCAATGAAGACACATTTAACTGCGAGTAAATGCGTTTTCGATGATTTTTGACCGTGCCTTGAACTAAGTGTAACCGCGCGGCAATTTCTTTGGTGTCAAACCCTTGAGCGAGAAGTGAAGCCACCTCTTGCTCGCGACGAGTGAGTGATTCTACGCCAAATGTTGCTAAAGCTTGCTCAATGGCTAATCGCATACTGCCAGAATAAGCACTCTGGGCAAAAACAGGCTCAGAAAAGGTAAACTCCGTTTGTTTCCAGTGCTGCTGACAAAGCGATTGAATTATCGGGAAGTAGGGCTTTAATTTATTGATTTGCTGTTGAGAAAAGTATTTTCCATCATTCATATACCCGAAGTACAACATGACCCAACGGCCAGGTTCGACTTCGACTAGCATGCTCAGTTCGTCTTTCCACCCTGTCTGATGGTAGAACTGTTCGCAGTAGGAAGTAAAATCAACGCCTTTGCGTGCTACGTCTTTGAGCGTAAATACGCCTTGTTGCTTTGTCTCGTTTAGTTTGAGAAAAAAAGGGTCATTTTGAAATGAGTCAGTAAGGTAGCGTTGAAAAAGTAACTCTCGCTCGTTCTCAATCGAGTCGTAGAGATAGATAGGATGTTTACCTTCTCGATAACCTAAAATAACCGCGCAATCAAAATGAAAAAGAGTGCGAATGACACGCATAAGCTTAGGAGTAAAGTTAGGCGTATTAAGAGCAGAAATTGCTTCTGCCAGCAGATTATTAAAGTTATTGTCAGGCATGGGATACCGAATCGCAGATGGTTTTGGGCAAGCATAACGAAAAGCCATCCAACGAGAAAGGGAAGTCACCATCTTCTGGTGACTTCCCATGAGAAAGTTGCACAAGTACTCAGTTTTGAGGAGTCATAGCTGCGTTAACTTATTGATAAGGGTGCATAACAACCGTTCTGTTTAAGCGATTAGTTGCTATGCGTTACTGCGAGTTGGTGAGCTCTTCGTTAACCCAATATTTAGAACCAGACACGTTGGCATCGATGAGCAAGCCTTTTGCATTCAACTGATAAACGGCGACGCCACTGTTAAATTGCTTTGAAAGTTGCTCTGAGTCTTCGCCAGCTACAGCAGAGGCTTCACTGGTCGCTTCCCATCCTTCGTTGACGAACGTATCAAAGTCTTCTTTGCTCTCAAACAGAATCACTTGTTGGTAAAACTTGCCGCCAGCCCCAAGTGCGACGCCCAAACCAAACATATTCATATAAGTGCGTTTTTCTGTTTCCTTATTTATTGCGACACCTGACCCTGAGTTGGTGTGAAACAACAAAGACAATTTACGAGAATCAAAGACCGCGTAGCCGTAAGCGTTGTCGTAAATGGCTTTGGCCTCCGGCTTTTCATTAAACAACTTGAGCAAAGCACTATCCGCCATTAAGTTTACGGCTTGGCGAGCTTCTTCTGGCGTGTCGCCTTCCATCAGTTCATCAATTTTCTTGTCGGCTGCATCTATCCATTCTTTGCTTTTCTCGATACTAGCTTCTGTCCACTCGCCCGCGGTATTGATGGCTTCCTCGGACCAGTTCGTGAAATCTTGCCACGCTTGTTTTGAAAAGGCTTTGGTATCGTCCCAAGCATCTTGCGCAGTATCAGAAACCGCTTCGCCTAGCTCAGACATTTTGTTGGAAATATCATCCCAATCTGCGTAAGCGGGAGATGCTAGGAGCATCAATGTGGTAATGAGTGCGATAGACTTTTTCATCAAATTCTCTCTGGAGTTGTCGATACATCATTCATTCTAGGTCATCAGACTTTGATAATGAAATTGACTAAATGGCGATCTTGAGAGAGGAATCACGAACTGATTGCGAAATGACGTATGAATAACAAAGCCCTCACAAGGGGAGTGTGAGGGCTTGAGTTTTTAGCGCGTTACTTGCTGCTAACTTTACCGAGCTGTAACCAAGTATCGATAACGGTGTCTGGGTTTAGTGAAACAGAGCTGATGCCTTGCTCCATCAACCATTCCGCCAAATCTTCATGATCTGATGGGCCCTGACCACAAATACCCACGTACTTGCCAGCTTTAGTTGCTGCGTCTATTGCCATTTTCAGCATGATTTTCACTGCTGCGTTACGCTCATCAAACAGATGTGCCACGTCGCCAGAATCACGGTCCAGACCAAGCGTTAGCTGAGTCATGTCGTTTGAACCAATCGAGAAGCCGTCAAAGTACTTCAAGAACTCATCGGCAAGTACCGCGTTGGATGGGAGTTCACACATCATGATGACTTTAAGGCCCTGGTCGCCACGGCGCAGATCAAACTTCGCTAGCAAATCAATCACTGATGCAGCTTCGCTTGGTGTACGCACGAATGGGATCATAATTTCAACGTTCTTCAGACCCATTTCGTTACGAACGCGCTTGATAGCTTGAGTTTCTAACTCGAAGCAATCTTCAAACACTGGAGAAATGTAACGAGACGCACCACGGAAGCCGAGCATTGGGTTTTCTTCATGCGGTTCGTAGGCTTTACCACCAACCAAGTTGCTGTATTCGTTCGACTTAAAGTCAGACATACGAACGATGACGCGTTTTGGCCAGAAAGCAGAAGCGATAGTCGCGATGCCTTCAGTCAGTTTGCTCACGTAGAAATCGATAGGATCTTTGTAACCACGAATGCGCTGTTTAATTTCTGCTTTTAGCTCATCGCTTTGCGCATCAAAGTTAAGTAATGCTTTCGGGTGAATACCGATCATCTTGTTGATGATGAACTCTAGACGAGCAAGACCAACACCTTCGTTTGGAATCTGAGCAAAGTCGAATGCGCGATCTGGGTTGCCCACATTCATCATCACTTTGGTCGGCAGCAGTGGCAGTTCATCAACAGAAGAGCGTTTTACATCAAACTCAAGTTCACCTTGGTAAACGTAACCCGTTTCGCCTTCTGCACAAGATACTGTCACTGTTGCGCCATCAGTCAGTTTGCTTGTCGCATCGCCACAGCCAACGATTGCAGGAATACCAAGTTCACGAGCAATGATTGCTGCGTGACAAGTACGTCCGCCACGGTTGGTAACAATAGCAGAAGCTTTCTTCATCACTGGTTCCCAGTCTGGGTCAGTCATGTCTGTAACCAACACATCACCTTCCTGAACCAATGACATTTGGTCCAGAGAGTCAACCAAACGCACTGCACCTTTACCGATACGTTGACCGATTGCACGACCTTCAATCAAAACATCTGCTTTGTTTTGTAGCTCGTAGCGCTCAATCACGTTTTGTTCCGTTTGTGAACATACGGTTTCAGGACGCGCTTGAACAATGTACAGCTTGCCGTCGATGCCATCTTTTGCCCACTCAATGTCCATTGGACGCTGGTAGTGCTTCTCGATGATCATCGCTTGTTTGGCGAGCTCTTTGATCTCTTCGTCTTTCAGTGAAAACGTGTTGCGCTCTTCATCAGAAGTATCAACGATATCAACTTGTTTGCCGATCTCTTGGTTGTCAGAGTAGATCATTTTGATCAACTTAGAACCAAATGTTTTCTTAACGATCGGGTGCTCACCTGCTTCAAGCATTGGCTTATGAACGTAGAATTCATCAGGGTTTACTGCGCCTTGAACGACCATTTCACCTAGGCCCCATGAAGAGGTGATGAAGACAACTTGGTCGAAACCAGACTCAGTATCAAGCGTAAACATTACACCCGAAGAAGCTTTGTCTGAACGCACCATACGTTGGATACCCGCAGATAGCGAGATACCACGGTGGTCGAAACCTTGGTGTACACGGTAAGAGATCGCACGGTCGTTAAATAGAGAAGCGTAAACGTGCTTAGTTGCTTCTAGTACTGCGTCGATGCCTTTCACGTTCAAAAACGTTTCTTGCTGACCAGCAAAAGAGGCATCAGGCAGGTCTTCTGCCGTAGCAGATGAACGAACTGCGACTGAAAGCTCAGGGTTGCCTTCAATCAGTTCTTGGTAGTTTTCACGGATTTCTTGTTCAAGGTCCGCAGGGAAAGGGGCCTCTAATACCCATTGACGGATGGTTGCACCTGTCTTACGCAGAGCTTCCACATCCTCAACGTCTAGTTCATCAAGTAATTGGTGAATACGCTCATCCAAACCTTCGTGGTCAAGGAATTGGTTAAACGCGTATGAGGTTGTCGCAAAACCATTTGGTACAGAAACGCCTGCGTTCGCTAGGTTAGAAACCATTTCGCCAAGTGAAGCATTCTTACCGCCGACTTTGTCGACATCATCCATGGATAGGCCATTGAACCAGAGGGTGTTCTTTTGCATGTCTTTCTCCAGAAACATTGCAGCTTAGTAGGGGGACTTAAATCGCTCTAAACAATCGCATGTTGGCTGTTATTACACTTTGACCATACATTGCTTCATTTAGATTGATATCAAAGGCAAACGATTACGTTCTGGCTGAAAAAAATTCAAAAGAATTTTTAAAGCTGTGGTGAACCTAACTGAAAGCCAAACTGATTTATTAATATTATGTTTACCATCCTACTCAAAAGATTTTGAAAAATTAAACAGAAATGCAAATAAATAACCAAAGTCGTGATGTGTTCTATGTTTCTGACGGTACGGCGATAACATGTGAGACATTAGGACATGTTGTTCTCGGTCAATTTCCGTTCATTCCTAACGAAAAAACCTTTCCGTTCGTAGAAAGCCAGGACAAAGTTGCTGACGTTGTAAAAGAAATTGAAACTTCCTACCAACGCAATGGCGTCAAACCTCTGGTGTTTTTCTCTATCGTGGTGCCAGACGTACGCGAAATGCTGCTAGAAGCACCGGCATACAGCTACGATGTGCTTGAAAGCATTGTACAAAAGGTGCAAGACGACATTCAGATGGCTCCCGCCCCGAAGTTGCAGCGCTCTCGCAGTGTAGGGAAAGATTCCGATACCTATTTTGACCGTATTGCGGCGATCGAATACACCTTGGCTCACGACGATGGCATTACACTGAAAGGCTTGGAACAGGCTGATATCATTCTGCTTGGTGTATCGCGCAGCGGCAAAACACCAACCAGTTTGTACATGGCGATGCAGTTTGGCTTGCGCGTGGTGAACTACCCGTTTATTGCCGAAGACGTCAAGATGATGCGTTTGTTGCCAGAGTTCGAGGTGCATCGCCACAAACTGTTTGGCTTAACCATTACGCCTGAACGTTTGAATGAGATTCGTGAGAATCGCCTGTCGGGCAGCGACTATGCCAGTGAAGAGCAATGCAAGTTGGAGTTGGACACGGTTGAAGCTTTATTCAGAAGAGAAGCGATTCCTTACATCAACACGTCGTCATTGTCGGTAGAAGAAATTTCAACGCGCATTCTTGAGAGAGCCGGAATGAAACGCCGTTTGTTCGGCTAGTCACTTGGATGAGAGGAGGTTGCTATCAACCTCCTCTTTACGTATTACTGGTTATCAATTATCAGCTTATATAATTGTTCCTTAGTAGTACTGGAACATCTTCTGAACGTCTTGATAGTTCTTCGTTTGCGTGAGTGACAACATCAGCAAAATACGTGCTTTTTGTGGGTTTAGCGTGCCTGATGCAACAAAGCCGTATTTATCATCATCAATTTCTGCGTCCAAAGTCGTTGAGCCAGTTGGCGTGCGAGAGCTTCTGACGACAACAATGCCATCTTTGCTCGCTTTTTCTAGCTCATCAAAGACCGTGTGGTACAAGTTACCATTACCCACACCAGCACTTACAATACCGTCAAACTTGGCATCCACAAAGGCTTTGACTGGTAAGCTCGACGCATTTGCATAGTTATAAACAATGCCTACTTTAGGTAGTGTGTTGAGTTTTGATACATCGAATGGGGTTTCTGTCGTATGTTTACGCTCTGGGCTTCGTTGATATTTGGCATCGCTATTATGAATGTAACCGATAGGACCAAAGTTAGGTGACTGGAAAGTACTGACGGAAGTGGTGTTTGTTTTAGTTACGTCTCGCGCATCGAAAATAGTGTCATTCATCGCGACTAACACGCCGCGCCCTTCAGAATCTTCATCGGTGGCTGTCACGACGGCGTTGTATAAATTAACTGGGCCATCAGCACTCATTGCGGTGGAAGGACGCATTGCACCGACGATCACAACTGGCTTTTTGCTCTTGACGGTCAGATCAAGGAAGTAAGCGGTTTCTTCTAATGTATCGGTACCATGAGTAATGACGATACCGTCAACATCATCTTGAGCGAGCAGTTCGTTGACGCGTTTGGCTAATTTAAGCCATACCTCATCATTCATATCTTGTGAACCAATACTGACCACTTGCTCTCCGGAAATATCTGCAATGTTGGTCATGCTAGGTACCGCAGAAATCAATGATTCGACACCGACTTTACCTGCGGTGTAGTTTGACTCTGTCGCAGATTGACCTGCGCCTGCTATGGTGCCGCCAGTGGCAAGAATTTTAATGTTCGGAAGATCGGATTGCGCAAAAGAGAACGAACTGATGCATAAACCGAGAGTTATCGTACTGAGGCGGAAAAGATTTTTCGTCATAGGAATCACCTGCTGTTAGGTTGGATGTTGGGGAACTCATCTATCCTAAAAACAGCGGGTTAGATTTTTTGAGTGCTAGTTCAACAAATTGCAGATGAAGATCGTGATCAAGCAATCAGTTAAAGAACATTAATTCAAACAATTAACTTAAATAACGTGCTTCTTTAACAAGTGAGATGTACTAATAACGTGCACAATGCGTTATATGCTCTAATCTATTGATTGATAAATAAAGAGGGAAGGGAGGCGCGATTAGGTTACTAAACACGAATGGAGAAGTGCAACTTCTTCAAAGTTTACAGTGTAAAAAAAAGCGGCTTTACCCCGGAACAGATAAAAGCCGCTTGCCAATGATGTGTTAATTCACATCTTATCGCATAATCATTTGTTCACGACCAGGACCCACAGACACCATTTTTACTGGTACGCCCATCAGTTCCTCAATGCGTAGAACGTATTTCTGTGCTGCTACTGGAAGCTCTTCAAACTTACGACAACCTGTGATGTCCTCGCTCCAGCTTTCCATCTTCTCGTAGATTGGCGCAAGAGATGCAGTTTGAGGCCAGATTGGGTTTTCGCTGTGGTCGCCTTCGTAGCCAACACAGATTTTCAGATCGTTAAGGCCAGTCAAACAGTCTACTTTCGTTAGTGCAATTTCAGTTGCGGCTTGCAGTTCAACGCCATTCTTCGTAGCGACTGCGTCGAAGTAGCCCATATCGCGCGGACGACCTGTAGTTGCACCGAACTCGCCTGCAAGTTCACGGAAAGCGTCTTGCTCTTCCATTGCAGTGATCAACGTACCAGTACCTACTGATGAGCTGAATGCTTTTGCAACCGCAATCACGCGTTCAGGACGAAGTGCCGGAAGACCACTGCCGATACCCGCATACATTGATACAACGTTAGAAGATGTTGTCCAAGGGTACTCACCGTAAACAAGGTCACGACCCGCGCCAAGCTGCGCTTCGAACAATAGTGTTTTGTCTTTTGCTTGTAGCTCTTTTAAAGGAAGCGTTACGTTGCAAATTGAATCGCGCCAAGGTGCAGACACCTCTAGCAACCAGTTCGCCATTTCTTCCGCGGTTTGCTCGAACTCGAACGTCGGGTAAAGCGCACGCAGTTGCGGCAGTTTCCAATCCATCATGAATTGAAGGCGTTCAACCAATACTTCTGGTTGCTTCAACCAACCAACAAGAATGCCTTTCTTCATTACGCGGTCACCGTACGCAGGTGCAATACCTTGACGAGTTGAACCGTATGCTTTGTCGCCTAAACGTTGTTCTTCTAGCGTATCTTCTAGTGCGTGTAGAGGTAGACACAGTGTTGCGCGATCAGAGATGCACATATTCACTTTTACGCCCGCTTCTTCAACTTCCGCAATCTCCTGAGACAGCAATGCAGGGCTGATAACCATACCCGGACCTAATACTGCCAAACAGTCTGGGTTGAAA
Organism: Vibrio sp. J2-3(2022); assembly: GCF_021725735.1. Lineage (NCBI taxonomy): Bacteria > Pseudomonadati > Pseudomonadota > Gammaproteobacteria > Vibrionales > Vibrionaceae > Vibrio > Vibrio sp. J2-3(2022). The sequence goes on from NZ_JAKKCK010000001.1 coordinate 223,616, forward strand.
ACGCCACTTGGTAGCTGGTGCAGCTTGAACGTACCTAGGTCGTTAACCACGGTGTGACCCGCGTTGTTACCACCTTGGAAACGAATGCTCGCAGAAGCTTGCTCTGCCAAAAAGTCAACGATGCGGCCTTTGCCTTCATCACCCCAGTTTGCACCCACAACAACGATAGACGACATAATTTAATCTCCAAAAACAGATGCAAAAATCTTAAGGCGTTCGCCATAATAAGAGAAATTAATTATACTCATTAACTTGATAAGAATCTCATATCGGAATTGGCAATGTTAGATTTGAACTGGCTGCGAACCTTCGTAACTCTTGCAGAGGTAAAGCATTTCGGCAAAACAGCGACGGAACTGCACATGACACAGCCGAACGTAAGTTTGCATATCAAGCAGTTGGAGCAAGCCACGCGCACGAAATTGATTGAACGAAATCCAGTGCAGTTGACGCAAGCGGGGAAGCGTTTGTTAGATACGGCTCAGCGAATGCTCAATGAGCTGCAAATTTGCCAATCGGATCTCAATGCCATCAACGATCTTACGCAAGGAACGCTTTCTATTGCGGCGAGCGATATCGTTTCACGTTTACTGCTTATCAAACCGTTCCAGCAATTCAAAAGTGAATACCCGGGTATCGACTTGGCATTGTTCAATACCACGTCTTCTCAAGCGGTGGATTTGGTGAAAAGTGCGCGTGCCGATATCGGCTTTGTTATCGCACAAAAAGAGAGTCAACCGCTGCATTTTACGCCTCTCACGCAAATTCACTGGTGTGCGTTTGGCGATAACATTTTTGAGTGGCAGGACAATCGAAAAGAGAGCCAGACGTTGATTCTGCTAGGGCACGACACGCGAACCCGTGAGCTGATAGATGCGTCTTTACCTGAGTTAAATCTGCCTAAGCATCGCGTGATGGAAGTGGGCAGTGTGGAAGCACAAATCGACTGGGCAGAAGCAGGATTTGGGACCGCCATTGTGCCGGATTTCTCTCTTGATCCGAGGTTAATGCTTTCCCGAGAAGTCACGCCTTTGCCTAGTTTTCCAAACACCGATTTCGGCTACATTGTGCGCCAAAATCAGGTGCTCTCCAAAGCCGCCAAACAGCTACTCACCTGGGTTGGAGAGAATGTGTCAGTGGTGGGAGAGTAACGGATGAAAGATGACGACATTATTGTTTCGCTTCCCTCTCTGATTCATCGCATTGGCGGTGAGAATGCTAAACGCATTAAAGTCATTGCGGCGGATTGCGGGTGTGACGTTAAGCGAGTTAGGCGCTCTCGTCATTGGCAAGTTTCTGGAGAAGCTTTGAACTTAAAAGCGTTACTTGATCAGCTAAAAGCAGGGCAGTGTGAAGAGCTAAGGTTTGTGATGAATAAGTTGGAGAAAGGGTTATCCGTTCATCAGGACAAACTGGAACCGTTGGAAGAAAAACTGATTCGGTTGGTGGCGCAAAAACCAAATATCACCTTGGCGGAGTTAATGACAGAAACGCACTGTACGATTGCGCAAGCCAGATCAGCTCGGTTTGAAGCGGAAATGCTCTAGCGTAGAATTTTTATTTACTCATTCTAGCAGCCAATGTTACGGTGCGGGCTATTACTAAAAATTAAGGCCATTTTTTATCATGGATATTTGGAAGCTCCTCCTTTTTATTCCCGCTTGCTTTGCTCTGAATATGACTCCAGGCCCAAACAACTTATTGGCAATGAATAATGCGCGTTGTTACGGTTTTCGTGCCGCGTTTGTCGCTAGTTTAGGTCGTATTACGGCATTTTCTGGCATGATCGCGTTGTCTGCCTCTGGGCTCGCAGTGATTTTGTACACATCAGAAATGCTGTTTTTAGCGTTAAAGCTGGTGGGGGCGTTGTATCTATTGTGGATTGCATTCAACCTTTGGCGTTCGGAATCGAGCCCGATCTCTGAGTTAACTAACTCTCGCAACTATGCAGGGCTTGCGAAACAAGAGTTTACGCTTGCCGCCGGTAACCCGAAGGCGATTCTTATTTTTACTGCGTTTTTGCCGCAGTTTGTTGATGTGAACGCCAACGTTCAAGAGCAGTTTTTTGCCCTTGGCTCCACGTTTTTGATTTTAGAAATGGTCGCCATTTCAATTTACGCGATTTTTGGTTTGTACCTTAGACATTGGTTTTCAAATCCAAAGATGGCGAAACGTTTTAATCGCGGATGTTCGCTGTTTTTAGCCGCATCTGGTGTGAATTTGCTACTAAGTAAGCAATAACGCACATCATTTCTGTAGCGTATTTTTTCTATTAAAAAAAGAGCCGCTGATGTTATATCAGCGGCTCTTTTCGTTGATGCATCTATTGTTTGTTGTTACCACATCAAGTCATCTGGCACGACGAAATCTGCGTATGGATCGTCTTCTGCTGGAATGTCCGATTCTGGTTCTTTCTGTTCGATGATGACGGATTCATCACGTTGAGCAATTTTATTCGCTACTCCGCGTGGAATGACAACGTAGCTTTCACCGACAATCGCAATGGCTAGAATGCCTTTAATCAACTGTTCACGGATGAGAGCATCAACATACAGTGACTTAACCAAGGTGCCATGGGTGAAGTTGTACTTAATATCGCCATCTTTTAAGTCGATCTTGTTCATCTCAATCAATTGATTGATTTGCGCTTTGATCTCTTTATTCAAACGCTCGGCATTTTGCTGTTCGCTCAATTGTTTATCACGCTCTAACTGTTGGCGTTTATTCTCTTCAACCGCCGCTTTTACTTCGCGTGCTTGAACGCGTGATTTTTTAGAGCCTTTCTTCGCTTTCTTTAGTTTCTTTTCATTAACTAAGCCAGCTTTCAGCATTTGTTCTTGAAGGGTAAGTTTTGCCATGTTTCATCCAGTTAGTGCGCAATTTTGTGCATTTTAGCGAGTCCTTATCAGCAAGGAAAGGGCGATGATGACACGTCGGAGAAATTATCGGACTCAAGCAAACGCAATGCGTCCCAAAGCATCACTTGGTTGGAGCTTAGTACAGGAATACCAAAGCGGCTTGAGAAATAAGGCAGTAGATGCATGACTCGCATGTTCGTGCATGAAATAAATACCGCGTCCACAGTGCAATCAATCGACTCAAGCAGCTGCGCTAAGGCATTTTCTACGTCTTGTCCTCCGATGGTTGGGATATGGGGATCGTAGTCGAGATTGAAATACCCAAAGGCCAGAACGTCAATGCCATGTTCGGTCATGGACTCATAAAGTGGGTGATTGACGTCATTGGTATACGGCGTCAGCATAACGATTCTTTGAGCTTGATGGTGTTCAAGCGCTCTCAGTGCGGCTTGCCAAGGGTTAGTTGTTATGGCTTCGGGTCTCTCTTGACGAATTAAATCAGTGATTTGATCGGAGCCAATGAGCACACTAGCTGACGTACAGCCAAACGCCATGACGTTGATTGGCCACATTGGCACGATGGTGCGTACACACTCGCGGATACTGTTTTGCATGTCTGTTAAGTGCAGAGGATCGACAGTACCTGTGGTGAGAAAGCGTGAAGTGTATAAGCGAACATCTGCGGGTAAATGCTCGCGCCATTCGTTTTCTAGCACATAATCGGTCGCGAGTTGAATGAGTCCGATTGAACGTTGATAAGCGGAGACATCCGCCGAAAACTCAAACTGAGTGGTTAAAGATTGAAACGTACAGAGCTCTGGCATGTTACGGCCCTCAAAAAGTGCGGTGGTTGCCCACCGCCAAAGTCACAGGGAATAAGTTACATCGTGGATTGAATGCTGGTGAGTTGTTGAGCGGTATAGTCAGCGATTGCGGTGTCTTGAACGCCAGTTCCCGTTAAATCACATACCGAAACATCGTCAACACGCCTTGAGTAGGGGTGCTTGCCGCAAATGATGTCGCCAAGTTCGACTAGGCTGCGGGTGAGCGGTTTGTCTACACCACGTAATTCGCCAAGTGATTCTGACTGACTGATTCGATCAACCACCAGATGCTCAGCGTTTAGGATGACTGAGGTGGCAAGCTCACGTTTATGAGGGCTGTCTGAACCCATAGCGATCACGTGTGCTCCGGATGGGATATCTTCCCAATTCAGCAAAGGTTCTTTTGATGGTGTTGTCGTGACAATAATGTCGGCTTCTTGGCATGCTTGCTGGATAGAGGAGTGTACGGATACGGATAGATCGTATCGTTGCTCCATACGTTGTTTGTAAGCCTGCGATTTTGTGTTGTCTCTTGCCCAGATGTTCACTTGGGAGATTGGCCTAACTAATTTTATTGCAGCGACTTGTAGTTCTGCTTGAAGCCCACTGCCAATAACCGTAATTTTGGATGCTTCTGAGTTCGACAGGTATTTCGCGGAGATAGCGCCGGCGAGAGCAGTACGAACATCGGTTAGATACCCTTCGTCAAACAATACGCTATCAACCAGCCCTGTTTTCGCGCTAAAGAGCACCATCAAACCATTTAGGCTGGGTAGTCCCAGTTTTGGGTTATCAAAAAAACCAGGGCTGATTTTTATCGCGAAGCGCTCATTGCCTTTGATATGCGCCGTTTTTACATCCACTTCGCCGTTATGTTCTTCGATTGCCATACTAAGAATCGGAGGCATGGTGACGTTGCCTTGCCCAAGTGCTTTGAAGCCATTTTCCACGGCCGCTAACGCATTAAGATCTAACTGAGTCACTCGCTCTATCTGAGATTTATTATAGATTTTCATTCGCACGACCTCGGTTATTCTTTGACTTGGCGGCCAATTTTTAATGCCGTCTCAAAAGTGTCTGAAGAGACGTTTTTTCCACTGAGCACCAAAACGACTTTCTTACCGCGTAAGTCCAGTTGATGCTGGTGAATGGCGGCAAGCCCCACTGCGGCCGCGCCTTCTACGGCAAATTTTTCTGCATCGAAAATATCTGCCATGCCTTTGGCGATGTTGTGTTCACTGACTAAAAACGCTTTATCCATGACTTCTTGCACGAGTTTGAAGGTATAGCGATTGTCTAAACCTATGCCGCCACCTAAGCTGTCAGCAAACGATTCGTGCTCTTCCACTTGTACTGGTTTTCCTGCTTTAATGCTTTCTACCATCGCAGCGCCTTTGTCCATGGAAACGCCATACACGTTCACTTTGCTGCTGTTTGATTTTACGGCTAAGCCAATACCACCAATCAATCCGCCGCCAGATAGCCCGGCGAAAATGACGTCGACATCAGGAAGATCTTCAATGATTTCTAGCCCAATGGTCCCTTGTCCGGCGATGATGTCTGGGTGTTCGAATGGTGAGAGATAAGTCATCGACTCTTCTTCCGTTAGCCTCAATGCTTCTCGCTCCGCGTCGTCTTGAGCTTGACCAACTATTCGAACTTCTGCGCCTAATGCTTTAATTGCGTCGACTTTGTTTTGTGGCACTAAATTGGACATACAAATCACGGTGCGGACTCCTAGTCGTTGCCCAGCATAAGCCACGGCACGGCCGTGATTACCAGTAGAGCAAGTGACGACGCCATGTTGTTTTTGTTCCTCACTCAGTTTGTTCATGGCATGAGTCGCTCCACGCAATTTAAAAGCACCAATAGGTTGTAGTGTTTCCAGTTTTAACCAAATTTCACATTGATATTGTTGCGATAACAGTGGTGAGTGAAGTAATGGTGTGCGACTGACTAATCCGTTAATCGCTTTCTTTGCGGCAAAGATTGCTTGTGTTTCCATGTAGTACGTCTCTTAGGACCGCCCCCTCTAATTGGGTAGAGAGGGCGGTAATCGTTGGTAGGTTTGTGAGTTGGTTAATTCGCGGCTATTTTGGCTGCCACTGTTTAGACGTGACGAGGTTATCCATCACTTTATTGACCGCTTGGTGCGCTTTGTCGACAATAGTGTCGATGTCATTACGGTTCGCGATAAGCGGTGGAGCAAAGCCGAGGATGTCACCATGTGGCATGGCACGAGCGATTAAGCCTTGCTCTAAACAGGCTGCCGCGATTTGCGGACCCACTTTCAAGTTTGGATCAAAGTGTGCTCGGCGGAGTTTGTCTGAAGAAAACTCCAACGCATGCAACAAGCCAACGCCACGAGTATCACCGACCAATGGATGATCGTTAAACGTCTCCGCCATGCGTTGCTGCAAGTAAGCGCCGACTTCGGCTGCGTTTTGCACCAAGCCTTCACGCTCAATGATATCGAGGTTGCAGTTCGCGGCTGCCGCTCCCATTGGGTGACCGGAGTAGGTATAACCGTGTCCGATAGCGCCCCATTGGTCGGTGCCGTTTTCTAGCACACTCCAAACTCGTTCACCGACGATCACGCCAGACAGCGGTTGATACGCTGAGGTTAACCCTTTCGCTACCGTGATGAGATCCGGTTTCATGTCGTAGTGCAGCGAGCCAAAATCGGAGCCGAGGCGGCCAAAGCCGCAGACCACTTCATCCGCAATCAAGAGTACATCGTATTTGTCGAGTACTTTACGAATCGCCTGCCAGTACCCTTCTGGTGGTGGCACAATACCGCCAGTTCCGAGCACTGGTTCCGCAATCATCGCTGCGACCGTTTCTGGGCCTTCTTCCAAGATCATCGCTTCGAGTTGATCCGCACAATATTGAGAGAATTCAAGCTCAGACATACTCTCGTCTTCACGGCGATAGTAATACGGCGCCATGGTGTGCTTGATGCGCTCAAGCGGTAAATCAAAATGTGCGTGGAAGAGAGGCAGCCCTGTCATCGAGCCCGAAGCGATACTTGAGCCATGGTAGCCGCGATCACGGGAGATAATTTTTTTCTTCTCTGGTAGACCACGAGCATTGTTGTAATACCACACCAACTTAAGTTGAGTTTCGTTCGCATCACTGCCTGACATGCCGTAGTAGACTTTACTCATGCCTTCAGGCGCCATTTTGATGATGCGATCTGACAGTGTCACTAGTGCTTCGTTGGTATGACCGACGTAAGTATGGTAGTACGCCAGCTCTTTGGCTTGTTCATAAATAGCATCGGCCATTTCAGTCCTGCCATAGCCAATGTTCACACAATACAACCCGGCAAAGCCGTCTATCAGCTCGATGCCTTCTGAATCGGTGATGCGTATTCCGCTTCCGCTCGAGATAATTCTTCCCGAAAGCTCCCCAGCCGCATACTGCTTCAGGTGGGTTGAGGCATGAAATACTCTCTGACGGTCGATCTCTAAAAGTTGTTTGGTTTTGTTGCTCATGATCCTTCTCCTCGAATAATTGGATATCCATATTTCGTGCCTTAACTGCCACTGACGGTTGGTAAAGCGCCTAAGCAGCAGTATTTGATTTCACTGTATTCTTCAAAGCCGTGGCGACTGCCTTCTCGTCCAAGCCCTGACTGTTTCACACCGCCAAATGGGATAGGGTGGCCAGTCATCTTGACGGAGTTCACGCTCACCATGCCAAATTCCAAACCACGCATGCAGCGCCAAATTTGGTGAATATCGTGACCATAAACATAGGCAGCTAAGCCGTACTCAGTGTCGTTGCTCATTTCAATCACGGTATCTAAGTCTTGGTAAGGCAACACGCCTGCCACAGGACAAAAATTCTCTTCGCGATACACCGCCATGTCTGGGGTGACATCGGCCAACAATGTCGGCGCGAAGAAGTTTTCGCCTGGTACGGGCTGGTGGTATCCCGCTACCAATCGCGCGCCTTTGTCGAGTGCGTCACGCACCAAATCATGCGCTTTATCCACCGCAGCGCGATTGATCAGCGGCCCCATGGTGGTTTTTTCATCTAAACCATTGCCCAAAACAATGTGGTTCATTTCTTTGGCAAACGCTTCCAAAAACGCTTCGTACTTATCGTCAGGGACGAAAATACGGTTTGCGGCCAAGCAGTCTTGTCCTGCGGTTTGAAACTTGGCATCCACGGCGGCTTTGGCTGCTTGCTCGACATCCATATCTGGCAGCACGATGAAAGGGGCATTACCGCCGAGCTCCATACTGCACTTCTTCACGGTTTGTGCCGCGTCGCGCAGCAGCAACTTACCCACTCGAGTAGAACCTGTGAATGAGAGCGCTTTGACTTTATCGGAGTGACACAAGGTTTGTGACACCATCACCGCATCGCCAGTGATCACGTTAAATACACCAGGTGGAAAGCCAGCTCGGTCTGCTAACTCTGCCAAGGCCAATGCGGAGAAAGGCGTTTCACTGGCAGGTTTGATAAGCACCGGACAGCCTATCGCTAATGCTGCGGCGGCTTTACGGGTGACCATTGCATTAGGAAAATTCCATGGTGTAATCAATGCTGCGACACCAATCGGTTCGCGCACCGTTGACAGCTGCGCATTCGGAATATGACTTGGGATGGTTTCGCCATAACTGCGGCGTGCTTCCTCTGCAAACCAACGAACAAAGGATGCGCCGTAGTCAATTTCACCCAAAGCATCACTTAATGTTTTGCCTTGCTCCATAACCATCAAACGAGCAAGATCTTGTTTTGATTCTAAAATCAGATCGTGCCAACGCATGAGAATTTCAGCGCGTTCTTCTGCTTGCATTTTTCGCCATTGACGAAAGGCTTGGTCGGCTTCATCAATCGCTTGATAGAGTTGTTGCTGAGATAGCTTGGTGATGTAGCCGATGACCGTACCATCCGCTGGATTATCCACCGGATGAAATTGGTCACCACTTACCCATTTGCCATTTATGTACGCTAAACCTCTCACCAAACGTACGTCTTTCATTATCGCCATCATGTCGTGCGAGGCTTTTAATTCCTCAGCATGTAAGCTGTGCAGTGCTGTCATGAGTCCTTCTCCCAGCGTCGTTGTCCATAGTTAAACTGTAATGGAGAAGTGACCGAAATAATTTCTGATGCCGAGGTTTAAACCATCAAAACTTTCTTTTCCACACCATCAGATATGGTGATTTTTCTGGTCGTCTTTTAAGCGTGTTTTCCCTTTTAGAACAAGGCGTTTTGGTTCACTTCTAATGTGCCTGCATCACGTTTGATTGTTTTCGTCACGATGTAAGTAAAGTAGCGCTCAATGCCCACTTCTGACTCTAACCAGTTGTCGATAAGCCGCTGATATTGATCAATATCTTCCGACTGAATTTTGAGGATGTAATCGACACCGCCGCCTGTGGCATAACAATCAGTGACTTCTGGTGAGTGTTGAACCAGTTGCTCGAAACGTTTGAACGCTTGGGCGCTGTGCTCTTTGAGCGTAACTTCAACCATGACCGACGTTCGTTTGAACAAAACATCGGTATTTACTTTTGCCCCGTAGCCTTCAATGATGCCTGCTTCTTCCAGTTTTTTGACACGCTCCCAGCAAGGGCTCACGGATAGGTTAATGGCCTCGGCAAGGTGAGATTTGGTAATACGGCCATTGTCATGAAGTATTTGTAGAATTTTTACGTCGTAGCGATCGAGGCGCATAATTGGTCTCCCTGTAAAATACCAATCAGTTCAGAATAGTTGATGACTGGTCAACCGCTATAAGGTGGCCCGAAGGCCACTCCTTTTTCTGTTATTGATTCTGTTATTGATTGAACTCTTGCTCCAGTGAGCTCAGCACCGCTTTACCGCTGTCGCCTGTAAGCTCGATGTATTTGTCCCGCATTGGCATAGAGGCTTGTTTAAATGCTGCACGTTCGTCACTGTCGAGTTTGATCATCTGCATATCTGGTTTTGCTTGCTTAATTTGATCAAGACGTTTTTGGTTAAACTCATCCTGTTTTTCAAATATAAAGTCAGTCATACCAGCGATGACTTTATTGACCTGATCTTGGCGGGCTTGTGGGAGGGTTTCGAACCAGCTGTTATTGGTAATGACAGTAGTAGTAAATTGTTGTTGTCCTGCCCAGATCATGTAGTCGTTCACTTCGTAGAACTTCATTTCTTCGATAGCAAAAACGGGGTTTACTTGACCATCGATCATTTTAAGTTGCAGAGCACCATAGACTTCTGAGTAGGGTAAAGGCGTAGGGTCGGCTCCAAACGATTTATAAGCCTCAACCAGCATTGGCGATGCCATCACGCGCATTTTGAAGTTATCAAAATCTTTTGGAGAACGAATCTCACGGTTGGTCGTCCACACCATTTCACCTTCTGGATACATAGTGAGAAGTTTGAGGTTTTTCTGTTCTAGCTTTCCGCCGAGTGTGTCATAGATAGTAAGGCTTGAACTCAGCACTTTTTTATTCACATCATTGTCTTGCGACAAAAGGTAAGGGATGGAGAAAACCTGCATTTCGGGCACGAATGAACCAAAAATACCTGGCGATGCGTTGGTAAATTGGATAATACCGTTCGCAGTAAGCTCGGTAAGATCTTCTGACTGACCTAATGTGCCGTATGGATAGACTTCCACTGTGACGTCGCCATCGGTTGCATTTTCGATGCGCTTTTTAAACTCTTGCGCATAAGCATCTTGCACCGAGCCTTTGACTTCTTCTAGAGCGAATTTCCACGTTTCTGCATAAACATTGCTGGTGGCAAAGCTGGCTGCGATCAGTACGGCACTCGTTAGGTAGCTGTGTTTCATCGGATTCATCCATTTCTTCCTTAATCAGTTTGTGAGTCAATTCACCAACGGCAGGTGATACACCAGACCCGATGTTGTGTCGTGTTTAGGGCGTGTTGACCTTTCGAGCTGATTTTTGCTGCGCTTTGTGGGTGGCCTACATAAAAAGCCGATAACGCAGTAGAAATGAACCACAAAGGCTGCCCGAAGGGTTCGAGCTAGGCGCCCCCGCAAAAATCGTTTTATGCTTTGTTGAAGACCATTTGCTTAGAATGACTAGGCTGCATAGTCTTCGCCGCGCCTAAAACGATTTTACCTCGAACAAAATTTAACCGCGAAAGGTCAATACGCCCTAGTAAGAGTTAGTTTAATTCGCCACAGTCTTCGGCAATTACGGCGACCGTGTCACCAATGTTGACCATGGCAGGGAAACGACGTGCAGCAAAAATCCCACTGCGCTGCGCTTTGTATTCGATTGGGTCGCTCCCTGTACGCTCGGTTGAATAGATTCTTGCCAGTACATCGTCTTGTTTGATGGTATCGCCAAGCTCAAATAAGTATTCGGTGATACCGTTGTGCTGGCTTTGCACGTAGCAACTTGCATCGGGCATATCAAGCAACCTAGTTGGCAGGGTTGGTTTTTCGTAATCACCTGATAAGTTGCCCGAAAAACGCAAGAAGTTACGAATACCTCGGTCGGCATAAGCGATGGTTTCTGGAGTGCTGGTTCCGCCACCTCTGAGCTCTGTGGTGACGAAGATTTTGCCTTGAGATTCCACTGCGGTGTCGTACAGGCTGGTGGCGTCCATTTCGAGCAAGATCATGGTGTAAGGTGCGCCAAACAGTTTCGCACCTAAGATGCATGCTTCTTCTTGATCGAGGTTGTCGAGACGATGGGCTGCGGCGAAAGGCACGATGTCTAACGTTTTTCCACCTGAATGAATGTCTAACGCAAAGTCGCACATGGGTACTAAGTAACGAGTAAAGTAATCCGCGATTTTTTCGGTCACTGAGCCTACAGGGTTTCCGGGAAAGCTGCGATTTAAATTCCCTTTATCGATAGACGATGTGCGCGAGGCATTTTGTACCGCAGGTAAGTTCATCATTGGCACAATAATGACGCGACCTTGTATTTGCTCTGCTTGCAGCGAGTTTGCCAATTTTAGCAGGCTGGTGATGCCTTCGTATTCATCACCGTGATTACCGCCAGTAAGCAGCGCCGTTGGCCCGTGACCATTTTTTATCACGGTGATAGGTATCATGATGCTTCCCCAAGCGGAGTCATCATGGGAATAGGGCAACGCTAAAAAGCCGTGCTGCACGCCTTCTCGGTCAAAGTCTACGGTGGCTGTGATCGAGCTCTTTTGCATATCGAGTCCTTTTTGTTCTTAAGCCTAGTTCAACAGAACTTACGGTTTGAAAAGTTAGTGTTTAACAAATAAGTGGCGTGGGAAATCACACAGTGTTTTTGCACCATCACGGGTGATCACAATGCTTTCGGTGGTTTCTAACCCCCAATCTTCAAACCATAGCCCCGGCATAAAGTGGAATGTCATGCCTTCTTTTAATACGGTTTTATCGGTGTCTCGCAAGCTCATGGTTCGTTCGCCCCAGTCAGGAGGGTAGCTCAGACCAATTGGGTAACCACATCGGGCGCCTTCACGTGAGAATCCTGCTTTATCGAGGACTTGGTTCAATGCATTGGCGATGTCGGCGCAGGTATTGCCTGGTCTTGCCACTTCTAATCCTGCTTCGAGACCTAAAGTTAATGCTTCATCTGCACGTTTGAATTTGTCGTCCGGTTCTCCAAGAAAAATAGTGCGAGAGAGTGGGCAATGGTAACGGCGATGCGCGCCAGCGATTTCGAAAAAAGTACCTTCGCCTTTTTTGAAAGGCCTATCATCCCACGTTAGGTGAGGTGCAGAAGCATCAGAACCAGATGGCAAAAGCGGTACGATCGCGGTGTAATCGCCAAAGTGATCTTCATGCCCAAGTACTGCTTGGCGGTTAATCTCGGCGACAAGGTGATGTTTCGGCAATCCTGGCTCGATCATATCGAACGCGACGCGATGCATGTTTTCAACAATGCGAGCTGCGCGGTACATATAAGCCAGTTCTTGATCAGATTTAACGGCGCGACACCAATTGACTAGCCCGGTTGCATCGAGAAGTTGAGCATTCGGTAAGTGCGTGGTGAGTGACTCGTAAGCAGTGGCGCTAAAGTAATAGTTATCTTTTTCCACCCCGATACGACCGCGATCCCAAAGACGCGGGGCGAGTACCGCTTCTACCAGAAAATCCATTGGGTGTAATGGTGGGTTCATTACATAATGGTCTGGGTAGTAGGTGATATTTTCTGCCGACATATACGCAGTTCTGTATGCCCCATTGGCATCTTGGCAGCGCCCAAACCAAACAGGCTCGCCAGATGATCCTACAACGACACATTGTGGGACATAAAAAGACCAACCGTCATAACCTGTCAGCCATGCCATGTTAGAAGGATCGTGAATGATAAGGACATCCAACTCTCGTTCTTCCATCGACTGCCGAACTTTTGTTAATCGGTCCTGGAATTCATCCAGTGTAAAATGCAAAGCAACGCCTCTCATATTTTCTCCTTGTTAAAAATCCGACGCCTTATGGGCCTTCGGAGACGTTGAGGTATTTCTACCTTCCACCAGGTCAGCCAGACCTGCGTTTAAAAACTATTGCAACTCATCACTGCGGCTGGGTTTGGATTAAACGATGCCATTTAACATGTTTGTTGAATCTATATATCTCATGTCAATCATTACAATTGTGGCTCATTTTTGTGCATTACACCGCATTTGATGGCTAAAAGCTCGCCATTTGTTAAATTGAAGTTACAATGAGCGTTAAAAATGAATCAATTAAAATATTGTGTCATGACAATTTCTTTGAACCCGATCATTCGCCCAGGCACCGCTAAGTACATCTCCATTGGCAATTATCTTGTCGAATGTGTCCGCAGTGGTTACCTAAAACCCGGTACTCGACTACCCACACATCGTGAGTTTGCGGAGCAAATTGGCGTGAGCGTACAAACCGTCAGTCATGCATATGGTTATGCAGAGAAAAAAGGTGCGCTCGAGTCTTGGGTGGGAAACGGTACGTTTGTAAAATCAGGATTTGTGGATGAAAGCACGGACACGGAGTTCATGCTGACGCAAGAGATGAAAGAAACGCCGGATGAAATTGATATGTCGATCGCTCATCCGGTAGTAACCGATCGCCACATTACGCTTTTTAATCAGGCGTTAATGGAAATTGCTGGGCAAACAAACAATCGCAGTTTGATCAGTAAAGCAAAGCCAGTAACAGGTCAGCCTCATCATATTGAGTCCGGAGCGCGATTTCTCAGTAGCCAAGGGTTAGACGTTGGTACCGATCAAATATTACTCACAAACGGTGCATGCCATGGCTTGACCTTGGCTTTAAGCACCGTTGTTGAACACGGTGATTTAGTCGCTTGTGGCCACTTAGTCGATCATGGCTTGATCTCTCGCTCGAGAATGCTTGGATTTAAGTTACAGCCGCTTGAGATGGATGAGTTTGGTATCACGCCGGATGCATTTGAATGGGCATGTAAACACAAACCAATCAAGGCGCTGTGTTGCACACCGAGCATGGCCAATCCGAATAGTGCGCATATGGACATTTCGCGCCGAGAGGCGATAGCAAATATTGCGAAGCAGTATGAGATCTACGTGATTGAAGATGACGTGTATGGGGCACTAGAGCCCAATCGTGTACCACCTCTCGCCGCACTGTTACCCGAGCAGGCTTTTTATGTCACCAGTTTAACCAAAGTCGTAGCGCCAGGTATGCGTACGGGCTATTTAACGGTCCCACGTCATTTTTTGCAGCATGCGATTGGCCGTTTAGCAGCGACGAGTTGGTCTGCGACCCCGCTACCGTTTGAAGTCGCTCATTTGTGGATCGAGAACGGTACATTAAATCGACTTATTCGATTTCAAGTCAATGAATTTGCCAAGCGCCAGCGAATAGCAAAAGCCACTTTAGAAGGGCATGTTTATAGCTCACACCCGAATGGTCAGCACATTTGGTTGAGGTTACCTGAGCAGTGGAGCAGTGATGATCTGGTCGCTTCGGCTAAGCGTTCTGGGGTGCAGATCACGGGGTATAAACCTTTTGTTCTCGATACTAATCAGCCAATGCCTTGCGTGCGAATCAGTTTGGGAGCAGAGACTAATCGAGGCTACATCAAGCATGGGTTGTCTGTTATTGCAGAAATTCTCGATACAAACCCTCCAACCTCTCACTTTTTGGTCTGAGCAGTATGCTCTGACCAATTTTTTCTGCGAAAGCGCCAAGTTCAGAAAATCTTTCTTATTCACCTGATTGACTTGATTGTCATGAAAAAGATAACGTTTCATTAACATTTTTGTTGATCAGGAGCAGCGCGGATGAAAGGGATTTTTCAGTGGCTAGATAAATATATACAGAAAGCGGAGGCGGCACTGCTCATTGGTTCGGTGCTTCTTATTGCGTTGAACTCAATTGCTAACGTATTAGGGCGCTACCTCTTTAGCCAAAGCATCTACTTTTCAGAAGAACTCAATTATTTCCTCATTATCGCCGTCACGTTTATTGGTTGCAGTTATGCTGCCCGCCAATCTCGCCATATCCGTATGACGGCATTTACCGATATGCTTCCAAAGCGTATACAAACTTTAGCCAACGGCATTATTTATTTACTCACCGCTGCATTGGTGGCGGTACTAACTTGGTATTCGTGGCAATACATTGGCAAGGTGAGCCAAATGGGGCGTCTTTCTCCTGCAATGCAAGTACCTTTGAGTTGGGTGTACTTAATCGCACCGATTGGCCTTTTCTTTAGCACGGTTCAGTTCGCGCGTGTGGGTGGTCGCCATATCAAACGTTTCATAACGCTGACAAAGCTTTCACGCTCATCTCGACCAGATGGCATCGGCTCTGCCACTAAGCAGGAGAAAGCGCTATGACGACCGCTCTTGTTGCAACGATGATCACGTTGTTGGCTTTTGGCTTTCCGATGTTGGTACCGCTATTAGCGGCGACCATGTTGGGATTTATTGTTTTTCTTGGCTTGGGGCCAGATTTTATGATCCAGCAAATGCTTGCTGGCATCAAACCCGCTGCGTTGATCGCTGTGCCTATGTTTATTCTCGCGGCAGAAATTATAACCCGAGGCGTGGCAGCAACGCGCTTGCTAGATGTCGCAATGGCGTTTGTTGGGCACGTTCGTGGCGGTCTGGCGATCACCTCATCGCTTAGCTGTGCGATGTTTGGTGCGGTATCTGGGTCTACACAAGCCACCGTTGTTTCTGTTGGCTCTATTATGCGACCGAAAATGTTGGAGTATGGTTACAAAGACAGCTTTGCTCTGGCTTTGATTATTAACGCCTCTGACTTAGCGCTCCTTATTCCACCGAGTATCGGTATGATCATCTATGGTGTGGTGTCTGGAACATCGGTTGCTGAGCTGTTTATTGCTGGTATTGGACCGGCGATCGTGATTTTATTGATGTTTTCTGCCTACTGTTATTTTTATGCAGGCAAAAGCTCTGTAGAAAATGCCCCGCGAGCCAGCTGGAAAGAACGTTGGACCACAATACGTAAAGCGGTTTTACCATTTGGTTTTCCGATCATTACTGTTGGCGGTATTTATGCTGGAGTATTTAGCCCTACCGAAGCGGCGTCGGTTTCGGTGTTGTACGCTGTGTTATTAGAAATGGTTATCTTCCGTAAAGTGAAATGGAAGGAGCTTGGCGAAATCGCGCTTTCTACGGGCATGGTTACCGCGGTGGTATTTATCTTAGTCGCAGCAGGGGCTGCTTTTTCTTGGGTAATTTCATTTGCCCAGATCCCGCAAGAATTGTTGGGTATGATCGGGATTAATGATCTTTCGCAGACCGAGTTACTGGTCGTTATTTCAATTGCGTTCTTTATTGGTTGTATGTTCGTTGATCCAATCGTAGTGATGCTGATTTTGATCCCTATCTTTGCACCTGTGATTAAGTCCTCTGGCATTGACCCAGTACTTGTCGGCACCATCGTGACCTTGCAAGCAGCGATAGGTTCTGCAACGCCGCCATTCGGTTGTGATATTTTTACCGCGATTGCCGTGTTTAAACGCCCTTATGTAGAAGTGATTCGCGGGACACCACCGTTTGTGTTCATCTTGCTTTTGGTCTCTGTGATGCTGATTTTCTTCCCTTCGATTTCACTTTTCTTACGTGATTTAGCGTTTCGATAGTATCGACTAAACGCTCAAAGCCGCTGAATATCGGCGGCTTTTTAATCTATGCTCTCAAACTGGTTCAACTTATTCTGTTCTCCAGTCTCCATTGGCTAGGCGACTTTCCTGTCCAACTGCGAAAGTGGCGGCTGAATACCGCAGTTTCTGCATAACCCAGTTGCAACGCGATATCGGTAATACTCTGAATATTCTCACTTAAACGCTGCTCGGCGAAATCCTGACGCACTTGCTGCAACAGCTGTCGATAACTCGTGCTCTGCTGCTTTAGCTTGCTTTGCAGCATTCTCGGATGCAGGTCTAATGCTCTTGCAACGCGCTCCACGCTGCATTCTCCCGTCGACAACAAACGACCAATCATATTCGCTGCTTGATCACTCAGATTGTTAGGATAGCGGGTTTGTAAATACTTGAGGTGCTGTTGAAAGTGGCGATCCAGTGCGTCTTCGTCTTGGTGGTTCTTAGCGTTAAGCAGACTCGCTTTAAGTAGGATACCGTCAAACTTATCACCGAAACGCAGTTTGTTCTGTTGGGCAAACTTGCTTTGCTCTACTTCCAAGGTTGCGTGTTGAGTCAAATGTAGCGCGAAGTGGCTTGCTTCAATATCGAGCAAACTGGCGATAAACATGGCTAAGTGTGACACACTGAGCTGCATCAACTGCGCAATACCGCGGTCACTATTCACATCAATATTGAGCGACAATCGTACCCAATCATCCTGTGGCGTCATGTTGAGAGTAACGCCTGACGAATGCAGATAGAGATAATCATTCACCCGCGCCAATGCATCACCGACCGTTTCAGCACGAGAAACCAGCATCGGCAAATCGCCTAAACTTTGCAGGTTTTGGCGCTCGGCGAGTAACGCACCAAACAACGGTTGCTGACAACGAGCAGCCGCTTCTTCCAGTAATTCAGCCAACCTAGGGTAGGCGAGATAGGTATCGGGATCGCGAAACTGCGCGGCAGACAGGCCAACAGCGGCCATTATCTCTTGCGGATTCTGACCTAATTCTGAAACCAAGCTATCAAATTTATCGGCAGCGCCACTTCGTACGATATACATGTCTCGATTTTAAAATGTTAACAGGTTGTAAATCGCAATATATCAAATTTACTTCGTAAAAGGTCAAGTGAGTGTCAGTGAGTTGATCTAAGTTACATTTCGATAACAACAACGCATGGATGAGAAGCTGTATGGAACTTATCAATAAAACTGCCATCGTGACTGGCGCTGCGGGTGGAATTGGGCAAGCTATTATTGCAAAGCTAAGAGAGCAAGGAGCCAAAGTGCTTGCTGTCGATATTTCAGAGCAATCACTGCAAATGTACGCAAGTTTTGGCCCTAAGCAGTTGGAAACCTTTGTTGCGGACGTCACCGATTACCAACAAGTCGAAGCCATGGTGAAGTACGCGGTCGAACAATTTGGCTCACTTGACATCATGGTCAACAATGCAGGTATCGGCGCACCGAAACCTCTGCTTGAACATGATCCTATCGCCGACTTTGAGCCTATCTCTAAAGTCAACCAAAACGGCGTTTACTATGGAATTCTCGCCGCTGGACGACAATTCCAAGCGCAAGGGACACCGGGCGTGATCCTCAATACCTCTTCCGTTTACGCCCAAATGGCCTCCGAGATGACGTTTACCTACAACGTCAGTAAAGCCGCAGTCGATATGATGACCAAATGCGCCGCTTTAGAGTTAGCGCCTCTGGATATTCGTGTGTGCGCGGTCGCTCCGGGACGCGTCGATACTCCGATGTTAAGGCAATACGAAGAGATCGGCTTGTGGAACCACATCCGCAAAGAACAGATGCGCCAAAACTTCACGCAACCAGAAGAGATTGCCAACGTGGTAGCGTTTCTTGTCAGCGAAAAAGCAAACTGTATCAACGGCTGCACCATTAGCGCATCTGACGGTTTCGAGAATTTTAAGTACCCACTCATGGGATAGATGGAATAGGCGAGCACGCCAAATTACAGCAATAGTGAGGATGTAAGTTATGTCATTACCAGAAGTTATTCAGCATCAAGATTTCCTATTAACTCTTAATACGAATGAAGAGTCGATCATCAAAGACGCGCTACCGGGTGTTGATGTTTACCCGCTGTTTCTTGATCCAGAAAACGGTACGTGGGTGATTCGCGCCAAGTTCAAACCGGGCGTGACTCTACCTAAGCACTTCCACACTGGTGTGGTGCACTTCTATACCCTAAGCGGCGCTTGGCACTACATTGAATACCCAGACCAAGTTCAAACCGCAGGTAGCTATTTATATGAGCCAGGTGGTTCGATTCATACCTTCCACTGTCCAGAAGAGTCGGGTGGTGCAGATGGCTTTATGGTGATCCAAGGTGCGAACATTAACTTTGACGAAGAGGGTAACTTTCTCAACATCATGGACGCAGGTTGGATTGAGCAAGTTGTTATTGCAACAGCGAAAGCACAAGGCTTCACCGCGCGCTACATCAAACCGGGTGCGATTGCTGGTCTCAGCGATGAGCTAGCGGAGTAACCCCATGCAACAGATGAACAGTATCGTAATGCTGGATGGCTGTGTCCGCCTGCAGCAAGTCGAAATACCCCAGCCCGCAGCAGGACAAGTGTTGGTTCGCAGCCTTGCCTGTGGGATTTGTGGCTCCGACCTACACATTACTCGACACGCCGATGAAGTATTTGATGTATTCCACCAGCTTGGATTGATGCCTGATGAAGTAGGTGAGCACGCTCAAGTTATGTTGGGACATGAGTTCTGTGCGGAAATTGTCGAATACGGCGCTGACACGCAGCAAACGTTGCCTGTCGGTAGCCGAGTCACATCTGTGCCGATGTTGCTCAGCCAAAATGGCGCAGGCGTTGGTGTCACTCCGGGTACTTACGGCGCTTACTCTGAGTATTTCCTACTTGATGAAGCGCTCCTACTGCCAGTGCCCGACGAAATGCCGTCTGAAGCGGCAGCGTTAACCGAGCCGCTGGCGGTCGGTTTGCATGCGGTCAATCGCAGTGAAATCGAAACGGAAGATACAGCGCTGGTTGTCGGTTGCGGCCCTATAGGGCTGGCGGTGATTGCTGCACTGAAACAACGAGGTGTGAGCAACATTCTTGCGGTCATCTTCAGGAAGAGAAGCTGCAACTTGCCAGCGAGTTTGGCGCAAATCGATTGATCAACCCGACCAAGGAAGACGAGAGCGCCGTTGGTGAGCAGTACGCGATGAACTCACGTCTGGTCATTTATGAGTGTGTTGGCAAGCATACATTGATTGACGATTTTCTGCGCCGCGCTCCTGCCCGAGCGCGAATCGTTGTATCAGGCATTCATACGACTCCAGCAACCATTAACTACGCTTACGCGACGGTAAAAGAGCTGGATTTAAGATTCTCTTACTACTACCAACCGCACGAGTTTGAGCAATGCCTTCAAGCGATTGCCGAACACAAGTTGCCTTGGCAGAAAATGCTTACCGCCAAAGTGGGAATCGATGGTGTGGAAGATGCGTTTAGACAGTTAATGACGCCAAATGATCACATCAAAGTCGTTATCGAACCTTGGCGCAGCGGTGCGTTAGAAGTGATTTAACTCTTAGCCAACTTAAGCTAGCCAAAACCAAGTTTAGTTTGGTGACAGCCCCAACCGTAGCAGCTAGGTTGGGGCTTTTTTATCAGGCCTGTTCTGTGCATTCCTGTTGCAGAGCAGGGTAATCGGTGTAGCCTCGTTCGTTTCCGCCAAACAACGTTGAGCCATCGAGTTCTGCCAACGGATGGTGATGTTGCAAGCGAGAGACTAAGTCTGGGTTTGCTACGAATGGTCGTCCGAATGCGACAAGATCCGCGTAGCCTTTCTCTAACACTTCGTTTGCTCGTTGAGGATCGTAGCGACCTGCGACAATGATAGCGTTGCGAAAGCGCTTTCTAAGTTCGATTCGAAACGTCTCGGGAATCGTTGGTGCATCGGCCCAATCGGCCTCGGACAAGTGCAAGTAGGCAATGTCGCGCTCCTGTAGCTGTTTTGATGCCTCTAAGATCGTTGGCACGATATCTGGGCAGTCCATATCTTTAAACGTAATGAATGGTGCCAATCTCACTCCAACTCGATGCGCACCAACAGCGGCGATAACTGCATCCACTACTTCGATAAGAAAACGGATACGATTTTCTCGTGAACCGCCGTAGTTGTCTGTTCGATGGTTTGAATTGGTTCTTAAGAACTGGTCTATCAGATACCCATTCCCGCCGTGGATTTCTACACCATCAAAACCCGATTCAATGGCGTGTTTGGCTGCGTTCGCGAAATCACCGACAACTCGGTTGATATCCGCTTGTGTCATGGCGCGTGGCTCAACACAATCGACCATATTGCCGTTGCCTTGTTCATCTGCAATCCAAACTTGCGTCTCTACCGGAGCGAGCGCAGATGGTGCGATAGGCTGTTCACCATTTTGGAATGTTGGGTGAGACACTCTGCCCACATGCCATAGCTGACAAAACATCGCTGCGCCTTGTAATTTGACCGCTTGGGTCACACCTTGCCAGCCCGCCACTTGCGCATCGGTGTAAACGCCAGGGGTGAACGAGTAGCCTTGAGAATCGTCCGAAATTTGTGTGGCTTCGGAAATGATCAGCCCGGCAGAAGCGCGCTGTTGATAATACGTTGCCATCATCTCATTCGGGATGTTGCCCGGCTGAGTGGTGCGTGCGCGAGTCATTGGTGCCATGACAATACGGTTTTGTAGTGACAACGCTTTCAGTTGAGCTGGTTCAAACAGCTTATTTGTTCTTTGTTTCATGTTGCGCTCCTCAGATAAGTACTGGCACGTTGGTCGCTTTACGAGCGGTTGCCATCCAGTGAAGTACGGCTGGATCCCATTGCACTTCGGGCGCACTGAAAAAACCGCGTAGAATGGAGAACATAATGGCCTGATCAACCAGTGATGTTTGCTTTTCTGAACTTAGGTTGAGCAAGGGTTTGGTTTGTTCTATCAAAGCGGCGACTTCTTTCGCAATCGCAGGTGTATCGTTAATCAAAGCTTCAAAATTTAACGCTTCGGTTTCTTTTTTTTCACGCCATGCTTGTTTAGCGGTTTCTGTTGCAAATTCCGGTAATGTCATGTTTGACCAACGCGGATACCCGACTTTTTGTAGCGGTAAAAACGCTTGTTTTTGCCAGTCTAAAACCGGTGTTGAGGGTTGGCTGCTTTCGTTGGAAGATGCCAATTCAAGGAAGTAGTTGATGATGTCTAAGCTTTCCGCCATGGCTTCACCATCGTCTTTGATCAAAAGAGGAACTTGTTTTGCGCCGATGATGTTTGTGGTGGTGCTCTCGTCGTCATAAGCAATGTTGATGACGTCGAGCTGAATATTCAGCATGCCTGCAACAAAACGGACGCGGGCGCTAAAGGGGCAATGTTCATAAATGTACAGTTTCATTTTTGTTTCCTATCTCTTGGCTGGGCAGGGCGTGTTGTTGTGCGTTGAACAGCGTTACGGCGTTTAACTTTGCCCTGTCACATAACGTTCTGGGTCTAAACAATGTCGATAGGGTCAGTATATGGATTCGATTTAATTTGATAATTGGGTAATATCTGAATTGATTATTCAGTTTTTCCAAACAATAAGGACGCGAAGATGGATAAGTTTTCGGATATGACGTTGTTTGTCAGCATCGTTAAACATCAAGGTCTGGCAGCGGCGGGAAGGGAGTTAGGTTTGTCTCCGGCGACGGTAACGGCAAGGCTGCAAGCGATAGAAGAACGCTATGGCGTAAAGCTGCTCAACCGAAGCACACGCCACGTATCACTCACGGACGCAGGGGCAATGTACCATCAAGCTTGTCTGAACATCATTGATAGCGTGAAAGAGACGGAAAACTTACTGCAAACGGGTATTTCGCAAGTGCGCGGAACGTTGAAAATTTCAGCTCCACGAGATATTGGCAAACAAATTATTTCGCCGATGGTGTCGGCTTTTTCTGAGCAATATCCGGATGTCACGCCTTATCTTTACCTTAATGACAATTTATCGAACTTGGCTGAATCGGGGCTCGATTTAGTGATTCGTTACGGCGAGTTAGCGGACAGCAATCTCATTTCGCGCAAGCTGGCGTCGAGTCAACGTGTGCTGTGCGCGTCACCTGATTATTTGTCGAAGCAAGGTGTCCCAAACTGCCCACAAGATCTCGCGGCTCATCGCTGCTTAGCCATGGTGCGCAGCAATGAAGAATTAAAAACGTGGCACTTTAAAGATGAAGAGTCTCACCAATCGATTACGGTCACGCCAAAGCGCTTTTCTGATGATGGTGAAGTGATTCGACAATGGGCGTTGGACGGTGCGGGGATTGCGCTGAAATCGATTTTAGATATTCAGCAAGACCTAAAACAACAACGTTTAGTAACGGTTTTGGATGGGTATATGAAAAACTTCAGCGCCTTTTCGCAAGGCGCTGAAGCGGATCTGCATGTCATTTATCAAAGCCGTCAATATCAACCGAAAAGAGTTCGCCTGTTTTTGGACTTTCTAGTTGAGCAATTTAGCGCGCTGAGTGATACCAGCAATCAGCTCTAGATGCGATTCCGAGGTTTCTCGGCGGTGGCGATAAATCCCAACGGTGCCAGGGTTTGGTTCGCTTTTCATGGTTAAGCATCGTAAGCCAAAGGATTCCAAATACGGTTGCAGATGGCGGGTATAAGACATCACCGCGACGCTTTCTTTCAGTACATCAATACTGGCGAGCAGAGAATCCACTTCGTAAGTCGGTCTGTCATCCAGTTGCTGCCTTTCGCGTTCATTTTGTTTCGGGATTGGGTTATCGATGACGTGAGCGAATTTCTTAGCGTCATAAGTGACCGAAAGAGCGGGGTATTCGTGCAGCATCTCTTCGGTGACGGTTTTCCCTAGAAGTGGGTGGCTTGGGGAAACAAAATAGGCATCAACCGTTTGAAATAGTGGAATAAACGTAACATCGCATTTAGACGACAAGCCGACAATCTCGTGGCCGATGAAAAATTCAATCTGTTCGTTGATTAATGAATCCATCAAGCCTAAGTGATTGCCAAATTCGACGTGCGTAGATGCCGATGGCTGCTTGGTCAGATGTTCATTGAGTGCTTGTTTGACGAACAGCGGCCACCACGCATCGCCAGTACCCATTTTAATTTTTCCGACTTGGTACTGTTTCCGTTCATCAATGCTTTGCATCATTTGGTTGTATTCATGCTGCATCGCGTTGCTATGGCGATAGAGGATGCGTCCGTATTCGGTCAACACCATGCCATTAGGATGACGTTCAAACAGCGTCACGCCGAGATTCTCTTCCAGCTTCTTTAAATTGCTTGTTACCGTTGGCTGGCTTAACCCTGCCATTCTTGCCGCAGCGCTGATGCTTTGGCAGCGTGCAACCAGTAAAAATTGCTGCAGAGATTTGTCCATTTTCTTTCCCCTCTAAGAACGAGGGGTATTTTGCACAATTTCATTTATAAATCACAAATCTGTACTCTCATTTGATTGAAATTATGCGCATTTCATAGATCTACATCACTGTTGGGGTTTGACGTATAGATGTTATCTATAGCTCGCTCCTGACTTCCTATTTTCCCCTCAAAAAGGTGTTCTTTAGACTGTCGCCAAAACAACAATCTAAGGGATGAACATGAAACCGAGTTTTATTGCGCTTGCTGTCGCGTCTTGTATTGGTCTTGCTGGATGTGGGGCAGATTCCTCTGGTGCGCCTGTGCCAGTCGACAAACCAATTATTTCAGCCGACTTATATTTACGTGGTTTAAATGGGGATTGGGGCACGGCAGAGCATGCCAAGCTAAACTATTTGGGTAATAACGAGTACGAAACCGTACTGCGCGTCGCTCGAGGCAGCAATCAGTTCAAGATTGCTGATCCGGGTTGGCAGATCCAATACACCTATTTTGAGGAGCCCGCGGCGTTCGATAAAGCTCAGGAGTACCTGCCAAAACCAGACACGAATGAAGCGTGTATGAACGATGATTGTAACTCTGAGATCACGTTTGAAGACAAAGGGTATTACAAGTTTTCTGTGAGCTTTGCCGATGAAAGTCGCGCGACAATGACTGTGACAAAAGCAACGCAAGAAGAAGCGGAAAAATACTACTCTGATGCGATTCTCGACCCTGCAATGGTGCATGAAGGGCATCAGAGTAAAGAAGTGAAACTGTTCGCCAATTACGATGACTCGAGTGATACCGTGATTTTCTCGGTGAAAGACCCAAAAGCCAAGCAGCGTGAATTTGGTATTTCAACGACGACAGAATTGCGTGATGCGCTCGACCAAGGCTTAGTGATTAATGAACAAACAGGGCCGCGAGTGGTGTCGGGTGATGTCGCGTTTGACGCGTTGTTTGCGTTGACGATGAAAGAGCTAGACCAGCTTGCTGTTTCTGAAATCAAAGATGGCAATTACAACTACAACAACCCAATCAAAGCGGAAGTTTTTGAGACGGGCGCGAAATGGCATTACGTGTGGACGCGTGATTTGGCGTACGCAGCAGACCTTTCGCTTGCTTTGATGAATCCAACTCGCGTGCAAAATGGTCTTAACTTTAAATTGTCTGCTTTCCGCGACACGACTGATCAGCAATATGATGGCGAGCAGATTGTGCAAGACACGGGCACTGGCGGCAGCTGGCCAATCAGTACCGACCGCACGACTTGGGCGCTTGGTGCAGAACGCTTACTTTCGGCATTGGATGGAGAAGAGTACAACCAGTTTGCTGAGCGCGCATATAAAGCCATCAGTAATACACTTGAAGCCGATCGCCTGGCGGCTTTTGATGCGAAATCTGGTTTATACACTGGTGAGCAATCATTCCTCGATTGGCGTGAGCAAACGTATTCAACGTGGACGCCAAACGATGTCAATGCGATTGGTAGCAGCAAAGCGTTATCGACAAACGTGGTTCACTACCGCGCGATTCAGCTCGCGGCTAAGTTGGCAGAGAAGTACGATTCAACCAACGCGGTCAAATACACCGATTGGGCTGAGCAGTTAAAAACCGCTATCAACGAGCAGTTTTGGAATGCCGAACGCGGTATGTACGTAAGCTATTTGTTTGATAATGGCAAAGACATCGCGGTCGACAAATACGACATGTTGGGCGAAGCACTTGCGATCATCAGTGGCGTGGCAAGTGATGCGCAGGCGAAACAAATCATGGCCAATTACCCACACAGTGAGTTTGGCGTGCCGGTTTATTTCCCTCAACAACCGGATGTGCCTGTGTACCATAACCGCGCAATTTGGCCATTTGTTACCGCGTACAGCTTGCGCGCCGCGCATCAAACACAAAACGTGGCTGCGGCGAACAATGCCATTCAATCGTTGGTTCGTGGTACAGCGACCAATTTATCCAACATGGAAAACTTAGAGTGGCTTTCTGGTAAGTCATTCATCATCCATAGTGATCATGGCGAAGATCCGAGCTTGGATGGCCCAGTGATTAACTCTCAGCGTCAGCTTTGGTCTGTGGGTGGCTACTTGAACATGGTGGTAGAGACCCTATTTGGCATCCATACCGAAACAGGTAAGTTGGAAGTGAAGCCATTTATCACAAGTTGGGTGCGCAATAACTTGTTGGCTCAGTCTGAACAAATCACGTTGGAAAACTTTGCCTTCAAAGGAAAGAACTACTCGGTAACGATTGACTTGCCTGAAGCAAGTAAAGATGAAACAGGTTACTACCCAGTTGAAAATGTCACGATGGACGAAGAGGGGCATTTCCACGTGACACTGGGCGCGCTTGTGAATGTAGATAGCAGCATTACTTTAGTTTCTGGGGTGAAACCGTATGCGAGTGAAGACAGTCGCGTTTATTCTCCGCAAGAGCCAAAACTGGTAGTAAAAAGCGTTGATAATTCGGTTTCGATTGATGTGACGAGCAAGTACAACGTGAACTTGTATCGCAATGGCGAGCTGATTCAAAAGAACGTGATTGCTCAATCTTATTCCGATACGCCAACAGATTTTGCTTGTTATTTGGCTGAAAGCATTAACGATAAAGGCTTCCGTTCTAACCCAAGCCAGCCGGTTTGTGTCGGTGAAGAGATCCGCATCAAACTTGATGGCGAATATCAGCCACTCAAAGACAATGTCTCAGTGGTTACGGTGAGCAAAGACAGTGGTATCGTAAAAGGTGCAGAGTCGTTTACAGCTCCTGTAACGGGCACTTACCAGTTCGATGCTTGGTACAACAATAACCTAGGACAACTTAATACCGGCATCACGAACACCGTGAAATTGTTAGAGGTATTGGATGATGCAGGTAAAGTGGTTGGTCAAGGTTACTTGCAGATGGGCCATATTGGTGAAAACCAAGGTATGCGTTACTCAACGCCAATTGAAGTGGCGTTGGAGCAGGGGAAAACCTATCAGATCGCGCTGAAGGACCACTTCAATATGAGTTACCTCACATCGAATGAAACCTACATCTACGCTGGTGGTATTGAGGGTGAAAAGAACGAAGCGCAAATCGCAGATATTCGAATCACACCTTTAATGTAGGCTGTTTTAACAAAGCTGTGTTCTAAAAATTGTGTTCTAAGAAAGACAAAGCCGCTGAGATTATCAGCGGCTTTGTTGTATTTGCTATCGGGGCCGTTTACAGATTAGTTTGCCGCCTGCGGACGAGGTTTACGGCGCTGACCTGATGGTTTGTTTCCTGTAGGCTTAGCATTGTTTGGCTTGCGGTTACCAGACGGTTTACCAGCGTTGCCACTCTTATTACCGTTTGGTTTATTTCCATTCGGTTTATTGCCATTTGGCTTGTTGCCGTTAGGTTTACGGTCATCTGGTTTCCTGTTTGCACGACCTTGGCCTTCACGGTTGCCTTTAGGCTTGCCCTCACCGCCTTGGTTGGTGCTGTTTTTGTTGCCGTTGTTACCACTGTTGAAGCGACGTTTAGGTTTGTTTGCACCATTGCCTGCTTTCTTTTCGGTTGCTGGAGCGTTTTCACCCGCAGCATTTGGCGCTTTTGGCTTCTTAGGTTTTTTCGGTTTGATTGGACGAGTATCCAGTTTAGATTCTGGTACCACATTGGTTGGCGCAAAACCTTCCAACTCTTTACGTGGTAGCACTTCTTGAATCAAACGTTCAATCGCAAACAACTCAGATGCTTCTAGCGCACATACAAGTGAAATCGCTTTACCTACTTCGCCCGCGCGGCCAGTACGACCAATACGGTGAACGTAGTCTTCTGCCACTTTAGGTAGCTCAAAGTTCACCACTTGTGGTAATTGAGGAATATCGATACCGCGCGCAGCAATGTCCGTCGCGACCAACACACGAATTTCACCCGATTTAAAATCCGCCAGTGCTTTAGTACGCGCGCCTTGGCTCTTGTTGCCGTGGATGGCAGCAGCCGGTAGGTTTTGTTCGATAAGGAACTTCGCCAGACGGTTTGCGCCGTGTTTCGTTTTCGTAAACACCAGCACTTGCTTCCAATCGCCGTCTTTGATCAATTTAACCAACATCGGTGCTTTCTTCTTCACGTCTGCTGGGTAGATGCTTTGCTCAACCGTTCTCGCTGTCGAGTTTGCCGGGTTAACGGAAATCTCAACCGGGTTGTTCACCAAGCCTTTCGCAAGGTCGCGGATTTCATCCGAGAAAGTCGCCGAGAAAAGTAGGTTCTGACGTTGTTTTGGTAGCAGGGCTAGGATTTTGCGAATGTCGTGGATAAAGCCCATATCCAGCATGCGGTCTGCTTCGTCCAGTACTAGCACTTCCAGTTGGTCGAACTTCACCGCATTTTGGTTGTACAAATCCATTAGGCGGCCTGGTGTCGCGACCAACACATCCGCACCTTTGCGAAGACGCTGCATTTGCGGGTTGATCTTCACACCACCAAAAACAACCGCACTGCTTAGTGGAAGATGACGGCCGTACATAAATACGTTTTCTTGCACCTGAGCTGCAAGCTCACGTGTTGGCGTTAGGATAAGTGCGCGAACTTGGTTAGCACGAACGCGCGGGCCGTTCGATAAACGCTCAAGAATCGGTAGCGTAAAGCCTGCAGTTTTACCTGTACCTGTCTGCGCTGCTGCCATTACGTCTTTCCCTTCCAAAATAGCAGGAATTGCTTTTGCCTGAATTGGCGAAGGGGTGTCGTAGCCTTTTTCTTGAATAGCTTTAAGGATTGGAGCAGATAGACCTAAAGAGGTAAAACCCATATGTATGATTCTCAATTGTAGAGTTAGATAACAACGCGCCGAAAACAAATCGGTACGAAAAGTGCGACATTCTGAGGCTTTTACGCGCTGGCTTCAACTAATTCTGTTATGGATAAATATTTGAACTGGATCTCATTTCTTTTTTGAACAAAAAAGAGCATAGAAAAGTGACGTAGATTCATTCTGTAGTTTGAATGTGTTACGTGTTCTTTCGGAAAAAACAGCGAGACAAATGGTGATTATTAATCACTCAATCGGCTTGAAAATGCTTGTTTGATAAATAATCAGAATGATTGAATGTTATTCAGTGTTTTGCCACTCAATTTTAATGGAAATTAGTTAGTAAAGTATTACCAAGTCTCAGATTTGATACATGTCGGTGTGGTTAAATGCTGAGCAGAAAGGAATCGACTGATATAAAACAATGAGCTTGATGTGAATGCAAGGATCTCATTCAGCATCAAATCGCACTATTATCCCAGCTTGCTAACAAAAGGTTGTACTATGCGCTTTGCTATCCGATTTCTCTACTCACGGCCTCCTTCACACTTTATTCAGAGATCTTTCAGCTTTTACTGCCTGAGTTAAAGCTCTCTAAATATTTGTTCTATTGTTGTATTTAACGGTGGCAAGGCTTGTCTACCTAAAGTGCTTTGTTACTGCAAGTTCTATATTTCTGATGTTATGAATTAATTTTGTGGTTGTGAGAACTAATAAAATGTCGTCAATAAATAACAATTTCTACTGGGTTGGTGAACAGCCTGTCAGTGAGTTAGCTGAAGATATGGTTTTGGTTAATCATATTGATGAGGTGGCAACGGGACTCGGTGGCATGGTGTGTATTGCTTATCAAGATCCACACCAAATAGATACCGCGCTGAAAGCGTTTTATCAGGAGAAAGGGCGTTGGTCTTGGGCGGTTTATGTCACCGTGGAAACCCCTTATTCTCGATGCGTTACCGACGGTGTCTTTGAAGCTAGAGAATCAATAAAAATTTGGCGATCCATTCAAAATAAGCTCGATGCCATTGATGAACCGGAAGTGTTAGATCCTTTGATTGGTTGGCTTGGGGTCAATCGTCAGCGAAGAGTGACTGCTTTAAAAAGCTTAGAGTCTATGTCGGTTTATTCGTATCCAATCATCGATATGTTCTTTCCTGATATTTATTCGACTTATCGATACGTGCTCTCAGAGCAAGGTCGCGGAGTATTAGAAGCGGAAGTACTGATCGATAGAATTCGTGTTTGTTCTCATTGCAACAGCGGACACTTGAATTATGTAGAGGTGTGCCCGGATTGCAGCAGCATCGATATCGACTCTCAAAGCTCTTTGCACTGTTTCACTTGTGGCCATGTTGGTGAACAACACAGCTTTCAGCGCCGTGGAAAGCTTGAGTGCCCTAAATGTTTGACCCAGCTGCGCCATATCGGCGTTGATTATGATCGCCCGCTTGAAAACCACGTTTGTAATAGTTGCTCCAGTTTATTTGTTGAAGCTGCGACGATCAGTCAATGTTTAAGTTGTGACTCAAAGATCAAAGTCGAAGAGCTTGTTGTCCGGAAAATTTACCAATATCGACTTGGTGAAGTGGGTGAATACATTTTCCAACACGGCAAGTCCATTCAAGCTCCTGAGCTCTCGATCAAAGGCAAAGTGGAAGTCAGCTTTTTCCAAAATTTGCTTGCATGGTTAAATAAAGTCGCGCTGAGACACAAAGAACAGCACCTTCTACTTGGACTGCATTTACCGACGATCGATGAATACGGTAAGCAATATGGCGATGCAAAATTGTTCTCATTGATGGATCAACTGACGCGTCGTCTTAGCGGCTTGTTTAGAGATACCGATATCTGTTGTCAGTACAAACAGGATGTGTTGCTTGTCCTAATGCCAAATACGACCAACGCGAGCCTGTCCATTTTACAGCAAAAATTATCGGATCTGGGTGAGCTTGTTGAAGACGAAGAGTTTGAGTTGGATGTCTTTGCTTGGGACCTGCCCGATCCGATCATCGAAGACGGTGTTTCTGTTTGGATGGAATCGCTGATGGGTGAGATTTATGCTGCAAGATAGTCTCGTTCTGCTCGACTATCTTCGAGGCATGCTACTTCACAATGAAGAGTTATGGCTATTGCTGTTTCCCGTCATGATCATTATCGAGCTACCTCTATATTTGCTGGTGCTAACAGGGATATTTCGTTGGTCATATGCGCAAGAAGACCCAGAATTAAAGCGGTTTCCTTCAGTGAGTTTCGTTATTACTTGTTATGGTGAAGGTGATGCGATTGGGATCACTATCGATACGTTAGTTGAGCAAGTTTACCCAGGTCATATTGAAGTACTTGCTGTGGTTGATGGGGCGGTACAAAACCAAGATACCTATCATGCCGCGTTAAATGGTGAGAAAAGGCATGCAAGCGTTCGTAATCGTAAAGTGCGCGTGTTGCCAAAATGGCAACGAGGAGGCCGGGTTTCAACACTGAATGCCGGCTTATCAATGGCTAGTGGTGAAATCGTCATTAACGTGGATGGAGATACTTCATTCGATAACGACATGGTCTTCACCATGATGAAACAGTTTGCGGATAAAAATGTGATTGCGAGCGGTGGTGCGTTAAGAGTTCGCAACCATAACGCCAACTTGTTGACCAAAATGCAATCCTTGGAGTACATGCTGTCGATGCAAGCCGGTAAAACGGGGATGGCGACATGGGGTGTTCTCAATAACATTTCTGGCGCATTCGGAGCGTTTCGGAAGAACCTGCTTAAGCAAGTGGGGGGCTGGGATACGCATACCGCAGAAGATCTCGACTTAACCATGCGCTTGAAGCAATACAAACGTCGTTACCCTGATAATAAATTGGCCTTTTCGACGCACTCCATCGGCCATACTGATGTACCAGATACGTTGAAAGGTTTGGTATTGCAGCGGCTGCGTTGGGATGGCGATTTATTGTTTTTGTTTTTGCGTAAACACAATGAAGGGTTGTCTCCACGGCTACTTGGTTGGGGGAACTTTTTATTCACTTTGGCTTATGGCGTGATTCAAAACGTTTTATTGCCGCTGCTTGTGGTGATATTTAGCGTGTACATGGTGATTGTCTATCCACTTAAATTTGTATTGGCGTTGATGCTAATGCTCTATTTTGTCTACCTCTTCTTATCTGCTCTGATTTTTGTTGTCTACATTGGGCTTGTATCAGAGAGAAAAAAAGAGGATTTGAAGTCAGCGAAATGGTTATTTCTTTACCCTGTCTACCAGTTTTTCATGCGTTTGATTACCGCTTTCTCAATGGTTAATGAAGTTGTGAGGAGAAGTCATGAAGAGTCGAGTATGGCACCTTGGTGGGTATTGAAGCGAGGTAAAAAGTTTTAGTATGAAAGTTAACTTTCACTTAGATAAGAAAAACAAACCGCAGTCTGAGAACGGGATGAAAGTCGTCTACGGACAGGCAAAGCGTGGCGGTTATCGTCTCCGTTGGTACTTGATTTTAGCGATTGTAATCAGTCCGCTTTTGTTTATGGCTTATTACTTGTTTAGAACGCAAGTGTTAGTGACGGCGCCTGCCATTATCACGTCACATCCACTTACGGTGACGGCAACTCGCTCTGCGATTGTTGGGCCGGTGCCTGTGAATGTCGGTACGGAAGTGACTCAGGATCAAGCGCTGCTGTTGTTAAAAGATAATGCGTTGAATAAAGAGATTGATTTCATTAAAGATGAGCTGGTGAAACTGTCTAAAAATCAGGTGCAAAGTACTGATGAGCTATACAAAAGTGCTATTGAAAGCTCAGCCGAAGGCTTGAAGAAGGTCCGTGATATTCAGAAAAAATACGACCTTTACAGAAAGAAAGGGCAAGTGTCTGAGGTGGATTACGCGGCTATTGTGAGTGTGAATAACTCACTGAGCAATCAGTTAAGCAGTCAGAAAATTGCTTATGTGGATGCGATGCGTAACTTGGAAGAGTTAGAGTTGGCTGGTCCAGTGACACAAGAGTATCGTTCTTTAATGCGTGAGCTGGTAGTAAAGCGTGCTCAACAAGAAGATCTCACCTTCCGTTCTCCTATGAACGGTCGTGTACTCGATATTCATGTGCATGAGGGGCAAAATGTATCGGAAAATACGCCATTGCTCACGATTGCTCGCAACGTGACACCTGAAATTACGGCTTTTCTAAATCCTAAATACCTCGAATACAGTAATATGGAAACCAAAGCAAAAGTCGTATTTCCTGATGGTCGAAAGTTTAATGCGACGGTATCGAAGCCGGTTGAGGTTGTGAACAAATTGCCTTCGGAACTTCAAAGCCCATTTGAAGGTCAGCCTGCCTATTTAAAAGTCACACTGAGCTTTGATGAGCCGTTGGAAAAAAGTCGATGGATTGAAGGGGTAGAAGTGGAAGTTCGCTTTTAGCGTCGGTTGATTGAGTAGGAAAGGAGCGAAAGCTCCTTTTCTTTTTTGGTTGTTAACGCGCCTTTAGTTGCCTTTAGCATGCATTAAAAACGCGCTAGTCAGTTGCTGAAAGAGTGAATCTATCGAGGGGCGGTCGGATATATGATTGAAGAGCGGTGTGTGGACATCACCACGAATATCATCGCTGTGACCGCAAAGTTGATTACACAATTTTACCGGTGCGACAATCTTTGCAACGTCGGCATCAATCAGAATGCATGCTTGTGATAACACCACTTGCCCACCGCCTTTTTTCAGTAAAACGCGCTGCGCGGTTCCCACAACTTTTTGACCACCAATATTGAGGTTGTACTCGCCGTCACAGTACGAATAAGGCGTAGCATGGACATCTACTTTCACGCCCAGTTGCTCAAAGAAAACTGTCAAAATCGCACACAAATCGAGATACGCTTTCTTGATGTCGTAAGGCTCACCGTCTGGCCAGTGATAGATGTGGGATAGATTAATAATACCCGGTACTTGAGGGACGGGGGCACCGCCAGTTTTACGAGAAAAGAGTTTCCAGCCAGACGCATTTAACGCATGTTCTAACTCATTAGACACTGGCCATTTCTTACCCGCGGGAAGCACGATCGTCGGGCTTTTTACTTGCCAAAGCAATAGCACTTGCGAGAGTTGGTTGGACTGAACTTGTTTAATGAGCTCATCTTCTTTTTCAAATGCATCAGCGACTTCCGTAGCCGTATAGCGAATTAGCTTATTTTTAGAAACCAAACTCTATCCCTCATCCGTATATTATCGCTACTGTTTTATCTTAGATGCCATGTGATTACTAGCGGTATACGCTGCCTTTAGAGTTTTCTTCGCTTCCATTATTTCTATTTAAAGGGGCGATAGAAATATTTTGTTGGTCATCACATAAGCAATTCATAAAATCCGCCATCTAAATAATTTTTAGGCGATATGACTATGAAAAAGCGAGTGATGTGTCTTGCGTTAGCGGCATCATTGACGGGATGTGTGACGTTCCCGACCCAAGAATCTGAGCAAGTCCAAGTGCTTTGGGACAACGTGAATGCGATTGAAAACTGCGAGCTAATGGGAACGGTAATTGGCTCGGAAGGGCACTTTTATGATTATTGGCTGCACGCAGATAAAGACATGGTCTGGGGTACGTTAAACCAAATGCGCATCAAAGCGGCAGATTTAGGCGCAGATACATTGTACTTATATGAGCCGTTGGACTTCTCCACATCGGTTACCATGTTTGCCAATGCTTATAAGTGCAAACAGCCATAATTTTACTTTTCCGAAAGAAAAGACAGGCGAAATGTGCCTGTCTTTGAGCTTGTTGCCAAACAACAAGTTTACGTCTGTGCGCGTTGTGATGAGCGCTTTTCAGTTAATTTACGTTCGCTGTAGCCACTGCCGTCGTGTCAGAAAACGACAGCGTGAAGTCCTGTTCGGTATTTAATACTTTGGCCGGGAACTCCAAGCTTAACTGTGTGTGTGGTGCGACTTCTGAAGCGATACTGGTGACGAATTTTCGGGTTTCACCCGGAGAGATTGACAAGTTGTTTCCCCCTCGTGATGAGAGCTCTGCGATCCCCATGGTTTCAAGCGTGTTACCCGCAGTATCTGCTAAGTTCAACAAAGACTCCGATTTATACACTAGCTCTCCGCTTTCGGTGCGATAGGCATTAAACGTGTTGAAGTTTGGCTGTAATGAACCTTGTGAACCGACGTTAGTGACGGAAAACGTCACATTAGAGCCATCAAAATTCTCGACTTTCACCAACACGTTACCGTCTTGGTAACGAGCTGCTGCGGCAGCACTGGCTTGCTGTTTCTGTCTCTGTTGTTCTTTCTCGATGTTGCTTAACTGTTCCTGCTCGCTAGCAATTCTATTTTCTGCCATGGCGTAAGATTGATCCACCATTGCTAGCAAAGCGGGGATTGAATACAACGTGAGACCTTCCAAATGGTCAAAGTCGATTTTGGCATGCTGAGTAAGTTCGTGGTTCGAGAACTGGCAGTAACCATCAATCAAGCTAACAAATGCGACTTCAAAAGTGCCTTGTAATCGGCTCACTTCCAGTGCGGCTTTTTCCAAATCTGAGCGTACTTTTCTGATCTCTTCCAATGTCTTTTGTGGCAAACGTCCATTGGGTGACACGTCGTTGGAAACCGAGACCAGTGCTTCGGTCACAAATGGATTGTTTTTGGCTGGAATCACCGTGGTGATGCGGTTGGATTTAGTGATGTCTTCGCCCAGTAAAACCATCATTTTTTGCGATACGGCAGTTGTGTTGCCCGCTAAAACATCACTACAGTTTGGAGACGTATTCGCATACGCGGCGAATGCGGTAAAAAGTGAAAAGATAACGGACCAGCCAGTGGCGACGAGTCCTGTCGTGGTTCGAGTGTTCATCCTGATAACCCCTCTGTCATTTGGTGCGATTCACTGACGTAATTGCCAATCAAAAGATTGGCTCGCGACATTCAGAATGGTTCTGGTCAATCCTTCGTAGTGGGTATGCCCGCAGATGCTTTCTAGTCGTTTACTCAATCGCTAAGCCACGACTGAGTAAAGTGTCTGAAATTGAGAACATTAATGCTGCGAAGTTGATGTCTTTTGTTTGAAAGATAGACGTAACTTTTCTAACCATCAAATATGTGATTAGGTTCTCATTTTTATATGAGTGAGAGGATCAAGAGAAAACAGGCACTTACTGTAGAGAGTTGATTTGAGAGAAAAATATAAAATTTTTTGGGGAACTTTTTTTGATGCTGCCTTTGAGACTTTTTCGAATCTCAAAGGCAGATTCTAACGCATGCGCTTAATTACAAAGCGTTGAGTACATCCGCAAGTCGAGTGACAGCAGTCGTCAGTTCTTCTGGTGTGGCATTGGTAAAGTTAAGACGCAGAGCGGCTTTTACCTTTGAACCTTCCGGATAAAATACTGGGCTAGGCACCACAGCAACCCAGTTTGCGAGAAGGGTTTTCGCAAGTTCGAAGGTGTCGCATTCTGGAATTTCGACCCATACAAACATGCCACCATCGACAGGTTTGAGTACGCAACTTTCTGGCAGCTGTTTTTGCAGCTCAGCAAACATGACATCGTAACGCGATTTGTAAAGCGCACAGATGGTTGAAATGTGTGTTTCGAAGTTGTCATGTCGCAGTAGACCATGCAGCAAAGCTTGCATAGGAATACTAGAGTGCAGATCGGCACCTTGTTTGATTTTGATGAGTGGCTCAAGGTAACTGCGTTTGCCCGTTACCATACCAATACGCAAGCCTGGAGAGGCGATTTTGGAGAATGAACGCAACACGATGGAGTGCTGCGGGCAGAAATCCGAAACCAGCGGTAGTGCTTCACCAGAAAAACGCAGCTCGCGGTATGGTGCGTCTTCAATGAATGCAACGTCGTATTGGATACAAAGTTCGGCAACTTTTTGGCGAGTCTCTAGCGCCCAGCATACGCCCGTTGGGTTGTGAAAATCGGGCACGGCGTAGAACATTTTCGGTTGCTGCGTAGCAAAGCATTGCTCAAGTTCTTCAAGGTTTGGACCACATTCTGTTTGCGAAACGGTCACGATATTGGCTTGCACTAAACCAAATACCTGCATGGCTCCAAGGTAGCTTGGCGCTTCCATCACCACTTTATCGTCCGGATTCACGTACGCACGCGCAATCAAATCTAGCCCTTGCTGAGAACCCGTTGTGATCATCGCCAAATGAGATTCTGGTAGCTGGTAATAATCGGTCAAAAAGTTAAGTAGCGGTGCGTAGCCTGCTGTTGCGCCGTATTGAAACACCTCTGGCATGTTCGCGAGGTTTTCGAGCGTCGGTTTCATTAAGTCGATCGGGAAGGTTTTTTCGTCCGGTAAGCCACCCGCAAGAGAAATAACGTTCTTATCGCTCGCTGCTGCGAGGATCTCTCGAATATAGGATGACTTAGTTTGTTGTAATGACTGTGCGATTTCCATGTGCTGTGCTTCTCGTAATTGTCTTTTTTTATGTCAGAAATAGTATAGGTAAATTGCCAAGCTTGGTGTGTCCATTTATGCTGTTAAACGTGTCCATTTATGCTATTTAAGCAAAAGTTTACTCCGTGAGCCATCAACAAGTTTCCAGAATCAATGACGTGCTGTTTTACATTCATCAGGACATTAGCAGAGATTTATCAGCTAAAGAGCTAGCAGATGTAGCAGCCTATTCTGAGCAACACTTCCATCGTATTTTTAAAGATGTGGTAGGGGAGTCTGTCCATCAATATATCCGCCGCACAAGAATGGAATACGCCGCCAATCAACTGATGTTTGATACCAGCTCGTCGGTGTTAGACATTGCTAACAAGTGCGGTTTTAGCTCGGTATCTTCTTTTAGCCGAGCGTTTAAAGCGACGTTCGCTATGTCACCTGGTGCGTGGCGAAAGCATGATTTACAAGTCGCAGAAAAACCGTATTTGAAGGATCCGGAAGTGGCTGCGGGTTATCATCGTGTTGCTAAACGCGAGTTGCCAGAACCTAAAATTATGGAGGTTCCACAACGCTTTGCGGCGTATGTTCGACATGAGGGCTATAACCGTTCCATTCGCAATGCGTGGCTGATTTTGAAAGCGTGGGCAAGTTCTGAGAATCGGGACTTTTCGGTTCAATACGGCTTGCATCACTCCAACCCTGCTTGGGTAGAACTCGACAAGTGTCGCTATGTGGCTTGTATGGAGATTGATACGCCGCTCAAAGTGCGTGGCGTCGTGAATCAAATGACCATCCCAGGCGGTTTACATGCCGTCTTTCGCTTAACGGGAGTATATGGTGAGCTTCTTCCTCAACTGAGTATGGTATTAGAGAAGTGGTTGCCTAACTCTGGCTTTAAACAGCGTTCTACACCCGCTTATGTCCATTATCATAAAAATCACTTTCTCAGCCATGATGAGGCGTTTGAGCTGGATTTCTATCTGCCCATTAGCTTCTTCTAAGGATGAAAACGAACGTATTATCTTGTGAGTCGATTTGTGGTGAGCAAAGAGCTGACCAAGAACGCCATGAAGAAAAGGCAGAGCTTGTGCTGACTCTGCCATTTCTAGGGGATCTTAAAAGTTTGCGTCTGTATCAGTACCAACGGATACGTTAAGTCCGCTAGTTGATTGATAAATGCTGAAAGTTTCGCCAGCGACAATACCTTCTTCAGAATCGTCATTTGCCGTACAGGTATAACCGACTGAGTAAGTACCAGGTTCTACAAAACCGAATTCGTACTCGTAATTTGCATCATCAACGTCTTGAACCACGTTCGCTGCCGCGATTGGCATTGCTTGGCCTTCTGCGCCGGCAAATGGCCCCATGTTTTCTTCGGCGATATTTCCTTGATATAAGTAGATCGCGTGCGCATATCCATTTGCACTTGGGGTATCCGTTTCGCAGCTTTGATAGGTCAATGTTGCGACATCACCCTGAATCTCCCCCGTTGTCACCGTGTTAATTAAAGTGACGGAGGTGCGTTGAATTCTGTAGCCTTCGTTTTGGCCTGTTCCGTCTTTTAAGCCACGGCGCAGATCAAATTCAACTACGAACTCATTATTGTCAGGGTTGACTGCAAAGGTGTTGTTAAAGAACAGCACTCCAGAGTCAGGATCCTTTCCGACACCTTGTGGGCAAGCCCCATCACCTTTGACGGTCAGTGGGATTTGATTTCCTGTCGCTTCGTCAATCACATATGATGGGTAGTTTGGATGATCGCCATCATTAGCAAACACGCAGAGTTTATAATTACCAGTTGGTATCAGTTCATCATCCACCAATTCTTGCGCGTCACTGCCTTGGAAGTTGAGTAAGTTAACACTTAGTGGGAGTGGATCTTCACCTTCGGGAAGGGGGTTACCATCTTCGTCGACCAAATTGCCTTCTTCGTCTGTTTTATACACATCGAATACTTGTGGTGTGCCACCATCCAGAGGAAGAAATGCAACTTTGTTATATGTGATCACCACTTCTGATACGTCATCAATAGGGGCATCTGATACAGACAAAGTAACAGGAGTCATTGTACTGACAGAGTCACTGTCTGAATTACAGCCAACAAGTGCAACGGCTATTGATGCACTGATTAGGCCAATTTTCATGCTGTTCATTAGATGTACCTTTTTATGAGAAGTGTATTAAATGTAGCCGATTATTGACAAAGTACAGAATAACAACGAGCGGAGTTACCGGGCCGAAAACAGTGACGAACCATCATTAAGACGTTCAGTAAAAGTGTGCTCAAATCGACGATATTGTGCTCAATGAAGTGCTATGGTTAAGAATGTGTCGCTCAAAAAATGAGCGGAGATATACATCAATAACTCTAGCCAAGAGGTCTCTATGTTAGGTGAAAATCACTCATTAACTCATGAATTCCCAGAACATTTGGATACCATTACTCAGCTTGCCGAAAACGATGCATCATTTGCTGAAACCGTTAAAAACTACAATGCTTTAGATAAGGAAATCCGCGTACTAGAACTGCAAGGAAGCCCGATTGATGATCACGAAATGAACGTGTTAAAACATAATCGAGCTGAGCTCAAAGATTGGCTCCACTCGAGAATTATGGGCTCTTAGCGACGCAATGATCATCGGCTCGTAATCTACGAGCCGATTTTAGTTTCAAGGGACGATGCCAAGTATTCCAACATTAGGATTGCTGAGCAGGAGCTTGGAGTGGCAGGTGGCCTGTTTTTACCCAAATGACCGTTTCTTGCTCTACAAAAGGAAAGTGCTCACTCATATGTGGACTGCGTATCCAAGAGTAGGGAGGATAGGTTCCTAGCTCGTCTTTAAATTCCCCCGATAACACAAAAATTTCTTCACCACCAAAGTGACGGTGTGGTTGAAACTTCTCGCCTTTCGGCCATTTAACCAATGCGACATGTTCATGCTGAAAATCATGCAATGGCATGACTTTCAGCCCACCGATGCCAGGTAACCAATTCGCTTCGTTCGTGTTGATGCGAACTGTTTCTAGATCATCAGAATTGAATTGATTTAGTTTAACTAAAATCACACAGCCTTCTTTGCTATAGGGCGCATGTTGACTTCCAGGAGGGTTACGCAAGTAGGTTCCAGCAGGGTAGTCACCATCTTCGTCAGAGAACACTCCTTCGAGCACTAATATTTCTTCTCCGTGAGGATGAGGATGAGTCGAAAAGTGCGAGTTTGGCTCATACTTCACTACGCTGGTGGTGTGCCCTGATTCTTTGGCTTCTCTTTCCAAAGGTTTACGCCACACGCCTTTGGAAGGGCTGGCGATCCACTCCTGTTCACCTGTTTCTATCACGATTCTTTTCGAGAAATCCATATTCAACATACTGAAATTCCTTTACTTATCTAATGATTGACTCTCAATAGTATACGTATAAAAAACATCAATTGATTCACTTGTTGATAGTCAAAATCAGGGATTGAATACGAGCTAGCAGTCGGAACCGAGTTAAATTTCTGCTTGTGTAATGATAATTGTTATATTATAACATCTCGAAATTAAATGTTATAACATAACAAAAGGAAAGAAGTAGTGAATAAGAAATTGGTTTCTCTCGCGATCGGTAGCATTTTTGCGTCCCCTGTTTTTGCCGATACATTATCGAACCCACAGATTGGTGTTGTTGTTGATGGCTACTACCAAGATGGTCAACGTCATAATTCTGAGCGCGAAGAAGGCTTTGGCCTAGGCCATACGGAATTGAACTTATCATCAAATATTGACGATAAGTTTCACGGTGCGTTGACCGCTGTTCTTGAAAGTCATGGCGATGAGACAGAACTAGAGCTTGAAGAAGCATTCATCGAAACTTTGGCATTGCCATACGGTGTAAACGTGCGCGCAGGCCGATTCCTATCTGACTTCGGTTACCTCAACAATCAACACATGCACACTGACAGTTTCGTTGAACGCCCAATTGCTTACCGTACTTTCCTTGGTTCGCATTACTATGATGACGGTGTACGCGCAAACATCGTTCTGCCAACCGATCTTTACGTGAAGTTTGGTGTAGAAGCATTAAGCGGCAACAAGATGTCTTCTGTTGAAGATGGCTCTAAAGTTGGTGTTTACACGACAACGATGAAGCTTGGTAATGATTTCTCTGAATCTTCCAGTTGGCAGTTTGGTTTAAGTTACCTGCGTAACGAAAATGGCAAAGTTAAAGAATTCGAAGATCACGACCATGGTCACGAAGAAGAACATGACCACAGCCACGCTGCGGCTGTAACGGGTGCAAACCTATACGGCGCAGATTTTGTGTGGAAGTGGGCACCAGATGGTAACTACAAGTACAGCAACTTCACGCTATCTGCGGAATACATGTTGTTAGACGGTGTAGTAGACAGCAAATACAAGAACGATGCAGAGTCACCAGACAACCTAAGCGCATACTATGTTTCGGGCGTTTACCGCTTCAACCCAAGTTGGTCTGCAGGCCTACGTTACGGCGAAGCAGAAAGCTATGATGGCCACGCACACGGCGATCACATGCATTTCACAGCACTGAATGATAAAGAGATGGATGCGATGATCGCATGGGATTCTTCTCATTTCGGTACGATCCGTGCGCAATTCACTCGCATTGATAACCAAGACAGCGAAACAGACAACGTGTTTACTCTGCAATACGTAATGACATTTGGAGCGCACGGTGCACATGCGTTCTAAACTTGCGATAAGTAAATGCAGTTTAGTGATGATGGCGGCGGGATCTGCCATCATCTCTTCGCCTGCTTTGGCTCTTAACATTTTCGTTTGTGAGCCTGAATGGAAAGCTTTTTTTGAAAGTCATGCCCCAAACGCCACCATTTACTCAGCAACCACGGCTAAGCAAGATCCGCATTATGTTCAAGCTCGTCCGTCTTTGATTGCCAAGATGCGCCAAGCTGACATGGCGATGTGCTCTGGCGCTGAGTTGGAGGTAGGTTGGTTGCCGATGCTTCAAAATCGAAGTGGCAATAGTGCCGTTCAAAATGGTGCTCAAAGCATGATTTATGCGACCGATTTCGTGCGTATGTTGGACTCTCATGATCATGTTGACCGCAGCATGGGGGACATTCATGCGCACGGAAACCCACATGTTCAATTTGCGGCAAATGACATGATTCCATTATCTCGTAAAGTAACGGAGCGCTTAAAAGCGATTGATCCCGACAACGCGCAAAGTTACCAAGTGAATGGTATGAAGTTTCGCGCGCAGTGGCAAAAAAAGCTCAATGAATGGAATGAGAAAGGCGCGGCTTTAAAGGGTAAGCAAGTTGTCGGTTATCACGCGACGTATCGTTATTTGTACGATTGGCTCGGAATGAAGCAGATTGCCGATCTCGAACCTAAACCGGGCATTTCACCGACCACATCTCACCTGCAATCACTTACCAAGTTAGATGCCGACAGTTTTGATGCGATTGTTTACTCCTCTCATCAGGATCTGCGTCCAGCGAACTGGTTGCAGGAGCATACTGACAAACCTGTGATTCAACTGCCATTGACCGTTTCTGAGGGTGAAAGCTTGGATGAGATGTACGATCAGGTCATTGATGATTTACTGGATGTGTTAGTGCCACCCGTTCCAGTGAAGATCTAAGTCATGGCAGATTATGCATGGCTTTTACCTGCGGTTTTGTGTGGCTTAATTGCGTTAGTTGGCAACATCGTTCTGGGGCAACAAGTTCTTAATCGTCAGATCATCTTTATAGATTTGGCGGTGGCGCAAGTTGCGGCATTGGGGGCAGCACTAAGCCACTACTGGTTGAGCCAATACGCGCTGTTCTCAGGCTCATTCTTTGGTGAAATGATTGGCCCTTGGGTTATGTCTTTGATGCTTTGCGGTTTGATTGCCTTAATGGAGAAACGATACCAGCAACATTTAGAGCCCATGATTGGCAGCTTGTTTGTGGTGTCTGCATCGCTGGCGATCCTGCTGGTGAGCAAAGACCCACACGGCGGAGACTTTATTCAAGGCATTCTTAATGGGCAACTGTTATGGGCGACTTGGGCAGACGTTTGGCCTTTGGCACTCATTACCGCTGCGATGTTGCTATTGGTTTGGTTAAAACCTGCGTTTATGCGCGGTAGTGGTTTTTATCTTATCTTTGCTATCCTGATGCCCATTACGGTCAAGTTAACCGGCATTTATTTAGAATTTGCTTTGTTGGTGATTCCAGCTTTATGTACGGCAGCATTGAAGGGAACTCGATTCTTTGTCGCCAGTATCAGCATCGGTATTGTTGGGATTTTATCGGGTATTGCCGCATCGGCTCGCTACGACTTACCAAGTGGTGCGAGTATTGTGATCACCCTGTTTATTACTGGAATGTTGTTTAATCTTTTGCTTCAACCTTTTCTGGTGAAAATAACAAAACCAGCTTTTGTAAGAGATTAAGAGACAAGTAATATTGGTCTGATGAAGTAGTATTTGAGTCATCAGATCAATACTTTTCTATCCAAGTCCTCCAATCGTGTAACTTTGCTCCTTCCAACACACTTTCTTAAGTTGATCTTGCCATAGTCATCAAGTTGCCTTGATTAGTTCACATCCGACTCCCAGACTGTTTCTATAGTTTTTATAAGATATAAAAGACCCTGCGTATGAGAAGCGCAGCTGTAGCGCGACTAGGCATAAAAACAAAAAACGCTAGGGATACAAGCGAATTTGTACTCTCAACATTTAAGGAAGACCAAGATGAAAGACGAAAAAGTCGCCGTCGTTACAGGGGCTGCTCGCGGTATAGGGCAGGCCATTTGCGAACAATTACTCGAAGATGGATTCCACGTCGTGGGGCTAGATATCTCGCCTGTGGAGTGGAGTCAGTCGCCAAACCTTTCAAGTTATCAAGTGAATCTCTGTGAGGCCGCAGCGGTAAGTGAAG
Source organism: Vibrio sp. J2-3(2022) (assembly GCF_021725735.1). NCBI lineage: Bacteria > Pseudomonadati > Pseudomonadota > Gammaproteobacteria > Vibrionales > Vibrionaceae > Vibrio > Vibrio sp. J2-3(2022). The sequence continues at coordinate 267,872 of NZ_JAKKCK010000001.1, forward strand.
TGGTCGACAGCATCGTCGCGAAACATCAACGCATTGATGTTCTGGTCAACAACGCCGGGATAACGAGAGATGCACTGCTGCCAGACATGTTAGAGCAAGACTGGGACAGCGTTATCGACGTGAACCTAAAGGCGGTGTTTTTACTCACCCAGCGCGTTGCACCTGTCATGCTAGAGCAAGGCGCAGGCAGTATTGTCAGTATTTCGTCTATCGTGGGAACGGATGGCAATATTGGTCAAAGTAATTATGGCGCGAGTAAAGGTGGCGTGATAGCGATGAGCAAAGGCTGGGCGAAAGAGTTAGCAAGAAAAGGCGCTCAAATCCGAGTCAACTGTGTTGCTCCAGGTTTTATCGCTACCGACATGACAAAGAGCTTGCCTGAAAAAGTCATTCAAATGATGGAAAGTAAAACGCCTCTGGGACGCATGGGCTCGGCGCAAGACATTGCCAATGGCGTTGCGTTTCTAGCGTCTGATAAAAGTGCGTTTATAACCGGACAAGTGCTCAAGATTGATGGTGGGTTGGTGTTATAGCTCGCTAATCAAAATCTCAAATAACAAACGCCCTTTACTTATGTGAAGGGCGTTTTTGTTGGGTAACGCTATTCGGGCTTTTGACACGTTCACTTTATTCGTTTCGCACTGCCGGATTTGTATGATTAAGTATAGAGTTAGAACACGTAATTCATTCTGGCATCGTTCTCTGTTATTAACCTAGCAATGTAGCTAATCAAAAATATTAACTTCGAAATAGAATAACTATTGAGGTATTAAAGTATGATTTTATTGCCCATGATATTGTTTTAAATGATAATGCCACTAAATAATTAACTTTGAATACTCACTATGTACTTAAAAACTGTACTGTTTAGCGCGTCAACTCTTCTTATTTTGGGCTGTAACTCCGAATCAACTAACCCATCTACTGAAGAAAGCGGATGGATAGTTGTAAGCTCTCACTCCGAGCCAAGAAAACATCAGGTAATATACGAAAAACATAGCAGGAAAGGTCTAAGTCTTGCCACTAACGTTCCGGATCTTGACCTGCCTTTAACTTACCAATTGGCGAACCAAATCATTGAGGTCAAAGAAGAGCTTACATTTGGTGAAAATATTGATGGGAACCGCCTAACTTGGAAAGCTATTGGCAATTCTAAACTTAGAGAAAACCAAGTCCACTACGGAGTTAATAAAGATTACTCAGCTTCTAATGAAGGTATTGCTATCGGCTATGTTAACTTTGAGTCGAGGTTTGAGGCTGAAGGAAAGCTTGGAATCGAAAAGTTATTCATTGCGATGTATGACGATGTCAAGAGTGTCAAATTTTACTCTGGATGGGATAGTTCTAAAATATCTTGTTACCAAAATACGTTTGATGAAGACTTAGCTTGTTACGGTGAAATTTTAATTAACGACGATATAGTTCATGTTTTTGATAAATATCTGCCGTATGAATATGTAAACATGGTTTACGACACCGTTATGTCCAAAGGTCGAGAAGAGATAATTGAGGCAGATTTTCAACATCAAATTAAATACTTACTAGTCGCTAAAGAGAATAACGTTGAGATGCATTAGACTACATTAGCTTGATTACTTTTTGGTAATGAGTGGCTTTTCGAAACCGATGTGACCATGAGCAAGATTATTGGATTTTACAAAACTCATTTATGTTCAAAAAATGAGTTTTGTAGATATTAAAATGCATGGAGCCAATGCTCTCACTGATTCTATGAAGTTTTTTGTGCGCTCTAACCACAAGACAATCTATAAAAGACGTTGAGCCAACGTCTCTGCCACAATGCCACCTGTTAATAAGGCTGAATTTCAATGCCTGTTTCTCATTACCATTCAAATGTGCGCTGGTTAATGATTTTTCTGTAAGTAACACAATTGAACGTGATAGAAGTAACAAAATCGCTTCCTTGCGGTAACGTTCCCGAAAATTTTATATATTATCGCCCCATTGATACAAGTGATAGAGACGCTCTGTATCTGAGCGCTCTGAAATTCAGGCTTTAGATGGACATTTAAAGTCACCATATGTTTGCAATTTTTCTTGGGAACGTTTGCAAAACCCTGAGTATAAATTTACGTGAGACTATGGAAATGAAACTACACACTTTGACGATGGCAGTAGCGCTTGGGCTGGTTACTGCACCTGCATTCGCAACAACAGATGTTGCCGCTCTTGAAAAGCGAATTAATGAATTAGAACAGAGGCTTGAACAGACAGAAAAAGTATCCGTAGAAGCAAATGAAAAAGCCTCAAGCTTTGAGTTTCATGGCTACGCTCGTTCCGGGCTGCTCATTAATGATGATCTGAATGGTGCAGTGGGTACTGGTCCTTACATGACGGCAGCTGGTGCTATTGGCGCGCCAATTGGACGACTAGGGGTTGAGGATGATCATTATGTGGAAGCAAACCTTATTCACAAACGCTTTGCAGATGATGGTTCCAGCGCTTTGTTTCGAATCATGCTGGCAGATAGTACGGAAACCAATAACGAATGGACAGCGAGTGAGAGTCAATTAAACGTTCGTCAGGTATATGCTGAGCTAAACAAGTTGAGCATGTTCTCTCAATCAAGTGCGTTTGCTGACGCAACGTTTTGGGCAGGTAAACGATTTGACCGTGATAACTTTGACATTCACTTCTTTGACTCGGATATCGTTTTCCTATCTGGTACTGGTGCAGGCGTGTATGACGTCCAAATGAGCGATTCGTGGAAAGCAAACTTCTCGATCTATGGTCGTGATTTTGGTGAGATTGATAGCTCGTCAACGGATGTTGAAAACTATATCGCGACAATGAACAACCGCTTTGGTAATTGGCAATTGATGCTGAGCGGCATGACGTCTGCTGATAACAATGATCGCGTAGAAGGTGCAGCGGACAAAGGTTTACATGCGATGTTTGCTTACCATGGCGATAACTTCTTTGGCATGAGTGAAGGCTTGTCTAAAACAGGTATTTTGATGGGTGATGGACTGGGTGCAGAACTTAAAGGCATTGGTTCAAACGGTGATTTGCTAGAAGACGCAAAAGCCGTACGTTTGTTCAGTTATGGTGTAACACGCATCGGCGACAACTGGCGTGTAGCACCTGCGTTGTTAGCAGAACACAGCCAAGATCGCTTTGCTAAAAATGATGAATTTACGTGGGCATCGTTCAACATCCGCTTAGCGCAAGAGTTTACACAAAACTTTGAGATGGTTTATGAAGGCTCATACCAATACATGGACCTAGACAATGCGATTGATAAAGCAAGTGGCAGTTTTTACAAAGCGACAATTGCACCAACGCTTAAGATGTCTACCGCAGCAGGGTTCTTTGACCGTCCGGAGCTACGTTTTGCTGTTAGCTACGTTGATTGGAGCGAAGACTTGAATGGCTACTCGATTAGCCAGGATGCGGGCGCTGCAACGATGGGTGATGGTGGTGAAGTTCTGTTTGCACTGCAAATGGAAACTTGGTTCTAAAGGGCTCTAACCGAGAAAGAGTAATAAGAAAAGCGCCAACTGATTTCAGTTGGCGCTTTTTCATCAACAGGACTGACGCTCAATTGTTTTGAAGGTTAGCACCATCTTACTCATTTCAAAACTTCTGTTGGCAATTCTGTCTAGCAACAGTTTCGCACCATTTTCACCTGCTTTATCAAATGCATAGTTAAATGTTGATAAGGTTGGGGTGCACACTGATGCGAGCTCATCATCACCAACTCCTAGCACTAAAACGTCTTTACCCGGTGTTAACCCGAGCTCTTGAATCGCTCTCATCGCACCGATAGCAATACGGTCTGTCGCACAGAACAAGCCATCTAGCTTACGGTTCTCTGTTAAGTGTTGTTTTGCCAATGAATAGCCAGAGTCGATGGTAAAGTCACCACGAGCATGAAAGGCGAGCTCAAAACCATGGTGTTGCAGCGCTTGAACAAATCCTTCAGAGCGTTGCTTATCTACCGCGATATCGTCACCTTGTACGCCAATAAAGCCCATGGTTTGGCAACCTTTTGCAACCAGTCTATTTCCCGCTTCAAACCCTACTCGTGCGTCATCATGAATGATGCTTGGAATATTAAACATGGAACCATCTTGACCGACGAGCACAACTGGGACCGCTGAGTTTTGAATTGCTTTTACCAGCTTGGAATCGAGGTGGGTGGCGTAAAGAATGATCCCTTCAACCCGTTTTTGGTTAAAGATCTGAATGTATTCCAGTTCTTTTTCGTGGGCTTGGTGAGTGCTAGCAAGTAAGACATGTTTCCCAGCTTTTTCAAGGACATCGGTTAATCCATCGACACCTTGGGATGTAGCATGAGAGGAAACCCTAGGAACAATGACACCAACCAGATTGGTCTTTTGAGATTTTAGATCTTTAGCGACTTGGTTCGGCACATAGCCACACTCCGCTACTGCTTGGCGGACCTTCTGTTTTGTCGCTTCTTTTACGCCATACTCATCGTTTATAACCCGTGACACTGTTGATTTTGATACGCCAGCCAGACGGGCGACATCATGCAGACTCGCCATTGTTCCTATCCATTCTGTTTTTCGTTTTTGGGATTGTTTGCAAAGAGAAGATGAAAAGCTCTTTGATAAGTAGCGATTCTAACCTCCTATACTGCTGTTAGGGAGATAATTTGACGATCATTCTCACACTCTCTCTGCTTTATCTTTGATCATTTGGTTTTATTGAGCAAAAATCTGTTTTGCAAACGTTCCCGAAAATTTAGCAAGCTCAGATAATAATCCAATGGGGTATGAAATGAATTATCCGGCAGTAGCAAAAGAGTTGTTAACTCTATTAGGTGGTAAAAGCAACATCACCGCACTTGCACATTGTGCGACACGCTTACGCCTTGCCGTTGCAGATGAGCAAAAAATAGATGAACAAGCGATTGATAGCCTTGAAGGGGTAAAAGGGCAGTTCAAAGTTGCGGGTCAGTACCAAATCATTTTTGGATCAGGCATCGTAAACCAAGTTTATGCAGAAATGGCGAAGTTGACGGGGATGAGTGAAATGTCCACCAACGACGTTGCGTCTGCTGGCGCAGAGAAACAAAACATCGTTCAGCGCGCGGTGAAAGGGCTGTCTGATATTTTCGTCCCAATCATTCCAGCAATCGTCGCTGGCGGTTTGTTGATGGGTATTTACAACCTACTGACTGCCCAAGGCTTGTTTATTGATGGTAAATCCTTGATTGAGGCCAATCCAGGACTGACAGACTTGGCGAACATGATCAACACGTTTGCAAACGCGCCGTTTGTTTACCTGCCTATTCTGCTGGCATTTTCAGCCAGCAAGAAGTTTGGCGGCAACCCATATTTAGGGGCAGCGCTAGGTATGTTGATGGTTCACCCTGACTTGCTGAATGGTTGGGGATTCGGCGGCGCATCTGTGTCTGGCAACATTCCGGTTTGGAATATTCTTGGTTTTGAAATCCAAAAAGTGGGTTACCAAGGTTCAGTGTTACCGGTTTTGGTATCGGCATTCATTCTTGCGAAGGTTGAGCTAGGCTTACGTAAAGTCATACCTTCTGTTTTAGACAACCTTTTAACGCCATTACTGGCGATTTTCATAGCGGGTTTGCTGACGTTTACTGTCGTCGGTCCGTTCACGCGTGATATCGGTTTCCTATTGGGTGATGGTCTGAACTGGCTATACAACACAGCTGGCTTTGTTGGTGGTGCGGTATTTGGTCTTATCTATGCTCCGTTTGTTATTACCGGTATGCATCACAGCTTCATTGCGATTGAAACGCAACTTCTTGCGGATATTGCGACGACAGGCGGCACCTTTATCTTTCCTATTGCGGCGATGTCTAACGTTTCTCAAGGTGCTGCAGCGTTGGCGGTGGGCATAATGAGTAAAGATAAGAAGATGAAAGGTATTGCGATTCCATCGGGTGTCACGGGTTTGCTGGGTATTACAGAACCAGCCATGTTTGGTGTTAACTTAAAACTACGTTACCCATTTATTGCGGCAGTTTGCGCTGCGGCGTTATCAAGTGCGTTCATTACAATGTTTAATGTGAAAGCTCAGGCATTAGGGGCCGCTGGTCTTCCAGGCATCATTTCCATCACGCCAGATAAGATTGGTTACTACATCGCGGGTATGGTGATCGCGTTCTTGACCGCATTTGTTCTCACCATTGTTCTTGGTATGCGTGACCGCGCTAAAGTCGGTAAAAAAGCAGCGGCTTAATCTGAACTCCTTAAGGGTGGAGTCCCCCAAAATCCACTTCTTTTCCTAAATGTTTGGGGTGCTAGCCAAGCACTAATGGCTTGGCTAGCCTTTTTCAATTTTTACTTGGTAGTGAAGGTGTTCAACACGTTGGACTATCAGGGCTTTAATTTTAAGGTAAGCAAGATGAATCAAGTGTGGGTAACTGGTGATGCTGTTGTCGATCTAATACCGGAATCTGAGACTTCTTTACTCAAATGTCCCGGTGGTGCACCAGCGAATGTCGCCGTAGCAATTGCTCGTCTATCTGGTAAGAGTGCGTTTTTTGGACGTGTGGGTGATGACCCATTTGGTCGCTTCATGCAATCAATACTCGATCAAGAGGGCGTTTGCACGGAGTTTCTCATTAAAGACCCTGAGCAAAGAACATCAACAGTGGTGGTGGATTTAGACGATCAAGGTGAACGCAGCTTTACGTTTATGGTAAAACCGAGCGCTGATCAGTTTATGTCTGTTGAAGACATCCCAAACTTTAAGCAAGGTGACTGGCTGCATGTTTGCTCGATTTCACTGGCAAATGAGCCAAGTCGAAGCAGCACATTTGAGGCGATCAAAAGAGCAAAAGCCGCTGGTGGTTTCATTAGCTTTGACCCTAACTTGCGTGATGAAGTGTGGCAAGATCAATCAGAAATCCAAGCTGTCGTGATGAAGGCTGTAGCGATGGCTGATGTGGTTAAGTTCTCTGAAGAGGAGCTTTTGTTCTTAACTGACTCAACATCGATGGCACAAGGTTTACAACAAATAGCCGCTTTGAATATTGCTTTGGTCTTAGTGACACAAGGTGCGAAAGGTGTTTGGCGCGTCTTTGAAAGTCAGAGTGAACTGATCGCAGGTCAAGTCGTTAGTCCGATTGATACCACAGGTGCGGGTGATGCTTTTGTCGGAGGGCTACTGGCATGTCTGTCTCAACATGAGGATTGGAAAAATCATCCTGTTGTTAGCTCTGCGATTCAATGGGCAAATGGCTGTGGTGCATTAGCGACGACGCAAAAAGGCGCAATGACCGCGCTTCCAACCCAGACAGAATTGCTGCGATTTATTGGGCAATGATCTTCAGATCCAATTTCAGTTGAGAAAAATTATGAGCTTAAACAACCGTTGGACTGTAGAGCAAAGATATCGCCGCCTTGAGCAAATCCCTCAGTGTGATATCGAAGAAATGACACTTTCACGTCAGCAAGATAAAGGCTTTCCTAGTTTTCATATCGCCCCTAGATTTGGGCTGTTAAATGACCCAAATGGGTTGTGCTATTTCAATGGTGAGCACCACATCTTTTACCAGTGGACACCTGTGGGACCAGTCCATGGAATGAAGTATTGGTATCACCTTTCTACTAAAGACTTCATCCATTTTACTGATCATGGCGTGGGTCTTCATCCTGACCAAGACTACGATTCACATGGTGTCTATTCGGGCGGCGCTTTGGTGGAAAACGACAAGGCTTTGCTGTTTTTTACTGGCAACAAGCGTGACCAAAACTGGAACCGAATTCCAACACAGTGCTTTGCCACCATGGATTCAGACGGCAACATTGAAAAACATGGTGTGGTCATTGAGAACGAACATTACACGGAGCACTTTCGTGACCCAAAAGTTTGGAAGAAAGGCGACGACTATTTGATGGTGGTGGGTGCTCAAACCAAAACCGAGCATGGCTCAATGGCGCTCTATCAAAGCAAAGATTTGAAAACGTGGCAGCATAAAGGTCCTATCAAGACCAAGTTTTCTGACCTTGGGTACATGTGGGAGTGTCCTGATTTCTTTGAGATTAATGGTCAGTCGGTGATGTTGTTTTCGCCACAGGGCGTGAGCAGTAGTAATCCTTATGATTTCAAAAACATCTATTCTGTCGCGTATATCGTGGGTGATCAGTTGAACCTAGAGTCGATGACTTTAGAAAACCACCAAGATATTTTACAGCCAGATTATGGGTTTGATTTCTACGCCCCACAAACCTATTTAGATGAGAGTGGGCGTCGCATTCTTATTGCATGGATAGGGTTGCCAGAAATCGACACACCATCGGTCACACACCAGTGGGCAGGAATGTTGTCTCTTCCTAGAGAACTAACGTTGAAAGATGGTTTTCTTGTTCAAACTCCACTCCCTGAGCTGAAGAGTTTAAGAAAAGAAGAGGTGGTCTTTGCACAATCCCATACACTGGAAAGCACCAGTTGTTTGATACAATTAGACCTTGTGGTCGATGGCTTTGAACTTGAGCTGAGTAACCTCAAAGGTGACAACATCGTCTTTAGTGCGACAGAGCACGAGTTTATGCTGGACCGTCGTCACATGTCTCATTTGTACGCAGAAGAATTTGGTAGCATTCGAAAAGCACCAAGATTGGGCGCTAAGCAGGCGATTGATATATATATCGACAATTCTGTCATCGAGATTTTCATTAATGGTGGCAAACACACGATGACCAGTCGTTTCTTTATTGATGACCTCAATAAGGTAACGTTGAGAGGGTTGGAGCAAGCAAGGCTTTTCCCTTTGAAAGGCATCACTGGTTTGTTTGAATCAGCTAAGTAACGGTTTCGATTACAAAGATATTAAAACGCCCTTCATTGATTCAGTGAAGGGCGTTTTTCTTTCTAACGATCTAACCTAACTATCTTTCACGTACGTAAGTCTTCTGAATCAAAGTATCTAACACTACTTCGCTCTTAGTGACTGTAAAGTTAAGCGGTTGTTCTAAATCACCAAACAGAGATGCGCCGCCGAGTTGGGCTTACTCATTATTGTTAGCATCTCGAACCTAACTCACATTAACACAACGTTTTTCCTTATAGCGTGAAAGAAAATCCCATAACCAAAGGTTCTAATTAAGTGAAAGGTCAGGACTTTTATTTGAAGATTCCGGCCTAATATCTTGGGTATGCCCATTTATCGAATGCGGTGGGTTACTTCATCATGCTTGCTGGCGCACTGAGTTTGCCAGTTTGATAATGCATTCAAACACAATAAGGGATAACAATGGCTAACGAATATATTCCACCAAAAGTTTGGACAAACGATAACGAAAACGGTGGCCAGTGGGCGAGCATTAACCGCCCGGACTCAGGCGCTCGTCATGAGCAAGAATTGCCTGTTGGGGAACACCCATTCCAACTTTATTCCATGGGGACTCCAAACGGCCAGAAAGTAACGATCATGTTTGAAGAGCTTCTGGCGGCAGGCGTAAAAGAAGCAGAATATGATGCATACCTGATCAAGATTGGTGACGGCGACCAGTTTGGTTCTGGTTTTGTTGCTGTGAACCCGAACTCGAAAATTCCGGCCCTAGTTGACCGTTCAGGTTCTGAGCCAGTGAACGTGTTTGAATCAGGTAACATCCTATTCTACCTAGCAGAGAAGTTTGGTCACTTTCTACCAAAAGAGGGCGCAAAGCGTGCTGAAGTGATGAACTGGTTGTTCTGGCTGCAAGGTTCTGCGCCATACCTAGGCGGTGGTTTTGGTCACTTCTACGCGTACGCACCAGAGAAGTTCGAGTACCCAATCAACCGTTTTACAATGGAAGCAAAACGTCAGTTAGATGTATTAGACAAGCGCCTCGCAAACAATGAATTCCTAGGTGGCGATGAGTACAGTATCGCTGATATCGCAACATGGCCATGGTACGGCAACCTTGTACTGGGTCGTGCTTACGATGCGGCTGAATTCTTAGACGTAGAAAGCTATAAAAACGTTGTGCGTTGGGCGAAAGCGATTGATGAGCGAGAAGCTGTCCAGCGTGGTCGTATTGTGAATCGCTCATGGGGAGAAGAGTGGGAGCAGTTACCTGAACGTCACAGCGCAGAAGATATTGATAAGGTATTGAAGCTTAAACCATAAGCAAACTTGGCTCAGTCACTTCAAGTAAGTTTGTTTTCATCCGAACTCATACTCCAAAACTGATCAAATCCATAGCGCATCTTACTAGATGCGCTACTTTTATTTGAATTGTAACCCCGTTGAAGATTATTCAATCTATAGATGGTTCTTTGCTTCTATTTGTCGTTTTCATATTCAACAAGCCCTCTGAATTTCTATTAACTATTAGCTGATGATATTCTAAAAATTTATACTTTAGATAACCTTAAATTTATAACTTAATTTTATATCTAGTATAAATAAACTTAATGATAATTAATCTTTGACATAACCTTTTATTTTGTGTGGAATGTGCAGGTTAATCTATTTAAATTAAAATTTATAGATAAATAAAATTTAAATAATTTACTGAATTCTACATCTAGCTTTGAGCAATGTTTAATTACAACTACTTATACCATGAAAGAGGATATGTATAATGTCGTCGTTTGAGTCGTACTGGGTTGGGGTACGTGAAAGAATTGCTATACAAACTGAAGGTAACCGAAATTTAAAGTCTTTAGTGATAAAAAAGCAGAGAGTGAACTTAAATAACAGTGGCTTATCTTTTCGCGCTAAAGCCGGATGCCTTATCCCTCATTGTTACACTCAGTTTACTGATGACGATACAAACTCAAAGGCATCGAAAAAAGCCTCCCTTAGTTTTAAGAAAGGGAAATTATACTTTTCTCCTGTCTAGTAATAGATAATATTTAGGTTATATATAAATTAAATTTTTATTTTTATCTGAAATTCTGACAATAAATTATTATGTTGTTATGACCGAGATGAAGCATTGGTTAGTAAATGATTAGTTCGGATTATTAATTGAATTGTAGATTTTCTTAGTTGCCCCTAGTTAGATAGTGATAAAATTTTTAGCTATCTTTTCCCGTACAAGCTTAGTTTTAGATCTGGCTTGTACGGTTTTTTCTCTGAACACTAATTACATAGCATAACGGCATGATTTCTCGCCTCTTGTCTCATCTTTCTAGACGAAAGCTCTACCTGCCTCTCATTATTCTCGACAAACATTGAGTAAAAGTAACTAATCGTAACAAGGTGGCTGTAACTGAGCGCCGTTTCAATATACTCGCTCTTTACCTAGGTAACCCTGCGCTTTGAATTCATTCGGGTACCGTTTGTAAGCCTTAAATGCTACTAAGATAAGATGTCATGATGAGAAAAAGTACTATATTAAACACAGTGTTAATTACAGGGTTCGCTGCTGTATCTTCGTTGGCTTATGCAGCACCAACCGTTGTGCCAAATGCACCGGAACTCAGTTCTCGTGGCTATGTTTTGATGGACTTTCACACTGGGAAAGTGCTGGTTGAACGTGATGCACATAAACGGCTAAATCCTGCGAGCTTAACGAAGTTAATGACGGCTTATGTGGCTGGTCAAGAAATTAACGCAGGTAATATTACTTTGGATGATGAGGTCGTCATTAGCCGAAATGCTTGGGCAAAAAACTTCCCAGATTCCTCAAAGATGTTTATTGAAGTCAATACTTCCGTTTCTTTATCTGACTTATACCGTGGCCTGGTTGTTCAATCAGGTAATGATGCTAGTGTGGCCATTGCTGAACATGTCGCAGGTAGTGAGTCAGGGTTTGTAAGCTTGATGAATAGTTGGGCTGCTAAGCTTGAATTAACTAACACGGCTTTCACCAACCCTCATGGTCTAGACAGTGACGGTTTATATTCAACACCTTATGACATTGCCAAGTTGGGTCAAGCTATTATTCGTGACTTACCTGACATCTACCCACTGTATAGCGAAACCTCGTTTACCTACAACGGTATTACGCAATATAACCGCAATGGCTTGCTTCGTGATCGCAGTATGAATGTTGATGGCATGAAAACTGGTTATACGAGCGGTGCTGGTTATAGTCTAGCGACTTCAGCGACTCAAGGTGATATGCGTTTGATTGCTGTTGTAATGGGAGCGAAAAGTGAGAATATCCGTGAATCCGAAAGCAAGCAATTGTTAAGTTATGGCTTCCGCTTTTACGATACGGTAATGCCAACCGAGGCAGGAACGGAAGTTGCGAACGCTCGAATTTGGATGGGCGAACAAGATGAGCTTAAAGTAGGCGTTGCCAATGACGTTTATCTCACTTTACCAAAAGGGGATGTGAAAAAGCTACAAGCTGAAGTTGAATATAATGGCGATTTGGTAGCGCCAATTTCTGAGCAACAAGTGGTTGGTAAAGTGCTTTACAAAGTCGAAGGTAAAGTTGTGAATGAAGCCGAACTTGTAGCGTTGGAATCGGTGGAAGAAGGCAGCTTATTCAAGCGAATTTTAGACTGGTTTAAGCAATTGGTCGCGAGTTGGCTCTAAAAAACAGCTAACTTCTGCCATTATCACTCTATCTTGTTATTGTTCTATTAAATCAATTTACTAAGGCGGCCAACGTGGTCGCCTTACTTTTTTGGAATACTCGTTGCGCTAAAACATCGAACCTTCTGTATGGGCTATTTTCGCCTAATTAGAAGCGTTTTTGTGTTTTTGAGTGCGAGAAAAAAGAAACTAGAACAAAAATGGAGTGACACGTGCACAAGATTTTATCTTTGACATTGATTTTATCGCTCATGGGCTGCGCTATGCCTTACCAGCAGCAGGTCGATAGTGGCCAATGTGTTGGAGTAATGACCTCTCAGGATGCGTATGGTTATTTAAACCCAAACCATTACACGATGCAGGTACTCGCGCTAAAGCAAGAAAAAGATGTGAAAGATTACATTCGTTATATCGATCCTAAGCATCCGGTTTGGGTTAACTGGAAAAACAGCCGAGGCACGCGTTGGTATACGGTAACTGTTGGCGATTTTAAAACGAAACAGGATGCCTACAATGCGCTTTCTTCACTGCCGAGCCGCGTAAAGCAATCATCCCCATTTGTGCTGACTTTTGCGGAAATGCAGCGTAAGCAACAAACGAGTGTTGTGAGAATGCGTTAGCCAACAAAAAACGGAAGCGATGGCTTCCGTTTTTGTATCTAAGGGTAAGATTAAAGCGCCGCTAAAATCGTTTCTGCTTTGCTTGCTTCAAACTCTTTTGGTTCTTCAACGTTAAGTTTGGTCACAATGCCGTTTTCAATGATCATGGCGTAGCGTTGTGAGCGAATACCACCAAAGCCGCCGGTATCCATTTCAAGACCTAATGCTTTAGTAAAGCTTGCGTCGCCATCACCCAACATCAGGATTTCTGAAGCGTTTTGAGCTTCGCCCCAAGCTTGCATCACAAATGCATCGTTTACAGAAACACAAGCTATTAAATCAACACCTTTTGCCTTCAACTCGTCGGCTAATACCACATAGCCTGGTAGGTGAGCTTCCGAGCACGTTGGGGTGAATGCGCCAGGTACAGCGAAGAGTACGACTTTCTTGTTTGCAAACAGCTCAGTAACGTCGTGGTTAACCATACCATCGGCAGTCAATTCGCTTAGAGTCGCAACTGGTAGAGCTTGGCCTTGTTGAATCATGATTTTATTCCTTTTTGTGTGCTAGTTTAGCTTTCTCAGTCTAGCGCTTATAAATGCGGTTAACCACAGAGCTTTTGTAAGGTTTTAGCACCTAAGTGTTTGACCTAAGATGTAGCACTGATGGCTTTATTACAACGCTTCATGCTGACTTACGTATTGACTAACGAGATGGCGATACTTCGCTTTCAACTCATTATCGATGAAGCTAGCATCAATCGCATTCATTGTGAATTGAGCTAGTTCATTCTTACTCATTGGGTGTGCGTTGTTGACGGCTAAAAAGTTATCTGTCATGTAACCACCAAAGTATACCGGATCGTCCGAATTAATCGTCACAGCGACACCTTTGCGCAGTAGCTCGACAATATTGTGATCTTTCATATCGTCAAATACACACAATTTAAGGTTCGATAATGGACATACCGTCAGTGGCATTTTGCTTTCAATTAACGACTCGACTAATGCTTCATCGTCAACACAGCGAACACCATGATCCACGCGGCTGACGTGAAGCATTTCAATTGCATCGGTAATGTTTTGTGCGGGGCCTTCTTCACCTGCGTGAGCAACAGTCAGTAAGCCTGCTTCTACCGCTTTTTTAAATACTCGTTTGAACTTAGCTGGTGGATGGCCTTGTTCTGAAGAATCTAGACCGACACCGATGATCTTATCACGGTGTTTCAGAACGGCTTGCAGAGTCTCCATAGCGCTTTCTTCTGAAAGGTGACGGAGGAAACACGCAATGATTTGTGAAGTAATGCCGAGCTTCTCGTGCCCATCTTGTAGTGCGCGGGCGATCCCGTGGATAACGGTGTCAAAGTCAATACCGCGCTCTGTATGCGTTTGTGGGTCAAAAAAGATTTCGGTATGAATAACGTTATCCGCTTTACAGTGCAGTAAGTATTCCCAAGTGAGATCGTAAAAGTCTTGCTCTGTACGCAAAACATCCGCCCCTTGGTAATAAAGGTCAAGGAATGACTGTAAGTCTTCGAACTGATACGCGCTGCGTAGTTCACTCGGAGAAGAGTAAGGAATGTCGATGCCGTTTCGTTGTGCTAACTTGAAGAGAAGTTCTGGCTCAAGTGAACCTTCGATATGTAAGTGCAGCTCTACTTTTGGAAGACCTTGAATAAATGCGTTCATATTCCACCTTATGTGTATTGTGGATGCAGTTACTCTAAGAATAGGTATAGATAAGAATAAATCGAACGCTATCACAAAGAGTAAGACCCACGATGATCTCAACTCTTCGTAATCAGCACTTTGCGGGAACTGGTAGAGACCCCCAAACCATATCATTGGGGTTATACGAAGCAAACGAGGCGATTATACGCAAAATTCTCAATTTGGCTATACGCAAATAACCTAGTTGTCAGTAGTCGAAGGGTTTTTCTAAGAAAAGTAACTGGCAACCGTATAAGTCACTTGGGTATAGAGGAGCAAATTGGCTTTTAAGCGTGAACGAGGCTTATCGTGTTGTTATAAGTGAGGAAAAAGAGTGAGGCTTCGTTTGAGCAAAGGTAGGTGGCGGTACCTTGCACAACGATGGAGCAGAGAAAGTATTGAGAGAGTCAAGGGTAGCTTATAGATCAAATAACTTGTCAAATTCTCTTTGTTCCATAATGTCTTCTATACGGCGTCGCGTTTTTTGTTTTACCGCCGCCGCGTTTTGCTCCGACTCTTTCTTGTCTTTTTCTGCTTGCTTCTTACTTTTTCTAGCCATTGGATACCTTCCAAATTAGTTGCATCATTCATTAATGCATGAAAACTGAATTAGTTAACAGTAAAACTTCCTAACTTTGAACCTGAATCACAGAGAATAGTTCCAGATTGCGTTTTCTCACAATATTCAAAATCGATCATGTAGCTATGAGAATGAAGCTTAGGTAATACGTGCCTTCGTAAAATATCACCATTTAATTGATGTATTTTAGCGTTCCAAGAGGTGTGAGGTTGTTCTAGATTAAATTCAATTTCTAACATTTATTCTCCTGTTTCTTAGTGATTTTGTCTTTGTTAAGTAATTGATACCAATGCCTTTGACGGCCTGTTCTTTTTGAGGACATGATTTTTCCTATAAATAATAAATTAAGCAGTACTATCCTATTTATTTTAGGTAGCACAAAGCAATGCCTGATATTAGGCTGAGTGATTAAAGTGAGAATATTTTTGAAGGAGAGAGATTTGGTGCAGCATGGGCATGCTACACCAAGAAAAGCAGTCTTATAGAGGAGTTACTTCAGTCGCTTGAGGACCTTTTTTACCTTGCTCTACGTTGAAGCTTACTTTCTGACCTTCAGTCAGTGTTTTGAAACCGTCAGAAACGATAGCGTTGAAGTGTACGAATACATCTTGACCACCGTTGTCTTGAGATAGGAAGCCAAAGCCTTTAGTTTCGTTAAACCATTTTACTGAGCCGTTTACTTTAGACATAAAAATACCTTTGAATTAAACATTAAAATTTGAATTTGTTTTGTGGATCTTTTCTAAGCTATTGAATGTTCAATCAAGAGGAAGTTGTACGCAGGTGTCTGAATTGGGGGATTCAAGATTTTACTGAGAGGAAACTTAAACTAAATGTTGCATTAACAGCTCTCTTCTAAGAGCCAAGGCCTACTATACACCTTGTTTAGGAAATAGCTACACTTATTTTTAAATATATTTCGACAGCTTGGATTAGTGGGCTGTTCGAAAAATTTGAATAAGTAGCTCAAATAGCAAGGCTCATGATTATTTTTCTTCAATCTAAAATAGAACCATATCGATAACCATGGCTGAACATGCGGTTTGCAAGCGGCCACAAAGGTAAACGAGGAGAAATAGTATGAGCACATTCAGAGAAATTCGTCAGCTTATTCAATCACAACCCACTGCTGATGGTGACGGAGTGAAAATTCGTCGAGTAGCAGGGTTTAATAATGCGAGTTTTTCTCCATTTTTGATGATTGATGAACTTAAGTCTGACGACCGTGCTGATTATGTTGGTGGCTTTCCTCCTCATCCGCATCGCGGCATCGAGACGCTTACTTATATGTTGAAAGGTCATTTCCAGCATCGTGACCACATGGATAATGTTGGTGAGCTTCGTTCTGGTGGCGCTCAATGGATGGCGGCAGGAAGAGGCGTCATTCATAGTGAGATGCCTATTATGCAGGAAGGTGAATTGCATGGTTTCCAAATTTGGATAAACCAGCCTGCGAAAAATAAGATGGCACCGGCTCAATATCATGACTTTCAACCTGAAACGATAACGGAATTCGAAACTCAAAGCTCGGGTGTTGTTCGCTTGATTGCTGGTCATCTGACTATAGACAACGAACGTATTCAGGGGCCTCTAACAGAAACAGGTGTTGCTGCCACGGTGGCCGATTGGAGAGCGATGGTTGGTCACGCTTTGAATTTGACCACGGAGCAAGACCACAACATGATGATTTACGTTTATAAAGGACGTATTCAGGTAAAAGATCGTGAGATCAATCAAGGCGAAATGGCGATTCTATCGAAAGGTGAATGGGTTGAATTACAAGCCGAAAAGGAGAGTGGTGCTCTGATTTTTATTGGCGAACCAATCAATGAACCAGTGGTTCACTATGGCCCTTTTGTAATGAATAGCATGGAAGAAATAGAACAAGCAATCCAAGACTACAATTCAGGATTGTTTGAAAGCTACTAGCATCAACATCCTAACTCCCTTTTCTGTGAGTAGCGCAGTTATAAACAGTTTTGAGCCTGACCATTGGGCTCGACCAGAAGCAAATACGATAATCCACTGCCATCGAATTTGCGTTAGCCACGTCTAATACACGTGGCTTTTTTCTACTTCTGATTCCATCGCATGATGGCTTCTTTTCCTGCTTCAATACCTAACTCATAAGCTTGGCGCAATGGTGCTGGCGAGCGACTCAATCGTTTTAATTTAAATGATTCAGGAGGACAAACTTGGATGATTTCGACTCCCGATGGTGGATTGTCGATCAGTGCTAACGTTTGATTGTAGCGAACTTCACGCGTCAACATCGGCTCAATTAATCCTGGCGTTTCTTTCAACATCCGTTTGGTTAGTGCGCTGAACTTTCCTTTCGGCTTTTGGTAGCTAGAGGGTTGACTGCGTAAAACCATAATCTTTTTGGCTCCTCGCTTTATTGCTTCTGCGACAGGAAGTGCATCAGAAACCCCGCCATCAACGTATCGGGTGCCGTTCAGTAAGACACCATTTCGGTAAAGTACGGGAAGTGCGCTGCTGGCTTTCATTGTTTCTGCGAGCTCGTCGACATTAGGAGTATGGTACTCGGCTTGGCCATTGTCTTGACGTGTTACGCCTAAAAAGAAAGGTCTCGAATCCGCTTTTAGTGCGGATTTGTCGATACCAAGCTCTTCGAGAGTGACGTTCCACATCCAATCTAAGTTCATCATATCGCCGCCACGTAGAATCTGAGATGGTGAGATGAATTCTTTCCTTAAACTGTAATCGAGATAGATTTTTAAGTTGCGCCCGGGCATTTTAGCTAAATACGCCGCCAAGTTACTTGCGCCCGCCGATACGCCCCAAAAGCTATCAAATGGAGAGAAATCGTTAGCGAGAAAATGATCGAGTATGCCGCAAGAAAATACACCTCGCATCGCACCACCTTCGACAATCAACGCACGCTCTCCTACTTGTTCCATCACTGTGTTCCGTTCTTTACCTATTGGATGAATAGAATGCAGCTTAACGCATAACGGTTTTATACCCAAGTGGTCCTAAGTGCTAGGGCATCTCCTTAAGTAAAAGAAAAGGGCATCGATGGATGCCCTTTTTATATTAAGCCTAGGGAGTTACAGGTTATTGAGCAGCTCATTTAGTGAAAGCGCACTGAATAAATATGTCACTCCCACACAGAAAGCGGCGCCTGTAATTCCGATACTGATCGTTGTTGTAATTAAAAGAAGTGTCATCTTAGACATACAAGATCAAACTCCTTTTTTATATTTAAGTGGGGCGTTGTGCGTCTGGTTATCGTTTTGAATCATGATGCAAGCGCCCTAAGTTTATTGTTCTAATAAAAGTGATGATCACTTGTCAAAAAAGCAGATAAATAGCACCCAAACTGTCGTTAATGCGAGCAGCGGAGTGAATACTTTCTGTATAGAGGCGCCATCGGTTAGGTTGTAGATTTTGATGGATTCGTTATAGAACGCCCGCTTGAACGCCTTAAAAGAAATATCATTTTTCACATGAGATTGTTCATAGTGTAGGTGTGCTGCGTCTGATAGTTGGTATTCTAAGTCTTGGAGTTCGTACTCTTTGTTAAGAAATGCCTCCCAAGCCGAAAGACGGGCTATCGTTTTTGGAGATTGATTACCCTTTAACTTCTCTAGACGTTTGGCATAAGCAGCTTGATATTTATCCACGGTGTATTCCTGTCTGAATAGACGTTGAGTTAGAACATTTGTAAAAAGAAAAACGAGCAAAAAAGGGGCTTTACGTTCTATGTCTGTGATAAATGCTAAGGAGCTCAATGGTCTATTTCTCTGATGTCGCGAATAATATTGATTGAACTTAAATGCGACAAACAAAATAATTTACTCAAGATAACAACGAATATTTGTTGCCTTTTAAAGAAAAGCGATAGTGATGCGAAGTGGTGGCTTTGATCGGGAAGAAACCCGCTTTCGTAACGGCTTGCGTTTACTGAGAAAAAGTAAACGCTGGAACTATCGCTGGATTGGTGTGAGTTATTTATCGTCAAAAATCATTAATATCAACTATGCTTATAGTTCGACTTTTCGTAAATGAACTCAATTTAGATGAGCGGAAATAATACTGATTTTTGAGCGTGGGTGAGCTTGGAGGGTTAAGCTAATCCATTGATTAATAAAAAAGTAAAGTAGTACAGAGCTAGGGTGAACTTCAACTTAAAGGTGACGGTATGGATATACAATCAACCATTATTGAATATGCGATAGCGATAATAGGCTTACTTTTGACGGGAGTTGCCCTCTGAGCACGATTGCCCAGAGGATAGAAAGTATACTGGCTGTTTGTTAGCGGTTGATATTGTACCGAGCCATTGCAGCTTCTTCTGACGACACAACCGTTTTACCAATTGGTGCGAGTGAAATAACCGCAAGCTTCAGGTGTTGGAGTGCAAACGGAATACCAATGATGGTTACAAAACACGCTGCGGCGGAAAGTACGTGACCGATTGCTAACCAAAGACCTGCAAAGACAAACCAAAGGACGTTGCCGATAACGCCTAGAGGGCTCGTACCAATGTCCATTTCATTGGTCAATTCATCGCGTGAAATGGCTTCTTTTCCGAATGGGAAAAAGGAAAAATTACCCATAACGATACACGCACGCCCCCAAGGTATTCCGATGATGCTAATAAAGGCTAAGATACCGAAAAACCACCATAGCAACCCCATAAATACGCCACCAAATACAAACCAAATGATGTTACCGAGTGTTCTCATTCTATTTCCTTTACTCTTGAATATGACGATGCAGGTTCCTGAGGGTATAGTAATGTAAAACTAGAACCACTCCGTTAATAAACGTGATCCGTTCCCTCATTCACTTGCTTGATAGAATAGCCGCATAAGTATTAACAGAGAATGAATGACTCCCTGAAGCTACGTTTGTTTTAGTATAGAGCGTAATACTCGATTAAGCATATAGCCAAGAATTAAGCTACCTAGAGTTAACTTTCTCGATATATTGACAAATTTGCTCTGCTAACTGATGGCTAGCAATGTTGCGTTTCACTACTTCACTAGCGATTTTTCCAGATTCAACGACGTTAAACCAGTCGAGCAACATCGCATGGAAACCTTTGCTCGTCAGCATTGGCGTCCAATCTTTCAAATTGATTTTTTGCTCTTGGTTCGCTTGCCATCGTTTCCCTTCAACGAAAGAGTCGAATTCCACTGCTTTGTTAGCATAACAAGCTTGAACGCGCTCCATAGTCACACCGAAGTGACGATTCATCGAAGCGTGGAGTAAAGTATCTCCGTGTTGCCACTGAATGTCTAAACGCGCCAATTGGGCACCCTCAAGTTGATGCGTTATATAAGCCTCTTTTAAATCGGTCTTGGCTGTCACGTTAATACTGTCTAATGGGTGAATAAAATCATCAAATATAAAGGTACGAATATCGCCTGGTAGTTGGTGACGGTTCTTTTCCCAGCGTAGCGATTTTAGGTCAGAAATGTTGCCTTGCTGTACCTCTGGCATGTGTTGGTTGTAAAGCGGAATATGACGTCGGTTGAAGCCCACATAAAGTGGTTGTTTTTCTTTTTCGGCAATATCGTACAGTTTTTCCACGTCATCAGCATTGTCCGCTAATGGTTTGTCGACAAAGGTTGGGATTCCATGTTGCAAAAAGAATGCTGCGATTTGAGGATGTACGCTTGTTGCCGCATGAATCATGACAGCATCTACGCCAAAGTGCAGAAGCTGCTGGTAGTCTTGACAGGTCTCTGAGATTCGATATTGCTTAGCCAGACTCTCAAGTGCATTTGCGTTGCGGGTACAAAATACAAGTTCGATATTTGGAAGCTGAGTGATAACGGGAAGGTATGCTTTCTGAGCAATATCTCCTAAACCAATAATACCAATTTTCATCCTAGTCCTTATTTCGATGTATGGATGGCAGGTTGTAGTATAACGCTTGGCAAGCTGATGAGTTTAAATGCCTTGTTAGAAAAGAGCCTGACTCACATTTTGAGTCAGGCTTTGTTGGTCCACTTAGGAAGTCGTGCGGCAATCTTTGAATATATCCAACTTGCCGTCGTAGGCTTGGGTTTGTACATCCATAACGCCTAATAAAGAGTGGAACACGTTATCATGTGAGTACTGGCCTGCCTTTTGCGCTTCATTCGACAAACAGTCGGTGTTTATTTGTTTCACTTGCTTAAAGCCGGAAGATAGCCACATGAGCAAAGGAACACGTTTTTGGAAGTCTGGTGCAAGGCCGTAAGGCATGCCATGTAAGAACAATCCGTTTTCGCCTAATGATTCACCATGATCCGATACGTAGATGAGAGCGGTATTATATTGAGACTCTAATGCTTTGAGTTTGTTGATGGTTTGTGCCAACACAAGATCAGTGTAGCGTATCGTATTGTCGTACGTATTCACGATTTGTTCGACGCTACAGTTTTCTATATCTGCACGTGGGCAGTCTGGTTTGAAAAACGCTTTGTCTCTAGGATAACGCTGGAAGTAGGTAGGACCATGGCTTCCTATAAGGTGCATGGCGACAACGCGATTGCCGTGCATATCCGCAACTTCTTGATCAAAGTGATCTAACAGCGCCATATCGTAACAGGTTAGACCGTTACACAGAGGACTTGCTTGCTTTCGGTTCACTTCAATTTTCTTGATCTTGTGGGCGACTTCTTTGTCTCCGCCATCATTTTCTTTCCAGATGAGGTCAACTCCAGCGCGCTGCATGATGTCGAGAGCATTATCTTGGTTATCTGCCTTGGTCCGTTCAAACTCGCTTCGCGTGAGCTGAGAAAACATGCAAGGCACAGATACTGCAGTTGCAGTGCCACAAGACGCAACCTCTTGAAATGAAATCACATCCAGCTTACTGGTGTAAGGGTTTGTCTCTCGCTTATAGCCATTGAGTTGGTAGTTCTGTGTTCGAGCGGTTTCTCCGACAACAAACACCAGTAGTGTCGGCTTGTTCTGTGCTTGCTTTACTGCGCTATCTGACTGCTTTGCATCGATTCCAATCTCGCGATACGGCTCTGGCGTGGTGAAGTATTTCTCCTTTACATACCCAGTCGTGCTGTAAACGAATTGAGTAGGAATAATGATTTTTTTCAGATAGCTGTTATTGCGACCGACAGATGCATAGTCTTGGTAGTAAACACTGGCAATAACAGCAATTACTGCAAGAGATGACAACATCGACACCAACTTCGTGAGAGAAAAATACAGCAATTGGTGGCGCTGAGATTGCAACTTGACCTTATAGACAATCATCGCAGGGACGCCCCCCATAAGTAGCGTCCAGATTACAGAATAAGTACTTAAGTAAGAGCTTGCCTCGCTCGAATCGGTTTCAGCAATATTAGCAATCATTCCAGAATCGAAAAGCGTGCCATAGTTGTAACTTGCGTAGCTCACCATACTCGAAATTATGAGCAAAATAATAAAGAATGGCTTTCCAACCCAAGGCCAACTAAATAAGTTAAAAAGGAAATTGAGCGCGGCAAGAAAGAAAATGGGTATCGTAATAATAAAACCAATTTTGACATTATCTAGGCTTGAAAAAATACCATTCAGCTCTTTGTAAATAGGAATGTTTACAACCAGCGCGAAATAGAATGCCAACAAGAAAGTAAAGGTAACGTACGAGATACCTTTCTGTTGCAAATTATGTGTCTTCATAAGTAAATGTCTTGAATCAAAATCAGAGCAAGAACGAAGCCCAAATAAAAAGGGCAAGAGTGAGCGCAACAAATACTGCAGCCGAGCCGATATCTTTGGCTCTACCACTGAGCTCGTGCCAGTCATCGCTAACACGGTCGACAACCGCTTCTACGGCGGAATTAATAAGTTCGACGATCAGGACCAATAGCAGGCTACTGATCATCAGTACTCTTTCAAATGCGGTGACTGGAAGGAAAAAAGCACAGACGGAAAGCACTAAGGCTAGAATCAATTCTTGTCTGAAGGCGGCTTCGTATTTCCATGCGGCTTTCAATCCCTGAAATGAATAGCCGGTCGCATCCATGACACGGCGTAGACCTGTTTTTCCTGGCTTCAAAATATGACCTTACTACAGCTTAATAATTTAGATTGTGCATCTATCCAAACGATGAAATGAGACTAATCGTTCTTGCGTGAAACATTTGTGAATGGCATTCATCACACAACGATATAGGGTTTGAATAAGAAAAAAGAGTTGAATTAATCAAGGTCGTAGACGGTATAGCCTTTATTCTGAAGGCATTTTCGCAGTACGAGAGATTGTGTCTTGGTGGAGTCATTGCTTCCACTCAACGCTCCGGCCCCAGCCCCTACAGCACCGCCTGCAGCGGCACCTACAGCAGCCCCACCTATCCCGCTTTCTAGCGCTCCAGCTGCTGCCCCAATTAGTGCACCTGTAACTGCGCCATTAGCGGCTTCAGATTTTGCAGCTTCCGTTTTGTCTACGTTGTCCGCATACCCTTGGCAATAAAGAAAATCTTGTTCATATTTAGCAGGGTCAACATTAGTCATGTCGACAACAGGCTTTTGATTATAAGTACAAGCGCTAAGAGTAGAGGCAAGCGTCATAACCAGAATAAAAGGTTTGTACATGAGTATTATCCATTTGTTCTGTGAATTTATGGATTAAATGTACACTGTTTTATTGCTGAGCTCTGTCGCTGGAGTGTATTGAAGTGTCGTCTTCTGTAAAGGAGGAAAGACGTTAACTTAACTGTCTGATTTTGGAAGACGAAGTGTGAAGCAAGCACCACCAAGTGGGCTATGAGAAATCGAAACCTCACCATGTTGAAGTTCCATTATCTGCCTGACGATCGCCAAACCGAGCCCAAATCCACTCGTGTTTTTGTTTCGGGACTCATCCGCGCTATAAAATGCTTCAAAAAGGTGAGGCCAATGCTGCTCTTCTATACCTATACCATCATCATGTACATGGATTAAGCAGCTTTGCTGATCACTTTTTATCTCAACCATAATTTGAGTATTTGCGTATCGCATTGCATTGCGTAGCAGATTATCCAAGGCACGTTTTAGCAGTTTTGGATCGGCGAATGCGCGCGCGTTTTCAGAGTTTGTTTCATTGAGTGAGATTGATAATTTGGTCTCTTTTTGCCATCTCTGTTTTAACTCACTAACTAACTTGGCGAGTGCTACGTTTTCTGTTTGCAACGCCGTATCTGGGCGTTCCATTTTGGCGTAATAAAGCAACTCTTCAACCATGTCTTCCATCTCGTCAATGTCCTCGACGATACTACGTACATGCTTTTTCTGTTGTTCGGTTAATGTAGAGTCCGATAACAAGTCAGCTTGCCACTGCAAACGAAAAATAGGAGTGCGTAATTCATGCGCAACTGCATTGGTCAGCATTTTATTGCTAGTGATCAGGCGAGAAACTTTGTCAGCCATCGTATTAAAGCTTTTGTTCAGCGTTCCAACCGACTTAGCGCTTGAGGTGCTTGCTCGTGCTTTGAAGTTGCCTGAAGCAAACTCGACCGTGACTCTTTCTAACTCACGAATTCGACGGCTCAAAAACCAGATCAGCAGTATGCAATACAGAGCAAATCCGGCTAAAAAGAATAACCATACAATGTTGTCATCAAAGTTAATTGCCTGAATAACTGAGCTATCCGGATCATCGATCATTTTGAAAATAGGGGTGTCCGCATCTAGGCGGAACCATATATCCCTTTCTTCGTCGTAAGCAACGTTAACAGAGGTGTCACTTTCAAATGCTTTTCTGATGTCTTCTGGAAGTTCTTCGAGCGTGTGAGGAATCAACAAGCGATGGCTGGACGTGGCAAATTGCTCAAGCTGTTGCTGAGTGTATTCTAGTCCGTGCTCTTCGTAGATAGGATAGATAAGATCGTGGAAAGCTTGACCTTCTTGCTCTTGTAGCAGGTAATCGTAATCTGTGTTGATCTCATAGACTAAGAATTCGTAACCCCACAAACTCACCATAAATAGAATGATAAGACCGACAAAGCTTTCCAGATAAATCCGTCTCATTATTCATTCCATGCATCAGGCATAAATAGGTAGCCTTTGCCGCGAACCGTGATGATTTTTTGTGGAGAGCAAGAGGCATCGCCTAATTTTTTTCTCAATGTCACAATACGGTTGTCAATGGTGCGATCTGTACCGTCGTACTCAATACCACGTAGTGTTTTCGTTAACCACTCACGTGAGAGTGTTTTTTCTGCGTGTGTTGCGAGAACCCATAATAAATCGAACTCACCGTCAGTCAGCGCAATTTCTTCCTGGTTCATGACGCATGATTTACGTAATCGGTTTAAACACAGCACTCCAATTTGTAGACCGTTTTCGGACTCGGTAGAGGCTGCCTCTTTTCTTCTCAATAGCATGCGAATGCGTGCCAGCAGCACGCGAGGTTTGATAGGCTTGGTAACAAAGTCATCGGCGCCAATTTCTAATGCGGCGACGTGATCGAAGTCGTCATCACTCGCTGTCAGCATCAACACTTTGCCTTTGTAGCATTCACGGATTTGACGACATACGCTCAGGCCGTCTTGTCCAGGTAGCATCAAATCTAACAAAACCACGTCTGGCTGTGTGTCAATAATCGCTTCCGGTGCGTCTGTCCCGTTGTCGATACATTTGACCTGGAAACCTTGTTCAACAAAATACTCTCCCAGCATAGCTTGTAATTTGGGATCGTCTTCCACAATGATTAAAGATGGTTTGACTTGTTGTGCGTTCATTTGAGTGATGTATACAATATTTAATATCACTGGAACTTAAACAAATTTACGAATTATTTCAAATAAAGCTTTCTCAGAATAAGGTTATCGGATGAGTTGATTCGATAAATACCCCAAGTAATGATTCAAACTTAATCATTAATCACATTTTGAAAAGTCTAAAAAAGGCGCAACTGTTGCGCCTTAATATGGAATATTAGGGTGAACTTACGTTTTATTCGGTGGTGCACACGACGCTGTTGTCGCTGCCAAAAGCATTGGGAACATAAGCGTCGGCTTGAGGATCGTTTTCCCACTTTGCATCATTGAGCAAGTAGCGGAACTGAACATTCTGCTCTTTAGGTAAGCGCGTTTTAAATTTAAATTGACGGCTTTTCTTCACTAATTTCATCGGTTCTGGCTGCCAGTTGTTAAAATCCCCAGCAATATGGATGGAGTCCCACTGGTCTTTATCTAGCTCGAACGTGACTTCAACTTCATCTTTTGTCTTAAAGAATCTCTTTTTAAGCATTGATCTTTCCTTGTTCGTACAAAAACTGCTCTAACTATTACTCATGTTTCATAACGATTTCAAGTTTTATCGAATTGTCGCTGGTATCATGTGAAGAACTATCTGAATGATGAATAGCTTAATCGCTATGAGTTCGTGTGAGAGGGGAGCGGTATTGAGACGCCTCAAGGATATGGAACCGTTAACGTACCAAGTTTTTAGGCGAGGCTGAACTCAGAGTCCGTATCTTGAAGTCAAACCGTTATCATGTATTATCTTAAATCACCATTTTTGTTGATGTAGCTATGTTGAAGTTTAACCGTACATTGTTGACCGCGATAGTTTGTTTAGCCGCTATGCTTTTGAGCAGTGTCGCTCCTATGGCGAAGGCTTCAGCCCCGGTGAAAACAATTGAAGTACGCGATATTATTGTTCAACAGGCTGCTCTGCACAAACAACTTGGCGTCAATGACGACTGCGTAGAATCACATCACGATGAGTCAACTATCAATAACGTGCAACAGTCTCACACGAGTTGTAGCTCTTCCTGTATGGTCAAAATTCCCGCCAACTTATCTCAAAACGACTTACTGCTTCTTCCTTACAGCCTTGCATTGATTGATAGGCCTTTAGTCGAAAAAGTAGTGACAGTGATCACCAAGCTTTATCGTCCTCCGATTGTTTAATTCCTCATCTCAAATTACTTGGGGTTTCCCCCTTTTTACCAAATGAAATGATTTGGCATTTGAATGCCACAAGGAAATAAACAATGAAAAAACTACTTGCCTTATGTAGTGCACTTTTACTGACTTTTACC
This sequence comes from Vibrio sp. J2-3(2022), assembly GCF_021725735.1. NCBI lineage: Bacteria > Pseudomonadati > Pseudomonadota > Gammaproteobacteria > Vibrionales > Vibrionaceae > Vibrio > Vibrio sp. J2-3(2022). The sequence goes on from NZ_JAKKCK010000001.1 coordinate 295,200, forward strand.
GCTCACGCAGCGCAATTTGAAGAAGGGAAGCACTACAAAGTTCTGGATGTTAAGAAAGCATCGAAACCTGTTGTGACGGAATTCTTTTCTTTTTATTGCCCACATTGCTACAAGTTTGAGTCGCTTATTGAGCGTTTAAAACCTGCTCTGCCAAAAGAGGCAAAGTTTGAAAAGGTACATGTGGGATTCATGGGCGGAGATATGGCGATTCCGATGGCCAAGTCCTACGCGACGATGGTGTCGCTCGGGGTTGAAGATACAATGATTCCTGCCATGTTTGCCCAAATTCATCAAAAGCGACAAGCGCCAAAAGATGAAGCTGAGCTGAAACAGCTCTTCGTTGATAATGGCGTAGAAGGTAAGAAGTTTGATGCGGCGTACAACAGTTTCGCCGTAAACTCAATGCAGAAAGGTTTTGATAAGCAATTCTCTGCTAGCACGTTGAGAGGGGTTCCGGGTGTGGTTGTGAACAATAAATACATTGTTTTGGCCAACGAAATTCGTACTTACGACGAGTACAATCAATTAGTTAATTACTTATTGACGCTGTAACTATAAATAGCATTGATACTTAAAAATGGCGACGGTAGAGTCGCCATTTTTTATGCTTATCACACTCGTATTATCTAAGAACGCTTGTACATGCTTGAGTCGGAACACTAGTCATAAATATGGCATGCGGATAAAACAAGCTAGCAGCAGTGATTGCAACATTACATGGCTGAGCAATCGTGGTTTTAATCACATTGGTAAGCACGGCGCCTGTATTATTTACTGTTTGAGCGGCGGCTTGTTGTGCCTGGTAAGACACGCAACCTGTCGTTGCATTGATCATCGCAGTGCTAAACAAAAGTTTGCGAAAAAACATATTCATATCCTTTGTGAATGCTTTGAATTACTTATATGTGGATTGATTCATAAATGAAACAAAACAGTGTTCAAAATATGTGTGCATTCACGAAATGAACATTGTTTTATAAAAAGACGTTTTTTTGTGATCTTAGTACTGGACAGACCAGGTTATGAAACTAAAGCCAATCCGTGCATTACGATTACGCCGAAGGTCAGTTTGCTCCTCATTCCTTGATATCCCTTGGGCTCGGCGTCTTGTTCGACTTTCCTCACGAGTTTTTCTGCATACCAAACAGCAAGATACCCAATTGCTAAGAGTAGGGTAGCGACCGCGTAGTGTTTGTGACCCTGCAATAATGCGCCCCAAGCGAGTAAGACAAAAAGGTTGCTGAGAATTAATATATTTCTGCTAAGGCGGTGGTAGTAATGCTCAATGCCATTCCCCCAGAGTATGCCGGATAAAAAACTTAATATTACGGCACTGTAAGCGATGAAAAATTGCTGGCCACTTAAATTGAAGAGTGAAATGTCAGTGAAAATCAGCCCTAAACTAAACACAAATGGAACCAGGCCTAAGTAACCGAGTTGTAGCATGGTTGAGCGTGTTGTCATGGTCGTCACCTTACAATTGTTGCTCTATCATATTGGTAAGCGTAGTACTTGTCGGTGATGTGGAGCTTGGAAAAGTGGCAATAACTTTGCCTTCAGAGCTAATTAGAAACTTATAGAAGTTCCATTTTGGTTTGATGCCAGCTTGGTTAGTAATCTCGCTGAATACGGGGTTTGCATCTGCGCCTAATACTGAGGAGCGAGCCATCATTGGAAAGGTGACCCCGTAATCGAGATAACAGACTTTCGCAGTGTTTGTTTCGCTTCCTCTGTCCTGTCGGAAGTCATTGCTCGGGAAACCAATGACGGTGAAGTTTTGGTCTTTGTAAGTTTGATAGAGGGTTTCTAACTGTTCGAACTGAGGAGTGAAGCCGCACTGGCTTGCTGTATTGACGACTAGTAGTGTCTTTCCCTTAAAGCTTTCGCATAGATCGACTTCTTCTGTTGAGTTTAACAACCTTTGCTTACCTTGAAGAATATCAGGGCACTCAGATGCAAGAGCAAGCGAATTCATGGAGAGAAAGCTAACGAGAGCGGCGAGTTTCAGTAATCCTTTCATGGTGTTGTTCCCCTTGTTTTCAATAAGTATAACTACTCAAGTGCAAAGAGGATCGATCAAAAAAGCCGCACAAATGCGCGGCTTCTTTCAGAGCTGGGATTTAATTATGCCAGTTTTAATTCGAACTGGTTGCGGTACATCACCATGTCTTCAATAGTCAGCACTGGCATGTTGTGCAGGCGACCAAACGCAACGATCTCTGGTGCTTTTGCCATCGTGCCATCTGGGTTGGTCACTTCACATAGTACGCCAGCTGGTTGAAGCCCTGCCATTTGCATCAGGTCAATCGTACCTTCTGTGTGACCACGGCGAGTCATTACACCACCTGGACGTGCGCGCAGAGGGAATACGTGGCCCGGGCGAGCAAGATCTTCAGGTTTCGCATGCGGGTTTGCCGCCGTTTTAATGGTCGTCACTCGGTCTGCTGCTGAAACCCCCGTTGTTACACCAACTTTCGCTTCAATAGAAACCGTAAATGCGGTTTGGTTTGCGCTGTTGTTGTTTACTACCATTGGAGGCAGTTCCAGTTTGTCCGCTTGAGCATCTGTTAAGCACAAACAAACGATGCCGCTACATTCGCGGATCATCAACGCCATTTGCTCGTTGGTGAGGTGCTCGACTGAATAAATGATATCGCCTTCGTTTTCGCGATCTTCATCATCAAGAAGAAGTACGCCACGGCCTTCTTTTAGAGCGATAAGTGCGTTTTCAACGCGAGTAATTGGGTCGCCGAATTCGGCAAGTAGTGATGACTGATTCATGGTTAACTCCTAAATTTCACCAGAATCAGGGCGGTATGAGAGATCGTCGTAAAATACGATCAAAAAGAAGTGCACCAGCATTCAACGCGATCTTACTCGCTATGCTGGTGTATTCTTATTCTCTTTCATCCGGACTATAACCGTCGGCTCTGGCATCTCACCAGATCTGCTGACCTCGACGAATCGAGCGCTCGCGGGCTCACTTGAAAAGTATACCGCCGGTGGGGAATTTCGCCCCGCCCTGAGAACAATTAAAAATGTGCCACTTCATTCAAGTTGTGAAGAAGTGGAGCTAGGATAGTACTGCGAACTGAATAGCTTGGAAAGTCGATTCCATCTGTATGATGGAAAAGTGTGCTACCGACGGAAATAATCTGTGCGAATAAAGTGATCAACCTGCTGTGGCACGAAGGTGTTGTAAATCAGGCTCGTATGCGTTTGTTTCACTTCGATATGATCTTGCATACCGTCCAGTCTTGTCTCTTCTACGGTAACCGTACCGTCCGACATGGTGTTGTCATTACGGATCAACAATGGGCGAGCGCCAATCGGCATCGTTCCTGCGATACTGCCGAGTTTTTGAGGGAAATCCCAAGCGTCATCATGTCTGTTTAATCCGTGGTGTGGCGAATTGCCTAAAATTGCACCCAATCCGAGATCTTGAATCCGACCTACTATGGACGCGCCTTTAAGAGGCGAACCGATAGCGACAATATGAGAGATCAAGCTGGTGCTCGGTTGTCTGTTGGCGAGATAGCGCTTAATCATCAAGCCTCCCAAGCTGTGCCCCACGAGCACGTTTGCGGTCAGTGGGTTAAGCGAATGGTCAATAGAATCAAACAGTGAAGACTCATCGATAGCAACAGTGTTATAGCTGAGTACTTGCGTTTCGTATCCGAGCTTTCGCAGCTTTTGGCTAAGAGGCTGCATGACCAGCCCATGCATATAAAGACCATGTAAGATGATGATTTTCATAATACCTCCTAGATTTATGACGTTGTAGATATCCTACTCTAATTAACAAAGAACTACTTGTGCTTTGTTGTGCATATTTACGTTTTGCTGCAAAGTTTGATCGGTAAAGCAAGCATATCAGCCCAGTAAATCCTGTACTTGTTGTTGCAATTGATGACGATTTAAAGAAGCTGGGCTTAACACGTCACCGATAACAACGTCCACTTTTGACCAAAAACGAGTCGGTCGTTTTGTGAGAGCATGTCCGCCTTTGTGGCTGAAAAAAGAACCCCAAAGCCCTTTTAGTGCCATAGGGATGACAGGTACAGGATTACGTTCAAGGATTTTTTCCACACCAGGGCGAAACTCACCCAATTGACCGTTAGACGTTAAACGACCCTCAGGGAAGATACAGACAACTTCACCGTCGTTAAGTGCTCGTTCAATCTGTTCAAATGCTCGTCGATAAGTGTCGGCACACTTACGTGGAGAACAGATCGGGATAACACCTGCATGACGGAAAACATATCTAAGAACAGGCAGCTCGCTGATGGACTTGTCCATCACAAAACGAACCGGGCGAGTAGAGGTTCCCATCAAAATCAACGCATCGACATAGCTAACATGGTTAGCCACGATTAACGCAGCACCTTGTTCAGGAATATGTTGGCGCCCCTTTACTGACACACGATACATACAATGGCTGAGTAAATAACTGATAAAGCGTTGTGTAAATTCCGGTACTTGACGATAGACATAGATTGCCACGAAGAAGTTACCTATTGCCATCATGGCAAACAGTTCCACAATAGAAAGTTCTAGTACGCTGAGTGCAACGATCGAAACCAAAGCAGACACCACCATAAACAACGCATTCATGATGTTGTTAGCAGCAATGGCACGTGCACATTCCCCTTTGTTTGAACGCGATTGGATGAACGCATAAAGAGGAACAATAAAGACACCGCCGCTTACACCAACAAGGAACAGGTCAATCATGACGCGCAGATGTTTGGATTCAGCAACGAAACTTTGCACATCATAAAAGTGCACCGGAAGTGATGGATAACTTGGGACTGCCCATAGCAAGTCGACGCCAAAGACTGTCAGACCAAGGATACCGAATGGCAAAATACCAAGCTCAACGTGGTTGAAGGAAAGTTTTTCACACAACCAAGAGCCTGTCGCGATACCAATGGAAAACAATGCCAACAGTAAAGAAACGACAGTGCTGTCTGCAAACAAATGTTCACGCGCAAAGTTAGGGAATTGAGTCAGGTAAGTCGCACCCATGAACCAAAACCAACTGATGGCTAGAATAGACATCCAAATGCCTCTCTGTTTTTTTGCCACTTTTAACGTGTTTTTTAAACCAGAAATCGGTTCAAACTTCGCTTTGTCAGTCGATTGGCTAGGCATCGTTGGAATGTTCACACTGCTCATAAACCCGAGCAAAGACAAGGCAATAACGACACAAGAAGCAATCAAGGTACCATTAGGAATGGCTAACAGCAGGCCTGCGCTAAGCGTACCTATAAGAATCGAAAGGAACGTGCCCATTTCAACCCAAGCATTTCCTTTAACAAGCTCATTTGGTTTGAGTGCTTGTGGTAGCAAGGCGTATTTTACGGGACCAAAATAGGCCGATTGAGTGCCTGTCATAAACAGCAGAACCAGCATCAGCATAGCACTTTGGGTCGCAATAGCGGTTGCTGCGCAAGACATGATAGCCAGCTCGATGAGCTTTAGACGTCGTATTAATTTGGCTTTGTCCATGCTGTCAGCGACGGCACCAGCATGCGCTGAGAATAGAAAGAAAGGTAGGATGAATAAGCCTGCCGCCAAATTAACGAATAGATTGACGGATATTGGTAGGTTATCAATTTGGCTGTATGTCACCATCAATAACAGAACGTTTTTGTAGATGTTGTCATTGAGTGCGCCAAGGCATTGCGTCACAAAGTAAGGAAAAAAGCGTTTTGAGAAAAACATACGGGCCCCGATTAAACAAAGTTGAATGAGATGGGAGCACTTTATGCTCAATGAACGATTAAACCAGCTTTCTCTGTCAAGTGACGTTGCATGCCACCAAAAGTAACGAAATTCGTTACTTCTATTTCCATTTGTTTATTGAGTTACTAATTTCGAGACTTCTGAGTGGGTTTTCTTTCCCATGGTTCAAACAGAGGGAACGTCCAACGACGCATCGCAATAACCAGAGATGTGCCGTGTTTTTCGTCCATATCGAGAGGGCTATCACTTTGGCAAGCCTGATAAAACTCATCGATGACCTTTTGCAGTTTCTGTTGCTGCTTCTTGTTGGTTGGTACGCTCATCAATCCTGTTGCCATGGACAACTTTTCATCTTCACCGGAAAAGTAGCTTTGGAAAAAGGCATCTTGAACTTGCTGTTGGAAGAAACGTTGAATAGGGCCTCCCATCTGCCACTTAAATGTCGGAGATATACGCAAACGAATTTTGTTATTTGGCTGCAAGTCGATGATGTTCAGACGATCCAACTGAGCCAGCTTTTGCACCAGTTCCAACTCATTGAAGGTGTATTGCTGAACGATTTGTTCAAACTGATAACCATTTACAACACAGATCGCCACGAGTAGCAGGGCTTTATCGTCAACCAACTGCTTTTCTTGCTCTAACGTTAGCGACTCTAGACCTTTATTGTGCGCAGCCGCGAGCTTAAACAGTTCCGCCATTTCTAAACCAATCAATTGGCAAATGCGTTCTAAGCGCTCAAGGCTAATGTGTTGACCTTCAGCGAGTAACCGTTTGACGCTGCCTTCACTTAAATCAAGGTGTTGTGCAACATCGGCATAATGCAGCCCAGCTAACTTTAGTTGGCGTTTAAGCTCTTTAATTAACGTATAGCTTTCTGACATTTATGCTGTCACCTCGTCGTGTAATTGCTCTATATACGCTTGCATAAAGGCTTTGCGTTTTTGAGCTTCGCGTCTCGCTGACTCCGTGTTCATGGTTTCAGCGATTTTGAATAACTTGGTTTGAAAGTGATCCAGAGTGAATTGTTTATCGTCGAGCTCTCGCTGTTGAGCAAAGATGTCTTTGTCATCGTAAAGTTGCGCATCAAACTCAGTGCTCACTTGTATACAGCGAGTAATGCCAATTGCGCCTAAAGCGTCCAGACGGTCGGCATCTTGAACGACTTTTGCCTCCAATGTGTTGGGTCTGATATTCGCGCTAAAGCTGTGTGCTTCTATCGCGTGGGCAATGGCATCATGGTATTGCCGCGGATAATCGATACTTTCTAAAAACGCGACCGCTTTTTTGGCTGCAATGATTGAGCTCTGCTTGCGGTTTGGATGATCTTTCGGATAGGTAAAACAATCATGTAAATAGGCGGCGGGAAGCACAATAGATAAGTCGGCGCCTTCTTCCATAGCCAGTTTTTTTGCGGTGTTTACGACCCGTTGAACATGGCTTATGTCATGTGCCGCATCGACTTGCATCTCTTGCTGCATAAATTCCAAAAATTGCGATTCTATCTGGCTTAATAAGGTCATGAGTTATATCTACAACTAAAGTGAAGGCAGAAGTATGCCGAACGCAGAGAGGAATTTCCAAGTTCGATAGTGTAATTGAGATTTAGCCATCAGAACCTTATGCAACTTAGTAAGTATCGGGTCATCTTAAATAGCATTTTTGTGCGTTCAGTTGGCTACTAAGGTCGTAAGACACAGAGCAGCAGTGACGTTTGCCAATAGTAAAAGGGCCTGATGATTTCGTCAGACCCTTTTTCGTTTTAGTCGGTATTTTTACTAACCTTAGCGTTTGAACGTCACATGCTCTGCTTGTTCAAGATGAATATGAGTCGTTGCAGGTTGTGTTTCTGCAATGACTTTACCGTGACGAACCGAGTAGCGCACAGGCACTTGGCGACGTACTGCATCAAAGCCATTTTCCGCTGGAAGAATCAGTAGGCTACCTGGTTTGCCTTCTTCAATTCCATATTTGTCTTGAATGTTCAATGTGCGCGCTGAGTTGGTACTGATGAGATCTAGTGAGTTATTGATTTGGTCGTAACCCATCACCTGACACACGTGCAGACCCATATGCAGCACTTGCAGCATGTTTGCAGTGCCTAGTGGGTACCAAGGGTCAAATACATCATCGTGTCCAAAGCAGACGTTGATGTTGGCATTCAGCATCTCTTTCACTCGTGTTACGCCGCGACGTTTTGGGTAATCATCAAAACGGCCTTGTAAGTGAATGTTCACCAATGGATTTGCCACGAAGTTGATACCGGACATGCGTAATAAACGGAACAGGCGAGATGCGTATGCACCGTTGTAGGAACCCATCGCTGTGGTGTGACTGGCCGTGACTTTATTCCCCATATCAAACTTGTGCGCTAATGCTGCCAGTGTTTCAACGAAGCGAGATTGTTCGTCATCGATTTCATCACAATGCACGTCGATCAGGCGGTCGTATTTTTGCGCTAACTCGAATACGTAGTGCAGTGATTCAATGCCATATTCGCGTGTGAATTCAAAGTGTGGAATCGCGCCAATAACGTCCGCCCCTAATTTGACGGCTTCTTCTAGCAGCTCTTTGCCATTTGGGTAAGAGAGAATACCTTCCTGCGGGAAGGCGACGACTTGGATATCTACCCACTCTTTCATCTCTTCACGCACTTCTACCATCGCTTTTAGGGCAATTAGGGTAGGGTCTGAAACATCGACGTGAGTACGAACGTGTTGTACACCGTTTGCGATCTGCCATTTTAAGGTTTGTTTTGCGCGCGTTTTCACGTCTTCAATCGACAGCATTTCTTTGCGCTCAGCCCAACGTTCAATACCCTCAAACAATGTGCCAGAGATGTTCCAGCTTGGCTCGCCTGCGGTTTGCGTTGTATCTAGGTGGATGTGCGGCTCGCAGAAAGGCGCCACCGCCATGCCCCCTTCAGCATCGATGGTGTCACCGTTATGATTAAGCTCCACATCGTTGCTTTCAATGCGCTTGAATTGACCATCTTCAATCAAAATTTGCTGCAGACCTTTTTGTCCTTTTAGCGTTACGTTTTTGATCAGTAGTGTTGTCATGATGGTTCCTTACGCTGGCTGTGTAGCCAGTGCTTTTTTGTTGAGAATAGGATTAAGAATCAGGAAGCTAATTGCGCCGCCAAGTACAGCGTTAATCGGTACTACGCCAGGAAGGAAGTGTCCCGCACCAACGCCAATCACGACAGCGATAATGCCAGCCCAGTTTATGCTTTGGAACTGGGCGGCTTCAAAGTTTGCGTAGCGCTTACGGTTCGTGAAGAAGTCAGCGATGATCACGCCGCCAATCGGTGGAATTGCTAACGATAAGAAGGTCAGCCAGCCAACAAAGTTATTGTAGAGCCAGAGAGCGCAAAGTGTGCCAACAAGACCGTTCGCCATTGAGATGTATTTACTTGGTAAGCCCGTGATGTTGGAAAATCCAAGACCCGATGCGTAGAGCGCGTTGTCGTTAGTCGTCCAAATGTTTAATCCAAGTACGATGATGGCGGGAATTAATAAGCCTTGCGCAATCATCACTTCAGAGATTTCTGATTGACCAGTCACCGACGCACCTGCCGCGCCAAAGATAAACATTAACGAGTTACCGATGAAAAATGCCACCATTGTGATCATCACAGCGCTGCGCGGCTTTTTGCCAAAGCGCACGAAATCTGCCGTTAATGTACCAGCACTGACAAAAGAGCCGACAACCATCGCGAGAGCTATTGAAAAATCGAGTGGCTCGGTTGGTTGAACCTGTTGTAGTTCGCTAATACCGCCAACGCTATTTACTGCCTCGATGACAGAGTAGCCGCCAAGTAGCGCAATGGCAGGAACGGCAATTGCTGACAACACCATCAGTGCTGAGATGCCAAAGTAAACGGTCGCGGTCATGAGCAAACCGGAGACAAGGATCATAGTATTGGTATCGATGCCCGTTGCTTTATGCACCGGAATCGCAAACATCGCGACACCAACTCCAAACCACCCAACTTGAGTACCGCCAAGAAGAGCAGAAGGAAGCCAAGAGCCTTTAGAACCAAAAGAGAAACGAGCAAGAAGGTGAGTAGAGAGACCAGTAGAAGCGCCGATGTAACCGAGGAAAGAAGTGTAAATACCGAGGATTAGGTTACCGATGAGAACAGCGAGGAAAAAATCATTAAAGGAGAGCCCAGTACCGAGAGAACCCCCTGTCCACATACTTGCGGAGAAAAAAGTGAGTCCTAACATCACCATGGTTAGTGATGCCACGCCTTTTCTGGCCGTGTTGGGAACTGGTCCAAGACTGTAGTTATTGTCTCCAGCCATTATTACCTCCGCACATTGAAATATTAAATTATAGCACCTGGTTTTCAGGCAAACGGCGCGTATTATCGTGATGTAAATTTAATAGTCAATGATAAAATTGCAATTTAAACGTTTGCTTGATTTTTGGCGTCTGTTTTTTCTTTAAATAACAATGGTTTGGTTTTTAAGTTCTAAAAATTAAAAGTTTATTTTTACGTGTTTTATATGATTTATAGACAGGTTTTCTATGTGAAATGAATGTTTTGAATTGCTATTTATGTTTATGGATTAAATTTATCTATAACTCTAGATTGTTCAGTCGATTTCTATGAAAAGAAAACGATTTCATGATGAGCGTTTTGGTTTGGACGTTATTTTTTCTTTTTTGGGTATGTTTTCTTGGTTTTATTTTATGTAGGTAATTTGTTTTTGTTGAAGCTGGTATTTCTAATGGTTTAGTGGGCGAATATTTGAATTTTATAAACAGTAAACAATCTGTTGTGGGCAGGAAAAGTACAACCGAGCTCGGTCAGAGGATAAGAGAGCAATAGCCACATAAAAAAATAGCCAACCGCAAAGAGTGCGATTGGCTTATATACATGTGAACAAAATCAAGTTCACTAACAACGTCAGTTGGCTAGGTGACCCTCGGCTTAAGAAGGGTCGATTTATATAATGCAGTTACTGTGCCAACTTTAATATGCCCTAAAATACGTAGTTTCTGTGACATGCGTTGCTTAAAGTTTGAGTTTGTTTGCAATTTGCAACTGCGTTATGCAATTTGACTCTATTATGCTAATGATTGATTAATAAACAGTGGACTTTTTAGAGCATGACTAAACTCGCCGTTCCCAAAAAGGCGAAGAAACCAACCACATCTGTCACCGTCGTTAGAATAACCGAACCTGCTAAGGCTGGATCCAATTTAAACTTATCCAAAATAATGGGTATCAACACGCCAAATAAAGCAGCGGTAATAATGTTGACGATAATGGCCAGCGCAATGGTTCCACCTAAAACTGGCGATTGGAACCACAATCCGGCTAACCCGCCGATGATTAGCGCCCAAGCAATGCCGTTCAGTGAGCCAATACCCAACTCATTTTTTAAGAATTTGAATCGGTTACCTGGGGTAATCTGATTAAGCGCCATCGCACGAACCATTAGAGTCAGGGTTTGGCTGCCTGCAATGCCACCCATCGATGCAACAATTGGCATTAGTACGGCCAAAGCCACCACTTGAGCAATCACGTCTTCAAATAGCCCGATAGTGACAGACGCTAAAATTGCAGTCAGCAAATTGATGCCCAGCCACACGCCGCGTTTTTGTGAGCTTTTTAATACTGGCGCAAACAAGTCATCGCCTTCATCCATACCAGTACCGGCCATTAAGCGCGCTTCGTAGATTTCACGTTGCGTACTTAATGCAAATTGCCAATCGACTTCACCAATCAGAGTTTGGTCTGCATCAGTCACAGGCAGAGCGGGCAGTGTGCTGTGCTCTAATGCTTCTACCGCTTCGGGAAGCATCATCTTACTGTCTAGCACCGTCACCGCTTCAATAACGAGTGTTTTCAAGCGAGTATCAGGATCACTACGTAAAATTTCGTAGTAATTGACTGTCCCTCGATACTGTTTATTACGGTTGATCAGGTAGACTTGTTGAGGCGTGTCGTAGCTATAGCGCTCCATTAACTGCTTAGCCGTTCCAATCGTAATATTAAAGGGCAGGGTGATGATTTTACGCTCAGCCCAGTGGCCGAGTTCTTCATCTTCATATTCGTTTGCTTGATCGTAAAGCTCTAACTCATCTTTTTCGATTAACGCGAGCGCTTCGTTGATGATCGACTCAGGCAACGAATCCGCCCATTCGATCAGCGATAAGTTATCAAGTTTAGCGAGGGTGAGTTTTAGCTCGACTTCAGATAATGCATTGATGATAGAAAAACGTACGTCGGCACGCATTTCCGTTAACACGTCGATATGCAGTTCTAGTGGCAAAGCTCGCCATAAGCGAACACGATCATCGATTGGAAAGGCTTCCAGAATTAGGGCGACTGCGCCAGGTTCGAGACCCGCTTCAATAGATTCATTGAGCGTTGCGACTTGATCCGCTTCTTCGGCTTGGCCAATTTGCTGGATTAGAGTGGAGAGATCTTGAAACTTGCTCACCGAGTACCCCGATAGTTAATTCGTTTTATGGAAGTATGGCATGTTATTGAGATGCACAACTATGCATCTTAACCTTGCTCAAGGTACTTGAAAGTAACAGAAAAACAATAGGCTATTCGCTGTTGATAGTGAGATATGGCTGTACCAATTGGCGAATGTTCACTTTTGCGCCAATTCTCGCTGCGAGCAAATACATTCCACCAATTTTACGATGTAAAAATAGGGCATCGGCAGGTGGGGTATGCCAGTACTCTTGTTCCATGCTCAAAATAGTGCCAGCTTCGCGAAGTTTTTGCGCTAAGCCACTGGCTTTAAAATCATATGGCTCATCAACCAACATGGGTTCACATGCCATTTTTACTAAATCGAGAATCGCTTGGCGCTGGTCAGGTAGGATGGTTTGGCTGAAGAAGCCAATTTGTTCAAGCGCGTCATTCAAGCCTTGTTCGTCATTATTCACGACGGACGCAAAGGCTTTGCGATAGCCGGCACTGAATCGTTCGCTGTATTCGCGAGTCGCCCCGAAATCTAACAAGCCGATTTGGCGAGTACTTTCAATGTACAAGTAATTGGCGAAGTTAGGGTCGGTTTGCACCATCTTGAATTCGAACAGCTCTCTGAACAGCAATTCGAGCAAACTGTGCATGACAAAATCTCGCGTACTTTGATCATAATGTTCGATGTGTTCAATGGGTACGCCGTCAATAAACTCCATGGCGAGAACGGAGTCTGAGCAACTTTCAGTGTGAATCTTTGGTACGACAAAATGAGGATGCTCCTTCAAAGCATCATGGTAACGAATCGCAAATTGCGCTTCTCGGGTGTAATCGGCTTCATCATGCAGTTGCTTTTTCGCTTCTTCGAGCAATCCTTTGTAGTCGACAGACTCGGGAATCAACCCAACGACCTTGAGCAGTGTACCGACATTATCGACGTCGCTATCAATACTTTTTCGTATGCCCGGATATTGCACTTTGACGGCTAGGTTATCGCCCGCATCGCTGTAGGCTTGGTGCACTTGTCCTATTGATGCACTGGCGATTGGTTTGAAGTTAAATGATAGAAACTCAGCTTTCCAACTCGTTCCTAGCGAACTTTCCATGACTCCGTTCAGTTGCTTTGCAGGCATTGGGTCTGCGTTGGAGCGAAGACGGGAGAGAATATCGGCGAGTTCAGGTTCTAAAACATCACCAGCATCCATTGAGAGCATTTGACCAAGCTTCATTGCAGCGCCACGTAGGTGAGCAAGTTGGTCTGTCAACCGTGCGATGTTTTGTGGCGTCAGCAAGAGGTCTTTCGCTTTTGGTTTATTGCCTTTGGCTATCTGCTTCGTGCCTTCTGCAATCACATTGCCTGCGACACGGGTAGCAAGTGAGGCGAATTTGCTGAATCTTGAGATGCGATGGGTAGGTAGGCTTCTTTCCTTTGCCGACATGAATCTTCTCCGCTATTTACTAACTAATTGTTATACGGGAAAAGGATATGTTTGGATACAAATGAAAAGAAAACCGCCAGCGTAACTGGCGGTTTGCGAGTTTAGATAGAGTAGAAGAAGTACAGTTGAGACTTCATTCGGATGATGATCCCGCGAATCACATCTAAGAAGGCCATGAAGCCTATCGGTTTTTCACCGCTGACCCATGCGAGGCCAACAGAGCCAACAGGGATGTCGTAGCCTTCTGGCTCATCAATCTTAAGACGAACAAAGTGGTGTTTGTTCTGTAAATTCTTTCCAGTGGTGACACGCACAGAATCATCGAAACCCAGCAGATTACCTTGTGACTCACCTGTTGCTTCAACAATGCCTTCGACGGTCGCTGAGAAGATCTTGCCTGGGTAAACAGACGAAGAGAATTCCGCAGGTTGACCCGGTTTGATGTTACGAATCGCCTGGTGGTTGACTCGCATCAGCACATACTTCTCGTTAGTGTACATATTAATACGTGGCATCATCGATACACGCTGACCTTCACGCAGGATAAAGTTGGTCACAAAGCCATCTGTTGGGGCATAAACTTTGGTGCTGTTCAAATCCCATTGCGCTTTTGCAATTTGCTCTTCAGCTTGGCGCAGTTCGGCTTGTTTGGTTTCAACTGCGAGCTCTGCTTTATGAATCGCCAGTTTTGCGCGGGAAATATCGACTTGTTTCTTCTTAATTTGAGACTCAAGGGTCAACACGTTGTGACGTGCCATATCAACCGCACTCGATTGTTTGTCGATGTCGCTTTCCGTGATGGTGTTTTGCACCACTCGGTTTTGCTCAACATAACGATCTAGCATCTTTTTCTGCAATTTGTAGTCAACTTTCGCCGCTTCCAATTGGCTCTTTGATGTTTCTAGATCTTGCACCAATGCTTGATGATTCGCTTCTTCAATCTCGATGTCGCCTTTTGCCGTAGCTAATGCGACTCGTGCAGAATCGGCGGATACGTTCGCCTGATTTAATGCGATTTCGTATTGCGTTGGGTCAAGTTCATAAATGAGCTGACCCTCTTTAACTTGCTGATTCGGCTTAATGTAAATGTGGTCAACTTTACCTTTTACATTGGTTGAATCTGGACGCAATTGGATGTGTGGTGACTGCACGACAGAACCACCGGATAAATCCATCGGGGTGAAATTAATCAAACCTACCCATACGAACATTAGCCAACTCAAACCGCCAAGATAAGCGAACGATTTGGTTGCTTTGTTCCAAGGCATGCCAACCAAACGCAGCAGATAGATGAAGAGAGCCCATACCGCTAAACCTTCTAACATTACGCTTCCTCTTTTGGCTGTGTTTCTGTTTGCGGTTTACTTCTCCATGTATCACGCAGATTGATGATGGCTTTTTCCATATCAACGAATGCAAAGATCACAGCTAGCACCCAAACCCAGTGCCAGACAAACCCTATCCAGGTGAGCGCAGTGATGAGCCCTATCTGATGATGGTCTTTGCTGTGCGCCTTATTAATTGGCAACTCATGGATTTTCCAAAAGCCGTAACACGCGCCCGCGACACTCGCGATTAAAACGACAGCAGCGACAACATGTAACGCCGTATCTGCGCCTGTACCGACAAATGGGACACTCAGTAAACTCATTAAACACTCCTCTATCAAACGGTTGGCGTATTGTGATCTGGATTTGATTTAGGTCTTTCTTTGTGACAGATTCAATCAATAGAGGATTAAATTTGATGTGATTGGTAATGAAGACGGTTCGGTTTATTCGTGCGATGGGCATTCAAAACATGCATAACCTCGCGTTATCTAAATACAATTTGGGCTCGGATAAACTGGGGATTCCGTCGTCGGTGTTCCACAACCCAATGACACTGATCCCGCTAAAAGCCGTCGCAGAATGGTATCGTTGTGTTGAACAAGCCAGTGGTGACCCGGATGTGGTTTTGAGCCTCAGCCGAGGTATTGAACTGCAAAAGCTTGGACCTGTGGGACGCTGGCTATTTTCTGGGAATGATTTAGCCAGCGCGATTCGACGCGTTAATTATGGTGCGAGTAACTTACAATCTGGGGCGTTTTTTGCTGGCGAACAGTCGGGCAAAATCATCAAATGGACTTACCACAATCCGTTTATAGAAACGTCAGTAAAGGTGCACGATAGTATCCGTTGTGCGGTATTTATGATTAAAGTGCTACGCGAATTTCTTGGTAAAGACTATCAGCCTTTGCGCGTCAAGATTTCAGGGTCGAGAAAAAATACTGAGCGATACCGGGAATATTTCGGCTGCGAGGTGGAATGGAGTCAGCCAAAAACAGAAATATGGATCCCGGGAGATGACCGATTAGCTTCCCGCCAAGTGAGCCATCGCGAAGACCGCCGTCTAGCGATGAGTTTTTCCGATTTGGATGATTTGCTTAATATGCCCGACCCAGAAGATGAGTTGAAAGTGATTTATGAAGTGGTGAACTACAGCAGTCATTATGGATTGCCAACGTTAGAGCGCGTTTCTTCTCTGCTTGATTTATCTGAACAGCAGTTTCAACGTCGTTTGCACAAATTAGGCCTCAACTTCTCGATGGTATCCGGCTATGTATTGAGTAATGTTGCGGCTGGGTTATTGAGTAAGCGCGTGAGCATTGATGACATAGCTATGCGCCTTGGTTACACCAATGTGGCGAGCTTCAATCGTATGTTTAAGAAGCATCGTGGATTAACGCCCAAGCAGTATGCGGGAAGATTAGAAAAGTAATGCTTCACTTGTCTTTATGAAAACAAGCAATAAAAGCCCTCAAGTTAGAGGGCTTTATTATTTTTTGTGTGGTGTTGTTTAATGTAATGGCTATTTCTTAGGGCGCCAGCTTAGTGCACTTGCAACAGCGCCGATGGCAATCACATCCTTTTTTTGTTCACTAAGTTCTGGGAGCATTTGTACCGCAATGGTACCGTTCGTCTGTACAGCGGCAATTTCTTGTGTGCCTTCCTTAAAGCTATAACCCAATGGAATGTCTACCGCCATCATGGCGTCGGGACTAGTATGTACGGTTTCTACATTAAAGTGGGTGCTGCCGATACGCACTACGCCAGTCTCTTTTTTCTCGAAGCTGATGTCGATGAGAGCGGATTTTGGCTCCATAGCAAATTCTCCCACTTTGACGCCATCTTGGGTGATATCACAGGTGTAAGGATCATTCCCACCAAAATCGACGCCCATGTAGTTAACCGACATACCGCCTCCAGAGCAGCTCAGAAGCCAAGTTTCCCCGTTGTCGATACGAGTAACTTCTGCGCCCATCGTACCGTCTTTGAAAGAGATATGGTTAAACCAACTTGAGTTAGAAGCACTGCGTGAATAGTTGCCTTTGTACTTACCAGCAAAATCAAAATGACCATCTGCACCGAATCCCCAAAAATCTCCGTCGGTTTTGATCAGCATTTCTGGTTGTGCTTTTACTGCATCAGTACGATCCATGACGGCTAGGCCACCACAACCTGCAAGGAGTAGGGGAGCGAATAGAGTAAGTTTCTTCATGTTTTTCATCGTTTATAACTCGGTTACATCTAAGATTTGGTCGGTGAATTGGATCTTTTGAATGTCGTACAACTCGTCAGTGCCTGTACTCGGGCACTCAACAGAAACGCTCTTTGCTTTGATAACGGTACATTCTGCCAGTTTGTGTGGCACGATATAGGTGTTGACGCCGCCTTCACCATAAATGCTGTTGTCTTTGCTGTTGCCTTCAAAGGTATTGTCTTGGTCATTACCGATCACATTCATCGCGTCGTCGCCAATGATCTTCACTTTTGTCAGCCACTGAGATTTGTAGGTGTATGCTTCTATCAAGCCGTCTTTGTTGGGAGCCATACGGAAGGTAGGCACTGTGCCTGGATTTGTCTTTTCTGTGTAAAGTTTGACGCCCGCAGAGTCGATGTTCGCGGTGTATTGCAAGTATCCGTGGAATAAGCCGCTGATCCAATCAACGGCTTGTGGATCTTGAGTTTGCATTTCTTCACGTGTTAACGCTTGGTAGCCATCTAAACCTTGTCCGTTTGCTTTTGCTACACCCATGTAAGCTTCAAAAGCGGCAGCAAAGTATTCGTGAGAATATGAAGGGCCCGTTTGTTTAACACTTTCAGGATCGAAGTCGTCCGATTTCCAATCGTCCCAGTCATACTGAGTTGGGCGCCACACCGTCGGTTTGCCCGCTTGAATATCGTTATAGATTTTTAACGCATGAGCTTGAATGTCATTTTGCAGTGCCGCAGTCCCCGTGTTAGGTGCAATACCTTGCGCTTGGACCAAGTGTAAAATTTCTTCAAAAGCGGCGTCTCGTTCGGCTTTTTTACCCAGATTGGCACAGTAATCGGCAAAATTACTCATGTAATGGCAATCGCCTTCAACTGTCAGTTCTCGATACATCAGAGATTGGCTGTTCCTTAGCCAGTTTGGTGTTTCTTTACTATTTACTAATGTTGCCACGATAGATGTGACAAGTGTATCCATATCATCTTCGTTAAGTACCATCATGCTTACAACAAACTTTTCTAGAGAACTCGTATCAAAAGAGTGTGCTAAGCCCGAGTTTGTCACTGCATCGTTCAGTTTGTCTTGGCGAATCAGTTCGTTGATAAAGATTTTGGTTAGCATCTCATCATTCTGTTCGTCGTTTTCGGTCAGCATTAGTGTGGCATCACGCTCGGCTAATGTCTTAGCGATACGAGACTTGTCAGCGCCGTACTTAGAGTCTGGTTGGTTTGTGAGAAGGTGTTGGATGATTTTGGCTGCACGAAAGATTTTTTCATTATTCGCACCGTCATCAACAGCCACAATGTGAAATGCATCATTGTTATTTGCTTCAGAAAGGGAGATTTTCACATAGTGGGTGAAGCCCGCATCAGCAGCCACTTTTAACTTGGCTGGAAGCTCTGTAGAAACGACAGTTGGGATTGTGACAGTGCTCAATGTTGGCGCTGGTGGTGTTGGAGGTGTCGTTGTCGATGGTTTCGAATTAGATTCACTGCCGCCGCAAGCAGTTAGACTTATCGCGCAAAATATGGCTAAAGGTGTTAATTGGGAATATCTCATTTCATGTTACTCGTAGACTTTATTAGAGCAAGAAACTTAGAAGCAACATAAAGTCCTGTCTATATAAGCAAACCAAGTCATATATATCGATATTGTTTTTTGGTAAGGACTATCATTCGATATATTTAAAAATGTAGTAGATTTTTATTCCGAAATTTATTTTTTATGTGAAGCTATATTCTGCTAATAAATAAAACATCAGGTTATTGCATGGTTTTAGGGGCGTGGAATGATTAGGATTATTGTATATGTATGGTTTGTAAGCGTATGTAAGCCCGCTTTTTATTAAAATTATCATTTAAGTGGGTTGCGCAGTATAGGACGAGCGATATACTCCCTCCATCATATTGGTGGAGTAAATGATTCATGGTGGGCAATACAATCTTACTGGTAGAAGACGACTCTGAGATTGCTCGATTAACCAAAATGTACCTCGAAGCCGAAGGCTATACAGTAACTGTTATCGACAACGGTCAAAATGCATTAGAAACGATTAAGGAACTCAAGCCGGACCTAGTGCTGTTAGATTTGATGTTACCAGGAAAAAATGGCGCAGAAATATGCCAAGAGGCACGTAAATTTTATCATGGGATTATCATTGTTTTGACTGCAACCGATGATGAAATGAGCGAGGTGAGCTTATTTAAGTTCGGTGCTGATGATTACCTTACCAAACCGATAAAAGGCAACATCCTTCTCGCCCGTATTGAAGCGGCGTTGCGTCGCTATCGTCGTCAAGTTGATACCGTTGAAGAAGAAAAGCTGAGCCGATATGGCATTAGCCTTTGTCTTCGTCGCTCCCAAGCATTTTATTTGCAAAAAGATATTGGTTTAACGAGCTCTGAGTTTGAAATTCTAGAGCTCCTGATGCTGAATGTCGATAAGCCAGTATCTCGTGAATCATGTTGCCGTCTTGCCAGAGGCATTGAATACTGCATTACTGATCGTTCGATTGATATGCGTATATCCTCACTAAGGAAGAAATTCTCTAAGGCTCATATCCATACCGCTACCATTAAGACCATACGTCACCACGGCTACATGCTGACAGGTAAATGACGCATGTTTTCCCTGTTTACTCGTCTATATGTGGGGTTAGTTACTGGCCTTGCGCTGACTGTTGCTTTGTTTCTCTTTATGGGGGAAGAGTACATGCGCAAAACAGAAGTCGGTGTTTTTTTGAGTGATGGTGCTTATTTTGTCGATCAATACATTGAGCAACGAGGCACTCCGGATTCTCTCTACAAGAAGTTAACCGAAAACGGCAAGCAAGATTTCTTTATCTTTGATTTAACATTGGTTGAAAACTGGGACGGATCACCGCCTTGTCGAGATTGTAAGCTGCTGTACCGAATACAGGGGATACCTGTTTATCTTATTGATGGCAGTACCTATGCTGCGGTATTCCCTTTACCTAACACCTCGAAGAGTTTAGTTTTCAAAGAAAAAACGGATTTCTTTAGCCCAGATGTTGATTGGAATGAAGATTCTGAGATTGTATTTATACTGACTCTACTTTTGGTTGTTGTGTGCAGTTTAGGCATTATGGTTTACATACCTGTACGACGTCTTGACCGCCAAATTAGGCAACTAACGGCTGCACAACAACAATTTGGTTCTGGTGAGTTGAATACGCGAGTCGATCTAAAGCAATTTTCGCAACCCGTGAAAGAGCTCGCCCAAGGCTTCAACTGCATGTCTGAAGAGATTGAGAGACGAGTACGCCAAACACACATCTTTACTCAAGCTATTCCTCATGAAGTGCGCACTCCGCTGAGTCGTATTCAGCTAGCGACGGATTTAGCTAGGCGCACGAGTGGTGAAATGCAGGCAGAGTTACATGACGATATTGAACGATACGTTGATGTAGTGACGGATTTAACTTCCGACATCGTCATGCTGTCTCGCTTGAGTGTGAAAAACCACTCTTGGGTCGATTCTGTTGAAACCATGGAACTGCCACTTTGGTGCAAAAGCCGTATGAATTACCTAGGCTTAGAGTCCGCCATGTTGAGAGCGGAAAATGAACTCGCGAACCAATTGATTCACTTTCAGCCTACTTTGGGTAACCTCGTCCTCGATAATTTACTGCAAAACGCCAAGCGTTACGGTGAATCCTGCGTTGAGGTGACGATTCGAATGGTAGCGGATTGCTGGAGTATCGATATTGAGGACGATGGTCCGGGCGTACCTGAAGCGATGCGAGAAGAAGTATTTATGCCATTTTCGCGTTTAGACAAAAGCCGCAACGCCGACGTGAAAGGCTTTGGTTTAGGGCTTGCCATCGCTACCAGTGCAGCGAGGCAATTAGGTTGGGAACTTTCTGTCGGCGAGAGTCACTTAGGCGGCGCACGTTTTACGGTGCTTATTCCTGCCAACGATTAGAGTAGGCACTGCGGTAGTCTGGTTCAGCGATACCTTCATACAAATCTTCACAAGCTTGCAGTGGACCTACGACAGTTCGGTAGGGTAGGACACCTGCCCAAACAGGAATGTCCATGTCTTCCGCATCGTCGTTGACGCCAAAATTGCTGATTTTCACAGATGCCTCTGTGAGTGGGATACGCAGCAGCATGGTGGCTTTGAGCTCTTTTTCATTGCTCAAACGGACTTGTTTTGTTCTCCCTGGAGCGATCTGTTCGATAAAGTGATTCAACAACCTGTCTTTCTCTTGGTTATCCTCCACCATCTCAAACTGGCCAAAGACCACGGCGCTACGATAATGCGCACTGTGGTGAAATGCACTTCGAGCCAATACCCAACCATCAAGCAAAGTAAAGGTTAAGCACGTTTGCACTCCTTGTTTGAGTGAGCGTAACAGTCGACTGTTGTTGGCACCATGGATATACACGTAATCATCGACACGCCATGCCAGCATAGGGATGACCACAGGGCCTGACTCGTTGGTTATCGCAATATGAGCGATTAGGCTTTCATCTATGATGGCGTGCAGTTTGCTAACATCAGAGACGGCTTTATGTGCGCCTTTCTTAATTTCCGTTCTATTGGTGTTGGATAGCATTTTCTCTCCTTGTTTGCTCACGATTACGAGCGATTGATCCTCATTCTTTGATTGCAATGTAGCGTTTAACTGGTAGCTTAAAGAGAGCCACTTTTAACTAATGGATGGATCCAGTTTGTCTTTGATTGATATCGGTGACCTGCATTTAAAAGACAGTGATGGAACGCGTCAGCAAGCGTTGTTTTTTGCTATTCGCAAGAAAATTGTTCAAGGATTGTGGGTGAAGAATGGGAAGTTGCCTTCTACGCGGAAGCTTTCACAAGCGCTTAATCTAAGTAGGAATACCGTGATTTCTGCTTACGAGCAGTTAGTGGCGGAAGGTTACTTGAACAGCCAAAAAGGTTCGGGTTTTTATGTTGCCGTAGAACTGCCGGAGCAGTACTTGCCTGAACCTAATTCAGTTCAGAGAGACTCATCACCGAAAACCAACTTTGACATCAACCGCGCATTTGCACCGGGTGTGCCGGATTTGGACGCATTTCCGATGGCGCAATGGCAAAAGTTACTTGCTCGCCACATGTCCCGCCCCTGCTTGTTGGGGAATCAAGATATTCAGGGTAGTTGGGCATTGCGCAGTGCTTTAGCTGACTACCTCGCATCAAGTCGCTCAGTGAATTGTTCTCCAGAGCGCATTATTATTACCTCTGGGGCACAGCAAGCGTTGTCAATCGCGACGATGGTAGCTCTAAAACAAGGTGATAAGGTTTTGATGGAGCAACCGGGTTACGCGCAAATGCGGAAGTTGATTCAGTTCCAAAACTATCAATTTGAGCCTTTGTTCGTAAGAGAGAAATTAGGCTTTGATGTGGAAGCTGTGACCTCAAGCGATGCCGATGCGCTGTATATCACACCAAGTAATCAATATCCGATGGGGACCACACTCAATACCGAGCAAAGAGGAAAGATCATCAACTGGGCGGTCGAGCAATCAAGTTGGATCATCGAGGACGATTATGACAGCGAATTTCAGTTTGCTCATCGTCCCTACACCAGCTTACAGGGGCTAGCCGCTCAAATGGGTCGAGATGAGCATGTGTTGTATGTGGGTTCCTTCAGTAAAGTGATGTTTAACGGATTGCGGCTTGGCTACCTGGTGGTTCCTGAACGTTTAGTAGAGCAATGCTTAGTGGTTAAAGATGCGTTAAGTGGTGATTCACCGACGCACACTCAAGAAGCATTGGCAGATTTTATTACTGAAGGTGGGTTATTACGTCATATTCGAAAAATGCGTCGACTGTACAAAACTAAGCATGAACAGATGCATTTATCCATTCAACAGCATTTTGGCGACCGTGTTTGCGTCGTTAGCCAAGCGGCGGGGCTTCATATTACGTTGAAATGGCAAAACGGTATGGATGAGCTGCGTTTTACAAAACTGGCAGAGCATGAAGGGATCATCTTGCGACCTTTGAGCTATTATGAACATCCAGGTTTCCAAGCACGTCACTGGCATGGTGCCGTGCTTGGTTACGGTAATATCGCGTTAGAGAACATAGACGCTGGTATCCAACGTTTAGCTCATATATTTCGACATGGGAAGCGATGACTATTCAACTGCGCGTGTTTGTCGTTTATGTCGCCACTGTTTCCAAGGCAGTAAAAGTAGAGTGAAAATGCCAAGTGCATAAAACATTGACCAGCCTAAACATATAAAAACACCGGTACAAAGCAGTAGAGAAAGTCCCGCAAGCGCTTTACCAAACCCACGAAGCAATTTATAAGCGGCTAACATCGCCAACATGTAAACCAAAACGAATACACTATTTGCTAGTTTTAGGAAAAACTCCAGATCGAGCTGCGATAGCGTTCCTATTACGCAAGATATTAGCAGTACGCCGCCAACTAATAAGGTGGCTGAGAAAGGGACACCACGACGCGAAATCTTGGCTAGTGGGCTGTAAGGACGATGTTCCCGAGCTTGAGCCCAGACCATTCGCGCTAGGCTCTGTGTGTATAAGTTAACGCTCGCGAAACAAGCGGAGAATCCGATCAAACTGATTATCCATTTGGCCCCATCGCCAAGTAGTTGAGCACTCAACCATGGAATCGATGCATTATCGAATTGAGAATTACCATATGCACCAAACTTTAAAATAACAACAGAGCAAGCCCAGTACGTAGCTCCCGCTACAAAACAACCGACAATAATGGCAATAGGGAAATCTCTTTGAGGGTTTTTGAATTCTTCCCCCATATGAGCAAAAGCCTCTATGCCAACAAAACACCAGAACATCACGCCTAGCGCTGCGGTAATAGGCCAAATTGACTCTTGTGTGATAGCTGGCATCACGAGATCGGCGCTGTTAACGTCACCTTTCCATAAAAATGTGCCAACGAGCGCAAAGACACTCAAAGCAATAAGAGTTTGTAAATGACCTGATGACTTAGTGCCCATCAAGTTGACGAACACAAGAAGTAATACCGTTAGAATTTGTGCAAACAGATTATTGCTAATAGGCTCTGGCAATATTTGCTGTAGAAAGCCTGCGGCGAGTGCAATCGCGGCCGGAACCCCTACCGGAATGACACTAACAAATAGCCAAGCTACACTACTTTCCAGTTTGGCGTTAAATGCTTTACGCACAAAAAATGCGGTTCCGCCCGCGTTGGGATATCGCTTGCCTAGCTGGGCAAAAGTCAGCGCAATAGGACAAATGGCGATGAATAATAAAATCCAGGCCCATAGTGAAAAATGACCCGCTATGCCTGCTGCAATGGCTGGTATCATAAAAAGCCCCGTTCCCATTAATGTTGTGGATAGTTGGGCGATACCGGATGTGAGTGAAATGTCTTTTTTGAGCTGTTCCATGCTAATTGATTCATCCAATGTTGTAGGGCTTATGACGAAAACGCTTGTGGATTCTAATTATCTCATTTATTGGAGTTTAATGAGCCCGCTAGTGCGCTGAATACATAAGAAGCGTATTTGATTTCAATGCGTTATCGCTCTTCTATTTGAATGGATAACGGTGCGCATCTCATGCTTACCAAATAGCATATCCAAAATCTTAATAACAAAATGCTTTACTGAACCGTCAATATGACGGTTGTTTTAAATATTTCCAACAAAATGTTGGTTTCTTATGCAGTTAGAATCGGTATAGAATGAGAAAAATAAGGAAAGCTTGGTAAGTATATGGACAAGTTTGATCATAAGATTGTGGATCTGCTCAGGCACAACGCTCGGCTGTCGGTGACTGAAATTGCGGATAAAGTGAACCTTTCTCGTTCTGCGGTGACGGCTCGTATTCGTAAGCTAGAACATGACAAAGTGATTCTCGGGTATCACGCTGAAATTGCCTCTTCAGGCGGGGACTCGATTTGTGCTTATTTTGCTCTAAAGTTCGATAAATCTACATCCACATATTATTGTGAATCATATGCCGACGAACTATACAAAATCGATGGCGTAAAATGGTGCCATGCAATCAGTGGTGAAACGGATATGATGGTTTTTGTCGAAGTACCTACGATGACTCGTTTGAACGAAATCAGAGATCAAATTCAACGTTACCCAGAGCTAAGGCACCTCATGACTCATACCGTTTTAGCTGAGTTCTTTAATACGACTGGCAACCAGTTTGTGAAATAAGCATCATGGGTGCCATTATTTATTAAAACCTTCTTGAGCCGGTATGTTAAACAACATCAATTTGAATCTACTTAGGTCCTTGCATGTACTTTTAGAAGAGTGTCATGTCAGCCGAACTGCAGAACGTTTGCACATTACGCAGTCTGCGGTTAGCCGACAGCTTGCACAATTGCGCGATCTGTGTGGTGACCCACTGCTTATTCGTCAAGGTAATCAGCTGATACCAACCCCGCGAGCAATAGCATTAAAATCAAAGCTTGATGCGTTACTGGCTGAGTTTGACCATTTACTCGATGACAAACCTTTTGAGCCGCAACTGTGGCAAGGCGAGCTGGTTATTGCCTCAAGTGATTACGTGGCACAATACGTTTTGCCCGATATTGCATCTCACTTAGGTGAACAAGCACCACAATTGGATTTGGCGTATCAACTGTGGCAACTAGATTTTATCGATAAGCTTCACGAGTTAGGAATCCACCTTGCTTCTTCTATGTATCCCACTCAGCCTGAAGGTGTATCTAGCATCAATATTGGTTCTGATAAATCAGTTTGTTTGATGAAGGCGTCTCACCCTTTAGCTGGTAAGGCTTCGATTTCTATAGAGGACCTCATCAGTCATTCGCATATTCAAGTGACGGGTGGGGGAGACAAAGACTCAAGTACTGATATGGCACTAAAAAACAGGGGGCTGATGCGTCATGTTACCTTTAAAGTGCCTTTTTTCTCTGCGGCGGTAAATCGTTTGGTCTCAAGTGAGCACTTAATGGTAGTTCCGGAGCACATTGCAAATAATTTGGCCAAGCACTGGCCTTTGGTTCATAAAGCGCTTCCTTTTGAGACACCTACCCATGAATACTGGCTGATGTGGCATCCTAAATACGACAATGATCCAGCTCATCAGTGGGTGCGAGAGCAAATCCACGCGGTGATGAAAATATCGGAATACTCCATCCATTAGGCTATGATTTTAAATCATGACTTTTATGCGAAACTTTGATTTCAAATTATAGCTCTTCAATTGATAGATTGAATTCAAATGGAGAGAGGTTATTTATGACACTAACAGTTTGGTTATCACTTTTTACCGTGTGTTTACTCGGTGCTATGTCACCTGGGCCTAGCCTAGCGATTGTGGCAAAACATGCCTTGGCTGGTGGACGCATCAATGGCTTGGCAACGGCTTGGGCACACGCTATTGGAATTGGCATTTATGCGTTTATTACGCTGATTGGCCTCGCTGTTGTTTTGCAGCAAAGCCCTATGTTGTTCAAGACGATCAGCCTTGCAGGCGCGGCATATCTTGCATATTTAGGGTTCAATGCGCTGCGTTCGAAAGGCGGTGTGGCGGCGAAGTTGGAGTCAGGCGAGGAAACAACGGTAAGCCAGTCTGCTCGAGAAGGTTTTTTTATCTCGATTTTAAGTCCTAAAATTGCCTTGTTTTTTATCGCACTATTTAGTCAGTTTGTAGCGCTAGGTAATGATTTGAGCAATCAAATGATCATTGTGGTTACACCATTTGTTGTGGACGGGCTTTGGTATACTTTTATCACCCTAGTGTTATCGAGCTCTAAAGTGGTGGACAGAATTCGTTCTAAAGCGGTGTTAATTGATCGTTTGTCAGGGATTGTTCTCATGCTATTGGCACTTCGAGTGGTCGTAACCGTATAAATTTGCCAAGACAACAAAATATTAAAGGCAGCCCAGGTGGCTGCCTTTTTTGTAAAAAAGCACCCTGCCATTGTAAAAGACAGGGTGAAAGCAAGAAGTTTCTCAGGAGCAGTCGGGGGAGAGAAACTTATATAAATTCTATTTACTTATCGGCGAACCTCTTCGAACTCACCTTCAATAGCATCGGCTTTACCAGTATTGAATTCATACTCTTCATGCATTTCTTTCTGCATTTTCTTCACGCGCTTCTCAATACGTTTGCCTGTAATTAATGCTGCGATGGTCAACGGAATCGCAATGATCAAGCTAAATACTAATGTAAAAAAGCCCGTAATCAGTGCTAGTGCGGTAACAATAATCCGATTCATAATCATGACCTCTCTGTAATTCATGTGTTCAGATTAATGCTGTGAACATGAACAAAACATGAATGATAGTCTTCACTTTGTCCGGAGAGTGTCAAATGAGCGAAATGAAAAAACGCCTGAGGGTGATCAGGCGTATAAACGGGGAAAAATATTAGTAATGCGCTTCGCGCTTATTATTTAGAACAAATATGAGATATTGTCCGTTACGCTATGTGGTTAACGTTGTGGAGCAAAGTTCACCTATCGAGGGAATGTTTGGTAACGAACACCCATCATTTGTTCCATACAGTGCACAACTTGGCAGCTGTAACCGAATTCGTTGTCGTACCAGATGTAAAGTACGCAACGTTTGTCTTGTGCGATAGTCGCTTGACCATCCACGACGCCTGCATGGCGAGAACCAACTAAGTCAGTTGATACAATTTCTGTTGAATCGGTGTAGTCAATCTGTGCCGAAAGCTCAGAGTTCAACGCCATTTCACGCAAGTAATCGTTCAGTGAATCACGGTCTACGTCTTCACCTAAGTTTAGGTTAGCGACTGCCATCGAAACGTTTGGTGTCGGTACGCGAATTGCGTTACCTGTTAGCTTACCAGCTAGCTCTGGCAGTGCTTTTGCTACTGCTTTAGCTGCGCCAGTTGAAGTTAGAACCATGTTCAGAGAAGCACTACGTCCACGGCGGTCACCAGAGTGGAAGTTGTCGATCAAGTTTTGGTCGTTTGTGTATGAGTGCACGGTTTCGATGTGACCAGAAAGGACACCATATTTATCATTCAGCGCTTTAAGAACCGGCGTGATTGCATTTGTGGTACAGCTCGCTGCAGAGATGATGGTGTCATCTTCTTGAATAACTGATTCATTTACACCGAATACAACGTTTTTGATATCGCCTTTACCTGGTGCCGTTAGCAGCACTTTCTCTGCACCTTGACACGCTAAGTGTTGGCTTAGACCTTCAGAATCACGCCAAACACCTGTGTTATCAACAACAAGCGCGTTGCTAATACCGTAAGCAGAGTAGTCCACTTCGCTTGGATTGTTTGCGTAGATGATTTGGATGTAGTTACCGTTAACGATCAGAGCTTTACGTTCCTCATCGATCACGATGCTACCGTTGAACTGACCGTGGACTGAGTCACGACGCAGTAAGCTAGCACGCTTCTCTAAATCGCCTTTTTTACCGCCACGAACCACAATCGCTCGTAGTCGTAGTGGGTAACCTGGGCCACTTTTCTCGATCAGAAGGCGAGTTAGTAGTCGACCAATGCGACCAAAACCATAAAGAACTACATCACGCGCTTTCAATGAAGAGTCTGCATCGCGTGCGCCATCGAGTGCAGTGATAAGGAAATCATTTAGAGATGCAGTATCGTCATGCTCATTCCAGTACTTAGTTGCCAATTGGCCAACATCGACACGACACGAAGAAATGCTCATTTCACATAGCGCTTGAATGATAGGCATCGTGTGCTCAAGTGAGAGTGGGCTGCCTGTATAACGTCTTGCAACGCGATGAGTTTTGAGAATGTCTATAGTAGTAGCATTGATAAGCGTTTTACCAAACAGAACCACTTCGATTCCTTTTTGACGATATAGCTTACCAATTAGAGGGGAAATAGATTCAGCAATCGTTTGGCTAGTTTGCCAGTCTTGGAGATATTTCTCTGGACTCATTGTTGTATTAGACCTTTCACGTTTTGGGGGCTAACCATACTCCCTGCTGTTGCCTCTTCGGCAGCGTGCAAGAGTGTGGTGGGTTATGTAATCGGGTTGTAATAGTTATGTGTGCGGATTCTAAGGTCAGAGCCCTTATTCTGCTAGGAAAATTAAATCCAGTGTAAAACACTAGTTAAGGTCGTGTTAGTGGTGAATTAATGTGACTAAAGCGGTGGTTTTCACGTATTGACATTTAAAAAGTCATCCACTTTTTTCGCGATGATAATGTGTGTTTTCAAATTAGTTTTGTTGTCACTGTGAATTCGTTTGCATTTTTGTGTGATTTGTCTCTATAAGGCAACGAAATAGGTGAACATATGGTTTGGAATTTTATGAAAAGTGATGTGCATCTTAGGTATGAGTGAAACTTAACTGTTTGAACTCAGCTTGAAGATCAAAAAGTATGATTCGAGTCACAATTACCATTTCATTGACCGATGGCGAAACAAGCGGAATGACCATGGTTTTGGTAGGTGAATGTTGTTTTAAAGTAACCATGTCGTATATGCCTTTCAATGCTAGAAACTAGTCTAGTATTAAATAATCGGATGAGATCAACCATTGGGCTGATGGATGTTGAGATTATCAATAAAAACACGCTTAGCACTCCTCGCACTATTACCCACGGTGGTGATAGTGGTTTTTGCAGTTCAGCAGTTTTCTGACAATGCGTTGCGCGTAAGCCGTCTCAATCAAACGGTAATCAATATCCAAGGTTTTCAGTTGATATCCCAAGCCTCTCATTTTATTTACTCCATAGAGAAAGCACGCCGCCAGCCTACGCTTCAAGCATCAGCCGCACTTAATATAGAAGAACAAGACGGTGTTATTTCTTCCATGCATCAAAAATTCGTCAGTAACCCCAATACCGCTGAATATGCTGATGAGCTGAAAGAGGCCATGCTAGGGGTATTATCCGGTAGGTTGGACGAGATGGATGACCTTGGCGATTGGGCATTTCAACTGCTTCAAAATATGTCGCGCTCTTTGCTACAAAATCATCAGTGGTATGGCAGTGAGGACGGTATTCGAATGCAGAATTTTATTGCTTACCTTGCTCAGCTGTCTTTTTGGACACAGAAAGAAGCCTGGTTGACACATCGCCTAGTTCAAGATCCTAAGAGTCGGTTGAGCCAGAGTCTGTTTTTTCAGGCTATTGATCGACAGCAGCAAAATTTGGATGCGTTTTTAAATTTAGGAGGGTCATACGATCAAGTTGATAAATTGCTAGGCTTGTTTACGTCGCCGAGATATCAGAGAAATTTGGCATCTCGTGGGCGATTAATGTCAGGGGACATGTCACGTAGTGACTATGAAGCGTATTTGAGAGAACTCGATTTCCGTGTGCAACGCTTGCAAGTACTCATTGATGGGTTCACGAAACAAACAGAGCAGTCGCTCCTAACACAAGTTCATGAACAAAAGACCAATATTGCGATGATTACCTCTGGCGTTATTTTGGTTATCGTCATGCTTTGCTGGCTTGGCTTTGGCACTTGGTTTCGGGTTAATAGCAAACTAGATGCGATTATTCATACCTTAACGGCGCTGATCAACGATGAAGAGAAACAGACGAAAGTCAAAGTCGATGGCAGTGATGAACTGACGATTTTCGCTCAGCAAGTGAATCGAGTGGTTGAAGAAAAGCAGAGACAAACAGACGAAATACTCCATGCTAAAGAGTCAGCAGTGTCTGCTAATCGCGCTAAATCAGTATTTCTTGCCAACATGTCGCATGAAATACGTACCCCCCTAAACGGTATTATGGGCATGACGGAGATACTCTCTCAAAGCGAGTTATCTTCCCATCAACAAGAAGTCGTTGATGACATTGACTCTTCATCTCAAACATTACTTACCTTGCTTAACGATATTTTGGATCTTTCTAAAATCGAATCTGGTCGACTGGAGTTGTCGTTAGTCGAGGCCGATATCCGAGAGGTGGTGTACCAGTCGATGGTTTTATTTCAATCCAAAGCCACATCTAAACAGCTAGAGCTGGGGATTAACTTAGCTGAAAACATTCCAACTCGAGTGATGGTTGATGATCATCGAATCAAGCAGGTCATCACGAATCTGGTATCGAATGCGGTCAAGTTTACCGAAAGCGGTCATATACATGTTGATGTCAGTTATGACGAGTTACCGGAGAACGAGCGCGGAACGCTGATGTTTAAAGTCGAAGATACTGGGATAGGCATTGAACAAGATAAGTTAACGACGATTTTTGAACCCTTTACTCAGGAAGATGAAGGGGTGTCGAGGCAGTTCGGCGGAACGGGACTGGGATTGGCAATTTGTCGTCAACTGGTATCCATGATGGGAGGGCAGCTTATAGCGACATCCACAAAAGGAGTGGGCACATGCTTTGAATTCTCTATTGAGGTTGATGTTATTCCGGTGTTTGGCTGGCGCTCGGACGTGATAAATAAAGGGCTCTTGATCTGCACAAATTACGATTACGCTGATCAACTTTTGAAAGAGTGTCGATTAGCGAAAATCAATCTCTTTGGTGCGAATAATGTTAATGAAGTAAAAGCAATAAACGATGACTTTGATGTCATATTTCTGTGCCATAGTGACGACTCCAATACGGATGAAGCCTTAGATGAATTGTCACTCAAATATGATCTTCGTCGTGTGATTATTTGTCAGCATCATCTATCCACTCCCTACGACAATGCAGAAAGAGTACATGCTGTACTCACATTGCCTTTTCTTGGCAATCGATTTAAGCATGTCATTGACGATTTAGCGAAGGTAGAAAAAACCATTTCAAGTGACGCTGTCACTAATGGTGTTCCAAAGTATGAATATCGAACGTCGCGCTCTCACAGGAGGATCTTAATCGCGGAGGATAACTTGATGAATCAGAAAATCGCGAGTTTCTTTCTGGATAAAGCAGGGTATGACTATTTGATAACAAGCAATGGACAAGAAGCGTTGGAAGCCATCACAAAGGGAGAAGAATTCGATGCAATTTTAATGGATTGTATGATGCCGGTGATGGATGGACTAACCGCGACGAAAGAAATTCGTCGTTGGGAAAAGAAAGCCGGGCGTGAGAAAACGACCATTATTGCGCTCACCGCGAGTGTTTTGGAAGAAGACATTCACAACTGTTTTGCTGCAGGTATGGATGCTTATTTACCTAAGCCTTATAAATCGAATCAGCTATTTGAGCTCTTCAATGAATTAAAACTCGCCTAAATCGATAACATTTCAAGACGATAAAGCCACAATCAAAGGGGCTTTATTTTAACCATGCATTGTTATGCGTTTGCTTGAGCGCTAGCGAGTTTACGTATGGTTTGTCGATAGGTTAGGTAAGCGGAAATGCCCGCCAGAATGTTGCCGATACAAGCGCCTAAAAGTAGACCTCGGATTCCCCCCATTTGAGCGCCAACCCATAAGCAAGGAAGGAAAAAGACAAACA
Source organism: Vibrio sp. J2-3(2022) (assembly GCF_021725735.1). Classification (NCBI taxonomy): domain Bacteria; kingdom Pseudomonadati; phylum Pseudomonadota; class Gammaproteobacteria; order Vibrionales; family Vibrionaceae; genus Vibrio; species Vibrio sp. J2-3(2022). Next base: position 327,740 of record NZ_JAKKCK010000001.1, read on the forward strand.
AGCGTAGCGCTGAAATGGTGAGCGCGGTGTAAGACTTACCTAATGCATTGCAAAGAGAAACCATCAACATACATACACCTAGTGAACCTAAGCTGACAGGAACAATCAGCAAATGCATTTCTAATACTTGCTCTACTTGAACATCACTGGTCATCAGTAGTGCAAGTGGGTTTGCGACGGCAAACGTAATGGCTGCGATCAAAAGTTGAAAGCCCAGAATGAATTTTACGGCAATACTGACTAGCGATTGGATATCTTGGTAGTTCTTTGCGCCAAGTAAGCGCCCGACCATTGGGGGCATAGACATTGTCAGCGCTAACACCGAAACGATAGCAAAGAATTCGTAGCGTGAACCGAGCGCCCAAGCGGCGACTGCGGCGGTCCCGAAGCTTGCCAATAACTTTGTTGCTAACATGGACGACAACGGAGGCAGCAGTTGGCTGATCATCGCAGGTCCCATGATGTTACCGATAGACGCAACACTTTTAGCCACGTTGAGGTCTTGCCACTGCGTTGTTGCCCAGTGGTTCTTCTTCACGCGAGGCGCGACGACTAAAATACCAAACCCAAAAGCAACGATGGTTGCTATTGCTGCTCCGTTAATACCCAAGTCAAACGTGAAAATAAATAGTGGATCGAGCACAAGGTTCACGCCGCTGGTTACCATCATCATTGTGCCAGGCAACATGGTGTTGCCGTTAGCCCGGCAAATACTGTAGTAAAAATATAAAACCGCGCCAGTCCATGAACTTAGCAGCCACCAAGGCCAGTAGCTGTTGATAATCGGCATCACAGACTCTGGAGCACTTAATAGAGATAAAATGGGGTAGCGCAAAAGCCAAATTAGCCCTCCAAAAACGGCTACACCGATTGAGCCAATCATCAAAACTAAGCCACCGAGCTGTTTGGCATAACGACTTTCATTCGCACCAAGCGCTTTAGAAATGACAGCGGTCGTGGCGATACCTAAACCGACTTGAATTCCGATAATGACCATTTGCAACGGAAGAGTAAAACCTTGAGCGGCCAAAGGTAAAACGCCGAGCTGACCGATAAACGCACTATCTACAAGCTGAAAGCTCATTAAAGATAGAACGCCAAATAGCATTGGCCAAGTCATCGTAAATAATTGTTTTGCAAGTGTTGGTTGTGTACTTGTCGTAGTTGAGGACATAGAAAGCTGAATGCGTTAGGAATAAGAGTTGGATTGATTGTACACGGCGCTTAGTTTAGAGACAAAAATAAACCCCGAGTAAGGTAGCTTTACTCGGGGTTGGAAAATCTAGCTTAAGCGTTTATTTTTTGCCGCTAGTTTGCTTGTCTTCTTCAGTCAGTTCACGAATACGACGGCTGATGTCACGACGTGCTTTAGAGATTTCTGCACTTTTGATGATGTGGTCATCAACACGATCTTCGTAGTCTGCTTTCATATTTTTGATGATTGCGACGATTTCATCGTGAGTCATTTCTGGTTTGATGTAATCTAGAAGGTTTTCTAGAAGGTCAACACGTTTGCGGTTATCACGAACTTTCTTTTCGTTATCAAGCAGCTCACGTTTTAGTTTGTTTTTACGACGAGCTTGGTTAACGATTTCAAATACGCTACTCATAGTTCTCTTTCCTAATTTTATGAATATCTTCCTCGATTAAAGCACAACATCCAGTGGCATAACAGTCTTTAGATCAATCACAATGCAGAGTTGAACATTTCTCAACCAATTGCGATGTGTCCACATAATCACGCTTCTCTAATCGAGTTTTGGGCAACATCGTAGAATCCATCGATTCATTGTCATAACGTGGCCTTCACTATATTATCAACACCATTGAATGCAAAATGATGAACTTGATATGGACTCTGGGAACACTGCGGAGCAAGTAAGTAGTCAAGATAATGAGCAAGCCACTCGCTCTGTGGCTGAAAAGTTAAAAACAGCGTATATCAACGCTCGCGAGCAACTCGAAATCATCGAAGTTGAGCTGAATCGTTCAAAAATAATGATGGTTGATCAAGATGGCAATTTGACGAAAGTGCCAATTCTCTCGGAGCATTGATACCTGACCCGATTCGCAAAGGGTGCCAGGTCTTGCGCTATGCTTTAGCCTGACACCGACACCTGAATCGCTAACGCTTCTTGCATCTCTTTGCCAATGTATGATGCATGATATCGAAGCGATTTAGGTACCAAGTCAAATGCAAAAATAATAAGGAAATGCATTATGAAAGTTGAGCTAACGGCAATTGAAGCACGAGTCATTGGTTGCTTGATCGAAAAAGAAGTCACCACCCCAGATCTTTACCCCCTCAGCCTAAACGCATTAACCAACGCGTGTAATCAAAAAAGCAACCGTGATCCCGTAATGTCGCTCTCTGAGTCAGACGTTCTCGATGCCGTTGATGCTCTAATTGAACGTAGGCTCGTCAGTGACGAAAGTGCGTTTAACAGCCGTGTTAGCAAGTATCAGCACCGTTTCTGTAATACGGAGTTTGGTGATTTAAAACTGACAGAACAAGAGAAGGGAATCGTATGTTGTATGCTTTTGCGTGGTGCTCAAACGCCTGGGGAAATTCGCACTCGTACCAATCGTCTCGCGACATTTCATGATGTAAAAGAAGTTGAAACGGTTTTGGAGCACTTAGCAAGCGAAGAAAAAGGACCATTAGTGGTCAAGTTACCGCGTGAAGCCGGGAAGCGAGAATCACGCTATATGCATTTGTTCTGTGGCGACGTTGACGTCTCTGAGCTAGCAGTGCCAGTGTCAGCGGCTGGCTCTAATTCTGATCGAGTCAGCCAGTTAGAGCTCGAAGTTGCTCAGCTTAAAGAAGAGCTCGATGAACTAAAAGCTAAGGTCGAGTCACTACTTTCATGATTGAAAATACAGCGCAGCGTTGGAGTGTCTATTTGATACGAAATAACCGCAATGCGCTGTATTGCGGTGTCACAAACAATGTTGAGCGAAGATTTAATCAGCACCAAACGGGCAAAGGAGCGAAAGCTTTAAAAGGAAAAGGTCCCTTGGTATTGGAGTGGTCTTCGGATTTTGATTCAAAGACACTTGCCATGCGGGCTGAGTATTATATTAAGCAACTAACAAAAGCTAAGAAAGAGCTACTTGTTACGTCAAAAGCAAGTATTGTCGTTGATGAAAATCAGCAGATGATGTTAGAAATGGCTTTATCGAAATAAGCGTTCGCGACATGCCGAATAACAAAGAAACCGTCCACTGAGGCGGTTTCTTTTTAGTTTTGGAGTACCATGTAAGAACAAACTGACGCATAATGGGTTGGTGTTCTGTTTAAACACTCAAAGTATGAAAAGGAGAAATGATATTTTGTGACCTTACAATTAGGTACACAATAAACGTTTATTCGTTCCAACTCAGACTAAGAACCAATTTATTATTGAAACAGGCACTCAGAGGAAGGTAGATTACAAGAGTAAAGGATGACTCGGCTAGGTAACGAATAGAGCTGAATTAGGCTCATAAAAAGCTAAAAGAGCAGTAGATGAAAAAAGCGTTAGTATTCTCCCTGATGTCAATGGCCACTGTCGCGCCGATAGCGCAAGCCACTCAAGTCCTCAACGGGTATTGGGCATATCAAGAATTTTTAGAACATTTTCCAGAACAGAAGCAGTTAACGAATGCGTTGGCTGACGCCGTGCGAGAGACTCCTGTTCCGGTTGAAAGAGACAAAAAGCGTCCGTTAAAAATTTCTGTGGTTTATCCAGGTCAACAGATTTCGGATTATTGGATTCGAAATATAGACGCATTTGAACAGCGTTTAGATAAACTTGATATCGACTATCAACTTAATCAAGTTTTTACCCGTCCCAACGCAGATATTAAGCAACAAAGTTTGTCTTTAATGGAAGCGCTGAAGAGCAACTCCGATTATCTGATTTTCACTCTCGATACCACTAGGCATCGTAAGTTTGTTGAACACGTCTTAGACTCAAAGAAAACCAAGTTGATCTTACAAAATATCACTACACCGGTAAGAGATTGGGAGGATCACCAACCGTTCCTTTATGTTGGTTTTGATCATGCTGAAGGCAGCCGTGAGCTTGCCGTGGAGTTTGGTAAGCGTTTTCCAAAACAGAGCCATTATAGTGTGCTCTACTTTTCAGAAGGATATATCAGCGATATCAGAGGTAATACCTTTATCAATCAAGTCAACCGTGATAACAACTTTGAACTACAATCTGCTTACTATACCAAAGCGACAAAGCAGTCTGGGTATGAAGCAGCAAAAGCGAGTTTGGAAAAATACCCTGACGTCGATTTTATTTATGCGTGTTCTACAGATGTGGCGCTAGGGGCTGTTGATGCGCTGAAAGAATTAGGGCGTGAAGATGTCATGATCAACGGCTGGGGTGGCGGCTCTGCAGAATTAGAAGCGCTTTCGAAAGGGGAGTTAGACGTTACTGTTATGCGTATGAACGATGATACTGGCATTGCAATGGCAGAAGCGATTAAGTGGGATCTTGAAGGGAAACCCGTTCCAACCGTTTATTCTGGTGATTTTGAAGTCGTCACGAAATCTGATTCTCCAGAAAGAATTGAAGCATTAAGAAAACGCGCATTTAGATACTCAGACAATTGATGACAACTACATCAAAAACAAGAAAGCGTCGCTCATTGTCGACGCTTATTACGAAAATAATCATTCTCGTACTTGCTCCGATCATTTTAGGCATCTTCGTTCAGAGTTATTACTTCTCGAAGCAAATTATTTGGCAGGAAGTGGATAGAACCAAGCAACAGACGTCAGCGCTGATTCTTAATATTTTTGATAGCCATTTTGCTGCGATTCAGATTCATCACAACAGTAACTCGAAGAGTGATGTTGTTTTAGATTTTTATACAGAACGGGATGAAGAAGCTCTCAATTACTTTTTCATGAGTATTGACCAGAGTGATCCTTCTCATACGCCAGAATTTCGCTTTCTCACCGATCACCAAGGCATTATTTGGGATGATGGGAATGCGCATTTCTATGGCATCAATAACTTGATTCTCAATGACCTCGCGAGCCAAGTGACTTTTAGCAACAATTGGTATTACCTTCCTTCACATACCCCAATGGGAACTCGCCACCTGTTACTGCGTCGTGTACCGGTTTTACAACCTAAAACCGGTGAAGTGATGGGGTATTCTTACAATGTTGTTGTTCTAGATAACAACTTCGGGTTGATGGAAAGACTAAAAAACGAAGGAAACGTTGATAATGTTGTTTTGGTGGCCAACGATACGCCACTAGCCAGCTCACTAGTCGGAGATGAAGCGTACAAGATATTTGATGTTCTGAAGCGGCGAGAGTCTCAGCAAAAGCTTGACCAGTTGTTGATCATTAAAACCCCTATCGAAGTCAATGCTGCCACGACGGATTTGTGTTTACTAACCGTGCAAGACAATCAGAGTGTTGTGACGCTGCAAATCCAGCACCTTTTGGCGATGTTGGCTTCAGTTATCGGGATGGTGATGATTGCGTTGATGACCAAAGAGTGGATTGAGAATCGAGTCGTCGAAGAGCTTGGCTCGTTGATGGCATACACTCGTTCGGCTCGTGAAGAAAAAGGGTTCGAACGATTTGGCGGATCGGATATCGAGGAGTTCGATCATATTGGTTCGACACTAGAAAACACCTTTGAAGAGCTGGAAGCGCAAAAGCGTTCATTCCGCGATCTGTTTAACTTTGCGTTATCGCCGATTATGGTGTGGTCAGAGTCTGGAGTACTCATCCAAATCAATCCGGCAGCCCGTAAAGAATTGGTCATGGAAAACGACATTGAAACCATGCACCCAGTGTTTAAAGGCTTCAAAGAAAAGTTGATGCCTCACCTGCGAATGGCAGCTCAAGGAGCCACGTTAACTGGCGTCAATGTACCAATTGGAGACAAGGTATATCGCTGGAACTTATCGCCGATTCGAGTTGACGGTGATATCAGCGGTATCATTGTTCAAGGTCAGGATATTACGACGCTTATTGAAGCGGAAAAACAAAGTAACTTGGCACGTAAAGAGGCAGAAAAATCCGCCCAAGCACGTGCCGATTTTCTGGCTAAAATGAGCCATGAAATCCGAACGCCAATCAATGGCATTCTAGGAGTTGCTCAATTATTAAAAGACTCGGTCGAAACGGAAGAGCAGAATAACCAAATTGATGTACTCCGACATAGTGGTGAGCACTTACTTGCTGTTTTGAATGATATTTTGGATTTTTCGAAGATTGAGCAGGGTAAGTTTAATATTCAAAAGCACCCGTTTTCGTTCACTGACACGATTCGAACGTTAGAAAACATTTATCGTCCAATTTGCGAAAATAAAGGCGTTAACCTTGTCATTGAAAACAAGATTGATCCCAATGTTGAAATCTTTACTGACCAAGTTCGTCTGAACCAAATTTTATTCAACTTAGTCAGTAACTCAGTTAAGTTTACCCCCTCGGGCAGCGTACGCTTGCATGCTGAACTGGAGCAGTTCTACGGCGCCGAAAATAGTGTGTTGGTAGTGGAAATTACGGATACGGGCATCGGCATAGAGCCTGATAAGCTCGACCAAATGTTCGAACCTTTCGTTCAAGAGGAAGCAACGACCACTCGAGAATACGGTGGCAGTGGCTTGGGACTGACCATTGTGAAAAGCCTCGTCGATATGCTGGAAGGTGACGTTCAAGTACGTAGCCAAAAAGGTTTGGGTACGACCTTTGTTATTACAATGCCAGTGAAAGATCGTGAGCGAGTGCTCACCCCTCTTGATTCAAGCCTGAGAGTTAAACCTGGTGAGTTATTCGCAGAGAGTCTAAAAGTACTGTTGGTAGAAGATAACCATACTAATGCCTTCATTCTTAAAGCATTTTGTAACAAGTACAAAATGCAGGTTGATTGGGCAAAAGATGGATTGGAAGCGATGGAGTTCTTAAAAGATCATACTTACGATTTGATTTTGATGGACAACCAACTGCCGCATCTTGGAGGAATTGAAACAACCAAAGAGATCCGACAGAAGCTGAAGTTAGGCACGCCAATTTATGCTTGTACTGCCGATACGGCGAAAGAAACCAGTGATGCGTTTATGGAGGCGGGCGCGAATTACGTATTGCTCAAACCGATTAAAGAAAATGCGCTGCATGAAGCCTTTGTTGACTTCAAGCAGCGATTCTTAATTGAACGAACGTGATGAACTCATTCGCTATGAGCCTTAATTGATAATTCAACCGCTCACTAAACCGAAAAGCACAACGCCATAACTTAGGGTTGTGCTTTTTTTGTATCTCAATGCTTCACTTGTTGATAAGCCAGGAGTGCTGATATCACCTTTAGTGTCGTATATCACTACTATTCAACCCAAGTACTACGTTGCGTTACGCAAACTTGTTCCCCAATGGCATATTCTATGTGATTTAAATCACAAAAATTTATTTACTTAGCGTGCTAACTATTTTATATTACTTAGCAAGCTAAGTAATTGAGTAGATCTTATGATTCAAGACATCAACAGTTTGCGCGACCTTTCTCTGGCTGAAAAGTTATCTCGTGTTGCCCGTTTGTGGAAAATGGTTGCAGATCGCGAGTTGGAGCCTTTAAACCTGACGTACCCGCGTTGGACTGCGTTATGGAAACTTTATCGAATGGGCGACAACGTTAGTCAGAAGCATTTGGCTGAAGCGCTTGAGATTGAGTTGGCATCGCTGATGCGCACATTAAAGCTATTAGAAGAGCAATCTCTGATCACTCGCCATTGCAGTGAGCATGACAAGCGAGCACGCATTGTTAGCCTTACAGAAGAAGGTAAAACCCTACTCAAGCAAATGGAGACTCGAATTCTTCAAGTACGGAGCAAGCTACTGACAGAAATCAATGACCAAGAGCTTCAAAAGCTTTCATTGATCCTCGATCAGATTGCTCACAATGCACTTGATTCACTTAGCGAATAAGTCAGAAACCCGAATTAAAAGAGAAGTAAACGCCTATGACTCCAGATCAAAAATTCGCACGTTGGATCAAGTATTCTTGCGTCGCGTTTGTCCTTGTCTTTGCCTATTTTCTAGTCGCAGATCTCGCCATGCCACTGACGCCCCAGGCAATGGCAACGCGAGTGGTAACTAAAGTAGCTCCCCGTGTGAGTGGACAGATTACGCATCTTTATGTTGCCAACAACCAAGAAATAAGCCAAGGCGATCTACTATTCCAGATTGATCCACAGCCTTATCAGCTCGCCGTAGAAAAGGCTCAACTTAACCTTGAGCGTGTGACTCAAAATAATGAACAGCTTGATGCCTCTATTGCAGCGGCAAAAGCGGACGTTGAAGCAAGCAAAATTGTCGCCGAGCAAAAAGTTCGCGAAGCCAAACGTCTTGATACATTGTTTCATCGCAATGGCACCTCGCAACAACAGCGTGATGACGCACAAAGTAGTGCAACGGCAGCCAGAGCAAACTTACTGGCCGCACGCGCTCGTTTAAAAGAGTTGGAAGTAAACCGAGGCGATTTAGGTGCAACGAATGTAAATATCCGCGTGGCACAAAACCAGCTAAAACAAGCGGAACTTAATCTGTCTTACACTCAAGTAATTGCTGAACATGATGGCGTTGTCGCTAACTTGCAGCTGGAAACGGGTGCCTATGCGGCAGCTGGTACGCCTCTTGTGGCTTTAGTCTCGGATGACGTGGATATTATTGCCGACTTTCGTGAAAAGAGTCTGCGACACTTCAATCAGAACAGTCGGGCGTTAGTGGCTTTTGATAGCTTGCCAGGTGACGTATTTGAAGCTCGTATTACGAGTGTGGATGCAGGGGTAAGCTCAGGCCAGTTTGATGCAGATGGCCGCTTAGCGACACCGACTGACTCAAACCGTTGGGTGAGAGACGCGCAGCGTTTACGTTTACATTTAGCTATCGATGAACCTCAACAGCGCGCATTTCCGGCCGGGGCACGTGCGACTGTGCAACTGTTGCCAGAAAACTCGTTATCTGGCTGGTTAGCGAGATGTCAGATCCGATTTTTGAGTCTTCTTCATTACATTTATTAACGGGGAGGCGATATGAAGTTATGGGATCATCCCATGTCGGAAAACGACTTCCGTCAGTGTTTGCGCATTGCAACTGGCGCGACCATTGGCTTCACCTTATGTAAGGTCTTTGGCTGGAATTATGGCGTATTTTTTACCGTAACACCGATGTTGTTACTTGGAATGGTACCAGTCATGAGCCTGCATGCTGCACGACAGCTGATTTTTTCAGCGGTCGTATGCGGATTGGAGGTCGGTATTCTTGGTGGGCTATTTGGTGGACATCCTGGCATGATGACGATCATCGCCTTCGGGTTGTTTTTGTATAAGTTCGCCTGTATGTCAAAAGGGAGCTTATTCCTCTTTGGGGCAAATAGCGTGCTGAGCTTAAGCATCATGCTGCATTTTGCGAGTTATCCAACAACCGACTTAAATGATCTAATATTCAGCAACCTACAAGCGAACGTTATTTCAGTGATCGTGGCCTACGTCGTGACATTTTTGATCCCTGATGCAGAGCCTCGTCAGTTACCGGCAAAACCATCTCAGCCTAAACAGAGTCACCGCATGCGTCATGAAGCTCTTATGGGGGCGAGCATCGCTACAATGTCTTTCTTGGTGTTCCAGCTATTTGATCTTAGTGATTCTATGTCCGCTCAGGCGACAACTTTGCTTTTATTGTTTCCTATGCATTGGAACGGTGCTTTAGGGTATGCGCGCAAAAGAGCAATGGGGACCTTGATGGGGGTAACCTTTGGTATCGCTGGGCAGCTCGTACTATACGATTGGTCGGATACCTTGCTGTTTATCGTCCCATTACTGTGGATTGGCGCGATGATGTTCAGCTATATGCACGTAAAAGAGTCTAGTGGTTCAGGAGCCGGATTTGGCGGATTAACCACATTAGGTATTTTATTTGGCCAATACCTTACTCCGGATGGCGATTTAATGTTCAGCGCTCTGTATCGCGTGAGTAGTATTTTGTTTGCTATTGTTGTCACTCTGCTCGTGACCTATGCGGTGCACAGAGTGCTCAACAGCTTTGAGGCGACGCGCTTTAGCCAGCAGTAAGTTCAGACGTTACTGGTTAGAAAGGACTGCTCCAGTAACTCTGTTTTTAGCTCGTGACTCATCGCTATTGGGCTTTCAAACTTAATTCCTATTACCCAGCCTTTCACCAACTTCTTAATGTTGGCAATGACACACCGATTTTCTTCTCCGATATAGTGACTTAGAGAAGAGTCGATAGTGACACTTTCACCAACGTTGAATTCTGGCTCTATAAAGGTTGAGATACCAATACCTGCCAGTGAGAAGTCGATAAGGCTACCGTCGTAAACATTCCCCGCGTGAACAATCTTACAATCCATTTGCAGCTTATATCGTTCGTGTTCCCGGACTGGTTTGGTTGCAAATGTTCCTGGAATTCGAATAAATAAAAGGGGCGAAGGACGAACCGCAGTTGTTAGAACACTGGATTTAAATGCAATGACATGGCCTAACTCCGTATCTGATACACCACGCACGATGACATCGGCGTTTGGGAGTTTTCTCATCACTTGCTCTTCAAGCAAACGCATCGGTATATCAAGAATCAAATACGCGTTCTCTTTCATCCCAAGATAGGTGGTGGAATACGTATACTGGTCCTTAGGCCCAAACTCGAAATTAGTCGAAAGTTTCATTCCCGGTTTGAGGAATCTATGCAGTTCATCTTTAGTATGAGTGGCAGGCATTACATTGGCGTTTTAATTATTGGTTAAATCGAGGCTATCAAAACGCCATTTTGTTATTCAAGATAGTAGGACAAAAGTTTTTGTAAAATTATCGCTATCTGTGAAGTGGTGGGCGATAAGTTTGGCTCATTCCATCTTTCATAAAGATTTGGCTTGCCACAATACTGCCGCAGGTTACCAGCATCAGCGCTAACCAAGTCAGTGAATCTGGTTGTTCACCAAAAATTGGAACGGCAAGAAGTGTCGCGACGACTGGAGTTAATGACCCAAAAGCAGCACTGGCTTCGGCGCCAATAATTCGGATTGCATAGATAAAGGTAAAAGAGGCGATTAAGCCTGCGCCGACACCTTGCAACATCGCGTGGCCAAATAATTCTTCCCGCGGCCACTGACTGATCGGCGTTATCGCTAGGTAACTATCTACCCATCCGAAGCCAACCGCAATGATGAGCAGTGCCAAAGACGCGATTGCAACGAATCCAGCACAGACATGCGCATTAAGGTTAGCAACACGAGCACTGATAGTGAAAACTGCCCACATAATGCTACCGGTTAGAAACAGGATGTGGCCTTGTAATTGAGACCAGTTGTACTCTGCACCGCTATTAGAAAGAAGGAATACGAAAATCCCTAACAACACCGTAGAAAGCCCGATTAAGCGGTGAGCACTCAGCGACTGTTGATAGCACAACACCGCGATAGCCGAAACAAATAATGGCAAAGTGCCAGGTACTAATGCACTGCCGTGCGCCACGGGAGCGAAGTGCATAGCTGTGCCGACGACCAGCAGGTAGGGCAGGCCACTCCCTACCACAACACCAGTTAGGTAGCGTTTAGGCACGACGCGAAGCGCCTGCTTATGCTTAATCACAAATGGTAATAAAATTAAACTTGGGATTAGAAAGCGAACTAGCGCGATATCGGCTGGCTGCAAGTTAGAAATTGCGCCCCCTTTTAAAGAAATAAAGAAACCAGACCAAAGCAGTAAGGTCGTTAATATAGCTGCGTATCCCAAGATCATTGTCGGCATGTCCATTTGTAAATGATGTGTTAATTGTTGAATAAAACTCGTGCCAAAGGGAGGCAAAGTTTGACGTAATTAAGCTTGATGTTGGTGATAAAGCGCGTATAAATGTCAATTGTTAGTGATTATTGGCACGGAAGGATAAATGGACAAAATTGACAGGCAACTGATCAACTTGATGCAGAAGGATGCAACCCTGACTACGGCAGAGCTCGCTGACAAAGTAGGATTATCGGCATCACCTTGTGCAAGACGCATTAAGCGTTTAGAGCAGGAGGGCGTAATTAGCGGTTATCGAGCCATTGTGTCCAGAGACACGGTGGGTATTGCGATGACTGTATTTGTTGAAGTCAGTTTGAACAACCACCAAGCTTCTTCGATTGATGAATTTGAACATGCTGTTGTTGAAATGGACGAGGTGATCTCGTGCCATGTTGTATCAGGGGCTTATGATTATTTGTTAGAAGTGGTCAGCAAAGATCTCGCTGGCTATGAAACATTCACTAGAAAGCTACAACGATTAGAAAACGTAAAAGATATCCATACGCACTTGGCGATTAGACAAGTGAAAGGAAATGGAAGCTTGCCGATTTATGCATAAGAAAGATGAAATTTCTCGATAGACTTAAGATTGCTCACTATCACCGAAAGCGATACCGACAGTTCGGTACAGACAGAGCGCGAACGCTGGGATGGAGAGATAAGTACAGCCAAATCAGTCGATTTGAAGCCTTGTGCCGTGGGTTAACGTTAGACGGTTCAAGTCTTTTAGATATTGGGTGCGGCTACGGAGACTTATTAGCGTTTATTGAGTTCAACAATCTGCGCCCCCAAAGTTATATTGGCATTGATCAGCAAAAACAGTTTATCTCTGAGGCCAGAAAGCGGGACTTTCGTACTCAAAGTGAGTTCGTATGCGGTGACTTTTCAACGTTGGTATTGCCCCGCAGTGATTATGTCTTTGCTTCTGGATCATTGAATTATCAATCCGCGAATCCAAATCATACCATTGAGATGATCGAGAAAATGTACCGGGCCGCAGAGAAAGGGTGCGTGTTTAACTTATTGGATGAAGAAAAGCTGCCGAGCATGAGAATGCTCGCATCGCATAATAAAGTTGGGGTGTTACGCTATTGCCGATGGCTATGTCCAGACGCACAATTGATCGAGGGTTATTCCGATCACGACTTTACGATCGCGATGATCAAAAAAGCGGAATCAGTTTCCTGACTCCGCCTTATAAATTCTTAAGCCTTATTGGTGCTTGTATTGTGAGATTTCACAGTTACCTGTGTATCTATCAACCTTGAATGAGAACGCAGCTGAATGGTATTCCCTCCCATCACTCCAAATTGTTTCTCCGAAGATTTTACAAAGGTCCAAATCGCTGATTGAACCAAACTCTTTTACGTGCCTAACTACTGACAAAAACTTGGCTTTGGTAGCATTAGGACAGTCCCTGTTACTTAATCGATTGATAACCATGGTTGTAGCATCATCTCCAGCCAAATGTGACTTTTTATTAAATTTTATTAATGGGTAAATTAACCAAAAATTGGCCATAAGTAAAGCATTATTGTGACGTATGTCTCTATAAGTTGCCTCTCTTGGTCATGGTTTAGTCAAGTTTGTAAAAGGGAACAGTCCCATTTTTTACATATAATGTTGGGATCACTAAAAGAGGGAATTAAAGCACGAATAACGTCCAATATTGGAGTGAAAAACCGACATCGTCTTTTCAAAACGGGCTCGATTTTTACCTCGAAACATCTTGAGCGTATTGAAGCGATCTCGCTTCTTTATCATAGAGTTGCGCTAGTGCTTGGTACTGTGAAGAAAGGCGTTTGTAATCCTCGGTAAGTTGCAAAGCGTTGGTGTTATACCACTCCGCAGTGATTTGATTGGCAGTTTCGTTTGACTCACGGCACTTTTGGGCAAGTTTCTTCCATCCATTTGCTGACCATTGAGATTGTGTGCTCAATTTAATCAACTCATTAGCTTTAGTCGTGAGTTCTTCTTTATATTGAATGGAGGCTTTTAATTGAGCTTTGAACGCATTTTGGTTCGAGCGGGCGCGCCAAAGTAATACGAGTTCATGTAGGGAAAAGGTTTGGGACAATAACTGACGCTGCTTATGTTCGGCTAAAAGTGCATTGAATACCTCAACATGCTTATTGTAATTGGACTCTAAACGATTGAATTGGGTAAGATTGTCATTCCACGACGATGGGTTACATTGAATATTGGCGTGCCCCATAATGGGGAACAGAAGAAGCAACAGTATCCAATTGAGTTTGTTGATCATTATTGCTCGCGTTAGTTGACCGACCCTTTTGAGTATATACCCAAATTTCCGCGACATGCGTGTTGCCGGTGAGATAAGAACAAAGAATGAAAAGGAAAAGTACATGAAGAAAATTCTCATCGCATTGATTGTCATACTGTTGCTCGGTGGGGCGGGTGCTGGATACTATTTCTTCTTTATGCAAAAAGATGAACCTGAAGCGCCAAAAGCTGCGCAAGTGGAGCAAGCGCCAGTGGAAGAAGAAACATCCAAACCGATTCTGGATTTAGAAACCTCCCCTCCTGAAGTGACTGAATACTATGTCATTGAGCGTCGAATCAATGTTTACAATAAGCCAAATGCTAATGCTTTGGTTGTCGATACGCTCTATAAGGGAGAAAAAGTATCGGTGTTAGAAAAAGTGGATGGTTGGTATCGAATCTCTGGTTACCTTGTTTATGAAGAGGGCGGTGAAGAAAAAGCTGAGTGGTTGAATGCCGAAGGATTATCTGATGCAGAGCCAGTTATTAAAGAACAAGAGCGTTTGGAAATACTGGATGGATATTTGCAGAAGTCGGATGATTTAAAAGTCCACTTGGACATCTTCCGCAAGAAAACCCAGCAATTGTTAGACGATGAAACCTGTGATCCGAGTGATTTTGAAGAGCTCGGTGGCTGGGTTCGTTCGGTTACTTATGACAAGCGCAATGTGTACTTCATTTATTGTGGTGGTTTGGAGCAAGAAAACAAAATCTATTTAGATGTCGATAAAGGCGATATCTTTTACCGCTAACAGAGCGCCTTTAGTTTAAAGCCTCTAGAGATTTATAACTTTTTAGTTGTGAACCATAATTAATAGGAATACTATCATCGAGTCGAGTGAAAAAACTCGACTCGTTTTGTTTTTAGTGAGTTATTATGTCTCAGATTTGCTTGAAAAAATTGCTTTTTATGCTGCTTGCGATGGTGTTGCTACCAGCGCATGTTTTTGCTGCGCAAATCGATCAGAAAGCTCATTTACCTTACTTTTCTAAGCTGCAACCATTTGTTGCGAGTATTGCTTTTGCAAATACCTCAATCGATTTTTCTGAGGTCTCAGAAGAAACGACGCAGTCTCCGATTTCTGAAAGTCACGCAAGACTCGATACGCTAGCCCTATTTAACACTCAACGTTGGGTTTCTCACTTACGTGAAGGCCTCGATGATGAGCATGTTGACGTTGTTGGTGACCTAAACACGCCTTTCTATGCTGACGCAGGTTATGCCTACAGCCTGATGGATATCAATTGGCGTCAAAACCAGTACACTTTTTATCATTTCACAAGCGAGCATCGCATTTCTGGTTGGAAAGAGACCAACGCAATGTACGTCGCACTCAATAGTCAGTTTTCTGCCTAAACACCATCTATTTGCACCATTGTGCACTCTTAACACGACGATTGTATTCAACAGGGCGTAACCGTCCTGAGCATTTCATACCCTGAATTTTTTCTGGGGGCATCTGTCGTGTGTTAAGCCTTGTTATTAAAAGCTTCACTTCGTAGTGAAGGGATGATGTTTACATGAAAAAAACAGCAAAGCAGCAAAAGAACAGAAAGCTGATGAATCACTATTCAGCTTGGAAATATGTCGTATTAATCACGACGGTCATTATCTTAACGTTAAGCGCGATTCCGACTTGGTTCGGTGAGCAACCATCGATCCAGCTAACGTTTTCAAACCAAAACAGCAGTGAAATGTCGGTTGTTCAGTTGAATCAACTACTGAAAACCAATCACATCTCAGCAGACAAAATCATCGAAAAAGATGGTAAAACAACCATTGTATTCGATGATGAAAATGCGCAAAGCAAAGCTCGTGCGTTACTAAACAATGAGCTAAATAAAGAAGACAGCATTACCTTCTCATATGTGTCTGTTGCTCCAGAGTGGCTGAATGAGATGGGGTTTAGCCCAATCAAACTCGGTCTTGACCTTCGCGGTGGGGTACAGTTCCTCTTGAATGTTGACGTAAATAAAGCATTTGAGGAGCAACGTAATGCTTTGATCGATGAGATCAAAGCAAGCCTGCGAGATCAGCGCGTGCGTGGTGTACAAATTCGCGCAGAAAGTGGTAACCGCATTGCGGTAAACAGTGAGAGTGATACCGCCCTAGCTGAAGTAAACAAATTCTTGCGTCAAAACTATCCTGGTTGGCTGGTGAAAAGCTCGTCTCGCGGTTTTGTTCTTGAGCCAAGTGAGCAGAATATTCAAGAGTTCCAATCAACGACATTGCAACAAAACTTGAAGATTATGCGTGGTCGTATTGAAGAGCTAGGTATTACGGAAGCATTAGTTCAGCGTCAGGGTAAAGACAGCATTCGTATTGAGCTCCCAGGTGTACAAGACCCAGCACAAGCGAAAAACGTTATTGGTGCCACTGCGAGTTTGGCATTCTACGAAGTGAAAGATGCAGGCCAAGCGCGAAGCGGCCAAGATCTTGTACTGAAAGATAACGATGGCCGAACTGTTGTTCTAGAGAAACGACCAGTCCTAACGGGTGAGCACATTGTTAATGCTCGTGCAGGCGTCGACAATATGGGTATGTCAGAAGTTAACATCTCGCTTGACCACGCGGGCGGTAAAAAGATGAGTGATTTCTCTGCAACGCATATTGGCAAGCCAATGGCGACGGTTTATCGCGAATACAAGACAAACGATCGTGGCGTAACAGAGCGCAGCGAGCGCGTTATCAGCGTTGCGACTATTCAATCTCAACTTGGTAGCCAGTTCCGTATTACCGGCGCTGGCAGCATGGACGAAGCGCAGCAGTTAGCGCTATTACTTCGTGCGGGTTCGCTAACAGCCCCGGTTACTATCGTAGAGGAGCGTACTATTGGTGCTTCTTTGGGAGCTGAAAACATTGAAAATGGTTTTGCGGCACTTGCTTTAGGTATGGGGTTAACACTGACCTTTATGGCACTTTGGTACCGTCGCTTAGGTTGGGTGGCGAATGTGGCGCTTTGTGCCAACATGCTTTGTTTGCTTGGCCTAATTGCCTTGTTACCAGGTGCGGTGCTAACGCTTCCAGGTATTGCAGGGTTGGTGTTAACCGTTGGTATGGCAGTGGACACCAACGTTATTATCTTCGAACGTATTAAGGACAAAATGCGTGAAGGCCGCAGTTTCGCTCAAGCGATTGATCTAGGCTTTGATAGCGCGTTCTCGACCATCCTTGATGCCAACATTACTACCATGATCACCGCCGTGATTTTATACGCCATCGGTAACGGCCCGATCCAAGGCTTTGCCTTAACACTCGGATTAGGTTTGTTAACCAGTATGTTTACAGGCGTATTTGCCTCTCGAGCAATGATCAATTTAATTTGGGGCCGAGATGCCCGTCGTGATGTGAGGGTTTAATCATGGTCGAAATGCTAAAACAAAATATTCGTAAAATTCGCCACTTTACTACGCTAGTTTCTATCGTTTTGACGGTGATCGCACTTGGTGCTCTGGGCTTTAAAGGGTTGAATCTTGGCTTGGATTTCACTGGTGGTATGGTGACAGAAGTGAAAGTCGATAAGTCGTTAACCAACCACGATCTGCTTGATGCACTGCAACCAAAACTTGGTGAATCAACCTCTGTCACCCGCACAGGTGAAGATGGTCGTTGGCTTATTCGCTACTCCGCCCCAGAAGAAGGACAAACTCTGCCAAGTGTGGAAGAAGTATTAAAGCCAGTTTCACATCAAGTTGATGTCGTCAGCAACAGTATTGTTGGTGCTCAAGTTGGTCAGGATTTGTTTGATCAAGGCGGTTTAGCACTATTGATTTGTGTGCTGAGCATCCTTGGTTACTTGTGTTTCCGTTTTGAGTGGCGCCTAGCGAGTGGCTCTGTATTTGCTCTGGCTCATGACGTAATTGTCGTCCTCGGCTTCTTTGCCGTTACCCAAATGGAATTCAACCTAACGGTTTTTGCTGCCGTATTGGCAATTTTAGGCTACTCATTGAATGATTCGATCATCATTTCAGATCGAATTCGTGAGCTACTGATCGCGAAACAAAGTTGGAAAATGGAAGACATCAATGACCAGGCTGTCATCGCGACGTTCTCTAGAACGATGGTGACTTCAGGCACAACACTGATTACTGTTGGTGCACTATGGATTATGGGGGGAGCACCGCTAGCGGGTTTCTCAACAGCGATGTTTATTGGTGTGCTATCAGGTACATGGTCTTCCATTTCCATTGGTACCGTATTACCTGAACTGTTCAAACTAGAACCGAAGCATTACTTGCCTGTTGAGATTGATACCGCGCCGTAATGCGAGGTGTTGAAGGTAAAAAGTGCTTGCGCCACTCAGTTTGAGTGGCGTTTTACTTTGTGCTATTTCACACGCATCAGGCGGTGTTTGACGTGACCTAAATCGAACTCAATGATTTGAGAGCGCTTCATCGATTCAACCAGGCGCAGCATGGATGTGTGATAACCTTTCTTTTTCATCCATTGCAATGGCTCGGAAAAGCTGTCTTCGTTTACAACGTAAGATTCGCCTTTGTGTTCTCCAGCATAAACGTTTACGACCCAAACCCGGGCCTGAAAATCTAATACTTCACTTATGTTTCGCGTAATTTTTCTTAGGATATTTTTCATCATTTCCAGCGTTGCTTTAGCTCAGTAATAGCCAAACACCAACCCCCATCATTAAAGTGCCCGCGATACGGTTCATCAGGCGCACATTCTTTGATTGACCCAACACGCGTTTCAGTCCTTTACCACCCGTGGCATACAGAGACATACAAATGAACTCAAAAAGAAGAATGATGGAGACAAGCACGATCAGCTGTGGAGCAAGAGCCGCATTTTGATCGATAAAAGGCGGCAGCAGAGAAATCATAAATGCCCAGCCTTTTGGGTTTGCGATAGCGGTAACGAAGCCTTGCATGATGAGCGCGACATTACCACTTCTGGGTGTCTCCAAATTATCGACATTTATTGCTAACTTACCTCGAGATCGCCACATTTCTACACCAAGATAGAGTAAGTAGCCGCCACCAATAAACTTTAGTGCGATAAACATCCAAGGATAGTTGAGCATGATCGCTGCGATCCCTAGTACTGCCGAGACTGAAACCAGCGCGACACCGACGAGTTCACCAATCATCATCCATAATGTGCGGCGATAACCGATACTCATTCCTAGCGTTAAGGCGAGCGTCATGCACATTCCTGGTGTAATTGAGACAAAAAAGAAGGTAGGGATGAACATACTGAGCAATGCAAGATTCATGTTTGTTGATAACTAAGTGATTTGATAGAAGCCACAAAGATAGTGCAAATTGATAAAGGATACTATCCCCAAATAACCTCAAGGTGCTAGGTTCAGCGAGAATGACTTGGCTCACAGGCACGGCAACGATTTGAAGATCTAGTGGTTCTAAATCAAAAATCGTTAACAAAGGCTGTGGGATAAGGAAACTCGCCCTGCGGAGCATGTCACTGACACGATTTCTGCATCTTGACGTCATTTGGGTATAACATCAATTTACTGGGTTAAAGAATCTAGATGATTGCTTTAGGAGATGGCACTATCGAATATTGCACCGTACCGGTACTTCAATAGATAAAAAGTGATTCGATACGTTAAATGCTAGTTAATTGATGTTATTTGGATATTTAAAATAAAACTGAAATTATTTTTTAATTGCTGCGTCATAATAGTGCGAACTGCACCAAAATGAGACGTTTTCTTCTATTTTTTACATTCTAAATATACCAGTTTTCATAAGTAAAACTATAAATATAAAATTAAGGTTATACTGTCAGTAATATCATTTAAGTTAGTAATTAAATGATATTACTCACAATTGCTTATATTGATATTTGAATTATTATTCTAATCGTATTTATAGATAACAACTCTGATCATGAGAGTAGTATCTGAAATCATGAGATGATGTAACGTCCACTGTTCGGTATGTAACTTATTGATAAACAATGATTAAATTTATGTTCTGATAAGCTTGTGTTTAACTTTATTTTATTTAAAACAATGACTTATAAATAGTTAACCATTTTATAACATTTCATGTTTAATGAGATCTAAATCAATCTTATGCAAATGGATTAGTTTTTTATTTGAAATGTAATATTTCTGGTTTAACTTAAAATAAAAGGCATCACAGGATTGATAGCCAAAAGAATAAATAAACACGTCAGTTGGTGATTTATTTCATCAGTGTATTTAGTTTGCTTTTTTAAATGCCGTTAAGAATGGAGTCTTCGATGAAGAAAGTCGCTTTGATCACCGGATCAAAAGGCGGAATTGGTTCTGCTATTTCCTCTCAATTAGTGAATGATGGTTACCGTGTAATCGCTACGTATTTCACAGGCAACTATGAATGTGCGTTGGAGTGGTTCAACAGTAAAGGGTTTACCAAAGATCAGGTTCGCCTTTTTGAGTTGGACGTAACAAACACTGCAGAGTGTGCAGCAAAGTTAGCGCAATTGCTTGAGGAAGAAGGGACCATTGATGTCGTTATCAACAACGCAGGTATCACACGTGATGGCGTGTTTAAAAAGATGACTGCGCAAGCTTGGAATGACGTCATTAATACCAACCTCAATAGTCTATTCAACGTTACGCAACCTCTGTTCGCTGCGATGTGCGAAAAAGGCGGTGGTCGTGTTATTAACATCTCTTCAGTCAATGGCCTAAAAGGGCAGTTTGGTCAAGCAAACTACTCGGCGGCGAAAGCTGGGATGATAGGTTTCTCTAAAGCGTTGGCGTATGAAGGTGCTCGTTCGGGTGTGACAGTAAATGTTATTGCGCCAGGTTACACTGGTACACCAATGGTTGAGCAAATGAAGCCAGAAGTATTGGAATCCATCACGAATCAAATCCCAATGAAACGCCTTGCTACACCAGAAGAAATTGCAGCATCAGTCAGCTTCTTGGTCAGCGATGCAGGAGCCTATATCACCGGTGAGACTTTGTCGGTGAACGGCGGCCTATACATGCACTAAGGAGATAAGATGATGGAAAAAGTGTTTATCGTAGCAGCGAAGCGCACTCCAATTGGCGCCTTTGGTGGCAGTCTGAAAAATACCTCTGCTGGCAATTTGGCAGCAGTAGCGATTAAGGGCGCATTGGAAGCGGCGAAGTTGAATGCCGACAAGATTGACGAAGTCATTGTTGGCAACGTTGTCGGCGCAGGTCAAGGCATGGGAGTCGGTCGTCAGGCGGCATTGTTCGCTGGGATTCCGGACGCGGTTCCTGCGTATGGTGTAAACATGGTTTGCGGCAGTGGCATGAAAACCGTCATGGATGCGGTTTCACATATCCGTAGTGGCGATGCAGAGATTGTTGTTGCAGCAGGTGTTGAGGTCATGTCTCAGATACCGTTTGCCGCACCAAGCAGTATTCGTGATGGCAACAAAATGGGCAACCTAGAGCTGAAAGACCTGCTCGTAGCGGACGGTTTAACCGACGTTTACAACCAATATCACATGGGTGTGACGGCAGAAAACGTTGCAAAAGAAATCGGCCTAACCCGTCAACAGCAAGACGAGTATGCGCTGTCTAGCCAACAGAAAGCGGTGGCGGCAATCGAAGCGGGCAAATTCAAAGACGAAATTGTGCCTGTAGAAGTAAAGCAACGCCGTGAAACGGTGCTATTCGATACCGACGAATACCCAAAGGCTAATGCGACTATGGAAGCGTTAAGCAAGCTGCGCCCTGCTTTTGACCGTGAAGGCACTGTGACTGCGGGGAATGCATCAGGTATTAACGATGGTGCGAGTGCAATTATCGTCGCGTCTGAGAGCGCAGTTAAAGCACATGGACTCACGCCTATTGCTGAGATCGTAAGCTATGCGCAATCGGGACTTGATCCGAAAATCATGGGTCTAGGTCCAGTGGAGTCAGTCAATAAAGCATTAGCAAAAGCGGAATTAACGGTAAACGACATTGACGTTTACGAGTTGAACGAAGCATTTGCTGCGCAAGCACTTGGCGTGATTCATCAGTTGGCGGAAACCAACCAAGTTCCCGTTAACGCGATTCAAGATAAAGCGAACTTTAATGGTGGTGCTATCGCGCTAGGTCACCCACTTGGTGCTTCGGGCAACCGAATCTTAGTGACGCTTGTTCACGAGCTTCATAAGCAAAATGGTCAATATGGTGTCGCATCACTTTGTGTGGGCGGCGGCATGGGGACGGCTGTGGTTATAAAAGCAGTTAAGTAATTATTTAAACGGACATTTTTAATTCTTTCTCTAGGAGATAAACCATGTACACAGATTTCTTCAAAACCTTTAGCGATCAAACTGAAAAAAATCTAGAACCTTACTTGAAGTTCAACAAGCTAGTGACAAAAAACGTAGAAGTGTTGACTGAGCTTCAACTGAACGCAATTCGTACTTACAGCGAAGTGGGTCTGAACCAAATGAAAGCGGCATCAGAAATCAAAGACGTAACGTCATTGACTGCTTTCAACAGCCAGCAACTAAGCGTTCTTACTAAGCTTTCTCAACAAATGATGGACGACAGCAACAAGCTTCAAGCTATTGCAAAAGAGTTCAAAGAAGACGTTGAGAAAATGACTTCGGAAAATCTAAAGACTGTTACTCCAGCGTAATTTGTCCGATTCTCGCCGCCTTAGGGTCTCTAGACCCTAATTTGGGCGGCGTTGTTTTTTCCGAATATAGGAGTAAGACTATGTTTCAGCACTTCTTTTCGGACTATCTTGTACAGCTTCAACAAACCAATCAACAGTGGTGGCATGATTTCGAAGTGAACAAGGCAGTCGTGAACTCTCCTTTAAATAAGGCCATGCAAGAAGTGAACTTGGAAGACACTGCCAAACTCTTCGAACAAGCTGTAAATCAGCCTGCTGCGATCTTAAAACTGCAAGCAGAATGGTGGGAACAGCAGCTACAAATTTGGCAGAATGTCGCGTTGGCGGGTAACCAAAAACAGATCATTGAAGCAGAAAAAGGGGACAAGCGTTTTTCTAATGAAGCGTGGCAAAATGAGGTGATGTATAGCTTCATTAAGCAATCCTACCTGTTATTCAGCAAGACTTATTTAGATACAATTGAGTCACTCGAAGGTTTGGATGAAAAATCTAAAGAGCGAATACTTTTCTTTTCTCGTCAAGCCATCAATGCACTTTCCCCCTCGAATTTCATCGCGACGAACCCAGAACTCTTGAAACTGACACTTGAGCAAAACGGTCAAAACCTGCTGGCTGGCTTAGAGCAGTTAAAAGAAGACGTTGAGTCCAGCGCGGACATTTTGAAAATTCGTATGACGAATAACAATGCATTCCGCGTGGGTGATGACGTTGCGACCACTCCGGGCGATGTGGTTTTTCAAAACGAATTGTTTGAGTTGATTCAATATCGACCTCTAACAGAGAAAGTGAATGCGACGCCACTGCTCATCGTTCCTCCTTTCATTAATAAATACTACATCCTTGACTTAACAGCGAAGAACTCAATGGTTCGATGGTTGCTAGAGCAGGGACATAGCGTATTTATGATGTCTTGGCGCAACCCAGGCAAGGCACAAGCGCATGTAGAGTTTGGTGACTATGTGACAGAAGGCGTCGTCAAAGCCGTCGCCGCAATTGAAGATATAACGGGCCAAGAGCAAATCAACGCGGCTGGTTACTGTATCGGTGGTACGGTTCTGGCGAGCACGGTTGCGTACTATGCGGCAAAACGTATGAAGAAGCGTATTAAATCAGCGACTTTCTTCACCACATTGCTCGACTTTTCTCAGCCAGGCGAAGTTGGCGCGTACATCAATGACACCATTGTGAGTGCAATTGAGGCGCAAAACAACGCAAAAGGGTATATGGACGGTCGTTCATTAAGCGTCACATTCAGCTTACTGCGTGAAAACAGCTTGTACTGGAACTACTATGTCGACAACTACTTGAAGGGCAACAGCCCAGTCGATTTTGACTTGTTGTACTGGAATAGTGACAGTACCAACGTGAGTGCTGCCTCCCATAACTTCTTGCTTCGTGAGCTCTATTTAGAGAATAAGCTAGTGCAAGACAAAGGCGTCAAAATTGGTGGGGTATGGATTGACCTAAACAAGATCAAAATTCCTAGCTATTTTGTATCAACGAAAGAAGACCATATAGCGTTATGGCAGGGAACTTATCGTGGTGCCCTGAACACTGGTGGCAACAAAACGTTTGTTCTCGGTGAGTCGGGTCATATTGCGGGTATCGTGAACCCTCCAGCGAAAAATAAGTATGGTTATTGGTTGAACGATACTTTGGATGATTCGGCTGACGAGTGGTTGAATAATGCCGAGCACAAAGAGGGATCGTGGTGGACACATTGGAATGAATGGCTACTTCAATTCAATCCAAAAGAGCAAGTCGAACCATTCCCTATTGGCTCGGAAGACCACCCAGCAATCGATGAAGCGCCAGGGCAATACGTCAAGCAGGTTCTGCCAGTAAAAGAATCTTAAACAACTCCCTATAGCAGTAAATTTTAGCGACCTTTATGGTCGCTTTTTTTGGTCGTTACTGACTACCTTATTATACCGATTGAGTATATGTATCGGTTGAGGACATTTTGGGCCGAAAGTGACGGTGAATAAAAAAGCGCCGAGTAGATACTCAGCGCTTAGTGTCAACAAATAGGCAAGTTGACGGGTAGAGGTGCGTTACGTTACACCTCTTTATCCTTACCAAATGACAGCAGCCAGAGAGAGATTGCTGCTACTGCCACAAAGCCGGAAAGAATAATCACAGGCATGGCGCTATAGCCAAGGATATGCCAAATTACAGATTCTAAAGTACTCATGGGAAGTCTCCTTAGTGCCAGCCTTCAACGCCGCTCATGTCCGGTAGTTTGTGCGCGATGCCTTTGTGACAATCAACGCAGGTTTTCTCTCCAGAAGCTAGCGCAGTAGAGTGCTGTTCCGCTGCTCGTGAGCCTTGTTGAGAGTAATCCATATAATCAAACTCGTGACAGTTACGACACTCAAGAGAGTCATTCTTTTTCATTCGTGCCCACTCTCGCTCAGCAAGGTGTCCTCGACGCTCTTGGAACTTCTCTGGTGTATCGATAGTACGCAGAACATAGTGAGCGAATAGCTCTTTGGATGCTTGTACTTTACGAACGATCTTATCTGTCCATTCATGAGGAACGTGACAGTCTGAGCAGATGGCACGAACACCAGAACGGTTAGAGTAGTGAATTGTTTCTTGAATTTCAGCAACGATTGGTGCGTGACAGCCAGAACAGAACTCTTCTGTGTTGGTTGCCTCCATACCTGTGTTGAATGCGCCCCAAAACAAAAGACCGCCAGCAAAACCTAAGAACAAAACCACACCAGCGGCAGCTTTACTTGGGTTCTTCAGTCTTTTCCAAAACGCTTTAAGTATTTTCATAAATAACCTCTTCGTACTCGCGTTTCAATTACTGAAGCGAATCAACTGCCTCGAACTTGTTTTCAACTAGTGGCTTAGCATTAGTTTGTGGCACGTGGCATTGCAAACAGAAGTAACGACGAGGAGACATATCCGCCAATACAGCATCTTCTCGGTTTACATAGTGCGTTACGCTAATTTTAGTCGCGCCTGACTCTTTTGCATTTTTCCAGCTGTGGCACGCAAGACACTTATTAGCATTTAACGACACTTCGTAGTGACGGATGCTGTGTGGGATCAACGGTGGTTGATAAACAAAGCTATCTTCAACAATCTGGTCTTTAGGGAAGTCTTTGAACTCATCTGCTGGGCGTGTGTCTTCCAATTGAGACATTCCACGTAGAGACTCTAGACCACCAATGCCACCTGGATTATCTAACTCAGCTTGCGCAATGCCTGTCACTAAAGCACCTACAGATAAAAGTGCGACAAGTAATTTTTTCATCATTTCATCTCCGCCTTTATGGCTTAAATTCTTTATTAGGCCGCCATAGTGACGGCCGTAGCATTCGGTATCTGAAGGTTAAGCAATCTTAGTGATTTTGACTGGACACTTCTTAAAGTCTGTCTGTTTAGACAGTGGGTCAGTCGCATCTAGGATGAGCTTGTTAATCAAAATACGTGCATCAAAGAACGGTACGAATACCAAACCTTTTGGCGGACGGTTACGACCGCGAGTTTCAACACGAACGCGTACTTCGCCGCGTTTGTTTGCCATGAGTACTTCTTCACCACGACGAACGTTACGCGCTTTTGCGTCTTCAGGGTGCATGTAACACACTGCGTCTGGTACTGCTTTGTATAGCTCAGGTACACGACGAGTCATGGTGCCTGTGTGCCAATGTTCAAGAACACGACCAGTACATAGCCACATATCAAACTCATCGTTTGGCACTTCTGGTGGCGCTTCATATGGTGCAGAGATAATCTTCGCTTTGCCGTCAGCATTGCCGTAGAAATCCCAACCAGAACCTTCTTTTGCGTATGGGTCAGAACCTTCTTTAAAGCGCCATTGTGTTTCCTTACCATCAACAACTGGCCAACGTAGACCACGCACTTCATGGTAACGGTCGTATGGTGCTAAATCATGCCCGTGACCACGGCCAAATGTTGCGTATTCCTCAAACAGACCTTTTTGAACATAGAAACCGAAGTGGTGGGCATCGTCATTCAGTTCGCGTGCTTCTTCGATAGGGAACTTGTCGACATTACCATTGCGGTATAGTACGTCGTACATGGTTTTACCACGGTACTGAGGCGCTTTCGCTAGTAGCTCTTCAGGCCACACCTCTTCCATTTTGAAGCGTTTCGAGAACTCCATTAGCTGCCATAGGTCAGATTTTGCCTGACCGACCGTGCCCACTTGTTGGTACCAAGCTTGAGTACGACGCTCTGCGTTACCGTAAGCACCTTCTTTCTCAATCCACATTGCTGTTGGAAGAATAAGGTCTGCTGCTTGCGCTGTTGCCGTCGGGTATGGGTCAGACACAACGATGAAGTTTTCTGGGTTGCGGTAACCTGGAAGACGTTCTGTGTTGATGTTTGGACCTGCTTGCATGTTGTTGTTACATTGAACCCAGTAACAGTTCAGAACGCCGTCATTCAGCATACGGTCTTGCAATACGGCGTGGAAGCCAGGTTTTGGTGGAATCGTACCTTCTGGCAGTTTCCAGATGTCTTCTGCAATCTTACGGTGTTTAGGGTTAGCAACCACCATGTCTGCAGGTAGACGGTGAGCGAAAGTACCAACCTCACGAGCCGTACCACACGCAGATGGTTGACCCGTTAGTGAGAATGGGCTGTTACCTGGAGTTGAGATCTTACCGGTTAGTAGGTGGATGTTGTAAACCAAGTTATTCATCCACACGCCACGAGTATGTTGGTTCATACCCATTGTCCAAAGTGACATTACTTTCGTATTTGGATTGGCGTATTGCTTCGCAAGCTCGATAAGCTTTTCTTTTTCAACACCAGAGATTTCAGAGGCTTTCTCAGCTGTGTAAGGTGCAACAGACTTTTTGTACTCTTCGAAAGAGATAGACGTTAGTTTGCCTGAGTTAGGATTCTTCGCTGCTTTTTGTAGCGGATCATCGTCACGTAGGCCGTAACCGATGTCGGTATCTGCTTGAGTGAAGTTAGTGTGCTTGTTCACGAAGTCCCAGTTTACCGCATCGTTTTCGATGATGTAGTTCGCGATGAAGTTAGCAATCGCTAGGTCAGACTGTGGATTAAAAATGTAGCCGTGATCTGCCAACTCAAATGAACGGTGGTAGTAAGTAGAAAGCACGTTCACTTTAACGTGAGGGTGACTTAGGCGACGGTCAGTAATACGAGTCCATAGAACAGGGTGCATCTCTGCCATGTTCGAGCCCCATAGAACGAATGCGTCTGCGTTCTCAAAGTCATCGTAACAACCCATCGGCTCATCGATACCGAATGCGCGCATAAAGCCAACTACAGCAGAAGCCATACAGTGACGCGCGTTTGGATCAATGTTATTTGAACGGAAGCCCGCTTTCATTAGCTTTGACGCAGCGTAGCCTTCCATTACTGTCCATTGGCCTGAGCCAAACATACCTACGCTTGTTGGACCTTTTTTCTCGAGGGAAGCTTTCCATTTCTCAGCCATGATGTCGAAAGCGTCATCCCAAGAGATAGGTGTAAATTCACCGTCTTTGTGGAATTTGCCATCTTTCATTCTCAGCATCGGCTGAGTCAGACGGTCTTGACCGTACATGATCTTAGAAAGGAAGTAGCCTTTAATACAATTTAGCCCTTTGTTTACTGGTGCTTCTGGGTCACCCTGTGTTGCTACCACTTTGCCATTTTGAGTACCAACAAGAACAGAACAGCCTGTACCACAGAAACGACAAGGTGCTTTGTCCCATGTGATTTTGGTTTGATCAGAGCTTGCAATCAGGTTGGCTGCAGATGCTGGTAGTGTCACACCTGCGACAGCAGCAGCTGATGCAGCCGCGTTTGCTTTCACAAACGCACGTCTTGTCATTTTCATACTTCACCCTCGATTTGGGAATGTTGTGTTCCAGTGTCTTCTTCATCCGTTTCTTCAAGCCCAGTTTCGATTTGGTGATAAACCAATACCGTGCTCAAGACATTTGGTAAATTGTTAATGGCATCGATAGTGTCTGTGATAAAACCTTGGTTCTCGGTTTCAAGCACGACGATAATCTTGCCTTCTGGACTGTCACCATAGATTTCCGCATTTTCATGTGCTTCGATCTGTTGTTTGATTTCGTCCAGATGTTCTGGCAGTACGTGTACTACCAAACTTGAAATATGCACTTCATTTAGTGACATATAGCTCTCTCATTTATTGCCTTTGGCCGACGACATACGGCTTAGGCTGTTATATTGCTCACATTGATGGATGAAGTCGGGCACACTGAAACACAGGCGCCGCAGCCGTTACACTCATCAAGGTCTAAATTGGGTTGTGCTACTTTCCCCAGCTCTAATTTGAACTGAATTGCCATCGGGTCGCACATATCCCCACAGCTTCGGCATTCGACATTTTGTTTTGCTAAGCAGCTATCATTGATGCTTGCTTTCGCTTGCCAAGGTTGCTCTGTTTTTGGCAAGAAAAGGGGCTCAGGACAGGCGTCTGCACACTGATAACAAAATGTGCACTCATCAATAGAAAAATCGACCGCAGGGAATCCGCCATCACTTTTAGTTATAATCTTTGTTTCGCAGGCCTCAATGCATTTACCGCAGCGAGTGCAATCGTCCGTAAACTGTTCTGGCTTGGTTAACCAAGGCAAACGTACGGCGTTGTCGGGGTGCGCTTTTCTTGCAAAGAGTCTTCTTCTGGAAAGGTCTACCACTTAGTCACCTCGAAACTTGGAACCCAAACTAAGCATAGTCCACAATTTTCATTAATAAACTGTCATTTAAACTAACGAAATTGTAGTTTTTGACATATTTGTATAAATACCTCTTAGGAGGTAAATGGGATGCAATATTGTTTTGGATCAATAAATTCCGTCGCAGGTGATCACATATTGATAAAGTTGAAAGGTAATGGGTTCATTGCACGTACAAATAGGGTTGTTAATGGGCGAGGAACTCAGATTGTTTAAAAATGTGAAAAAGTCAGTGACGCGCACGATTGCGTCCGCGATGCTTCTTATTTTGCTGCTTTCAGTTGCTACGACTGGTTTTGCAATTTTTACGTTAGCGTCAAGCTTGAATGATGCAGAAGCCGTCAATGTTGCTGGCTCAATGCGAATGCAAAGTTATCGTTTGGCACATGATATTCAGATTAAATCTGTTGATTACTCTTCACATATTGACGCATTTGAACATTCGATATACTCACCTTCCATGAAAGCACTCCAGCATTGGTCAGTGCCAGAAGACATTACTCATGATTACTACCGTCTTATTATGAGATGGCATGAACTCAAGTCGGTGTTGAGAGGAGACAACCCGGCGGAGTACCAACTCCTAGTGGCTGGTTTTGTAAAGCAGATCGATGAGTTTGTATTTAAGCTGCAAAGCTTTTCGGAGCAAAAGCTGATTAACTTAGCTTGGATTGGCGGGTTAGGGTTAGGCGGTATCCTTTGTGTCAGTATGTTTGTTGTCCATTTTGTGCGCCTCGAAGTTGTACGGCCTTTGCGTGCTTTAGTTTTTGCTAGCGAGCAAATTAAGAATCGCTCATTTAATATATCGCTTGATGTATCCAGCGATAATGAAATGGGGATCCTGACTCGAACCTTTAATCGGATGGCGACGGACCTTGGTAAGTTATACCGAGGGCTAGAACAAGCGGTTGATGAAAAAACGCGTAAATTACAGCATGCGAATCAGTCTTTAGAAGTATTGTATGACTCGTCGAAAGAGTTAACGGCTTCACGTATTAATCAGGATAACTTCCAAGCCATATTGCAACATATTGCAAGTCTTGAGGGCATTAAAGCGGTCAAACTTGAAATAGAGCAATTGGGAGAACCGAGTTGGATATTGATGGAAGGGGAAGAGTGCTGCCACGACTGTGATGAAGATTGCCACAGTAAGGCTCTAACGTTGGACGGTGAGCACTTAGGCTATTTGTATTGGAAGGCCGGGTTACCTTGTCCGAACGAAGCTCTTATTGACAACTTTGTGCAGATTTTATCGCGTGCCGTGTATTACAATCGAGCCCAACGCCAAGCAGAACAAATCCTACTGATGGAAGAGCGAGCCACCATTGCTCGGGAACTGCATGATTCATTAGCTCAAGCACTCTCTTATTTAAAAATTCAGGTCGCTTTATTAAAGAGAAGCGTAAAGAACTTGCCTGATGAAAAAGCGATAGCTCAGGCGAATCAAGTCATTGCCGAGTTGGATACGGGCTTATCTGCTGCTTATACCCAACTACGCGAATTACTGACGACGTTTCGTCTTACGATTAAAGAGGGCAGTTTTGGCCAAGCATTGCAAGATATGGTCGAAACGCTCAACGAACAAACCGTCGCTGACATTACGTTAAAAAATAGACTTTCTTCAACTGAACTGGATGCACACCAGCAGGTTCATTTACTACAGTTGATAAGAGAAGCGGCAATTAATGCCATCAAGCATGCGCAAGCAGATAATATTCACATTCAATGTCTTGATAATGATGGAAAAGTCACAGTAACCGTTACCGATGATGGAATAGGCTTTGAACATCAAGACGAAAAATTAAATCATTACGGTATGAGTATCATGCAAGAGCGAGCCGCTAGGCTGCATGCCGATCTTCATATTGAAGCATCGATCAACAAAGGCTGTACCGTAAAACTAGAATTCCAACATAGTAAGGAAGTAAACAGTGACAGTGTGTAAAGTAATGCTGGTGGATGATCATCCACTCATGCGACGAGGTATTCATCAACTTTTAAGCTTTGAGCCTGAGTTTGAAGTCGTTGCAGAAGCAAGTAATGGCGCAGATGCGGTAGCGAAAGCGCATGAGCTGGAACTGGATCTTGTACTTCTTGATCTCAATATGAAAGGCATGTCAGGCCTCGATACCTTACAAGCGCTACGTGCTGATGGTTGTGAAGCTCGAATTGTTATCTTAACCGTATCGGATAGTCCTGCTGACATAGAAGCAATAGTTCGAAGTGGCGCAGATGGCTATTTATTGAAAGATACTGAGCCTGATGAGCTGGTTGAGTTGCTAAAACAAGCGCATCAAGGTGACAAAGCTTACAGCCAAGAAGTTTCTAAGTATTTGAGTGAGCGTTCAGGACAAGAGGACGTTTTTGATACGCTGACGGATCGCGAAACGCAGATCTTAAGAGAGGTGGCAAGAGGTTTCCGCAACAAGCAGATTGCCGATCGTCTTTTTATTTCTGAATCAACGGTTAAAGTGCATATGAAGAGTTTACTTAAAAAGCTTCAAGTTCCTTCTCGTACTGCGGCAACCGTTCTTTATCTTGAGCGCTTTGGCGACATCAAATAATACAGTTGAAGAACAATCCAAAACCACGAATAGAATCAATTGTTTAGCGTGATTTTAATAATAAAAAAACCGCCTTAAAGGCGGTTTTTTTATTTGTCTGGGCGAATAGAGTACAAGTCACTGTTGTGCTTACCGCACTCTAAATAGTACTGATAAGCCACTTTTTTGCTTTCAGCAATGACTCTCATGCAGTGCATTTTCCCCTGTTCAAAATATCGAATCTCATATTCTACACTGGTATCAAGTTGCTCAGCGGCTGCCATACTTCGCCTCCATAAACCATCCAAAAAACATCCATGCAAATTATATGCCGTTATAGGGAGCGTCGTTCGGTGTATTTTTTAGCCGATAATTGCGCTCTAACTCACTTTTTTGCGGATAGCTGTGATCAAAAAGTTAATTTCAAACTCTATATATTATTAAGGTGGCAATCAATATTTGTCACACTGGTGTAAGTTTGCCGCAATATTAAGTGATACAAGTTGAGTATAGAACTTAATCAATAGAAAAGGGAATACGAATAAGTGACTAAATTACAGGGTGTATCTAATAAGGTGCTTGGTTATGGCCTTCTATTTTGTTTCGTATTTCTTCTTGCCGGATGTACGAAGAAGTTTCTATACAGCAATATCGATTGGTTCGTTATCGATTACATAGAGGATTATGTTTCTCTGCAAGGTGAACAAGAAGTCTTGGTCGAAGAACGCTTATTATTGTTAGCAGAATGGCATAAGAAAGAAGAGTTACCGTTATATATCGATCATTTAAAAGAGCTTGAGAGATTAAAAGCGAGCGATATAACCCTAAATTATTTGCAGGAAAATCGAGATAGAATGCGAGCGCATTACGATAGAGTGGTAAGCAAAGCGGCACCAGACCTTTTTGCTTTGAGTTTACAGTTAACTAAAGATCAAGAACGGGAATTTCTGAGTAATGTACAAGAGCATTATCAAGAGCGAAACGCAAAATATGCGGATAAAACGGAAGATGAAATACGTGAAATTATTCTAGATAACACAGAAGAATGGATGGAAGAGTGGTTGGGAAGCCTATCAGAAAGTCAGCGCCAATTAGCTCAAACGTTTTCTCAACAAGTCACTCTTAACAGTCCTTTATGGAGAGGTTATCGAGCAACGATATATCAAGAGCTCGAATATCTGTTCGACAACAAGTCCAATGCTGTCACTTATCAGGATATATTTATGCGCCTGTTGTTCGAGCCAGAGAGCTATTACAGTGAGCAGCTTTCTAAAAATATTGATTCTAACTTTGTGCTGGTCGATCAACTGACATTAGATATTTCTCAATCTATGACCGATAAACAATGGCTTCATTTTCGCGGTAAGGTAAAAGAGTGGCGAGTACTAGCTGAGGAATTATTAGATTAGATTCATGCTTCAATTGACGAGGGGATGTGCAGTAGCCTTTCTTATGAAAAAATGATTCAAAGCAAATTCTTATTGAGCTAAGAGCGTAACATAGCTTGAGGTTTGATGAGGTAAGGTCAGCTTGCTGATGGTTGATAAAGCCTCATCGTATAAAAACAATGAGAATAAATATGAAACATTTAGTTGAAAGATTTCTTCGCTACGTCACGTTCGATACCCAATCAAATCCACATGTTACGCTTTGCCCAAGCTCGCCTGGTCAGCTTGTGTTTGCTGAGTTGCTTAAGAAAGAGATGATCGAACTTGGCTTAAGTGATGTGACATTAGATAAAAATGGCTACTTGATGGCTAGACTGCCAGCTAACGTTGATTATGAGGTGCCGCCTATCGGCTTTATTGCCCATATGGATACCGCGCCTGACGCCTCAGGAAAAAACGTAAAACCGCAATTTATTGAAGATTACCAAGGCGGCGATATTGCGCTAGGGTTGGGGGATGAAGTGTTATCTCCGGTGCAATACCCAGATTTACATCATCTACATGGCCACAATCTTATCACTACCGATGGCACTACATTACTTGGCGCGGATAACAAAGCTGGTATTGCTGAGATTCTCTCTGCAGTCGCGCTGTTACTAGAAAATCCAGACATTCCACACGGCGACATTTGTATCGGCTTTACACCAGATGAAGAGATTGGCCGGGGCGCAGATTTATTTGATGTTGAAAAGTTTGGCGCGAAATGGGCATACACTATTGATGGTGGCCCGCAAGGTGAGCTGGAATACGAAAATTTTAATGCGGCAAACGCCGATGTGATTTTTCATGGTGTCAGCGTTCACCCTGGTACTGCAAAAGGTAAAATGGTTAATGCGATGAACTTGGCTGCGAAATTTCAGGTTCAAATGCCTCAAGATCAAACTCCCGAAACAACAGAAGGCTACGAAGGGTTCTTCCATTTAAAATCGGCAGAAATGGGCGTGGCGCGAAGCGAACTTGGTTACATTATCCGAGACTTTGATCGTCAGGGCCTTGAAGAGCGAAAAGCCTTTATGCAGAAACTCGTTGATGACATGAACGCGGGCTTACGCCATGGTTCTGTAGAACTGAAAATAACAGACAGCTATTACAATATGAGAGAAATGGTTGAGCCTTACCCGCATATCATTGAGCTAGCGAAGCAAGCGATGGAAGCGTGTGATGTGGAGCCGATTATAAAACCTATTCGTGGTGGTACAGATGGCGCTCGTTTATCTTTTATGGGGTTGCCGTGCCCGAATATCTTCACTGGTGGTTTTAACTTCCATGGGATTCATGAGTTTATTTCGGTTGAAATGATGGAGAAGTCAGTGCTTGTCATCGTCAAAATTGCTGAAATCACCGCGAAAAAACACGGTTAACAGACCAGGTCGAGCGGTTCTTGTCGATTGAATGGGGAAAAATAGCCCAGAGTCATCTGGGCTATTTTTAAATTCAAAAACGAAACATTAACGTACGTCTTTGTCTTCAATTTCAATGTCTTCTAGTGGTAGCCAGTCGACTTTCACACCCGCTTGATCGAACATGTCTTGGCTGACTTGGATTTTATCTCCCCAGCGAGATAGAAAGTCTTCAGATTGCTCAGGGCAGTGCACGTGTGAGATCCCTGTTTGAATGATCTTTGCCGCGCAGTTAGGACATGGAAAATGCGTCACCCAAATATCACATCCGTCTAAATCACGTTTTGAGAACAAAATTGCGTTCTCTTCCGCGTGTAGTGTTTTAAGGTATTTCAACTCGCGTTCATCGGTATCGACACTGTCAGAAACACCGTGCGGGTAGCCATTAAATCCAACAGATACAATGCGATTCTGTTTAGTGATAACTGCACCGACTTGTGTTGATGGGTCCTTAC
This sequence comes from Vibrio sp. J2-3(2022), assembly GCF_021725735.1. Lineage (NCBI taxonomy): Bacteria > Pseudomonadati > Pseudomonadota > Gammaproteobacteria > Vibrionales > Vibrionaceae > Vibrio > Vibrio sp. J2-3(2022). Next base: position 362,970 of record NZ_JAKKCK010000001.1, read on the forward strand.
TCCAAGACGCCACTAGTTCTGCCATCTGGTAAAAGCGTTTCGCCCATTTAGAAATCATAGTTATCCTCTCTGTCGAAGGCGTTGAATTAATTGAATGATAACCCATTTATATTAAAAAAATAGTCAAAATCGGGGTCTTGAGTATGAAGGCGTCATTTTTTGTCTTTTTAACCATAAAACGTTCTTATCTTGAGCACCGAATCTCACTTTCCGTCTTTATTACGATATCTCAATTAGCGTTTCCTAGCGCCTCTAAATGCACGATGCGTGAGAGTGTATATCAAATAGTTATGATTGATCTGTTTGTATATTGTTCATTAAATATCACTGTTAACTAAATTACTTTATTTTCTTTTTGTTTCTCATGTTTACATTTAGAAACATTTTGGGGGCTTCTGAGTGAAGTTTTCAGTTGCAGCAAGGAGTAAGGTTGATGGGAATTCAACAATATCCTGTTCTATAAAGACGGTAAATACATGCAAAAGAAACCACTTGTCGCACTAATGGCGGCTACAGCAATCCTCGCTGGATGCGGGGAAGCTAATAATGCCCAAAGGGAAGGCCAAGCGCCTCTCGTAGTGACTCAGGATGTCACGGTTATCGACTACCAACCGAGCAAGTCTTATATCGGTCGCATTGAAGCAGTAGAAGATACCAATATTACCGCGCAGATTTCTGGCTATTTAAAAGCTCGTCACTTTGAAGAGGGGCAAATGGTAGAAAAAGGGCAGCTTCTTTATTCTATCGAGCCATCTTCTTTTGAAGCACAAGTCGCGAGCGCTAAAGCGGCACTTGCACAAGCAAAAGCCGCGCTAAAAAAAGCGGAACTAGACCACACCCGAGGTAAAAACTTGTTGCCTCGCGGTAGTATCTCTCAATCTGAGTTTGACGCCTTAACTGCGGCACTTCTTGGTGCGAAAGCCGAGCTAGAAGCAGCAAACGCTCAGCTTAAGCTTGCTGAAGTTAACCTTTCCTATACTCAAATCCGAGCTCCGTTCAGCGGTCGTATTAGCGATACTAAAGTGAGTACCGGTGATCTTGTTTCCCCTTCATCTGGCGTGCTGACGACATTGGTGAGCTTAGACCCAGTGCATACTTCATTTAGTGTGAGTGAGCGCGAGCGCTTAGCCATGGGTATGGATCAAGTCAAAGGCGACGGCTCAGCAGAATCAAACAGAGTTGAAGTTCAGCTTGAGCTGGAAAATGGCCAGTTTTTTGAGCATCTCGGTAAGCTCGATTTCTTAGGTAATCGTATTGATACCAAAACTGGTACGATTGCAATGCGTGCGCTAGTGCCAAACCCAGAGCAGAAGTTACTTCCGGGTCAGCACATCAAAGTGAACTTGAGAGATAAGAACACGAAAGACGTTATTGTTATCCCACGACGTGCCGTACAGACTGACTTAGAAGGTGACTTTGTGATGGTGATGGCTGAGGGAAGTGTGGCAGAGCGTCGTAACGTCGAGCTTGGACCTCAGGTTGAACAAGGCATTATCATTCGAGAAGGCCTCGAACAGGAAGATACGGTTATTACACAGGGCCTACAGCGTGTGCGTAATGGTGTAGAAGTGCGCATTCAAACACCTGCTGAAGATAAGCAGTAGGGGGCACTATGTTAAGTCGTTTCTTTATTCAGAGACCTAAATTCGCGCTGGTTATTTCGATCATATTAACGCTAGCAGGCGCGATCTCACTGGCGATTTTGCCAGTGGCGGAGTACCCACAGATAAGTCCGCCATCAGTCAGCGTTTCGGCATACTACACCGGTGCGAGTGCGGAAGTTGTCGAGCAGGCCATTGCGGACCCCATAGAGACGTCGGTCAATGGTGTTGAGGACATGATCTACATGTCTTCAAAGAGCGCGAACGATGGCTCATACAGCCTAAATGTCACGTTCGATGTCGGGACCGATCCAGACATGGCGCAAGTAAACGTGCAAAACCGTGTGTCACAGATCGAGTCAAAACTGCCTCAAGAAGTGCGCATGGTTGGTGTGACGGTGAAAAAGCGTTCACCTGACTTGCTGATGGTACTTAACTTCTATTCACCTGATGGCAAATACGATGATCAGTTCTTGATTAACTACATTAACTTGAATGTAAAAGATCAGCTGGCTCGTGCGAAAGGCATCAGTGAAGTTAACGTGATTGGTGGTGGCGAATACGCAATGCGTGTTTGGTTAGATCCGGAAAAAATGGCCAACCTTAAGCTAACTACGTCAGACGTATACGCCGCTTTGGCTGAACAGAACGTTCAAGTTGCGGCAGGGCGTGTAGGTGCAGCACCATACAACAATCCACAAGAAGTTCAGTTTAACCTTGTGACCAAAGGTCGCTTGGAAAGCGTGAGCGAGTTTGAGAACGTTGTCCTTCGAGCTAATCAAAATGGTTCCACGGTTTATCTGAAAGATGTCGCTCGTGTCGAACTAGGTAAAAAGTTCTACGATGGTAACGGTAAATTCCGTGGTCAGGACGCGTCAATTGTTGCATTGTCTCTTCAATCGGATGCGAACGCGTTAGAAAGTGGTCAGGCCGTCATGGAGCTGCTTGAGGACTTGAGTAAAAACTTCCCTGAGGGCATGGCGTATGAGACCAGCTACGATACAACCGTGTTCGTATCTGAATCGATCAAAGGGGTAGTCAAAACACTGATTGAAGCGATTCTATTGGTGATTGCTGTAACTTACTTGTTTTTGGGTAGTGCGCGCGCAACTTTGATTCCTGTTGTTGCGATCCCCGTTTCTCTGATTGGTACGTTTGCCATCATGCAGGCGACGGGCTTCACCATCAATACGGTCACTTTGTTTGGCTTGATCCTCGCGATTGGTATCGTGGTGGACGATGCGATTCTGGTTATCGAAAACGTCGATACCACCATGGCGAAAGACCCAACCATTTCACCGCGTAAAGCGACATTGCTAGCGATGAAAGAAGTAACGGGCCCAATCATCACGTCGACCTTGGTTCTACTTGCGGTATTCATACCAGTCGCGATGCTGCCGGGTATCACTGGAATCATGTATCGCCAGTTCGCTTTGACCATCTGTATTTCGGTTGTGATCTCATCCATTAACGCATTGACGCTGTCTCCAGCACTTTGTTCTTTGGTATTGAAGCAGGGTGGGGGCAACACGGCTAACTGGTTCCAGGCTTTCAACCGAGGCTTAGAGCGTATCACAACGCGTTATGGTCAGGTCGCTGGTTTCTTGGTGAAGAAATCTTTGCTACTCGTGACGTTCTTTATAGTCGCTATCGCGGCGGTCACTTTCTTTGCGAAAACCACCTCAACAGCGTTTGTTCCTCAAGAAGATAAAGGCATTTTGCTGGTTAACGTTCAGCTACCAGATTCAGCATCTTTATCTCGTACTGAAGAAGTCACCAATGATTTAATGAACATGATTGGTGAAGAACCTGGTGTGGATGGCGTGACGGTTGCGAACGGTTACTCGTTTATGACAGGCGCAGCGGCATCAAACGGTGCATCTGTGTTTATCAAACTGCATGACTGGGATACTCGTAACTCGTTGCAAGGGGAACACTCTGCCAATGCCATCGCGGCGCGTATTAACGGTCGTGCTGCAACAGAGTTGCCTCAAGCGGTTGTGTTTGCGATGGGGCCACCAGCGGTTCCTGGTATGGGGGCAGCGTCTGGTTTTGAGTTTGTGCTTGAAGATACGCTAGGGCGAAGCCGTACCGATTTGTCGATGGTCATGGGAGAAATGATCCAAGCGGCCAACCAAGCCCCTGAAATTGCCTACACGTTTAGCACGTTCCGCGCGAATGTTCCGCACTACTACGTTGATATCGACCGTGAGAAAGCGCAGCAGTTGGGTATTTCGCTATCGTCTATTTTCCAAACCTTGCAAGGCAACTTAGGTTCGCTTTATGTGAATGACTTCACCATGTTTGGTAAGAACTTCCGCGTAACCATGCAAGCTGATAGCCAGCACCGTAGCAGCATGGAAGATCTAGAGCGTTTCCATGTTCGTTCTTCGAACGGTGATATGGTTCCGTTAAGTACGCTAGTGAGCTACGAGCAAGTGTTTGAGCCTGATGTGGCATGGCGTTACAACATGTACCGCAGTGCTATCATTCAAGGCCAACCAGCACCGGGTTACTCTAGTGGTGATGCGATTGCTGCAATGGAACGCGTTGCTGCTGAAGTTCTCCCGCAGGGATACACGTATGAATGGACAGGTATGGCTTATCAGGAAGTACTTGCGGGTAACCAAGCCATTTATGCGTTTGCGCTGGCTTTGATCTTCATTTACTTGTTCATGGTGGCACAATATGAGAGCTGGAGTATTCCATTAGCCATCATTTTGGTGGTGCCAGTAGCAACGTTAGGCTCCTTCTTGGCGTTGAATCTGACTGGGACACCGCTTAACTTGTATGCGCAAATTGGTCTTGTCTTGCTCATAGCCTTGGCGGCGAAAAACGCAATTTTGATTGTGGAGTTCGCCAAGCAAGAACGTGAAGAAAAAGATGCTGATATCGATAGTGCAGCGGTTAAAGGAGGCACGTTACGTTTCCGCGCTGTGAATATGACATCTTGGTCGTTTATCCTGGGTATCTTCCCGCTGATCTTCGCCGCAGGTGCAGGGCACGTGAGCCAAAACTCGCTCGGCGTGTCGCTGATTGGTGGTCTATTGTGTGTGCTTCTAGCAGGTACATTCTTGATCCCTGGCTTCTACGCTCTGGTGCAAAGACAGCGTGAGAAAGTTCATGGCGGCAACACCAAGTTGGTTCCTCTTGATGATGAGTAATCACACCCGCTGTGCACAGTAGAGCACGAAGTTAAAGTCAAAAAAAAGCCCGAAGCAATGACTGCCTCGGGCTTTTTATTTGTAGGGAAGGCTATTTTAGCGCGGTTTTAAATTGTGCAACGGCTTCGTCCATATCATGAGCTTGAGCAGAAACAGAGTTCACCTCGTGCAAGCATTCCTGAGCGGATTGCATGTTGTTTTCAGATATCGCGTTAAGCTCGGTAATTGAGCCGCTAACTTGGTTCATCACGATACCTTGCTCTTCAATCGCAGAAGCAATGCGCTCCGAATTGCCTTGAATTGCATGCATGTCAGTGATGATCTGCTGCAGGCTAGAATCCAGTTTTTCAGAGGCATTAAGCGTTTGTTGTCCTTGATCGTTACATTGATCAATATCCGCCACGACCGTCGACATTTGAGCTTGAATATCAACAACAACTCGCGTGATTTCCTCGGTAGATTGATGAGTTCGGCTAGCTAGGGCACGTACTTCATCGGCAACAACGGCGAAGCCACGACCTTGCTCGCCCGCTCGCGCGGCTTCAATTGCTGCATTGAGAGCCAGTAAGTTAGTTTGTTCCGCAATTTCTTGGATGATGTTCACCGCACCACCAATTTTATCTACATGTTGGTTCAACGAGCCAATCGACTGCTGACTGTTCGATAAAATACTGGTCAATTGACCAATGTTGGTTACGGTGGTTTCAACAACACTTCGGCCTTGTTCGGCATTATTCGCGGCTTGATGTACACCCTCTACCGCAACCGACGTGCTTTCCGATATTTCGCCTATCGTTGCCACCATTTGCTGAACCGCAGTAGCCATCGATGCAGTGTGGTCCGTTTGAGTATGGAACTGCTCCATAACCCCTTCTAGCTCACGATGCATATTATCGGTACTGGCCGTTAACTGCGCCGATTTTTCTTGGGTGCCACTAATTAACTGCTCAAGCTTATCCAACAGATCATTGAGGTGGTGGCTGATATCAAATAGCTCATCTTTGCCTTTCAAGTCAGAGCGCAGTCCCATGTTGTTTGTTTCGCTAATGCTTCGAATGGTGCCAAGCAAGCTGTTTACTCGTGTATTGATTGAGCGAGAGATCTGCCAAATCAATGCGAAAATAACACCTAAGATCAGGGCAGTAATGACTTGCTTGATGGTCGACATTTGTTCATCACGCTTTGCAGCAGCAGAGCTAAGGGCTGTCGAAAAGGTTTCAAATTGCTCTTCTACGGCATGAGATAATGCGCGAGTTTCACCAAGTAGGCCTTGGTCGTAAGCGACCCCTACAACTTGTTTTTGTGCCGCTACTAGCTTACCTGTTTTGATGAGCTCCGGAGCATATAGACCAACAAGCAAATCACTATTTAATTGACCTGATTTTACCGCAGAGTCAAAACGAACCAACGCCAGCAATTGCTGGTGGTCGGAGCGTTGCTTGGCTTCTAACAGTGCTTGCTCGTAACCAGAAAGAAGGCCACTCTTTGCATCAAGTCCGTAGCGTTGGTAAGCACTGACCAGATTCTGAAAGCCCTTTTGGTATGCAAGGAGGTCTTGTTTGAATCGTTGACTGGAAGGTAATTCATTGCTCGTGAGTATGCTCGCAAGCTCTCTTTCTGTATTTAGAAACTTATCAACATTCGCATCAAATTTGTTTAGGTATTTGTCATTACTACGCAGTAAGAAATCTTTCTCGTTTCTGCGTAAGTTGAGTAAACGTATTTCTAGATCGCCAACGAGTTTGATGGCGTGGTTAAGTTCATTGCTCTTATTGGCGAAATGGGATGACGTACCCAAAAGGGCCACGATGCCTAAAATGGCGATAACTCCGAGGAAGTAGAGTTTTTGCCTAATAGTCATATTGTTGTTTCCTGAATAAGTAACTAAAAAGAGAAATCCAATGAGATTTCCCAAGGGCTAGCAAACGTTGTTCAACTAACATGTCGAGAAAACGACATGCATTAATACAGCACTTTCTTACGTTGCTGCTTTTTCGCTCCATGCTTGTTCTTGGTATCAAGTCTTCGGCGTTGAGAAGCGCGGGTTGGTTTCGTTTTAATACGCTTCTTCTCCTGTAAGGCGGCAGCTTTAATTAAAGCTTGAAGCCGATTCAGGGCGTCTTCCTTATTTTGTTCTTGCGTGCGAAATTGTTGCGCTTTGATGATGATCACGCCATCTTTAGTTATACGACTGTCAGAAAGAGCAAGTAATCGTTCTTTGTAGAAGTCAGGTAAGCTGGAATGTCGGATATCAAAGCGTAAATGTATAGCGGACGCTACCTTGTTAACGTTCTGGCCACCATTTCCTTGAGCTCTAATTGGGGATAATTGAATTTCCCACTCTTGAATTGTGACGGAGTTCGAAATTTTGAGCATGATAAGTAAATGCCGGTAAGGACGATTGAAAGAGCTGATAAATTAACATCACAGATGTACAAATAGAAGAAAAGACATGAGCACGATTGATTTTAGGCCCTATGAGGGATTCATATTTGATATGGATGGTACTTTAATAGATACCATGCCAGCCCATTTGGCTGCTTGGCAAGCAACCGCAGATCGCTTTGATTTTCCGTTTTGTCAGGAGTGGTTTCACAGTTTAGGAGGCATGCCAAGCTTTAAAATTGTTGAGGAGCTAAACCGTGTGCATGAGCTTTCATTAGATCCTAAAACCGTCGCTACATTTAAAATGGAAACGTTCGCTGCTATGGAGCTGCACGGGGACGTTATTCCGTGCACTAATATCGTGTTAGAAGAATATTTAGGCCACAAGAAAATAGCGGTCGGAACTGGCAGTCAACGAGAAAGTGCAATGCGCTTACTGAGCCACTCCGGTTTATTGGACAAGTTGGATGTTGTGGTAACAGCAAGTGATGTAGAGAATCATAAGCCTTTTCCGGATACCTTTTTGGTGGCGGCCGAGCATCTTGGGTTGGAAGCGTCACAATGTCTTGTATTCGAGGATACCGAGCTAGGTAAACGAGCGGCGCATGCAGCGGGTATGGATTGCGTTATGGTGCAAGATAACGAGTTAATCTTTTTTCCAAAACCATAGTAAAAAGAGCGATAAAGCGAGATCAAAATGGGGTGCAAACGCACCCCATTAACTTTTACAACATCATAGATAAAGTATCATAAATGTTTATTCAGGTTGAACTAGCTCTTGGTATTCAAACGAAGGAACCACAACCTCTACGCGACGGTTTTTCTCACGACCTTCACGAGTGCTGTTGTCGGCAACTGGGTTTTCTTCACCCATGCCTTTCACAGTTAAACGATCTGAGTCAATGCCTGCAGCAGTTAGGTAATCCGCAACAGATTGAGCACGACGCTCAGACAGTTTTTGGTTGTAAGTCGCAGGACCAGAGCTATCCGTGTAGCCAGTGATCTCTACTTGAGCTTGAGGGTATTCGTTCAAGAATGATACGAAGTTGTCTAGACGCTCCGAAACAGAGTCTGTTAGCTTAGCACTGTCGAATTCAAACGTACCTGTACCGTACTCTTCTTTGTGCACTTTGCTCATCATCACTGGTTCTGGATCTGGCTCAACCACTTCTTCTGTTACAACTGCCGCAACCACTGGCGCAGCCGCAAATTTGTAGTTAAAGCCGATACCGAAGAAGTTAGCGTCCATGTCGTCCCATACGTCATCAGACAGATCTTGATAGCGTTGATATTCTGCGCGTACGCTCCAGTTTCTGTCGATAGTGTATTCAGCACCTAGCGAGCCAGTTGGAACGAAATCTTTTTCGTCATCAGACATCATGTAAGCACCACCGATCTTAGCGAATAAATTCCAAGATTCGTTCAAGTGCCAGTTGAATTTAGGTGCGAGAGTTAAAGCCGTTAAATTGCCGTCGATCGTATTAACTGTATTAGCCCCTGACTTAAAGTTAGCTTTGTAATCGCCTAAGAAGTCGACACCATACTCTAGCCCGATGATATCGGTGAAGTCATAACCGATATGTAGTCCAGCACCAAAAGCTTCATCATCACAAGGGCTATTTAGATAGCAAGCATCGTCAAGTGTAGTCATGCCTACTTTGCCCCCGATATACATTTCAGCTTGAGCAGAGTTTAAAAGCGCGCTACTACCAGCTACCACTGCTGCTACTGCAATTGCTACTTTGTTCATAATGTTTCCTTGTATTGATTGCATATTAACTTCTACTTCGTTTTATCAAAAAATTAGAAAAAACCAGCGTTTATAAGAAATTAGTTTAATATTCTAATCATTTCATATCAAGCAACAATATCTTTGAACTTGATCAACATTTACTAACCAATAACACCTCACAAACTTCTGATATTTCTTACATTGTAGTAAAGATTTTTAGGGTCATAAGAAAATTGATGATTATTTTGAACTTTTTTTCGTAAACTTTATTTTACATTGTGCGCGGTGGTTAACAGGTGGTTTTTATTTGCATTTATTTGCAAAAACTGATTGCAAGTCTACGCCTAAGCCGATAAGTTACTTAAACGCTAGACAGAAAATGACCAGAGCCCTTGATGCTGCTCGCTTTGTGAACAATGTTGCAATGAGTTCAGTTGGCAAAAAATTGGGTCGGAAATAAAAACCAGGAAGTAGAAGTAATGTTTCAAACTGATGATGTAAGAATAAATAGAGTAAAAGAGTTATTGCCACCTGTAGCAGTATTAGAGAAGTTCCCAGCGACTGAAACCGCTTCTTCGACCACTTTCGATTGCCGTAATGCCATTCACAATATTCTTGAAGGAAAAGATGACCGATTGCTTGTAATTGTTGGCCCGTGTTCCATTCACGATCCTGCTGCTGCGGTTGAATATGGTAAAAAGCTAAAAGTATTACGTGATGAACTTGGTGAACAACTAGAAGTTGTGATGCGAGTTTATTTTGAGAAACCGCGTACAACGGTAGGATGGAAAGGTCTGATCAACGACCCTTACCTAAATGATACCTACAAGCTGAATGATGGTCTGCGTATTGGACGTAAGCTTCTTCTTGATCTTACCGATATGGGCTTGCCGACCGCGAGTGAGTTCCTAGATATGATCACGCCTCAGTACGTGGCGGATCTGATTAGTTGGGGGGCTATCGGTGCTCGTACGACAGAATCTCAGGTTCACCGTGAGCTTGCTTCTGGTCTTTCTTGCCCTGTTGGGTTTAAAAATGGTACAGACGGGAACATTAAGATCGCGAGCGACGCGATTCGTTCTGCAAGTGCTTCTCACCACTTCTTATCAGTAACAAAATACGGTCATTCTGCGATCGTAGAAACCGCTGGCAATCCTGATTGCCATATCATTCTCCGTGGTGGTAAAGAGCCAAACTACAGTGCAGCGCATGTTGCTCAAATTAAAGACGAGTTAGATGGTGCAGGGCTACCGAAAAAAGTGATGATTGATTTTAGCCACGCTAACAGCTCGAAGCAGTTCAAACGTCAAATGTTGGTATCTGATGACGTATCAGAGCAAATCGCTGGTGGCGAAGAAGCAATTTTTGGCGTGATGATTGAGTCTCATTTAGTTGAAGGTCGCCAAGACTTAGTGGATGGCAAAGCGGCCACTTATGGTCAGTCGATTACCGATGCATGTATCGGTTGGGAAGATACGGAAACCGTACTTCGTCAGCTTTCTGATGCAGTAAAAGCGCGCCGTAACAAATAAGCTCAACAGAAAGAACTTTTTTAAAGAGCCAGAGGCATTGTGCCTCTGGCTCTTTTTATTGAGAATTACTCGCATCTCTTTCTATTGTTTCTGCTTTCCTATATGTTATCTGTATGCGCTGTAACCAAAAGGAATTTGGAATTGAATCGTAATGTATGGTTGTTATCCCTTTGCCAAGCCCTATTAATGACAGGGAATATTTTACTCATATCTGTTATTGCCCTTATTGGCAAAACACTTGCGCCGTCATCAAGTTTTATTACGTTGCCCGTTGCGCTGCAATTTTTAGGACTGATGGCTGCGACGATCCCAGCATCACTGATTATGGGCAAGTTAGGACGTCGCCTTGGGTTTAGTCTCGGTAATGTTATTGGCATTTTGGGTGCCAGCTTAGCGACGTATGCGTTAAGTCAACAGAACTTCTATCTATTCTGTGTTTCTACCTTTTTGCTCGGTGTTGGTATTGGCTTCGGTACGCTATACAGATTTGCTGCTATTGAAGTGTGTGAAGAGTCGGCAAGACACAGGGCGATTTCGATATCTATGGCGGGAGGGGTACTCGCGGCGATACTTGGCCCTAATTTGGCGGTGTATTCACAGCAATGGTCAGATGATGGTTTGTACATTAGTGCTTTTGCCGTGCTTATTGGACTTTATATAACTGCGTTGATCGTGCTGCAAACGATTCGTTTTCCACCAGCACACACGCAAGTTCTACATACTAAAGCGGATAAAGTGGGGCATATTATCCGTCGACCTAATTTCATGCTAGCGGTTATCGCCGCAATGGTTGCGTATGCGGTGATGAACATTTTAATGACAGCAACGCCTCTGGCGATGATTGGTTGTGGCTTTGATTTTGACAAAGCGGCAGGAGTGATCGAATGGCATGTGCTGGGCATGTTTGCACCAGCGTTTGTCACGGGACGGGTGATAGAGCGGTTTGGCGCGAAGAATATGATTTTAGCCGGTGGATTGCTATTTGTTGCTTGTATTGGAATTAACATACACGGAGTGTCCATTTGGCACTTTAGTCTTGCTTTAGTTCTGTTAGGCGTTGGTTGGAACTTTATGTTTATCGCGGCAACTGGGTTATTTAGTCAAAGCTATGAAGCGAAAAACAGGAGCAAGGCTCAAGCATTTAATGAATTCTTCGTGTTCAGTTGTGTCACTATCACTGCATTACTATCTGGCTGGCTTGAATCCACCGTAGGTTGGCAAAACCTTAATTTGTACGTTCTTCCTTTTGTGTTACTCGTCATCGTGATGTTTGCTTTGAAAACGGACAAAGAAACGGAATCCCAAACTGCTTGATTAGATCTTCTATACATAGCCCGGCATAACGTGTCGGGTTTTGTTTATTAGCTCAACTCCACAACTTCTTCTTTATATTTTTATTGATAATGTGAATTCCCACACTAAAAATGTCGATTTGATAAGACTTTTTATCTAACTTTTTGTAATAAAAATAAAAATCCTGTATATATCTTGCCGAAAATCAATAAAAACTACAGAAGTTTCGTCTATGTCAGCCAATATTTCTCATAAAGCTCAAGAAACTCTCGTGAGGGAGTCTGAGGAACTCGTCTCAACAACGAACCTACAAGGTGTTATTACGTATTGTAACGAAGCCTTTTGCCGTGTTGCTGAGTACACTCACGAAGAACTCGTCGGCCAGAACCACAATATCGTTCGCCACAATGACATGCCTAAAGCCGCTTTCGGCGATATGTGGGCACGTCTTAAGCAAGGCAAAGCCTGGCGCGGCATGGTTAAGAATGCTACTAAGTCGGGTGGTTACTATTGGGTTGATGCCTATGTCACCCCTATTTATGAAAATAACCACGTTGTTGGTTATCAATCTGTGCGCGTTAAGCCAAAGCGAGAGTGGGTTGATATAGCCACGAAAGCCTACAAGAGTATGCGCGCCGCCGAGAAATCAGGTCGTACTTGGTCGTTGAAACTCAATGAAACCATTCGCTATGCGATTCTACTTGGCGCATTGACCGCACCTGCTGCCGCATATGCATTGTCTATTGAAGGTCCATTGGCTTGGCTTGCAAGTGCACTACCTGCGAGTGTTCTAGCGTTGTTATTCCGCCAAGAATTAATTGATACGCCTCAACAACTGAAAAAGTTACAAAAGCAATACGACAGCGTGAGTCGCTTGATCTATTCCGGTAATACGGCATTTTCGATTGCCGATTTCCATATCAAAATGCTGTCCGCAAGAATTCGAACCGTGTTGGGAAGAATGACTGACTCCGCACTGCCGTTGCAGCATTGTGCTGAAGAGTTGAGCCAAACCACAGCAGAAGTTTCGGCTGCATTAAATCAGCAAAACACCGATATTCATCGCGTACGTGATGCGACTCAAGAGGTGGAGTCTTCGGCGAATTCAGTCTCTTCTAGTACCAATGATGCCCATATGCTAATTGATGACACCTTGAAGTCATGCTTGATGGCGAAGGAAACCATCGATCAAACACACACCAATCTAACGCAGTTGAGCCTTCAAGCTGAAAAAGCGACGGAAACGACGTATCAGCTGAGTGATCAGGCGCAGAAAGTGAATCATTTGATGGAAGAGATTGGTGGGATCGCAGAACAAACCAATTTACTGGCACTTAACGCGGCAATTGAAGCGGCGAGGGCGGGTGAGCAAGGTCGTGGTTTTGCTGTTGTTGCCGATGAGGTGCGCGCTCTCTCTGGTCGCACATCCAATGCAACTGAACAAATCCAAGCGTCTATCTCTGCTATGTTGGCGACGATACAAAGTTGGCAAAAAGACATTCTGGCAAACAAAGAGCAAACGGATACATGTTCTCAGGTTGCCGAACAAAGCGCGCTTCGTTTGTCTGAGGTTGAACAGATGATGCAAAGCATGAGTGGGTTGATGGTCGATGTGGCGGAAGCGGCGAATAACCAGCTGAAGCTATCCAGCGATGTAAATCAGCATATTCACTCTATTGCTTCTACGGCAGAGCAAAACTTGGCAGCAACGCACTCCGTAGAGCAAAACAGCCGTCAGTTGAAAGAGCAAGTACAAGATTTCTATCAGCTCGCGCTTCGATTTGAAGACAAATAGCCGTAACGAAAGTCGTTGTGTTCACTTTCTGGCTGTGTTTACAGAAATAGGGGCCAGATAAAAGAAAGCCCCGCCATTGCTGGCGGGGCTTTTCAGTTTTCACATTCGCAATAGAGAAAACTGATTATCTTTTTACTGCCATTACGCTAGTAGTTCTTTTGCTGTATTTACTACGTTTTCCGTAGTGAAACCGAACATTTTGAACAGTTCACCAGCAGGTGCAGATTCACCGAATGAAGTCATACCGATGATGCGACCGTCGAAGCCTACGTACTTGTACCAGAAGTCAGCAATACCTGCTTCGATAGCGATACGAGCTGTTACGTCTGATGGTAGAACGGCTTCACGGTAAGCGGCGTCTTGTTTGTCGAATGCATCTGTTGATGGCATTGAAACAACGCGTACTTTCTTACCTTCAGCAGTTAGCTGTGCTGCTGCTTCTACTGCTAGCTCAACTTCTGAACCTGTTGCGATAAGGATTAGCTCTGGCTTGCCTTCGCAATCTTTCAGGATGTAACCACCTTTCGCGATGTCCGCAACTTGCTCAGCATCACGCTCTTGTTGCGCTAGGTTTTGACGAGAGAAGATAAGCGCAGTTGGTGCATCTTTACGTTCAATCGCTAGTTTCCAAGCCACTGCTGATTCAACTTGGTCACATGGACGCCATGTGCTCATGTTTGGCGTTAGACGTAGCGATGCCATTTGCTCAACCGGTTGGTGAGTTGGGCCATCTTCGCCAAGACCGATAGAGTCATGCGTGTATACTTGGATGTTCTGAATCTTCATCAGAGCCGCCATACGCATTGCGTTACGAGCGTATTCCATGAACATTAGGAATGTCGCGCCGTAAGGAACGAAACCACCGTGTAGCGCAATACCGTTCATGATCGCCGTCATACCGAATTCACGTACACCGTAGTGGATGTAGTTACCAGAGAAGTCACTTGCTTCTAGAGACTTAGAACCAGACCACATGGTTAGGTTAGAAGGCGCTAGGTCAGCAGAGCCGCCCATGAACTCAGGTAGTAGAGCACCAAATGCCTCTAGAGCGTTTTGAGATGCTTTACGTGATGCAATATTTGCTGGGTTTGCTTGAAGATCGGCAATGATTTGGCTTGCTTTCTCTTCCCACTGTGCAGGAAGCTCACCGTTTACGCGGCGTTTAAATTCAGCTGCCAGCTCAGGGTACGCTGCTTCATAAGCTGCAAATTTCTCGTTCCACGCTGCTTCCTTAGCTGCGCCTGTTTCTTTCGCTGACCATTCTGCGTAGACTTCTTGCGGAATTTCAAAAGGACCGTGCTCCCAACCTAGTTCTTTGCGTGTTGCTGCGATTTCTTCTGCACCTAGTGGTGCACCGTGACAATCGTGTGAACCAGACTTGTTTGGTGAACCAAAACCGATGATTGTCTTAGTACAGATAAGTGTAGGGCGAGGATCCGCTTTCGCCGCTTCGATTGCTGCGTTGATCGCTTCAGAATCGTGACCGTCTACTGCTGGGATTACGTGCCAGCCGTAAGCTTCAAAACGCTTAGGCGTGTCGTCAGAGAACCAACCTTCAACGTGACCATCGATAGAGATGCCGTTGTCATCCCAGAATGCGATCAGTTTGCCTAGACCTAGAGTACCAGCTAGAGAGCATGCTTCGTGCGAGATACCTTCCATTAGACAGCCGTCGCCCATGAACACGTAAGTGAAGTGGTCAACGATGTCGTGGCCTTCTTTGTTGAATTGCGCTGCTAGCGCTTTCTCAGCCATTGCCATACCAACAGCGTTGGTGATGCCTTGACCTAGAGGGCCCGTTGTTGTCTCGATACCAGGAGCGTAGCCGTACTCTGGGTGACCTGGAGTCTTAGAGTGAAGCTGACGGAAGTTTTTCAGATCATCGATAGATAGCTCGTAACCGCTCAAGTGCAGTAGTGAGTAAATTAGCATTGAGCCGTGGCCGTTAGACAGTACGAAACGGTCGCGGTCTGCCCATTCAGGGTTTGATGGGTTGTGGTTTAGGTGAGAACGCCAAAGAACTTCAGCGATATCAGCCATACCCATAGGTGCGCCTGGGTGGCCAGAGTTAGCTTGTTGAACACCGTCCATGCTTAGCGCACGGATTGCATTTGCTAGGTATTTACGATCCATAGTGATTACTTCTCGATAAGTGTTTAAATAGAGGGAACTCGTATAAACAAGTTCAAATAGAAAATCTTGAATGAGCGCTGATGCTAAAAGCGAGTAGACGGGCTACTCGCTCTTGGTAAGCAATTAAAGCTTAGCTTCGATCATCGCTTCTAGTTTGCCTTGGTCAACGGCGAAGTTGCGGATGCCTTCTGCCAGTTTCTCAACCGCCATTGGGTCTTGGTTGTGTTCCCATAGGAACTCAGCGTGAGTCATTGGTGCTGGACGCTCAGCTGCGCCTTTAGAATCAACTAGCTTCTCAACCACTTCGCCTTCTGCAGCTTCTAGTTCTGCAAGTAGAGCAGGAGCGATAGTTAGACGGTCACAGCCAGCCAGTTCTAGGATCTCACCGATGTTACGGAAGCTTGCGCCCATTACGACAGTTTTGTAGCCGTACTCTTTGTAGTAGTTGTAGATCTTAGTTACAGACAGTACGCCTGGATCTTCTGAAGCTTCGAAGTCACGGCCTTCTTTCGCTTTGTACCAGTCCATAATACGGCCAACGAATGGAGAGATTAGGAATACGCCAGCTTCTGCACAAGCACGCGCTTGAGCGAATGAGAATAGAAGCGTTAGGTTACAGTTGATGCCTTCTTTCTCTAGGATTTCTGCTGCGCGGATACCTTCCCAAGTAGACGCTAGTTTGATAAGGATGCGGTCGTTAGTGATGCCTGCATCGTTGTACATTTTTACTAGTTGACGTGCTTTCGCTACGCTGCCTTCCATATCGTAAGATAGGCGCGCGTCAACTTCTGTAGAGATACGACCTGGAATAGTTTTTAGGATTTCTTTACCGATGTTTACTGCAAGCATGTCACAAGTGTCTTGAACTTGTTGAGCTTTGTCGTTGCTCTGTGCTTTAGCATATTCGATTGAAGCATCGATTAGAGGTGCGTACTCTGCGATTTGAGCGGCTTTCAGGATAAGAGAAGGGTTAGTTGTTGCGTCTTCTGGTTGATACTTTTTGATTGCATCAATTTCGCCAGTGTCTGCTACTACAGTCGTTAGTTTACGAAGTTGCTCTAACTTGTTGCTCATAATCGATCATCCTATTTAAATGGGCTTAAGCGTGATTTTTGTTATCACAGCTTGTGCATTTGCAAGCGAGTTAGCTAATCGTCTCATCGCATTTAATGAGACATCTGCTCAGCCAACTACGGAAAATTTCGTTACCGAACAAATGCAATGAACATTTGATCGATAGCTGAGTAAATGATGTGTCCATATTTATCCTATCTATGCTGAAAGTCAATCGCTGAAATCGACTTATAGTGAACTTCATCAACGTTTTTTTACTGTGTGTTTAGTGGTTAACCCAAATAAACGTTTGCCCTTATTGTTCAAAGGTTGAGCGTTGTACGTGAGGGTAAAAAATTGTAGTGAGAAAATGTTATTGCGATGAGCAAATGTAGCGTTTAAATTGATAAAGAACATATGCTAAGTCAATGAGCATATGCTCACTTATTGCATACAATATCGATCCTCTTAAAGGGCGAGAGAAACCATGAGCAGTTCTAATCAAGATATTTCCATTGAAAACACGGATTTGTTGACAGAGATTTCCGTCGCGTATTATCAAGACGGTGCGACTCAGGAAGAGATATCGAGAAAATTTGCCATATCACGCGCAAAGGTCGGGCGAATGCTCAAGCAGGCGCGTGATGAGGGCATCGTTGAAATCACCGTTAAATACCACCCGGTGTTTAGCGCTAAGATTGAACAACGTTTGATCGAGCGATTCGGCGTTAAGCGCGCGCTTGTTGCTCTTGATCAGCCAAATGAAGAGGCACAGCGACTACAGGTGTCGGGATTGGTGTCCAATTATCTCACCAGCACGCTTAAAAACGGCATGGTGGTGACCGTTGGACAAGGGCGTAACGTATCTTCTGTCGCTCACCATATTGGTGTTATTACGCCGCGTGACTGTAAATTTGTATGTGGTATCGGCGGTATTCACCCACGTGGTGGTATGTATAACGCCGATCACATTTGTCGTCAGTTAGCGAAAAAGTACGGTGGAACGTCCGAAACTCTCTATGCGCCGGCTTATGCAGAGAACAGAGAACAGAAGTTGGCTTTCATGCAAAATGCAACCGTGAAACAAACGCTCGATTTGGCACGTAAAGCCGATGTCGCTTTGGTCGGTATTGGTGACATGAGCGAAAACAGTTACATGGTGGACTTAGGTTGGTTTACGCCTGATGAAGTGGTTCAGTCGAGACTTCAACAAGGCGTGGTCGGGGACTTTGCAGGTTATGATTTCTTTGATATTCACGGTAATGTTGCCAACACCGTAATGAGTGACCGAGTGATTGGTCTTGGTATTGAAGAGTTTCGCCCAATATCGGAAGTCATCGCGATTGCAGCGGAGAACAGCAAGCCGCTCGCCTTACTTGGAGCATTAAGAACCGGAGCGATAGACGTGATCGCCACGAGCGTCAGCAACGCATTAACGGTGCTCAACTTAGATGAGCAAATGCACGGCAACGCGGCATCTGAGAGTTAGCACAAATAATATGCAATTTATGTAATCAGGCTGCGAGGAGTTATAAATGACTCGCAGCCTGATTTCGTTTTCAAGTTAAAAATATTCTCTAGGAGTAGCTTTAAATTTGTACATCTACTCTGGAGAACACAATGAAAAAGACACTTCTTGCTGCACTGATTATGGGGCTAACTGGTGCGGTGCACGCCGAGCAAAAAGTCGTAGCGGGTTACTTTGCGGATTGGCAGTATGCAAATGCAGAAAACCCATACACGGTGAACGATATTCCCGCCGATAAGCTGACGCATGTGATTTATGCGTTTCTTAGTATGTGCGGCCCTCATGCCGGTGCTTCTGAAACGGTACAAAAACTGGTTGCCGAACAATGTGAAGGAAAAGATCCGTATACGGCGATCATTGTCGATACCGAAGCAGCATTAGAAAAGGACTTTGGCGATGTCTCCGTTAACGTGCCATACAAAGGCCACTTCGCTCAACTTGCTGAGATGAAGAAACAACATCCTGATCTCAAAATTCTCCCTTCTTTTGGTGGTTGGACAATGTCCGAACCGTTCCATGCTATGGCGAAAAGCAAACAAGCGATGGATCAATTCTCAAAAACTGCCGTTAAGTTGATTGCTCAATATGATTTCTTTGATGGTATTGATCTGGATTGGGAATACCCAGGTGGTGGCGGTTTAACAACGTCGCCTTGGAACCCTGACACCAAGCTTTCTGATGAACAAAAAGCATCTGAGCGTGAGGCCTTTACCTATTTGGTAAAAACCATGCGTGCAGAGTTAGATGAACTCACAAATCAAACCAAACGTGAATACGAGCTCTCTACAGCGGTAGGCGTTGGTCCAAAAGCAGCAGGTATCGATTGGAAAGCCGCGGAGCCGTACCTAACTAACATGTTTGCAATGACGTATGACTTCCTTGGTGGTTGGGGGCAGCAAACCGGGCATACTACCAACTTGCATGCGACTGAGCGAAGCTGGTGGGGCATGGGCGCAGACGTGTTCATCAACCAGATGATCGAGCTCGGTATTCCAAGTGAGAAACTGGTGATTGGCGCTGCGTTTTACGGGCGTGGCTGGCAAGGCACCAAAGACTTCTCGGGTGGCTTACCAACGCAAGATCTTGTCTCCGAGCAAGGAGCGCAGTTTGGTACGGGTGAGAACGGCTATTTCATGTTTTGGGATTTGGTGAAGAACTATGGAGCGGAGCAGGGCTACGAGTACAAGTATGATGAGCAATCTCAAGCGCCTTACTTGTGGCATCCTGTAAAGAAAGTCTTTATCTCTTACGAGGATCAACGCTCGATCAAAGCCAAAGCAAATTGGGCTAAACAGGCGAACTTAGGCGGTATTTTTACTTGGGAATTGTCAGGCGATCCGAAAGGAGAGTTGGTGGAGGTGATGTACCAAGAAATGAATAAATAAAACCTTCTAAGCAAAGCGATCGTAATTATTCAACTACGGTTTCTTTGCTTTGGTTCTGCTTCGTAAAAGCGATCAGGTCTTCAAGCGATAAAGGTTTAGAGTAGAAGTAGCCCTGAATCAAATCACAACCGCAAGCTTTTAACTCATTTAGCTGTTGCAGCGTTTCTACTCCTTCAGCCAGTACTTTCATTTCAAAGTTTTTGCCGATAGAAATGATATTCTTAACCATATTCAGTGCTTTTTTGTCATGCTCAATGTGATCGACAAAGCTCTTGTCAATCTTCACCTCATCAATAGGTAGCGTACGCAACATGCTTAATGAAGAGTAGCCAGTCCCGAAATCATCGAGCGAGATTTTAAAGCCAAGAGCATGCAAGCGCTCGCAAATTGGTGCGAACTTTTCAAGATCTTCAATAAACAGGTTTTCGGTGATCTCTAGGGTAATCTTTGAACATTCGATGCCGCGTTTCTCAATAGCATTCATAAGATTAGTAATGAATTTGGCGTGAACAAACTGTTTGACCGAGATGTTAATAGACATCTGGATAGATGTATCAATATTACCAGTCAGTTTAGCCATATCTGTCAGGCTATTTTCAATGATTTGTTCACCAATACGAACCATCAACCCAGTGCTTTCTGCGACGGGAATAAATTCACTTGGTGGGACTAAGCCGAGCTCATCATCACTCCAACGAATAAGCGCTTCGACACCATAAATATCGCCTTCTAGGTTTAACTGAGGTTGATAAACCATATGAAGCGCTTGCTTATCTATCGCGAGCCTCAGGCGTTGCTCAATTTTCATTTTACGCAGGTGTGTAGCTTGCATCTGCTGATTGAACAGGCTGTATACGTTGCGTTGTTTTTTCGCTTGATACATCGCAATATCGGCTGACAGGAGCAGTTCATCTAATGTTTCACCATGGTGTGGATAGCAGGCAATACCAATACTGCAACTGAGCAGGAACTGACTGTCATTGACTTCGTAGGGTTCTGATAGCGCCGTTATTAAGTCGCTCGCTAGTCTTTTAACGCTTACTTCATCAATTCGATTTGTTAGAAAAATAAACTCGTCACTGGCTTCACGGATGATTAATCGGCCATCGTTAACAAAGGTGTTTAAGCGGATAGATATTTGTTTTAGAACTTCGTCGCCAAAGTCATGACCATGTGTGTCGTTGACTGATTTGAAATTATCAATATCGATAAACATCAAAGAAAAAGGGTTCCCTTTCCCAGAAAGCCAGTGTCGAATGTTTGCGCGTAGGTACTCTCGGTTTGGTAATCCAGTGAGGTGATCGTGGTTCGCTTGATAGAGCAAACGCAGTTTTGTTTTATGTTCATTATTCGCAATGGAGCGGAATAAAGCGTAAAAAGCACCTTGGACGATAAGAAAAACAATCGAGTACAGTGCAAACTGTTCGTAAAATCCGCGCTTAATAAAATTCAAATCTGTCGAGGAAGAGGCCCAAAGATGATAATCAGGAAGGTATCTCAATGTGATTAACTCACTCAGGCGAGAATTGTCGACAACAATATTTAGCGCTCGTGTGAGCTTTTTTAGTTGCGCTATATCCCAGCCTGAATCTTTTGTGATTTGAGCCATAACGGCTTTTATATCTAAATCATTGGCAGGTTTTAGGTAATCTTCTAGGGTTGTGTCTTCTGACGAGCTAAAAGTAAGGTAGCCATCACTGCGGATCAATGTGACCCGGTTGTGCTCATTGGCATGGATGTCGTTACGAAAAACCGAAGATGAATTCATATTAAAGCCAGCCGTCATCACTGCTTGTACAACACCATCTTTATTTGGAATTGCTTTTCGGATCGGAATCACAAGTGAATCTTGAGCTGGCATAAAATACGTTCGACCTATAATCATTCGGTCGGAGTTGAGCGCTGCCAAAAAGGTATCACGAGTCAATGGATCTTGTTTTAGATTATGCAGCTTTGCCAAGATCAAGTTGGAGCTTACGGCGATGTAGTCTCCATCGGGGTTGGTTAGGCCGAATCCAATAATCGCCGGATGGATACTGAGCAGTTTGTCCAGCATCGGGCGAGTTTGAACTGCTGCTGTACGAGTAAAGTCATTTCTCTCGACCAACTGATGACCAATGACTTCAAGTAACGATTCTTGTCCTTTCAGAAGTGATTCGACAGAAGAGGCAAACAGCTCCAATTGTAGGAGCTGCTTATCTTTGTACTTATTCAGGGTTGACTCATAATGGTAGCGGCCAAACAACACGAACAGCACGGCGCTTATCGTAAGTAGCGCCATGTATAGTGTCCAAATGTTCTTCTTTAACCTGACCATGCCGCTTCGATAGCTCCTAGATTAGCGAGTAATGGGTAATGAGTGGTCTGCGCCCCATTCTGTCCATGACCCGTCATAGACCGATAAATCACGCCAACCTAACTGGTATGCTGCTAGCAGCAAAATACAGGCCGTTACACCTGAGCCACAACTGAAAATGATTGATTTATCATTATATAACGTTAGTGCACTAAATGCTTGTTTCAATTCCGAGTCTGCCTTTATAAAGCCATTACTCAATAATGTTTGAAAAGGGAGGCAAACAGAATTAGGAATATGACCAGAACGCAGTCCTTCTCTTGGCTCTGGTACCTCGCCTAAAAAACGTGCACGTGAGCGAGCGTCAACAATGTTTGCACTGCAATTGTTTGAGTACTCTAATATTGCATTTGCGTCCAAAAAAGCATGTTTATTTAATTTCCCGGTAAAGTTTCCAAGCTGCTTAGCTTCTGACAAGACATCCGTGACAGGCAGTCCAGCCTCAATCCAAGCCGGGAGGCCACCATTAAGCACTTTGACATTATCGTGCCCCATCGCCTTGAACATCCACCATGCGCGCGGAGAGGCGAGTGTTCCTGAGTTGTCATAAACAACAATAAGGTCTTCGTTGTTCAGGCCAAGTTTCTGAGCGCTGTTATTAAATCCCTCTTCTGTTGGCATCATATGAGGGAGATTGGTATCTGGGAGACAAAAGTCATTGTCGTAGTCGAAACGCAATGAGCCTGGAATCCACTTATTGGTGATCTTTTTCCCTTCGGAAGGAATTTGAAAACGAATACTCGCGTCTAGAAGTTTTACATTTGGTTGGTCTAATAAAGCATGAAGTTCTTTGGCATCGATCAATGCTTGCATGGTTAAATCCTTCTGATTTGGGAAGTTCGCACAGTATCTTTACTCACAGCGAATGAATGAAAGGGATGAGTCAAAACTTGAGTGGGATGCTTGGTGGAACAACGCAATAGAGCCCACTGGACAAGATGCGGACACTGGAACCGTCACTCGTTGTTGCTCTATCTCAGGTGAATTGATAGTGAGGTACCGACGTTGACCATCAAGGGACTGAGTTAAAGTGTTGCTAATGACGGTGGCTGAAACCGTGTTTTCATCCGTCTGCTTAATGAGCAACAAGAGCACAAGTAGGGCAATGAAACTGCTGAAGACCAACATATAGGTTTTGGGATTATCCAATTTGCGCTCTATTGCTATTGTTTCAAGTAATCATTTTGTTTTACAACAAAAAAATCGCATGTTCAAAGAACGATGCGATTTTGTCTTAAAACCTGTGGCTTGCGCCAGTCCCGAGTATCAATGCTCACCAATAGAGCATCTTACATGCGCCATGTCGTATTTCCGGTTGAGACGACTTTTTGCAGAGGTTCTGAGCCATCGTAGAACCAAATTTCGACTAACAGGTTATCTTGGCTATCCGAGGTGGAGAAGTCTAAGTTAGCTTTCCCACTCGTCAGCGCAGCAGAAGCAACATTGCTCGAATATTTCGCTTGGTAGGTTCCAGAGGCATCTTCACGGTACTCCTTATAAATGCTCAGATGTGCGCGCTGTAAAGAGTAACCACTAATATCTACCGCAAGTGAGCTTTCTAACCTTGGGTCATAATCGAACCCATCTGGTACGTCTAAATTTTGCATGCTTGGCTCTTCAACAATAACGGTAGTTTGAGCTGGAGGTGGAGTAGCGCTATCGTTGCTTTTGTCTCCACCGCCGCCACCGCCACCGCCACCGCCGCAGGCTGTTAACGCTAATCCCATGATGATTGTGATTAAGTTTTTCATGATGCTTCTCCTATGGAATGTAACGTTTGTTTGCTTTAGGTTGGGTATGCCAGTTTGCTCCTTCTCGCCCACCAGACTCGGCGTAGGTGGCAAACTCTGGGTAAGCGTCAACTAAGTCAACTTTCTCTAGCGGCCAATTCCACTCTTCGACGATAAGCAATGCCCAAGGAAGATTGTTCGCTGTTTTGAAGTACACGCCTCGAGTCGGGTCACTTGCGTCTACGCCCACGCCATATAGGTTTGCGTCATCAAACTGCTCAGTTGGTGCTTGGTCTGGCAAATGTACTTCCCATTTTCTACCTGGTTGAAAGGTGATGCCATCGCCGTGATATGTATTGGGTGTGGCAAAGATAAATGGGTCATAAGGCATGGCCTGTAACGCTGAGCGGTCGGAGCCTTCCTTAAAGTAGATGGTCAGTGTGAAAGACAACGCGACGTTATCATTACAACCCGTTTGGGTTCTAAAATACGCACATTGACTTTGCGCATACTGACTGAGGTCGTCACTGATAATGAAGATGGCTTCTTCTGATATCGCTTCTAGACCGTTGGTCGGTTGTTCTTTGCCATTAAACGTTAGCTTTGTTAAGCCGTTTTCAATGCTCGCTTTCGAAACGCCAGGTAGACGAATAGCAAAGCCATTTTTATAGCCAGCCCCATAGGCGGCCAGATCTCCGCTAATCTGGATATTTTCCACCGTGCCGTCCATACGTGTTTCAGTCATACGGAACTTAATGACTACGTCATTCATGTCGTAGTCAGCGGTGTAAGGCCAGTTGTCTTCATACGCGACCGTTGCATAGGAATCTGCACTTGGGAAGTGCTGTACGGATACGCCGTTTTCAGTGATTGTGATTGGGTAATCTTCTACTTCACCCGATGTTGATCCGCCATCAAAGTTCAGACCAGTTTGTTGGCTAAAGCGGAATCGGCTCCAGCTAGGACCTGCGGTTGCCAGTTCAGAGACGACAAATGGAAGCGTATTGCTGCCTGCAGAGAGTAACTCATCAGTGAATACTTGCTCACCTTCGTCAGCAAAGTCACCATCTCGGTTCCAGTCAAACCAAGCTGACAAGTAGCCGGATGTCGATGCAGTTACGTTCACCAGTGAACTTAACCCTGGGTCGAGTGCGGCAACAAAGCCGACGCCATCTTCATCTGCTGTACCAACTTTGTTATCTCCAGACGGAGCCACTTGTCCATCGGCATCACCATCTGGCGCAATGGTGCCAAGCCAAGTTATACCATCAACAGCGTGGCGTGGTCCGTTAGAAGAGAGCAAGGTAGCGTAAGTGTCAGGTGCATCACCAAAGTCAATTGGCTCGTCTTCGTCAATAACAGGAGCGTTCGCGCATCGGGCACCGTCATTTTGGCTGGAACTTGGACCGTTAGACACAAACTCTACAGCAGGAACAATGCCCGCAGCGATATTGGCTGCATTGTTTTCTGATAAGTCGACGCGATAAATTTTGCCGTCCTGATTACGCGATACGTAGTAGTTTCCGTTTACATCAAAGTAGCCTGCACCAAAGGTACCCGTTTCCCCTGTATTGCCGATCGCGGTTGCTTGGCCTGTTTTTGTATCGAATTTATACAATACGCCAGACCCATTATCGATACCATAGAGCGCACCGTCGCCAGGGTGGAACGCAAAATCGGTTAAACTCACGCTTGCATTTGATGTGATTTTATTCAGGGTTAAGGTAGCATTTGGGTCCGTATCTAACGGCGACAGATCAATGGAAAACAGCCCTTTACCTTTGCGATACAAGTAGTAGACGTGGTTGTACACGTCACCGACAAAAAACGTATGGCTAGGAAGCCCTTGTACGTTGAGAGTTTCTGCTTGAAAGTCCTGGCCTAAACGTACGATTTTCAAGTTGGTTGTATCGTAACCATAGATGTATCGATCAGTGAAGTTGAAACCGACGCCGTTAATACCTGATGCTAAGCCCACATCGTCGGTCAGTAACTTGGTTGATCCGGTAACCAGATTAACGCCGTAAACTTGCACTGGGGTCGATTGGAATAAATATGCTTTGCTCGGACAAGTGTCGAATGGCGCTGCGCTTACGTATGCGCTTGCGAACAGAGATCCAAGTAATAGTGATGTCCTTTTCATGATTCGCCCTCTCATTGGTTTGTATGATATGCAATGAAAGGAATGTGCCAGTTTTTAACTTACTGTTTATAATGAATTTTATATCGGTAAGTTATTTGGTTCGAAATATGAATCTCAGAATAAGAAAAAGCTCAACGTTACGTTGAGCTTTTTGAGAATCTTCATTGATAAGCTGACAGCGTTACTTAGCCACAAACAGGGCAGGTCGGCATTTTCATCAAATTCATTTCCCGCCAGGACATGCTAAACGCATCGAGAATGAGGATCTTCCCTTTTTTGGGTTGGCCGTAATTTGCAATCACCTTGATGGTTTCCATCGCTTGTACAGCGCCAACAATACCCACAACAGGCGCCATGACGCCAGCTTCAACGCAACTTAATGCATTGCTGCCGAATAGCGCGCTCAAACACTGATAGCACGGTTGAGTTGGGTCGTCGTACGTAAACACACTCACTTGGCCTTCCATACGAATGGCTGCACCAGAAATAAGCGGTGTTTTTGTTGCAAAGCAGAGTCGGTTGAGTTGATTGCGAGTGTCGACGTTATCTGAAGCATCGACCACCACAGAGTGTTGTTCAATCAAAGCTTGAAGTTGAGCATCATCGAGACGTTTAGCAACGGTGTTTACTTCGATATGAGGATTAAGTTCCCGCAACGCATCCGCCGCGGAATCAACCTTTTTACGGCCAATATCGGCGTCGTGGTGCAATACTTGGCGTTGTAAATTGGAGAGCTCAACAATATCGTCATCGATAAAAGTAATATTGCCAACACCAGCCGTGGCAAGATATTGGCTAGAAGCGCAACCTAAACCGCCAGCACCCAAAATAAGCACCGAGCTTTGTTTGAGCGCTTCTTGCCCCTCGAAATCGAACTGACGAAGAATGATCTGGCGGTTATAGCGCAGCATCTCCTGGTCGGAAAGAATATCCACGGTATGTTCCTAGTATAACGTTGAGTTAAACAGTTGGATTTGAACCGTTTCGCCAACTTCCACACGGCCACGCTCACGTTCCAACACAACAAAGCAGTTTGCCAAACTCATTGAGCGAAAGGCTCCTGAACTTTGGTTGCCAGTGGTTTCAACGACAAATTTACCGTTTTCTAGAGTATAGATACCGCGTTGGTAGTCTGTACGTCCCGGCGCTTTCTTAAATGCGGTTTTAGTCGTCGCAGGGATAGACTCAGGTGCTTTCCATTCAGTGTGGCCAGCCAATTTAGCCAACATTGGTTGAACAAGTACGTACATGGTTAGCACCGCAGATACAGGGTTACCTGGTAGCCCACAGAACCAAGCAGTACTTAACTTGCCAAATGCGAAAGGTTTGCCCGGCTTGATTGCCAGTTTCCAGAAACCGATTTCTCCAAGTTCTTCAAGAATGTCTTTGGTGTAATCTGCTTCACCAACGCTGACGCCGCCAGACGTTACAACTACATCCGCGAGAGTTTGTGCTTTTTCGAATGTTGCTTTTAGTGTTTCTGGGCAGTCAGGGATAATGCCAAGATCAATCGCTTCACAACCAAAGTTTTCAATCAGCGGCTTAATACCGTAACGATTACTGTCGTAGATTTGACCCGCCTTGAGTGGCTCACCCAATGGTTTAAGTTCATCACCTGTGGAGAAAAATGCCACCTTTGGCTTACGCACGACGGTGACATGGCTGACACCAAGAGAGGCAATCATTGGAATATCGCGTGGTGTTAGGCGCGCGCCTTTTGCCAATACGATATCGCCTTGCTTGATGTCGTCACCCGTAGGGCGGATGTTATTTTGCGGCTTCACATCCGTTTGGGTGAACTGAATACCAGCGTCGGTCACTTCCGTATTTTCTTGCATGATAACGGCATCACAGCCTTCCGGAATTTTCGCGCCAGTCATGATTCGAACACAAGTGCCTGCCGGCCATTCACCCTTAAAAGGCTGACCTGCGAAGGATTTACCTGCCAGAGGCAACACTGTAGACACTTCTAGGTCTTGAATACGAATGGCATAACCGTCCATTGCTGAATTGTCGAAAGGGGGCACGTGAATTGGTGATAAAATATCTTCAGCCAGCACAAAACCCAGAGCGTCAGCAAGAGGAAGAGAAAGTGTCGTTTGGATAGGTTTGATTCGCGATAGCATCTTATCCATCGCTTCTTCAATTGGCATCAAGCCAGGTGCGTCGCAGCAGCCCATTGAGATAATCCTATGTTCTTTTGTTTTGTGGCAACTCTACCATAAAAGAGGACTGAGTAAGAATGTCCACCTATAAAATATGGGTGTAATTATTCAAAAATCCGAGTATCCTTGTCACCCATCCGAAAGGGGTAAAGTTCCTACGGAGCATGAGAAAATAGCTCAGTGTATTCTTGTTATGTGCCTTGGCGTTATAAACATCGGACTGAGCGACTTTAACGCTACGGGATGAAAACACGGCAATTGTATTTCACACCGAGAGTGGTAGTTACAAAAGAGGAAGTGGAATGTCAGGTCTTAGCGAGTCAGCAAAGTTAGTGAAAGAAGCGCTAGAGCAACGCGGGTTAGAAACACCAATGCGCCCTAATGCCGTTAGCCGTGAAGAGAAGAAGGAAAAGATTGAATACCACATGCGTGAGATTCTTGGTCTGCTTCAGCTCGACCTTACGGATGATAGCTTAGAGGAAACGCCACACCGTATTGCAAAAATGTACGTGGACGAGATTTTCTCTGGTTTGGATTACTCCAACTTCCCCAAGATCACAGTTATCGAAAACAAGATGAACGTGAGCGAAATGGTTCGCGTGAAAGACATTACTGTGACCAGTACGTGCGAACACCATCTTGTGACAATCGACGGAAAAGCCGCTGTTGCTTATATTCCTCGCGGTAAGATCATTGGCCTGTCTAAGATCAACCGTATTGTTCGTTTCTTTGCGCAACGCCCTCAAGTTCAAGAGCGTATGACCCAGCAAATCCTTGTTGCTTTGCAAACATTGCTTGAGTCTGACGATGTAGCGGTGACTATCGACGCGACGCATTACTGTGTGAAATCACGCGGTGTGATGGATGCCACCAGTGAAACCACGACTACAGCGTTAGGTGGTATTTTTAAGAGCAACCCAGCGACCCGTGCTGAATTTCTGCATGGCCTGCGTTAATCAAATCGACAAATAAAATTGAGAGAGGATGGCGAGTTGCCATCCTTTTTTATATCTTTTATATCCAAATCATAGTCAAGTGAGTCGCAATAAATAGTAATTATGCAATTGTGTATTGACAGTCACATTCGTTGCTCTTAATATATGCGCCCAATGAACGACTACAACTTGTAATCGTTTGTTTTAAAAAGAGATATTTCTCTAAGTTCAGCTGATCTCGGTCAGTTGTCTTTCTTTTTTCTAATAATAGAAAGACAACAAATTTGGGACTCGGCATGACTACACAAAGCACTATCAGCACCTCCTCTATTTCAGCTCCAGTTACAGAAAGCAGTTGGCAAAAGAAAGCCATGCTCAGTGTCGCTTTTTTGATGGCGACAACCTCTGTGGGTCCCGGCTTTTTAACTCAAACCGCAGTCTTCACAAATATCTACAAAGTCGACATGGCATTTCCAGTTTTGGCTTCCATTTTTATCACGTTTGGTATTGTGATGAACTTGTGGCGTATTGTCGGCGTTTCTGGCATGCGAATCCAAGACATTGCGAACAAAGTGGCACCCGGCATGGGTTATGGTGTTGGTATTCTCCTTGCGCTTGGTGCAGTGGCGTTTAACTTTGGCAACGTGAGTGGCGCAGCGTTAGGCATCAATGTGCTAACGGGCGTGGACACAACATGGGGCGCACTGTTTACCGGTGTCGTTGGCTGTTTGTTGTTTGCGGTTCATAACGCCTCCAAACGAATGGACCAAATGGCCCGCTACCTTGGCTTGTTCATGATCGTTCTGATCGCATACGTGGCTATGACGAGCTTACCTCCGATGGGAGAGACACTAAGTGCAGCGGTGATGCCTATGGATGTTGGTAGTTTGCTTCTGCCTACGTTGACTATCGTTGGCGGTGCAGTTGGCGGTTACTACACGGGTGCACAACGCCTAGTAGACATCGGCTTGAAAGGCAAAGAGAACGTGCCTTCCATCACCTCAACAGCGTGGGCTGGTATTTCTATCGCGGTGGTTATTCGAATCCTACTGTTTTTGGCGGTGTTTGGCGTTATCGCGACAGGCGCAACGCTGGATACGGCTAACCCTGCGGCGGATGCTTTCCGTCAAGGTGCTGGCCAGCTTGGTTACTTCATCTTTGGCTTAGTACTGTTTGTAGCTTCCATCACGTCTGTGGTTGGCAACTCTTACATGGCTATCTCATTAATTAAGACGCTTTTCCCAGTTGTCGCGCGAAACGAGAAAGCTTGGTGTGTTGGTTTCATCATCCTAACCTCGTTAGGCACGGTAACCATGGATATGCCAATTCTTCTTTTGATGCTAGCAGGCCTAGTGAACAGCATTATTCTTCCTATCGTTTTGGGCACTGTATTGGTTGCGACAAAACGCAAAGATATCGTCGGTGACTACCAACACCCAATGTACTTAACGCTAACTGGAGCAGCGATTGTTATCGTAATGGCGGCATCGAGTTTGACTAACATTGGGAACTTCATGGCGAAGTTTGTGGGTTGATGTCTTATTGATAGAGATAAACAGCGGCCTCAGATGAGGCCGTTTTTTATGCTTGTTTAGAGGGCGACTTAACGATTTCTGGCCAATACATTTTGACGTAACCTGCCGATACCCAAACCACCAACACAGTCGCAATGCTGAGCTCTAAAAAGCCAAAATCGTGTAGCCAGTGCCAATGTGGATGCGATTCGGCAAAAAAGGAGGTTAAGCGGTGCATCGCAATGGCACTGATCACGGAAGGAAAGGTTACCGCCGCGATAGAAGGTTGAAACTTCAATCGAAGTAAGCGGAAGTAACACAGGTAGATCAATAACGTCATTGTGATAGCAATCCCTGCTAATGCGCCAGTCAGTATCGGATCGGGCAGGGGAAAGTTCACCAAGTATGCCGCCAATGACAAGTTTACCGGTGCGGCCATAATTGCGAGGGTCGGCCTGGCTCGTCTCGGTAGAGATCCGAAAAACACCAAACGATAGAGCACCAGCGGTAACATAAAGAAATAAATGCCAATGCACATCATCGCTAAGGTTTCAGAGAATAGGTTGTGACCCAATTGGGAGCCTGCTAATGAGCTGCTGATCAGTCCCACTGGATAGAGAAACCAGCTAGGTACAATATTCGACATTTTGAAGTTCATTAGCTGAAAGCTAAAAAACAGTACCATCATAGTAAAATGCAGCAAAAGTGCCATAAACCAGAGTGGATAAGCAATGATTGGCGCTACAGAAGCAAGATAATCTGCAAGGATCAGTAACGCCATACTCATGGGGGCCATTAAGCTACCGCTCAATGGGTGACGAATGTCGACCATAAATAATCGTGGATTCGTGGCATATTTTATCAGCACAGGGGCGAGTAAAAGCGCGCCGAGTGACGCTAAAAATGGGCGTATTGGTTCACCAATTTCAGGGACATAGAGTGCCCAAGCTTGTCCTAAACCTATCATACCTAGCGCTAACGCGGCTTGAGACGGCGGAACGCTATAAAACTGCACAAGTCTTCTCCAGTTCAAATCTACTCCATTTGATTTTTGCCTGAATGAAACGAAACGTGATGATTTGGATGAAATGCTCTATTTGAGTAGCGAATACTAGCAAGTTTAGAGAGTGCTTACTCATGAAAGGTGGTGAGGAAATATCAGAGAATGGTGTTTTTGTGAGTTTGGTATCGAATATTTTGGAAAAGATGTAAAAATGTAGAGTTTATCGCTCCAAACCCTTCGATAGTTTGGAGCGAAATAATAACAAAGCGAGAATTATGTCGATTGGTTTTCAGGAAGATCCTGCTGACGTAACTTATCGTTTTTGATTGTACGATGTAGCAACTGGCTGTAAATCGGTTGTCCGCCAAACAACTGAGCAATAATCACGGCACCTAAACAAGTAATGATAAGTGGTAGAATTAAGTAGTAGTTATTGGTCATTTCAATCACCAACAAAATGCCCGTGATCGGTGCGCGTACCGTTGCAGCAAACAGGGCCCCCATGCCCGCAATAGCAAATACGCCAGGTTCGATATCAAGCGTAGGAAGCAACACATCAGCACTCGCTCCGAATGCATAGCCAAACAAGGTCCCCAGAGCAAGCATCGGTGCAAAGATACCGCCCGGCGCACCAGAGCCAAAGCATAGCAACGTCGTGATGACGCGACCAAAGAAAAGCAGAACTAAAACGGATACCGAGTAGTTGCCATTGGTAATGTCAGGAATAAGGCCGATGCCACCGCCAGTTAGCTGTGGCACGTATAAGAGAAGCAGACCAAAAATGCCACCAAGTAGTGAACCCACGATTAAATAGCGTTTACGATCGTTTTTGTGAATTGCGACAAAACTGTCTTGTGCCACGGTAATCAATTTATTGAAGATCACTCCGAATACGCCAAACAATGCGCCAAGCAATAAAAATAACCAAAGGGACTGAAGCTCTGGAGAGTGATATTGCGGCATTGTGATGACAGCGTCTTGCCCGTTGATGGCACGAAACACAATATTGGCCATAATAGCAGAGATGATCACCGCGCGAATTGAGATCAGAGAATAGCGAAACTGAGGTCGCATTTCCTCCACAACGAACATAATGCCAGCGAGTGGGGCATTAAAGGCGGCAGCCAAACCACCAGCGGCACCTGAAGCGAGTAGGGAATGACGAGTATCGTCATCTTTTACACGGAAAATATCGGTCACCATTCGACCGACAGCACCGCCCATTTGCACCGTTGGGCCTTCACGACCGAGCACCATTCCGGAGCCAAGTGCGCCCATGCCGCCGAAGAATTTTACTGGCAGGACTCGCCACCAACGCACAGGGCGAATGTTGTCCATCGCGCCTTCAATTTCAGGGATACCTGAGCCCGCCGCCTCTGGGGCAAAGCGGTGAACAAGAAAGTAGCCAATAAAAGCAAGCAACGCGCTGATCAGCACCGCAGCAAGCCAAAGAGGAAGTACGCTACCGATTTCGCTTCTTAGCCATTCGGTACGGGTTTCAGAAACAAAATGAACCGCAAGTTCGAAGTAAGTGCCGACAAAACCAGCTAGTGTGCCAACGATTGCGGCCATAATCAGGACAGAAAATGGTGTGGACCCTCGAGAGACAAACTGGTTAATCGCATCTTTCG
Source organism: Vibrio sp. J2-3(2022) (assembly GCF_021725735.1). NCBI lineage: Bacteria > Pseudomonadati > Pseudomonadota > Gammaproteobacteria > Vibrionales > Vibrionaceae > Vibrio > Vibrio sp. J2-3(2022). The sequence continues at coordinate 396,048 of NZ_JAKKCK010000001.1, forward strand.
GTACGTGCGCTAACACAGATTTCACAATTCTCTCTCGTTTGGTCATTAACAAGTTCTCCTGTTGCTGGTGGAAGGGACGCGAGAAAGTATACGCTTCGCAGAGTCTAGACCTAATCAATAAAGATGCAATTTAGCTTTTCACTATTGAGTGTTCGAAGTGTCGCGATATAATTCATTCACCAAGACTGTGCTATTGCTCTCATAATTTGCGATAAAAAACTTGTTTTTTGAGCAAAATGAACCATGCTTTAGGTGTAAAGCAACATGACTGCTTCAGAAGGAGGGATGTGAGGTTTTACACAATTTGGATGGATTCAAACCCTACGGTAAGTCCTCGTTTTATGTTCGGGATGCATCAGTAGACATCTCCGATTCGCACACTCACGATTGAGTAACGAGGTAGAGGCGCACGCAAATGTGCGCCTTCTTAATTTCTGCTCTACAACTTTCCGCACTACTTGCCACTATTTTTATCTTGAACAATTTCTACTAGTCGGTAATGTCTGGGGTCGATGTTAATCAACCAGAGTAATTCATGCGCTTTTATCCTCGAGTCCTGTTTTCTTTATGTTGTTTTTCGGTAACGTTTCCAGCATTTTCGACGCCGAGTTGGTGGCAGGACACGTTGTCTGCAATGCCGTACTCCAATTTAAAAGAGCGTATAGAAACAAGGGGAGGCTGGTATCGCTGTGACGTGCAGCAGCAAGATGCTTCAACGTATTTCAGCACATTTTGTTTGGACGATTTTTCGTACTATCAGCAGCATCTGTATGGTGAAGTTGTTTTGGGAAAGGACAGTGCTCAGTTCTCTTTTTTGACCGAATATCAATGGCAAAGTCTCAATGACTTAATCCTCAATTTAAGAAAAGACGGGTTGGTTTTACGTAGTATAACTATCGGACAAGAGCACTATGACGTCTTTGAAGCGCTGGAAAAGAAATCTTCTGAGCTCGTCGATAAAGAAGTTACCTTGTTGATAAACCGCTATCCGCAAGAAACGATTCGAAGCTTATTTTGGGTAAAACCGGACGAGTTTGCGTCGCCATCACCGTCTTTAAATGTGGAATTGCACAGCGATGGCGAAATTATCGATGTTAAAGTGACTCGTTTTTAGATTCTTTATGGAGAGATAGGAAGGTCGCCATCGCAGACTCGTCCAAAAATCCATCCGATTTTTTGTGCGCGCGCAGGTATTGATAGCCAGCAATGAGCTTACGGTGCTGTTCTTCTGCCTCATCTGGCAACGGCTGATTCATAACGTGTTGAAATGCAAGTTTGTACGCATCCATATCTACGACTTCAGCGCGGCGATATAAATAACCACATCCGGTCGCTAACCATTCAAGAGAGCAGTTGGCTCGCATCGCAATTTGATTTGCTTTCGTTAGGCTCGGTTCACTGCCTTTTAAATATTTGCGTATTAAAGCTTCAGACACATCAACGCGTCGTGCAAATCCGCTGATGCTTTCTTCTCCGATCAAGGTGGCTAGGCGTTGGGCAAAAGACATATTTCGTACTCCAGTTCGAATTGCCAAAGTTTACCCGTTGAGCCGATGTGAAAACAAGACTACGATGAATGCAGATCAATTGAAGGAGAAAAACCATGGTTGCAAAAGTTGTGACTGCACCAAAAGGCCCTGAGCTCTCAGAGCTGGTCCAAGGATATTGGCGTGCAGTTGATTGGGGCATGACTGCTCAAGAGCGTTTGTCATTCCTCAAGCAACATATTGAGTTAGGCATTACCACGGTCGATCACGCAGACATATACGGTAATTACGAGTGTGAGAAGTTGTTTGGTGAAGCACTTGTTCTCGATAAGAGCGTGCGAGAGCAGATTCAGATCGTCACAAAGTGTGATATCAATCTGTGCGGAGATAAAACACCAGAGCGTAAGATCAATCACTATGATACGAGTTCCGCTCACATCTACCAATCGGTGAATAACTCGCTTGAGCGTTTGAATGTGGACGAAATCGATGTGCTTTTAATCCATCGCCCTGACGTGTTAATGGATGCCGATGAAGTGGCTGAAGCATTCTCAGAGCTACACAAAGTGGGTAAAGTGAAGCACTTTGGTGTGTCTAACTTTACTCCACGTCAGTTCGAATTGTTGCAATCTCGTTTGGGTAAGCCTCTTGTGACTAACCAAGTGGAAATCAACCCGCTTAATTTTGAAGTTGCACACGATGGAACGCTTGATCAAATGCAAATGTTGCGTACGCGCCCAATGGCTTGGTCTTGCCTCGGTGGTGGCTCAATCTTCAGTGGTGACAGTGAGCAAGCCGTTCGTGTTCGCAACGAATTAGAAGCGATTCGCGAAGAAGTGGGGGCGACTAGCATTGACCAAGTGATTTACGCTTGGGTACGTCGTTTGCCATCTAACCCAATTCCAATCATTGGCTCTGGTAAGATTGAGCGTGTGCAAACGGCAGTAAATGCGCTGAATATCGAATTGACTCGAGAGCAATGGTATCGCGTATGGGTGGCTTCTAAAGGTCACGGTGTGCCATAGACGTGACATTTTATTGATGAATACATTATTCAAGGCACCCTATGAAAGGGTGCTTTTTTATTGCTACGTGATACCGATTTCCCCAGCACTCATACTGAGCGGATAGAGTGTAAGTAAAAACGGATTTTTAATTTAAAATGCAACTTTGTGCTTATTTTTAATGGAGGCGTTTTATCCATGTTTGTTTCATGTCACTAAACAGCGAATGGGATGTTTGCTTTTTCGCCATTTTGTTCACTCATCCATTCATATTGCGTATGCTTATTGAATAAAAAAGAAATAAAAACTCGTCAGTTTTCTCGTATTACATGCTGTAACAATCTGTTAGACTCCGGCGCAGATTGTGGAATATAAAAAGGTGATTGAATGTCTTTTCCCGTACTCATCTGTGATGATTCAGCGTTAGCACGCAAACAGATGGCGAGATCACTACCAGCCACATTGAATGCCGATATTACGTTTGCTATCCACGGAAAAAATGCGCTAGAAGAACTCGAAAAGAACGAGTTTAAATTGATGTTTCTTGATTTGACCATGCCAGAAATGGATGGCTTTGAAACACTAGAAAACATGCAGCGGTTAGGGAATAAAACTCCCGTGGTTGTGGTGTCGGGGGATATCCAACCTAAAGCGAAAGAACGTGTGTTCGCACTTGGCGCAAAAGCGTTTATTCAAAAACCGATCGCCAAAGATGAACTCAAGAATGCGCTTAAAGAGTTAGTTGAGCCAGAGCCTCGTCCTCAAATTATCACGCCTGTTTCTATTGAGTTACCGATTTTACGTCGTCGCGATATTTACATGGAAGTGGCGAACGTCTCTATTGGTCGAGCCGCAGATGCATTGGCGCGTCACTTTGATGTGTTTGTGCAGTTACCGCTTCCGAACGTTAATATCTTCGAAGTGAGTGAACTACACATGGCTCTCCGTGACTTAGCGTCGCATGACAACGTATCGGGCGTTTGTCAGGGTTTTTGTGGCGAAGGTATTGCGGGTGAAGCGCTGGTGATTTTGAGCGATTCGAGCGTATCGGATCTCAAGAAATTGATGAAAGTGCCGGCTGACAGCGACGAACTGGAAGAGCTTGAGCTGCTCATGGATATTTCCAATATCTTGGTGGGGTCATTCTTAAATGGCTTGGGCGAACAATCTGAAGTGCGATTCTTCCAAAGCCCTCCAGTGCTTCTTGGTCAGCATATATCAATTGATTCGATCATTGAGTCTACGACGGGCGCATTCAGCCGCACCATGACATTCGAGGTGAGCTACAACATTGAGGGAACGTCAATCCGTTGTGATTTATTGTTTATGTTCGTCGATGAATCTTTGCCGCTGCTCGATAACAAACTGTCATATCTAATGGAGGAGTTCTAAAGTTGAATATGCCAGCAGAGTTTGAACAATTCCATTGGATGGTCGACATGGTACAAAACGTCGACATGGGGCTCGTCGTCATTGACCGAGATTATAATGTGCAAGTGTGGAATGGGTTTATGACTCATCACAGTGGTTTGCAATCTCATGATGCAATTGGTCGTTCTATCTTTGATATTTTCCCTGAAATCCCGCAGGAATGGTTTAAGTTAAAAACAAAGCCAGTGTATGATTTAGGTTGTCGCAGCTTTATTACGTGGCGCCAGCGTCCTTACTTGTTCCGCTGCCGTAACGTACGTCCTGTTACTCAGCAAGCGGAGTTTATGTACCAGAACGTTACGCTGAACCCCATGCGTACCCCGACTGGGAAAATCAATTCGTTGTTTTTATCTATACAAGACGCGACGGCTGAAGCATTGATGTCTCAGAGTCAGTAGCGATAAAAAACTTTCTCAAAAGCCAAGGTTCGCCTTGGCTTTTTTGTATACTTATAATTGTGTTTCCTAATGCGCAGAACGTGAAGATGGACTTTAATCTCGCCCTAAAACTCTACACCGCAGAACAAGTAAAAAACGGTGAAACGCTGGCAGCGCAAATGGCTGGTGTTTCTATGTATAGCCTAATGCAACGCGCAGGTATGGCTGTGTATGAGCGTTTTTTACACTTATATCCCAAATCAAAAAATATCTTAGTCATTTGTGGCAAAGGGAATAATGGTGGTGACGGATACGTATTTGCCTCGCTTGCTAAACAAGCGCAACTCAATGTACAGGTTTTCCAACTTGGTGATGTGACTGCGCTCAAAGGTGATGCTTTACGCGCATATCAAGATTGGCAGTCCATCGATGGTGTTAACAATGATTGGGATGAGTGGAATACCGCATTGCTAGAAGCCGATGTGATCATTGATGCCATGTTAGGCACTGGTTTAAGTGGTGAGGTTCGTTCGGAGTACCGTCGCTACATTGAGCAAATCAATCAAATTCACACCCCAGTGATTGCAGTCGATATTCCTTCCGGGTTGTGTGCAAATACAGGTGCTATTTTAGGCGATGCCATTCATGCTGAGCATACTGTAACCTTCATTGGTGTTAAGCAAGGCTTGTGCACCGGACAAGCGAGAGATCGAGTTGGTGAACTCCACTTTTGTGGATTGGGTGTAAATATTGAGTTTGATTCTATCGAAGTAGAAAGTGCACTAGGTATTGATAATCAGGTTGTTTCAAGGTTAATGCTCAAGCCAAACCCGACAGCACACAAAGGTGACAATGGCAAACTACTTTGCGTCGGTGGTAACCAAGGTATGTCAGGAGCGATTCGTTTATGTTCCTCCGCTGCGGTTAGAGCCGGAGCGGGTTTAACTGCCGCAATTACTCACCCGAGTAGCCTTATTCCACTACAGATTGGCTGCCCAGAAGTAATGAGCCAAAGCATCACCGCTGACTTACTCAGGGATACTGAGAACGACTTAACCAAACGCATTCGCTGGGCTGAAGTATTGGTGTTTGGTCCAGGTTTTGGTGATGATGAGTGGGCTTATCAAGCCTATCAATATCTGGCTCAAGAACAGAAACCTAAAGTTGTTGATGCTGATGGGCTCAATATTCTAGCGATGCTAAGCCAACGATGTGATGGCACTTTGGTGTGCGACAACCAGCGAGTGATCACGCCGCATCCTGGAGAGGCAGCTCGACTATTAAATGTGACCACTCAACAAATAGAAAGTGACCGATATTCTGCTGCAAGACAACTGCAAGAGCGTTATGGCGGTGTGGTGGTTTTAAAAGGCGCGGGAACACTTATTTACGATGGAACGAGAATGTACGTCTGCCTAGCGGGTAACGCCGGAATGGCGACGGGCGGAATGGGAGATGTGCTATCTGGTGTTATTGGTGCGTTGCTAGCTAAAGGGTTACCCATTTCCATTGCGGCACGTTTAGGTGTGGTACTCCACAGTCATGCTGCGGATATAAACGTGAATCAGCATGGTCAAATTGGTCTTTTGGCAAGTGATGTAGTTAGCACACTTCGTACCGCTATCACCCAAGAGCTCTATCAAACTTAATTAGATTTCATGCATTGTTGAGAAAAATGATCGATTTTTTTGGGTACTTTTTCCGAATTAGCAGCGCATCTTAGTATTAGGTGATTGAGTTTTAGGCAGATTTGAGAGGTTGTGCGTTTTCATTTTAAAGGTATGACGCAAAGGTTTGCGCAATAGGTTAACTTAAACGTTTTCTTAAGTTGTTGATAATTATAAATAATGAGAAAAAATAACGACTTGAGGAGTGTTTTTGATATGCGATTATCAAGATGGTATCACAAAAAAAATTCAAATATCAGACTTGTAGGAAATAAATCACAGCCTATAATGCTGAAAACCGGAGCGTCTGCCAACGCTCCGGTTTTTTTGTGTCCGAAGAACAGTGAACTCGTCTGCCAACGAAATCACTACGCACTCTGAGATGACACATATACATATGAATCAAGGAATTACACAATGCGTATCGAACAAGAACTTAAGTTAGGTTTTAAAGATGTACTGTTTCGCCCGAAACGTTCTACCCTTAAGAGCCGTTCTCAAGTAAATTTAACCCGCGATTTTACATTCAAGCATAGTGGTCGTCAATGGTCTGGTGTGCCTGTAATCGCAGCAAACATGGATTCGGTTGGTAGCTTTGCAATGGCTAAAGCGCTAGCTGAGCATGGTGTAATGACTGCAGTTCACAAACATTACACGGTAGAAGATTGGGCTGAGTTTGCTAAATCAGCTGATAAAGCAACCCTGAATAACGTAATGGTGTCTACGGGAACATCTGACGCAGACTTCCAAAAAACCAAAGATATTATGGCGCTTTCAGATGAATTTATTTTCATCTGTATCGACATTGCAAATGGTTACTCAGAGCATTTAGTCGAGTATGTTGAACGCGTGCGAGCAGAGTTCCCAGACAAGGTGATTTCTGCGGGTAACGTGGTTACTGGTGATATGTGTGAAGAGTTGATCCTCGCTGGTGCAGACATCGTGAAAGTAGGCATTGGCCCTGGCTCAGTTTGTACAACTCGTGTAAAAACGGGTGTTGGTTACCCGCAGCTTTCTGCAATCATCGAGTGTGGCGATGCAGCGCACGGCCTTGGTGGCATGATCATCGGTGACGGCGGTTGCTCATGCGCAGGTGATGTATCCAAAGCATTCGGCGGCGGTGCGGACTTTGTTATGCTAGGCGGCATGTTAGCGGGCCACGAAGAGTCAGGCGGCGAAGTGATCGAGAAAGACGGCGAGAAGTTCATGAAGTTCTATGGAATGTCGTCGAAGAGCGCGATGGAGAAGCACTCAGGTGGTGTTGCTGGTTACCGCGCAGCCGAAGGCAAAACCGTGTTATTGCCATACCGTGGCAGCGTTCACGGCACTATTCAAGACATCCTTGGTGGCGTTCGCTCAACTTGTACATACGTGGGTGCAGCAAAGCTTAAAGAGCTAACCAAGCGTACTACATTCATCCGCGTTCAAGAACAAGAGAACAACGTGTTCGGTAAAGAGTAAATCGACTGAATGTAACAAGTGTAAAAGCAACCATACGTTATATCTATAGCAGATAAAACTATACTATATGCAGCTATGAGCCAGAGTGAGATTGATTTCTTACTCTGGCTTTTTTGCTTCTCATTTGTTTGCGCTTCAAAATTAACTCTAAGCGATTTTAATAGTTGGTCGAGATTCGACTTGTTCAAACGGTAATGATGTTGTAACTGGCATGAGCTGTAAAACGCTTGAAATCTGACAGTCTCTATTTAATCCAATATAGTCTTTGACATTGGCTACTCGCCAAGTCATGTCTCCGTAAGTACGCAGATAGAACGCGGGTGACTGATGACTGTTATGTCTAATAACGCTCCATTGGGTGATATCACTAAAAAAGACTTCAGGGTTATCGGATGTCTCAAACTCATTCGCCATGATGCCCAAAGGTATATCAACGCGATTAAGTAGCTTTTGTCCGAGTGAGAAGGCTTCGTCGAAGTTAGTTGGTTGTTCGCTTAACTGCTTAATTGCATAGGTTTGTACAAATCGAGACGGCGGTGTTGGGTCGGCGGGTAGGCCCATCAAGCCAGCGCCATTGATTGATTGAAGTGGGCCAGGCACTTGGACATGACGTTGCATGGTTACTTCATTGTTCGGTTCTGGGTTGTAGTTGCGCAAATTGGAAAAATATGAGAGGTGATTGACATGCCAATGGTAATTTGGGCAGTTAGTCATTACTCCTACGTAGGAGTGGTCCACAACCACTTTATAATCATCAAAGTCATATTCGGTACATTGATAGCGTGCTTGCTGATTTTCCTCTTTGCTGAACATATCGCTTTCTTTAAATGCTCGATAGATATGCATATTACCGTTAAGAAACTCAATGACTGCACTGTCATTATTTGCATCGTGAATCACGAAATGCTGATCCAACGTCATATTGTCACTCTCTGTTTCACCAGTTGAAATAGTCGAGTTAAACACGTAAACGGGGTGAGTAGTGAAGTACGTCACCATCTCGTCCACAGTATTAAACGTAGACAAGATAAAAGTACCAAACAGGCCGCTGCCTAATGCAAAGGCATCATCAGGGATGTGAGAGGTCGATACATTTTGATTGAGAATGGGCAAGTACAGTGACCCAACAGAAAGGCCAGATTCATTAATGCCATCAGCTGTTAAAAGAGGGTGGGTAATGGCGTTGCAGTGTATGAAGCTCAACTCTCCCTGCCAATTTGCTCGAAACTCACATTCTTTACTGTGACGTTTTGGCGGCTGACCATTGAAAACACGGTCGGCTTTTCCGTCGGAAGTAACGGTCGTAATTTGGTAAGTTTGTTGGGCTCTAAACCAAATCTCGGTCTGAAGGTTAACTGCAAACTCCATGGTTCTAGCGGATAAGGTTTGGTTGTTGCAACCATAATTGATATTCACATCTGTACACATAGCCATGCTTTCCGTTGTTTATTTTGAATGATGCATATCCAAGAAACTCTCTGAATCAAATGCTTAGAGATTACGTGGATATAGAAGAATTGCGCTTTAATAATGGTTTTAGCCATTGAGATAAGCACATGCTATTAAGTTAAGCATTCAATCAAAAAACGTCAGTAGCAGTTTAGTATCAGTTGATAGAGTTAAAATAAAAAGTGATGTATTAAGTCAAACTCTTTGATCTTAGAGCTCAATAATATATTTATTTTTTCAATCTTGGTTACTCTAGATTTAAAGTTGGTTTTAAAAGTGATTTTTATTGATTCGATTATCTTGCAGTGGTGATATAAAGTGAGAACATAAAGTTAACAATTTCAGATTATGATTGAAAATAGGGAGAGTCTTCAATCCAAATACCGAGAAATGAAACTGCCCGAGAAGTTGTGCAACTGTCTCGGGCGAAGTGATGAATCGGGTAAGCGGCTATAAAGTTTTCTCACAAGAACCGCTAAGTGGTGGAGATATTTTTAAATTATCATTAAAGATTTCCACAGCGACGGGGCCTTTATTTTCGTCTTTTGCATAGAATGCACAGGACTTGTTCCCAGTATAGGTTTCACCTGCCTTTTTGAAACTGTAGTACCAGGAGTCATGGGTAGCGGCACCGGATTCAAAACTAGCAAATTCAGATTGTTCGCCAGTATTCAAGTCGAAACGGACCTCCATTTCCGGAGAGTCTTTAAATCTCACATATCCGGTGATTTTATCGCTGGAGTTATTTTTAACGTAAAATGAACCCTTAGTTGTCATAATTTTTCCTCTTTTTTTAATTTCTATACGTAATAGAACGGCCAAATGACGGTCTGTTAATATATGCTTCTTAAGATGCATATTGATGTTAAATGATGGTCTTATTAGTTCTAAGATGATTAAACTTATCCTTAGCGTATTTCTCTTTTATACCGATTAAGTCGCGGTAGCTTCGATCAAAATAAACGCTTGTGGGAATTGCCGGATCTTTAAAGCTGATGAAGGCACCATAGGTTCCCGGTATATCAGCTTCTCTGGCTTTATCAATCCAGTCCATGGCTCTGTTTACATCAACAAGTACTGGGTTATTTTGTAGTTCTAGTTTTTGCTTTATCTCTTCATTCCACCAAGTTTGGTATTGGACTGTATATTGACACTGGCGGTAGGGGAAAGATATGTCTTCAAGGTCGTCTGAGTGATGATAAAAGCCACCAGTGATCGCACCTAAGGTTACGTAACTAAATAGCCCTTGATCGCGGTTTTCTGGCTTTATCAAAGGCGAAGTTAAGCTTTGCAAAAGTGCAGTATAGCCTTCTGCTTTAAGACCTCGCTCTGACACCAATCGCGAAGTGATTTTGTGAGGTGCTGGGGCGTCATAATCTGGAGGGAAAGGAGAACCGCTTTGACACAAAGAATCGCGCCCCCATGTGCTCATCAGGGAGTGATCGTATTTCTTCCCGTCAAAATCAGTGCCATGTGCTTCATAGACTTGAACTAAATCAGGGGAGCAGGCGCCAAATTGAACGGCTATAAATTGGTCAAGATCTTGCACTGTTCCTTCCCAGTAACCGTACATAGTGCAGTGATGGCTGATGGTTTCGAGATCACAGTGGTTAGATGATTCAGGCAGAGCATCAATTTGCAAGTTGGTGCCAAGAAGTTTAGGCGTATCGAGGCTTTTTATAGCCTGCTCCCAATTTTTTAGCACATCTATGGTAGGGTGCGTTGGTATTGGCTGAAGCATACCGTTGATTTTTGGATAGAGGTTCCACTGAAGCTCGAAGCGGTGGATCTCTTTGGGTAAAGGGAATGTTTTTACGCGTAGCTCGGTAACAATGCCATAACTCATGCCTCCGCCGCCTCTTAGTGCCCAAAATAGGTGAGGGTTGGACTCTGCTGAGACTTCTGTGATCGTACCATCACCCAATACCACGGTTGCACTCACTAGATGCTCACAACACATGCCGTATTTTCGTGTCCAAGGGCCCCATCCTCCGCCTTGAATATAGCCAGTCAACCCAACTGTGGCACAGGTTCCATGTGCAATCATTCGATCATGCTCTGCAAGTTTTGGTGTCAGTTGATAGAAGCGATAGCCAGCACCAATGGTGGCAATATTGTCACACAGTTGGAAGGTCTTAATTCTGCTCACGTCAATCAAAATGACGTTGTCACCACTGCATTCACCTGCGTGATCATGCCCTCCTGAGCGAACACGAATCGGGAGACTGAATCGAGTTGCTGTTAGATAGGCTTGCTGAACTTCTTGCGTACTTTCGCACATGACAATGACAAAGGGTTGGTGTTGATAGCGAGTATTGAAGATGAGTGACTCGACTTGATATTGGTTCAAACCGGGAACCGGTGAAACCGTGTTTTCAAGAGGTGTCAGTAGTCGCTCTTTAGGAAAACCGCATTTATCCATTTTCTGAATAAACAGTTTGGCATTATTGATTGAGATTGAGTACGCGTTAAGTACAGCGAGGCGTTGTATTTGAGGGTTAGGGTGCTGTTCTACCACTTGGTTTTCTTTAGTTCCCTGCATCCATTCTTGTTCCATTATTTTTTCCATTTGGCTTATGTATTGAATAGTTGTTTAAGTATTAACTCGAATGCATATGTTCGCCATATCAGTTTGGTATCAGTTGTTCTGTACAAATCGCCAAAAGCATCAGCGAGAGAGCAATAATATCTGGTTGATGAAAAGAACGAGCGGCATCTGCGTGACCGTAGATAATTTATGTAGTCAAGTAGATCTGAGCCTAAAGTGATACTGAACTTGAATGACGTGTTATCTACATTGAATGGGTCACTAACGACAATAAATTCAGTTGGAGAACACAATGAAAATGGAATCAAAAGAATCACAAGCAATTTTTACTGCTCATTATCAAATTGGTAACGGCTTACCTGGAGGAGTGAACTTCGATGTTAATCTACTCGTGGCCAGCGAAGACAAATCAATAGTGGGTAAAGGACATATCTTCCAGTCCATTAACCCACCGTTAAATGTGGTGTCTGATCTCAATGGCAGTTTCAACTATCAATGCACGATGCGTGATTGTCATATCATGGTGACGTTGCAGGGCTACCAGCCTTACCTAGGCATTGCTCCTCTAGGAGCAGATCTTCACAACGTAACGCTCAACATCCTACTTAATGATGATTGGAAGTCAGGCGTGGCATTCTATCGATATAAAAATAGTTCAGGTAAATGGATTGAAGTAGCAAATCAACGCGTTACTCTACTTTTACCTGAGCATGTTCCTAGCATCGAAAACTTTAAGGTGGAGCAAAGTGATCTTGCGCCAGCATAAATCTAATCAGCGATGACACTGTGCCAAAACACAGATATTCGATGGTTTCGAATATCTGTGTTTGATGAGGTAAATCGAGCAAACAAGATGATTTGACGGTGCAATTAGTCGACTTTCTTCGTTTATTGAATATTTCATGGTTGAGTAGATGTGAAGAGCCAATGGTCGAGCTCATCAACACTTATTTGAGCCTGGTTCAGTTGATGCTTACGCGCGGCCTGATTGAAGTTTAACAACTCAGAGACGGAGCTGGACTGGTCGAGTAAGGCAAGCATCAGATTCGCTTGTTCAATATAAAAATCACCCCATGGATGCGGATCTTCTTGGGTGAAGTTAGACAGCTTATCGCGATATTTTCGAAGTAGCGTAGGCTGCTTATACTGCCACGCTACTTGGATTCCTTGTTGGTAAAAGCGTAAATAGTTATGACCAACACAGGTAGATTCTAGCCAAGCCTCACCAGTGCGCAAAGCGGAGAGGGCCGTTGATTCATCGCCACAAATAAGTGCTTTGGTAGATACGAGCCAAGGACCAATAAAATTGTGTAGCTTATTGATATAAACAAGCTCTAGAGCCGTGTCGATGTCCGAAAGGGCTTTCTCCTCTTTTCCCTGATACCAGTGCAATCTTGCACTGGACTCCAAAAGAAAAGCGACAAATCGATGAGCATTAAGCTGTTTTGAAAGTTGCAGAGCGGTCGAGATTTCGTTTTCAGCTTGCACCAATACATTACGGTCGAGAAAGATCCATGCTGCCGTAAGCCTGGAAACAATTTCTGCTCGGCGGTTTGCCGTGAGATAGGCAAGATTCGAGGCATGCTGAGCCTGTTTTAGTGCTTCGTCAGATTGCAGTTGATAGATCATCACTGTTGCCAGCATGTAGCGATTGGCAGTTTCAATCGAAAGCAACTGATGCTCTTCACACAGTTGCAAACACTCGGTTAAGTGCTCGTATGAGCGAGCCATTTTTCCTTGTGCGTAGGCACAATCACCGAGGCCGCCAAGCGATTTTGCTTTCGCGCGAAAACAGTTTGCTCGCTGACTGTAATCTAATGCAAGTAAATGTTCTTTCTCACATTCGTCTAGCTGCCCAGTAGGGAACAGCATATTACCTCTCATCGAGTGGATTTCACACAAAGATTTATTTAACGTCAGCTTTTCGCACAGGGCTTGGGCTTGGTCTAAAATCGACATCGCTTGTACAAAGTTGTCGGTTAAGCGGTAGGGGTTAATGAGGTCTAAATAGTATTGAACACGTTCAGGATCATTTTCTGTGTGATGAACCGCTTGCTCAAGAACCTCAATACTCTCTTTGATGCGTCCCATTGAATACAGGCAGTTTCCTTTCATATTTAGTGCATACGCCATCTGTTCTTTAGGTGACTCTTTAATAGCGAACTCAATAAGTGTCAGTGCTTTTTCAAACTGATAATTACTTAAGTAATGTTTGGCGGTCTGTTCAAGAACAGTAAATACACCTTCGACCTTGGCATGATTAATATGGACGGCATATAAGAATCGATCCCGGTTCTCATACCATTTTGCACAGGCCATGTGTATTTTTGAACACTGTGACTTGTCTATTTGACGGAAAACAGCATTGCAAATCAAATCATGATGGAAAAGGTATTGATCGCCATTGAGTTTTACTAAGCCAGCGTCGACTAACTTATCTGGTACGTAGCCGGGAATTCGAGTGATTTCACGCAGTTGCTCCAGTTGAAAGCACTGCCCCAACACAGAGGCAGTACAGAGAGCTTGGCGATCTTGGGCTGGAAGTTGAGCTAATTGTATCGAAACTAAATGCTCCAATGACTCCGGAACGTCTTTATCAAACTGAGAGCAAAGCAGTGTTTGGCGCAAGTATAAAGGATGGCCTTTCGCAAGCTTTATACAGTCATTGATATGTTTATTCTGTTGGCATGTGATTGAGCAAGCTAACTCGTAAGACTCTTCAGATGATAACTCCCTAAGTTCGATTAGATTCACGTTGGTAAACCAAGATTGTTTGGAACTAAGTCGTTTTTGCTGCCTAAACGTCAGAAAGAGCAAAATATTGGTGTTTGTAATATGAGGTAGCAGTGTCTCAAGAAACGCCAACATTACCTCGTCGGCCCAATGGACATCTTCAACAATAATCAAGTGCGGTTTGCTGGTCTGCCGTTGTTGAATTAAGAAAGGGATAGATTGCTCTATCGTTTGTTTCAGCGTTTGGAACTCCATTAAGTTCAGCAACTGCTTTTCTGATTCGTTGAGTGCTACCCCCATTAACCAATAAAGGCAGAGGTGGAAAGAGGAGGGAATTGATGACTCGACAGTTTGCTGACGAATAGAATCATCGGTATCTTCACGAGTAAATGAACAAATTGCCCGAGTGAATATATTTTGAGGGGATAAGAGATCAGCACTACCATGATTCAGGATTTGAATCTCTGTGGTTAAACACGAGGATCGATTCAAAGACGCAATGACCTGGTTGAGTAGGCTGGTCTTTCCTATCCCTGCGGTACCAGTAATACAATACGTTTGGCCTGCTTCTTGTTTTTGCCATCGCTTGATTCCGCTATTTAATGTTTCTAGTTCAAGTTTACGCCCTACAAAACAGTCAGTATGGCTTTGGTGTAAGGATACAAGATGCCAGTTGTTGAAGTCTGGCTCTCCTGTTAGAAACGGTTTTATTGGTCTGGCACAATTGGACGAGATAAAGCAAGGACAAGCAGCTATTTCTCCCCAAGGGATATTAACTAGGATTTCATTGATTGGGGTTATCGCATTCGGATGTTCCGATAGCTCAGTGACTCGATGCTTGTATTTTACATTGATAAAAGACCGAATCGAAGCCGAAAGAGCAACCTGTAATTGAAGGGCTAGTTGTCGAATTCGTTCAAAAACATATTCGTCCGATTCCTGTATAGACCAAGTAAGAACAAACGTCCGGTTTTTTATTATGGGTGTAGTGTTTTGGCTGAAAAGTAATGTTTGCAGAGTCTTTGCGGTCAAATCACACTTTGCTTCGATTGCAAAAATAAAAAAATATGGTGGTGATGAAGACACATTTGTAAGTAATGGTTCTGAGGCGCGATCTATTAAGAGGTCCTCTACGGGGACAGAAAAGTATTCCGCGAGGTTGGATGCGGTACGATACAGCACATTCGCCCCAGACTCTGCTCGCTTTATGGAAGCAATAGATACGACAAAACCCTGTTGAAAGCATTCTTCCGCCAGTCTTTCTTGGCTCAGTCCTAATTTCTTTCTCAGTTCTTTGAGTCGTAATACGTTGAGTGGAATTCTTCCATCCCTATTTGCCATATTTCACTCCGTTGTAACGTATAGCTTTTCCCAGTAAACCTGAATCGATTGGATATGTTGAGTGAACAAATTTATCTTATTTCACCACATATAATACTAGTAGTTAAAATGTTATATACGAAAATGAAATGGGCATTTTAATCTTCAAACTACCTTAATTCATTGTTGTATTAGTCGTGTTTTTGTTATTAATAATTTTGATAATTATTGTTGTGAATTCATGTTTTTCTTAATAAGTTTTTTGAAATATCTTTAAATGTATATATTTTGAAAGATTGAACACCTTCAACTTATATTGGATTATATTAAACCTTAACAATCAAATCCTTTAATTTTAAAGATATAAATTGACAATTTTATTTTTAGTGTTTTTTTTATTTCTATTCTGGCGAGTTAAGTTTTTCTAGTCTATAAATTAAACATCGGCATTTTCTAAATAACTGCCGATAAAAATAATTTTAATTTCAATATTATAAATAGTTGGCTTTATACAATGGATATTGGCTTTTTCTGCCTGTTAAAAGGATTTCATATCACACCACACTTGAATGCCGCGCTTACCTCTATCAAGGAGACTGCGTGGCTGCCACATGTCAAACGATCTTGTTATCGAGGGGATTGGCAAGCGCTTGCTTTAGAAGAATCCTATCGAAAGGCCTATTACCCTAACTATTTACTACTCTCTGAATTTCCAGAATTGGAACTGTTTTTATCTCAATTTTTCTGCCCAATTTTGTCAGTACGGTTTATGAAATTAGATCCGTGAGCTCAGATATTATAACGCCGAGCTTATGGCGTATGTTTTTCTCAAGTACAGGCTTGTTTACATCATTAACTACTGCTACAGCGGCAATTGAGGTTCATGAATTATGCAAAAGGGCTCACCTATAGAATTCTACCAGCAACGTCCTCAATCTCGTGAGACGGTCGGTGTTGAAGAAGTGCAGCAACAAACTCAACAGTTTGGTTTTGCTGAACCCGAAATGGATGAGCTGCTTAAGTACTCATTACGGACTCAACTTGAGGCTATGCTCCAAAACCAACTCAGCACGGCTGAACGCCAGCGGCAACTGAAAGAGAGTTTCGCTGCGGCAGTTGAGCTCGTATTGAAGGAGACGAAAGTTGAGCACCGAACACTGGTGCAAGCCTTTCAGAGCATGTATGGCAACGCTTGCCAATCTCTTTCTCTGGCTAAACTCACTCAAGAGGAACTGACCCGACAGTACATTTCCACATCTGGGCTGGTGATGTCTCCACTTAACTGTAAACACACCATCAAAGATGTGTACCGAATTAAAGGCTTTGCGTGTGGTACAAACAAAGCTATCCAACAAATGCTTGCCAACAAGCCACAGGTTAAAGTGCTTTATCCAGCTTGCGGCCCCTTTGCACCGTTGCTGCTGCCTTTACTTGCTCACTACAAACAAAGTGATCGGATTAGCGCAGAGCAGCTTCAGGTGACATTAGTAGATATTCACCCCGGAGCGATTAAAGCACTCAATCAATTGATCGCGGATCTTGATATCGCAGACTACATTGAAGCCTTAGTGGAAGAAGATGCTACCCAATTTTCGCCAACTCAAACGTTTGATCTCCTGATACTTGAAGCGATGCAGCATGGCTTTAGTCGGGAAGGGTTCCTCAGCATCGCGAAACATTTGGTTCAATATTTACATATTCAAGGCGAAATGATCCCCAATCAGGTATCTGTGCGCGCCATGATGGTCATCGGGGAGACGAAATTTAATCAACAATGGGAAAAAGCAGAGTATGCACATTCCAACCATTGCCAACCGGAAGCGATAGATGATCGAATTGATCTGGGAGAAATTCTTAACGTCAATAAAGCCATGTTGCTCAAAAGCGAGATTTTTGAGCTAGATGGTGGAATAAAAATGCTGCAAGGCAACACCATTGAGCTGCCGAAAGATGTGCCAGATATGGCAAAACGTATCCTCGCCATTTACAGCCATATCGATACTTACGGAGATGCGATGGTCGGACAATACGACTCTGGTATTACCCATCCTAAACCCGACATGACTTTTTATGTGGATGCCAAGCCCACAGCTGTTGAACACCATTACTTTGAAGCGAAGGGAGGGGATAAGGTCAGTTTCTATTATCAGTTAACCGGATTGCCAGGTTTTGTCGCCACCCAAGGATGATTTCGATATGCAGCAAAAATACGTCGTTTTTACAGGAAGTTGTTACGCCTTGCCCATCATTCAGTTGTTGGCACAACAGCATAAATTGGCGGGCGTGGTAGTACCGGAAGGAGAACTAAATCCTGACTTACAGCAGCTACAGAGCTATCTGAGCGCTCAATCGATTCATATTGCTCAGTATACCGCCAATGACAGCAGTGCTTTGATAGCGCAACTCGATGCTTGGCGAGTCACGGATGGCGTCATCTATTTGTTCAGGCACATAGTTCATTCCTCGCTGTGTCAGTTTTTCAACGGAAACTTGTACAACATTCATCCGGGAAAGCTGCCCGAGTATCGAGGCCCGATGCCTCTATATTGGCAATTAAGAGAGGGTTTAGACACCTTTAGCCTCACCCTGCATCGTCTTGAGGCATCGGCTGATTCCGGCGCTATAGGAATGGAGTTAGAGGTACCATTTCACCCGTTTGAGACCTTAACCAGTGCTCAGCAAAAAGCGTCACAAATGACGGCTAAGCTGATGTATGACTTCCTCATCGCGCAACAAAAGAAAGGGCTGGTTTGGCGTGAGCAAGTATCAAACCTCAACGAAGTGGCACGAGCAGTAAACCAACATGATCTGCACATTCGTTGGAACGTGCAAACGAGTCGCGAAATCGTCAATTTAGTGCGAGCAGGCAATCATAACTTCGGTGGTGCGATGTTGAGCTTGCCAAATGGTGTCGCCAATGTTTTGCAAGCAAGCGCAATGGAGACTTCTTTAGTCGGTGTTGAGGCGGGGAGCATTCTCGAGATCAGCCCACAGCATGGGTTACAAGTGAAAACGTTAGATAGCGCCATATCAATAGATGTTATTGCTACACAGCAAGGCGTGTTTTCGGGTTATCGCTACGCGCAAATGGCTGGGCTGGACGCTGGGATGTCATTGCTTCAGCACGCTTCAGCCTGCGAGTAAAGATTACGTTATGGGTTGGTTTTAACTTAAGTGTATACGTTAAAAGGAAGAACAGTATGGCTACAGAACCGTATCTTGGGACACTAACCGCATTTGGCGGCAATTTTGCAATTAGAAATTGGGCAATGTGCTCGGGGCAAATGCAGGCAATTGAAGATAATCCAGCACTCTTCTCTCTAGTTAGCACTCTATACGGAGGTGACGCCCGAACTACCTTTGGTTTACCTGATTTGCGTGGCCGCAGTCCAGTTGGTGTAGGCACACGACCTGGGGGGATGGATTATCATCAGGGAGAAAGATTGGGTACTGAACTGGTAACTATTGATATAACCCAAATGCCAACACACTTACATACGGCAATTTTTACCCCTCTTGGCACTGCTGCACCTGTAACAGGCAGGATGCAGGTTGCTACCAATGCTGCAAATACACAGGTACCCGATAGTAATTCGTATATAGCGCAAAACTCTACCCCTGGGTTCTATAAACCGACGTTTCAGCAACCAGATTTGACTGAGATCGAAGGCTTAAGTGTGTCTGGTGGTGGCTCGGAAGGAGGTACTGTAACTGTGACTGAAACAGGCGGTTCAGAGCCACTTAATATTTTGAGCCCGGTATTGCCGATTAATTGGTTAATTGCCACTGCGGGAGTATACCCACCGCGCAGCTAATCAACCAAGAAAGAATTGGCTGAAACTTTCGCTAATCCTTTCCTATAAAAAAATTAAACATTTAAGTTGATTATGATAACCCGGCTATGTTGATAAGGCCGTCATCTTCAGGAGAGGAAAATGAGATTACGTCGTCAGGTAGCGATCGCAATTACAACAGCATGGGTGTCCTCAGCGTTTTTTTCCGGTGAAGCCTGGGCCGCACAGCAAACGATTAACTACTCTAATGGTTCAGGTTCCAATTTTAGTGAGGTGGAGACAGGCGTCACTGGGGGTATGCCCTCGGTCACTCTTACCAATACAGGTGCTGTGTCTATGGTATTAGATGCCGGCAATAGCACTGATAGCACTCCGTTTACTGGCCTAAATGACCTCGGGTTTGTAGCTGGTGTTTTTTTCTCAAATACCATGATTAATGAGTTCAACAATCGTGGCTTCCGCTTTTTTGAGAGATCAAGTACTAACTTCAGTTTCGACGAAATTACCTTTATGCAGGGGTCGGCCCGAGACTCAGATAAAACGTATCAACTTGTGTTAACTGGCTTCTCTAATAATACTCAAACAGTGACCGAAACTGTCACCTTGCCAAAAGGTGGTGAAGCAAACTCAGGGTTACAGGATTTGTTTACCCTGACCCGTGGTACAGACTTTACTGATTCTGCATGGCAGGACGTTGATACAGTGACTATGGCGTTTACCCGAAGTCCGGGTGCTGACTCTCGTTATCTTATCAAAAGTATCAAGATTGATGACGCTGCGGTTTCAGACTCAACCGCGCCTACTTTTGTCAGTGCGAGCTCAACCCCCACTGATGATGCAACCAATGTTTCTGTTAGCAACAACATCGAGATTGCCTTTGATGAGAATATTGAGCTGAAGAGCGGCAATATTACCATTCGTAATGTTACAGACAGTCGCGATTTTGAAGTATTTAATGTTGCCACCGAAAGTGATGGCACAACAACTTCACCAGGTGCTGGCCGCATCAGTGTTACCAATGATAAAGTTTATTTAAACCCAACCAGTGATCTGATAGGAAACCGGACTTACGCCATTCATATTGAATCCAGTGCCGTGGCTGACACCGCAAATAATAGCTTTGCTGGGATCAGCGATGATGCCACATTTAACTTTACTACGGTCGATACCACGCCAAATGCGCCATCTACACCCGATTTAGATGCTAGTTCGGATACCGGATCATTAAATACTGATAATATTACCAGTGACACTACTCCAACGTTTAGTGGGATTTCCGAGAGTGGATCGATCGTTACTTTATACAGTGATCAAGTCGGTGGAGGTGCAACGGTTATTGGCACAGGCACTGCTACTGGAGGAAACTGGAAGATAACAACCAATGAGTTGGCGTCTGGTATTACACATGCAATAAGTGCTAAAGCGTCTGATAGCGATGATAATGTTAGCTCGGCATCCAACGCGTTAAGTGTCACCATTGATACAGTAGCACCATCCGTAGTGAGCATTACCACGCCGATTGAGACTGACAGTATCGTCAACGCTGCAGAAGACAACGATGTGCTTATCGCTGGCTCCGGCGCGGAAGCAGGCAACAGCGTGACCGTGACTATCACAGACAATAACAGCTCTGTCAGTCGTACGGTGACGGCCGACAACTCAGGCAACTGGACGCTGAGCGGCAGCGAGCTGGATATCAGTGGCCTGAACAATGGCACCCTGACTGTGTCTGCAACCCAAGCTGATATAGCAGGTAATATCTCCACCGCAGCCACACAGAGCATTACCCTGGACAATGCTGCCCCATCAGCAGTGACCATCACCACGCCGATTGAAACCGACGGTATCGTCAATGCGACAGAAGATAACGATGTGTTGATCGCTGGCTCCGGCGCGGAAGCAGGCAACAGCGTGACCGTGACCATCACGGACAATAACAGCTTTGTCAGTCGTACGGTGACGGCCGACAACTCAGGCAACTGGACGTTGAGCGGCAGCGAGCTTGATGTAAGTGCGTTTAACAATGGCCCCCTGACGGTGTCTGCAACCCAAGCAGATATAGCAGGTAATACTTCCACCGCCGCTACCCAGAGCATTACCCTGGATAACGCCGCACCATCAGCTGTGACCATCACCACGCCGATTGAAACTGATGGCATCGTCAACGCGGCAGAAGACAACGACGTGCTGATTGCTGGCTCCGGCGCGGAAGCAGGCAATAGCGTGACCGTGACCATCACGGACTACAGCAATTATGCCAGTCGTACGGTGACGGCCGACAACTCAGGCAACTGGACGTTGAGCGGCAGTGAGCTTGATGTAAGTGCGTTTAACAACGGCACCCTGACGGTCGCGGCTAGCCAGAGCGATGCTGCAGGCAACACCTCCAGTGCAGCTAGCAAAACATTTACGTTAGATAACGTGCAGCCAACTGTTTCTTTGAGCAGCTCAGACCTCGATTTGATCTCTGGCGAAACGGCGAGTATCACGTTCACCTTAAGTGAGTCATCAAGTGACTTTGCTGAGTCAGATGTCACCGTCACTGGCGGCAGTTTGTCCAACTTTGCGGGCAGTGGTAGCAGCTACACGGCGACCTTTACACCAACGGAAGAGAGTGTGGCGAGCGGCACCATTGATGTTGCCACCGGCACATTTACCGATGCCTCTGGTAACAGCAATAGTGCAGCAACACCACTTTCCATCAGCGTCGATACTATGCTTCCAACCGTCAGTATCACTAGCTCCAGCGCTGCGCTGAAAGCGGGTGAAACGGCAACACTCACGTTTACCTTGAGTGAAGCCGCAACTGATTTTGCCGAAGCCGATGTGACCGTTGCTGGCGGAACTCTTTCTAACTTTGCGGGCAGTGGCGCCAGTTACACGGCTACCTTTACACCTGCAGAAGAAAGCACTGAGGATGCAACTATTGATGTTGCAGCAGAGCAATTTAGCGATGCAGCTGGCAACCTCAATACTGCAGCGACTCAGTTGTTGATCTCAGTGGATACGGGGATCCCGACTGGACATAGCATCAGCATTGATCAGGAGAGCATTAACAAAACCAACGAACAGGCGATGAGCTTTACCTTCGCAGCAGCTGAAGTGAACGCGATGTTCACTTATCGCGTGACCGACGGTACCACGACCATTGACGGCGCTAGTCAAACAATCTCCTCGGAGACCATGCAAGTAACGGGCATTGACGTCACTGGTTTGCAAGAGGGGACGTTGACAGTAAGCGTGGTGGTAACCGATGCCGCAGGCAACGCATCTGATGCAGTGACGGATACCGTGACTAAACGCTACGATGTCGCGCCAACGGCAGTTGATGATAGCTTCTCGACTGAGGAAGATACGGCGAAACAGTTTGATCTGTTAGCCAACGATTCCGATATAAATGATGACATGGTCGCTTCTTCTGCAACGGTTAAAACACAACCAATTAAAGGTCAGGTGTCGATCAGCAACGGCGTTGTTACCTATACGCCAAATAGTAATGAGACAGGCACGGATAGCTTTACCTATACCGTGAAAGATGCCCTGTTACAGGAGTCACAAGGCGCGACAGTAACCGTCACTATCAAGGCTATAAATGATGCGCCAGTCGCGAAAGCGCTGACCATTAACACTGACGAAGATACCGCAAGCGCAGCAGTCACCGCGCGTAGTCAAGCGAAGGATGTTGAAGATGGCATCCCAACGGGTGATTTAGCGTTAGTTAGTTCGCCTCAAAAAGGACAAGTCGCCATTGATCAAACTGTAGGCACTTTTGTATATACGCCGAATGCGAATGAAAATGGTAGCGACAGTTTTACTTACACGATCGCAGACAGTGAAGGCGGCGTTTCTCTTGCGGCCACAGTCAGCGTCAATATCGGTTCCGTCAATGACTCACCAGTGGCGGAGGCAGACAGTTTTACCTTTGATGAAGATGTCACATCGATACTCGATGTTTTAAGTAACGACAGTGATATTGAAGATGGGTCATTCACCGCGAGTAGTATTACCCTGCAAGATCTTGGTCAAGGAGAGGGGGGATACAGTTTTGCCTCGGTCAGTGTTAATGCCGATGGGACCCTAAAGATTGTGCCAACAGCGAACGTTAATGGTCAACATAGCTTTACCTACACGTTAACCGATAGTGGTCAAGCAGTCTCCGTGCCAGCAACTGTCACGCTCAATATTACGCCAGTGAATGATGCCCCCGTTGCTGTTGATAACAGTGCACAACTACTGGAGGGAGGCTCCTTTGAAGTCAACGTATTAGGCAATGATAGTGATGCCGATGCTGGAGACAGTTTTGAACTCACTAGTGTCACAGTCGTCGATACGCCAGCATATGGCAGTGTGAACGTGACGGCGTCAGGAGCGATTGTTTACAACCCCAATGAGAACTACTTCGGTGAAGACAGCTTCACCTATACGGTGGCAGACTTAGCAGGTGCTGTATCTAACGTCGCAACAGTGACCATGACGGTAACACCAGTCAACGACGCACCAATGGCGCAAGCACAGTCACAAACGCTTGATGAAGACAATAGTTTGGTGATCACGCTGGTTGGTTCAGATATTGATAACGATGATGACACTCTGCAGTATCTTATCACTGAGCAAGTCAGTCATGGCGTGCTAGAGCAGTTGACCAATAATGGTTGGCGCTATACACCAGAAGCGAACTTCAATGGCTCCGACTTCTTCTTGTTCAAGGTCAACGACGGTGATCTAGACTCGACAGAGGTTCGTGTCGATTTGACGGTTAATCCAGTCAACGATACACCAACCGCGACCGATATCAGTGCTACGGGAGAGGAAGAGATACCGCTGACCATTACTTTAAATGGTAACGATGCAGAAGGCTCATCTTTGAGCTATCAAATTGTAACATCGCCAGTCAACGGTAATGTTACCGTCACAGGCAATCACGCGGTTTATACGGGTAACAGTAACTTCTTTGGTCAGGACAGTTTCACTTACAGCGTAAGTGACGGAGAACTTACCTCTGGAGTGGCGTTAGTGACCATCACGGTGAATAACGTTAATGACTCGCCAGTGATTACGGGTACCCCATCGGCGCAAGTGGATGAAGATAGTGTGTATCAGTTTGTGCCCGCCGCATTGGATAATGACCCAGCGGATACTCTGACCTACTTGATAGCTAACAAGCCACCTTGGGCTACATTTGACAAGACAACAGGAGCACTTTCTGGTACGCCAAGTAACAGTGATGTGGGGACTTATCCAGATATCGTGATTAGCGTATCCGATGGTACTATTTCTTCCTCATTGTCAGCGTTTTCGATTACTGTGAATAACGTTAACGATGCACCCGTTATATCTGGCTCACCAGCAACACAAGTGAATGAAGACAGCGCCTATCTGTTCACGCCACAAGTGTCAGATGTTGACAGCCAAGCCTTTACTTTCAGTATCGTGAACAAGCCATCTTGGGCTAGCTTTGATGCATCAACAGGCACGCTCAGTGGTACACCAGATAATGGTGATGTTGGCAAATATCAAGGCATTGTTATCTCGGTTTCTGATGGTCTCACGACCACAATGCTCAATAGATTCAGTATTGTGGTTAACAATGTCAATGACGCGCCAGTGATCAGTGGCACTCCTGCTCTTACTGTCAACGAAGGCAGTACGTATCGCTTTGCGCTGCAGGCATCGGATGTTGATAGTAGTAGCTTGAGCTTTTCAATCCGCAATAAACCATCATGGGCAACCTTTGATAGAGCAACTGGGTTGCTAAGTGGTACGCCGGAAAATGAGCATGTTGGCAGCACCAATAATATTGTTATTAGTGTCTCTGACGGTGAGCTAAGCGCTTCTCTAGCAGCGTTTAGCATCACGGTAATCAACGTCAATGATGAACCAATGGCAGTTAATGATACCTATGTCTTTACCGAGAGTAACGATGGTAGCTACTTATTGGATGTACTCAGCAACGACAGCGATATTGATCTAGACACATTACAACTGGAATGGGTTAAACCTACATCTGGAACGGCAACGATTATGGGCAGTCAAATCCAATTGGTAACGACCTCAATTGGTACAGTGACAGTGCAATACAGTGTGAAAGATGGTAATGGTGGAAAGGCCACCGCGAAAGCAATCGTGACAATTAAAAGTGCGAAATTGGACGCACCAACAATAACCGCACCTTCAGATATTGAAGTGAAAGCAACTTCGCTCTTTACTAAAGTTGCATTAGGCTCTGCCGTGGCCCGAGATAGCACAGGCAAGCTATTACCTGTTTCATTGGTGGACAGCACAACCTTCTTCCGACCTGGAACTAATACGGTCTATTGGCGCACTCAAGACTCTGATGGAAACGTTGCTGAGGCTAGTCAAACGGTAACAGTGTATCCACTGATAAGTATCTCCAAAGATGCGCAAACCACGGAAGGCACCAACCATAGCGTAACGATACACCTTAACGGCCCTTCGCCGAGTTACCCAGTAGTCGTACCTTACACGGTTTCAGGAAGCACAGACAGTGATGACCACACACTCACCTCTGGCGAAGTGGTGATAACTAGTGGTACCGAAGGCAAACTTTCGTTCGAACTACTTAATGATGGACAAAGTGAAGGCGTTGAAACCTTAGTGATTGATTTGGACAGCACCCTTAATCTAGGTAGTAAGAGTCGTTACACCTTGACAATCTTTGAAGAGAATGTGGCTCCGAAGGTCTCGGTAAGTGTATCTCAGGCGGGGGAGCAGCGGAGCCAAATTGAAAATGGTGTTGAACCGGTCACAATCACAAGCAGTGTTAATGATGCCAATATGTCCGATATACACAGTTTCAGATGGAGTAGTGATAGCGATGTACTTAACCAAGCGATTGCGGGGCAGATGTACAGCGAAACATTGACTTTCTCTCCGCAATTACTGAGTTCAGCAATTTACAATTTGCAATTGACAGTGACTGACAATGGCACTCCACCATTATCAGTGACACGGAATGTCTATTTAGAAGTGGTACAAACATTGGCGGCGCTCGGAAGTGAAGATAGTGATGGCGACTTAATCCCTGATGATCAAGAAGGTCATAATGATAGTGATGGTGATGGCATTCCTGACTATCTTGATGCAATTTCTGACTGTAACGTAATTCAACAGGTTGTGTCAGAAAAAGATCGCTTCCTCATTGAGGGGCAACCTGGTGTCTGTTTACGCAAAGGAATAACCATTCTGACTAACACAACAGGAGGAGCTTTATTGCTAGATGAGGAGCTTCCTAAAGATATCAACATGAAGAGCATAGGTGGAATCTTTGATTTTGTAGTAACTAATTTGCCGCTGCCCGGTCAAAGCTATCAATTAGTTTTGCCTCAGCGTTTACCTGTTCCAGCAAATGCAGTGTACCGAAAGTATAACGCTGAACAGGGGTGGATAGACTTTATTGAGGATGCTCAAAACACAGTTTCTTCTAGTGCTGGCGAGGCTGGTTATTGTCCGCCACCAGGGCACAGTTCATGGTCACAGGGTCTGACTGAAGGTGACTGGTGTGTACAACTTACCATTGAAGACGGTGGTCCGAACGATGATGACGGATTGGCTAATGGCAGTGTCGTTGACCCTGGCGTCGTTGCCGCTCGTGTAAACAATAATGCACTCCCTCAAGCGATTGACGACAATGCGTTTGTTAGTCTCAATGGTACGGTGACGCTCGATGTATTGAGCAATGATACCGATGCTGATGGTGATGGGCTGAAGGTAAGTCGCGCTTCTGTAGATATTGGTAGTGTTAGTGTGGTTGATAACAAACTAAGTTATGTCACTCAACCACAGTACTACGGGGAGGCTTTGATCACTTATAGCGTAACGGATGGTAATGGTGGAACGGGATCGGCGAAGGTGACGGTAAATGTGGTAAACAGTCAGAATCCGAATGCGGTGGACGATAATATTACCACCGATGATCGTACCCCTGTCACGGTTTATGTCCTTGCTAACGATACCGATCCGGATAACGACACATTGAAGTTGGTTTCAGTCCAAGCGCAGTATGGGCAGGCGGTCATGAATGCAGATCAGAGCGTGACCTATACCCCTACCTCAGGGTTTGAAGGCAATGATGTGTTGACATATATCATTCAAGATAGCCAAGGCCTGCAAGACACAGGGAAAGTTATAGTGACAGTTAAGTTGGTAAGAGATGTAAAGGTTGAAAATACTTCAGCAGGATCATTGGGTGGCATGGTGTTGATGCTTTTGATTTTGTTAGGAGCCATGAAACGTTATGGAAGAAACAGTGCTCTAGCACTAATTGCTGTGTTTAGTTTTAGTAGTCAAGCGGGTTGGTATGTTGATGTTCAAATGGGGTCAAGCCATGCAGATGAGCGTGATGCTGTTAAAGGTGATAACGTAATTTCTACTGACAACACCGGGCTCTACCGTTCTATCGGGTTTGGATATGCTTTTTCTGAGCAATGGTCAGGAACTATCCGTTATATTGATATGGGTGAAGGTAGTGCAACATTGCGTAGTGCTACTACTTCACCAGAAGACTATCACGTTAGTGTCGCATCTATAGCACCACTCCTTGTTAAGGGCATAGGCTTCGACATCGGTTATAAGTTCTGGCAATACAATTCATGGTCCGCAAAACTGAGTTTGGGGGGCTTGTTCTGGGATACCGATATTGAAAGTACGTATCAAGGCAGCAAGATAACGACGGAAGTGGATGGTTTTGATGGATATATTGGTGCAGAAGTTGGCTACAACCTCTCAGATAATTGGGAGATCGGTGTCCAAGGCGCTCGTTATTTTTTACATGAAAATGATGTTGATATAATTGCGCTACAACTTCGTTATTTTTTTGAGCCGTTATCAGTGTATTAATTTATGGTTTGGTATTTTTCGATAATTTGTATCCCAAGTGATCATGAAGCGGTATGGTAAATTACTGGAGATTAATGCGTGATTGTGCTCTTTATTATGTAGATCAATAGTCCATGAAAAATCCTTAATTATCTTGAGGTCTTTTCTTCTTTAACATCTAGGGAAAGATAGTGATTGATAGAGTGTTAAGCAGAACTTACTATCCGTTCGATATTAGAAAAATAAGGTTCATTGAATACTAGATGTGAACTTAAAAGAAGATGATTTACGTAATAGTGTTGCTGGGGGCGCTGAAAATGTCAGCGTGATACGTCGCTTTACTTTGAACCTAGTACGTTTACAGTCGAAGAAATATAGTTTTGGGGCTGAAGCAAACCAAGCGGGTTATAGCGACACAATTCGTAGTAAACCCTTATTGAGTTGAAAAGCGTTCCAAGCTCGCAGTTGCTCTGACTCTGCTGGTGATAACACGACGATAAATTGATACCTATCAAAACGATAATTTTATATCTGCTTTAATCCAATACTGATTGAATAATATCAAATGCTTTTTCTATTTTTGGGGTAGGGATAATGCCAAACCCAAATAAGAGGGCATTAGAATGATTGTTGATAGAAAAATGCGATGATGGGTAAACCGCTACATTGGATGAAGCAAGCTTATTCATCATTTGTGTCGCGCATCCCGATACTTCAGCTGCTATATGCAATCCACCTTGGCTTGGAATACGTTGTAAGCAATCTATGTTGTCAATTAATTGAGTGAGTTTATGATACCTTTCGCTATAGATTTTATTCATATTGAGTAAATGGTGAGAGAAATGACCGTCACGCATGAATTCGTCAAGTAGGATTTGAGACACTACAGATGTACTTCTTCCCAAGTGCCATAACATATTTGAAATTGGCTCTATTAAAGACTTTGGTGGAATCATATATCCAATGCGTATGCCGGGAAATAGTATTTTAGAGAAACTGCCTATCATTATGACGCAGTCATTTTTGTCTTGTGACTTCAGAGCTTGCTTACTGGTATTGAGATAGTGATATTCCGCATCATAATCATCTTCGATAATGATTGCGTTATTAAATTCTGCCCACCTCAACAGTTCTAACTTTCTTTCGACGGAGTAGCTAAAGCCTAAAGGGAACTGATGACTAGGCGTTGTATAAATAATTTTGGTATTAGAAGGGATTGATTCAACGACAACGCCTTGGTTGTCCATCGGTACGGTGCCTATTTGCGCGCCAAGTAATCGAGCTTGATTTCGAAAAACAGGATATCCTGGATCTTCCGTCGACACGAGATCCCCGGGAGAGAGTAATGTAAGGAGAGTCGTCATTATTGCCTGCTGGCACCCTTGCGTAATGATGATGTCTTCAGGATCACAGATTACGCCTCTCGAATGTCTTACATACTCGCAGATAGACTCTCGTAAACAAGCTAGTCCTTGCAAATCACCACCATGTGCAAACTCTGGAGTTAATGCATTGAGCCTACTCAGTCTTGAGTGTCGCCAAATATGCTTTGCTATTCTCTGATGATCAGGAACGCCTAAAGTGAAGTCATAGTCTAGATTCTTTGGTGCGATGATCTCTGGCTTCTTCGCTGCGTTAGTGCCAAACATCCCTAGTTGGTAGTGTTTTATTGGTCTCTTATCTTGATTCACCGTTTGCTCTAGAGCATTACTTACGTACGTGCCAGACCCTGCCTTTTTTACTATCCACCCCTCGAACTGAAGTCGCTCATACACCGAAATGACAGTGTTTCTTGCTATGCCTAACTTTTTTGACAACATGCGAGTCGACGGTAATCTCTCATTTGATCGTAATCTGCCTTCTAATATCCCTTGGTATATCTCGGAATAAAGCTGTTGGCTGGTGACTTTTCCAGTTTCGAAGTGTAGTGAAAATGGCATCGTTTTCTCTGTAGACGTTGAAAAGTGGTTCTAAAGCGTTGTGAGGATGTGGATCTGTATATACCAAGTATATCTGCCTAGTATACCGTTATCTTGGTATGGAAAAAGCGCATTTGAGTACACTATTTCCCCATTTTGCAAACGGATGTTACTTACATTCGTATCTAATCGGCCTACCTATCAACGGTGATCAGGTTTAAACCTGTTTATATCGCACTAAAAATTTGAAGACACAGTGTTATTCATCGGGGGTTAACGATTGGAGTTCTTCAAGTCAGGATTACTTTTATATAAAAAGCTAAAAGCCTTGGAATAAACTAGAAATTAATTATAAGTGAAAATTAAAAATTGAGGGTTCAATGAAATTAAACAATGCCTTGGTGGCCATTTTATCGCTCACTTCTTTCGTCACGTTTGCGAAAACGGAGTCAACGGTTAGCAGTCAATTAAAGAGCGTGGTTGATGAATGTGCTAAAGGATTAATGAACGAATACGACATTCCGGGGTTGGCTGTTGCAGTAACGATTGATGGTAAGCGTTATTTTTACAATTACGGTTTCGCTGACGAAAGTAAGGGGAGTTTAGTCACTAACGACACAATTTTTGAACTCGGCTCTATCAGTAAAACTTTTGCCGCTACTTTGACTGGGTACGCCCAAGCAAAAGGTAAGCTGAACATGGATGACAAGGTTAAGGATTATATTCCAGAATTAGAAAATAGTATTCTGGGAAATACCAAGCTAGTTCATGTCGCAACCTACACTGCAGGTGGTCTACCATTACAATTCCCTAGCGAAGTAACGAACGACGCCGAAATGATGCAGTACTACAAAACGTGGAAGCCGGAGTACGAAGCCGGTACTAAGAGGAAGTACTCAAACCCTAGTATTGGTCTATTTGGCTACATCGGTGCCTTGAGCATGAAGTCAGACTATACGGAAATGATAGAGACCCTCATCCTGCCTAAGCTCGGTATGACTAATACGTTTGTCGATGTACCAAAGGATAAGCTTAACAACTATGCTTTTGGTTATAGTTCTGAGGGAAAACCCGTTAGAGTTAATCCAGGTATTCTTGATGCACAAGCCTATGGTATTAAATCAACAAGCTTAGATATGCTTCAATATATCGAAGCAAATATGGGTCAAGCGCAACTTAATACTGATATAGAAAATGCGCTAGAGCGAACTCATACTAAGTATTTTGATACCGACACGTTTACGCAAGCCGTAGGGTGGGAAGGTTATGATTACCCCGTTTCACTTTCGCAATTATTGAAGGGTAACTCCAGCGACGTAATTCTCAACGCTAAACCGGTTCAAGCAAGTGAATCCGGTACTCTCGGTCGTGACGTTTGGTATAACAAAACGGGCTCAACAGGTGGCTTTGGGGCATATGTCGCGTATGTACCCTCTGAAAAAATAGGCATAGTGATTCTGGCGAATAAAAACTACCCTAATGCAGAAAGAGTAGAGGCTGCTTACAATATTATTAGCTCGGTGGTGAAGTAAAATTTAGTGGTAATAGGCACTATGTAATTATTAGCGCTTATTTAGATACATACTATCTGCATTGTTTTATTCGATAGTATTTATAGGAGTATTCATGAAAACTAAGCATTGGTCTAAGGTGACTTTGCTACATGAAGTTGTTACGAATCCAAATATAACGATTAAAGGTAAACATAGTTATTACAGTGATTGTTGGGACGCCGGTTTTGAGGAGTCCGTTGTAAGATATCTACAAGGCGATGAGTTCAGCCGAGATTGGGAACCAAAATGGAAGATTGATAAGTTACATATAGGTGACTTTGTCTGCATTGCAGCGGAAGTTGTGATTGTTATGGGGGGAAACAGTACACATAGAGCTGATTGGTTCTCCTTGTACCCATTTATGGACTTTATTGAAGAAGCGTACGTAGGGAAAGGAGATACTCACATTGGCGATGGCGCCTGGCTCGGTATGCGATCCATGATAATGCCGGGTGTGACTATCGGAGAAGGAGCAATCGTTGCGGCAAACAGTGTGGTGACGAAAGATGTTGAGCCTTACAGCATGGTTGCAGGCTCACCAGCTAAGCATGTCAAATATCGCTTTTCTCGAGAGACGATAGACGAACTGCTCGCTCTTAGGATATATGATTGGCCTGATAAGAAAATTGACAGCCTGAAGAGGTTGTTATGTTCAGACGATTTAGAAGGGCTGAAAAAGGCAAGCGCTGAATACGATAGAAACCATTCAGTAGAGTGACGATGTCACTATTTTAAAAAACAGAAGAGGCTCATTATAGAGCCTCTTTTTAGTGTGATGGATATCTGCAACCACCACACTTCCTTATCAACTCATCATTCAGCAAGTCGCCAACTAGAATCGGAAACTTTTTAGTTTCATCTTTGCAGGAAAGGTTACCTCAATAGTTGGCTCTTTCAATTGTTAGCAGAGACGCTCATAACTGTTTTGTTTGAGTAATTCGGTTAAGTCGCCTTGACCATACTTTAGAGTTGCTTGGTGTTTTTGATGTAGAATGACCTGATCAAAAGTAGGTCGAGTCACTGAACGAAAAACGCCCACGGGTACGGGAAAGTCTGGATAGCTCAAGTTAGCAAGCGCATAAGCATAGTATGACTCCTCGCATTGACTGGAGTGGAGCAAAAGGTTCGGGGCCTCTGATTCGACAATCTCGAAACCAAACCCTCTATTGATCAACGCTTTTGAGTGTGTTTTACCAAACAATAACGGTTCATTATCTGAGAGATAAAGTAGATGTTCGCTTCTATTAGCTGGGCCGTTGTAAGGTTCGTGCACTTTATCGTTAAAAATGACACAGTTTTGTAGGATTTCAACCACAGCAGTGCCGGAATGCGCTGCGGCTGCCTCTAACACCATCGTCATGTGTGTAGGATCATTGTCTGATGTTCGTGCTATGAACGTAGCACCTGCGGATGCTGCCAATGCCAAAGGTTTAAGCGCTTGATCGGGAGAACCTTCAGGACTCGACTTAGAAATGAAGCCCTGTTCGCTTGTCGGGGAAAATTGGCCTTTGGTCAGTCCATAGACTGCATTATTAAAAAGCAAAATTTTAATGTCTTGGTTGCGTCGAATCGCGTGAATAAAGTGATTACCGCCAATACTCAGTGCGTCACCATCGCCAGTTACAACCCAAACATCTAACTCTGGATTGCTAGCTTTTACACCAGTAGCGATGGCAGGGGCACGGCCGTGAATCGTATGAAATCCATAAGTATCGAGATAATAAGGAAAACGAGATGAGCAGCCGATCCCTGAGATGAATACGGTGTTCTCTTTAGTCCGACCTAATCGTGCTAGAACGGATTGCATCGTTTTTAATACGTTAAAATCACCACAGCCTCGACACCATTTGACTTCAACATCAGAAACGAAATCTTTGCGGTTGAGTACCTTAGTCGTCATTTTTAATTTCCTTCAGGTGGTGGTTGATAGACTCAATGACCTCGTGAACTTTGAATGGTAACCCCTTAACTTGGGTTACGGAGCGTGCCGAAATGGCATATTGTGAGCGAATCACTTTAACGAGTTGCTGGTTATTCAACTCAAAAACAAGCACATGTTTGAATTGGCTAATGATCTCTTCCAAATTGATTGGAAACGGGTTTAGATACTTAATATGGGCGTGAGCAACCGATGCGCCTTGCTTTCTCAGATGCTCAATTGCGGTCGACACAGAACCTTGCGTGCCTCCCCAACTTAGCACTAGCAGTGAGTCTTGAGTACTGCCTGTTAGCGTTTGTTTAGGGATGAAATGGCAGATGTTATTTATTTTTTTTGCTCTTTCATCAGTCATGCGCTGGTGGTTTTCAGGATCATGAGAAGGGTTGCCTGTAATCGCTTGCTTTTCCAATCCTCCAATGCGGTGCATTTTCTCTTTTGTACCAGGCGTGACCCACTCTCTGCTGTAATACACGTCATCACGGGCATAGGGATAAAACGGGCTTATGTTTGCTTTTGCTGCCTCGGCAGTGAGCTTAATCTCATCAGGGTTGGGCACGAGCCAAGATTCGGAGCCGTTTGCTAAGTAGCCGTCACTCAATAAGATCACTGGCGTCATAAATGTAGTAGCAATTCGACAGGCCTCGATTGCCATGTCAAAGCAGTCTGCGGGAGAAGCAGGAGCCAACACTGGGAGTGGTGAATCCCCATTTCTACCATACAAAGACAAAAGCAAGTCTGATTGCTCTGTTTTAGTCGGTAGACCAGTTGAGGGCCCTCCACGTTGTACGTTGATAACAACCATTGGCAACTCCGCCATTACGGCAAGGTTAATGGTCTCTGCTTTCAAACATAATCCAGGGCCAGACGTTGATGTGACTCCTAAACCGCCAGCATAAGATGCACCTAAAGCTGAACAAGCCGCTGCAATCTCATCTTCTGCTTGGAATGTCGTGACCCCCAAGTGTTGATAGGTTGATAGCGTGTGTAGAATATCTGAGGCGGGTGTTATGGGGTAAGAGCCCAAAAATAGCTGGCGTTGGAGTTTTTCTGCTGCGCATATTAACCCAAGCGATAATGCTTCGTTCCCTGAAACAGTACGATACAAGCCAGCTTTATCTGCTACGGGAGCAACCTGAAAACAGTCGCTGAATATTTCGGTTGTTTCGGCATAATTAAATCCCGACTTTATGGCTAAAGTATTTGCCTCTCTCGCTTGCGGATTGTCAGCGAATTTATTATTTAGCCATTCAATGGTCGGTTCTAGTGGACGGCTGTAAATCCATAAAACAATACCAAGCATAAAAAAGTTTTTGCTTCGCTTCACTACTTTAGGCGCTATGTTTAACTGAGAAAGAGATTGAACGGTTAAACGCGTAAAACTGTCACTAATCACTCGGTAATTTGCGAGGCTACCATCGCTCAATGGGTTAGATTCATAGCCAGCAAGCTCAAGGTTTTTTTTATTAAAACCATCGAGATCAATAAGCACCAAACCGCCTTCAACGAGTTGTGAGATTTTGGTTTTTAATGCAGCGGCATTCAGAGCGATTAAGACTGAAAAATCGTCGCCAGGAGTATAAATCTCTGTTGAGGCAAATTGCATCTGAAAAGCCGATACTCCAGATGTGGTTCCTGCCGGAGCCCGTATCTCAGCAGGATAATCAGGTAACGTCATGACATTGTTTCCTTGTTTCGACGAGTTGTCTGAAAAGCGTTCTCCAAGTAATTGGATACCATCTCCAGAATCGCCAGCAAAACAGATCACTTCGCGTTTAAGTTGAATTATTGTCATTAAAACCTCTTACCATGTTAGAGCAAGTTCAGTATGTTTCATTGCACTTAATGAGATGCAATGGAATTAAAGGTTGGAGAAAATGCCGTAAGCCCGAGCATTCTGAGTGTAGAGTTAATGGTGTTGGCTTTATTTGTCGTCTCTGAGGTCAGTAGAAATATCCATAGCTAGGTATGCTTTTCCGAAATACTAGAAAAGTTTGCATGACACAAAAATACTTTTTCTGTCATATTAGATGTGATTATTTTTCATTAATTGTGAGCGTTATGGATAAGCTGTCATTAATAAAGTTGTTTGTATCTGTTGTGGACTTAGGGAACTTTACAGCAGTCGCGAATCAATTAGGGCAGTCGCCTTCTACTGTTAGTAAAGCGATTGCTCGCCTAGAACAGGATTTGGGTGTTCGTTTAGTTCACCGTACAACACGTCAACTCCAGCTCACTGAAGCGGGGTTTAACTACCTTGAGACGGCAAGAGAAGTCATCAACTTGCTCAAAAGTAGTGAAGAGCAGCTTCATCAAAGTATTGCATCTCCGTTTGGTACACTTCGTGTCAGCCTTCCTTTATCGTTCGGGCAAAACTATATAACTCCGCTGATTCCAGAGTTTTGCGAACGTTACCCTGAAGTGAAGTTGGATCTTAGCTTTTCCGATGAATACACCAGTATATTGGAGAGTGGGATGGACGTTGCTATTCGAAGCGGGAGACTAAATGACAGCAACCTGATTGCGAGGCGATTATGTCCTATTGATATGGGTATGTTTGCCAGTCCGGAGTACATAAAGAAGTTTGGTCGGCCTCAGAGTGTTGAAGCGCTTAACCAGCACAAATGGATAATGTACCGCTATAAACAATCGGGGCGCTTGCTTACCTTGACGATGCCTTTAGATGGGCAATTAGTAGAATTTAGTCCTACACATCAAGTGACAGTAGACAATGGTTATGCGATGGCCTCTTTAGCGAGTTTAGGAGCAGGGATTGCTCTGATGCCCCAATATCTTGCTCGAGACTTAGTGCAGCAAGGTAAGCTGATGTTGGTTTCTGAACCTCAAAGAACCGATGGTCAAGGTGTCTATATATACTATCCAAGTCGTAAGTTTGTGCCCGCGAAAGTAAAAGTATTTATCGACTATATTATTCATAAACTGGATGAGCAGGGAGAGGCGATCAACAGCAGTTGGATGCTGAACCATTAAAGCTCTTGCTTGAGGATGATAGCTTTTTCTGAAGTCTAAGCGTGTTACGTGCCAGCAAGTTTGCTACATTCAGTTGTGCCCACAAAAATATTAACTCATGGGTCTGTAAACAAAGATTTGCATCATTAAGAGCCGCATATAGCGGCTCTTTTTTGTCCTGAACTTGGAAAGTGGCGACAGGTCTTGAAGCGCTCAGAGGGTTACGAGGACTCGCTTCAGATAAATGAAGAAAGATCGAACCGAAGTATTTTATTGCCGGTTTGACTGCCTATACCGTTGCCATTCCGCTGTTAATTCAGCTTTTTCTTTTCTCGCTGCAATCAGCATTTCTATATTAACGTCAGTGTTTGGGTGCTTTTGAATGTATCGCTCGTAATCAACCGGAATGCCATTGATGTGCAGTTCAAGATGTAAATGCGGCCCTGTTGTTCTTCCTGTGTTACCCGTTTTTCCTATCACTTGTCCTCGGCTGATCTTCTCGCCAACGTGGACGTGGCGTTGAGATAAGTGTAGGTACCGTGATACCGCACCATTTGTGTGGCGGATATTAATGTAGTTGCCCGCAAAACGGTTGTAACGAGACTTTAAAACGATACCATCAGCAATACTACGAATCGGTGTGCCTACTGGTGTTGCATAGTCAGTGCCTAAGTGTGGAGTCGTTATATTGGTTACTGGGTGTGTTCGTTTTAAGTCATAGCCAGAGCTTACTCTGTAGCTTTTATCAAAGGGATCTGAAAATCGGAGTTTATTTTTTATTGACACGCCATGCTCATCAAATATGTTGCCTTGCCCATCATTGATAATAAATAAATCGGTTTTACTACCTAAATAGTAAAAAGAACTAATATAGGTTTCATTTCTACTATTTAACTTAGTTCTTAAGATAAAATGGTCATCTCTCTTAACTGAATCAATAATATTAAAGTTACTTTTAATAAGGGCCAATAGCAAATTAATCTCTTTTTGATTTATCCCTGATTTTAACAATGAAGCGACAAACGAGTACTCAACCACACCTATGGTGATTTTTTGTCTAAGAGTCCCCCCCTCAAAAGGTGCTTGAACTCCCTCATTCTTGAACTCCAAAGGCTTAACGGTAGGCAGTCTATCCATGGGAGTGAGGATGTGGTGAGAAAGCGACACGCTAATAAAAATGAGTAAGGCAATGGTGAGAAGGGTTGCGGTAGGAGTTCGCACACTCCTTTTTATTATTAAAATAGTCATTAGTTTTGGTGCTTTATCAAGGCTGACAGTTGTGCGTAGAGTATAATATTTTAAACAAAACCTAGCATTAAAGTATGGCTAATTCCTCCGTTTTAACTAAGTGAATAATTATAGGTGATGATTTTAATTTGATAATTTAGTAAAAGTGACGGTTGGTCTGGTGTTTTTGGCTTTTTAAGTGGTGTTATTGTCACGTTGAGAAAATATTTTACAATAATATAATCTCGGTAAAATATATTTTGCCAAATTACTATGTTCGCTAAAAATACGCTGAAATTAACATTAGGTCTTACGCTTACATCTCTTTTATTGAGTGCATGTGGTGGTGGTGATGGAGGAGACAACACACCTCCAGCTAGAAGCAAAGGAAGCATTTCTGGTATGGTTTTTGACGCCCCTGTAAATGGCGCAAAGATTGAGGTTTTCGAATTCAAAAATGGAAACTTAGGCCGGAAGTTGGCTAACACGACGTCTGATGCGTTCGGAAACTATCTGCTAGAGTTTGAATCGTCTTCAATGCCTCTTTTTGTTGTTGCAAAAGAGGGGAGTTATACCGACCCGTTTACGAATGAAACGGTATCAGTGAGCAATGCGAAGACACTTAAATTTGAAGGTGTTGTGAACTTTAAAGAGGGGAGTGAGCAAAAGTTAATGCTTACTCCGCTGTCGAACTTGGCAGCAGGCTTGGCAAAGTACAAAATTTCTCAAGGATCCACAGATGAGAGTGCCTTTTCAACCGCTTTGGATAGTATCAATAGCATGTATGGGTTTGACGTAAATGAGACCAAACCTATTGATATAACCAAAGGTGGGCAAAGCAGTTTTGCTAGTGCTGGGCATCAATACGGCGCTTTATTAACTGCATACTCGTCTTACTCTTACGATCTTATAAAAAAATACGGCAACAGCGATAACGTCTACACTTCAATGCATTTCGCTGACATCCAATATCGGGATGTTATTGCCGATGGTGTTCTTGATGGTCTTGAAGTGAGCCAGACTTCAGGAGCAGTGACTCCCCTCAGCTTTGGACAGAAAAAGATAAATAGCGACATTTATACACGTGATTTATCTCAGCATGTTCTGATCGTGGTAAACGATCCAAGTGTCAATATCTCTGGTACTGATGCCGCAGACTATGTCGACTTTAGTAAGAAGCTTAATGACTTAGGTACATATGGCAGTACTGATGGCGTCATTCCGCCGCGAGATGGTACGGATATCGATACAGATGCGCCAATAGTTACTCGTACGGACAGTGATGTACTTGCTGGCACCGATAAAGTTGATCTAAAAATTGTTGATGATATCGGTGTAGAAGACGTATCCGCCTTTATTCAGTATCAGATTAATGGCTCTTGGTCTGGTGAATTTCAGTGTAACGACATACAAGATTTTGGAAGCACATTCTGTTCGGTTGAATTTGATGATTTTGAAGTTGGCCTTCGAGAGACCAACGTTAAAGTTAACATTAATACCAAAGAGATCGATAGTGTAGATATGAACCCTGCCACAGGGCTCTCAAACGTAACAGCAGCACGATTAGTCTTATATACAGCGGATGTACTGGGTAATGAGTTAATTCCAGGCAGCCATTCGGGTCTTCATATCGATTTTGAGTGGGACAACGATGCGCCTGTTATCGATATTACATCGGCGAGTGCAATTAATAACCAACTTAAAGAATACGTTCTGAAAGGGGTTGTAAAAGAAAGCTCGCAAGAGATCAGTTCGGTCAGTATTTCATTTAAAGATGGCTTACATGAGGACGTCACATGTTCTCCTGTAACTGTAGAGTCTGGAAATGCTTGTGAGTTTAGTAAGGCTTACCCAACTGATGAATTCCTATCTACGACGGTCTTTGAGGTTCGAGCGAAGGATAGCAAAGGCAATACGGGCACCGCTCAGCATGCAGTAAGTCGTGACGATCAAGCGCCAGCACAAACGATTACTTATCCTGAAGGTGCGTCAATGACGTACGTAAATGTCGGTTTAGATGGTGAACGAACCACTTACGATGGTATCTACTCTCAAGATACGTATACCCCAGACAATGTTCAAGCGAGCCGTGATTACCTAAAGATAGACTATGCGTACGCGAGTATAGGCATTCAGAATTCATTAAAAGGGGTAGATTTTAGTAACTTCAACGCTAACTTGTTGAAAGAGAATAAAATTCCTTATGTTCGTGTGAAAGTGTCAGACGTAAATACCGATACGGTTTTAGGCTCCAACGCCAATAAACTTAAGCTCGTCGTCAAGTACTACGTAAGCCAAAACAACGATAACAACTACTCACTTCAGCAAGTTATTGATACAACCGCATCGGATGACGACTACATCGCAAAAATTCCGCACGAAACGCTGTTAGACAGCAATGGGCGTGTAGAAGATGTCATCTATTACATTCCATTTGTAAGAGATATTTTGGGTGACAGCTTTAAATCGGTATCAGAAAACAGTAGTCAAAAGTTAGTCATTCAAACCGTCGATGAGTCTGATAACGAAAGCACTCCAAGAGAAGTATATTTTAGAAGTAGCTTTGATCTGCCAACTATAAAAGTGGTGACACCATTTATTGGTGCGCGAGCTCAACTTGAAGGATTGAGTCCAAATGGTGAATTCACTTCACTTGCGAGTTGTACCACTATCCAACAATTGGAAAGTGACCAATCAATGGCTCTTGACGTCGCGAGTTGTGAAACCACAACTGATGTTGTGAATTATGACTTCATGCGTGTTCGTTTAATTGGTATCGAAGGCAGCGAGCCATACTACTATCAATGGAAAAGAGATCCAGGAACCAAAAAAGTAACGGTTGATTTAAACAAGGCCAATATTGGCGTGTACTTTAAGCTCAATGGCTCTCAGACTTACTATATTACTGAACTATCGACATATCAGACTAGCTTGTTTGATTTCCAGTGGGATCAAGTCACTGCCGGAGAGAAAACTTCTGAGCGTGCGATTCAAATTCTTGATGAGGTGCGCTACGCGTTATCAGGCACGAACAACAGCTCATTCTTTGGATTTGATCCAACGGTTGTGCCTTATGCAACGAACGAAATGCTTGCTACCAAAGCGATTCCAGAAAAGCCATCAAACGATTATCTACACCGATTTCTTGTCGAAGCTATCGATAGTATTGCTCAAGGAATGCCGAGAAATAACTCATTAGATTTTGCCTCCGCTATTTACGATGATTTGAGCTTTGATGGAAAAGCGAATGGTATTGGTGTTGGTGGACGTCAGGTTATGCTCGATTCTTATCAATTCGGTTCCGATACTTATCGAAAGGATTTAGCGCAATCGTATTACGAAATCATGGCGAGCAAATACGGTATTGAGACCAATATCGCGCAGCTCTATGCTGATGATATTTCGATGGCTAATCCTAACTTAAATGGTAAGAACATTTTTGATACAGAGGGTAGCAGTATCGATATCTTGCCTCCACAGCCAAAATTAACGATTGAAAGCGGTCGAGAGACGATGGTTGGCAATAAGCTTTATATTGCTGGTGAAGTTGTTTCTAAAATTGTCCTAGACGATCCTTCTGGTATTGTAGAAACCGACGCTTATGGTCCGAAGTTTAGCACGATGTGGTATCAAGCCAGTGAGCCAAACATTGAAATACCGCTGGACATCAACATTGTAGAGAACCCTGGCAACAGCAATGCTTATCGAAAAGAGTACCTCTTTACCCTTAACTCTCAGTCTAGTGAACTAAAAGATATTGTAGAGTTTGCTGTGGAAACCAGTGCCATGGACCCACATGGCAATGCGTATGGTTACGATGGCAAAGCTCCGTTTATAGAAACGGTATTTATTGATAATGATTTCCCTAAAACGAGTTACCTCCCACCTAATGACGTCGACGGTAAACCTGTAGAAGGCGGTATTTATTTAAATGCCAAAAATACCCATGAATTGACCTTCAAGGTTGAAGATGTTGTGGGTGACAAGCTTTCTTCAAGAGGTCTTGTTTTCTACCAGCAAACGGGTGAAAAAGTCACATACACACCAGAGGACTTTTCGAATAACTCGAAAGACGCCTTTAAAGTCAAATTATGTACGGGGGAGCTTTGTTCAAATCAAGGCGCGACGATTTACCCGGGTGATGGTGATTGGCTAGTCGTTGCAGCGGCAGAGGATAATTTAGGTAACTCCGTTTCAGAGTTAACTAGCACGGCTCCGAGATTCAATATTCGTATCGACTCTGAAGCTCCTATTGTAAAAAGTGAGCAGGTTCAAAGCCGTTTAGGCGGTAACAACCAATGGACACCTGTCATTGATTGGGGGACGTTAAGCCCCGGCAATAATGTAAAAATAGATCTTCGCCGAGGGTCTGGTCAGGCACTGACATTAGAAAGCTGTGACCCTCTAACAGAGACGTGTGACGTACCATACCTAGTTGGTGAACAACCTGACGTCAAAGTCCAACTGGTTTCAAAAGCATTTGATTACGATGAATGGAATGAATTTTATGTCACAGCGACGGACAACGCTTACCCTGCCAATGTTAGTACAACAGGGAAATTCACATTCCAAGTCGATAACAAAGGTCCAGAAATCATCCTAAATACGCCTTGGGTTGAAGACACATTGTCCAAAGAGAACTATGTTGTCGGGCGTGAGTTCAACGTGCGATTTAAATCCGTAATAGACGATTCAGACATTGAGCAAGTCTCGCTGTATCAAAATGGTAAAGATTCGCCAATTAAGACAATTGTGCCAACGGATTCATCTAAAGAGTTTGCAATGTCTCTCATTAAGAGTGACACAGATAAAATAGACATTTTTGAAGATGAAAAAACCACGTCACTGTATGTAAAAGCAACCGATATTTACGGTTTTGAGTCTAGTTCTAACACGCACAAGGTTATTCTTGATCGTGATGGGCCAACATTAGGGTTAAGTGGTTTCAATGCGAATGACTACTACTTAGGAAACTATGTCTTTGACCTAACGGCGCTAGACCTAAATGCAAACGGTGATATTTCAATTAATGGTGTAAACCGAGAAAGCTTAGAGTATTGGACGTTTAGCGATCTGGAGCCATTACCTGGCTCTCCAGGTAAAAAAATCAATGAAGATCTCAAAGTGAGCCTTGGTGATTTAGGTACGGGTACACACAAGGTTCGTTTAAAAGGGTCTGATGTTCGTGGCAACACAACCTTAACCAGTGGTGAGCAAGATTTTACCGTTAAAGTGTACAATTCCATCCCGCAGGTAACCCTAGCGATGAGTTACACGGATGGAACGCCAATTACAAACAGCACCATCTATCAAGATGGGAATATCGTACTTACGCTTGATATTGTTGATGACAGTGGCGTTGATCGAATTGACTCAACGTATAGATTTTCTGGAGAGCAAAACGGGACTAACTTTACGTTCTCAGAAGCCGCAGATGGCACGTGGACGGCAACGCTGCTTTCTACACAAATTGCCAAAGATGGTAATTATGAACTTGATATAAAGGTTTACAACAAAGTTCGTTACCTTGATGAAAAAGACAGGAAGGTTGGAAAAGTAAATCAAACCTTTAGCGTACAGCGTGAAGGCGTGGTTCTCTCGGTTGCAAGTCCGCTGGACTTCCAAAACTACTTATCTGATGGTGTTCTTGATGTCACCTTTACTACATTGAGTGCGGTCAAAGCCAAAACGTTAGAGTGTTGGGTTCGTGAAGAATACAGCTCTCTAGATGCGCCACCAACTAATGAGCAACCAACTTCTGGTGTTATCAACGTATCGCAAGAACCTTACAGTTGTAGTGTCAATGTTGGGCAAAACATGACGAAAGCACCTGTCACTTTGATCACTAAAACCTTGGGTACAAATGGGCGTGAAACGATCAACAAGTTCAATTTTTCGATGGTGGATATTGATGCACCAACAGTCGTTGATGGTAACTCATACAGTTTTAAAGGAAGTGATGTTTGGTTTGATGAAGCTTTGAAGAAGAAGATGCTCACATTTGAGCTCTCTTTCAATGATGCTTTATCAGGCGTGAATACTGAAAGTTCAGATAAATATCCAAAGTTGGTTCGTAATCTTGGCAACAAAGCTTATACACCAACGACCTGTGCCAAAGGTGTTGGAAATATCAAGTGTACGTACTCTGAATCCTACGCCGATATTATTGATGGTCTGAGTACAACTCAAGAATACAAAATCAAAAACGTATCTGACTTAGCAGGAAACTTGACGCCAGAGCATGATCTACTGCTTGAATTACCTAAAGGTTCGGTAGTCGTTGAAATTACTGATCCGGTCGGAAACACAACCATTAATGGCCAGCAGCTTGTCGCTAAATTCAGAATTAAGTTGTATGAAAACTCTAGGCTAGACAATGTGATGGCCAGATTTGGAACGGAATCCTACAACTATAAAGATAATCCGGAGAAGTTTGCGCAATTGGAAGTGTGTGCAGATGACCCAACCTACAAGTGTTCAACATTTACGAGTGAACTTCCTAGCGATGCTGATGGAAAAACGATCAGGACAATTATTACCGCAACGGATGTGTGGTCGAGAGTCGGTGAAGCGACCGTTGATATTAAAGTTGACAACACACCTCCAAGTGTTGGCGATGAGATTATCGTAACTGAATCGCCAACAAATCCAGATAATGTTCGTTTTCGTTTCGACATAACGGACACTGGTAGCAGCCTCGCAAAAGTAAACTACTCGGTTTTAAACCCGAGTTATCAAGAAGAAAGAGTAGAGGATGGGAATGGTTCATCTACGTACTTTGAACTACCGAAATCTCAGTTAGAGGGGCGTGGTTCAATCACAGTAGACATCAAAGCGACAGATAGCGTCGGACTGTATTCTGATATCAGAAAAGTCATTGATATTAGTGTTCCTAAAGTCACGGTTGATTTCGATGGAATTACGAGTTTGCAGGGTGGGAAACTGTTTTTAACCAAGGCGAGCCAGCCGTTTACGCTATCTACGGTGGAAGGAGAAAGAGTGAAAGCTTCACAATATTCTGTGGAGCTTATTCCAAGCCTCGGTGATTCCTTGCGTTACTCAGGTGATGTTATCTCATCTAGTGGTAATGGAATGATGAACTTTGCCGTCGATAATCAAGGGTCATATACCCTTAAGGTGACGGTGACGGACTCAGTTGGAAGAGAGAA
Organism: Vibrio sp. J2-3(2022); assembly: GCF_021725735.1. Lineage (NCBI taxonomy): Bacteria > Pseudomonadati > Pseudomonadota > Gammaproteobacteria > Vibrionales > Vibrionaceae > Vibrio > Vibrio sp. J2-3(2022). The sequence continues at coordinate 440,928 of NZ_JAKKCK010000001.1, forward strand.
TACAAGCTTTGAATTACTAGGCAAAAGTTATGATGGACAAGTTATCGAGTCTATTGTTGATTATGACGTTCCAAGTATTTCTGGCTTAAGTGCTAATCAAATCTCTAAGATACCGACAAACGATAAGTATCAGCTAGAAATTAGTGCATACATTACAGATAAAAATTTAAATCTCGTCACTTCAAAAGCGGTGAGTGGTGGCAGCACTGTGGCTCCTCAAGCGATTACTAAGCCGACAACCGAAGCGGGGCCTTATGTCATAAGCTATTTGTTACCTAAAGGCGATCATACGATCACGGTGGCAGCAACAGACAAGGTGGATAACAATAGTGAAAGTTCTATTGACGCGCATGTGGAAGCGGCAACCGTTCCCGGGCTAAGTATCTCTACCGCCTCAAGCGCCCCTCTTTTTGGAGGCGAAGAGATTACGCTCGCGTTTAACTTTACAGAAGAAGTTACGAGCTTTGATATCTCAGATGTCCATCTTGTCGCTAGTGATAGCGGTGCAACAGGAACGTTAAAACAAGATACTTGGTCGACTTCAGACAATATTACGTGGACGGTTAATTACATCAGCCCAGAAAAACAAGATAAAAATATCACTATTCAGGTAGAAGATAATAGCTATCAAAGTACCAACACCATTCCAGGAAAGGGAAGCAGCTTAAGTATCGCGGTTGAAGGAACCTTACCAAAACTGACTAATGTGACATTTAACCCCGAGCATCAGAGCGTGGGGCAAAGTGTGAGTGTCTCGCTTGAGTTTGATAAAGAGCTCCAAGAGGCGACCGCTACGCTTGGCGGCAATCGCATCAGTTCTCTGTCCGCAACGGCAGATAAAAAGGTCTGGGTTGGTGATGTACAAGTTCCGAGCACTACGCTGTTAAGTGTCGACTTGGTTGTTAGTCAGTTTAAAGATTTGACTGGTAACATAGGGGAGGATAACACCGCTCACGAATTACCGATCACGCCGACCTTAGCCATCACTCCAGTGGGCAGTGTGAATGAAATGCAAGCCGCCACGTTAGAATTCGAAGGTACGTCGACACGCTTTGACGGCCAGTCCCTTCGTCTTGAAGTGAAAGCACAAGGCAGCGCTGCCATATTGAAAAGCAGCAGTGCAACGGTACAAGCTGGTGGCACTTGGACCAGTGACGCAATGGATATGAGTCACCAAACCAATGGCACTTATACCGTGATTGTGACGGGGACGAACTCAGCGGGCATTGAAGTGAGTGAAAGCCAGAGCTTTACGCTCGCACAGTCTCTGCCAACGTTGACTAACGTGACGTTTACTCCTGAGCACCAAGCCATCGGCCAAAGCGTGACGGTGGCGCTGGAATTCGATAAAGATTTGCAATCCGCCGCTGCGGAGTTAGGTGGTACCACGATCACCTCATTAGTGGCAACCGGGGATCCAAGCGTTTGGACTGGTGATGTGGTGGTACCAAGTACGTCAGAGCTCAATGTGGCGTTGCTTGTTCGTGACTACCAAGACTTATCAGGAAATACCGGTAGCCAGAACACGGCTTACTCCATGCCGATCACGCCGACCTTAGCTATTACGCCGGTGGGCAGTGTGAATGAAATGCAAGCCGCCACGCTACAATTCGAAGGTACGTCGACACGTTTTGACGGCCAGTCCCTGCGTCTTGAAGTGAAAGCACAAGGCAGCGCGACGGTACTAAAAAGCAGCAGTGCAATGGTACAAGCTGGTGGCACTTGGACCAGTGACGCAATGGATATGAGTCACCAAACCAATGGCACTTATACTGTGATGGTGACGGGGACAAACTCAGCGGGCATTGAAGTGAGTGAAAGCCAGAGCTTTACACTCGCGCAGTCTCTGCCAACGCTGACTAATGTGACGTTTACGCCTGAGCATCAAGCCATCGGCCAAAGCGTGACGGTAACGCTGGAATTCGATAAAGATCTGCAATCCGCAGCGGCGGCGTTAGGTGGTACAACTATCACTTCATTAATGCCAACCGCGGACCCAAGCGTTTGGACTGGTGATGTGGTGGTACCAAGCACGTCAGAGCTCAATGTGGCGTTGCTGGTTCGTGACTACCAAGACTTATTAGGGAATACAGGTAGCCAGAACACAGCCTACTCTATGCCGATCACGCCGACCTTAGCCATCACTCCAGTGGGCAGTGTGAATGAAATGCAAGCCGCCACGTTACAATTCGAAGGTACGTCAACACGTTTTGACGGACAGTCCCTGCGTCTTGAAGTGAAAGCACAAGGCAGCGCTGCCATATTGAAAAGCAGCAGTGCAACGGTACAAGCTGGTGGCACTTGGACCAGTGACGCAATGGATATGAGTCACCAAACCAATGGCACTTATACCGTGATTGTGACGGGGACGAACTCAGCGGGCATTGAAGTGAGTGAAAGCCAGAGCTTTACGCTCGCACAGTCTCTGCCAACGTTGACTAACGTGACGTTTACTCCTGAGCACCAAGCCATCGGCCAAAGCGTGACGGTGGCGCTGGAATTCGATAAAGATCTGCAATCCGCAGCGGCGGCGTTAGGTGGTACAACGATCACTTCATTAATGCCAACCGCGGACCCAAGCGTTTGGACTGGTGATGTGGTGGTACCAAGCACGTCAGAGCTCAATGTGGCGTTGCTTGTTCGTGACTACCAAGACTTATCAGGGAATACCGGTAGCCAGAACACGGCTTACTCCATGCCGATCACGCCGACCTTAGCTATCACTCCAGTGGGCAGTGTGGATGAAATGCAAGCCGCCACGTTACAATTCGAAGGCACGTCGACACGTTTTGACGGCCAGTCCCTTCGTCTTGAAGTGAAAGCCCAAGGCAGCGCGACGGTACTAAAAAGCGGCAGTGCGACAGTACAAGCCGGTGGCACTTGGACCAGTGACGCAATGGACATTAGTCACCAAACCAACGGCACTTATACCGTGATTGTGACAGGGACGAACTCAGCGGGCATTGAAGTGAGTGAAAGCCAGAGCTTTACACTCGCGCAGTCTCTGCCAACGCTGACTAACGTGACGTTTACTCCTGAGCATCAAGCCATCGGCCAAAGCGTGACGGTAACGCTGGAATTCGATAAAGATCTGCAATCCGCCGCAGCGGAGTTAGGTGGCACGACGATCACCTCATTAGTGGCAACAGCGGACCCAAGCGTTTGGACTGGTGATGTGGTGGTACCAAGCACGTCAGAGCTCAATGTGGCGTTGCTGGTTCGTGACTACCAAGACTTATCAGGGAATACAGGTAGCCAGAACACGACTTACTCCTTGCCAATCACACCAACAATACATCTAGATGCTATCAACGATGTTACTGGAGTGGAAAGCGTGACAGTAAGTGGTAGCAGTGAACGGTTTGAAGATGGTGAGTATATAGATATCAAAGCAGTCGACGCTGATGGTACAGAAGCCACAGGCATGGCTACCGTGTTTTCAGACTCATGGACAACTGATTTAGATCTTTCAGGACTGAAGGACGGAGCCGTAACGATTTATGTGAATGGTACCAACAAGCTGTCTGCCTCTGCCGAAGAGGTCCAAGCAACATTGAACTATGATCGTTTCGCAAGTACAGCCTCCTTAGGTGCTGTCTACAACCGATATTTTAGTGAGAACAAAACTTTAAAAAATGCGGCATAAATAAAGCGAGCGTTTAGCTCGCTTTATTTATTAGGGACTTTTTGTGATATTTATCAAAATAATTGCCTTTATTGATAAGTTACTCGAATTAATGAATCGTCTTAATACAAGTCTGAATAACTATAATAACTAGGCCAATGTTGCTTTTAGGTGTGTATGACGTGATTGTGATGGTCGCTCGGCAGGTGCTGTGGTGAATGTGTCGCGTTGAAAATCTTTTTAAATATTATATATTTACGCTCGTTTCTATACTCTGAGTATAGTGTTCTGCATGAGGTCGATGGGTAATACCTCGCCTCTTTAACTCGCGATGAAGCAAATTTAATCCTAGCAAGCTTCAGAGCAGTTACTTTTGTGAGTGCGTAATGCGCTCACCTTTTTATTTAAACTTCCTCAGTAACAGTCAATTTGTTGTTTGTTGCTGAGGAGGGCACCTCATAAACTTCTGAATTTCCTCGTGCTTACCTGAAGCGCACGTTACTATGATTTTTGTTAACTTCAGTCCATAAATTAAATTTTTTTAGAGAGTAAGATTTTACCATTTTGACAGAGTGGGTGATGTTACTGGCTTTTATTGTGGTCAAATCGCATGTTTTGATAGCAAAAATCACCGTTTTTTTGGTGTTTTTTATTTCGGGCGATTTTTCTATCTCGTTGAAAATAAATGGCTAAGTAAGTAGGATAAGCAGACCAAATCGTACTTGTAAGCCTTATCAGCTTAATTGTCACCGCAGCCATATTTACGATGTTGGTTGTGGAGAATTCAAATGCATTTAGTTTGCAAATTTATACCTAGCTCGAAGCTATCCTCCAACGAGCTATCTTATGTTCTTACACCGGACGAGTGTATAGGACAGCTTTCGCGTTTGCGAAATTCAGATGACATCCTTAGAAACCTCCCTAAAGAATTGGCGCAAAAGATTTCCATCTCTGCCAAAAAAACGACCAGCGCATTGCTAGCTGCTATAAGAATCGAATTGGGAAAAGGCAATTGGGTGTCATTATCTACCGTTGCTCGTCGGTCGCCATTGACGGACTCTCAGCTGCAAAGCTTCCCTAGACTTAAAACACTCGTTGACTCTGTATCTGCTTCGAATGAAAGCAAAGTTTTTAAAGCGGGTTACAAGCAGGTTACTGACGATGTTGCTCTAGTTCGCAGTTACACGCATGTACCTTCTGAGCCAAGCCCAGACCAAAAAATTGTTGTCGAGTTTGCAGGGCAGTGGTCTAGCAACGCGGCATGTTTGATGTTGGGAAAAACGGAAACTCAAAAAGAAAAAGTGACTGTAGGCAAGGCTGATACAGAAAACAAACACCGCAGCCTCGCGACATTTAAAGATCTCGAAGCTGAGGGCAAAACGCTCTATATCAAAATCCCTTGCACTGACCAGCCTCAGCCAATTTTGCTTAAACTCGCCGAAGACTTGCAACCCGTTGATAAAGATACTCAGATGGATGAGTGGGATAACGTGTTGGTGCCTGTGGTTCCGCTGCACTTCCCTAGTAGCGATAAATCAGATGAAGCTGCAGAAGTGTTTACATCAGGCTACGTGTATGTTGTTTGGAACAATAAAATTTGGCGCGAAGTGGCAATTACGGAAAATGGTTACTTTTCAGATACGGACATTAATAGTGTTCGTGAAGGCTCTAGACGCAAAAGGCACGCCGATATCTATATGACCAATCCTGAAACAGGCGGTGTTTTCGCTTATGAGCCTTTCCAAATCGTGCAGAACGGCAAGGTGGTAAGTGAAGGCTCTTTGAATGGTTCTGGAGAGGCTCGAGTGTTCAACTTAGTTGAGGAAGAAGTTGAGATAGTCATGACCGGCTATGAGCCACAAATCAAAGAAAAGATTGAAACAAATTTGAGCCCTATTAATGCTTCTAGCCCAGTGAAGCGGAGCGCGCAAGGTTACCCTCTCCCGCATATATGGCTTCCTTACAAGATTAAAGGTGAGCCTCAAGAAGTATATTTGGCTTATAACAGTAAACGATTGAGCGAGAGTGAACTATCTGAACTAGAGAGTGATCCCGGAACCAAGGCCATAAAAGTCACTGATCTTAACCATTACAGCAGTGAGAAAAGCTTTAAAATTGGAAACGGTTCTGTTCGCCTGCTCTCAGTATTACCAAGTGCTGCGACCTCAAAACCTGAAAAATACGCAATGTTACGAAGCCAGGTAAATAAAAATGTAGCGGTCGTGTATTTACTTAAATCTGTCGAGATAGTTTTCGAATATCCGGGCTATACGACGCTGGACGAGTCAGATGATTACTTTGAGTTAAGGCAAAGCGATGGTGATTGGTCGCAGCGAGTGTGCTTGCGCCAATGTATAAAAAAAGAGAATGGTTCTAGGTTGATTCGTTTTACTGGTTGGCCTGCAGAGGTTAAAGAAGTGGATCTTCTCCGTGGTTATCAGGGCAATAGTCATCACGAAAGAGATAATAAAACGGTCATTTTTGCTCAAACACCCATTGCGGATTTACTGGCTTATAAGAAAAAAGATCAGCCAAGTTAACAAAACAACTTATTCGGGTTGCGTTGTCACACTATTAAACGCGATCGAGAAAGATAACGAAGAGAATATAAGATGAATCTACGTCATACATTATGCTTGATTACTTTAGCGGTCTTATCTGGCTGTAATCAAGAATCGGCCAAGGAACCTGAACAACACGCGCCAAAACCTCAGACGGTTCAAGACCGAATCGCAGAAAAAAATGCTCAACAGTGGGAAGATGGTCGTGTTTATATCACAGAAAACAATTACGTTATTTATGACAAAGAGACGGGTAAACCTAAACACTTTATTTTTAAAGCTAAAGAATGGCCACGTGAAGATCTCACCAATGAAGGCTCTTATGATTTACCACGTGTAGTGTTTCGTTGGGATAACGCCCGAAATGAAGCGAAAGACCACTATGATCAAAGGGATAAAGTGTGGAGTATCAAAACGGATGGGACAGACTTACGTCTGGTCGCAGATGAGTTTGTTGGCAAAGTTCGTCTAATGCGTGTCTCTCCAAATAATCGCTACTTGGCTTTGGCCTATTCGGCCTCAGAAGGGATGTTTAAAGTAATTAAAGATCTTAAGACGGGTGAGTATATTGAACTAGGTCGTTCACGTGGCTACCCAGAGTTTCTATGGGCAGAAGACAGCAGCTATCTTTACTACGTAGACAAGTTTAAAGACTGGAAGTACACCTTAGCGACAGGCGACAAACAGCAAGTAGACACAGAGTTTAATGAGTACTCCGTGATTTATGATGGCAAGCGTTATATGGTCGATGAATATGGGGTTGGTGTCTTTGATGAGCGCACGGGAAAGGAGCTTTACTCGATAGTGCCGGATAGTTCACGTTCTGCAGATGAAGCCCGTTTTCGTAAGAAATCAATTAGCCCAACGGGGCGCTATTCTTGGGCCGAAACTAGAACGCACCGTTATCTTATTGATACCCAAAGTAGAACCTTCCAATCAGAAGAAATCGTACCGCGAGCGGTAGGTAAACTGCGCTATTTTGAGATTTTGAGTAAAGATGCGAATTATGCTCGGGATGGAGCGGCACGGGCCATCCTCAGTAAACTAAAAGAAAATAAAGAATTTGGTTCTTATTTAAAATGGGAGCAAATAGGGACGGGCCACAGTGCCAGTAATTCTTCTCTTTACAATGCCTTTGCCAACAATGGTGATTTTGTTAAAGGGGATGAACTGTGAGCACTCATGATACCTGTAACGCGATACCTTTGCGTGCCAATTACTATTTGTTTGGTGCTTATTTTCCTGCTACTCAGGAGGGTAGAAAAAACGTCTATCCAACTTGGCACGAAGAGCCTAGCTTGCTTAAAAATAAAGACGTGACTAATCTTCGCCCTTTAGCGAAAGTGCCGATGCTTAACGTCACCGATAGCGATAGGCCTAAGCTTTGGGCTACCGACCATAAATTTAAGTTATGTTCACTGGGTAATGGAAAGCCCGATCAATATGGGACTTTTGAGGTCCTGACACCAGAGCACACAATTCATGCGTTAGGTAGGGATCTACCCAAAGAGGGTGAGCAGACCTTCACTTTCCGCTTTCCGCCCTTGCCTTTAATAGCTTCACTTTCTGAGTTAAACCCCAAAGAGTTAGCTACAAAAGTTGCAGAGTTGAGTAGCCAGTTGGAAAACAGCGAAGCAAAACTCACCTTGACAGAGGTCAGCATTGAACAATTGGCTAAGCCTTACGAACCAGCTGCGAACGGGGGGCTCAGCGAAGAACAGGCAGAATATAATAAGTGGTATGAAGATGTAAGTGAATCGGGAGAGACACTAAAAGGCTTCGTTTTACCTGTTGTGGCGAGTTGCGCTGTGGTTTTTTCTGATCAAGGCTATGAAAGTGCGACGGTTACTTTGCAAAAGTTTGATTCAACCAAAGAAGGTGGGGAATACAAAACGATAGGCTCTTCAGTACAAGCGGCATTACCTGAAGATGAGCATTCAGAAGAAAATGCTAAGCAATATCCATGCGCGATGTTTCACGTTGATCCTGCTGATTTTAAAGAAGGCTTATACAGTATCCGTGTCGAATTTATTCCAAGCCAGATGAAAAATGGTGTTCCACAGTTCATTAAAGACGCTCATATTCAGCAATTTTCTGAAGGCTTAGATACAGTCTACACTTACGAGCTACGTGAACAGATTACCTTTTCTTCAAGCACTCCGTTAGGGAAATTTGCCATTGTCAGTGGCGATATGATCTCCCTTGAGGAATCCTTGATTTATCAATACCCTCAGTACTTTGGAAATATGAAACATTACCTTCACGGTAATGTACAAGGTGTAACAGCCAATACGCCAGCTTCAAGGAGTATTGCGTTACTCAAGAATATCCGAGATGTGTCTGCTCAGCTAGGAGCAGGGCTGCTGAGCGGTAGCTTGCAAGACACTTTAGACCGTGATGGCCGCCAAGCGGTGTTTAATAACGTCTCGAAACTGTATTGGGATGCAGTTAAGTCCGAGATGCCGCCTGCGATGAAAGCGGCAGGCGAATTGTATTACGGTATTTACAGTACGAAAGAAGCGCTTGATAAGTTGCAGGAACTCCACACACCAGCTATCGCGGGTGTTGGTTGGAAGGCGCTATTTCACGATAAGGTTTTTAACACCAATGAAGCTCGGGCAAGCGCACTAGCACTTTCTTTAGAATCACGTCTGGGTAACCGACGTGTGGTTGCCGGGCGAGTTGCGGAAGCTTGGCTTTCTGGTGGTAAAGCCGTTGGTTTTAATGGCTTCGGAACGGGACTGACAGCACTTAGTTTGTATAAAAAAGCTAAACAGCTGGTTAATCAAAATAAAAAGGTTGATAAAGCAGAGCAAGGAACAGAAGAAGTTACAAAAGACTACCTTGCTCAAATTCCAGTTTGGAAGACAGCTAACCATATCCAGGAAGAAAAACTAGAACAGGCTTTAAAAGATGCGCGTGATCAATCTGGCAATCAGATTGACGCCATTCTCGTAAATAGCTCTAGAGGCGCAGGAATAAAAATAGAATTTGCCTTTAACTCGCGTGAAAAAGAGTTAAAGGATCATGCATCTATATTTAAACAGCTTGCTGCTTCTCTTGCCAACGTTTTAGAGAATGAGCCAAACCTTAGAGTAGAGATAGAAGGGCATGCTTGCCAAGTCGGTACCGAGAAAGCAAATATGCAGGTATCGGCAGAGCGCGCAGAATATGCGAAAAAACTGCTCATGAAGGAGTTCCCTGTTTTTGAAGGTCGTGTTTCGGTAGCCGCTTTTGGTGAAAGTAAACCTGTCTATGTTCCCAAACAAGGTGAAAAAGTCGACCGCAACAACCCTAATCTAAGACAAAACCGTCGGGTTGTAATCCGTATTTACCTGCAATCCCTGAACATATTCTTTCATCCCAGTCGCTATGGCTCGCATGCAATGGAACGCTCTAGGCTTGCTCTAGAAGCTGAGATGGTTGCGCAAGATAAAGCAGAAGTCGCACTGCGAATGGCGATTTTTGACAGTGTCGTTGACGTCGCTTCCTATATTCCTGCTATAGCTCCTGCGGCAAGAGGGTTTATGCTTGCCATAGAGGGGTCAAAGACAGCAATATCTGCGGTGAAAGTGATTGATAGTTTAATGTTGGACTCCTTCCTAGAAGAGTTAAAGCAAAGCCATGAGGTTGTCAGTGAGCTTGAAAGGCTAGCAAAAATACATATCGAGTTACTTAACGATTTGCGACGCAGTAAGGTAGATGTAGGTATTGAATGTAGGTCTTATCAGGAACTCATTACTCACCTTGAGAGCGAAGAAGTTCGTAAGGAGGTGTTAAAACGCTACCAACTACGAGCGCTTGCTATTAATGGCTTAGTGTTATTACTTGCTGACCTAGGATCTCAAACCAAACGGAATTCTAATATCTCGTTTAGGTTTTTGGTTGAGCGTTACAAGGTGAAGGAATACATTGAGAATTACATTTTGAGCGATGATTGGTCTGTACATACGATCAAAGGAAACACCTTAGCGGCTAACTGGAAGAACCGTTGTGATAACGAGTACTACATCGAATTATCGACAAATATGCCACAAGGTGCACATCATTGGCCTGCTCCAATAACAACTAATAGCAAAGTTTCTCATCTCTCTATAACCGAAAACAGGGATAGCCTTAAAGCGGCAGGTGCATTTAATCAAATCTTCCCGATACAAACTATGTTGTTTGAACATCCAAATGAAACGATGTTTGATAACTTTACCGAGTCATTTAACCCGCAGGGAAGTGAGTTAAAGAAAGATGAAATCGGCTATTGTCGAATACTAGTTCAGTCAGCTCGCTATGCTGAAAGTGATGAACCGGAATGGATGTCATACGATAGTTGGATTCAGCAATCTAGCAACAGTCGTCTAGGTCCATACGATAAAGTGAAAGTGCAGTTGGTACTTAAAAAAGAAAACAAGTATGCGAAACCAGTTACTATTGGCTACGATCGCGTCGACGGGCTCGAAAATATTAAAGGCCCAGCTTTCAGTGACTGGATGTTGCCAATGAAGGTTAGTGACTTCAAAGCTGATCCTGATGGGCGAATAAGTGCTTTTTACAAGCAACAGGGGATTGATGACGGCGCTACGTTGATTGCTATTGAGCATATTCCCTCATTCCGCTTCGGTGATGTGATGATCGACGGTATGAAACCAATGACCTCTAAAGCAAAGCTAATATTCTCTGATGCAATGTTCAGTATGGCAGTTTCCGGAGCAGCGATATCGGGTCAGCCAAGCGACTATTTTGCAGAAGCGGATTCCTTTAAGCGCTATGTAAAAGGCGGAGGCTTCCAAAATATGCGTTACTGCTTGGGAATTAGAACGAATCAAGGGCAACATAGTTTTTACTTACCACAAGAGTACAGTCTGGGGCAGAAGTTTGATGATGCCGAAGATGAGTTGCAAATTGGCGCTTTAAGTACAGAAACTAGACTGGTTTTGCTTGATACCTATTTGGGAGAGCAGCAACTGCGTCTACGTGAACAGGACCTTATGGTAGAGAGCTTTACCTTAATGGCAAGTGAGGGAGACAAAAATACCATCCCTATACTTCATGGCATTAAACAGCAAGTGGTGGCTATAGACACCAAAGCGTCTGGTTTGAACTTTTTCAGTGAAAGAAAATGGTACCAATCGGCTGATAATATCTGGCGTGATGGTTTCTCATGGGGAAACAAAAAGAAAGACGATCCTGCCAGTATTTATGTACTGATTTTGGGTGAAAGTCATGAAAAAGCACTTTATGAACGTTTGGGTATGTCGTGGGAAGCAGTGAATATGTGTATTCAACTGGCGCTCGACGGAAATGATGGTAAGCCAGTTAAAGGTCCTCTTTACTTCACCGATATGTATCATATTGGTGAGTTTGTTCATAAAAACGAAGAGTGGATGTTTACTGAATCTATTTCAGAAAACCATCGAGAACAAGTTGATGCCATGAGTGAGTTTATAGGTGAAGCTGTAGGTAGTCTCACTAAAGAGAATGAACTATCTAAGAGCAAAAACTATACGATGTACTGCATGAGGTTTAACTTGGAATATGTTGCACCAACGGGAGTTAGGTTAAAAGGCCTAAGACCGTTTGGTGGTGTAATTGGTGGTAAAGCGAACTTGGAGCTTTCGGTTGCTCATCTAAAACAAGTCGGATTAAATGGAGTTGATGACTATGATATTGGTCGTGATGCTGTAATTTCTATTCCTTCTTTAAATGCGGATAGTGCTTTGGCTGGTAATTTCTTTAGTGATATGCCTTGGTTAATTGAGAAAGAGTCGACAGAGGAAGGCGTAGACAAGTCTGCGGCTGAAACTTGGAAGCAGTATAACGAATCTCAACGCAAGAAATGGCTGAAAGATTGGATTGAGAAACAACCTGCGGTAACTCAAGCACCCAAGCCCTTGGAAAAGTCACTTGATAACCCTTCCTAGATGCAAAAAAAAACCGCCTTCGGGCGGTTTTTCTTTTCTTATGACTTCATACTGAATTTAGAATTTTCTTTTTAAGCCCCATCAACCCGCTGCAGAAATATCGTATTTCTTCATCTTATGGTTGAGAGTGCTCATTGGAAGTGCCAATTGTTCAGCGGCCTTCTTGGTGTGCCAATTACACGCATTTAAGCAATCGATGATCACTGTACGCTCGTATTGGCTAACGACGTCCTTAAGGCTCTTTGAAGCGTCTTCTAAATCCGCTTGTGCCTGCCGCTCGTAAGCAGGTTGGTCTGGGGTAGGTGCGGCTGCTTTCATGCCGATATTTGGCACATCTTCTGGGATTTGTTCGCCAAACTCAATGTGAGTAATGGTTTCAAAATCGGACAGTAGCACCGAGCGCTCAATGATGTTCTTAAGCTCACGCACGTTCCCTGGGTATTGATAGGCAAGGAGCTGTTTACGTACGTTGGCACTTAACCCTGGCGCTTGCGGCAAACCTAGCGTGTTGGTTGTGTGTTGCACGAAATGCTCAGCAAGGGGAATAATGTCCGACTTGCGTGCTCTCAGTGGTGGTAATGTAATAGGGAACACATTCAAACGATAGAACAAATCGGCACGGAATCCGCCATCTTTGATTTGCTGCATAAGATTACAGTGGGTTGCGGCGATAACGCGAACGTCCACTTCAATCTCTTTGCTAGTGCCGATTGGGCGAACTTTACGCTCTTGCAGTACACGCAGTAACTTCGCTTGTAGTAGCATTGGCATATCGCCAATTTCATCTAGGAAAAGCGTGCCGCCGTTGGCTGCTTCAAACAAACCGACTTTGTCTTTGTCTGCGCCCGTAAATGAGCCTTTCTTATGGCCAAAGAGTTCTGACTCTAATAACTGCTCTGGGATTGCGGCACAGTTCTGTACGATCAAAGGTTGTTCTGAACGATTAGAGTTTTCGTGAATGTATTTCGCGATCACCTCTTTACCAGCGCCCGTTTCACCACGCAACAGCACATCGACAGGAAGAGATAGCACCTTATCAAGACGATTCAAGACATTGAGCATTTCTTCGCTCTCTGCAATAGGACCTTGATAGGCTTTCTGGGTACGCTTTTTGAGCTGAGTGTTCTCGCGTACTAGGGCTTGATTGTCGGCATTGAGATTTTTTATTACTTGCCCGTATTGCTCTAACCAAACGGCTTGGCGAATATTACTCGCAGCCATACGACAAAACTCAGTCAAGGCTGCCTCGTTGTCGATGACGTTCAAATCGAGTAAGACTAACAGTCCAATGGTTTTGCTTTCGCTATCAATCAAAGGCCAAGCCAGTAAGTTCTCGCTTTTTAATCCCAGTGTCTGCTCAGTTTGATAGATGCTTTCGCAGTCATAGCCGTTGTACTTATACAACTCGTTAATCAACACCACTTCACCATTACGAATGGCAAAGTTAAATGGGTCGTTCTCACTGGCTGAGTCTAACTGTAATGCTTCCCAAGGGTGGGAAACAATCGTTTTATCGTTATGGTGAGCGGTACTTGGAATCAACGCTTGCCCAGTCTGGTCCAAAACATAAATGATGCCGTGCTTTGCGAGGGTCATTTGTCTCGCCGCGGTCAACACAGCATCCAATGTTTGGGTAAGCTGGCTGCGATCAGCCAAAGACTGACTGATCGCAAGTAGGGCGTTACTAAGTTCGCTATGGTTAGCTGAACGCATAGGTTAGTGTTCCTTGCTCATCGACAGACACTTCGATTTGCGTATGTGAATCATCCTTGTCATGCACTAATAGCTGAGTCGATAGTTGCGGCAGCAACTGACGGTTGATGACCGCGTCGATATTACGCGCGCCTGTTTCAGCAAGGCGACAGTTACCTAGTACGAACTCAACCAAGCTTTCTTCGTAGCTTAGCGACAACTTGTGATGGCTCTGTAGACGCAGAGAAACTTTGTTCAGTTTGTGGTGAATAATTTCTGTCATTGCTTCATCAGACAGCGGAACAAATGGCAGTACTGACATACGTGCCAACAGCGCCGGTTTGAAATGTTGGTTCAAAGTAGGACGGATAGCTTCTGCGATGATGTTTGCATCGATGTCTTTTGATTGATGAACCAAAGATTCAATCTCGTGCGTCGCAAGGTTACTGGTCATGATGATCAGCGTGTTTTTGAAGTCGATGGTGCGGCCTTCGCCGTCGTTCAGCGTGCCTTTGTCGAACACTTGGTAGAATAGGTTCAACACTTCAGGGTCGGCTTTTTCCACTTCATCAAGAAGAACAACAGAATATGGACGTTGACGAACCGCTTCTGTCAGCATGCCTCCTTCACCGTAACCTACGTAACCCGGAGGTGAACCAATTAGGCGAGATACGGTGTGCTTCTCTTGGAACTCAGACATGTTGATGGTCGTCATAAAGCGCTCGCCACCAAACATTTGGTCAGCAATCGCTCGAGCAGTTTCGGTTTTACCCACACCACTTGGACCAACCAGCAGGAATACGCCCGTCGGTGCGTCTGGGTTACCTAGGCCGGCTTTTGCAGTTTGAATGCCTTCAGACAGTGCATCGATAGCGTATTCTTGGCCTTTGATGCTTTGTGTTAGGCTTCCTTTCAGTTTTAGCGTGGTTTCTGCTTCGTCTTGAAGCATCTTACCCATTGGAATACCAGTCCAATCCGAGATCACGTGGCTGACTTCATCTGGGCCCACTTCAAAGTGAACCAATGGATTGTCATTGCGGATCGCGTCTAACTGTTCTTGGCAGGCTGAAATCGCAATGCGAACCGCTTCTTCATTCATTTCTGCATATGGAGAAACGTCTTGATCTTGTTCTGAATCTTCGTCTGCAGCAAGCTCTTCTTCATTTGTTTCGCCGAAGACCAGTTCATGTAAGCGAGAGCGTAGAGCAATCATCTCTTGGATCTGCTCTTTTTCTTTGTGCCATTGCGTTTCTTGTTCTGCTAGCTCTTCTTTCGTTGTTTCCATTGCCAGTTTTAGGTCTGGAATGTTAGCAAGGCTGTGCTTGTCGCCAGTTTGCTGCAGAGCATCACGCTCAAGTGCTTCAAGCTCGCGCTGTTGAGCTGCAAGTTCTTGTTGCAGGGTCTCTACAGAAGCAGGAATAGCATTAAGGCTGATGTTCACTCGTGCACACGCCGTATCTAGTACATCGATCGCTTTGTCTGGTAGTTGACGGCCAGAGATGTAGCGCGCAGAAAGCGTTGCCGCAGCAGTGATGGCGTCATCACGCACGTAAACGTTGTGTGACTTCTCGTATGCAGGGCGAAGACCACGAATGATCAATGCTGCTTGTTCAGGAGACGGCTCGTCAAGTTTTACCAATTGGAAACGACGCGCAAGGGCAGGATCTTTCTCGAAGTACTTCTTGTATTCCGACCATGTTGTCGCAGCGATGGTTTTCACTTCACCACGTGCTAGGGCAGGTTTTAACAAGTTTGCAGCGTCGCTGCCGCCCGCTTGGTTGCCACCACCAACAAGGGTGTGTGCTTCATCGATGAAAAGAATGATAGGGGTTGGCGAATTTTTCACTTCATCCAATACTGCGTTTAGGCGTTTTTCGAATTCGCCTTTTACGCTTGCACCAGCTTGCAGAAGACCCATGTCCAGGCCGTAAAGCTCAACACCTTTGAGGTTGTCTGGTACGTCACCTTGTACAATCTTAAGTGCCAAGCCTTCTACTACTGCGGTTTTACCAACGCCCGGTTCACCAACAGCAATAGGGTTGTTTTTACGGCGACGAGCAAGAATGTCCACGATTTGGCGGATTTCTTGGTCGCGGC
Organism: Vibrio sp. J2-3(2022); assembly: GCF_021725735.1. NCBI lineage: Bacteria > Pseudomonadati > Pseudomonadota > Gammaproteobacteria > Vibrionales > Vibrionaceae > Vibrio > Vibrio sp. J2-3(2022). The sequence goes on from NZ_JAKKCK010000001.1 coordinate 456,818, forward strand.
AGAAAACAGGGTCGATTTCGCCTTTGCGTGCTTTACCAGTGAAGTCGGTTGTGAACTTGCTCAGTGCTGAACCATCTTCACGAGCTTGTGTTTTCTCTGAAGTCGCGACTTGCGCCTCAATAGATTGGCTTGTTAGCTCCGCAAAGTTACGCTTAAGGCTGTCAGGGTTTACCGCTTCAAGGATAGAGGCGTAACCATGTTGGCCGTAACGGAGAGGGTTGCTAACAAGAGTAAGGAGTAGGGCGCCAGAGCGGATTTGTGTTTCGGATAGATCTAAAGAAGAAACCAGCCAGCTTTCTTGCAACCATTCGATTAATAAAGCAGAAAAAACAGGTTTGCTGCCATTTCCTTTGGCGTTGGTGTCGAGTGTGGATCGAACCGATTGTCTTAATAAGTTCTCAGAACAATCAAAATGACTTAATAAGACGTCAAAATCACTATTTGGCCTTTCTAATAGACTCAGTAAATAATGCTCAATTTGAACTTCGTTTGCTTTTTCAGAGACTGCAAGTGCAGCGGCGTCTTCTAATGCTACTTTTGCAATCGGGTGTAGACGCTGAATTAATGAAGAAAGGTTTATATTTATCATAGCCATTTTATTCTTTAGAGGAAAAGAGGTAGAGGCTATTATACTAAAAGTGATTGCGTTCTTTTTTTATCAAGATATTTTGACTATCGTTTGTTGGTTATTTTTAATTATTATTGTGACATTAATGTTTGTGGTTATTTTAATGGCGTTGTTATTCTAAATTAATTGATAGTAAAAGTGTCGGATTTATTAGTTTTAATGACTTTATTTACAAAGTTTTATATGGTTATTTTCACTTTTTAAAGTTAGAACAATTTATTATTATCTTAATCCAACTTTTTGGTTTTTTATCCAATAAATTGTACTCAAGATATTAGTGAATAATGCCTTGGTTTATTTAAGTCATTGTTTTTATTGTGCTTTAAAAGTTGGCACGGACTTTGATTATACCAAGTGGTCGCGGTGATAAGCGATTTGGTGATTTAAACAAAACAGATTTTAGAAAAGGAAATAGCGATGCCGACTCCAGCATATATGTCTATCCAAGGTGAGACTCAAGGCCATATTACTAAAGATACTTACTCTGCAGATTCAGTAGGTAACACATGGCAAGAAGCTCACGTTGATGAGTTCCTAGTACAAGAACTTGATCACGTGCTAACAGTTCCACGTGATCCACAAAGTGGTCAGCCAACTGGTCAACGTGTACACCGTCCACTTGTTGTAACTAAAGTTCAAGATCGCTCATCTCCACTACTATTCAACGCACTAGTATCTGGCGAAAAACTTCCTGAGTGTGTGATCCGCTTCTACCGTACTTCAGTTCAAGGTAAACAAGAGCACTACTACTCAATCAAATTGATTGATGCGCTACTTGTCGATATCCAAACTCGTATGAACCACTGTCAAGACGCAGCAACAGCTGACCGCGTGACAGAAGAAGTGCTTAAGTTCACTTACCGTGCGATCGAAGTAACTCACGAAAACTGTGGTACTGCGGGTAACGACGACTGGCGTGCTCCACGCGAAGCTTAATTGCTCGTCGCGTAAAGATTCAGGGCCAACGATTGTTGGCCCTAATTCGATTATTTGTATCAGGTAAAAGATATGGTGAATGACGTAGAATTTAAATTTGAAGTGCCTGGATGTGGGCATGAATTTCGGGTTGAGAGCTTTCATGTTCATGAAGAGTTATCTAAGCCTTTCCACATCAATCTCTCATTACTTTCACTTGATCCAGATATCTCGTTCGATGAGTTAATACGTAAAGCAGGAACATTGACACTTTACGGACAAGGTGTTGGGGCTGCGCGTGTGTTCAACGGCGTGGTGAATGAAGTTCGTTACTTAGGGACTGGACGTCGTTTTTCTCGTTATCAATTAGTATTGGTTCCTCAAGCTTGGTTCTTATCTCAGCGCCAAGATTGTCGTATTTTCCAGCAAAAGTCAGCGCAAGACATCATCACAGAAGTACTCGATGATGGGGCAGTCACCGATTACCGATTTGAAGTGTCGGGTACTTATCCTCCAAAAGAATACGTTCTGCAATATCGTGAGTCTGACTTGCACTTCGTGCAGCGCATGATGGCTGAACACGGTATGTGGTATTACTTTGACCATAGCAATTCAAATCATACGATGGTCATTGTCGACAGTAATGACGCGATTGCACCTTTGATAAGCTCGCCACTAAATGCTTCATACATTGGGCCGATTGTTTATCATGCCGATGGTGGCGGTGTTGCCGATCGCGAACATATCTCTGATCTCGAGTTAGTTAACCGCGTTAGAACGGGACAGGTTACGTACACAGATTACAACTACGAACACCCTAAAATTCCACAAGAGATGACACAGGCTGGTGAGCTAGACCAAGATCTCAAGCAGTTTGATTATCCTGGACGATACGTTGACCCACTGATGGGTCAGGTGAGAACCACGGAATGGATGTCGGAACACATTGTCGATAATCAACAAGTGGAAGCAACCAGTGACGTAATGCGCTTAGCATCTGGTTACAGCTTTAACGTCAGTGACCATCCGCGCTCCGAGATCAACCGCGATTACCTCATGTTGTCTGTAATGCACACAGGGCAAGATCCGCAAGTGCATGAAGATGAAGCGAGTGGTATGCCAACCACTTACTACAACCAGTTCTCATGTATTCCACGTGATGTGGTATTTAAAGCGCCTAAACTAGCGGCACCAGTAGTGGATGGCCCGCAAACGGCGGTTGTTGTAGGACCAGAAGGTGAAGAGATTTACACCGATAAGCTTGGTCGAGTGAAAGTACAGTTCCATTGGGATCGCTACGGTGATAACAACGAACATTCAAGCTGTTGGATTCGTGTAAGCCAATCCATGGCGGCACCAACATGGGGCGCAGTGTACTTGCCGCGTATTGGCCATGAAGTCGTGGTGACTTTCCTTGAGGGGGATCCAGATCGTCCGTTAGTTACGGGCGCAGTTTACAACGGTTTGCATTTCCCACCGTACTCTTTGCCAGAAAACAAAACTCGTACCACGTTCCGCACGCAAACGCATAAAGGAACAGGTTACAACGAGTTGAGTTTTGAAGACGAAGCGAACCAAGAAGAAGTCTATATTCACGCTCAAAAAGACATGTCTACCAAGGTGCTCAACAACCGTTACCGTGATATCGGTCAAGATGAATTCTTAAAGGTTGCACGTCACCAAACGAATGAAGTTCATGGTGACCATAAAGAAACCATTCATGGGCATAAAACGACACAAGTAAACAGTACGTTTACCGAGACAGTCGAGCAAGACGTTACCGTCACATACAACGCGAATGAAGCTCAGTATGTGAAAAACAATTCTGACTTAGAAATTGGTGATAACCGTACGACTAAGATCGGCAAAAATGATGACTTAGATATTGGTGAAAACAGTAACCTTACTATCGGTGCGTCTAAGAGTTCAGACATTGGTGCTGATGATAACCAGACGGTTGGTGGCAACTTAACGGTATCAGTGAAAGGTAACACCGCTTATAAAGCCGATGGTGCGACGCAAATCATCAGTGGCGACAAAATTGTATTGAAAACGGGTGGTTCCTCTTTAGTGATGAACAGTGATGGTTCAATAAAGTTATCAGGCTCGGCTATTACGATCGAAGGCAGTGACAAAGTCGTCGTGAAAGGTGGCAACGTAGTGGTTAACTAACAATGGAAAAACAACCTCTTACAACAGAAGTAATATCAGAGCAGCAAGCCGAATCAACGGCTTGCTTTTCGCGTTTTGGAATAATAGTGGCTATCAATGAGTCTACGGGCAGTGTACGAGTTGATTTTGATGGTAATCCATTTAAGCAGCCACTCACTGCGAGACTAGGACGTGGCTTTCGTCGTTCTGAACTGCAAATGGCTATCGATAATCGATTAAGTTGTCGAATTGAGTTTTTGAACGACGACTTAAGCTTGCCTCTTGTGACGGACATTTTTTTCTCCATTCTGGATGACTCTGATGAGTTTGTATTGCGAGCGAAGAAGATGGTTATCGAGACAGAACAAGAGTTGGTAGTCAAAAGTGGTGAGACAGAAACTCGCTATAGCGGGCGCGATGGACGAATTACCACTAAAGCGAAGTACGTCACTTCTCAAGCAGAAAAAGCACAAAAAATTCAAGGCGGAACGATAGCAATTAACTAGTTACATCGCGTTAGCTAATGGTTTTGTGTTAACAAGTCACGCCGAGTGAGCTAATTACTTCGAGTTAACTAATTGCAATCGCGTTATGGCACGCTAATAACGGACAACTAGATGCGACAAAGAATCGGTGCCGAGCACCTAAAGGCACCCATAACCAATCAAGAAGTCGAAGGCGCGTTAGCAAAAGCTGAGCGCGCTGTGAATGACCTTTCCCAGTTGCCAGTAACATGGCTGGATTTCTGTAATGAAAAGCTGTCCATTGCTTCTGAAAGTATCGGGTTTTTAATCAGGCAGCGAGTTCAAATTCACAAAAGGGGTTATCCAAGTCGTGAGTTGGAGTATCTCAAACTGATCGAACGCCAAATTGAAGAACTGGAGCAGGTGTACTTGTCGTTTTATCGATTAGCGCCGGGCTTACTCCATCAATTAAGAAGCAAAGAGCCAGAAATCTATATCTGGCTCATGTTACAAGGAGAGCTAGGTTCAGATCTTGATAACCTTTTGTGTGGACTGAGTTTGCTCGAAGATATTGACGCTAAAACTGCAATGGTCGTTGCCGTGCAATCTCCGGTTGAATCTATGGATAGCACGCTTTCGGAGCTTATTGAGGGTAATGCGACATCCAGTGCGTTTTACTTTGAATGCTTACGTGTACGTCAAACACTAAGCGTCTCTCTCATCAAGCGCTGGAACAAAGCCAGCATCATTAGCTCTCATGTTGCTTTGCCACTACTCGCTTTACAAGACGTGAAAGAGGGGATTGATTGGCTCAATGACAATGCAGGCAGCGAACAATATCTATTTGAACGTTTGATTACCAAACGTGACAGAGGCACTTGGTTCCGTCAGAGCTTTGGCATCGAACCAAATGGATTACCATCAGCGCAAGTGCTCACTTATGCCAAGTTGCTTGAGTTAAAAGAGTTTGAGGCGTTTGATATCTCTTCTCCATTAGCACCTGTTGATTTTGCGCTGAGTGGTGATTGGAAGTTGATGCCCCCAATCATCGAGCACTTGGAAAGTCTGGAGGAAGCGGAGGGTGAAATTTGGCTTCAAGCCTTGTATGTCGTCTACGGAAAACTTCTTCCTCTGACTCCGCAAGATGTTGGTGTCGAGTATGAATGGGAAGATATCGTCGATCTTCTCAATGAGTGGGTGGAAGATGAAAAATATATCCAAAATCTACCAAGCCGCTTGGGTTACGCATTGAGCTTCGAGTCTACGTTAGCTGCGATGCAAGATGCTAACGTTGATGTGCTGTTCCGCGATTGGCTATGGCGTCAACTCTGTATTCAATCCAGAGCCTACGTGCCTTGGGATATGGCAATGCCGATTCATCAACAAGACTGGAACTTTAACAATTTAAAGGCCGCACCTTCTGCGAGCGAACGATTCAACTTAAGGAATAGCAATGCAGTTATGGGATATTGAGGCGCACCCTGAGCTGTCACTTAAAGGTCGTTTTCAACGTGACGAAAACGGCGATGAAGTCTGGGTTGTGGTCGCCAAACGCACATGGCAATTCGATGGTGTGGTTTGGCACGAATTAGGTGAAAGTGAAATCTTCGATGATCCTCAATATTTGGGCGAAGAAGGCTTCTCTGCGATGAAAGTTGACCACGAGTTCGCGTATACCAAAGACAACACAGATGTACTTGTTTACGGCAAAGCACGCAGCTACGCGAAAAAGCCAGTGACATACCAAGAGTGTCGCGTGTTGATTGATGGTCATATCGATAAGACTCTCGCTATTTACGGGGAACGCGTATGGGTTGAGCATGCTGGCAGTATCACGCTGAGTAATCCAATCCCATTTATTGAAAAAGACATTGATTACACTTGCGCGGTAGGCGGTGATTTACGTAACCGAATAGGTGGTGGGGTTGCCGACTCCAACAAAGAATTGCTTGAACAGAAAGTACCCTCGGTTTTTTATCCTCGAGAGGACTGGAGTGCCGCCGCGAAAAAACTACGCGTTGCGGGGTTCGGGCCAGTCCCTCCGTTCTTTGAGTCGCGCCAGAAGCTGGCCGGCACGTTCGATGACGATTGGATTGAGAACCGCAAGCCAATGTTGCCACTCGATTTTGATAAGCGGTTCTTCCAAAGCGCGCCTATTGATCAGCAGTGCAAAGGCTTTCTTCATGGGGGAGAGCGTTTGATGATGAGTGGCTTTTGTCATGATGACACGCTTTCATTCCGCATTCCTAAAGAGAAATATCGAGCAACTGCCGTTTTTAATAACGATAGCTATCAAGTTGATATGGCGATGTACACCTTATTCGTTGATGCTGAAAAGAAAACCATATCAATCAGTTACACCGCTGCGTTTCCTTGTCAGGGTAAAGAGCATTTGTTGGTGTCGACATCGATCACTAAGTTGGAAGAGGTAAGCGAGCATGCATAATTCAACAGGTCGCTATGTGTTGGGTATGGAAGTGATGACACCAACTGGTATGAACTTAGATATTGCCAGTGCAGTTTCGTATGCTGATTTAGGAAGATTCGACCAATGTGTAGGAGATGATGGTATCGAGCGGTTTACTTACGCAAAAATCGAATACACCAAAGAAATGGAACAGTTTGAGAAAACGTGTGAGTTAATAACCCGCTTGCTTGATTCATTGTTGGAACAATTGCCGCGTTCTTTAAAGCCGATTCCGTTACTTATAGCGGTGCCTACGTCTGTTTCACTAGTAAAGGTGCAAGAATGGCTTGGTGAAAGTAACTATGCTGAGTTTGTCTCTGTGGTGAATGCAGTTCATGCCAGTGGGCCTAGTTTCGTTCTCCAGGCCATGAAATCATTGGATAAATACGATGCCATGATGTGTATCAGTGTCGATTCCTTGGTGAATTCGATGCAAACACTCATCGACGATGCGATGGTAATGAGTACGAATAATCCATGGGGCGTTATTCCGAGCGAGGGTGGGGCAGGTTTAATTCTTTGTCGTAGAAATACCATAGAGACATTGAAACTTAAGCCTCAAGCGCAACTTGGCTATATTGATACGGAATTAAATACTTCAGACCGAAGAGGTATGTTTCGACTTGTTCAACGTGCGAGCAAAAAGCTCGATTCATTTGGTGAAGTATATTCCGATATGACGAACCTTCGCATGCACACGGAAGATTACGGCTTTGCTCTGGGGGCTAAAGCGGAACGGTTCACGAATCCAGAACAGCCACAGCTTATTAACGAATTGTGGGGCACGTTGGGCAGTTGCTCTTCTCTAGCCTTAATCGCCTTTGCGGTCAGAGATCACCATTTTAGGCAACCAACCACGTTGTTAATGTTTGACTTTCATGGTGACAAGGGGATTCTCCAGTTGCTGCAATGTTAGTAGGCACTCATCGATCAAATGGCAATGAAAATACACTCATATTATTAGGTTTACGTTTGTAACATGAAAAAGCGTATAACTCATGCAGTGAAAGCGTAAGTAAAAAACTCTAATAAGTTAGTAATAATAACTAAAATAATAGGCTTACTGTTTGTTTTAAATACTAGCCTTGATACAAGTATGTTCAAGAAAATATTATTCAACTCTAATAATATTTATTCTATGAAAGAGTACTAAGTGTCTAATAATCAGAGTACAGCCAAAGGATATATCGATCAGTTGGTTGTGAAAGCTATTGAGAAAAAGAAACTGAATGAGCAAAGGCTAGCAGAAAAAAATAAGCCAAAGCTTGAGTACGTGCTTTTTTCACAATTTGATGTATTAGACAAGCTTCCCTCTAAAAATGGTAAAACAACCGTTTATCATCTCGCAAAAAAAGGGCAGCCAGAAAAGCAGATCTGTTGCAAAGTTATCAATGATGACTCGCCAGAATTTGCGAGCAAAATGTTGGTTAACGAAGCGAGTCGATTAGAGCTTTCCCAACATCCGAGCGTGGCTAACTTCATAAAAATCGGCAACGAATTCGAACGCCCATATTTGATGTACGAGTGGATCCAAGGTGAATCACTCGCAGAAAAGATGGAGCGCCACTCTTCTAAAGGTTTCCGCCACGACCATATCGCTTGGTTGGTATATCAACTCGCTGGTGCCTTAGAGTTTATGCACACAAGAGGCATCTGCCATCTTGATATTAAGCCATCCAACGTACTAGTGAGTGAAGGCGATTACGTTAAACTCATCGATTTCGGTGCTGCTCGTTATATTGGAGAAACGGAACCTTACGCAGAAGCAAGCTTGAACTACGCTTCACCTCTTTATATCGAAACTGGCATCGCGGAACCGCAAGATGATGTTTACTCCCTTGCTTTGCTCGCTGGACATTTATTTTTGGGTTCAATATTTGGTGATACTTGGAATAAACAATTAAAAGACCGAAAGCGTCCTGCATTGATCCCGGCTCATATTTGGAAGTTGTTGAAACAAGTCATCAATAAACCAAGAGGGCATGGCTATACCGCTATTTCTTTCGCCCAGCAGTTAGCACGAATCGATACTCAATCGATTAACTCAAATTCTAACGCACCAATTTTCAGTAGCTTGCGTAATGCGGATCTTCTGCTTACACACTGTAAGTCGAATGATAAAACAGCGTACGGACGCTTCAAACTATTGGAGGCGAGTTTAGTGTTGAGTGTGGTGGCAATGACAGGAAGTTATTTGTATCAGCAAAATTCGGATGCATTGGATGCTATTTTTGCCAAAGAAACGACACCTTTAAGTCACACAATCACGCCCACAGATACTGCTTCTTTTTTGGCTGAGCCGCCATGGAAAATCAAAGAAGTATTAGCAAAAACTGAGCAGGGCGTTGATACGACTGAAGCCTACCGAGAAGCGTATCGAGTTCAGCAACTAAGCCTTTCGGGTTTATATAATGAAAAACAGACTCAGTTGAAGTCTTACCAAGCTTTAGCTGATGGACTACCACAGACATTAGTGGATTTACGTAAGGAGCTTGTCACGTTGCGAGAGGAACTCGTTCGTGATGGTGCATTGTTTCCCTATGCGGACGAAACACTGACTAAAGTGATGTCTGGGTTAAATGTCGCTTCTATCGATTCCATGAAAATATCTGCCATAGCTGGCAGTCGAGATAAGCAGATTGCTCGCTTAATTTTAAGCGGTGAAGCTAAGCTCGCAGAAGAAGAAGTGAAAGAAGCATGGTTATTAAACCAGTCACAGGCATATTTCTATAGCCAAATCTTACCAAAGAGAGTAATGGAAAATATTAATGACTCCATTGATAAACATGCAGAAGCGCACTTTTATACCAAAGCGATTGAAGAAGCTGAATTAGCCAAAGCCTACTTCGGTAATACGCCAGAACTAGAAAAAAAAATAACAGACTTAATCATCGCAAGAAGCGAATTTATTCTGTTTAGTACGGTGATGGAGCAATCCATTTTCGACAAACAGAAATTGCATGAGTCCCTTGCTGATTTAGAACGAAATGCGCCAAGAAAATTTACAGAAATCACAAAAATTCTAGATAGCATGGCGTCGGATGCGATTAATCAGAGTCATCAGTTTTCTAAGCCTGCAAATGGTGCCATTGCCGTAGCCCGTGCATTGAGAGACTACTTGACTGAAGGAGATGCGAATTTTGTCCAACACTGATACTGATCACCTTCTTAAACCGATTTCTGATGAATCTCCTGCGGGTAACGATGCTCGTTACGAGTTTTGCTATGAAATGATGGAAGCCGAGGTAAAAAAGTTCGGTTCTCTATTTGGCGAAACAGTCGACTGGAATGTAGTAAAAACCAATGCGATTGAAGTGCTCGAGCATCATAGTAAAGATTTAAAAGCACTTTGCTATTTAGTACGAGCGCTTGCAGAGGAATCCGGGCTCAAAGGTTTTGAGCAAGGTCTGAAGCTGCTTAATGAGGCGTTATCTTGCTTCGGTAATGATCTTTACCCGTCACGGAAACGCGGTAGAGACGGTGCGGTGGAGTGGTTGAACCATCAATTTAAATTGATGAGCACTAAGCTTGCGGACAGTGCGCAATCTTGGGAATTAGTTTCAGGCTGTATTTCGGCGATTGAAGAAGTGCAGCGTCAGTACGACGATGTTTACCAAGATTCCGAAGCTGACTTCTTTGAGATTCGCACGCAGCTCAATGTTTTATCTCAACAAGCAGCTGCCGATGACCAGAGCGATGACGCAATAGCTACCATCGAACAAGCGGCACCAGCTACGCAGCCTGCCGCGGTAGAAACGCCAGCACAGAACGACGTTCAAACCGCTTCAGCGAAGACGGTTCCGCCGACGCCTAAACCTGCGCCAGTTAAGAAAGCCGTAGCAAAAGAAGTCGATGTCGATACAGATTTCTCGTCGCCTACGGCTTCAAAACGCACGTTAAAAAAAGTCGCGGAAGTCATGCTTCATGCGAATCCAAGTGATCCGCTGGCTTACCGAATTTATCGTCATCTGACTTGGGATGACATTGATGGTCTACCTGACCACCAAAACGATCAAACGCCATTGAGCTTGGCGGTATCGTCCGATCAGCAAGCGGAATACCGCGACAAAGCCAATCAGGAAAGTGACATCGACACGATTAAACGTTTGGAGCGCACGCTAACTGACGCGCCATTTTGGCTCACAGGCCACCATTTCGTGTATTTGATGCTTACTAACTTAGGTTTTGATGACGCAGCACTTGCCGTGAAACAAGAAGTAAAGCGGTTTGTTGAGTCATTGGAGGGCATCGAACGCCTCTCTTTTAAGAATTCTATACCATTTGCAGATGAAGCAACATTGAGTTGGTTGTCTACTCAAGATGCTACTTCATCGGCAGCACAAACTGTTGTACAGACGGTTGTGATCGCTGAAGAAGATTCATTGCTGGTGGAGGATATCACTCTAGAAAATCTAGGGGAATATGCCGCAGAACTCGCCCGCAAGCTTGAGCTTGATGGCTCAGGGCGTGGACAGTTCATGCTGTATTTACAATTGATAGCAGCTTACCAGTCTGTTGGATTATACCCGTTGTGTTTGCCGTATCTTGAGAAGGGGTGGGAAGTACAAAATGCGTTTAATCTCGCGAGCTGGGAACCCCACTTATCGTCGCAGTTAGAAGACCTGATTCGAAAAACACTCCATCAGTTATTCAGAAGTAAGGATCTTTTACCTGAGAAGTATGAAGAGTGGAAAGCAATTTATGACTAATTAAAGAGTTAGATAAGGAACGAATTATGTCACGTGACGGCTCGGTGGCTCCTAAAGAGCGAATTAATATCCGTTATGTTCCAGCAACTGGCGATACGCAAGAAGACGTAGAACTGCCGCTAAGCATGATGGTGGTTGGCGACTTTACTGCACGTGCAGATGAGACGCCAATTGAAGAACGCACTCCAATCAATATCGATAAAGACAACTTTAACGAAGTGCTAGAAGGCATGTCTCCAAACGTTAAAGTGAACGTTGAAAACCGTCTTTCTGATGAAGAAGGCGGCCAAATCGGTGTTGATCTAACGTTCCAAAACATGAAGGACTTCTCTCCAGAAGCGATCGCGAAAAGCGTGCCTGAACTAAACAGCCTGCTTGAACTTCGCGAAGCCTTGGTGGCGCTGAAAGGCCCTCTAGGTAATGTTCCTGCGTTCCGCAAGAAGATCGCATCAGTACTTCAAGATGAAGACGCGAGAAAGAAACTGTTGGATGAACTAAGCATTGGTAACGACCAAGACGCGAAAGAAGAGTAAGGGATATCATGTCTGCAGAAGCACAAGCGCCAGAACAAGAAGCAGCCTTAGTTGAATCAGGCTCACTTCTGGATAGCATTCTTAACGAAACTCGTTTAAAGCCAAGTGATGAAGGTTTTGATGTTGCAAAACGCGGCGTAGAAGCATTCATCAGTGAGCTACTAAGCAGCTCGAACACAGAGAAAGTGGATCAGTCTTTAGTTGATCTGATGATCTCAGAAATTGACCAAAAACTGTCTAAGCAAGTTGATGCAATTCTTCACAACGAAGAAGTTCAAGCGATTGAATCAACGTGGCGTGGCCTTAAGTACCTGGTTGACCACACTGACTTCCGTGAGAACATTCAAATTGAATTGATCTCTGCAAAGAAAGATGAAGTTCTTGATGACTTCGAAGACGCACCAGAAGTGGTGAAGTCTGGTTTGTACAAACAAATCTATACGCGTGAATATGGCCAATTTGGTGGTAAACCTGTTGGCGCAGTCATTTGTGACTACGATATGTCGGCTTCGTCTCCAGACATCAAACTGATGGAGTACATGGCAAACGTGGGTGCAATGTCTCATGCACCATTTATTACATCGGCGTCTGCGAAGTTCTTTGGTTTAGATAGCTATGAAGAGCTACCGAATCTAAAAGATCTTAAGTCAGTATTTGAAGGCCCACAATATACTAAATGGCGTAGTCTACGTGAACACGAAGATGCACGTTACCTAGGTCTATGTACGTCTCGCTTTATGCTACGTACACCTTACTCTGTAGAAGATAACCCAATTAAGGCGTTTGACTACGATGAGCAAGTAACAGACAGCCATGACAACTACCTATGGGGTAACTCTGCGTACGCGATGGCATCAAAAATTAGTGAGTCTTTCGCTAAGTACCGTTGGTGTCCAAACATCATTGGTCCTCAAAGCGGTGGTACTGTGCATGACTTACCGGTTTACAACTTTGAAGCCATGGGTCAAATCGAAACTAAGATCCCAACTGAGATTCTTGTCTCTGACCGTCGTGAGTACGAGCTAGCAGAAGAAGGCTTCATTGCGCTAACCATGCGCAAGGGTTCTGACAATGCGGCGTTCTTCTCTGCAAACTCAGTTCAAAAACCGAAAGTGTTTGCGAACACGCCAGAAGGCAAACAAGCAGAGATGAACTACAAGCTAGGTACTCAGCTTCCTTACATGTTCATCATCAACCGTCTAGCACACTACATCAAAGTGCTACAGCGTGAGCAAATTGGTTCGTGGAAAGAGCGTTCAGACCTAGAAATTGAACTGAACAAGTGGATTCGTCAATACGTTTCTGACCAGGAAAATCCGCCAGCAGAAGTCCGTGGTCGTCGTCCACTACGTGCTGCTAAGGTTGAAGTATCAGACGTAGAAGGCGACCCAGGTTGGTACAAAGTATCAATGTCTGTACGTCCTCACTTCAAGTACATGGGTGCAAGCTTCGACTTGTCTCTAGTTGGTAAGTTAGACCAATAACCCATTGCTGAAACCATAAAGCAGCCAGTAAAGACTGGCTGCTTTTTTCGTAGGAGTGAAGATGGAAAAAGGTTATCGCCTTTTAGAGCGGATTGAGCTTGGTGAACCCAAAAACTGTTACGAGAAAGTCGTTTCTCACAAGCATTTGATTGAATCTATTCATTCTCATCTCGCAGACTTGCTGAATACCCATTCTGGGAATGCAATGATCGACAATGAGTATGGTTTACCAGATTTTAATGACGTACTTTCTAACAACACGAACCTAGTTCGCCACATTCAAAAAAATATCACGTCAACCATAGAGCGCTTTGAACCGCGACTGTTGAATGTCGAGGTTAATTACCGTGAAGATCACCATAACCCGCTACAACTCGGCTTTGGTATTCGCGGCGAAGTTTCCCATAACGGCGGTAAAGTCCCAATGTCGATAGACGTCTACATGGGAACCGACGGCCAATTTAACGTTTAGTAGGTGCCACTTGAGTAACAGTAAATACTTTCAAGATGAACTCACGTATTTGCGTGAGTCGGGTAGTGAGTTTGCCAAATATCATCCGAAGTTAACTCACTTTCTCTCTGAGGGAACCTTTGACCCAGATGTCGAACGACTGCTCGAAGGTTTTGCCTTTCTGACAGGTCGAATCCGCGAGAAGATTGATGATGAACTGCCTGAGCTGACGCAATCTCTGATGACTTTGCTGTGGCCACATTACATGCGTTCGATTCCGTCTTTGTGCATTAGCGAACTAAAACCGCATACCGGAAGTGTTACTGAGAAAACTGTGGTGAAACGTGGCGCAGAAATGGCGAGTGAACAGGTAGAGGGCACGCAATGTTTGTTCCGTACTTGTTACGACGTCAATCTGTACCCAATTACGATCACTAACATCGAACAGACCAACAGCCGCACCAGTTCGATGATTGATGTGACTTTATCGACGGAGCATGGTCTTGAACTGTCTCGGATCGGTTTAGACACGCTGCGATTACACCTGCATGGCGAGATTCATATTACTCGAACTGTCTTCTTATGGCTGTTCCGTTACCTAGATTATGTCGAATTAGATGTTGGTGGTGGTTACAAACATCGCTTAGGGCCAGAATACGTTAAGCCAGTTGGGCATGAAGAGAACGAAGCGCTCCTGCCTTACAGCAAAAATTCATTTGCAGGCTACCGTTTGCTGCAAGAATTCTTCTCTTTGCCAGATAAGTTCATGTTCTTCGACATTAAAGGCTTAGAGTGGCTAAAAGGCATTCCACAACGTAGCACGGTCAAAATCAAATTCCACTTTAAGCGTGCATTACCGTCAGAAGTGGTGCTTAAAGATAAGCACTTGAAATTGCACTGTACGCCTGCCGTTAATTTATTTGAAAAAGATGGCGATCCAATTCGTTTAGAGCACCGACGTAACGAGTACAAGGTACGTCCGCAAAGCAACACTCAGGAGCATTACGAAGTCTATTCCATTGAGCAAGTGGAAAGCTGGTGTAAAGACGAGCGTCGTCGAAAGTCTCTGATTGAATTTGAATCATTTGAGCATCAAATTAACCAACGAGATAAGCGCGAGTTTTACAAATCTAAAGTCGCTGAGCGTGTAAGCGGTAGAGGTCTTGAGCGCTACATATCATTTCATACTCATAATGGGGACATTGCGGAACTGGGGACAGAAACGGTACTCATGAAACTGCAATGTAGTAACGCAGATTTGGCGGAACGTTTGTCAGTGGGGGACATCACTTACGCGACCCATAAATCACCGACCTATGCGACGTTTAGGAATATTACCAAGCCCACTCAATCGGTCAGTCCGCAAGTGAATGGTGAGCTTCAGTGGCAGCTAATTGCGAATATGTCACTCAACTACTTATCGCTGGCAAATATTGATGTACTTAAAGTGCTTCTCTCTACCTATGATTTCCACTCTCGTGTTGACAGACAAGCGCACCGTGCATCCATTCATCGGCTTGATGGGGTTATCTCTTCGGAAATGAAACCAATCGACCGTGTGTTTCGTGGCGTTTCGGTACGCGGCAATCAGTTTAAGTTGGTCACCAATTCCAAATTTTTTGTCAATGAAGGCGACATGTTCTTGATGGCGACTGTGCTTAACGAATTCATCCGTTTGTATTCGAGTGTGAACTCCTTTACCGAACTGGAAGTGTTTGATGAAGCGACAGGCGAGGTTTATAACTGGGCAAGTCTTATCGGACAGCAGACGATACTATGATTAATACACTTTCTGATAAGTCGAATGAGTTTAGTTTCTATCAAGCAGTCTTGCTGCTAGAGAAGCATTATCAACTAGAGCCGAACTCTAACTTTGTCGCCGTCGGTGAGAACAAGTACTTCCACCAAGAACGTATTGAGTTCAGCGTTTCGCCAAACTTATCTTTTCCAAAGAGCGATATGGACTTTATTGCTCATATGGAGAGAAATGGCCAGCAGTATTCTAGAGTCGAAACTAACTTTCTTGGCTTGCATGGTTCAAGCTCACCACTTCCTGCTTCTTATACTGAGAAACTGGCAGGGCGAGATCCTGAAGACAATCCGGTAAAAGATTTCTTTGATTTTTTCCATAATCGGTACACCAGTTTGTTGTATCGGGTTTGGAAGAAATACCGATATCACGTGCAGTACCAAAGCGGGGCAAGTGATGCCTTCTCTGGACGTATTCTGCACTTGGCAGGCCTAACTAGCGTAATGCAAGATAGTAAGGTCGCAGAGTTAGATCGAGCGAAAATACTGTCTTATGTAAACCAACTTTCTACGCGTACGCGTTCGCCGAAGCTGATTTCCGGTATTGTTTCGCATTACTTCTCGTTGCCTAGCGTGCGTATTGAAGAGTGGGTATATCGCCGCGTAGAAATCGCAGAAAGCCAACGGAATAAACTCAACCGTGCTAATTGCATATTAGGGCAAAATTTGCACTTAGGACAAAGCATTGCGGACTTAAACGGCAAATTTAATCTCTGCATCGACAGCATCGATTTTGAAACATTTAAGCAGTTTTCCTACGATGGTGAGTTACACAAAACACTGGTTGGCCTGATGCGTTTCATTTTGCGTGACCCGATGTCGTGGGACTTAAAGTTGACAGTTAACTTAGATAGTATTCCAGAGAATAAGCTAGGTAATGGGGAAGGGAACCACTTAGGACAAACATTCTGGTTAGGTAACCCAAGTGATAAAGATGCCAAAATCCGAGTCATCGGAAGCATATAAGAAAGCCGCTCTACGAGCGGCTTTTTATGTTGTCATCAAAAAGGTCAGAAAAGCTTAACGACTGATCGGCTGGTGAAGTACGACGGTAGTATCAAGCCTTTGAATCCCGTTAAATGACTCAATTTCGTTACAAAGATGATGAATAGACTGCAGATCGGGAGCTTCAATTAGGGCAATAATATCAAAGTTGCCACCAACAACGCTTGTTAAGCGAACCTCAGGGATTTCTTTAAGCGCATTTGTTACATCATTTTTCTTACCCTTTTCACAAGATATCAATAGATAGCTTGCGGCTTTGCGCCCTTCGTTTTCTACACGAATTTGTGCGGTATAGCCTTTGATAATACCGGTCTTTTCTAAACGATTAATCCTTTCTGCTACTGCTGTACGAGACAAACCAATGTTTCGAGATAGATTCGCAATAGACTCACGCCCGTTTGACAATAGACTTGAAAGTATTTTTCGATCTAATTTATCTAAACCTTGTAAAGTCATGTTTGAAATCATGTGTTCTGCCTATTTTGTTTTTATATTGTTATTTAATCGACTCTGGGAGCGTAAAGTTATATAGCTCAGCAAGAGTGAATGGGTTTTTCTGCGTCAATGGAGTGATGCGTAAGCTTAAGTCCCTCCCTGACACTTTTATGTCACTGACAAAGCTGCCGTTATGAGTGTTTGTCAAGGTCGAGTCACCTAGCAATCTGTATATCGCCCATTGACCACTCTTATTTAAAACGTGCTGTCTACCTTCGTCTGTTACATCCTGGAGCGTGATACTAATATTGAAGTCACCATTTTGCGGTGGCCAGGCCATTTCACGAATTCGGCTTGGACCGTGGTAGTAACTCATATTGGTATCTGCAATTTTTAAACTGGCTCTAATTGCACTAGAGTCAAGGTCGAGTACTCTTGCACTAAACGGAATATGAACTCGGTTGGTGCTTTTATTAATTAATGTATCTCGAATGACATTATAGTTGCGTAGTTGCACTAGCAGAGCTGGAGAGATTGGCATCGTCTCACCATCTACCTGCTTTGGCGTCCACAAGTTCGTATCGTAGAACGGTGCAAAGTTTTTCTGAATAAATGTGTCTAACAAGCCACCTGAAGCAAATAGCAATTCGAAATCTTCAATTGAGATTTCCTCGGTCGCTGTTAGGTCAAATGGATATTTCCCTAATCCAATCTCTTTAAACTTGGTATAAATTTCACTGTACCACTGAGTTTGGATGCCTTTTGCGGACTCTGTAATCATTACTGACCAGCTTTGCTGAACCACATCTAGTAACCAGCTGCGAACGGGTTCTGGTGATTTTTGTGCAATCTGTTTAAGCTTGATTAATGGGTCCGCCTCAGTACTGTTCATTCGATGCTGTGCTGCTGCTAGCGCCGCCATTTGTGGATCTGGCGCGTCGGCGATGTCCTTCATGTAGGTGCGAACACGGCTCAACGCTGCAACGGTCTCATCCCAAGGAGTAGGGGAGTTTGGTGTCTCACTCACTTGAAGCTGGTTTAATAAGTGAAAGGCTTGCTCAACACGTTGCATTAGCAAGTAATCAGGCTTTACCACTTCTTCTACGGCATCTGATGCAGAATCCGCTGCTGCCGCGAGTTTCGGGTCCAGTTTTGAAATTAGAGCGCTTTTTTCGCCAACGGGTGAAAATTGTGTGTTGGCATAGACCTGCTTCAATACCGTTGTCATTGGTGAAGAAGGCCCAGAGATTAAGTCTATCGCGTTGGTCAGGTCACCAACGTTGTCATAGTTTTGGACTTTGAGCTCACTCAGCGCATTACGCCAGTTATTGATGTAGTCATCAGTATATTTTTTTCGCACTTCTTCTTTAAAGGCTTCTTGCTCTTCGTTGGTAGGGATGACATGTTGCGATAGACCTAGAACCCAGTTGTCGCTGATTACTCGTTGTGACATTAAGTCCACGCGTGGTCGATAAAAGGTGCTAAAACCTGTGGAGGTATAGATCTTATCAACGATTAAGCGTTCGCTATCGATTGGCGTGTTAAATACATTGCTAAACTCAAAACCGACGGCTCGTTGCAGATCTAATGTTCCTAAATCAATAGAGCTTGCTTCGTTTAAAATGCCTGCATACACGAGGTCGACATTCGAATTTGCAAGTAATGAGCGACGTGTTGCACGAACAAGATCCATGTTGATATCGATTGGAGCAAATTGTGTGCGAAAGTAGGCGTCTAAGTAGCGCATGGCCTGATCAACGACGTCACTTTGGTTACTCAAATCACTCATCATTTGGAGTGTTTGATGACGTAAAAAACGGATATCACGCTTAGATGGATCGTTAAGCATTAAATACCCCTTCAATAGAGGTAAAGCGCGCGTGAAAGCGTTTTGATTTTGTGCCAATTGTAGCCGGTAACCTTTCTCAATCAGAGGTATTAGCTGCTGAGCGACTTCCTTAAGTAACGCTTCGTAGGCAATGCGAGTGCTTTGATCCAAACGGCTAATATTGAGTGGTAATATTTCCTCATCTAAAGCCTTAGAACCTTTAAGCCATGCCCCATAAGACGGTTCTATCGCTTTGGTTGCATTTTCTAAAAGCTCACTAAATCTTGCATCGTGCTCTGCTTGTGATTTGTCATCAATACTTAATAGTTGATTCATCACATGTAAGTTACTGTCTAACGTAGTTGCAAAAAAGTAACTACCGCCAGCAAGCAGAATAATGGAGCCGAGTATGGCTAAACGGCTTTGTCTCTGAATTAGACGAAGATACGTCTTGTTTTCTCCCGCAAAATCGCTTTCAGGCAATATTTGCGAATCAATCAGAAAGCGAGAAAAATACGGTGTTTCCGTCAACTGGGTATGCTCAGAAGCGATAATTGGTAAGTTGAAGTAGTTACTACAACTTTTTGCTAGTAAATTGTATTTACGACCGCCTTGTAAACTTGAGCTAAAGAAAATTTCACGGATATCTAGCGAATAAACACCGTTGTTAACATCACACAGACGCTCTAGAACATAGCTGACTTCAGACTGACATAGCTCAAACTGCTTAGGGAAAGCGAGAATTGCCTGTTTCTCGTCGATATCTGTTGAGTTAGCTGATGCATCTAGCGCGTTACTTTCAAGCACTTTAACTAGATTTCGGTAGCTATCACGATAGTATTCTGAAAAAACACCTTTGGCCTCTTTCAGCGGGATAGAAAGGAACTCTACACGTGTCTTAAGAGAGCTAAAGTGCATGTATTCTTTAAATCCATCTAACTTGTCTAGCTTCGACATAATTAGATAAATGGGTAATGCTGACGACGTTTTAGAGTTGATAGTGCTCAAGCGCTCCAATAACGACGAAATAGTGTACTCTTTTTGTTCTGGCTCAGAGACGATCATGAACTCGAAGTCGATGAAGAATAAACAGCCAGAAAATGGTTTTCTAGGTCGGTGGCGAATCACTTCTTCGATGAATGTATTCCATAAAGAAGCATCACTGCTTGATATTTCTTGAAACACTAAGCGTTGGTCAGGTTTGATGTATACAGCGCTGTCAGATTCGTACCATTCAAAAAAATCATTCTTAGCGGTTCTCGTGCGATCCATTGGTTTAATTGCACTAGAATTAAATAAAAATTGACGTCGCCCTGACCCTTTATTACCAAGCATCAGATAAATTGGTTTCTTCCCTGAGTTAGCAAGAAGAGGTTGGATAACCATAGAAAGAGCTTCTTCCTCAGTTTCCAAATTTTGAGCTTTAGCGCTGTTCTTTTTTTTCAACCATAGTGTGAATTGAAAAGTGACGTAGAAAATGGCGATAACACCAAGGCTCAGCCAAAGATACAGTTTATCTGCATCTTTTAGAAAAAGAAGATAAATAGCGGTAATGGTTATCGCCACTAAAAGCGTTAATATAGTAGAAATCACAACTGGATTTCTAAACAGTTTTTGTTTGAACATAAGCCTAAAACTTCTTTAATTGTATTGTTATTTATTGTCAGTTTTTTCAGCTTGTAGCTGACTCAATTTATATAGGTAGATGTTCAGTAAAAGGGTTGCGCGGTCAATTTCCTTTTGCTGTGAATACTTTTCAGCGTATTCAATACGACCTAGAAGCGGGAATAGTGAGTTACTATATTCGTACGCCGTTTTAGAGTTCTTATCTACATTCTGTCTAGCTACGTTGGCAAACACCGTTCTTGCGTCTGAGAATCGCTTATACACATCCATAAACTGGTCTTCTAAATGGGCGCTCTGTGTCAAAAAGTTTTGACGTAGCTGCTGGGCAGAAGATGAATCTGGATAGATTGCGATTAATTCATTGGTCAAGCTATCGAGCTCGCTGACGTTACTTACTTTGGCCGAGTCTAAAAACCAGTTATTCATCATAATATCTACGCGATTAATAGTTGGTGTTTTCAGTGACTGGGCATATTTTTTATTTTCGTAATCTAACGAGGCGACCAACTTTACAAGTTCATTAAGTGAAGCTTGACTAATTTTTTGCTCCAGCGTTCGATAGCGTTGTTGTTCGTACACAAAATGTGAACATATCGCCGTAACAATCAAGCCAATGATGAAGTAGATCATAAATCGGCCGGACTTTGTTGGGGTCGTTTTTTCACTGTTATTGAGGTGGGATGGCGAGTCCGGGGCAGGAGAGGGAGATACATTCACTTTAATTTCAGGTGTTGCCTGTGCGGAAGCAGCAGCGTTAGTATTTGCTTGTTTTTTCTCGCGTAACTCTATGGCATGTTGTTGTTCTTTTATCTGTTCAGCCCATTGATTTAAGATACGACGAATGCGACCAAATGAAGGCGCTTGAATACCGTAATGAAGGCGAAGCTCTTCCTCTATTCTTAAACACAACTGGTGCGCAGCTTCAATCAGTGGAAGTTCTTCCGGCAACGCACGGTGCTTATTAATACGTTTTTCAGTATGCTCCACCATCCATTCAATTGCGCTCATTCGTGCTTTTGACTTTGAATGTTCAGGGTATGCGGTGTTCCAATAGACCACACACACATCAAGCAATGAATTTAACCCTTCAACAAGGCCTCTTAGACCATCGTTATATGTTGATGCGACCGTGAAGTAGCAGCAACAACGTAAGTCTTTAGCGTGAGTGCTCAAGATTTTTTTTGAGAGTGTTTGAACCGTTTTCCAAGAGACTCTTCCGGTGACTTTATTAAGATTATTTATTTGACGTTTTATTTCGTCAAAGTCTTCAGAGCCATTAGGGTTAGAGCCGCTTGGGTTATTTTCATCGATTGGTCTTCGAGCGAAGTCGCTAAAAAACATAAGGCAAATTCCAACTGATCATATAGAAGTATTAAGGTATATAGGACTCCACTGCTGTTATATTAAATTGTAAGCAGTGCATTACCGAAGTGATTCTATAGATAAAAGAAGTTGTTTAGATAATAAAAACACTTAAAAAATAAATTAAATTATCCTTAGTGTGATCTTTGTTCATAATATTAATGTCAATAGTTCGATTTGTTTTTAAGGAGAGCCTTATATATGACGAAGTCGATCTTTTGAGTTAATAAATGTGACTAAATTGTTAGCTTTGTCTGTTTTTTGTTCGCCTGTGTTCTTTAAATTAGCCCTCTTAAATTGGTGGTAGAGCCTTCTTAATTTTTATTTAATTAAATAGGTTTACAGGCTCATTGCTTTAACCCAGTTCGGTCCATTAGTTTTTGTTTGTAGGTAAAATAACCAACCCTATAGTTGAAATGTATTAAGTTATAGGTGTTTTTTTAGGCTTATTGAAAAAGAGAATATAATTGATATCTTTCGCCTCTAAGTAGAATATCGGTTTTCCTAGAGGGACGAAATGCTAAAACCAAGTCAAATCGGGCTGATTTCAGCCATGTGTCTATTTTCTTCTTTTGCAGTC
The DNA here is from genome assembly GCF_021725735.1 of Vibrio sp. J2-3(2022). Taxonomy (NCBI): domain Bacteria; kingdom Pseudomonadati; phylum Pseudomonadota; class Gammaproteobacteria; order Vibrionales; family Vibrionaceae; genus Vibrio; species Vibrio sp. J2-3(2022). The sequence goes on from NZ_JAKKCK010000001.1 coordinate 479,265, forward strand.
GCAAAGGGAGAGCGTTATGGACTCTCTGCCAGTATGTTGACTATCGATAGCATTAATTACGAAGAAGGTAACAGTGGTGAACAAGACACTCTGAGGTTTGGCTTGGTTCATTCTCGCCCTATTGATGAAAATAATAACCGTTGGCGCTGGTGGTTAGGGCTTAACTACCTAGCAGAAGATATCGAAGCGCCAGCTAGCGGTCTATATCAAGAAGTAACTAACTATGAACTTCGTGTTGTACCGCAATATGCGCTGGCTTCTTGGGGCGTTTTCACACCGTACGTAGGTGCTGGTTTATCTGCAGGTTACTCACAATATTCAAACCGTTGGCAAGTTGACCCAGAAGGTTACCGCTATAAGAGTGTCGAGGACATCGATCAGTTCGAGCTGGGTGCAGTTATCGCCGTTGGTACAGTCATTAAGCTAGGTAGTAACCCAGATGCTCATATACAAATCATTCCTCAAGCCTCTTATATTCTCCCAGTTATCAATGATGGGATAGGTGGGCTTGAACTGTCTGTTTCTATGCTATTTTGAGGTATATAGATGCACTCAAATCAGCTAGTTCTATTTATTTCTAAATGCCCAGAGGAATACACAGGTGTAAAGCACATTGAAATGCCTGAGAATGGTGGTTCAATGGGGCGTTCACCAAGTTGTAGTGTGTCTTTAACCGATCACAACCGCTTTATATCAGGCACTCATTGCCTGATCAGTGTGTATGGAGATACCTACTATATTAGTGACGTATCCACTAATGGCACTATGGTTAACGGAAACAAAATACTCAAAAATCAACCTGTTGCGATAGTCGATGGCGATATTATTTCTTTAGGACAATATGAAATTGGCGTTTCTCTGGAGCATGTTACCTCGACACAAGACATTGCCGCTGATATAGCCCCTGAGCGAGTATCCAATGATCCTTTGGTTAGCCTCGGAGACGCAGTTGTCGAAGAAGAAGAAAAAGTAGGCGCTTTAGAAGATTTGTTTATGGAGACTAAACAGGATGACATTGATTGTCATGATCCTGTTGCGCACCTTAACTTTTCAATGCAGCGAGATGATGATTATTTAATTCGTGACGATGAGCATCCAGAACCTGAACAGCCTAAAACGGTGGAAAGCACACGTCAGGTGGTCGATGACAGTTTCAGCATATACTCCGAGTTTGATCAGCCAAGCCTCATACCTGAAGATTGGATGGCTACGGAGACCAAGAGTAACGCATCAATAAATGGTTCGTTAGGGATAGAGGTAGAGAACGGTACGCCACATAGAGAAGATATTGTCTCAGAAGAGACGGTTCAACCCCAAACGACGATTCTAGATAGGGCAGTTCAAAGACAACATCGTGCACCTAACTCCACAGAGGCGATCGTCGAACATACTGCTACGGGCTCAAAATGGGAAGAGATGACACAGTCATTTACCCCTTCTTCTCAAACTAATCCGCAACTTCAAATGCCTGCTGCAGAACCTAAGATAAACAGTACGACTAAAGAGCAAGCGGGTATCGAAGCAACCGCCTGTTCTCAAGATATAGCACAAGCGTTTTTTGATGGTTTGGGTATTCGAAATCCTGAGCTAATGACGAATGAAGCTCAGTTGTTCAAACAAATGGGCACTTGTTTGCGCTTATGTATTGATAACCTGCAGAAAGAATTACACGAAGTAGAGTCCTTGAAAGAAGAGCAGAGTACGAGTGAGTCTAACTCTAACATTGCGGAGCTGATGCTGACTCTCAATAGCCAACATCTACTGGCTCCAAATGAACTGGTAGAACAAATGCTGGATGAGTTGAATGACCACCAAGTCACGTTTAATAAAGCGCTGAATGAGCTCATTTTAGAACAATCAGAGACGAACGATCCCGTTGCATTTGCTAACAAAGTGGCGAGTCAATCTTTGTTCTCAACGAAGTCAAAACTGTGGGGCGAATATTTAGATTTCTACTCTAACAATCGTCGCCTGCTCAACGAAACATCCTTAAAAGGGCTGATTAAGAAAAACTATAACAAAGTGATTAAGGGAAACCATGCGTAGTATCGCCGTATTACTCGGATTTGCCATGTTGTCCGGTTGTTCCATGTGGGATCAATTTAAAGAGTCCACGGGTATCACACCAGAAACTTCGTCCATTGAATTGGTTATTGAGGCGTCACCTGTACTCAATGTGAGAGATGGGGGGCAGTCATCTCCGGTCATTCTCCGCCTTCACGAATTAAATTCGCCAGTTTTATTCCGAAGCTTAGATTTTTTTGCGCTGTTTGAAAACGATAAAGCGTCGTTGGGTGATGAGTACATCAAACGTTATGAATATCAAATACAGCCAGGTGGAAAAGTTCATGAAATGCTAACGCTAGACCCTGACACTCGTGCCGTCGGTTTTTCTGTGGCCTTTCGTGATATTGATGGTTCGTCATGGCGAAAAGTGGAAGTTATTGAAGAGAAGAGCGAGTACTACATCAAGCTCAAGTTAGAGGGCAGTGAGTTAATTTCTGATAACACTCGCGGCATTGAACAGGTTTACTTTTAAGGGATAGAAACATGTCTTTATACAATCCAGTTGTTTGGCAAGATGGAATGTTCATGAAGCCGCAGCATTTTCAACAACTCGATCGTTCGCAAAGTAAACTGTCGAGCATGTTGAGCAACAACGCATCTCCTTTACATTGGGGGATTAAGCGTTTGGAAATAAATTCACAACTGCTAGCCCTCGGTAAAATTGGTATTACGCGTGCAGAAGGCATCCTACAGGACCGCACGCCATTTGAGCTTCCACTGCTCGCTGAACTACCAGAAGTGAAAGATGTGGATCCTTCGATTGCCGATAAAGTGGTTTATTTGTGCTGTCCGTTACCATCGGAACGTTCTGAGTTATTTGGCACTAAAAAAGACGGTGCACGTTATACGATGGAATCTCAAGAAGCGGTTGATGCTTGTTATGATTCGGAAGACATGGCAAATATCGTCGTCGGTAAGCTTAACTTTTGCTTAATGTACGACCATGAAGATAAAAGTGCTTACACGTCTATTCCGATCCTCAAGATCTCGGAAGTGAAGCCAGATGGCAGCGTGATCTTAGATGATAGTTTCATTCCTACCTGTATTGATATTCACGCATCTACGGTACTTAATAAGTTCGCGACGGAGTTTGCTTCTATGCTCAAGCACCGCGCAGAATCCATAGTTCAGCGACTGGGAGTGGTGGATCAACAAGGCGTATCATCAGTTTCTGACTTTATGCTATTGCAAGCGCTCAATAGATACGAACCCTTGTTTTGGCATTTTGCAAACACAGAAGCTGTACACCCTGAGTCTTTGTATCGAATTCTTCTTCAGGCAGAGGGCGAGCTTTCGACGCTGTGCTCGACGACACGCCGACCTATTGAGTTTACTAAATACAATCATGGTGATCTTACTAGCTGTCTTTCTCGCGTTCTAGACAGTGCGAAAATGACATTGAGCGTGATGTCTGAACAAAGAGCAATTCCACTGACCTTAAAAGATCAGAACTATGGCATCAGAACGGCAGCGATCCCTGACAATAAGATCATTGATACGACGACCTTTATTCTTGCAGTTAAAGCCGACGTTACCTTGGATGTCCTGCATACGCAGTTTGTCAGCCAAACGAAGATCGGTTCAATCGATAACATTCGCGACTTGATTAACCTTCAACTGCCAGGGATTGAGATCAAACCAATGCCAGTTGTGCCACGCGCGCTGCCGTATCACGCTGGCTATACCTATTTCGAGCTCGATAAAACGGGTGAAGAGTGGATGGCATTGAAGAACACTGCTGCGATTGCGATTCACGTTGCGGGCGATTTCGCTAACTTATCATTGCAACTTTGGGCCGTTCGTCTATGAGTTACGCAGAAACAGACGTCACCGTAGTCTTATTCCAACCAGAGCCTGGCAAACCAATGGAGGTAATGCCAGCGCCTGACTTATCGAGAAACATCGCAGTACAAGATCTATCTATCGACAACATGGGTATTAACCCGCTGGTGGATCAATTCTCATGGTTGATCGCCAGTCTGTCTTGTATGTCTTCGATCCCTTGGCTTGATGACCCGATGCCATTTCGTGAACAAGTGGCACGTGAGATTCGAAAAGGTGAACGAAAACTTAATGAAATGGAGCTCGATCGTGCTTCGGTTCTTGTTATTCGTTACTGCTTGTGTGCGGCGATTGATGAATCTGTTTGTCGGCAAGAATGGGGGGCAAATAGTCACTGGAGCCAGAACAGCTTACTGTCTGAATTCCACAACGAAACATCTGGTGGTGACAAGTTTTTCGTTATTCTCGACCGCTTAAAAGCCGACCCTCGCAAATACCGTCACGTTATAGAGTTTCTCTATTTATTGCTTCAACTTGGTTTCCAAGGCAAGTACGGCCGTGAAGAGCGTGGTAACGAAAAGTTAGCGGAAATTGGCAGCACCATTTATCGATTAGTGCGAGATGACCGCCTAGCAGAACAAGAAAAAGTTTCTTTAATCAACCTTAAAGCTAAATACCTAAAGAAGCCGTTAAAAAGGGTAATTTCACCCAAGCTGATCTTGAGTCTTAGTGCGATTACGTTTGCGCTTATGTATGCGGCAACCTACATCGTCATAGACTTAAAATTCCAGCAACTGCTTGAAGTGTATAGATAACCAGAAATCTAAAAATGAGATCTTCTGCCAGTTTTAAGGTTTGCTGTGAATATCACTGGTCTTTTAGTGAAATTCACTAGTCATTTAGAGAGATTGCAATGTGCGATCTCTTTTATCATTCAATCAATAAAATTCAAATGGATTGGTTATGGGCGTAACAGTTGGTGCGAATGGACTTTCGATAGTTCATAAAGGCTCAGGTGGTGAAGCGAATGCAACGCTCCCAGATGTTTGTTTAACTAAGGTCGGCAAGCCAGTCGTTCCTATCCCTTATGGCAACAATGCTAAATCAGCAGACCTTGCAGGTGGGACTACGACGGTCTCTATGGATGGCGGTAACAGTGTCGCTATCAAGGGCAGTACGTTCTCAAAAAGTACTGGCGATGCGGGCGGTGACAGAAAAGGCGTTGCCTCAGGCACGATAGAAGCCGAAGCAAAATTCATTTCAGCTTCACCAACGGTTAAGTTTGAAGGTAAGGGCGTATGTCGCCTGTCCGATCAAATGACCATGAACAAAGCCAACACCATGTGTTTGGGTGGGGCACAAAACCCATCGGTTTCTGTGACTGAAGAGCAGGAAGGGACGTATACGTTGGATATAGAATGCAAATATCCAAATGGGCTCCCTTACTCTAATGCACAATTTTCTTTAGTCGAACCTTCAGGTGCTGTCATTGGGAGTGGAGTGCTGGATTCTAGCGGAAAAGCATCTGTTAATGGTCTCGCTCTAAAAGAATGCAAGTTAGTGCTCAGCGAAACTCAAGACTCTTATACGCCGAACCAATCTTTAGCTGAAAATATTGTGACGGAAACTTACCCTGATCCGAATGATTTTTGTACGTTTGTCGCAGGTCGCCGCTCGCCATTTTGGGAAGATCGTGTTGGGGTTGCTAATGACTGGGGGATATTGATGTCCCCATCCTTCAGTGATGATGACTTTAAAGATATTGTGTTAGAGCAAAGCCGTATATCGTCTCCTTATACGATTAGTCAAAATCACTCTAAAGATTTTTCTGATGCTTATGTTTCGGCACTTTATCACATCCAAACTGATACTACTGCGCTAGAGAAATATAAACCTTTAGTTGAACTGCTCTTGGAGCAAGTGCACGAAAATGGCGATATATTGAGAGTCTTATATCAAGCTGATGTGTTTGAGCCTCCCTATGAATTATTAGCGAAGCTTCGCTTTTTAGGGACTGGGAATACTGTGAAGTATTTGCAGTTTGTTTTATGGACGTTGATAAACAATCAAATCTGTTCATACATCGATGAGCTAAACAGTGAAATCATCGGTCGTTTAGATTTCATACAAAGCCAAGCTTCTGCAAGATCGTTGAGTTCTGTTGAAGAGGGTATAAACGGTTATAAAAAAGCACTTAACCACTTCAAACAAGCACTTCCTGACGTCATTAGCCAAATTTTCGAAACCAAAAATGACACCCTAATTTCTATATCGGCAATGGCCCTTGGGAGCACCGTTAACATAGCGAGCCAATCTAGCTTTGCTACTAATTTAGGTAGGGTTAATGCGGTGGTGTACACGAAGTCAAACAACTTGAACCGCCCATCATTTGTCACTTTTGACGATAACTTTTCTGACTAGGACATTTAAATCATGGATGCAGTTTTTCCGATAGCGCAACGAGAAGGTGACGCTTACTACACGCTCAGTGATTTTACGAAATTGTTTGCTCAAGCTAAGAGTGGTCGTTACTTAATAGGACAAGGATATGGTTGGCATAGTGGCGTTCACTTAACATCAAAAATGTTACCGTGGGGGAAAGGGCTCAGACCTATTCAAGCGATGCTTGATGGAAAAATAGTGGCATTTCGCATAAATCCTGATTACCTAACATCAACGTACCAAGAGCAAGAGTTTAAATACAGTAATAACTTTGTGCTTATCGAGCATGAGGCTGCAAACCCCGAAGACAGTGAAGATGTATTTAAATTCTATACACTTTATATGCACCTTGCGCCACCTTCAGATATTGGCGCCAATTCATCAATAAACACGCGTTATCGCTTACAAGAAAGGCGTAATGTACGCATTTTCGAACATAGTGATGTGCCTACTAACTCTAGCGTAAAAGTAAAAAAACGGTCGATGTCTAAAGGGACATTACTTGAATACTTGTATGCTGAAGAGAAGGAAACCCACCCATACCAGATCGGCAAAAATACCTACAAAATGATAAAGTGCCGTGTGGTAGAGAATGGTGAATCGCCAAGTGGTAGCGAAAAAGCACTGTTAAACAAGATTGTTTGGTTTGCTTCGGGTCTCAATAGTGACTTTGACATTTTGGAAGATTCCTCTGCTGTCCTATCAGAATCGGTTTCAGAACCTAAATGGATGGCGGACAACGCGGCAATGATTAGGGACGGTAGTGTGGTTTCTTTACTCTCGATCTTATTTAGAGAGGGAATAAAAGTTTCAGCTGGGGAAGATATCGGCTACATGGGACTGCACGAGTACAGCAACGATGCAATAGGAACTAAGAAAGACGATAATCGCGTGCATATCGAGATGTTTTCTTTTGAGGAGCCGCCCGAATTTTTCAAAAAACAGATTTCTCCCAAAAATGCGGAAGAAAATCCACTGGTCGTTCTCGATGGATCCGATAGTAGTGGTGCCGTTGATATGAGTAATTTGTTTATTCAGCAGTTACTTGAATCTGTGACAGAAGATCAAGTAACGGATTTTTCCTCGTTCACTGCTCGCGACGCCAAAGTATACTTAGATGGTAAGCGTAAACACTTTGAGCGATTTATTGTGAAACACCCTACAGATTGGCATACAGAATCGTCACAAAGTCTTTATGAATCAATCCATCAGACCGCGAAGGAAGCTCTAGATATTAAGTGCTCCGCTGGTTTTGTGACTGAAGAAGACTACCGCAACTCCCCATGGCGCGATCAAGTGATGGATAGCTTTGATCTTTTCTCGCAATTCGAACTGGAAAGAGCAGATAAGTTCTCATGGATGCAGGATTTACAAGGTGATTTGCAACTAAGCGGTGACAAGAGTCTTTGGCATTATTGGCCTTTTGTTAATTCTTTTGTTTCGGGTTACTACGTGACTCAAAAGCAAATGAATCTGATGTTTCCAGATTCTTCCCTCAGTAAAAGAGAAGAAGTGCGTGACTTATTTAATAAATATGCCAGTAGCTTTGAAATAAATACCAATGAACGAGCAGCACAATTTTTTGCTCAGATAAGAGCTGAAGTTGGTTCGAAACTAGAAGGTAATGAAGAGGACTTATGGTATTCTGTCGATAGGTTAAAAGAAATGTTTAAGCGTTACTTCAATAAATACCCTGAAGAAGCAGCTAGTCTTGGCTACATACGAATTGATGAAAGTGAATACAAAGCACTTTCACAGGCGGATAAGAAAAAGTATGTGAGAAGAAGAAGCTATTATTATAGCCAGCTTCCTCAGGAAGATGAGATAGCGAAACGTGTTTATTCTTGTGACTCACCAGATGGCCATTTTGTACTCGTCAAGGGAGGAGACGTTTCTGGATTGAGGTATAAGGGGAAGGGGTTTATACAGTTAACTTGGAAATATAACTATGACGCTGTTCAAACTAGATTGGAAAATAAAATTCAAGACTTGGGTTTTAATATTTCAGATGACCCTTACTCGGTTTTGAAAACCAAAGAAGGGTTTTTAGCTGCTCTTGGCTTTTGGGATGTTAATAATTTGAATGAGAAAGTGTCCGGAAGTATAGCTAGTACAAATAGTATCACTAATGTTGTTAACTCACGCCTTCCACGTTCTCACAAAGAAAAAAGAACAAAGTATTTTTTGGATATATATGAGGTTTTATGTAATGAATAAATTTTTAGTAAGGTTGATCGTGTTTATATCCTCAGCTTTATTGAGCTTTAGTTCTTTTTCTCAAGTTGAAGATTTATTTTTAATAGATCTTAAAAATAAAAAAGTTGAAATTGAGGTAAATAAAATTGATGGAGATTATTACTTTTCAAAATCTGAGCAACGTTTTTTAGGTCAAGATATATTGCTTGGTGATAATCAAATATCAACGATTTCAGGCAATGAGAGTAATTATCCTGATGTGTTAGAAAATGATATTAATTACAAATTGATTATATCAAATACTCTAGTGAAGAAATTGGGTTATTCAGCCAACCAAAATGTTGGAAATAATATTATATTAACAACAACACAGGAAGATAATTCTAATTATAGTTTTATTTTGGTTTATTCTTACAAAAATAATAAAATTGTTCTAACCGATGTTTTATATCTCGAAGAGAATTTTGATAAAAGAGAAGGTGAAAACACGATATATAAAGTCAATGTACAGTCTCCAGAGAGTATTATTAATTTGGAAAATTATGATAGAAGAGCACTCTCTGATTTTATAGTTAACAATTTATATAAATCTGTACAAGATATGACGATCGACATTAACTTATGAACAGTATAGAAGACTAGAGTAGATGTTGATGAATGTTTCATTTTGGGAATGTCCGATGTATATTCGCGATCTCTATTTTGACAAGGCTCTGTATTGTCTTTATTTTTAAATCCAGTCGATACACTTAAGTTTAATATGGTTTATAAATTTATTAAGGTAGTGAGTTTTTTATTTATTTTGCCATTACCATTTTTTGTAAATGCATGCTGCGAACAAGACTCTGTTGTATTTACATGTGATTTGGAAAATCAAGGTGGTGGCTTGAAAGCTTGTTTTAATCAAGCCGAGAATTCGATGTACTTCGTTGTTGACGAAAATGGGTTGAAAACAGTTTATGCCCCACGACAAGGGAAGAGTTTAGATAGCTATAAATGGGTAGATATTTCTCTTAAAGAACCTGAATACATTCCTTTGAAATTTGAAGTAAATGAAAACAAGAATGCGTACTTTTCATTGACAAGAGGTGGTGGACGGTTGAGTGTCGTTGCTAACTCCGTTGACATGATTGAAGATGAAAATGCTGTTGAGTACTACTGTGAATTGGGAACTGAAACAGCTCTGGGTCCTAACGTTAGATAAAAAATAAAACACGTAAAGCCTAATGAGTTTGAAGCTTGGGATTAAATAGCAATATATTCCAGTGAGAGCCTAAATAAAATTCATTGTAATAAAGAGTTAGCTTTTCTAGAAAATTTACTCGAGACGTGTGGATAAGAAATGTTCAGATAAAAAGCGCCGAAAGGCGCTTTTTATTTTCTTTAAAATAAAGTATGGTCTCCCTCCTTTTAAAATGGTAAGTGTTGAATAATTATACAGTGGTTAGGTAAATGAATAAAATAACTAAACTCGCTTTGGCTTTGTCCGTATTGACATCTGTTGTTGGGTGTCAACTGGTGTCAAATACGCCGATGCAATCGACAGCAACGAAGGAAATAATTGAAAAAGCAAAGGCAGAGTTTGATGGACAACGCTTTTATAAGTTGAATGAATATGATGAAGAAATCAACGTTTCAGATGATGGGGTCATTACCTTCAAGTCTTACTTACCACGCAGCGGCGGCTATGAATGGGTACCAATTGTGATACGCGATACTAGTTTTCGTGTTTCTTGCGATTATTTCAGTGAATATGTTGAAGCTGGAATGGTTGTTCAGGTTCAGTTTGTAGGTAAACGCGGGCGCATTGAAAATTACGACAAGCAACGTTGTGAAGAGTTTGGCGAGCCAACATGGCAATAAGATCTATGGATAATTAAAGCGCCGACAGGCGCTTTTTATTTACGCCTTAATTAACGTTAGAAGAGGTTTAGACCAATCTTCGGAAGATTAGGCAAGCAATGCGTAGTATCTGGTTAACGAAAAAATACAAAAGTTGCAACAATGTACGTGTCAGTAAAGTAGGAGCGATAAAGCATCCGCGTACTGTACTCATCGTGTGTTACGTTAATTAGGAGTGTCTACCATGAAAAGCCAGAACGACAATCAAGCAAGTTACCAAGATGAACCTGATGAAGGTCGTCGCAATATGATGAAAATGACGGGTGCCAGCGTGGTTGCTATGGGAGTCGGATCGCTCTCAACGAGTTCCGTTCAAGCTGAGACGCAAATAAATCTTGGTGACACCTGGGATAAAACATTTACGAAAAGTAACCAAGTTCAACATCGCAAAGTGAGTTTTAAAAACCGTTATGGCATCACGTTGGCAGCGGATCTTTATCGACCTAAAAATAAAAGTGGCAAGCTTGCGGCTATCGTCATTAGTGGTCCATTTGGCGCTGTGAAAGAGCAGTCTTCAGGGTTATATGCTCAAACATTAGCCGAGCGAGGCTTCATTACTTTAGCGTTTGATCCGTCGTATACCGGAGAGAGTGGTGGTGAACCAAGAAACGTTGCATCACCTGATATCAATACAGAGGACTTTAGCGCAGCTGTGGACTTTATTGGCCTACAGAAAGACGTTGATCGTCAGAAAATTGGTGTGATAGGCATATGTGGTTGGGGCGGCATGGCGTTAAACGCAGTTGCTGCAGATAAACGCGTCAAAGCAGTCGCAACCAGTACGATGTATGATATGACCCGTGTAATGTCTAAAGGCTATAACGACAGTACGACGTTTGAGCAGCGCACGCAAACGTTAGAGCAGCTAAGCCTGCAACGATGGGAAGATGCCGAAAATGGAACACCTACTTACGGGCCAGTATCGCTTGAGTTAGTTGGAGGTGAGCCCCAATTTGTTATTGAGTATGCAGCCTATTACAAGTCTCCTGAACGTGGCTTTCATCCACGAGCGATTAACTCAAATGCTGCATGGACACTCACAACGCCGCTGTCGTTTATGAATATGCCAATTCTGACCTACATTGAAGAGATATCTCCACGCCCAGTGTTGTTCATTCATGGCGAAAAGGCGCACTCTCGCTATTTCAGTGAAACGGCGTATGAAGCGGCGGCAGAGCCTAAAGAATTGATGATCATTCCAAATGCGAATCATACGGATCTCTACGATCAATTGGATGTGATCCCATTTGATAAATTAGAGAGCTTCTTTAAGGTTAATTTAGTTTAGATCGCCCTCTAGAAGACAACTGAGGAGCGGTTACTATTGTGCTCCTCAGTTCCTATTGATTGAAAAATTCTCTAGATTCTCGGTGAACCATTACGGAGAGTATTTCATTATTATACTCACAAGTCGGTATGAACTTGTTTTGTAGAAAACGCTAATAAAATCGCTAAACAGCTACATGCTAATAGAACGACACCTAAGTTTTGTACTGTTCCAGCCATCGCTAATCCCGTCCCGATCATGATGTAGTACATGAGCCCAAATAAAGCACCTGCGCTACCTACCTGTTGTTTATAATCAACGAGTGCGTCACTGAGTATGTTGGGTATCGCAATCCCATACGACATGACGACTAACATCATTGGAGCAACAAACCAGATTGATTGGCTCAGAATCAACACACCGACTGATCCCAAACTAAGCAATACTGCGGAGAGCCAAAGTAGTTGGTTTTTTCGAACATTTTTAGACACTAGGGATTTGTTTAAATAACTCCCAAGCAGAGTGCCTAACCCCAGTACCATGCCACTGTATCCAAATTGTTCGGAGCTATACCCAAGTGCTGAGAAAGTAAATGCGCCAAGCTGGTAATAAGAAAATAGAGCAATGTTATACAAAGCAACCAGTAATCCTGAGCGCCAAATTCGCGCGTCTCTTACCATTTTCCAGCTAAGTTGACGCAACCGTACTGGTGTCTGTTCCTTCTGTGTTTCAGGAAGTTTAATAACGTTATAAGCGAGCAATACTAACGCGATTAAAAATAAAGCGAAAAACACATAACGATATCCACCAAGCCCTGTAAGCTGCCCGCCTAATAGCATGCCTACTACCGGGCTGATTGATATACCCATCCCCATTAAGCTGAAGACTTTACTCAGTTCTTGACCGTCAAACGCGTCACGAAGCATGGTCTGTGTGACAACGGAACCTACCGCGATACCAAATGCGCTCAGAGCTCGCGCAGCCATGACAACAGCAAAACTCTCGGTTTGAGTTGCGAGTAAAGACGCAAAACCATAGATAAAGAGCCCAATTAACATGGTAGGCCTTCTTCCCAGTTTATCTGCGAGCACTCCCCAAACTACAACACCAATGGCAAACGCTAGGAAGTAAATCGACAGTGTTTGTGCTGCTTGTGCGTGGTTTACATCAAATGATAGAGCGATTGAGCTCAACGCTGGGCTATAGATGGTTTCTACAATTTGCGGAAACATCAACATAACCAGCATGAGCCATAAAGAGGGCTTAGTATTCATATTGTTACCCATTGTTAATGAAGTTGGCGGGCAGTATAAATGAGGCTATGATTGAGCCAATAACAACATAAAAACCAAATACATCAATATTCGGACAAAATGGCACTTATTGACGAAGAAACACAGTTTGACGCAGACAAAATTTCTAATTGTGTAGTGGGAATTGCTGCGGATATTGGCAAGCACGACTCGGGTATGCATCAGCACAAGAAAGGGCAATTGTTGTACGCACCTCAAGGTTGTATGAGTTTTGCTCTGGAAGACTCGATTTGTATTTTGCCACCGACAAAGGCGGTTTGGATCCCACCTAATACGCCGCATCGCGCACTAATGACGAATGTGGTGGCGTATCGATCTTTGTATTTTGATTGTGAGGAGTTTGCCTGTCCGAGTAAGATCACGATGATAGAAGTGAATAATTTACTCCAAGCCCTCATTGATAAAATGTCATTTTGGGAGTGGGATAAGCCTAGCAGCGAGATGGTAAATACGACGGCGCTTTTTTGGGAGGAGTTTTATGCTGCGAAACGTTATTCGTTTCAGTTGCCTTTGCCATCGCATCGGCGCTTAACAACGTTTCGTCGAGAGTTGGTTGAACCTTCATTTCTCGCTCCTTCGCTTACTACTCTTGCAAGCAAAGTTGGGGCAAGCACCAAGACGGTAACACGATTATTTAAGTCGGAAACGGGTATGAATTATCAAGATTGGCGTCAACAGTGGAGGCTCTTAAAAGCAGTTGAATTGTTATCTACGGGAATGCAAGTCAGCGCCGTTGCTGATTGGCTGGAGTTTTCGTCAGACAGTGCTTTTATTGCATTTTTCAAAAAGCAAACTGGACAAACACCTCTGACGTTTATGAAAACCAAGCCTTAAGCGTCAAAATGCTCACACTCTTTCTAGAACAAACCCCAGGTTCACAGGCTCAGCCTATAAAGCATACATAGACAGGTACCAACGTGCAGGTTACTTGTCTTTACTCTGCAGTTTGCGAAAGTATTGCGTGGTAAAATCAACAAAGGCTCGGATGCGTTTTGGTTGATGTCGGTCGTGATGGTAAAGGAGTGAAAACTCCACACTCGGAATGCTCCAGTCGGTAAACACTTCTTTTAGCTTGCCTGTCTGGAGTTCTTGTTGGCAATAAAGTGCTGGTACACGGATGATACCATTTCCCGCCAACGCTGCTTTTATCATTACTCTGCCACTCTTACATCGTAACTGTCCACGTATCTGGTGTTCCGTTGACTGCTTTGTATTTGTGTTCTCGAATGCCCAGCGTGTCACACTACCTGTCAAACAAATGTGTTTTTCTAAGTCTTTTGGATGCGAAGGGTAGCCATGTGTTTCTAAATAACTTGGGCTTGCGTACGTCCCCATTTCCACATCAATCAGTTTGCGAGCGATAAAGTTGGAGTCGTCTAACTTTCCCATTCGAAAAGCGATGTCGAATTCATCCGCGATTAAATCGACACGATGGCTGCTAAAATCTAAGTTAATGTTCACTTGTGGGTGTTGGATTAGAAACTGAGCAACGATATCTGCGACAACGTCTTCCCCTAAATAACCCCCCACGCAGTTGATACGAATTTCGCCTCTTAATTCTTCTACATCATCAACCACTGCCATAACAGCTTGATCAATATTGTGAAGGGCGGTTTCACACTGTTTATACAGAACCTTGCCTGCTTCGGTGAGGTTCAGTGTTCGAGTGGTCCTTTGTAGCAAAGTGGCACCAATCTGTTGTTCCAGATTTGTTATTTGACGTGAAACGTGTGAGCGAGAAACGCCAAGTTGCTCTGCTGCTTTCGTGAAGTTTCCTAGTTGAGCGATTAGGACGAAAGAGCGGATATCCGCAAGGTTGATGTGTGTTTGCATGATGACTTCTGCGTAATTCAAAAAAGTATTGTTGCAGTATAACAACAGTGTTTCAACTAGGTCGGTATATATCAACAAACAAAGTTTTCTTAAACTTATCGCCATTGAGGTAAACCGTTCTATTAAGGATTCAAAATGAAAAAGTTAATTGTTATTACAGGCGCTAGTTCAGGCATTGGTGAAGCGATTGCACGTCATTTCAGCGAACAGGGCCATGCTCTTCTTTTGTTAGCAAGACGTGTAGAACGTTTAGAAGCATTAAACTTACCAAATACGCTTTGCGAAAAGGTAGATGTGACCGATAAAGCTTCTTTTGAAGCGGCAATTGAGAAAGCAGAAGCGTTGTATGGTCCGGTAGATGCACTTGTAAATAACGCAGGCGTTATGCTTCTAGGCCAGATAGATACTCAGGACGCATCGGAGTGGAAGCGCATGTTTGATGTGAACGTACTTGGCTTGCTAAATGGCATGCAGTCCGTTTTAGCACCGATGAAAGCGCGTAACAGTGGTACGATCATTAATATCAGCTCTATTGCGGGCAAGAAAACATTTCCTGATCATGCCGCTTACAGTGGTACCAAATTTGCGGTTCATGCGATTTCTGAAAACGTACGTGAAGAAGTCGCATCATCGAATGTTCGTGTTACGACTATTGCACCTGGCGCAGTGGAAACTGAATTACTTTCACATACTACGTCTCAAGATATTAAAGATGGCTATGATGCTTGGAAAGAGGATATGGGGGGCGTGTTGGCAGCCGACGATATTGCACGAGCAGTGCTGTTTGCTTATCAGCAACCGCAAGGTGTATGTGTTCGCGAAATTGCTTTGGCACCGACAAAACAGCAACCTTAACATTAATTTACAGCGACTTCTGGATCATTAGGGCTGTGAATATTTGCACACCGATTCGTGATTGATATGGCATCTTTCAACTAAGTCGTATGAAAATTTAGGTTACCCATTTAAGTCCGTAGCCTAAGTGTGTTATTGCTTATACCCAAGTTACTCAAGGTGAGAAAAAACTTTGAGTAATTTGGGTTTTTATTTGGTCTCAATTTTTAGTATGTCGCTCTATTGGGGTCAGCGGGCCACAGTCGTAAAGAAAAGGAGAAGGTGACGTAAAGCAAAATGAAGCAATATCCATAGCTTAATGAGAATTGATTTCATCAACGTCACAAGCCGTTACAATTATCCGTTAGGTATTATACTTTGTGGGTGGTTAATATTTAACCAAACAAGGAGGTGTGTATGAAACGATTCGCGAACATACTTTTTGCAACACAAGGATTGCCTGGTCATAGTGAGGCGCTCGAACAAGCGATGAGGATCGCATCCAGCAACAAAGTGCCTGTTTCAGGGCTAATTGCGTGCCCCGACTTCCCCGCGGATATGCTCCAGTATCAGCAAAGTTATGAGCAATCGCTACAAGACTCCCTCAAACAAAGCATTCAGGAATACAGACAGAAGCTCGATCTTTCTGAAGATGATCTGGCATTTCCTCTTACTGTGAAAAGCAGTGAAAAACCCGCTGTCTGTATCATTAAAGAAGCATTAGCTGACAACAAAGATCTTATCATCAAAGAAGCTGAACCACTCGGTGAAGGCGCTGAAGGCTTCAAAGCTATTGATATGACACTGTTACGCAAATGTCCTTGTCCATTATGGTTACACCGACCGATTGATAAGCCGAGAGACAAACGCCGCGTGGCTGTTGCTATAGATCCGTTAACGGCGAGCGATGAACAGCACTCATTAGCGGTGCGTTTGCTTGAATTATCTCGTTCAATAGCCGACACCTGTGACAGTCGTTTACATGTGATTTCTTGCTGGGAATATTACTTAGAGAACTACCTACATGACAATGCTTGGATTCAAGTCGACGATGCTGAGTTGAAACATGAACTCGACAAAGCAAAAGCCGATCATAAACAAGCTCTACAACAACTGCTGGAAGAGTCGGGGATTACGGGTGAAATTGTGATTCATCATTTACACGGAAAGCCTGATGAAAAAATCCCGGATTACGTAGAAAGCATAGAAGTGGACGTTCTAGTCATGGGTACCTTAGCGAGAACAGGGATATCTGGCTACGTCATTGGTAATACGGCTGAAAACATTTTGCAATCTATAAACTGTAGTTTGGTCGCTCTTAAGCCCGATGGTTTTGTATCGCCGATTCAGTAATTGGTGTGTAACAAACCTGGGTTTAAGTGGTTGTTTTAGGTAAAGGAGGGAGACGGAGTTCTAGAACATGGAATTATCAGTGTATCAATAAGTTATCAGAGGAGAGTGACATGAAAAACCTATGCCCGAAATGCCACACAGAAATGATAGAACGTTCGAACGTTTATGTTTGTCCGAGAAATGATATCGGTGACTGCACCTACGATGCGTTCGAGTTAACTGATGACGATAATCCATACACATTCAGTCGAGAACACGTAAGTAGTGATCTACGTTCTTACACCGTAGCGGACAGCAAGTAGCTGTTTGTATTAACGTTCCTTTAAGTAGCATTCAGTGATCGCTGTTTGCTACTTATCCCTTGGTTTTATGATCTTTTTTGAAATACTTGGGCTAAAACAATCAAGTGGAGCTTTTTATCTTTGCGCCAAATAGGGCGAACTTTCTTATAAAAATGAATGGGCTGCGATGTTAAATAGCATAACGGGTAAAGAAAACCTGCCGAAAAATCCCGATAATCAGTTGGTCTTACTGATTTTCCCTGTGCTGCCAATTTTAATCTTCTCTTTTCTTTTTTACATCTATACACCCGCAGGCGTAAGCTGGAATGCGGAATGGATACCAGGCCTCGATATTAACTTCAGCTTTAGGTTAGATGGTTTGTCGTTCCTTTTTGCCGGGCTGATCAGTGGGATTGGCGCACTGATCCAAATATACGCTTTGGCTTACTTACGAGAGAGTGATAGCCGATTTTCCTTTCATTTATACCTAACCCTATTCATGCTTGCCATGCTAGGGATTGTGATGAGCGATAACATCCTGTTGTTATTTGTTTTCTGGGAACTCACTACCATCACTTCTTACTTGCTGATTGGGTTTAATCACGAAAATAAAACGTCACGGAAAAACGCCTTGCAGTCGCTGATTGTTACCGGTGCTGGTGGGCTAGCGTTGCTAGCTGGTCTTATCTTGCTGGGAGCAATGGCAGGGAGTTATGAGCTAAATACCATTATCGATCAGGCAGACACGATTGCGCAGCACGAATGGTTTATGCCATCTCTAGTGCTCATACTACTTGGTGCATTTACTAAATCTGCGCAGTTCCCGTTTCATTTTTGGCTACCTAACGCGATGGCAGCGCCCACTCCAGTCAGTGCGTATTTACACTCTGCAACAATGGTAAAGGCAGGCATTTACTTGTTAGCGCGTTTATCGCCAGTTTATGCTCATAGCGAGGTTTGGTTTTATGCCTTAGTGATCACAGGGAGTATCACCGCCGTTTGGTGCACGTTTGTCGCATTAAAACAAACTGACTTGAAGCTGATGCTAGCCTACAGCACGAATGTTGCTTTGGGTAAATTAACATTATTACTAGGTATGGGCACAGATTTGGCCGTGAGTGCAGTATTGATGTTTATTCTCGCTCACTCTTTCTATAAAGCAGCGCTGTTTATGGTGGTGGGGAATATCGACAAAGCGACAGGAACACGAGATATCGATCAACTGTACGGCTTGAAGTCAGTGCTCGTCATCAGCATGGTTGCGGGGAGTTTGGCTGCATTGTCGAAAGCTGGGTTTCCGCCGTTGTTAGGCTTTTTGAGCAAAGAATACATGTACAAAGCCGCCGTAGAGCTCAATAACTGGATCGCCTTTGTACTTTTAATCGTGAATATACTGATGGTTGCGCTAACCATTATGCTTATAGCGAGACCATTCTTTGCTCGCCGTGATCTCATGCCGATTGAAATGAAGCCAGTTGAGACAAAAAAAGCCATGTGGTTCTCGCCTTTGCTCTTGGCACTTGGCAGTCTCATCGTTCCGCTAGTCGGTTTAAATTGGTTAGATCACAATATCATCTTTCCTGGCTCTGCCGACATTCTGCCTGCAGCCGATATTAAAGCGACATCATTATGGCATGGTGTGAATGTACCGCTGGTCCTAAGCGTTATCACGTTAGTATTGGGGTATGTGGTGTACCGTGTTTATCCTACTGTGTCTGCATTTTTTCAGCGGTTACATCTATTCGTCCCCAAAGCGGAGAATGTTTTTGAACGACTATTAGATGGCATGATGACACTGGCGAAGTGGCAAACGGCGCTGTTGCAGCAAAAGAAGTTGAGTCGTTATGTCCTGCTATTTTTCGCGGTACTCGCCGTCGCTTTACTTGGTCAGGTAGCATTTATTCCTCTGCCTTTATTAGAGCAGCTTTCAAACGTGGCTTTCTATGAGATTGGCATTGCCTTATTGCTGATTGGTGCAGCGATCGTATGTACGTTGTCTCACTCAAGGCTTCTTGCGATTTCTGCGCTAGGTATGATTGGTTTTATGACCACGCTTGTTTTTATGATCTACAGTGCTCCGGACGTCGCGAAGACTTTACTGTTAGTGGAAACATTAATGGTGGTCTTTTTAGCATTGTTAATGCGTCATATGCCGCGTTTAACCACCGTACCCAAGCATTCAATAAAACGCAAATTGGCGAATGTTTGTATAGCGGGCGTGATAGGTGTTTCGATTACTTTCCTCTTGTTAGGAATCACGTCCCAGCCGATGGATTCATCGGTGTCGGAATTCTTTGCGGAAAATAGTGTCCCAGGCGGGCATGGGCGCAATATTGTCAACGTCATTCTCGTCGACTTTCGTGCGTTTGATACATTGGGAGAGGTTGTCGTCGTTGTCATTGCTGGGATTGCAGCAGTGAGCTTGCTTAAGACAAGAGCGAAAAAGCAAAACCGTATTCAATCATTAATTTTTGCAACCACGGCACATATCGTCGCGGCGCTCATGCTTGTGTTCTCAGTGTATCTGTTATTACGTGGTCATAACGAACCGGGTGGTGGCTTCATTGGTGCATTGATTGCCGTTATTGGCTTATCGCTTCTCATGTTCGCGGAATCACCGAAATACGTTCGTTCTAGATTGTATTTCAAGCCGTTTTTCATTGCGTTATCTGGCATTGCATTGAGCTTAGTATCTGGTGCTTTGAGCTTTGCGTTTGATAAACCGTTTTTGACCGGACTGTGGTGGAAAGATGTGATACCACTAGGTACGCCGTTGGTTTTTGATGTTGGTGTTTATCTTGCCGTTATAGGTGGCGTGATGGGGATGCTGCTTCGTATTAATGAGGAGCTAGAGTGATGGAAATAGTCTGGAGTGTTGTCGTTGGAGTATTTGTCGCTGCAGGCATTTACTTAATGCTAGAAAAACATATCTTGCGTCTTTTGTTCGGTATCATGTTACTCAGTAGTGCGGTTAACCTTGCTATTTTTACCGCGGGAAGGCTGACTCCTGGAGAGCCGCCATTGATTGGCGATAATGCACTTTTGCCACCAGATGGCGCGGCAAACCCATTACCTCAAGCACTGATTTTAACCGCGATAGTCATCGGTTTTGGGCTACTTATTTTTGCTTTAATGCTGTTCTATCGAGCTTATAAAGATTCTGGAACCGCAGACGTCGACGAAATGCAACGTTCTGAGGAGGGTCAATGAGTTCGATTTTGCTGACGTTACCTGTTGTTCTTTCATTGAGTACGGCGCTGACCATTTTCTTTGTACGTCGCTCAACAAAAAGTGCTGAGTGGTTAAGTGGCGCGAGTGTGATTTTGAACCTTGTCGTCGCAGGCCTTCTCACAGAAAACATCATAAGTAATGGTATTCAAGCCGTTGCTTTTGGCCAGTGGCAAGCACCATTTGGTATCGTTTTTGTCGCAGATTACTTCAGCGTTGCCATGGTGATGATTACGGCAGTGATTGGTGCGATATGTGTTTTCTATGCCATGGCGGACCTTCACCGAAAACCTTCCTATAGCAATTACCATGCGTTGACGCACGTGTTGCTTGCTGGTGTTTATGGCGCGTTCCTCACCGGAGATATTTTTAATCTGTATGTTTGGTTCGAGGTCATGCTCATCGCGTCATTTGGTTTAATGGTATTAGATGCAACGAAAACTCAAATTGATGGGGCAGTGAAGTATGTGATGTTGAACCTGATTTCGACGCTAGTGTTCTTACTTGCCATCGGTTTGTTGTATGGTGCAACTGGCACCTTGAACTTGGCCGATCTCTATACCAAAGCGGGAGAGAGCGAACTGAGCATCAACATGATGTTGTCCGCCTTGTTTTTGTTTGCCTTTTCTATCAAAGCGGCACTATTTCCTTTATTTGCTTGGTTGCCAGCTTCTTATCACACCTTACCAAGTGGTGTGGTTGCGCTGTTTGCTGCGTTGCTTACTAAAGTCGGCGTATACGCGTTAATACGAGTCTTCACATTAGTATTTCCGCTCGCCGAGAGTGGTTGGCAGCCGACGTTGATTTGGATTGCTGGCCTCACCATGTTAACGGGCGTTTTGGGGGCGGCAAGTCAATTCGACATTAAGAAAATTCTTTCTTTTCACATCATTAGCCAAATAGGTTACATGATAATGGGATTAGCGATTTACACTCCTTTAGCTTTGGCTGGCGCTATTTTCTACATTGTTCATCACATCATTGTAAAAGCGAATTTGTTCTTAATCGGTGGCTTTATTGAGCGCAAATATGGCTCTAGTCAACTTGAACATTTGGGCGGGGTATATAAAGCAATGCCTTGGTTAGCGTTCTTGTTTCTTGTCCCTGCGTTTTCTCTGGCAGGATTTCCGCCGCTCTCTGGTTTCTGGGGCAAATTTTTGGTGATCAAATCGAGTTTACAGGCTGAATATTACTGGTTAGCCGGTACCGCGCTATTGGTGGGGCTGCTTACCGTCTATTCGATGACGAAAATTTGGAGTGAGGCATTCTGGAAAAAGCCGTTTAGGGAGAAAACAGAACAGACTCTGCAGGTCAAAGTACATTGGTTGTATTGCGTTCCAATTGCCGTATTGACCATGTTCACGTTGATGATAGGCTTGGTGGCGGAGCCTTTTTATCAGTTTTCTGTTCAAGCCGCTGAACAACTGTTAAATCCGAATGATTACATTCGAGCGGTATTGGGAGGAAATCCATGATCTATCTATTCCTCAATCTTTTCTTAGCATTAGCATGGATGATGTTAAACGGCAGCTATTCGAGTTTGAATTTTATTGTCGGATTTACGGTCGGTTTTTTTGCCTTACGGTTGAGCCAACCATTTGGATTAAAAACCAGCTACTTTCGACGTTTTGCGTCGGCATTAAAGTTACTGGTGTACTTCGCTTATGAAATGATCATATCGGTTGCAAGAGTCGTGTGGGATGTCGTGACGCCAACGCATTTGAGCCAGCCAGATATCGTCTACGTCCCTTTGGACGTCGATTCAGACCTTGAAATCACCTTACTTGCGAATATGGTTTCTTTAACACCAGGCACACTCAGTTTGGATGTTACGCCTGATAAAAAGCATCTTATCGTTCATGCCATGTTTGCACCTGAGCATGAAGCAGTTATTCGTGGAATTAAAAACGGATTAGAGCATCGAATTTTGGAGGTGACGCGTGGATAGTTGGCTGCAAATAAGTGTCACTTTTGCCTATGCAGGGCTATTACTCAGTTTTGTTATGGCTTTCTTCCGTTTAATTTTAGGACCAACGCTGGCTGACCGAGTTGTGGCGTTAGATTTGATTTCATTTATCACCATCGGTTTTATTACGGTTTACACCTTAGACAGTGGTGAGGATGCCTTGTTAGATATCGCCATTACATTAGGTTTGGTCGCATTTCTTGGCACAATCGCATTTGCGCGTTTGATCGTTAAAAGGAAGGATAGAGAATAATGGATGTGTTGATTGGGCTGTTTTTATGTTTAGGGACGTTATTGATCCTAAGCGCTAGTTTAGGTGTGTTGCGGTTGCCAGATCTATATACCCGAATGCATGCCGCAACCAAAGCCGGTACCGTCGGAGTTAGTTGCTTACTACTAGCGGTTGCCCTCTCAATTCCTGAAGTCACCGTGATCTCCCGAGTTATCGGTACGATGTTGTTTATCGTTCTCACTGCGCCAGTTGCCTCCCACCTACTCGGAAGAGCAATGCGAGAGGTCGGATATAAGATTTGGCGCAATGATTAAGTTTTTTCTTGTTTAACCAATTGTCACTATTGATTAAGCTGGCTAATTTCTTCCAGCACTTCTGGGTTAGCAATAGCACCAATGTTTTTTATAGCTTGCCCGTTAACCAGTTGTTTCACGGCTAGTTCAACCAGTTTTCCTGAGCGCGTTTTAGGAATATCACTGATAGCAAAAATTTGTCGTGGCACATGGCGAGGTGAACATTTTGATTTTAGTGTTTGGCGAATTGAATCGGTGAGTTGTTGGGTTAACTCGACGTCGTGAGCGAGTTTTACTAGTAACCAGATTTCTTCAGACTGCTGGTTTAACCTGCCGACAGCGATGGAGTCCTCGACCTCGGGTAACGCGTTCACTTGCTGGTAGATTTCAGCGGTACCGATGCGTACGCCGCCTGGATTTAAGGTTGCGTCACTACGGCCATAAAAAATGAAGCCGCCATGTTCGGTTTGCATCACATCGTCGCCATGGTGCCAGATATCGGTAAACTTGCTCCAATAAGCGTTGTGATAGCGTTCGCCGTTGTCGTGCCAAAAACCGATAGGGAAGTTAGGTAGTGAGTTATTGCAAGTCAGTTCGCCGCGTTGCTGTGTAATCGCATTGCCCTCGTCGTTCAAAACACGCACGTCGATTCCAAGCCCTGAACCTTGGCATTCGCCTTTGTACACCGGTGAAATAGGGTTTCCAAGTACAAAACACCCACAAATATCCGTGCCGCCAGCAATGGAAGCCAAATGTAAATCCTGCTTGATGTGCTGATAGACATAATTAAATTGTTCTGGGTAAAGCACTGAGCCGGTCGAGCACAGGGTTGTGAGTGACTTCAGGTCGTGTTCTGACTTGGGAGAGTAATTCGCTTGCTCTAGCGCCTCTAAATATTTCGCTGACGTACCAAACAGTGACACGCTATGTTCTTCTGCTAATCGCCATAAGACGGAGTGATCAGGGTAAACCGGGCTCCCATCGTAAATCACTAAGGTAGCACCACTCGCAAGTGCTGAAACATGCCAGTTCCACATCATCCAACCACATGTTGTGTAGTAGAAAACCTTGTCTTGTGGTTTGATATCGCAATGTAGTTGATGCTCTTTGAGGTGATTGAGTAGGGTGCCGCCCACGGAATGGACAATACACTTTGGTTGCCCCGTTGTGCCAGAAGAATACAAAATGAATAACGGGTCATTAAACAGCGTTGGTTGATATTGAATTGATTGTGGAGAAAAGTGGTGAGTAATATCAGACCAATACACAAAGTCAGAAGTGCTAGCATTCTTAGCGTTTTGTAAATATTCGATTTGGCATACGCTAATAGTAGCGTCTTCGGAGGTACTGCTTAGCTTATTACTAAGAGTGGTGTTTTTGTCCGTCATATCGAAAGCTTTGCCTCCGAACTGGTAGCCATCACAGCAAAAAAGAACTTTCGGCTTGACCTGGCCAAAACGCTCTACGACGCTATCGATACCAAAATCAGGCGAGGTTGAAGTCCAAATGGCACCAAGACTGGTGGTGGCCAGCATGGCAATAACGGTTTCTGGAAGGTAGGGCAAATAACCCGCAACGACATCGCCTTTGCCAACACCACAATTGAGTAGCCATTGCTGAACGACAGACACTTGTTCGAGCAACTGTGTACCAGTGAGCTGCCTGTGTTCACCGCGTTCATTAGTAAAAACGATAAACTCACGCTCAGGTGTTTGTTCGGCCTGAGATAGGAGGTTCTCTGCGTAGTTAAGCGTGGCGTCAGCAAACCATACTGTGTCCCTATTTACATGGCTCTGAGTAGAATCTGTCTGTGTCCACTTGGGAGCACCAAGGCTTTTGACTTGCGAGCCAATATTTCCAATGACGTTACAGAAATGCCAGGTATGTCGCCAAAATTCGTCATTGTGGTCAATGGACCACTGGTGTAGAGACGTGTAATTGTTGATTACGGTACCTTCGGCTTTGTCTTTATTAATCTTTTCGATGAACCGCAATAAATTGCTATTGCTGACGCGCTCAGCAGATGGTGACCAAATAGGTGCAGAATTTGGCATAGGTCCCTCTAATTTCAATCCGTTTGAATATGGCTAAAAACAAAATAAAGGGGCGAACATCGTAATGCTCACCCCTCGTTTCGATTGCTTAAAGTTGCTCGGCAAGCTGAGGCAATACCTCAAACAAATCACCAACCAATCCATAGTCGGCAACTTCGAAGATAGGAGATTCAGGATCTTTGTTGATCGCGACAATCACTTTGGACTCTTTCATTCCTGCAAGGTGTTGGATGGCTCCAGAGATCCCGACCGCAATATAAAGCTTAGGTGCAACGATTTTACCGGTTTGACCCACTTGTAAATCGTTGGCTACAAACCCAGCATCAACCGCCGCGCGAGAAGCGCCAATGGCAGCCCCCAGTTTATCGGCGACTTGTTCTATCAATGCGAAGTTCTCTTTGCTACCGACTCCGCGCCCACCTGACACAACCACCTCTGCCGCGCTTAATTCAGGACGCTCTGATACGGTTTTATCGACAGAAACCAATTCAACCATTGGATCTGAGATGGTGACCTGCTGATGCTCGATATCAGCTTGGTTGTGACAAGTAACCGGCTCAAACGCAGACGGGCGCACTGTGACGATGCGAACGTCGTCGCTGGTGGTCACTTTGGCAAATGCGTTCCCTGCGTAAATAGGTCGAATAAAGGTGTTTTCATCGATAACTTGGACAATATCGGAAATTTGCCCAACGCCAAACTTCGCTGCTATTCGCGGTGCAAGATCTTTCCCTTTTGATGATGAGCTAGCCCAGATTGCGTCAAAACCTTCAGCAATACTCACCACAATAGGTGCGATACTCTCGGCAAATTGATGCTTAAGTTGCTCATCATCGACACAAATTACGTTTGATATACCATCAACGCGACAAGCTTGCTGAGCGACTTCTTCACACTGGTGGCCCACTACGATCAAAACATTGTCTTGGCTGACTTGTTTTGCTGCATTAACTACTTTGAGTGTGTCCGCATGTAATTGGTTATTGTCATGTTCTGCTATGATTAAGTTCTTCATGAAATCACCTTCGCTTCGTTACGCAGCTTATCGAGAAGCTCTGATACAGATTCAACCTTGATGCCACCTTTTCTCTGCGCTGGTGGTGTGACTTCTTGAATGGTTTGGCTAAATACCACTTCAACACCCAGACTGTCAGGTGTGATTGTATCTAACGGCTTGCGCTTAGCTTTCATAATATTAGGCAAAGAGGCAAAACGCGGTTCATTCAGGCGTAAGTCAGTACTGATCACAGCAGGTAAGTTCATCGCAACCGTCATCAAGCCGCCGTCCACTTCTCTCACGACCTGAACTTTTTGATCTTCTATCTTCACGTCGGAAGCGAAAGTTGCTTGAGGCCAGTCAAGTAGGGCTGCCAGCATCTGAGCCACTTGGTTGTTGTCAGTATCAATGGATTGTTTACCCGTAATCACAAGCTGTGCTTGTTCTTGCTCAACCAGAGCTTTGAGCAGCTTAGCGACAACTAATGGCTCTATTTTGTCTTCAGTATCGACATGAATAGCGCGATCGGCACCTAATGCAAGCGCGGTACGTAGTTGCTCCTGACATTGGCTACCGCCAGCACTGACAACGATGACTTCATCTGCAATACCTTGCTCTTTTAGTCGTACGGCTTCTTCAACGGCTATTTCGCAAAATGGATTAATCGTCATCTTGACGTTATTGGTTTCAACATCGCTATGGTCCGCTTTCACACGAACTTTAACGTAGGGATCAATGACCCTTTTGATTGGCACTAGTATTTTCACGTTAGATTCCTTTTTACAGTGAAGACTATGTGTTTACAGTGAAGACGATGTGATGACGTCTTTAAAATGATGTTAATTTACCTTTACGTTTGCGTCAACTTTAAATATATTGTTGCTTAACAAGTTGGCAACATGCAAAGAAAAAGGAATGCAATCATGGAAAGAGACTGCATGGAATTTGATGTTCTGATTGTAGGCGCTGGTCCCGCAGGTTTGTCTGCGGCATGCCGAATCAAACAATTAGCAGCAGAAAAAGAACAAGACCTCTCTGTTTGCGTGGTAGAAAAAGGCTCTGAAGTTGGAGCGCATATTTTATCGGGTGCGGTGTTTGAAACGCGAAGTTTGGATGAACTGTTTCCCGACTGGGAAGAGAAGGGCGCTCCACTCAATACCAAAGTAAACGAAGATAAAACCTACTATCTAGGCAATGAAATTAATGGTCATGAGCTGCCTTCTTGGGCTGTGCCTAACACGTTACATAACGACAGTAATTACATTATCAGCTTGGGCAATCTATGCCGATGGATGGCGTTGCAGGCCGAGAACTTAGGGGTGGAGATCTACCCAGGCTTTACCGCCAGCCAAGCCATCATTGATGAAGACAACCGTGTTTGTGGCGTTATCACGGGCGATATGGGGTTAGATAAAAATGGCGAACAAAAAGCCAATTTCGAACCTGGTATTGAACTGCGAGCGAAGTTTACCCTGTTTGCTGAAGGCGCGCGGGGTCATATTGGTAAGCAATTGATTAACCGATTTAATCTCGCTGAAGATAAAACGCCTCAACATTACGCTATTGGCTTTAAAGAGTTGTGGGAAATACCACCAGAGCAGCATCAACAAGGGTTAGTGGTTCACGGCTTAGGCTGGCCGTTAGCGAACGAAGCCACAGGTGGCAGTTACCTCTACCATTTAGAGGGAAACCAAGTTGCCGTCGGGTTGATTGTTAACTTGAACTATAAGAATCCGCACTTGAGTCCATTCGATGAATTTCAGCGTTTTAAACATCATCCGATGATTGAGCAATACCTCAAAAATGGTAAACGCATTAGTTATGGCGCGAGAGCGATTACCAAGGGCGGCTTTCATTCGCTTCCCACGCAACAGTTTGCTGGTGGCTTGTTGATTGGCTGTGATGCAGGAACGCTTAACGGCGCTAAAATTAAAGGCACGCACACCGCAATGAAATCAGGCATGCTTGCCGCCGAAGCAGTATGTGAAGCCCTTGAGAGTCAGTCAGTTACTGCTGATTATCAAAAGCTCTTCAAACAGTCTTGGCTGTATGAAGAGCTTTATCAAGCACGTAACTTCTCAAGTGGCATTCACCGCTTTGGATCGTGGCTGGGCGGTGGCTTAGCGCTGCTGGAACATAACGTGTTAAAAGGTAAAGCTAAGTGGCATATCCGCTGTGATAAGCCCGATCATCAGTCTCTGTTATTGGCGGAAAACAGCAATGAAATTGTCTATCCGAAGCCTGATGGCGTGTTAAGTTTCGATCGCCTCTCTTCTGTTTATCTATCCAATATCTTCCATGAGGAAGATCAGCCGTGCCACTTACGTTTGACGAACCAGCGGATTCCCATCGAGCAGAATCTTGAATTATATGCAGAGCCAGCACAGCGCTATTGCCCGGCTGGCGTTTATGAAATCGTACAGGGGGATCAGCAGCCAGAACTACAAATAAATGCGGCGAACTGTATCCACTGTAAGACCTGCGACATCAAAGATCCAAGTCAAAATATTACTTGGACACCGCCGGAAGGTGGTGGTGGCCCTAACTATCCGAATATGTAGTCGTCTGAGAATAATTTTTATTAACAATTTATTTACTTAAAGTTTGCGTTAGTTCAAATCTTTCTCGATGAACTCGATTGCAACTTAATCTTTCAAGCACTATTCTGATTTTAAATTGACGTTTACGTAAACTGAATACAAAGTTGATGCATAGGTGTAAAAGCGGTTACCAGTATCAAAGTTAGGTTTGATCAAATAGTGCTCAATGGAACGCACTTAAATAACGAAAGGGAGATCAACTATGGTATCGGAATCGCCTCTGTTGCAGGTAAACGATATTTCATTGGCTTTTGGTGGGGTGAAAGCTCTAACTGACGTGAGCTTCCATGTGAATGAAAAGGAAATCTTTTCAATCATTGGTCCAAACGGTGCAGGTAAAACCTCAATGCTCAATTGCATCTCTGGTCGATACACACCAAACAAAGGCTCTGTAATCTTCGCTGGAGATGATGTAACCAAACGAACACCTAGCCAACGAGCTGAGTTAGGGTTGGGAAGGACCTTCCAGAACTTAGCACTCTTTTCTCATATGTCGGTACTCGACAACATTATGGTTGGTCGACATCACCTACTGAAAAACAACTTCGTCACAGGACCACTTTACTGGTTCTCTAACGCGCAGAAAGAAGAAATGGCGCACCGTAAATACGTAGAAGACGTAATCGATTTTCTTGAAATTCAGCACATTCGCAAAGCCACCGCTGGCACACTTTCTTACGGTTTACGTAAACGTGTAGAGCTTGCTCGTGCCATTGCCTTAAAACCTAAGTTACTGCTGCTTGATGAACCAATGGCAGGCATGAACTTGGAAGAAAAGGAAGACATGGCGCGTTACATCATGGATTTAAACGAAGAGTTAGACATCACCATCATCATGATCGAGCACGATATGGGCGTGGTGATGGATATCTCTAACCGCGTATTGGTGTTGGATTTTGGTAAACACATTGCGATGGGCGAGCCAGAAGAAGTGATGGCCAACCCACATGTGAAACAAGCGTACTTAGGCGAAGAGCTACCGACATTAGAGGAGAGTGCATAATGGCACAGCAACATAATGATTGGGCAGATATAACCCGCTTAGATACCTTTCCAAAAGTGTTGCAGCACAATGCCAAGAAATGGCCCGAGCAAGTCGCAATGCGTGAAAAGGAGTTTGGTATTTGGCGAGAGTTCACTTGGCAAGATTATGAAAATCGAGTGAAGTGGATGGCTCTGGCACTGCAAGATTTAGGTGTTGGTGAGCAAGACGTTGTTGGTTTGCTGGGTGATAACCGCCCGGAATGGGTATGGGGCGAGTTGGCCGCACATGCGATCAAAGGTTTCTCGCTGGGCATCTATCAAGATTCCATGCACGAAGAAGTGGCGTACCTCATCAACTATGCCAAAGCAAAAGTCGTGGTTGCCGAAGATGAAGAACAATGCGACAAACTACTTGAACTCGGTGATGAGATCCCAAGCGTAGAATTCATTATCTATTGTGACCCGCGTGGAATGCGCAAGTACGACGACCCACGACTGATTGATGTTGAGCAGGTCTATAAAAAAGGTCAACTGATCGACAAAGCGGATCCGGGTAAATATCTCAATATGGTTGCGGCAACCAAAGGCAGTGATCTTTCGATTCTTTGTACCACGTCGGGTACGACTTCCAAACCAAAGTTGGCTCAGCTACACAGCGGCACTTTCTTAGATCACTGTGCGGCTTATCTGCGTGCCGACCCGCGCTCTCCAGGCGACAACTACGTTTCTGTTCTGCCTTTGCCTTGGATTATGGAGCAGGTGTATGTGGTTGGTCAGGCGTTGATTTCTCGTCAAATCGTTAACTTCGTGGAAGAACAAGAAACCATGATGTCTGACTTGCGCGAAATTGGCCCGAACTTCGTGCTGCTTGCGCCGCGAGTGTGGGAAAACATTGTGGCAGACGTGTCTGCACGAATGATGGATTCCACACCGTTTAAGCAGAAGATGTACAAACTGGGCATGAGCTTAGCGAATAAAGCGTTGGAGCAGGGTAAACGTTCAAAACTCGCTGAATGGATTTTGCTACGTGCTCTGCGTGACCGCTTAGGTTTCTCGAATCTAGCATCTGCTGCGACGGGTGGTGCGGCGATGGGACCTGATACTTTCCGTTATCTGCAAGCGATCGGCGTACCACTCAAGCAGCTTTACGGTCAAACCGAAATGTGTGGTGCGTACACCGTCCACCAAGCCGATGACGTGGATTACGATTCCGTCGGCGTCGCGTTTGACAATGCAGAAGTGAAAGTCATCAACCCAGACAGCAATGGCGTGGGTGAGATCATCGCGAAAAGTACGGGCATGTTTACTGGCTACCTGAACAACCAGGAAGCGTATGACGAAGACGTACAAGACGGATGGATGCACACAGGCGATGCGGGCTATTTTAAAGACTCTGGCCACTTGGTGGTGATTGATCGTCTGAAAGATATGTCGGAAACCAGCCATGGCGACCGCTACTCTCCGCAGTTCATTGAAAACAAACTCAAGTTCTCGCCGTTTATTGCAGAAGCCGTAGTGGTGGGCAAAGGTCGACCTTGGCTATCCGCCATCATCTGTATT
Source organism: Vibrio sp. J2-3(2022) (assembly GCF_021725735.1). Lineage (NCBI taxonomy): Bacteria > Pseudomonadati > Pseudomonadota > Gammaproteobacteria > Vibrionales > Vibrionaceae > Vibrio > Vibrio sp. J2-3(2022). The sequence continues at coordinate 510,449 of NZ_JAKKCK010000001.1, forward strand.
CGCTACGCGATTGTTGCGAAGTGGGCAGAGCAGCGTGGTTTGGCATTTACTAACTACACCAACTTATCCGCTCAGCCAGAAGTGTATCAAGCGATTCGTGAAGAAGTGCTGAAAGTGAACGAATCACTGCCAGATGCACAGAAGATCAGCAAATTCATTCTACTTTACAAAGAGCTGGATGCCGACGATGGCGAGCTAACTCGTACGCGTAAAGTGCGTCGTGGTGTGGTTGCGGAGAAATACGGAGACATCATCGAAACCATCTACAGCGACGATCCAAAAGTCGATGTGGATACGGTGATCACTTATCAGGATGGCACCAAAACACGCATTCAAACGTCGCTAGTGATTGAAACGCTTATTGAACATGAGCCAACACTGGTGGATAGCGAACAACGGAGGATCGCATAGTGAATACGGATTTATTACTGCAACTCGTCATTAATGGCGTGATCGTTGGCATGTTGTATGGCGTGGTCGCCATGTGCTTTGTACTGATATACAAATCGACTCAGGTGGTCAACTTCGCTCAGGGTGAGTTCTTGTTGATTGGCGCATGGGTATGCTGGGCGGCGCTTGTTCATCTGCAACTGCCATTTTTTATCGGCTTTTTACTCACGCTCGCGTTCATGATGGTGTTCGGTATTGCGGTGCAAACCATTGTGCTCAGGCCGTTAATTGGTGAACCGATTATCTCTGTGATCATGGTGACCATCGGTCTGTCTATGTTCTTCCAAGCATTGATGAAATGGATATTTGGTGTCTCAGCTGTGTCGTATCCGCAAGTGTTCGAAACAAACGTGGTGAATATTGGTGGTTTGAACGTTGAGTTCGCTTACATTCTGAGTTTGATCTTCTCGATGCTCATCATGGGCGCGTTCTACTGGTTCTTCAAATTCAGCAAAATGGGTCTGGCAATGCGCGCAACGGCATTTAACCAGCAAGTAGCCCAGAGTCTTGGCATTTCCATCAAGAAAGTGTTCGCCATTAGTTGGGCTATTTCGGCAATGGTATCTGCAACAGCAGGGATTGTTATCGGGATCGTTAACGGCGTATCTGACGCGCTATCCATTATTGGTATCAAAGTTTTTCCAGCCGTTATTTTAGGTGGCTTAGATTCTGTAGTCGGTGCAATTGTCGGTGGTATCACCATCGGGGTGCTAGAGAACTTAGCTGAGTTTTTTGATAGCCAATACCTGCAAGTGGGTAACCTGTACAACATCGCACCATTCTATGTGCTGTTAATCATTCTTGCCTTCAAGCCATACGGCCTGTTTGGTACCAAAGATATCGAGCGTATTTAAGGAGAAATAACATGGCTCAACTTAGCATGCGCCCATGTGGGGATTTTCGAACCACATACAAAAGCGATACGCCAATTTTTGAAACCAAAACCATCAGAAGCCTTGCGATTGCAGGTGTCATCGCCATGCTGGCAGCACCGCTGGTCTTGGATATTTACTTCCTAAACCTGTTTATTCAGATTGCGTATCTCGGTATCGCGGCGCTGGGTTTAAACATTCTGGTTGGTTTTACCGGACAAATTTCCCTAGGTCACGGTGCGTTCTTTGGCTTTGGTGCCTTTGCATCGGCTTGGCTGAATAACCAGTTCAACATTCCAGTCGTGTTTGCGATTCCGCTCGCGGGTTACTTAACCATGATTGTCGGGATGCTGTTTGGTCTGCCAGCTGCTCGAATTAAAGGTTTATATCTAGCTATCGCAACGTTGGCGGCGCAGTTTATTTTAGAGGACTTCTTTGCTCGTGCAGACTGGTTCAGTGGCGGCTCATATGGTGCTGGTGCAAACCCTATCAATCTGTTTGGCTTTGAGTTTACGACCGACGAAAGTTTCTTCTACATCGCTCTATTTGCGCTGATCTTCATGTATATGTGGGCATCGAACTTGATCCGTTCTCGTGATGGTCGCGCGTTTGTATCGGTACGAGATCACTATCTGTCGGCAGAAATCATGGGCATCAACCTAACTAAGTATCGTCTGCTCTCATTTGGTGTATGCGCATTCTATGCGGGCATCGGGGGCGCACTCTACGGACATTATCTAGGTTTTGTATCAGCAGAAGGTTTCACCATCATGATGTCTATCCAGTTTTTGGCAATGATCATCATTGGTGGCTTGGGTTCAGTCAAAGGCACATTGATGGGTACGATATTTATCGTATTGCTGCCTGAAGTTTTGGAGTTTGGCGTGACGGGGTTGGCTGAGTTTAGCAATAACACTTCGTTCATTGATGGCCTGGCTTACTTCAAAGAAATGGCGATTGGTTTAGTCATCATGCTGTTCCTCATTTTCGAACCTCAAGGGTTATCGCATCGCTGGCAACAGATTCGAGCATATTGGAAACACTATCCGTTCTCATATTAACGTGGAATTAAGTGGAATATACCTCAATAACAAGGACAACGAGTTATGAACAAAGGACATTTAGCGACAACGTTGGTGCTATCTTCGGCACTGTTTACTACCGCCACTTGGGCAAAAGACTCTGTATTTGTCGGGCAATTGGTCGACTTTTCTGGACCAACAGCCTACGTGAGTAAGCCTTATGGTTCTGGTGTGCGAGACGCATTACGCTGGATCAACCAAAACGGCGGCATTAACGGTACTGAGCTCGAATTTGAAACGGTAGACATGGCGTATAAAGTGCCAGTAGCCATTTCCAACTACAAACGTTGGGTGGCGCGTAAAGACATGGTTGCGCTACAAGGTTGGGGCACGGCAGATACCGAAGCACTCATCTCGTTTGTGACCAAAGACAAAGTGCCAGTGTTCTCTGCCTCTTATTCAGGTCACTTAACGGACCCAACCGGCAAGAACCCAAAAACCGCGAAACCAGCGCCTTATAACTTCTTCTATGGTGCGTCGTACTCAGATGCGTGTCGTGCACTAGTGAAGTGGGCGAAAGAAGATTGGGAATCAAAGGGCAACCAAGGTGCGCCGAAATTTACCCACATTGGCGATAACCACCCATTCCCGAATGCGCCAAAAGAAGCGTGTGCAGAATATGCTGAAGAGCTTGGTTTTGAGGTGCAAAACCCAGTCGTTGTGTCACTAAAACCAGGGGACTTCAAAGCACAATGTCTGTCACTCAAAGAGTCTGGCACCAACTACGGTTACATTGCCAATATCGGTAGCTCGGTAATCTCACTCGTGAAGTCTTGTAACACGGTTGGTACAGAGTTCCAGTACATGGCGAACATTTGGGGCGGTGACAAACCAGTACTTGAAGCGGCGGGCGATGGCCTTAAAGATTACGTTTTTCCTGGCATGACGGCGTTTTGGGGAGACGATAACGAAGGCATGAAACTGGTTCGTGAGATTTCTAAGCAGTCTGAATCAGAGCCTGGCGAGTTTAGAACTCACCACTACATTCGCGGCATTTGTTCTGCGTTCTACATGAAAGAAGCGATGGAGTGGGCGAAAGACAACGGTGGCATCACGGGTGAAAACATCAAGAAGGGCATGTATGTCCATGACAACTGGGTCCCACAAGGCTTAGAAGGTGTTTGTGTACCTGCGAACTGGAAACCGGAAGATCACCGTGGCACAACAACCGTGAACGTGTTTATGGGTAACAACAACGGCGGCGCAGTTGATATTAAGAAAGTATCTCAGGTGACATTGTCACGTCGTGACGATTGGCTAGGTTACTAATCGACGACTTATTAATAACAAAGCTTACTGAAAATAAGGATGGGTGAGAGGACACTCTCACCCTAGCAAGGAGTAGCTTGATGGCTGAATTAGCAACGAATATCGAACCGGCAGAAATACTGCTTTCAGTGAACAACATTGAAGTCGTCTACGACGAAGTAATACTAGTACTTCGCGGTGTGAGCTTAGAAGTTCCAAAAGGGCAGATAGTGACCTTACTGGGTGCCAACGGTGCGGGTAAATCAACGACGTTGAAAGCCATTTCTGGTTTGTTGAAAACCGAAGATGGTGAAGTGACGCGCGGCGAAATCAACTTCATGGGCGAGCGCATAGACAACAAAAGCCCGGAAGAGATCGTCCGTTCGGGCATCTTCCAAGTTATGGAAGGGCGCCGAATTGTTGAAGATATGACGGTAATAGAAAATCTTCGCTTAGGGGCTTACACGCGTACGGACAACGAAGTCGAGCAAGACATCGAAATGGTGTTTGATTATTTCCCTCGCCTTAAAGAGCGCACCGGTCTAGCGGGTTATTTGTCAGGTGGTGAGCAGCAAATGCTAGCGATTGGTCGTGCACTGATGGCTCGTCCAAAAATGATCTTGTTGGATGAACCTTCGATGGGGCTTTCGCCGCTGTTGGTGAAGGAGGTGTTCAGCATTATTAACAAGATTAATAAAGATCAAGGCATTACCATGCTTTTGGTTGAGCAGAATGCCAACTTTGCCCTTCAAGCGGCCGATTACGGTTACATCATGGAATCAGGCAAAATCGTACTGGATGGCAGCAAGCACGAACTGCTAAACAATGAAGATGTGAAAGAGTTCTACCTTGGCGGCGGCGATGAAGATCGCAAGAGCTTCAAGAATCTGAAATCTTACAAACGTCGTAAGCGTTGGTTATAAGGAGCAAGGATGAACGAACTATTTGATGCGAAAGAATCGTTATCTCCGCAGGCACGAGAAGAATCGCTGTTTCAACGTCTGCCAACGTTGATTGAAAATGCAAAAGCCAACAGCGAACATTATGCGGCGCATTTTGCTGAGTTAGATCCTACATTGGCGAATAATCGTGAAGGGCTTACCCAGTTTCCAATTACGCGCAAATTCAATATTCCAAACCAGCAGCAACTTAAACCGCCGTTTGGTGGTTTAAATAGTGTTGCGATTGGTCAGATGGCGCGTGTATTCCAATCACCGGGGCCGTTGTATGAGGCACAAACGGATGAGGTGGATTTCTGGCGTATGGGGCGCGCGTTTCACGCGGCTGGATTTAGTGCGGGCGATTTAGTGCATAACACGCTCTCTTATCATTTCTCGCCTGGTGGATTTATTATGGATGGTGGCGCAAGAGCTTGTGGCTGCGCGGTATTTCCGGCGGGTGTCGGGAATACCGAAGCACAAATTGAAGCGATTAAACAGCTGCAGCCAACGGGTTATACGGGCACGCCTTCTTACTTGCTGACGTTGCTACAAAAGTACCAAGAGAAATATGGTGAGTCGCCGAGTTTTACCAAAGCGCTAGTCTCTGGTGAAGCAGTCACTGCAGACATGCAACAGATGTTTGAGGTTAAAGGAATTGCAGTCTCTCAAGCCTACGCAAGTGCTGAGCTTGGTTTGATTGCTTATCAAGTGTCTGGCGAGCAAGGCTTGGTGGTTGCCGAAGATATTATCGTTGAAATCGTTAATCCTGATGGCATTCCTGTACAACTGGGAGAAGTCGGCGAAGTGGTCGTGACATCGCTCGATGAGAAGTTTCCGCTGATTCGCTACGCAACGGGAGATTTATCGGCATACCTAGAAACGGGCTCGGATTCGCCACGCACGAATGCGCGAATTAAAGGCTGGATGGGGCGTGCGGACTCAGCGGTGAAAGTGAAAGGCCTGTTTGTTTATCCGCATCAGATCCAAGAAGTCTGTCGTCGCCACGATATTAAAGGCTCCTTGAAAATTGAGCGTGATGGCTTCAACGATACCATTACTTTCTGCTGTCATGATGTTCATGTCTCGGCAGAGGACATTCAAGCGACACTCCAGTCTGTCACCAAACTGAAAGGCAATGTCCAGTTTGTACCGAACCAAGCGGAGCAGCCGTTAATCAATGACCTGCGCAGTTAACCCATCATTGTAAAACGCATTTATAAAAAGCTAACAACGTAAAAATCAAAGGCTAGGAGAGGGGATACCACATTGTGCTGCGTATCCCTTTCTTTTTGTGCCAGTACAATTAGGAGGGCGATAAATGAAGCAGGCACCGACCATCAATCAACAGTTTTGGGATAATTTGTTTACCCAAGGCACCATGCCGTGGGATGCCAAAACCACACCTCAAGAGCTAAAAGCTTACCTAGAAAAAGCGCTTCATAGCGGTCAGTCTGTATTTATCCCTGGCTGTGGTGCTGCTTATGAACTCAGCTCTTTTATTCAATATGGGCATGATGTGATCGCGATGGATTACAGCCAACAAGCAGTAAAAATGGCGCAATCGACGTTAGGCAAGCACAAAGATAAAGTCGTGCTGGGGGATGTATTTAACGCTGACTCTACGCACTCATTTGATGTGATTTACGAGCGTGCCTTTCTCGCTGCACTACCGAGAGACCAGTGGCCAGATTACTTTGCTATGGTGGATAAATTGCTGCCAAGAGACGGTTTGTTAATTGGTTATTTCGTTATAGATGATGATTACCACTCTCGCTTCCCTCCATTTTGTTTGCGAAGTGGGGAGTTGGAGGGTTATCTAGAACCGACGTTTAAGCTTGTGGAATCCTCAGTGGTGGCAAACAGTGTTGAGGTTTTTAAAGGCAGAGAGCGCTGGATGGTGTGGCAGAAAAGTTGCCGTATTTAAACGCTATGGCATCAAATAATGAATACAAAATCAGCGTCACATAATGCATATTTTAAAGACAATTATTCTTGTGGTAACGATAAGTGTTGTGAATTGGCGAAGTTGTGAGAAATGTAGATCATGTCCTTTGAAAACATAAGGATATATAATATGGATAAATCATTTTCTCTCATCGATAAGCCTACCTTCTTAGGCTCACTCTTTCTTTTACTCAGCGTCGTTATACCTTTAATTTTATTTCCCACACAAGGTGCGGATTGGATAGCTTCGGCCAAATTTTTCATGACCGATAAGCTTGGTGTGTTATACCTCGCACTGGGTATCGCAGCAATGTGTTTTATGATTTACACCGTGTTCAGCGATCTTGGCCAAATCAAACTTGGTGAAGCCGACGAGCAACCAGAATTTGGTAACGCCTCATGGGCTGCAATGCTATTTTGTGGAGGTATTGGCGCAAGTATTCTGTATTGGGGGTGTATCGAGTGGGCATACTACTATCAATCACCTCCATTTCAGTTGGAAGCAGGCAGTGAAGAAGCCATTCGCTGGGCCGCGACTTATGGTCTGTTTCACTGGGGACCGATCGCTTGGTCAATTTACCTTATTCCTGCTCTGCCTATCGCTTACTTCTTTTATGTACGCAAACAACCTGTTTTGAAAATCTCTAGTGCGTTAATGCCTGTATTAGGAGAAAAGCGCGCAAACGGTGGTATTGGCAAGTTTATCGATGTGCTGTTTATTTTTGGTATGTTGGGTGGCGCGGCGACTACGCTTGGCTTAGCAGCGCCTCTTATCAACGGTGGTCTACATCATATCTTCGGTCTTCCAAACAATACCTTCAGCCAAGTGGCTGTATTACTTCTCTGTACTGCGATTTTTGGTTACTCCGCGTATGCAGGGCTTGAGAAGGGGATCAAATTCCTTAGTAACATTAACTTCTGGGGTGCGATGGGCTTGTTACTCTTTGTACTTGCCGTTGGGCCAACCGTGTTCATGTTAGAAACGGGCTTAGATTCTATTGGTCGTATGTTGTCTAACTTCTTTGTTATGGCAACCTGGGCGGAGCCGTTTGGTGGTTATGGTGAGTTTACAGATACACACTTCCCGCAAGACTGGACTATTTTCTACTGGGCATGGTGGTTGGTCTTTGCTCCTTGCATGGGATTGTTTGTTGCGCGTATCTCGCGTGGAAGAACGATCAAACAGATGGTCGTAGGTTCTATATTTTACGGTTCTTTAGGTTGTTTCTTATTCTTCATTGTTTTAGGTAACTATGGTTTATCGTTGCAATTGACGGGTGAGCTTGATGTCATCGCAATCCTCAACGAATCAGGCGCACCAGCGGCTATTTTTGCAACGTTAGACACATTACCGTTAGGGCCAATCGTTATTGGTGTTTTTACACTATTGTGTATCATTTTTACGGCGACTTCGTTTGACTCTATCTCGTACATTCTTGCGTCTGTGGTTCAAAATGATGTGACGGAAGAACCGATGCGCTGGAACCGTTTGTTCTGGGCGTTTACTTTGTCTTTTCTGCCAACCGTCCTAATGTTCATGGGAGGTTTATCGACATTACAAACCGCTGCGATCGTGGGAGGTTTACCGTTGTTAGTTATCTCGGTGATGTTGATGGTGTCCTTTGTTCGCGCGGCGAGCCTAGATATTAAACATCAAGCAGAATACGAAGAGCCAACCATTAACATTGAAGAACTGCCGGAAATTGACCCTTGGTCAACAGAGGGAATGGCTTTGGCGAAATTTGAGCGCTTTAAAGACTTAGCTCAACAGGCGGCTGAAGAAGAGCGCGAAGCAATGGCAGCCCTGATGAGCATGCGTAAGAGAATTCGCGCATTTGCCTTAGAACATAGCTGTGAATCTGGGTTTTCGGACCATCATTTACCAGAAGAGATGCAAGCAGAGCTACAGCAACTAACCGAAGCGCTTGAGTTGGCTCAACAGAAGAAACAAGAACTGTCTGAACAAGCCCAAGAATCTCGAATGGAGTTTAATCATGTGTTATTAGGCGGCGCGTCGGCAGGTTTAGCAACGTCGCAGGCTTAAGAACAGACACACAAGAGCCGAGTACAAACTCGGCTCTTTTTTTGGCGTGGATACCTTACAGTTAAAAATTCTGCTCAGTCAGTGTTAATGCTTATACTATTTTAGGTTGACCATCTGATGCGGTGGCACCGCCGTCTACAGGTAGGTTTACGCCATTAATGAAAGATGCGTCATCACTTGCCAAGAAAGTCACGACAGACGCAATTTCTTCAGGTTCGGCTGCTCGGCCAAGCGCAATGCGCTCATTGAATTTATCGCGGATTTCCTGCGGCCAGCCGTTCGTCATGTTGGTTTTTACTAAGCTTGGGCATACGGCGTTAATTCTTACACCCTCCGCACCATGGTCCAATGCCATCGCTCTAGTAAGGTTGACCACAGCGCCTTTACTCGCGCAATAGAATGCGGCACCCCAGTCACCACCCAAACCAGAAACGGACGCGGTATTCACCATACAACCTTTCGTTTTTAAGAGTTCAGGTAACGCAAACTTCGCGCAATAAACGACGCCGTCAATGTTTACACCAGAGATCTTCTTCCAGTCTTCCACACTACCTTCAATCACTGAACCTGGGACATGTACGCCAGCATTGTTTACTAAAATATCCAGTTTACCGAAACGGGTAACAACATCAGAAATCAGTGCTGCGACTTTATCTGGATCAGAAACATCAATGGAATGCGCAGACACGCGCTGTTTATCAAAGCCCTCAACGGCGTTTGCCAACTGCTCTTCATTCCAATCGGCAAGAGCGACGTTTGCGCCTTCTTCATACAGACGTTTTGCGATGGCCAAACCAATACCATTGGCAGAACCAGTGACGAGTGCGACTTTATTTTTTAATCCTCTCATGCGATTTCTCCTTCGAAACTTACAAAAACGGGATCTTGATTTTTCTCTGTGCGCGGCAACATCAGTTTGTCGTTGTCGCTGTAATCTACGGGGATAGCCACCACTGCTGGTCCTTCAACGTCCATGGCTTTATTCAATGTCGGTAGCAATTCGTGTTGACTAGTCACTGCGAAGCCTTTCGCGCCAAATGCTTCGGCGTACGCTTTGAAGTCAATTGGACCAAATTTCACACCAGAGCAGCGCTGATATTTGTTGATCTCTTGCATTTCTACCATGTTGTAGGCGTTATCAACCCACACAATATGGACGATATTGCAGTTCAGTCTAACCGCGGTTTCTAACTCCATGCTCGATTGCATAAAACCGCCGTCTCCCGATATCGATACCACTTTGCTGCCAGGTTTCAGTAGGCTGGCACCAATGGCCCATGGCAGTGCAACGCCCATCGTTTGTTGGCCGTTAGACACCAGCATTTGGCGAGCTCGAAAACAACTTAAGTAACGAGCGATCCAGATGTGGAAGCTCCCCATATCAAGACATAACGTGGTATCTGGTGTGATGATAGATTGCATGGCTTTAATCAGTGCCAGTGGATGAAATCCTTGCTTGTTATAGACATTGGGATAGGTTTTGATCACTTGCCGTTGCAGTGCTACCTCTTCCAGTACTGAAAGTGCCGTTGGGGAAAGGCGAGCATATTCAGAGATGTAGCTGCCCATTTTGTCTAATGACTGCGCAATGTTTCCGACGATTTCAACACAAGGCTGATAATTCAGTTGGTATTCTGCCGGTTCAATATCGAGGTGAATCACTGGGTTGCGGTGGCTGTTCCAAAGCTCAGGGTCATACTCTATTGGGCTAAAGCCGATGGTGAGAATTAAATCGGCGTCCCGCAGTAAAACATCGCCAGGTTGGTTATTAAATAAACCGACACGCCCAGCAAAGTGGTGATAGTAATTGATGTCTACCGTGCCGGCGGCCTGGTAAGTGCCGACAACGGGTAGCTGCGTATTTTGAAGAAATCGGGCGATAGCAGCAGCGTTTTGACTGCGGCTCGCGTGAAGGCCAAGTAAAACTACACAGCGCTTTGCTTTACTGATTCGACTGACCGCTTCTTCGATTGCTGCGATGTCTGCGCAACCAGGCTGTGTGTAAGGCGAGGGGACAATAATGTCCGTTTGGGTTTGCTCGGATAAAACATCTTGAGGGAGACTCAAAAAGCAAGCCCCAGGACGACCTGACTCTGCGATACGAAATGCGTTCGCCATGATCTCGCTTGCGGCGTCCACATGCTGCACTTCAGCACTGAACTTAGTTATAGAGCGAAAAATACTGACGGTATCCATGCTCTGGTGTGTTTGTTTTTGCTGGTCAGTTCGTTTCACCGCACCACCGATAGCAATCAGCGGATCGCCTTCGGAGTTTGCTGTTGCAACCCCCGTAACTAGATTGCCACAGCCTGGACCTGACGTAACCATTGTGACGCCTGCTTTGCCGGTTAGTCTTCCCATAACGCCCGCCATAAATGCGCCGTTAGCCTCGTGGCGTACCGGAATCATTTGGATGTTAGTGTCTTCAATCGCATCGAACAGTCGATCGATTTTTGCACCGGGAATACCGAATATGTACTTAATGCCGAGAGACTCTAGCTGTTGAGCGATCAACTGAGCTCCATTCTTATTTGAAGGTTTGGATTGCATTTGTTGTCCTTATTATTTGCCTGACTTTGTTACTTTTCCGCCTTTTCTATAGCGGTATTTATATCTTCCGGAGCCAAATTGGCAGTGAGGAAGTCTGTCGATACTGGTGTATCAATCACTAGCCGCGAGACTTTGCCAATCTGGAGAAATCCTGACGAAATGCTGTAATCCTGGATATGACCACCTCCTTGGCGGTCATCGGTAATAAAGTGTTCGTGATAGCCGGGTACATTGATGCCAGTCGTATATTTAGGACTGCGAAAGCCGGCGACCACGCCTTGCTTATGCGTGAAGCGGAACGTTGGTTGTTCTTTGACCACTTCAAGCATTGGCCGATAAGGGCGTGTTTGTTTAGGTACGGTGCGAGTACGAACTGAATCGAAAACGCCATCAATGCGCACTGCGCAAAATAGGTTATCGCTTGGAACCATGTCGTCTATGAGGCTATGGACTTCATGACGTGACATGCGCGATGTCAGTGGCAGCTCGATATCAGGCTTAAAAAAAGTCATGACAGCAAAGGGCGTTTTTTGCGCCAGGTCTGCCGGGTTTGCGGAGCCATCCGACTTGAGTTGAAAAACTTCCTTATCAAAAGCAATCAACTCACCATCCAATTCATTGAACGTACCTAAACCAAAATCCCCATGTTTCAGCAGTTCTTCTATGGTTGTTGAGCCTTCGTAAACACCAGCGATCAAAGCACTCATCAACGAAGTCTGATAAATCTCACCATCTCCGGTAACGTGATGGTATTCAGAAAATTCTTTCGCTACTTCAAGCGAACAAGCACATAGAGGGTTATAAAATCCACGCATGAGTAAGACCAGTTATGCAATGAAGAGTATATTTAGATTGACTTCTACACGGTGCTAAATCCAATATAAAAAAGATTTATTTTGATATGGAAAATATATGGAATTTCGCTACCTGAAGTATTTTGTCGCGGTCGCCGAGACTCGTCACTTTACCCGAGCCGCTGAACAGTTAGGGATTGCGCAACCTCCTTTAAGTCAACAAATCAAAAAGTTAGAGCACGAGCTTGGTGTGGACCTATTTAAGCGCTTGTCTAGAGGGGTAGAACTGACCCATGCTGGGCAAGTCTTCTATACGGATGCGGTAAATATTCTTGCTGATGTGGAACGCGCTAAAGCAAAAGCCCGACAGATTGCTCGTGGTGAAAATACGCAGGTTAAAATCGGGTTCGCAACGTCAACATCAACCTGCATTAAGGTATTAGAGAGGGTGGGGCGTATTCAAGAGAATGGGGTTCATTTACAGGCGGCGGAACTGTCAATGCCAGAGCTTGCCGCTCAGTTAAAAAGCAAACAACTTGATCTCGCAATCATGCGGCTACCCTGCTACGCCAGTGAGCCTTTTGAGCACAAGGTGTTGTTTAACGACCCGTTTGTCGCTGTGATTCCGGCGGGGCACGAGCTGGCAAAGTATCCCTGTATCCAGATGAAACAGTTGAGAGGCCATAAAATTTTACTGTTTCCACGAGAGACTGGACCCGCATTGTTTGATGGCATGAGCACACTTTTTGCCGACGCAGGAGTAAGGCTCGAACCACAGTTCGCAGCACCGCAACTTCGTACGACGATCGCCATGGCGCAGGCTGGGTTAGGTATTGCTCTCGTTCCGCGTTCACTGGCTGAACATCTCGATGATTCTGCGACAGTCGCCGAGATTGATGATATCCCCCTAACCAGTCGTGTTGTTGTTGCTTGGGAGGCGTCTAATCTCAATAAGCTGGCGTTAAAAGTAGCCATGAACATCGGTCATGTTGAGGTTTAAAGATGAGTCATCGAACTGGCTCTGATAGCTACAGGCAAATGTGATACTCTCCCTCGTTATATGCAAAGCTATGCTTTGGTTGAATAGACAAATCTTACTCAACGAATAGAACTTACTGAGGATGTACCAATGATATACGCTGCGGTCTTTGATATGGACGGGTTGCTGATTGATTCAGAACCTTTGTGGAAGGAAGCGGAAAAGCAGGTGTTTTCATCAGTTGGCGTCCAAGTGACCGAAGTATTATCAAAGCAGACTGCGACGATGACGACAGGTGAAGTAACAAGGTTTTGGTATGAACGTAATCCTTGGCAAGAAAAGAGCCTAGAGGAAGTAGAGAATGCTGTTGTGGATAAAGTGGAGGCATTAATAATTGAAAAAGGATGCGAATTAGAGGGTGTTACAGAAACACTCAAATTGCTTAAGGAAAAAGGGTTTAAGATAGGGCTGTCTACTAATTCACCTTATCAACTCATTCCCACCATTTTGAACAAACTCGGTATTGCCAGTTACTTTGACGCGATATCATCGTCAGACGATGTAGAAAAGGGCAAGCCAGAGCCAGATGTCTACCTTTCAACAATCAATAAACTAGGTGTAGATTCAAGTAACTGTATTGCCTTTGAAGACTCTTATTCGGGTATGCTTGCGGCAACACGAGCAAACATAAAAACAGTCGTGATACCTCAACCTGATAAGTTCTACCAAGAGTTTAATGAAGCCAGTCTAAAGCTGCAAAAGCTATCAGAGTTTAATGAAAGCCATTTAGTGGATTTAATAGGATAAAGCTATTCATTACGATTGGTAATATTTATGACAGATGTCATACCATATGGAGAACTTTAATGAGATATTAGTTGCTTATGTGTAGGAGTGGTGAGGGATGAAATGAAGCTTAATGTCGTTGCATATTTGATCAAAGAAGGCTACGAAGAGGCCGATGTAATCAACTCTAAGAAACAAGAAGAAAGGTGAAGTGCACTTGCCCTTTTTTTCAAAAGTAAACCTGCGTCATCACAGTAGACGGTTACAAAACATGGGTTTACGGTTGAACTAGCCAAGATAGATGCATAAAAAGACTAACAAAGCATTTAAGAGGGACTCCCGAGGCTTGTCATTTTTAGGTTTCGTTTTTGGTTTCGGGTTAATGATAGCGTTGTTCACAACTTAGTGCAGCGTTAAACCGCAAGGATGATGGATGATTAAAGCGCAAGTATATGATGTATTTTGTGATGAATTGGCTCAAGGTAACCCTTGTGGCGTTGTCGAACTAAATCACTGGCTGAGTGATTCTGAGTTACTTCAAATCACTCATCAGGTCGCTCAACCTGTCACATCATTTGTGGTTCAGGCTGGCAGTGACTACCACATTCGCTGGTTTAGCCTAGAAGGAGAGATCAACCTATGCGGACACGGAAGTTTGGGCGCAGGCGCTGCAATCATTTCCAACTATCATCAGAATGAGGTCATTCTAAAAAGCCAATATGGTCATATTACCGTTACTGAACTGGATGGAATGTACAGGATCGTGATGCCAAGTTGGCAAGCAAAGCCTCATGTAATCCCCTTGGATATTTCAGGCTTTTCCAATCGCCCTGTAGATGCTTTTACAACGCGTGATTTGGTTGTTGTTCTCGAGTCCGAAGATGATGTTGCTCACTATAAACCTAACTTTGATGAGCTGATTAAAATTGATGAGTTTCATGCTGTCATCGTGACGGCTCAAAGTTCTGATAGTGGCTATGTGTTGCGTTACTTTGCACCTAAAATCGGTATTTCAGAAGATCTTGCCACAGGTTCGGCTCAGTGCTCATTAGCGCCTTATTGGTTTGAAAAGCTGGGCAAAGAAAAACTGATGGCTCGCCAGCTATCTCGCGCTGGTGGTTATTTTGAAGTGGCGCTCGGTTCAGAATCTACTATCGTATTGTCTGCACACGTAAAAAGTCGCACTTAACTTTAAACGCCTCTAGCTCTGACCAAGAACCGGAGGCGGTCGATTTTTTGATTGTCCTATAAGTGCAGAGCTAAGATTTTAACCCTGCAGCGGTCATCATGACGCGAAACAGCATTGATACGAACCCCAGAGCTAGCACACTGGCCGCCCAGATCCCAACCATCCACGCCCATTGGCGGCACCAATTTTTGATTTTCATACTCACTCCTTATCAACTCGTTAATGGTACGCTTCGTCTTCTTTCACTTTTCCGGAGAAGACGTAATAACTCCAAAAGGTGTAAGCCAGAATGATCGGGATGATGATCACCGCTCCAACGAGCATAAAGCGCTGACTGCTTGCAGGAGCGGCTGCTTCCCATATTGATATGCTAGGAGGAATGATATTTGGCCAGATACTGATGCCAAGCCCTGCGAACCCGAGAATCACGATCACCAATGCCATCACGAAAGGGCTGCGCTCTTTTCGCTTTTTAACGGAGTCGGCAATCTTCAAACATACCAGCCCAGTAATGACAGGTACGGGCAGTAAGTAGAACAAATTAGGCAGAGAAAACCATCTTTCCGCAATGGCAGGGTAAGCAAGTGGGGTCCAAGCGCTCACAATGACTAATGCGGAGATCATCGCCAGTAGTGTTTTGTTAGTGAAGCGGTACATCGTGTTTTGCAGTGCACCTTCCGTTTTCATGATGAGCCATGTGCTACCAAGCAGTGCGTACGTTGCGACTAAACCCAAACCACAAAAGATGGGAAAAGGGGTGAGCCAGTCTAGTTGGCTACCTACGAAAACGCGGTTTTCCACCGCAAAGCCTTGAATTACCGCGCCAACAACGATGCCTTGGAAAAACGTGGTTAAAATCGAGCCGACCATAAAAGAGCGATCCCAGAACTTTAAGTGGTTTTCCAATGCTTTAAAGCGAAACTCAAACGCTACGCCACGAAAGATCAAAGCAATCAACATCAACGTCAAAGGGATGGTTAGCGCTTCAATAATTACCGCGTAAGCCATCGGAAAAGCGCCAAATAGAGATGCGCCTCCAAGCACAATCCAAGTTTCGTTGCCGTCCCAAACTGGCGCGACACTGTTGACCATGACGTCTTTTTGTTTTTCATCCTTGATGAATGGCATCAGTATTCCAATACCCAAATCAAAGCCATCCATGATGATGTACATCAAAGTGGCAAAAACGATGATCGCGAACCAAATCACGGATAAATCAAAATGCATATTCTTTACCTTCACTTTGTGACAAATTCTAGATGCGGCCTGAAACGGTCGTCATGTCGTGCTCATCGTGCTCGATTGCATCGGGGCCTTTCTTGATTTGGTGGATCATGTAGTAATACCCAAAACCAAACACCAAGCTGTACACAACAAGGAAACACAGCAGGCTGATGCTCATTTGTAGGTCTCCATGTGCAGAAACCGCATCACGCGTTTTTTGTACGCCATACACGACCCAAGGTTGCCGACCAACCTCTGTCGTAAACCAGCCAGCGAGTATTGCGATAAGACCAGATGGTCCCATAAATAATGAAAACTTAAGGAACCAACGCGAGGTATAAAGCGTGTTCTTTTTTCGTAACCACATGCTGTAGAAGCTTTGAAAAATCATCAGAAGTCCTAGACCGACCATGATTCGAAATGACCAAAAGACGATAGGTGAGTTCGGTCGTTCCTCTTTCGGGAAGTCTTTCAGCGCCGGGATCGGTTCAGTTAAACTGTGGCGTAGGATCAAACTTCCTAGAACAGGAATTTCTAAGGCATAGTCTGTGCGTTCTTGTTCCATGTTTGGCATTCCGAACAAAATCAATGGGGTTGGTTTGCCATCACTGTTATCCCAATGTCCTTCGATGGCAGCGATTTTGGCGGGCTGGTATTCCAAGGTGTTTAACCCGTGCACATCGCCAATCACGGCTTGGAGTGGCGCAAGGAACACTAAGATCCCGAGCGACATCGAAAACATCGTTTTTACCGCAGTTGATTGATTGCCTCTCAATAAATGCCAAGCGGCTGACGCGCTTACAAAGAGTGCGGAACTAACGAAAGCCGCGACGCTCATGTGCGCCAAACGATAAGGAAATGAAGGATTGAAAACGATAGCAAACCAGTCGGTTGGCACCACGCGTCCGTCAACAATTTCATAGCCTTGTGGCGTTTGCATCCAACTGTTGGAGGCGAGAATCCAGAACGTCGAAATGATCGTGCCTAACGCCACCATCGAGGTTGCAAAAAAGTGCAGCTTTTCGCCGACGCGACGCCACCCAAACAGCATTACGCCAAGAAATCCGGCTTCGAGAAAGAAAGCCGTTAACACTTCATAAGTCAGTAATGGGCCAGTGATAGAACCAGCGAAGTCGGAGAAACCACTCCAGTTGGTGCCGAATTGATAGGCCATGACAAGACCAGATACAACACCCATTCCAAAGTTAACCGCAAAAATTTTCGACCAGAAGTGATAGAGCTTTTGGTAATCGGGATTACGTGTTTTTAGCCATAAGCCTTCCAGCACGGCGAGATAGGTGGCCAAACCTATGGTGATAGCGGGGAAAATAATATGAAAGGATACCGTAAAGGCGAACTGTATCCGTGCAAGCATAAATGCGTCGAGGCCAAACATTAAACTTCCTTTGATCTTTTAAGTTTTATGAGAGAGCTATTTTAAAAGGAGCGGAGTAGGGGAAGTAGGTACAGACAGTGACTATAAACCTATAACAGATTAAATGTTGAAGTGTTATTATTTTGAGTTCAGCTTTATGGAGGGGGATTTGCGTTTGGCGAAGTATCAAGAGTTAGTGGAACAGCTTAAAAGGCAGATAAAATCGGGGATATGGCACCCGGGTGACAAACTGCCTTCTCTGCGTCGCCAATCTGAACACTCGGGTTTGAGCTTGATGACGGTATTGCACGCTTATCAAATTCTGGAATCTCAAGGCTGGGTGACGTCACAGCCGCGCTCTGGTTATCGAGTCGCTCCCAATATTAAGAGTTCAAATGAACCCCAAGCGCCAGCCGCGGTTTCGGGGACAGAGCAGGTAGACATCAATGAGTTTATCTTTGATGTGCTGCAGGCGAGTAAAAATCCATCCATGATCAATTTTGGCTTTGCCTATCCAGACCCAAGTTTGTACCCACGCTATCACGTGAATCGGGCGATGAGCGCAGCCGCTCGCAATATGCCGATTTCCACCACCTTTGATAACTTACCGCCGGGAAACGAACAATTACGCACCATCATCGCGAAGCGTTATGCTGCGAAAGGCATTGAAATTTCACCCGATGAAATTGTCATTACGGCAGGCGCGCTGGAGGCGTTAACGCTCAGTTTGCAAGCCTGCACAAGACCGGGAGATTGGGTGGTTGTGGAGTCGCCTGCATTCTATGGCGCATTGCAATCCTTAGAGCGGTTAGGTTTGAAAGCGCTCTCAGTAAGAACAGACCCAGTCACGGGTATTGACCTAGATTCATTGGAACGAGCGCTGCAAACACACGATGTGAAAGCATGTTGGCTGATGTCGAACTTCCAGAATCCTCTGGGTTTTACGCTTTCCAACGAGAAAAAACAAAAGCTGATTGAGCTGACACAGCGATATAACGTGCCAGTGATTGAAGATGATGTGTACAGCGAGCTGCATGCCGGGAATGACTCGGTTTACCCACTAAGAATGTTTGATGACACGGGCAATACCATGTTGTGCTCGTCGTTTTCAAAATCATTAATCGCAGGGCTACGTATTGGTTGGGTTGCGGCGGGAAAGCGGGCGCTAGAGGTACAAAAGTTACAGCTAATGAGTACATTAGCGACGAGTGCACCAGTGCAAATGACATTGGTGCACTATTTAACAAGCCGCAATTATGAATCGCATTTGAAGCAGTTACGGAAAAAGCTGTTTGAACGTAAAAGTAAGATGACGAATCTGCTTAATGAGCTGTTACCTGAAGAAGTCAAAGTGTTAAGCCAAAGCGGCGGGTACTTTATTTGGTTAGAGCTTCCCAAGCATATCGACGCCTTGCAGATATATCGAGAAGCGCTAAAAGATAATATCAGCATCGCACCGGGAAAGATGTTCAGCCTGACAGAACAATACGATCACTGTATTCGTCTTAACGCTTCTTTTGAGCTTAATGACAAATACGTCCATGCTCTCAATCTGCTTGCCAACATTATTCGCGAACATTTGGCAAAATAGCGACTTTCTTCAGTTTTTTGGTTTAATGGAGCGCGCCGGATTTCCAGCAACTCGATCGCCTGGCGCAACGTCTTTGGTTACGACAGAGCCAGCGCCGACGACGGCCTCATCGCCAATAGTCACGCCTGGCAGTATGATTGCGCCCCCACCAATCCAAACGTTATTGCCGATTTTGACCGGTTTGGCGAGCTCATCTCCGGCTAAGCGTCTTTGTGTATCGAGTGAATGAGCGGCTGTGTAAATTTGCACTCTAGGCCCAATCATGACGTTCGCACCAATCTCAACCTGTCCATTGTCCAGAATAATGGCATCCCAGTTGATGTAGGTGTTTTCCCCGATGGACAAGTGGCAACCGTAGGTAAGTTGAAGCGGTGGCTCTATACAGGCGCTGTTTTCTAATTGGACGCCCATTTCCGCCAGCAGTTGCCTACGGATAATTGGGTTTGGCTCGTGATTAAACTGGAAGACAAGCTGCGCGGTTTTGGCGCGCATTAGCTTTAGTTCTTCATCCAGACAATTATAGGTTTTTCCAGAGCGCATCCGAGTCAGTTCTGACATAACAATCATTCCATTAATGGTTTTGCAGTTGAGGCCACAATGATAAGTGAGTGTTTCAGTCAATAGGAGATTTTTATTATTAAATCAGATGTTTATCACTGATTTATATTCAATAGGTTAGGTTTGAGTAAGCACTCGTTAAGAGTCATTCAAATAGAGAAGTGAAGTGAATTGGGTAAGTTCCTTTTAGCAGGGGAGGAAGTATAGATTGGATGTTGCTTTCCTCTCCACAGCTTGATTTGGAGCATTTATTGGCTGTCCCACATCACTTCGCACTCTTCTTTAATAGCCGATTTTAAAAGCTCAATAAGTGGAAATGCTCTGCGTCCTAAACTGACCGTTTGTTCCTCTTGCTCCTCATCTTCTTCCATTGCTTGACTGTTGTTCTTCTCTATCGCTTCTTGTGCTGCGAGAGCGGAGGTCAATCTAGATAGAGCATCAGGGATGTCTTGAGCGGAAATAGACCCTGGTACTGAGCCACTATGCCCCATCATTTTGATCATCTTTATCGCAATATCGCCAAACATAGTGACGTTCGAGTGGCTATGGCAACGAAATGTAATAAGCATTTACCTGCTCCTGTTGTAGGTGTTCATTTGAGTATAAATGGTATCTGAGACACGAGGCAATTTAATCCGATAATTCGCAATCTTTCAGATAGCTATCTATCTTTAACGAAAGACAAACATAAGGAGATGATTTTGTTGAACTCCCAATTAAAGACGTTGATTTGGCGGCTTCACAAGCGAATATTTACGTTGCTTATGGTGTTATGCATATGGTCACCTTCTGTCGTTGCTCAACCTTCCATTGTTTTTGGTGTCGTACCGCAACAGTCGGCGACCAAACTAGTGCAACAATGGCAGCCATTACTGCAACGCTGGGGAGATCTTGCTGGCGTTGAGATTAAGTTTGCCACGGCACGTGATATTCCCACATTCGAAGCTCGCTTGATGGCTGGAGCCTACGACATTGCATACATGAACCCATATCACTTTACGTTGGTGAATCAAAACCCAGGTTATACGGCGTTAGCAAGAGCGAAAAATAAGCGGATCACAGGCATTATTGTAGCAAGGCGAGGGAAGTCGGTTTCCCTTGATGAGCTGCAAGAAAAGACCATCGCTTTTCCTGCCCCACGAGCATTTGCTGCTTCTATCATCACACAATCAGAGTTGGCGCAGAAAGGCATCAAGTTTACGCCTAAATACGTCGGTTCGCACGACTCAGTCTATTTGGGGGTACTTAAAGGTTTGTACATTGCTGGTGGTGGCGTGAAGCGTACATTTGAGAGCTTACCGAGTGAAATAAAAGACCAACTTAGCATCATTTATACAACTGCTGGTTATACGCCTCATGCTATTGCGGTTTCAAATAATGTCGATGAAGAGATTACTCTTGCCTTACGAAAGGCAATTTCGCAACTTAATGATGATCCAAAAGCACAGGAGAGTTTTACTTTACTCAACATTGACGGGTTACAGCTTGCACAAGACCAAGATTGGCAAGATGTTGTTCAATTGGGAATCTCAAGATAAATGGTTGTCCTATGACGCTGCGTTCGAAAACGATACTTGGCATTGCTCTTATTGAGGCCCTTGCGCTCGGTGTACTCATCATTAGTGGGCTTAATTGGTTGGAAAGTTCCAACGAGACTAGCCTCGAGGTTGGGAGCCAACACTTGGTGAGTGTATTTGCTCAGGCGTCGAGAGATGCGGTGATTGCGACGGACTTAGCCTATCTAGACAGTTTTGCTCGTTCTGTCGTAAGTGAACACGGGCTGGCTTATATTCGTATTGTTAATCAAGATGGTGTCGAACTGACGTTACAGGGGGATTACAGCGGTGTTGATACTGGTGTGAGACCGTTTGATGTGACCGATGGAGTTTACGATGTTGCGCAAGAGATTACTCTTGGAGAGCAGGCTTTCGGTAAGGTTGAAATGGGTGTGAATGTTGAACATGTACATCAAGTACTTTCATTTGCGACTCATGCAAGTTTGGTTATCGCCTTTATTGAAATGTCGCTGGTGGCCATGTTTTCGTATGCTCTCGGTAGCTATTTGATGAAGCGGCTCGATCTTCTTCGTACTGGGGTAATCAAGGTTTCACAGCAAGGTCCAGGTTCGCAAATTTCGATTTCAGGCAATGACGAAGTTACACGTGTTGGCGAAGCGTTTAACCAAATGTCACGCTCTTTAGCGCAAGCGCAAACTAAACTTCAGCAAGAGCATCAAACCCAGCAACAGTTATCGGCCAAAATATCGCAGCTTGCTGAGGTTGCTGAACATGCGCGTGATACCATCATCATTACTCACCCTGACGGCACTATTGCATGGGTAAACCCTGCGTTTGAGCAGCTAACCGAATATACGTTGGAAGAAGTTATTGGCAAATCTCCGGGCGAGTTACTCCAAGGGCCAGACACAGACCCAAATACGGTGGCATTGCTCTCAAAAAGTGTCCGTAAGCACTCTCCTATTAGGGTTGAAATACTCAACTATACCAAGTCGAAGCACCCGTATTGGGTCGAGTTGGAGCTCTCTCCTGTGTTTGATGAAGATGGCGGGCTGTTACGTTTTATTGCGGTAGAGCGTGACATCACCGACAGGCGCAGGATGGAGAGGCGTCTGTCGTCTGCTTTAGATAAATCGAAAAAGGCGATGCAAGCCAAATCGGAATTTTTGGCGAACATGAGCCATGAGATTCGTACCCCAATGAACGCGATCATGGGGATCAGCGAGATATTGCTTGAGAACGAAAACCGTCGAGAGCCAAGGGAGTTATTACTCTTGCTGCACAAATCTGCCAACAACCTTGTGACCATCATTAACGACATCCTCGACTACAGCAAAGTAGAAGCGGGCAAGTTGACGTTAGTTGAAGAGGAGTTTGACTTGCGTTCACTCGTCGAGAGCTGCACCGCTTTATGTGCCTATCAGGCGGATAAAAAGAACCTCAAGTTGTTGGTTGATATGCCATTGGCCATGAATACGGTCGTGGTCGGTGATAAAGGTCGGATTAATCAAATCTTGCTTAACTTGATCGGTAATGCGGTGAAATTCACGGATGAAGGCCATGTGCTACTCAAAGTCAGAGAAAGTGAGCACGGTTTTGATTTTTCCGTGAGTGATACGGGCATTGGTATTCCCGAAGATCGATTGGCTCATATTATGGATAAGTTTGAGCAGGTCGATACCTCCGCGACAAGACGCCATGAAGGTACAGGCTTGGGGTTGGCAATCTCAAAACGTTTGATCAGCATGTATAACGGCGAGCTTTGTGTGCATTCGGATTTTGGCAAAGGGTCGTGTTTTAGCTTTAGTTTGCAGTTGCCTAAGCAAAGTCAGTTTCTTGCCGATCCGATAGAGCTGAGTGCAAATCGACTATTGTTGATTGATGATTATCAACCGCGCGTGCAACACTTGATACATTTAGCTCAAGAGATTGGCATTGAAGTTACTCATGCCAACGATTGGTCAACTGCGCAGTCTTTGGGTAAAAAATTGGATGGTTTTGATCGTATCCTCGCGAGTGTAAACAATGCTCAAGATAGAGATGCGCTCTATGAGCTTGATGCGACAGAATCCGCCGCCAAACGGGTAATGTTTCTTGCACCTTGCGTGATGGAGGAAGGGCATGCTTGGTCGTGCGAGCGGGATCGTTTATTGCCGCAACCGGTCACGCAGCATAAACTGCAAGCTCTGTTTTCTACTAAGACACAAAAGCGTCGAGAACTTTCCTCAGATGAGACCCCTGACTTTTCTAGCCTGCACCTATTAGTCGCAGAAGACAGCCATATCAATCGAATATTGATTGAAAAAATGTTGCAAGACACAGGTGTTAAACTGACGTTGGCGGAAGATGGTGTTGAAGCCGTTGAACTTTATAAACAGCTTTCTCCGGACTTGGTGATTACCGATATTTCTATGCCAAACAAAGATGGTTTTGGCGTGACAAAAGACATTCGTGAGTTACAGGAAAGTGGTGCGTTTCCTTGGTGTCCAATCGTTGCGTTTTCCGCACATGCGATGCAAGAGCAGCAACAAAAAAGTATCGCATTAGGTATGGATGATTACCTGACAAAACCAGTTCAGAAAAGTGATTTGCTTAATATGATTGCGAAGTGGGGATGTCGCACCCTTGCAGAGGAAAAGCACGCTTCTGTTTAGTGTTTCGGTTAGATTAAATCGGCTCAAAGAAAACGAGCATGTTATGAAACATGCTCGTTTGTAGTTGTTTATCGTGGGTTGAGCAATTTACAAGCTGTTTGGGTCACCCAAAGCGAGTGCTACTTTGGAAGACGGACGTTTACCTAATGCATGGCAAATTTGCCAACCTGCTTGATTGATGATGTTGAGATTAATCCCAGTTTCAATACCAAGCTGTTCACACAAATAAATCACATCTTCTGTTGCAACATTCCCACTGGCACCTTTCGCGTAAGGGCAGCCCCCCAAACCTGCAACGGCACTATCAATGGTATTGATCCCCATCAGCAAGGCTTGGTAGATATTGACTAACGCTTGTCCGTACGTGTCGTGGAAGTGCACGGCTAACGCATCTTTGGGTAGCTGTGTTAGCAGAGAGTCCAGCATGGCGATAACGCGATTAGGCGTTGCTTTGCCGACAGTATCACCCAGAGATATTTCATAACATCCCATATCAAACAGCGCATTCGCTACCGCGGTGGTTTGTTCTGGTTTTATTTCTCCCTCGTAGGGGCAAACCATAGTGCAAGACAAGTATCCGCGCACAGGAATGTTGTGCTGGTTCACCAATTCGATAACGGGCTCAAAACGAGAGAGGCTTTCGGCAATGCTGCAGTTAATGTTCTTCTGGCTGAACGCTTCTGAAGCGGAGCCAAACACCGCAATTTGCTTTACACCACTTTCCAGCGCACGCTCTAATCCTGCGAGATTTGGTGTGAGCGCGCTGTAAACCACGTCAGGCTTTTGCGTGATACCCGCAAACACCTGATCGGAATCGGCCATTTGTGGTACCCACTTTGGAGAGACAAAAGAGCCTGCTTCAATGTGCTTTAAGCCACTGTTGCTCAGCAGATTAATCAAACGGATTTTATCAACCAGCGTCACTGCCGTTTCATTTTGCAGGCCGTCGCGAGCGCCAACTTCGACGATATTAACCTTCGCTGGTAGCATATTCGTGCTCCTTATCTTCACTGACGTTATCCGATATCAAAGCCAAATTCAGCAGGATGGAACCGTGCTGTACTTGGTCTCCATGTTGATAAAACACTTCATCAACGGTCGCTGCTACCGGAGCGGTAATGGTGTATTCCATCTTCATCGCTTCGAGCACTAACAACGGATCACCAGCCGCTACTTTATCTCCCTTATTCACCATGACCGCCGAGATAACGCCGTTCAGTGGTGCGGTTGGACTTAGTTCATCGTCTGCATCTTTTGCAGAGTCAAAGTTAGGTTGATGAGCAAACGTGCGCTGCTGACCAAGATAAAACAGCGTTGTCTGTTGCTCGTCGCTAAGTACATTAGAGGTGTAACGCACATTATCAATATCGACGATAAACTGGTTGCCACTTTCAAGCAGGATGACCTGATGCAATTCCTCGCCGCATCGGACAGTGAAGTGGTTAAGATGCTGAGCCCCTGTATCTTGCGATGATTGTTGCAAGCGTACTTGATGGTTGGCATTGGCATCCGTGAAGTTAAATCGATAAACGTTGTCAACTGACAGCCTAAAACCTTGTGAGGTTGGCGCGGGTAACGTTGAGCTGTCTGATTTAGCAGTGAGAGCATTCCAGCGAGCAACGGCAGCCAACGTTAACCAGATAGAATCTGACACATTTTGCTGCGCGCTAATGCCTTGCTGATGTTTAACTAGGAAGTCGGTATCAAGTTCGATATTGGCAAAGGCTGGCTGCGAAATAATGCTGTGCAGATAACCAATGTTTGTCGTTACTCCACGTACGTGATATTGAGTTAACGCCTGTTTAAGCTGTTTGAGCGCGATATCACGTGTTTGGCCCCAGACGATCAGTTTGCTGATCATCGGATCGTAGTATTCGCTGATGGTATCGCCTTGAGCAACACCACTATCAACACGTACACAAGCTAGGCGCACATCCTTGTCTGATAATGGTTCTTTTAAGTAATCAATGCGGCCCGTCGACGGCATAAAGTCGTTGTCTGCATCTTCGGCGTAAATTCGTAGCTCGATTGAATGACCGTTGTGGGTGATTTCAGATTGCGAGATCGGTAAATGCTCACCTGCTGCGACTTTTAATTGCCACTCCACCAAATCAACGCCGGTGATCAATTCAGTGACAGGGTGTTCAACTTGCAGACGGGTATTCATCTCCATGAAGTAGAATTGACCTCGGCTATCGAGTAAGAACTCCACCGTGCCAGCGCCAACATAGTCGATCGCTTGAGCGGCCTGAACCGCGGCTTTACCCATTTGTTTACGCAGTTCATCACTAAGACCGGGAGCAGGCGCTTCTTCGACTACTTTTTGGTGACGACGCTGAATGGAACAGTCGCGGTCAGACAGGTAAACACAGTTGCCATGTTGGTCAGCAAATACCTGAACTTCAACGTGGCGAGGCTGCAATATGCATTTTTCGATTAGAAGCTGCTTATCGCCAAAGCTTGAAAGCGCTTCACGCTGCGCACCGTCGATGGCCAAGGGCATTTCGGCGGCGCTGTTGACCACTCGCATGCCTTTACCGCCGCCCCCTTGGGTTGCTTTGAGCATCACTGGATAACCGATTTTCTCTGCTTCAGCCAATAAGTGCTCAACGCTGTTGTCTGTGCCGTGATAGCCGGGAAGCAAGGGCACGTTCGCCTCTGACATGATTGCCTTGGCTTGAGATTTAGAACCCATTGCCTCAATTGCGCTGGTGGAAGGGCCAATAAAGACGAGGCCATTTTCGCTGCACGCTTTGGCTAGTTTCGGATTCTCGGAAAGAAAGCCATACCCAGGGTGGATAGCATCGGCTTGCCATTTTTTCGCAGCGCCGATAATCGCATCGATATCAAGATACGACTCACTCGCCGGAGCAGGGCCGATAAATTCAGCGAAATCTGCTTGTTTAACATGTAAGCTGCTGCGATCCGCTTCGGAATAGACGGCAACCGTCTCTATAGCCATGCTTTTTGCGGTTTTAATGATTCGGCATGCAATTTCACCGCGGTTCGCGATCAGTATTCTTTTAAACATGATTCCTCCAATTGGCGGTGCGCTTTTCAAAAAATGCACTCAATCCTTCCTGTCCTTCGCTGGACACGCGGGCGGTTGCAATGGCTTGGCTGGTGTATTCAATTAATGAGTGATCAATAGGTTGGTTGTCACAACGTAAGCAGAGTTCTTTTGCTGCCTGCATGGCTTGTGGACCGTTGTTGAGTAGGTGATCAATGGTGCGATTGACGGCTTCACGTGGTTGAGGAGCTATCTGATGAAGAATATTCATCGATAGCGCGGTTTCGGCATCGATCATTTCCGCAGTCAAAAAGTAGCGTCGGCTTTGTCGTTGTCCAATCGCTCGAATTACGTAGGGTCCGATGGTCGCGGGCAATAAGCCGAGTTTCACTTCACTCAAACAGAAGCGACTTTCAGGTGTACCGATAGCTATATCGCAGCAGCAGATAAGCCCCAGTGCACCACCAAATGCAGCGCCATGCACCATAGCAATGGTTGGTTTGCTAAAGGTATCCAGCGTATGCAAAAGTTTTGCTAGTTGCTGTGCATCTTGAAGGTTTTCACTCTCGCTTTTGGCGGCCATTGACTGCATCCAGCCGAGATCCGCACCCGCAGAAAAGTGTTTTCCCTGTGCAGTTAACACCAGTGCACGGAGAGAATCGTCCTTTTCGAGCTGTTCTAGTGTCTCAATTAGTGAGGCAATCAATACGTCATTAAACGCGTTGTGTTTTTCTGGCCGATTCAGGCTCAACCAGGCAACGCCATTGCTGTCTTTTTCAAGCAGTAGTCCGGTCATGTGACTTCCTTTGTCTGACATTTCAGTCTGATATTCCAATACTCGCTAATCAGCACTTTATTCATCATTGATGGATAGCGAGGAGTTAAGGCTTGCCTTGCATCTGACTACATACGGAAGATGCCAAATTTGCTGTCTGGTATTGGTGCATTAAGCGCAGAAGACAGAGCAATACCCACAACATCACGGGTTTTCGCAGGATCAATAATGCCGTCGTCCCACAAACGAGCACTGGCGTAATACGCATGGCTTTGAGTTTGGTACTGTTCAGCTATCGGACGCTTAAATGTTTCTTCTTCTTCAGTGCTCCAGTTTTCACCTCTGCGCGTTTTGATATCTCGAGTCACTTGCGCCATTACGCCTGCTGCTTGCTCACCACCCATTACGGAAATACGTGCGTTTGGCCACATCCACATCATGGTTGGATCATAAGCGCGACCACACATGCCGTAGTTGCCTGCGCCATACGAACCACCAATAACCACGGTAAACTTTGGCACGTCTGCACACGCAACAGCAGTTACCATTTTCGCACCATGTTTAGCGATGCCTTCGGCTTCGTACTTCTGACCGACCATAAAGCCAGTGATGTTCTGCAAGAAAAGCAGAGGAATTTTACGCTGTGCGCACAGCTCAATAAAATGCGCACCTTTCTGCGCCGATTCCGAAAATAGAATGCCGTTGTTAGCGACAATGCCAATCGGCATTCCGTGAATATGAGCAAAGCCACAGACCAAGGTTTCACCGAACAAGGCTTTAAATTCATCAAATTGTGAGTCATCAACAATTCGGGCAATGACTTCTTTAACATCAAACGGTTTTTTAAGATCGGTACCGACGATGCCGTACAGTTCTTGCGCAGGAAAGCGTGGTTCCTGTGGTGCTTTTTGCTTAAGTTGGACGGGTTTCAAGTGGTTGATTTGAGAGACAGCTTGTCTTGCCAACTCTAACGCGTGGTGATCACTTTCTGCGTAATAGTCCGCCACACCAGAGGTACGGCAGTGAACGTCTGCGCCACCAAGATCTTCAGCGCTGACTTCTTCACCTGTCGCCGCTTTAACGAGCGGTGGACCTGCCAAGAAAATCGTGCCTTGTTCTTTGACTATGATGGATACGTCGCACATCGCAGGAACATAAGCGCCGCCAGCGGTACATAGCCCCATGACCACAGCAATTTGCGGGATACCCTTGGCCGACATACGGGCTTGGTTATAGAAAATACGACCGAAGTGGTCTTTGTCTGGGAAGACCTCATCTTGGCGGGGTAGGTTAGCGCCGCCAGAATCGACTAAGTAAACACACGGCAGTTGGCACTTTTCTGCAATTTCCTGTGCGCGTAAGTGTTTTTTAACCGTAAGTGGGTAGTAACTGCCGCCTTTTACCGTCACGTCGTTGGCGACGATCATGCACTCGGTGCCGTCAATCACCCCGACACCCGCAACCACTCCAGCACATGGAACGTAATCAGGGTACACATCCCAGCCAGCAAACTGACCGATTTCTAAAAAAGATGAACCGGGGTCGAGTAGGGCAAGAATGCGCTCACGTACTGGAAGTTTGCCTTTCTTCTGCTGATGCTCGCGGGCTTTCTCACCGCCGCCATCTTCGATTTGTGCAGTCACGGTATAGAGTTGATCCACGAGTGATGCCATAGAGCGGTAGTTTTCCTGATACTGCTCTGAATGGGTATTAATATTGGTCGTCAAACAAGCCATAAATAGCCGATCTCCATTCGGTAGACGGGTGACAAACCCCGTCTTTATCTATGTTGAATAAGATTTAGGTTGAATCAGAAATTGTTTCGAGTTAGAACGCCTAGGTATGATGATTAGGCGCTTTCGTTAAACAATTCGCGACCAATAAGCATACGGCGAATTTCTGAAGTGCCCGCACCGATTTCATACAGCTTGGCATCACGAAGTAAACGACCGGTATCAAACTCATTGATATAGCCGTTACCGCCAAGTAGTTGAATCGCATCCAACGCCATTTTGGTTGCCAGTTCTGCGCTGTAGAGGATCGCGCCAGCAGAATCTTTACGTGTGGTTTCACCGCGATCACAAGCAGCGGCCACTGCGTAAACGTACGCTTTAGCAGCATTCATTTGCGTGTACATATCAGCAATTTTTGCTTGCACAAGCTGGAATTCACCGATGGATTTTCCAAACTGTTTGCGGTCGTGAATGTAAGGCACAACGATATCCATACACGCCTGCATGATGCCAAGCGGGCCACCGGCAAGTACCACGCGTTCGTAGTCGAGACCGCTCATCAACACTTTTACGCCTTGGTTTTCTTCACCGAGAATGTTTTCCGCAGGGACTTCGCAGTTTTGGAAGACCAGCTCACACGTATTCGAGCCGCGCATACCCAACTTGTCGAGTTTTTGCGCCTGTGTAAATCCAGGGAATCCGCGTTCCACAATAAACGCCGTGATGCCTTTGGAGTGCTGGCTTGGATCGGTTTTAGCGTAGACAACATAGGTGTGTGCATCTGGGCCGTTCGTGATCCACATTTTGTTGCCATTTAACAGGAATATATCGCCTTTACGTTCCGCTTTAAGCTGCATTGAAACCACATCGGAACCTGCGCCGGGCTCACTCATCGCTAGTGCGCCAATATGTTCTCCAGAGATGAGCTTTGGTAGGTATTTCTCTTTTTGTGCTTGTGTGCCGTTGCGGTGGATTTGGTTGACACAAAGGTTGGAGTGAGCGCCGTAACTTAACGCAACCGAAGCGGAAGCTCGGCTGATCTCTTCCATAGCGACAACGTGGGCGAGATAGCCCATGTCTGCACCACCAAACTCTTCGCTGGTGGTCACGCCTAAAAGACCCATGTCACCCAGTTTGGACCAAAGATGGTTTGGAAAGTCGTTAGATTGGTCGATAGATTGCGCTAGCGGCGCAATTTCTCTTGCAGCAAAACTATTGATTTGCTCGCGAAGCAAATCGGTATTTTCGTCATAAACAAAGTTCAGGGAAGAGTAGGTAGATTTCATTGCGTGTCCTTGCCTTTACGTCACCTACATCCCAGAGTTGAGGTGTTAGGTGACTTTTTCGCCTTTCATGGATCTCAGTGTGTTTTGGCATCGCAACTGCGCAGCATTTAACTCCATCATTACCGCTTGAATGTCGTTTGCTTGCTGTTGCAATGCTGCCTTCTTCTCTTCGATCAACCGAATCATATAGTTCAACTGCTCAGTACTTTGATCGGTATCGTAGAGTTCAAATAACTCTTTGATATCTGCAAGAGAAAAGCCCAATCGCTTACCTCGCAAAATCAGTTTTAGTCGAATTCGATCGCGACCATTGTAGATTCGTGTGTTGCCTATACGTTCTGGAGTTAGGAGACCTAAATCTTCGTAGAAGCGAATACTTCGGGTAGTAATGTCGAACTCTTTCGCGAGCTCGCTGATCTTAAATGTGTTCATTCCTTAACCTTACGACTTTCGTATAACATTCATACGAATATACAATTCGTTAACGTTAAAGTAAACAAACAACATCCACTCTTGAGCCTTGATATCACTCGCATTTACTCGAAATAAAATAATCACTCGAACAAACAATAACCTCAAACTTGACGTTAACGTAAATGTTAGTATAGTTATGACGTAAACGTCAACAAAAGGTTAATGGAATGAAAAATGAAACATGGATTGTTGCCGCCAAGCGAACGCCTATCGGCTCTTTTCAAGGTGCATTAGCTTCAACAGATGTCACGGAACTCGGTGCGAAAGCCATCCAAGGTGCACTAGCCGAAAGCCAACTCGATGTGCAAAAAATAGACGAAGTGTTGATGGGATGCGTTTTACCTGCTGGCGTGGGGCAAGCGCCAGCAAGACAAGCAAGTCTTAAAGCAGAAATGCCACAATCGATCGGTTGTACGACACTGAACAAAGTCTGTGGTTCGGGTATGAAAACCGTCATGCTGGGACATGATCTTATTCAATCTGGTAACGCGCACGCGGTTATCGCTGGCGGTATGGAAAACATGTCCTCTTCTCCTTATCTACTTAAGAAAGCGCGTGATGGTTTCCGCTTAGGCCATGAGCAAGTGCTTGATCATATGTTTTATGACGGTTTGCAGGATGCCTACCAAGGCGAATTGATGGGTGTCTTTGCCGAACAAACCGCGCAAAAGTATCAGTTCAGCCGTGAAAGTATGGATATCTGGGCGCAGCAGTCGGTGACTCGTGCGCAGCAAGCGATTGAGCAAGGTTTGTTCAAAGAAGAGATCGTGCCTGTTAACGTAAAAAGTCGACGCGACGAAACCTTGGTGGTAGACGATGAGCAACCGAGCAAACTCGACGTCAATAAAATTCCCACCTTACGACCTGCGTTTGCCAAAGATGGCGGCGTAACGGCAGCAAATTCCAGTTCTATTTCTGATGGTGCATCGGCAATGGTATTGGTTGATAGTGAATTTGGCCGTCAGGAAAACCTTCAACCTCTAGCCAAAATTGTCGCGTACAGCACGCATGCAAGACAGCCTGATGAGTTCACCATCGCACCCGTATTCGCGATTGAAACGCTGCTGGAAAAAACGGGCTGGGACAAATCAGACGTGGATCTTTGGGAAATCAATGAAGCCTTTGCCGTTGTCGCTCAATACGCGGTGAAAGCACTCGAATTGGACGAGAGCAAAGTGAACCCTCGCGGCGGCGCTTGTGCGTTGGGGCATCCAATTGGTGCGAGTGGTAACCGAATCCTCGTGACTTTGATTCACGCTCTTAAACAAACAGGCGGTAAACGTGGCGTTGCATCGCTTTGTATTGGTGGCGGCGAGGCAACCGCCATCGCGATTGAAATCTGCTAATTCATTCTCAACAAAGTTTCACTTACATAACAGTAGTCAGTAACAAGCTGAAAAATACAAGGATGTCATCATGACAGAACAAGTAAAGCAGTATATCGGTGGTGAATTTGCCATCTCCGACTCAAAACAATGGCTAGATGTAACTAACCCGGCAACCAACGAAGTGATTGCGAAAGTGCCTTGTGCCACGGAATCAGAAATGAATGCGGCGATTGCTAGCGCAACGGAAACGTTCAAGCGTTGGAAAGAAGTTGCCGCTCCGGAGCGTGCGAGATTGATGCTGCGCTACCAACACTTGCTAAAAGAGCAACACGATGAGTTGGCGATACTGCTTTCAAGTGAGACAGGCAAAACTCTCGCTGATGCGAAAGGTGATGTTTGGCGCGGGATTGAAGTGGTGGAACAAGCGGCGAACATTTGTAGCTCAATGATGGGCGAAACGGTTGAAAACGTCGCGACCAATATTGATGGTTACTCTTACATTCAACCGCTTGGTGTTTGTGCTGGTATCACACCCTTTAACTTCCCAGCGATGATTCCATTGTGGATGTTCCCAATGGCGATCGCTTGCGGCAACACCTTTATTTTGAAGCCGTCGGAACAAGTTCCGCTGACTGCAATGAAATTGGCGGAGCTGTTTGAACAGGCAGGCGCACCAAAAGGCGTGTTGCAAATTGTCCACGGCACCAAAGAGCAAGTCGACCGTATTCTGACTGATCCAGTCGTTCGTGCGATCTCTTTTGTCGGCTCAGTGCCAGTTGGTGAGTACATCTACAAAACGGGTACGGACAACCTAAAGCGCGTTCAATCCTTTGCGGGTGCTAAGAACCACATGGTCATCATGCCAGATGCAAACAAGCAGCAAGTCATCAATAACCTAGTTGGCGCGTCAGTCGGTGCCGCAGGCCAACGCTGTATGGCGATTTCAGTGGCGGTATTTGTCGGCGAAACCAAAGAATGGATTCCAGAGCTTAAAGAGGCGTTAGCTCAGGTTCAACCTGGCGCGTGGGATGATGAAACCGCCGGTTATGGTCCGCTGATTAGCCCTCAAGCGAAGCAGCGAGTGGTTAATCTGATTAATGAAGGCAAAGCGTCAGGCGCGAATTGTGTTCTGGACGGTACAGATTGCCAAGTACCTGGCTTCCCGAACGGTAACTGGGTGGGACCAACACTGTTTACCAACGTGACCACAGACATGTCGATTTATCAGGAAGAGATTTTTGGCCCAGTGCTGCTGACAATGGAAGTGGATGACCTAGATGAAGCGATTGAACTGATCAATGCAAACCGCTTTGGTAATGGTACGTCTATTTTCACGGCGAACGGTGCAGCCGCGAGAAAGTATCAGCACAACATCGAAGTGGGTAACGTAGGCGTTAACGTGCCGATTCCAGTGCCTTTGCCGTTCTTCTCATTTACGGGGTGGAAAGGCAGCTTCTACGGCGACCTGCATGCTTACGGCAAACAAGCGGTTCGCTTCTACACCGAAACGAAAACCGTCACCGCGCGTTGGTTTGAAGATGACATCCCAAGCGGTCCAAACATGACCATTCAACTTAGCTAATTAATGGATTAGCGATACCTCTAGCCAAGCTCTTCATCCCTTTAGAGGGTTTGGCTCGGATACAAATGCAACGAATTAGACCTTAGGACTTCAAGATGGATTTTGAATTAAACGAAGATCAACTCGCGTTTGCCGAAGTAGCAAAGCAGTTTGCAGACCAAATGTTAGCGCCGCATGCGGCCGAGTGGGATGAAAACCATCACTTCCCTAAAGATGTACTGCGTCAAGCGGGTGAGCTTGGCTTTTTGAGCATCTATACACCGCCAGAGCATGGTGGTTTGGGATTGTCTCGTTTGGATGCGGCGATCATTTTCGAGCAGTTGGCTATGGGTTGTACCGCGACTACTGCGTTTATGACCATTCACAACATGGCGACGTGGATGATCACCAGCTTTGCCAAAGCGGAAGTGGCGCAACAATTTAGCGCGGATCTAATTTCGGGTGAAAAGCTCGCTTCCTACTGCTTAACCGAACCTAATGCCGGCTCTGATGCCGCTTCACTGACGACAAGTGCAGTGCGTGACGGCGATGAGTTTGTCCTGAATGGCGCAAAAGTGTTTATCTCTGGCGCGGGTGATACAGATGTATTGGTCGTGATGGCGCGTTCATGCGGCGAAGGGGCGGGTGGTGTTTCTGCATTCGTTGTTCCTGCTGATTGCGAAGGTATTAGCTACGGTAAGAAAGAAGCCAAAATGGGTTGGAACTGCCAACCAACGCGCATGATCACCTTTGAAAATGTCCGCATTCCGGCTGACTATCTGTTGGGTGAAGAGGGCGAAGGCTTTAAGTTCGCCATGCTTGGTCTGGATGGCGGCCGAATCAACATCGCTACTTGTTCAGTTGGTACAGCACAACAAGCACTGAACGAAGCCAAGCAATACATGACCGAGCGTAAACAGTTCGGCCGTTCGCTAGCGCAATTCCAAGCGTTGCAATTCAAGTTGGCCGATATGGCGACTGAGCTGGTTGCTGCACGTCAAATGGTGCGACTCGCTGCCGCTAAACTCGATGCCCAGCACGCAGAAAAAAGTGCGTACTGTGCCATGGCAAAACGCTTTGCCACTGATGTGGGCTTTAAGGTCTGTGACCAGGCGCTACAAATTCATGGTGGGTATGGCTACATCAAAGAATATCCTGTTGAGCGCCATTTTAGAGACGTTCGTGTTCACCAAATCCTTGAAGGCACCAACGAAATCATGCGTCTGATCGTCGCAAGACGATTACTAACGGAAGGCGTTGAACTGCTTTAGTCAGCGAGACATAGCCTTACCTAAAGGAATAACAAAGGACTGAAAGATTATGACGGCACAAATCAAATTGGAGCGCGAAGCGCATATCGCCAAACTCACGATTAGTAATCCGCCAGCGAACACTTGGACGCTTGAATCCCTAAATCAGCTCAAAGAGTTGGCGATTGAACTCAGTAATGATCGCTCTATTTATGCGTTGGTACTGACGGGCGAAGGTGAGAAATTCTTTTCTGCTGGAGCGGATCTCAACAACTTTGCATCCGGCGATAAATCGCAAGCAGCAGATATGGCGTTCGCTTTTGGTGAAGCCTTTGAAGCGTTGTCTGCGTTCGATGGCGTTTCTATCGCAGCGGTTAATGGCTATGCGATGGGTGGTGGTCTGGAAGTGGCGATGGCGTGTGACATTCGCATCGCAGAAGAACAAGTACAAATGGCACTTCCTGAAGCATCGGTCGGCTTGTTGCCTTGCGCGGGCGGAACGCAAAACCTGACCGCGTTGGTAGGTGAAGGTTGGGCGAAGCGCATGATTCTGTGTGGCGAACGAGTGACGGCCGAGAGAGCGGAAAAAATTGGTTTAGTCGAAGAAGTGGTGGCGAAAGGCCAAGCACTAGAAGCGGCTATGGAGCTAGCACAGCGTGTTGCGGGCCAATCACCGAAATCCATTTCTGCGTGCAAAACGCTCATTCAAGGTCGACGCAGCCAAACTCACGCAGCTGGATTGGTTTTAGAGCGTGAACTGTTTTTACAGCTGTTCAATACACAAGATCAGACTGAGGGTGTGAATGCGTTCTTGCAAAAGCGCAAGCCACAATGGACAAACAGCTAGCGGAGGCCAAATGACAGGTACAGTAAATGTTTCAAAGCTTAAGTGCGCTGATGGATCTGTTATTGGTGTGCTGGAGCTTGATAATCCAGTAGCTCTCAACGCGTTGAGTTACGTGATGATTGAGAAGTTGTACAAACAGCTTAATGAATGGCAAACGGACGACAGCGTCGTCGCGGTATTCTTGCATGCTCAAGGTGAAAAAGCGTTTTGTGCTGGTGGTGATATTCAAGCGATCTACCGTGCACTTGAAAACAAAGAGCAAGACTTTGATTCTGCGTTTTCAGCCATGGAAACCTTCTTTGACCTCGAATATCGCTGTGATCATCTTATTCACACTTATCCAAAACCGATCATCGCGTGGGGGCATGGTTATCTGATGGGCGGCGGTGTGGGCTTATTTATGGGCGCCAGCCATCGCGTTGCAGAAACGACCACACGCTTTGCGATGCCAGAAATAAAAATTGGCCTCTACCCAGACGTAGGCGCGACGTACTTCCTAAATCAGCTGCCAAAACACTTGGCACTTTTCC
Organism: Vibrio sp. J2-3(2022); assembly: GCF_021725735.1. Lineage (NCBI taxonomy): Bacteria > Pseudomonadati > Pseudomonadota > Gammaproteobacteria > Vibrionales > Vibrionaceae > Vibrio > Vibrio sp. J2-3(2022). Next base: position 547,041 of record NZ_JAKKCK010000001.1, read on the forward strand.
TGAGTTTGACGGCTTGCCAAATCAACGCGACAGACATGAAAGCGTTGGGGTTAAGCCAATGGATTGCAAAGCCAGAAAGCAAACAAGCACTGTTGGATCTGCTCGCATCGGTAAGTTGGAAAGGTGAAGCGAACATCAACGAAAAAATCGCCACTACGCTACGTTCGGTACAAGTGGACGAGCCAAGCGAAGGGATGTTGATGCCATATGCGGGATTGATTGAGCAGCTTTGTTCGGGTGATTTAGATTCGATTGTTCGCGCAATCAGCAGTGCCGACGTTGATGATAAGTGGTTCATCAATGCGCAAAAAGCATTGAATTATGGCAGTCCGTTGTCGCTCAATATCACTTATCAGCAGCTAACGCAGTATCAAAACCTCTCTTTGAAAGCGTGTTTTGATATGGAATTTAATCTGACGTTACGTTGCGGCTTAGAAGGTGATTTTAGAGAAGGGGTTCGTGCGCTGATTATCGATAAAACCAATCAACCGACTTGGCAACATCGCACGGTTTCTGACGTAACGCCACAAGTTTTGGAACGCTTCTTCGCGCCAATTGATTCAGCAGAATACCCACTGACCGCATCCTCGGTTACCACTGTGGCACTTTAGACAAGGAAGAAATACGACATGGATAAAATTGCATTTATTGGCCTTGGCAACATGGGCGCGCCTATGGCTAAGAACCTACTCACAGCGGGCTTGAACGTCGAAGTGTATGATTTGAATCCAAACGCTGTAGCAGAACTTACCGCACTTGGTGCGTCGAGTGCAGATTCGGTAAAACAAGCCGTTCAAGGTGCGAGCGTGGTGGTCACCATGCTACCTGCTAGCCAACACGTTCAAAGTGTTTATCTTGGTCAAGACGGGATATTAGATAGCGTAGATTCTGGAACGCTGCTAATCGACTCTTCGACCATCGATCCAGCGACCGCTCGTTTGGTTGGCGAAAAGGCGCTGCAGCTTGGCATCAGCTTTGTTGATGCACCGGTGTCTGGCGGGGTTGCGGGCGCAGCAGCAGGCACGTTGACCTTTATTGTTGGCGGCTCACAAGAGAACTTTGTTCAAGCCAAGGTGGTGCTTAGCCGCATGGGCAAAAACATTTTCCATGCAGGGGATGCCGGAGCCGGTCAGGTGGCGAAGATCTGCAATAACATGATGTTGGGCATTTTGATGAGCGGCACTTGTGAAGCACTCAATTTAGGCATGGAAAACGGACTCGATCCCAAAGTGCTGTCTGACATCATGCTGCAAAGTTCAGGCCGTAACTGGGCGCTAGAGCTTTACAACCCGTGCCCAGGTGTGATGGAAAACACGCCTGCAAGCAATGGTTATCAGGGCGGCTTTATGAGTCACTTAATGGCGAAAGATCTCGGTCTTGCGATGGAAGCGGCGGTTGCCAGTCAAACATCAACACCAATGGGCAGCTTGGCTCGTAACCTGTTTAATTTTCACAACGGTCAGGGCAACGGACAAAAAGATTTTTCAAGCTTGTTTGAGTTCTACCAAAAGCAAAATCAGGCCTAAGGAGTGCTTATGGATCTAGCAAATAAGGTTATTGCGATCACGGGGGCCGGGCAGGGGCTTGGTAAACAAATGGCGCTGTCGCTAGCGGAAAGCGGTGTTCACCTTGCGCTTATAGACCTCAATTCAGACCAACTGGCTGAAACGAAAGCGGAGTGTGAATCTTTCGGCGTCACTACTCGTTTTTATGTAGCGAACGTGACGGAAGAACAAGAAGTGTGCGCTGCTTTTGAGCAAATTGAAGCGGATTTCAAACAGCTCAATGGCGTGATCAATAACGCAGGCATTATGCGCGATGGCATGTTCATCAAAGTTAAAGATGGTCAGGTTAACGCGATGTCGCTGGAACAATTTCGGTCTGTTATGGATGTGAATGTGACAGGCACTTTTCTTTGTGGCCGCGAAGCAAGCAAGGTAATGCTGAACACCGACAGTAAAGGCGTGTTGATCAACATATCGAGCGTCGCGCGTGCGGGGAATATTGGTCAAACTAACTATTCTGCATCCAAAGCGGCGGTAGCCACCATGGCGACGGTGTGGGCGAAAGAGTTAGGGCGTTTCGGAATTCGCTCAGTAGCGATTGCTCCGGGTGTCATCAAGACTGCCATGACGGACCAAATAAAACCTGAAGCGATGGAGCGTTTAGTTAAAATGATTCCTGTCGGACGCTTAGGTCTTGCTGATGAAATTTCTTCGACCATCAAATACGTGTTAACCAATGAGTTCGTGACTGGAAGAGTATTCGAAGTCGATGGCGGAATGCGAATGTAGCCCCTCCTCATATTAAAAAGGGGAGCGAGCTTGATTGTCCGCTTCCTTCCTCCTTTCTTATATTGTTTCTATCGATAATTTTTAATGGATGTTTTAGCAACGGCTGCTGTACCGATTACATTTACAACTCTTTTGTATTTTTGGTATGAATAAGTTCTCTCGTGTTAATTTTTATGTAAATGCATTAATTCACAATCAAGACAATTATTTGTCTCATTGATGAGATTTTGCTTCTTGGGGTATGAAAAACACTCTTATTGATTATATTGTGACCGAAAACCATTTCGACATCTAAAGATGGTGATTTATTATTCAGCGCAAAATACATGGGAATATGAGGCTGGCTGAATAACCTTCAGCTACCTTAATAATAAAATAACCAGAATTCTCTATTACACTGAAGTAACTACCCATTAGGGAAGAGCAATAATGTCACTATTTCATTCGCTTAGGACGATGCCACTACTATTGGGGTGTCTGTGTCTTTCTATTCAGGCATCCGCAGAAAAGGTTGAACAAGAAGGTAAGTTTTTACAGTCGCTAGAAGGCATTGAAAATCAAATTTACGCATTACCTCAGAGCTCTTTGGCTTTGATTGAGGCGTTAGAAGAAGACTCTCTACTACAAAATCAACCAACAGAGCTACTGGTACGTTATTGGCTTGCAAAGTCCACGGTTCTAGAGCTACTTGGACGCGCGGAAGAGAGCCAAAACGTCGCACAAAAAGGGTTGGAACTTGTGCGTCCACAAAGCCATGAGTATCTCTTATTTAAGTTGATTCAGATGCGAACTATGGTCGGAAAGAGCGATATCGATACCGCGCTGTCATCGTTGGATAGTTTGTTGGAAACATCGCGTGAAAATGGCGATAAGCAGCTCGAGTCGGAGATCCTGTTGCTAAAAGGACGTTACTACGATGAGCAGGGCGAGTTTAAAAAATCCTATGCCGCAATTATGTCGTCAATGGATGCGGCTGAGTCCTCTGGCGTTCAAGGATTGGTCGAACGGGCGGCGCTAGAGCTTGGTGACGTACTGGTCAAAATTCAGGGCTATGACCGTTCAGAAGCATTGTTGGAACAAGCGTACCGTTATTTTAGGGATAGACGCATGTCGTTCAATGAGCTGCTGAGCGTCTTAACGATAGCAAAGCTTCATAAGGCACAGTTCCAATACGAAGAGGCGATTGTATCGTATCAGAGAGCGCTAAAGCTCGCGCAAATCATTGGTGACGGGCGCTTTAGGTTTCGAGTTAACCTCGAGCTTGCTGCGTTATACCGTGAGACGAACCAAGAAAATAAGATGGTTCGCCACTTAAAATTGGCGGAGAACTTACAGTATAGAGAAACCTCTAGCGCCTACTTAGCTACATTTAAGCTGTTGCAAGCCGAATATATGCTAGAACAGAAGCAGTTTGAGACACTTCTAGCGATGATCGCGCCTATGTTGCCGGAAATTATCGAGAGCCGATATGTTAAGCAACAGCAAATGGAACTACTAAAAGTGGCTGCCATGGCCTACGCGGGAAGCAATGACTTTAAATTAGCGTATAAAACTTACGGCAACTATCACGATAAATTCATCCAATTTAGCAACCAAAGAGAAGTTGAAAATCTTGAGCGTCAGCAGACGCTATTTGAGCTAGAAAGACTTGAATATGAGAACGAAGATCTCAACTGGAACAACGTGTTGCAGCGTATGGAACTGGAAAATAACCGTCGTATCTTTTATCTATTGGGTGAAGCGCTACTAGCACTCATTGGTGTTCTCTTTTTGATGGCAGTGGTATTCCTTGTTGTGAATCGATCACGTTTAAGAATGCGCCGCCTAGCAAAGACAGATACGTTGACAGGGTTATTCAATCGCCGTTTTTTAGAAGATTGGTTTACTAAACCCGTAGAGACGAAACGTGAACGCAAAGAAAAGCCGACGCCTCAATCTAAGCAAGAAAAGGTGCAGCATTTTGTGTCTGAGCAAGTCGAGCAAGTTAAGTACGGCTACCTAGCTTTAAACAAATGGGTGGATAGCAAGCTCGATAAACAGAAAATGGTGCCAAAGAAGCCGCAGTCGGGGCCGGTAAGTTTAGCGCTAATCGATGTAGATTATTTTAAACAGGTAAATGATACCTATGGACATGTGTTCGGTGATGCCGTACTAACAGGCGTTGCCAAAGTGCTAGAAGAGACGGTGCGTGAAAATGACATTGTTGCACGCTTTGGTGGTGAGGAGTTTGTTGTTGTGATGCCCAATACCGATCATGAAGACTCTCTCATTACCGCTGAACGATTACGTAGCGCTTTATCCTTACATGGGTTCGTCACGGAACAGAATGAAGAAGTGAGAGTGACCTGTAGTTTTGGTGTTGTGACGACTGAAGATAGTGAGATGAATTTTAAATCACTCTGTGATCAGGCAGATAAATTACTTTATCAAGCTAAAGCGGATGGACGCAACTGCGTGAAAGGGCGCAAGCTGACCTAATAAAATCAAGAATGCAGGCTCATCAAACGGTGAGCCTGAACTCATCCTTCCTACTGATTACTTCAAAATCACTTAAGAGTATCGAATTACATACTCATAGCGTTCAGTATTTTCTACTCGTTTTATCTCCCCCATTTTCAAAGTACTAATGTCACTTGTGTATACGAAACTATAACACACGAGTGTGTCTGTTTTTTATACAAACAAAGCCGATACAGGTGAAATGATTAGTGGTCGATGTAAAATTTTTCTGGTGTGGATTTTTGTGGCACGAAAAACAATTCTCTTAAAGGTGTGTTAAAAAATGATTATTCAATAAGTTATTGGTTTGTTTGTGTTTTTATTTGGGTTTTTAAACGCATCTTTGACTTTTACGACAAGTTATCGCATAGAAATTTTGCGTACACCATCAACTTTCCTTCCTTTGTTAATAACCTTTTTCTTAAAAAATGATTTGAGTTCGAACTAATTTTCAGGCATTTTATATTTAACTAACCGTTCAATTAAAAATAACAAGGACGCAAAATGCCAAAGGTGGGGATGCCTGAAATCAGAAAACCACAGCTGGTGAAAGCGACAATGTCAGTGATTGATAGAGTCGGTTTACACGCTGCGAGTATTTCGTTGATCAGTAAAGAAGCAGGTGTATCAACGGGAATTATCAATCACTATTTTGGTGGTAAGCATGGGTTGTTGGAGGAAACGATGCGAGAGATCTTGCGTCAGCTTTCGTCCACTATCACACAGAAGTTACGTGAGCTGCCAAGCGATGCTCATCACCAAAGAATTAATGCCATCATTGACGGTAACTTTGTCGGCTATCAGGCAGAAAACCAAGTTGCGAAGACTTGGCTAGCGTTCTGGTCGTACTCAATGCATGACGAGCAGCTTAAGCGTTTGCAGCGTGTCAATGAACGACGTTTATTGTCCCACCTAAGAAAAGAACTCAAAGCATTATTAAATGCAGAGCAGGCCGAACTGGTTGCTCATGGTATTGCGTCACTTATCGATGGTATTTGGCTGCGCGGAACGCTCAACCCGCAAGGCATTGATGCAGAAAGAGCGAGAATCATCATCAACGACTATCTCGACAAACAACTTACGTTTTATTCTGAAAAAATATAAAAGTCACAGGTCTTCAAAATGGAAATGAAAGCACACTATATCAATGGTGCGATGTACAACGGGTGTTCAGATGAGCACTTCACCACTTACAATCCGGCGAATGGTGAGCCATTGGCCAACATTAAACAAGCGAACCAAGACGATCTCGAAGCGGCGATTGAGTCGGCAAAGAAAGGTTTTGCTGCATGGTCAGCAATGACTGCGATCGAGCGTAGCCGTATTTTACACAAAGCCGTTGCCATTTTACGTGAGCGTAATGACGAGCTGGCGGTATTGGAAGTGGCAGATACTGGTAAGCCAATTCAAGAAGCTGTCGCGGTTGATATAACAACAGGTGCCGATGTTCTTGAGTACTATGCGGGTCTTGCTCCAAGCTTGCAAGGTGAGCAGCAGCCACTCAGCGAAGACCAGTTTTTCTACACACGTCGCGAGCCCTTGGGCATTTGCGCAGGTATTGGCGCTTGGAATTATCCAATCCAAATTGCGATGTGGAAATCGGCGCCAGCACTGGCTGCGGGCAACGCTATGATCTTCAAACCATCAGAAGAAACACCATTAACAGCGCTTAAGCTAGCAGAAATTTATTCAGAAGCGGGCATGCCAGATGGCGTATTTAATGTCGTACAAGGGGATTACCGAGTAGGGCAGATGCTAACGGCGCATCCTGACATCGCAAAAGTATCGTTCACGGGCGAATCAGGCACCGGTAAAGTCGTCATGAGTGACAGCGCTAAGACACTAAAACAAGTAACGATGGAGCTGGGTGGTAAGTCTCCACTGATTATTTTTGATGATGCAAAGTTAAACGATGCCGTTTCTGCGGCCATGGTGGCGAACTTCTACACGCAAGGTGAAGTTTGTACGCACGGTACACGCGTGTTTGTTCATGAAGGTATTTATGATGACTTTGTCGCACAACTTAAAGCTCGAACTGAATTGTTAGTTGTCGGCGATCCGCTTGATGAGAACACGCAAATTGGCGCGCTGATCTCTAAAGATCATGAATCGAAAGTACTAGGAGCGATTGAAGCCGCGAAAGCGAGTGGCGCGACGTTACTGACTGGTGGCTACAAAGTAACAGAGAATGGCTTAGCCAATGGTAACTTTGTTGCTCCAACCGTATTTGTCGATTGCGATGATGACATGAGCCACGTTCAGCAAGAAATCTTTGGTCCGGTAATGTCAGTGCTGAAATTCCGTGATGAGTCGGAAGTGATTGCGCGTGCAAATGGCACCGATTATGGCTTGGCTGCAGGCGTATTTACTCAAAACCTATCTCGTGCCCACCGCGTGATTCATCAAATTCAAGCTGGTATTTGTTGGGTGAATACATGGGGCGACTCACCTGCGGAAATGCCAGTTGGTGGCTACAAACAATCAGGTGTTGGCCGTGAAAACGGTGTCGAAACCCTTAAACATTACACGCAAACGAAGAGTGTTCTGGTTCAGCTAAGCGACTTCGAAAGCCCTTACAAATGATACCAATCGTAGTAGATAACTGACCACTTTAGCTTGTTAAAATGCTCGATAACTGCGTTGTCAATTTTGATTGTAGGCTAACTACTTATCGAAAATTTCCGCCTTGTTCTCAAGCATTTTTCCTACGCTAATTTCGTTCACTTACCTACTGTGATTGGTATTAACTCCTAGGAGAATCAAAATGCAACAACACTACGATTATATCATCGTCGGTGCGGGTTCGGCCGGCTGTGTGTTAGCGGATCGCTTAAGTGAAAGTGGTCAATATTCGGTCCTATTACTCGAAGCGGGTGGGTCGGATAAAAGTATTTTTATCCAAATGCCAACGGCGCTTTCTTACCCTATGAACACTGAAAAATACGCGTGGCAGTTTGAGACAGTTGAAGAGCAAGGGTTGGATGGCCGTCAACTTCATTGTCCTCGCGGGAAAGTTCTGGGCGGTAGTTCGTCTATCAATGGCATGGTTTACGTTCGTGGACACGCTTGTGACTTTGACCAGTGGGAAGAGGAAGGCGCGAAAGGCTGGAATTATCAATCGTGTTTGCCTTATTTCCGTAAGGCAGAGTCTTGGATTGGTGGTGCTGATGAATACCGAGGCGATAACGGTCCAGTCGGCACATGTAACGGCAACGATATGAAGCTCAATCCGCTGTATCAAGCTTTTATTGATGCAGGCAAAGAAGCGGGCTACCCAGAAACAAAAGATTACAACGGTTATCAGCAAGAAGGCTTTGGCCCAATGCACATGACCGTTGACAAAGGCGTACGCGCTTCAACCTCTAATGCATACTTAAGCCGTGCTAAAAAACGCAAAAACTTCACCCTAATGAAGCGAGTGACAGTTCATCGCGTATTACTAGAAGAAACAGGCGCAGAAGGCAAGAAAGCGGTTGGTGTTGAATTCGAAAAGTCAGGTTCAGTTCAGCAATGTTTTGCGAATCATGAAGTGATTTCGAGTGCTGGTTCGGTTGGCTCAGTTCAGCTGTTGCAGCTTTCAGGCATTGGCCCTAAAGAAGTATTAGAAAAAGCAGGCATTGAGGTGAAACATCCGTTGGAAGGGGTAGGTAAAAACCTGCAAGATCACTTAGAAGTGTACTTCCAATATCACTGTAAGCAACCTATCACGCTCAACAGCAAATTAGGTTTGGTGAGCAAGGGCTTGATTGGCACTGAGTGGATATTAACTCGCAAAGGCCTTGGGGCTACTAACCACTTTGAATCATGTGCGTTTATTCGTTCTCGTGAGGGACTAAAGTGGCCAAATATTCAATATCACTTTTTGCCAGCGGCAATGCGTTATGACGGACAAGCTGCTTTTGACGGTCATGGCTTCCAAGTGCACGTTGGACCTAACAAGCCCGAAAGTCGCGGCTCGGTCGAAGTTGTATCTGCGAATCCGAATGATAAGCCGAAGATTGAGTTTAACTACATTTCCACTGAACAAGATAAGCAGGATTGGCGTGATTGTATTCGCCTTACTCGCGAGATCCTCAATCAGCCAGCCATGGATGAGTTTCGTGGTGATGAGATCCAGCCGGGTCTGAATATCACAACGGATGAGCAAATTGATGAATGGGTGAAGCAGAATGTCGAGAGTGCTTACCATCCATCTTGTACCTGCAAAATGGGCGCAGACAATGACCCATTAGCGGTTTTGAATGAGCGATGCCAAGTACGCGGTATTCAAGGCTTACGTGTGGTGGACTCTTCTATTTTCCCAACCATTCCGAACGGTAATTTAAATGCGCCAACTATTATGGTGGCAGAACGCGCCGCGGACATGATTTTGGATAACGCCCTGGAAACGTCGAACAACGCACCAGTTTGGATTGCACCGAACTGGCAAGAGATGCAACGAATGCATCCGCCAAAAAGAGATCTCGATTCGATCTCATAAAAACGAAAAAAGTCAGTAATCATTACAAGGAATTCAATATGTCTAAGATGACAAAAATCTTCTCAACAATCGCACTAAGTACTTTAGCAACAGGCGCTTATGCCAACCAATGTGAAACGGTACGTTTTGCAGATGTAGGTTGGACTGACATTACGGCGACCACCGCCGTGACATCTGAGCTGCTAAAAGGGTTGGGGTACAAAACGAAGACCGATCTTCTGTCAGTGCCTGTAACTTACTCCTCTATGGCCAATGGCGATATCGACATTTTCCTAGGTAACTGGATGCCAACAATGGAAGGTGACATCGCGAAATACCGTGATGCAGGTACCGTTGAAACCGTACGAGCGAACCTCGTCGGCGCAAAATACACACTCGCGGTTCCAAAGTACGTTTATGACGCAGGCGTGACCAACTTCGCTGACCTAGTAAAACATGCCGACAAATTTAAAGACCGCATTTACGGCATTGAACCAGGTAACGATGGTAACCGCTTAATTCAATCAATGATTGATAGCAACGCATTCGGCCTAAAAGACTTCAGCCTAGTTGAATCCAGTGAAGCTGGCATGGTGTCTCAAGTATCACGTGCTGCGCGCCGCAACCAATGGATTGTGTACCTAGGTTGGGCCCCGCACCCAATGAACAGCAACGTTGAAATGGAATACCTAGCGGGTGGTGACGACTTCTTCGGCCCTAACTACGGCGGCGCGAATGTGTACACAAACGTACGTAAAAACTACCTTGCTGAGTGTCCAAATGTAGGTCAGCTAGTGAAAAACCTAGAATTCAACCTAGAAATGGAAAACGAATTGATGGAAGCGATTCTCAACCAGAAGCAGAAACCGTCGAAAGCAGCGCAAGCATGGTTGAACGCAAACCAAGAACAAATTGAAGCGTGGCTAGAAGGCGTTAAGACGGTGGATGGTCAAGACGCAGTAACAGCAATTACAAACTATTTAAAAACTAACGCTTAATTAAGCAGTTTTTAAGCGCGTTTTTTTGAAAAAGAAAGTGGGCAGTCATGCCCGCTTCATTAACACAAAGGTTTTATTTTGAATTTTATTACGGACAACAAACTACCGTTGGGCCAATGGATGGAAACTGGCGTCGATTGGTTAACCATCAATGCATCGGGTTTCTTCGATGCAATCTCTATTACACTTGAAACGATTATTCTTTTCGTGGTGGACATTTTTAAATGGATGCCACCTGCAGCGCCAATCATTATGACGGCGGCAATTGCTTGGTTCTTACACCGCAGCATTCCGCTTGTTGTATTCATCGTGTTGGCCTTGCTCGCAATTCTCAACCTTGGTTACTGGCAAGAAATGCTGGAAACCTTTGTCCTTGTGTTTGCAGCGACAACGATTTCCGTATTAATTGGCGTGCCGTTGGGCATTATGGCGGCACACCGTCCTTGGTTATACACCTTGTTGCGACCAATCCTCGATTTGATGCAGACCGTACCGACATTCGTTTACCTAATTCCAACTTTGGTTCTGTTTGGCTTAGGTATTGTCCCTGGCCTAATCTCGACCATCATTTTCGCTATCGCTGCGCCAATTCGATTGACGTACCTCGGTATTATTAAAGTGCCGGAGGAGCTACTTGAAGCGGGCAAAGCATTTGGTGCAAGCCGCATGAAGCTGCTGTTTAAGGTAGAATTACCTGCGGCATTACCAAGTATTATGGCCGGTGTTACGCAATGTATTATGTTGTCTCTCTCTATGGTGGTCATTGCGGCACTTGTTGGTGCTGATGGACTTGGTAAGCCAGTCGTACGTGCACTGAATACCGTAAACATCTCGCAAGGTTTTGAAGCGGGTTTAGCGATTGTACTGGTCGCCATCATTCTTGACCGCTTGTGTAAAGCACCAAACCAGAAGGAGGCTTAATCATGGACGCTATTACTATTCAAAATCTTGATGTGGTTTTTGGTCAGCAGCAGTCACAAGCGTTAGCACTACTAGACCAAGGCAAGTCTCGACAAGAAATCATCGACGAAACTGGCCAAGTGGTTGGGGTTGATAATGTTTCGCTGAACGTGAAACAGGGTGAGATCTGTGTTTTGATGGGGCTTTCAGGCTCGGGTAAATCAAGTTTGCTGCGAACAGTTAACGGGCTGAACGAAATTTCTCGTGGCTCTCTGAAAATTAAAGACGGCGACGACATGGTTGAGCTCTCTAACTGTGACGAACAGAAGTTGCGCCACCTTCGTACTCACCGCGTATCCATGGTGTTTCAGAAGTTTGCATTGATGCCATGGTTAACGGTATTAGATAACGTTGCGTTTGGTCTAGAAATGCAAGGCATTGGCAAAGCAGAGCGCCGTAAAAAAGCGCGTGAACAGCTCGAAATGGTCGGTTTGTCTGAGTGGGAAACGAAATTCCCGCACGAGCTCTCTGGTGGTATGCAGCAGCGTGTTGGCCTAGCGCGAGCGTTCGCGATGGACACAGATATCTTGTTAATGGATGAGCCGTTTTCAGCGCTTGACCCATTGATTCGTGCTCAGCTTCAAGATGAATTGATTCTGCTTCAAGAAAAGCTAAACAAAACCATTCTTTTTGTGAGCCACGACTTAGATGAAGCGCTAAAAATCGGTAATAACATCGCCATTATGGAATCAGGAAAACTGATTCAACACGGCAAGCCCGAACAGATCATTCTTGCTCCAGAAAACGATTATGTGGCTGACTTTGTAGCCCACACTAATCCATTGAACGTACTTAAGGGACGCTCTTTGATGCGTGACGACTTAGTTCGTGAAGATGAGCGTGTTCTAATTTGCCCTGACAAAGATATTTGGGTGACCCAAGAGAGCAAAGGCTTAAGCTTAGCGGGTACAGATAAGTCGTTGGTTCAATGGAAGAGCGATTCTTCGAATCTTGATGAGGTAAACGAAAATTCTCTGGTTCAGGTTAGCCCGGAAATCAGTATGCGAGAAGCGATTGAGCTTAAGCAGCGCAGTAATCAGCCTCTGCTTATGGTGGAGGACAACCAGTTAGTTGGTGTGTTAAGCGACCACGAGCTTTACGATGCATTGCTTGGTAACTTTAAGTCCGAGCAAGTGGCATAAAGTTAGAGTAGAGTTGAAGCCAAGCAAAAAAGAGCCGCACATTAGTGCGGCTCTTTTTGGTTTAAACAATGAGTTCAGTAGTTAAGCTAAGGAAACGGGCGACTATAGCGTCGTAATTACATCATCCATCGCAAGGCGAGCTTTTGGTAGACCATGATTATAATCTTCCCCGTCTTTGTGGTAGCCAATCGCCAGTGCAACTTCACAGACATGGCCTTCTAATTCTTCTTTGAATACTTCTCCAATCAGTGTTGGATCTACGCCTTCCATCGGCGTTGAGTCAATACCCAGACGAGCCAATGTGTGTAGTAGGTTGCCTAGTGCCAAATAGACTTGCGCTTTTGTCCAGTTTCCGTTGAAGCCATTTTCGTCCGTATTGGCATCGGCAAAAGCGTAGGCGCCCATAAAGTTGTTGTACATTTCCGCCGGTAGGTGACCAGACGTTACTTCGGCATCCACACGTTTCGCGAACTTCTCTTTGGTGAAGTTTGGATCGTACGCAAACAGAATCGTATGTGACGCGGCTTTAGCATGTGGCTGGTTAAATTGGTGCATATTTGCAAATGTATCGTGGAAACGTTGCTTGGCCTCATCACTTTCAATCACGATGAATTTCCACGGTTGCGAGTTAATCGAAGACGCTGAAAGACGGAGTGCTTCTTTGATGATTGTCATATCTTCTTGAGAAACGCGTTTAGTTTCGTCGTATTTTTTAGCAGTGTAGCGGCTGTTTAGATCTGTAATGATTTGATGAGACACGTTTGTATCCTTTTTATTTTTGTGACGAATGAGGATGCGCTTAGCATCGACAACCATGCGTACCTCGAATATGGATTCATAATACGGGATATTTTTTCATTGATAAGAGGACGTTTATTTGAATCACTTTTTACTTTTTATTGAAAATTGGCGTGCTTCATAGGGTTAGGCATCATCATTTAGATGCTTTTGATGATTATTAAATTACACTCATATTAAGAGAGTAATGGAGAGCAACATGAACGTGATTCAAGTTTTCAACGATAGTTATGAACGTTGTATCGCGAACCAAGGCTTTTTCGACTTGTTTTACAAGAATTTATGGTCAAAAAGTACAAGCTTTAGACAAAAGTTTGATGGTGTCGACATGCACCAACAGGTGCGAATGCTTAGAGGATCTATCGTGTTTTTTATGATGGCCGATACCTCTAACGAGGCGCACAAGATGGTGGAGAAATATGGTAAGAAGCATGCGAGTTCCGATATTGGCATTGAACCACAGGATATTGATGTTTGGTTTGAAAGCCTTATCGAAACGGTTCAAGAGTGTGATTTTGAATACGACGATGATGTCGAAACAGCGTGGAGAGCTTGTTTTAACACAGGTTTGTCGGTAATGAAGCGGGAGTGCTCCAAACACTAAAAGAGAAACTAAATGCTCTTCGAAAACAAGCAAGTTAAAGCAAGGAAGTAACGTGTAAACAGCTTACTTCCTTGAGTATGGCTTTTATTTGTCTTGTGTCTCTTTATTCTTTTTTACCGCTTCGGCGATATCACTGACGGCTTCGACAAGGTTGATCGGCATAGGGAAGATAATAGTCGATGTTTTGTCTGTCGTGATTTCCGTGAGTGTCTGCATGTAACGCAATTGCAGCGCATTCGGCGCTTCGTTGAGCATTTGAGCTGCCTCTTTTAATTTATTAGAAGCTTCTAACTCACCAGTAGCGTGAATGATTTTCGCACGACGGTTACGTTCTGCCTCAGCCTGACGCGCTAGCGCTCTGACCATGCTGTCATTTAAATCAACATGTTTGACTTCAACCGTGGCAATCTTGATGCCCCAGTCATCAGTCTGTTGATCGAGGATGGATTGTAAATCCTTATTGAGACGCTCGCGCTCTGATAGTAATTCATCCAGTTCATGTTGACCTAATACTGATCGCAGCGTGGTTTGCGCTAACTGACTGGTGGCATCGCTGTAACTTTCAATGTTGTTAATTGCCATTTGAGGATCGACTACGCGAAAATAAACAACCGCATTGACGCGCACAGACACGTTATCTTTGGTTATCAAGTCTTGTGTCGGCACATCCAAAACGACAGTACGTAAATCCACCCGTACCATTTGTTGGATAAATGGGATAAGAATGATTAAGCCAGGGCCTTTTACTTCTTGAAAGCGACCAAGAAAGAATACAACCCCACGTTCATACTCTCTCAAAACCTTAAACATTTGGGTCGCAAGTGCGAACAACAGCACCACGATCACCGCAACAGTATAGAGCATCATAAAGCGCCTCCTATTTATTTTGGCGGTCATCAGGCATCACGGTTAAGGTCAGCCCTTTCACATTCACAATGGTGACATGATCACCTTGTTTGAGTTGATGATGGTCTTTGGTTTTGGCTCTCCATAGCGCACCGTCAAGTTGAACGCGCCCTTCGCCATCGATAAAGTCATCGCTCACGACAGCGATTTTCCCAGGGTAAGTTTCTAAACCTGTTGTCACACGTCGTCGGCGTATTTTGAGCAGCAGGCCGACCGTCAACACGATCAGCGCGACAGAAAAGATAGAAATACCGAAAATTAAAGGAAGGGCGATCTGAAATCCTGGTAACTCACTGTCCATGAGGAAGATGGAACCGAGCACAAAGGCGACAACGCCACCTAAGCCCAAAATGCCAAAGCTCGGGCTGAATGCTTCCGCGATCATCAGTGCAATTCCGAGTAACAGCAGACCAAGCCCAGCGTAGTTCACAGGCATCATTTGTAATGCGTACATGGCGAGGATCAAACAAATACCACCCAACACGCCGGGTAAGCCAATGCCTGGGTTGTAAAACTCAAGAAGCAAACCGTAGATGCCAATGAGCATCAGGATGTAGGCGACGTTTGGGTTTGTGATAACGGCTAGCATTTCTGCTCGCCAATCGGGTGTTCTTTCAATCCATACGGGATTTTTCAGTGACAATGTCACATCGCGATTGTTAACTTTAACAGTTTGTCCATCAATGGCTTTGACTAAATCCTCTGGTGAGTTGGCTATATAATCAATAACGTTTAACTCCAATGCCTCTGTGGCGTCCAAACTCGCTGCTTCGCTCACTGCTTTCTCTGCCCAATCTGCATTTCGGCCATGAAGCTTTGCTAAGCCTTTAATATAGGCTCTAGCATCATTAATCACCTTTTTCTCCATCGCGGTTTTCGCGGGAACTTTCTCTGAACTTTCGTTGGTTCCTTCTGACGTTTCTTCCGCGTTTTGATCTTTGCCATCATCCGATGAAGGGGGCTGAGGAGCACCACCTAACGCGACGGGTGTTGCCGCGCCAAGGTTGGTGGCTTCAGCCATGGCAGCAACGTGGCTGGCGAGTAAAATGTATGTCCCTGCGCTAGCCGCTCTAGATCCTGACGGGCCAACCCAAGTCGCAACTGGAGTGGAGGAGGTGGTAATCGCGTGAATAATATCTCTCATTGCGCTGTCTAAGCCGCCAGGAGTGTCCATCTCTAAGATCACTAAACTGACACCGTTGAGTTGTGCCTCTTCTATCTCACGAGACAAGTAGTCGCTGGTAGCAGGACCGATAGCGCCTTTGACGGGAACAATCCAGACAGTATTGGCCAGTGCTTGACTAGCAAACAAAAGTAAAGGTAAGACCCATATCCATAGTCGTTTCATGCAGTCCTCCTTGTGCGGTCACAGGGACTTTTTGAAAACCTAATTCAAGTATATACGCAGTAATACTAGTGCAAATAAGTAATTGATCACTCGAATTAGTCATATCAGCATTTATCATGGCACATCTGAGGCTACGGGCCTTAATATGAATATCGGTAGTCACTAATCGTGGGGCGTCTGGTGTGAAAAGGTTCAACAAAAAGGCAAAGTGACGGTAATCACTTTGCCTTCCTAATGTGTCTTAGAGGAGAGAGACTAACTGTTTACGTGGCGAGAAAATTGAACGAGTGCTTGCTCGGCAGGCATCGGTTTGTGGAAGTAAAACCCTTGCAACTCATCAATATTCCAAACTTTAAGCTTGCGTACTTGGCTCGCGGTTTCAACACCTTCGGCGACAATCGTTAAGCCTAACTCTTGAGACATGTTGGCAATGTTTCTTACCAGTGTTTTCGCTCTGTCATTGGTTTCAATCTCGTCAATATAAGATTTATCCAGCTTCACAATATCCAATGGAAAATTACATACACTACTGAATGATGCGTATCCAGTACCAAAATCATCCAAAGCGAGTCCAACACCAAGTCGCTTGATGTCTTGAATGCTTTGGATAGATTCTACTTCTCCGCCCATCAACATACTTTCGGTAATTTCAAGCACAAGCTGGCCCGCGGAGAGGTTGTATTGAGCCATCACTTTTTTTAGGTAGGGCATCAGTCCTGAATGATAAAAGTGCTGCGCGCTTAAATTCACATGCACGCTTAACATCGACAAACCTTGCGCATGACGAACTCCATTGAGCCGACTGATAAATTCGCACGATTGTTTGAGAATGGACTCTCCCAATTCGACGATAAGTTTTCCTTGTTCTGCCATCGGAATAAATACTTCTGGTGAAATCATCCCTAATGTTGGATGTTGCCAACGAGCAAGTGCTTCGAAGCTAATGACTTCAGTGGTTTTAGCATCCACGATAGGCTGGAAAAAAGGTTTAATCGCATCTTGTCTAATGGCATTTTCTAAATCGCGATTGATCACCATAGAGGTTTCCGCTTGCTCTGATAGTTCTTCATCAATGACTAATACTTCGTGAGAGTGACGACCCTTAGCGGATTGCGATGAGAAACGTGCTGCAAGCAGCAAATGCTCGACAGACTGGTGAGTAATGTTTAGATCCATCATCACCGCTTTGCTGTCTAATGACATCATGATCCCGGAGAGCTGGACCTTATGTGACAAATGATTCAGTAATCGATTGGTAGCATCTATCGCTTTTTGGTGGTGCTCGATATCTGGAATCAAAACGATAAATTCATGCTCACTAATTCGGCCTATTTGGAATGCCCCTAATTGCTCGCGTATAGCGGATGCGATGTATTGAATCACTTCATCAAAAATGAGGTGACCGTATACCCCTGCAATTTGTTTGAGAGTCTTACTGTTAATGTACACAAACGAAAAATGGTTTGGCCGTGTCTCTACGAGTTCGTGCAGAGCATTGAGAATGACAGGACGGTTACAGAAACCGGATACCGGATCAAAGTCGGTGAGTTTTTGGATCATTTCTGCTTGCTGTTTTGTCTCTCTCATATCCTGAAGCAATAACATCAGTGCACTTTGACCATGATGTTGAATGAGCGTGGCTTCTATCAAACAGTCGATTTCTTCTGTATTGCTATCGAGCACCTGCGCTTCGAATTGTGTTTTACCGTTTTTCAGCTCTCTGAACATTGCGTCAACTCGACATTCATCGTCCTCCGATGGGCACAAGGTGTCTAGAGGACGATCTATCAATTGCGATTTGCTGTAGCTCAACAGATCTAACGCGCGTTGGTTGACATCGACAATTTTACGATCGATAACAATTAGCATGCCCAGTGAGGAGCTATGGTACAGAGCACCAAACTTTTCCATCGAGTCTTTCAATTGCAGTTGGGTTAACGATGTATTTTCAGAGAGCTTTTGTACCAGTTTTGTCGCTAACTCTAATTCGTCTACTTTTACAGAGTGCAAGCCTTCAAGCTGGTATTGAGAGGCGATTTCGCTTATTCCTTCAGCAAAATGATTAAAGCGAGTGGCGACCTTATTTTTAAACGTGATGTAGGTACCCGCAGCGATGATTGATGCCACAACGCCAACCGTTGCAAACAGGTACATGAATAGCGTATTACCTTTCGCATAATGCTCTCGCTGTGTTTTCGTTTTTAGCCATGCGATTGGTTCACCAGATAAATCAGAGAGTGAGGCCCATTTTGTTATTGACCGCGAGGTCTTCTCTATATCCCGCATCTCACTACTGTCTGATCCACTTACCATCTGCGTCTCTAATGAGTTTTCCGCAGTTAAAATGGATTTAAAGTCTCCAGGAAAGCGCAAAGATAGGTTTCTTCCCCAAAGCATCCATCCGTTAGAAGGGCGGTCGCCTTCACTATTTCTAACTGGGCTGAGGCTAAGACCCCAAATAGTATCGTTGATTTTAAACAACCCTGAGATGCTCTCTCTATGGATATCAAGCTTGTGATTCATGGACTTGATGTAATCTTGAAGAGTAGGTTGATTCGCCATTTTAGCGGTGAGTTCTGAAGAAGTGTCGGGGTTATCCTCACGAGTTAAGGAGAGCAGGGTTTGCCCATTAGTCGTGATAAACGCCATCATATCGAGGTTTAACGCATCAATGCTCTCTGTGTAAAGGTTTCGCTCGGTATATTTCGCAATATCACGATCAACAAACAGATCGTACGTTTCGTCCCAGTACGCCCAGTCGTATGAGGCGCTTTCTTGCTGGCTCACCATCATGTCGATGACAGCGAGTGCTTGCTGATTCGCATGGTTAATTTCCATGTCTTCGAGCTCATCTAAGCTATACAGGAAAAAATAACGGCTAATAAAAAGGAAGCTGATGACCATGCCCAGCAGTCCTAATGAAAAGTATAAGGCGGTTTTATAGCGAAGATTCAAGTTAAACAAGCGAAGTGTTTTCATTAAAAAATAGTTATAGATGTTAATTCACTGAAAGTGTACGACATGTTCTAACAGAAATTGTTGATATAGATTCAAATTATAGAGATAAAATGAAGGATTTGCTGAGCTGATATGGTAAGTGAAACGTTTGCTCTAATTACTAGATTTTCGTGTTTGCAATTAAAATGCTCAATAACGTACCGCGCATTCAAATTACGGTTTAATCGTGCAGCTAGTAAAGGTATAAATCTTTTTATAAAACAGTCTATTAGTGTAACTAGTGCTTTTCTTCTGTATCTAAACTTCTTTTGTAATAGTAAACTGCGAAAAAATGATGGGTAATTATGATGTTTATTGTTCAACGCTTGGTCAAACTGGCCATTATCTGTGCCATTTTCTTTACTATCTTCGATCTCACCTCCTATGGTGAGATTACTTGGGTTCAAAGGTTGCTGGCTTCTATAAGCTAAATCTAGAATTCAATATGCACACATAACTCCACGAAGCGAGTCAATTCTTCGTTACTCGCCTTCGTCATTTGCTCCTTATCTGAGCTTTAAATAAAAGTCCCTCCACGTGCAGCTCTGGTAACCGTTTTCCATTAATGGAAAAAACCTAAAAATGCAACTAACTTCATACTAATGGCAAGTGTAAGGTATGCAGTTGATGAGGCAATTCAGCATAATCACATTAGTTGTTGTGGCACTCATTTTGAGCCAAGCAACAATCGCAAGAAATGCTAAGGTGCTAGGTGATATTTCGTTAGTTCAGCCGATAGAAGGTGACCCTGTCGTAGATATTAAGCTGGCGAGAATTGGCTGGCATCTCTTTCGTGATCCTCAGCTATCTTCAAACGGTAGCGTCAGTTGTGCGACGTGCCACAACTTGCAAACCAATGGCGCTGAAAATACACCAGTTTCTACAGGGGTGAAAGGTGATGGAACTCGAAACTCCATCACAGTGTTTAATGCAGCGTTAAATTATCGTTTTTTATGGGATGGTACCGAAAACACCTTAATGGCTCAGATTGATGGGCCAATCCACAATCCAATAGAAATGGACTCAAACTGGCAAACAATAGAGCAGTACGTGAAAGGAAGCGAACGTTATCAAGCACTATTTAGTCGTGATGGTGAGCTACCGATTAATATTAACAATATTAAGTCCGCCATTGTGGAGTTTGTCGAAGGGCTCCAAACTCCAGGTGCACCATTCGATGCCTACTTACTGGGTTACACCCATGTCCTCAGTGAGCAGCAAATTAGGGGGTGGAAAACATTTCAGTCTTCAGGTTGCGTACAGTGTCATCAGGGCAAAAACATTGGCGGATCGATGATACAAAGGTTCGCCTATTTCAAAGATAAGCCAGTAGTAGAGGACTCGGGACGGCACCTGATTACGACGGAAAGTGAAGAACAATTCTATTTTAGAGTCGCCAGTTTACGTAATGTCGCCCTAACAAGTCCTTATTTTCATAACGGACGAGTTGACCAGTTATCCGAGGCGATACAGATTATGGCGAAAACGCAGCTCGGTATTACGATGAGCGATGAAAGTGTCGCTGATATTGAAGCGTTCTTACAGTCCTTGACCGCACCCAGACCCGTGATTTTAGAGGTGTTGGAAAATGAGTAAATTCAAACTGGTTAATATCTGCTTTTTTATTGCCATGCTGACGTGTTGTGTATTGGCGTACATGTCACATGTGAATTCAAAAAGTGCACAAGAATTCCACGCGGAGTTGACGGATATTGGGCACAAGTTGATTGAAGAGCGCGATGTTATAGTGAATCGATATGCGGTTGAAGATAGGAAGAATTATGAACTGACGACATCTTTAGTGGATATAGAAGTCGCAGCTGAGAACTTGCTAAATTCATCAAGGGAGTCAGTTTGGTTCCCTGTGACGCCCAATCATAAAAAAGTTGAGGATACGCTCAACCTGTTTAAAAACCGTGTGCTTGATACAACTCTGAAGCTTGATATGTTGATTGGCGTACAGGTGGAGAATCAATACGCGTTATTAATGCTATTCAACTTATATCAGCAAGATATTTCTACCGATACCGGAAAGACGTTGAGTGGGCATCACTATTTTGAGTTTCTCAACCAACTGCTTTTGACACAAAACGTAGTTGAGAGTGAAAGTGAAGCCAATTTCTTAGATCGGCTTCAAGCGAGCGATAAAAGGATAGAACTACTCACGAATGAACTGCTTGATCATGGATACTTTGTTTTTATCGAGGATGCGGAGCATCGGCTGCTCAATATTGCCCAAAGTGAAGCGCGTTTCACTTGGTTGTTTGTTTTTATTGCCGTGATGTTGTTAGTCAGTGCATTCTTGTATCAATCGCAATATCGAATGTACAACTTGAAACAATTGAACCTCGAAATCGAGGAGGCGCGAAATAAAGCCGAGCGAGCGGCAAAAGCCAAATCAAGTTTTCTCGCCGCAATGAGTCACGAATTAAGAACGCCGATGAATGGTGTATTAGGTCTTTCTCAAATGATTGCAGAGGAAACCAAAGAGCCGACGACTAAAGAGTACGTGAAAGTCATTCTTGATTCTGGCCAACACTTGATGACGATTCTCAACGATATTTTGGATTTCTCCAAAGTTGAAGAAAACAAACTGGAATTTGAGCAGGCTAAGTTCAATTTAGACCAAGTCATTTCTCCTGTGTGTAGCGCAATAAAACCGCTCATCGATGAAAAAAATATCGAATTGATCGTGGAAAATGAAGTGCCTGAATACGTTGAACTTACCGGAGACTGCGCACGTTTACGACAGATCTTGTTTAATCTTGCTGGCAACGCGGTGAAGTTTACCAGTGAGGGGCATGTGTTAATCAGAACAGAACTTGATAAGGTAAATCATTGCTTGGTGATGATTGTGAGTGATACTGGTATTGGTATCGCGCTAGACAAGCAAGAACATGTTTTCAACTCGTTTGAGCAAGCCGATTCTTCAACTACCCGAAAATTTGGAGGCACAGGGCTTGGTTTGGCAATAGTTAAAAAATTAACTGGCTTGATGGATGGCAAGATTAAATTGAAAAGTGTGGAGGGCGTCGGAAGTCAATTCATCGTCGAACTGCCCATTCCTTGGGTTGAATGCGAACTTCCAAAGGCACAAGAGCCACCAAAAACGCGCAAGAAAACACACAATTTGCAGATATTGCTTGCTGAAGATAACCGAGTGAACGCCATTGTGGCGAAAGGGTTTTGCGAAAAGTTGGGACATGAAGTGGATGTTGCTGAAAACGGATTGGTGGCGGTTAAAAAGGCGAGAGATAACGAATATGACCTGATTCTAATGGACAATCACATGCCTGAGATGAATGGTGTTGAAGCGACGCGTGTGATTCGACAAGAGTTAGGTATCAAAACATTACTCTTTGCGTATACGGCAGATGTCTTTCGTGAGGCGCATGATAGCTTTATTGAAGCCGGAGCGGATCATGTGCTTACAAAACCGCTACAGCAAGAGAGCTTTTCGGACGCTCTTAAACAGTTTGCTGCGAGGCTCGAACCAAAAGAGAATTTACCATTAACGAATGACAACAACGTTCTCCAGTTGCAGCGCAAGCCAATAGAGAAGTTACGGCTGACAGAAGAAGAGTTATCCAGTTCAGAGATGCTCATTTCTTTGCAAGAAGCGCCGGAAGCGATAGATGAGCTACTAAAAAGTATTATTGTCGATTTTGAATCATCGGTTGATGAACTTATTGATTATTTTATGGCTGAAGATTTCGCGTCTCTAGAAGACACGTTGCATAAAACAAAAGGTATGGCATTGAACCTTGGTTTGCCGATTTTAGCTGGACAAACGGAGGCGCTAGAAAACACGCTCAAAGCGAAGCAAACTCCTGAAATTGAGCGGTTACAGATGCTAATCAACCGATTACAAGTCAACATCCATCAGGCTAATCGACTTCTGGATGACATACAGAAAAAAAACGTCGATCCTCAACAAATTTTGTAACCTCTCTGAGTTCATACGTTCCTTACCTTGTTTCGTTATGGTTTACTATGACGTGAATGGATGTGTTGATTCGTCAATGAGAAAATCAGGGAGTTAGAATGAGTAAGCATTCCGCTTTAATCGAATGGCATCGCGAAGCTGACGAAATATTCAGTGATAACCAGTATAGTCGGGCGCACATTTGGAAGTTTGATGGCGGGTTGCAAGTCCCTGCGTCACCATCTCCACACGTAGTGCCGTTGCCGCTATCTGTCGAAGAAAACGTTGACCCGGAGGAAGCATTTGTTGCGGCACTTTCCAGTTGTCACATGCTTGTTTTTCTCTCTATTGCGGCGAAACGACGTTACGTTGTCGATCGCTACCTAGATGAAGCAGTAGGAGAGCTGACAAAAGGTGAAAATGGAAAAGAATGGGTGTCTAAGGTAACACTAAACCCTAAGATAACATTTGCTGGTGATGAACAACCGACACGATCTCAATTAGAAAAAATGCACCACATGGCTCATGAGAATTGTTTTATCGCCAATTCGGTTAAAACTGAAGTGACGACGCTTATTGCGGATTAAATGAAACTCTGTGTTAAAGCGCAGTGTATCACCGAATAGTGTTAAGCCAGCAGTCCGGCTGCTGGCTATTGTGAACTAAACGATGCCTTGCTCGATCATCGCATCAGCGACTCTTCTAAAGCCGGCAATGTTTGCGCCTAAAACTAAATTACCAGGCTGACCAAACTCTCGACTGGTTTCGTTTGCGTTAATAAAGATGTTTTTCATGATGGTCTGCAACTGGCTATCGACTTGCTCAAAGGTCCAGTTTTGCATGCTGGCATTTTGTGCCATTTCAAGCTGACTGGTTGCAACGCCGCCTGCATTGGCTGCTTTCGCTGGCCCATAAGCCATTTCGGAATCCACGATGATATTGGCCGCATCACGAGTGGTTGGCATGTTTGCGCCTTCACTAATCAAAACACACCCATTATCGATAAGAGCAAGAGCATCGTTTGACGTCAGTTCGTTTTGGGTCGCGCAAGGGAATGCGGCGTCAGCTTGATATCGCCATACAGCATGCCCTTTATTAGGATAGTCACCCAACGGCGTATACTCTGCTTCAGGGTAAGTGTCTAAATACTCTTCTAAACTTGCTCTTTTCACTTCTTTAAGTTGCTTGAGGAGCTGCAGATCAATACCGTGCTCATGATAAATCGTGCCTCTAGAATCGCTGCATGTTACTGGGGTTGCTCCCATGTGGTATAGCTTTTCAATTGCATAGATAGCGACGTTACCTGCGCCTGAAACGAGGCAAGTTTTGCCTTTTAGTGAATCATTACGGTCATTGAGCATGCATTCCGCAAAATATACGGTTCCGTATCCCGTTGCTTCTTTTCTAACAAGTGAGCCCCCCCAAAGAAGGCTCTTGCCTGTAAGTACTCCTTCGTAGCGGCCCGTCAATCGCTTATATTGACCAAACATATAACCAATTTCACGCGCACCGACGCCGATATCGCCAGCAGGAACATCGGTAGCAGGGCCAATGTGGCGGTATAACTCGTTCATAAATGATTGGCAAAATCGCATGATTTCACCGTCAGATTTTCCTTTAGGATCGAAGTTTGAACCGCCTTTTCCGCCACCAATTGGAAGGCCAGTAAGCGCGTTTTTAAAAATCTGTTCAAAGCCGAGGAACTTTATGATGCTCGCGTTCACTGAATGATGGAACCTCAGTCCGCCTTTGTATGGACCTAACGCGGAGTTAAACTCGACGCGGTAGCCTTTGTTTACTTGCACATTCCCTGCGTCATCGACCCAAGGAACTCGAAACATGATTTGACGTTCTGGTTCTACGATTCTTTGGATAATCGCTTGTTCTTTATATTTATTATTGCTTTCTATGACTGGAGCGAGAGAAGTTAATACTTCTTCTACGGCTTGGTAAAACTCTTTTTGAGCCGGGCTACTGTGTTGCAACGCAACAATAGTATCGTGTATGTGTGACATAGATCTCTTCCTTGATATGAATAAGCAATCAGTTTATATGAATTTATTCCCATTAAATAGTGATTTTGACCAATTCTCAATGGCTATAATGGTCTTTCCTGCGGATGAGAACGCTCAATTTCCAACTTCTGTTCGTATTGATGAGGAAGATTAAGTGAGTGATATGAGTGGATAGTTGAGTGATCGGTTTCACATATAGCGAGCAGAAGCCAAATTAGTCGATATTGTTGTGCTGTCACGCAAACTGTTTTTGTTAACTCGGTGTTAACATTTGAGCGTGTTGACTCGAAAAAGATAAAAATATGCATGAGCTTAAGACTCTGGACTCGTTTATGCAGCAAAACGGTCTACCAGTGTTTGGCCATCTTGATGGGATTCCCACATCTTTACAGTTAGATAAGTTTACTTACCTTGATGAGATGGATAAGCCAGCGTCTAAGTGGCGCCGTTACTGTGACTATAAGCAGTTTCAGTTCGTTAATTTGGTCACACCTAACTACGTGATTGGGGTTGCGATTGCGGATATTAGGTATTTAGCATCTGGTTTTTGCTATCTGTTTGACATTCAAAATAATGAGTTAGTGGAGCAGCAGTGGTTAAAGCCTTTTAATATTGATTATCAAACTCAGCCTTCCAGTTGGTCTAGTCATGCCCATCTTGCTGACAAAAGTATTCAGTTTTCTATTCAGAATGGTATTTGGCACGTCCACTTTGTGACGAAATCTGTCAATGCTGATCTCTACTTACGTCCAGAAAGTATGAGTTTGCCATTAATGTTGTGTACACCAACCGGTTATGCGGGTTGGACTTATACGCAGAAGCATAATGCGTTAACGGTAGATGGCAACTTATTCATATTAGGAAAGGAACAAGAACTCTCAGAAGTGGCTGCTGGTTATGACTTTTCCGCTGGGTACATGCGACGGGAGACAAGCTGGCGCTGGACGAGTATTAATTGCTTTGAAAGCGGCAGACGATTGGGGCTGAACTTAGCTGCAGGCGTCAATGAAACGGGCTGCTGTGAAAATGTATTCTGGATTAATGGTGAACGGCATTTTTTACAGTCTGTTCATTTTCAATTTTCACGAAATGATGAAGGACAAAGATGGCATATCACGTCGGAAGATAAACGGATTGACCTAGTGTTCACGCCTTTAAACCGACGTTCAGAAAAGAAAAACTTTTGGTTTCTCAAAAGCAATTTTCGTCAATATATCGGCTATTTCTCTGGCTACATCGTTGATGGGAATGGTATCAAACATCAGTTAGAAGAAGTCATAGGTCTTACTGAAGATCACTATGCAAAATGGTAGAAACACAATGGATTGGACACAGTTGATGGAACGCCCTGAATTACTTCTGATGATTTTGGCGCCAGTTTTCTTTTTATGTATGGTTGCAGAGTACTGGTTTGGACAACGAAGGGGAGGTTTGCCTGAAAGCGCGACGTATTATATTCCGGAAGTTGTATGTAATTTTGTACTTGCAGGCTTACACCAAGCGACAGACATACTCACGGGTTTACTGATTGCTCAGTTATATTTGTGGTGGTTTGATTGGCGATTGTTTGATATCGAAATGAGCGTTTCAGCGTTTTTGCTACTTGTCGTTCTGCAAGACTTTTTCTATTACTGGTTTCATCGAGCTAGCCACCGTATTCGTTG
Organism: Vibrio sp. J2-3(2022); assembly: GCF_021725735.1. Lineage (NCBI taxonomy): Bacteria > Pseudomonadati > Pseudomonadota > Gammaproteobacteria > Vibrionales > Vibrionaceae > Vibrio > Vibrio sp. J2-3(2022). The sequence goes on from NZ_JAKKCK010000001.1 coordinate 573,650, forward strand.
GATGTGGGCTGCGCACGTGGTCCATCACAGCTCGGAGAGAATGAATTTCAGCACCGCGTTTCGTCAAAGCTTGATGTATCCGTTAGCGGGAATGTGGATTTTCTGGTTGCCTTTGGTGATTATTGGCTTTGATCCCAAGTGGGTCGTCTTCGTTGTGCTGTTTAATCTGGGCTTACAGTTTTTTGTTCATACTCAATCAATTCGCTCGCTTGGACCGCTAGAGTGGGTATTTAATACGCCATCTCATCATCGTGTTCATCATGGTATAAACCGTCAGTACATCGACAAAAATTACGCGGGAGTGTTGATTATCTGGGATCGGATGTTTGGAACGTTTGAACCAGAAGTGGAAACCGTTAGGTATGGAATTTCTAAACCTGTAAACAGCTTTAATCCCATTCGTGTGACGTTTGCAGAATGGAAAGATATGTTTTATGACGTAACACGACCAAATTTAACGTGGAAACAACGTTGGCGCTGTCTATTTGCTCCGCCATCGGATTCTTTTGAGTAGATTGAGATAAAAGAGATTGGAGCGGGCAGCGGGAATCGAACCCGCATCATCAGCTTGGAAGGCTGAGGTAATAGCCATTATACGATGCCCGCGCATCAATAGGACTCAGTTAATATGCCACACTGAACGAAAAAGAAAAGTCTTTTCTCATCAATTGTTTGTCAGATGCCTAAAAAAGTAGCGTCTTGGTGTTAAAGTGTCCATTGTCTCTGTTTTTCAGGAGGGTCAGCGATTCCGCTTCTAAAATCGATGGCTGCTAATTAAGGGCAAACACACTGTCTACTAGCGTTTAGGCATTGATGATATTCAAGATTGTCAGTGTAAAGGTTAATCGCGTTTATTGAACAGTCAGGTTTCATGGTCAAGACTAGATATTGAAATGATTACTTTTTACTGCTGAAGCGTATGTATAGCACTAGCGTAATTCCGCTGAAACAGTCAGCTTAACCAAAGGAGATTTAACATGTGGAAAGGTTTGATATTAGGGGCGGTGATGATGCTCGTGTCTGCTTGTACAACCGTAACGACGGATGTTGATAAGCAAGCCGATTTTTCAGCTTACAGAACGTTTGATTTCGGTGCCCAAGCAGAAACCCCTACGAGTATTGATGGTCGACGTATTGAACAAGGATTGGCTGAACAGCTTGAAGACAAGGGCCTAATTAAAGTGAATAGTGGTGGGGACCTTTACGTTCATCATGATATCGTCGAAGAGTCCGAGCTTGTCTCTTCTGGGTCTTCGGTGAGTTTCGGTTATGGTTGGAATAGCTTTGGCGTGATCACTTCAAGCCCGGAACGATACAAAGAACGTAAGTATGGCAAACTGGTGGTAGAGCTTGTTGATGCAAAGGCTAATCAGGTTGTGTGGAAAGGTGTTTCAAGCAGGAAACTATCTGAGTCTATGAGTTCTGAGAAAAGAGAGTCTCTGATTGAAGAAGAAATTGCGAAAATGTTTGAAAACTACCCTTACGGTGAAAAATAATTAGTATTCTTAACGATTAAGAATACTAATTGCCAATCGTTACGCACAGGGTTAAAAGAACTTATTATTTTGGTTTTGGTTACCTTTGTGCGTACGACTCTGATTGCTTTACTCGGACTACTTTTCTGCTTGTTGGCTCCGAGCATGAGTCTGGCGCACTCATACCCAAATTTTCTTTCCTTTCATAACCAGAATATTGCTGTTGACGCTAAGTCGAAGCACTTTTCAGAACACCCTGTCTCTCCAATACAACAAGACTATCCGAGTTTAAACAGCCGGAATATATTGAGGGTTAGCCATTCTAAGGAAACGAGCTCGAACGACGATGTAGAGCTCGAATGCTTTGAAACGCTTGCTGTAGTATGGCGGACACATCGTTCGGCATTTCACTCGATGGGGCCGCTAAAACGCATCGGCAATGAAGCTTTAGGTCGTTGTGTTGAAAGTATTTTTACTCATTCTAAATACAGAATCGGTGCGAGGAAAGAATCGAATCTCATATACCGCTTTATACATGCTCGCTAACACATTCCATGTTTTTACAATTTTTGGTTAGTTATGCTTAGGAGCGGTTTATGTTTGATTCGATAATTCAGGTCTTGAGTGCCTTTTGGCATCAAGATTTCACGGCGTTAATGGCGCCAGGCGGTGCAGGATTGGTTTATTTTGTTGTTGCTGCGCTTATCTTTTTGGAAAGTGGTTTTATTCCTGCTGCGCCATTCCCATGCGACAGTGTCGTCGTATTATCCGGTACGCTGGCGGCGGTTGGCGTCCTTGATCCCATTATGATTATGTTGGTGATAGCTGTTAGTGCGGGATTGGGAAGTTGGGCGGCTTACTTACAAGGCAAGTGGCTAAATCGCTTACCTAAGGTTCAAGGTTGGGTGAGCGCGGTTCCTCAAAAGCGTTTGGAACAGGTCGACGTATTACTCAGTAAACATGGATTGATTGCGCTTTTTTGTGCGCGGTTTATTCCGGTTGTTCGTTCCCTATTGCCATTAATGATGGGGTTGCGAGTGAAAGGTATTAGTAAATTCCATTACTTTGCATGGCTGAGTGCGATTTTATGGACGCTGATATTATGCGGTTTTGGTTTATTGCTTCCCTTGTTACCAGAGAATATGAGCAGAACGATCACAATGCTATTAATGGCGGCCCCAATAATTACTCTCGTGATTGGGGTGCTTAGTTTCTTGTTTGTTAAAGCACGTCGAACGTTCTGTAAATCCAAGGATGTGTCAGAGTTTTCCCAGTAAGTTTACTTTGATTTGCACTTTTAAGCTTGTATACAGATTAGACATCTAATCGGCTGGTTTTTATCAGTAAAAAGAAAGGCGCAATGTATGCGCCTTTCTTTTTGAGTGTCGTTAGGGTTTCGAATTTAATAGCCAATGCTATATAGATACTCGCCAACCTCTTTACATTGAGACTTGTAGATATTTTCTACTTCGGATTCATTCTTATCTGCTGCTTTAAATTCAAGCTCAGCAGAAGATAACTGGCTGAAACTATAGTTTCTTTCAGACATTAGGTAGTGTCTGAACATCGCTCTGTGTTCAGGAACCGCAATACGTGCATTAGAAACGTTGGCACACTCTAGCAGAGTCTCATTGCTCATTTCTTCTGGCTTTGCTTCTGTGTTAGCGAAGGCAGAGCCCGTTGTAAATAGTAATGCGAGTGCGATAGTCGTAGCGAATTTTGTCATTATATGGACCTCAAATTGGTTCTAGTAACAATGAGCGTATTGGTTGTCATCGTTACATTTCCGTGTTCTCTGTATGTCATAAAAAGTTAAACAACAGGGAAGGCGTTGCGACCATGAGTAAAGACGTACATCAAATTGGCTTCTTTTCTTCCTGAGAGTCGATAGAGAGAGCGTTTACTCATCAGCCCGCCATAACCATCAAGAGGTAAGCGAGATGCTTGTTTTGCCAATTCCAATAGTGGTGGGGAAGAGAAAGCAACAAGTAAAAAATAATCAGGAGTAAAATCTGATGATAAAACACCATCAGTGGCGGATGTTCGGCGGCAGGAAACCAGCGCTAACAACTCGCGCTTTATGTGCAGATAATAACCTTCTGAGCCCCAAGAACTTGGAGAGGCAAATGTATGGAATTCGCTGTGTGCTAGTTCAAAATCGTCTTGTTGCGCGAGTTTAAGCAAGCGTTCAGAGGTGTAATGTTTAGTGTGGTGATACGTATGCGCATATGAGGCAGCGATGAACCCTGAAAATAGGGACAATGAAAGCATCAATAATATACGGTGTAGATAACGCAAGAAGTAACCCTAAACATATAACGTCATAGACTATCACTATGACTACGGAATCTTAGTGACACTATGATAACAATGAAAATCGGTGTCTGACCAACTCAGCGTATACTAACGAGATGGAAGAGGGATGAACAGAGTTTTCTGATGTTATTTAGGTATAAGCTAATACCTAAATAATTTTAGCGTTGAAGCAAGCGAAAACTCGAAAAATAGGTAAAGAAAGAGAGTCATGAGGCCTGGAAGCTTGAGTCAATCCGATTATTTGTTGGGGAAGAAATAGAGCATTCTTCCCCACATGATTTGCACCCGTGTTATGCGCTTGCGTAAATAACACTGCCGCCTTTTATGGTGTCAATGATCTCACGAGACAACTTCTTTGGCAGTGCGGGGCAACCCCAACTGCGCCCAAGGTAACCATTCTTCTTGATAAAAGAAGGGTTAGCATAGTCGGCACCGTGCACAACGATATAACGCTCGCGAGCTTTATCGTTCAACCCTGAGCTTAGACCATCTAATCGAAGTGAATAACCATTTGATCCGTAGTAGGTGGTGTCAGTCAAAAACGTACCCAGCGATGTTTTACGCGAGTTCACCACGTTTGAAAACTGCGTCGCTGTTTTCTTTCCACTGTTCACACCGTGAGAAACATAAGTATTGTAGATAAGCTTCTTTTTATCTAAATCAACCACATAAAAGCGTTTTTCAGTCGATGGTTTACTATAGTCGATGATGGTTAGTACTGATTTCTTTCTATCAGGTGTTTTTTGGTACGCGATGTAAGCGTCACGAAACAATTTAAAGTCTACTACGCCATCTAACTTTGCTTGTTTGAACACTTGTTCAATTTTATTCTGTGGTATGTGACTTTTGACTTCGTTATCTGCTTGTTTTGCAAAGGCAAAAGGAGAGGCAGACAGAAATGTCCATATAAATAATAAAATTAACTTTTTCATCTTGGCTAAATAAAACTCTATGGTGTTACAAATTTACCGATTGCTTCATGCATTCGTTAAAACAACATGCACATCAATATAATTCTATTCCCAATGTTTCTTATTGTACGCTTAGGTACTTAATATTGGGTTAACGATAAGTTTTCAAGTTAAAAACTAACTGTTTGAAACTCAAATAAATTATGAAGTTAATCGATTGTTTCGATAAACTTCGGCATAAATAATATCTGATATGCGTAATTAATAAAACTGTGTTTAAGGATATTTGTGAGATGGCGAATTTATAAAAACGATGTTTTATTTTTTCTAGATTAGAAACTCTTTTTATTTCAATGTGTTTGTCTTTTGTACGTCTATTCAGCCTGCGTTTAGATTTGTGATTTGACTCGTAACAAATCGTAACGTCAACTCGTTATGTGTGTTAGTGCATTTTAAGTGAGTGGGTAAACAACAAGATGGATAAGAAAGGTAGAGAAATACCGAGAAGAAGGGCATTTCCTGTTCACAAGTGATAAAGCTAAGTCTAAGTGGAGCCGACAAATGAGCTTCTACACGAATCATTTAAGTCGGTGATCAGCAGTACAAAAGTAAAGTTTGTCAGCTTTTACTTATTTCCTCATGTTTTCAATTAAATACATAAAATCTGAACTAAACTTACCAAAAAGTAATTCTATCGTTTTGATTAAATATTTAAATAACTGTGAGGTTTCATCGAAAAATAATAATACCAAAAATTAACGTACGAACTTATGTGGTTGCTTATATTATTGAAACTAAGGGTAAAGTCTTGTTTCTATATTATATAAGTACAGCAGCCACATACATGGCTTCTGTACTTAATCTTTAATAAGATGTCCCTTGAACAGTAATTGAACCAACTATGGAACCATCGAAGCGGCTATCGTCATTTGCGGATTGCCACCACAAATTCAGTTGTTCCTTACTCATTGGCTTACCAAATAAATAGCCTTGCATATAGTCACAGCGGTAGGCCGATAACCATTCATGCATAACATTGTGCTCAATACCTTCTGCGGTGACCGTTTTATTTTGAGCGTGGCATAGATCGATGATGGGTTTGATCACATGACCGTTGTTGGTTTTCATCAATGTAACGAGGAACTCTCGGTCAAACTTGATCTTTTGAACTGGATATTGAACAAGTTGAGTCAGCGATGTATAGCCAGAGCCAAAGTCATCAATGGCGAGACGATAGCCACGCTTCGACAGCTCATCAAGTAATGCTGTACCTTGTTGTTCTGCGGCAAAGGTTTCTGTTATTTCTAATTCAATACATTCTGGTTTCACACCGTTTTTGCTTGCTTGGTCATGAATATAATTCGCCATTTCGATGGAGTTAAGCTCTGCTGAAGAGAGGTTGATCGAAAGGACAATGTCTTTGCCAAAAATATTTCTTAATTGGTGATATTCCGCTGTAGCGTTGGCGAAAACCCAGCGATCAATTTTATCAAATAAGCCCGCCTGTTCCGCGATTGGGATAAACTCTTTCGGAGGCACGGGACCAATGCCTTCCGCTTCCCAGCGCAATAATACCTCTAGTCCTTCAATCTCGTTGTCCCGATTATTCATATAGGGTTGAAAAACGAGATGGAACTCTTCTTCCACGTTGCTTTTTCTGAGCGCTCGCTCAAGCTGACTGCGTCTTTGAGACTCAACATTGAGAGCTGCTGAGTAATAAGCGTACTGGTTTTTCCCGGCTCGTTTGGCTTGATACATTGCCGCATCGGCACTGGAGAGTAATTTCGCGACGTCTGTACCGTCTTGAGGGTACTGAGCGATACCTACGCTTGCAGTCACGGGGAATGAATTACTCCAAGATGGACTGAGATTGCCAATCGGTTTTAGCAACTCTGAGGCCAGCAAGTCAGGTAGGCGTTGTGCATCCTGATTTGAGCTCAATAAAATAGCAAATTCGTCACCAGACAATCTTGCTGCAAAACAGGGACTATCGTAGTCGTGCGAGAATTTTTGACAGACATTTTTGATGTGTGATGAAAACACCTTTAATAAGTTGTCTCCCAGTTCATGCCCGTATTTGTCATTAACGTACTTGAAGTTATCGAGATCGACATAAATGACCCATAAATGCTGCGAAGGGGAGACGAGTTCACGAGTTGCAAGTTCATGGAAACGATGGCGATTAGCGAGTTGCGTTAGGTGATCCGTCTCAGCTAGGCGTTTTGTCTTCTTATATATGACGTTGAGCTCTTCATACATATCAAAAAAGCGTGAGGATAAGCGTCCTATTTCATCGTTTGTTTCTAGCTTTTCAATGTTGCCGCATTGATTTGTTTCCAGCTCTTGTAGCTGTTTATCGAGGCGAGAAACGGGGTGTAATACATAACGATACAAAACCAAAACAATTAAGGTGATGGTGCAAAACGCCGCCACACCAAAGGAAAGGGCCAGTTCTAGCCACACTTTATCGACTTTATTCCACATCAAATATTCAGCGGGGGAGAGTACCGCATAAAAGTGTGGCAATAGTTCAATCGTCTGAGCGAGAGGAATATCGAGATAAATAGGCTTGTCGGCAAAAGTTATCACGCTATGCGTGTCGAACTCGATTTCGTGTTTGATCTCATTGAAGGCTTCGAGCGATACCGATACCACCACGAAAAAGACATTTTGCGGATCAAAACTTAGAGGTTGTGTCCCTGTTCGTTTGTCGATGAGTTCGTATTGCAGAAGAATACTTTGTCCGCTGGAATTGTAAATAAAGCCAGTATGGTTAAACGCTTCTCTCGTACTAAAGCTTCGCGAGATGTAATCCAATACCTTAGGGTCGACTACACCTGATGATTCGTAGTATTTATTTTCTGTGTAATAAAGAAGGTTTTGTTTCCCGTCAAGAATCGCCATGCTTGCATCGCCTGTATAGCCATGGCTTAACACATCTGCGGTTTCATCGAGTCGGTTAAATAACACGCGTTCACGATACGGATTGCTATGATTCACCAAGTAGTCTTGCAATACATCACTTTTGCTTAATGTGTATGCATAACTATTGAGGAATATGTTGGCTTGTCGGAACTGCCCTGCGAGCTTTTCCATTTGTAATTGGATATAGCTGTCTTCTCGCTTGATGAGCGTTACTTTTTGAATGCTGTAAATAATATAACTTGATACCAGCGCGCTTAATAAGATCACTGGCGCGACAAGCAAGATGACTCGATTGCTTAACTTCATTATGGCTTTTAGTTTCCGTTTGTGTCCCTACAAACGTCGCATACCATATAAGGTACTGAACGGATGATGTGTTTTGCAAATTGTAACCAGATTGTAAGGTGAGCGTTCTCCAAAATCAGACAACCATCCAAGAACTGTGATGATGTGTAAGGTTTCCATCTCATTAACTAGAGTGTTTCTCAGTAATGGGACGTACCTCTTTTTCAACTGTCTTTAAAAACCTCACTTCAAGTGTCGATTAAACTAGTCATCGAAACGTTTCGATGGTAAAGTGTGACTCATGTACCTTTTTACTATTCGATGACCCGTTAATTACGGATCATTCTCACACCTTATCAATCTCACTCTGGTCAAATTACCACAACGAATTATTATTTCATCGAAACGTTTCGATGAGTTTTCTGTTAATAACGAAAACACTTTAAAACAGGCGCTCATGGTTGTATGAACGTGTAACCGAAAGGTCGATGAGATGAAAAAAAGTACCCTAATTAACTCAGATATTTCTTACTTGGTGGCGACGCTAGGCCACACCGATGAGATCACGATATGCGACGCTGGCCTGCCAATCCCTGAGCATGTACAGCGAATTGATTTGGCGCTAACGCATGGCGTACCAAGTTTTCTTGATACTGTTCGCGTGATTCTATCTGAGTCGCAAATCGAAGGGGTCATTATTGCGGAAGAGTTTTCTGATGTAAGCCCTGTTTTACATCAAGCATTGCTTAACGAACTGAGCAAAGAGAGCGAAGAAACGGGTAAATCTATCGAGATCAGCTACGTGTCACATGAAGCATTTAAAGCACGCACGGCACAAAGCCGCGCTGTCGTTCGAACTGGCGAATGCTCGCCATACGCGAACGTTATCTTTCAAGCGGGCGTGGTTTTTTAAGCCAGAGATATTGAGGACAGATTATGACTCAAGCCATTCTACAACTGAGCGACATTGAGAAAGCGTTCCCGGGCGTAAAAGCACTGGACAAAGCGAGCCTGAATGTTTACCCAGGCCGTGTCATGGCGCTCATGGGAGAAAATGGAGCAGGCAAGTCAACATTGATGAAGGTGCTGACTGGCATCTATCACATGGATGCGGGTAGCATCCAATATCAAGGCCAACCTGCCGCGTTTAAAGGTCCGCGTGACTCACAGGAAGCGGGCATCAGCATCATTCACCAAGAATTGAACTTGATCCCTGAACTAACGATTGCTGAAAACATCTATCTAGGTCGTGAATTTACCGGCACGATGGGGCGTATTCAGTGGGGCAAGATGTATGAAGAAGCAGATAAGTTGCTTCAACGCCTTAACGTAAAGCACTCATCGAAAACGTTGCTTGGTGATTTGAGCCTAGGTGAACAGCAAATGGTGGAGATCGCGAAAGCGCTTTCGTTTGAATCGAAAGTCATCATTATGGATGAGCCAACTGACGCGCTGACTGATACCGAGACGGAGTCACTATTTAAAGTGATCAACGAGCTTCGAGAGCAGGGCTGCGGCATCGTTTACATCTCACACCGTCTTAAAGAAATCTTTGAAATCTGTGACGATATTACGGTGCTTCGTGACGGTAAATTTATCGGTGAGTGCAAGGTGTCCGACACTGATGAAGACGGCCTGATCGAAATGATGGTTGGTCGTAAGTTAGAAGAGCAATACCCACGTATTGATGTACAACATGGCGAAACTTGCCTTGAAGTGATTGGCCTGACCGGATCTGGCGTTCACGATGTGAGCTTCACGCTGAAACGCGGTGAGATTTTGGGTATTTCTGGTTTGATGGGGGCTGGCCGCACCGAACTGATGAAAGTGATTTACGGCGCGTTGCCAAGTGAACATGGTGTTATCAACCTCGATAACAAAACCATTAACCCGGTTAGCCCACAAGATGGCTTAGCAAATGGCATCGCTTATATCTCTGAAGACCGCAAAGGCGATGGCTTGGTGTTAGGTCTCTCGGTTAAGGAGAACATGTCACTTTGTTCTCTCAACCAGTTGACTAAAGGCTTCCAAATCCAACATAGCGACGAAGTGATTGCCGTGGAAGATTTTATCAAGCTATTTAATATCAAAACCCCTACGCGCGACCAAATCATTGGTAACTTATCCGGCGGTAACCAGCAAAAAGTGGCGATCGCGAAAGGGTTAATGACCAAACCTAAAGTTCTGATTCTCGATGAGCCAACACGTGGCGTCGATGTCGGTGCGAAAAAAGAAATTTATCAACTCATCAACAAGTTCAAAGCCGAAGGCATGAGCATCATCTTGGTGTCTTCCGAGATGCCAGAAGTGCTCGGTATGAGTGACCGCATTCTGGTTATGCATGAAGGTCGTATTACTGGCGAATTCGATGCGAAAGACGCCGATCAAGAAAAATTACTCGCCTGTGCCGTAGGCAAAAAGATCAATGAGGAAGCAGCATGAGTACTAATACCATGAGCAAACCAACCGAAGCTAGCAACAAGAAGTTGTTCACAAAAGAGTGGTTGATTGAGCAAAAATCACTGATAGCACTGATTTTTTTGATTGTTGTTGTGTCATTTTTGAACCCGAACTTCTTTACGGTCGACAACATTCTCAACATTCTTCGTCAAACCTCAGTGAATGCCATTATCGCGGTAGGTATGACACTGGTTATTTTAACCGCAGGCATCGACTTGAGTGTTGGTTCCGTACTGGCGCTATGTGGTGCCTTTGCGGCAAGCATGATTGCGCTTGAAGTCCCGGTGCTGGTGGCGGTTCCGACTGCTTTAGTCGCAGGTGCAGCGTTAGGTGCAATTAGCGGCATCATCATTGCGAAGGGCAAAGTACAGGCCTTTATCGCTACGCTGGTTACCATGACGTTACTACGCGGTGTGACTATGGTGTACACCGAAGGTCGTCCAATCTCGACAGGTTTTACTGACACAGCTGATGCGTTTGCATGGTTTGGTACCGGCTACGCGCTAGGTATTCCAGTACCTGTTTGGTTGATGGTAGTTGTATTCGCTGCGGCTTGGTACCTACTTAACCACACTCGCTTTGGTCGCTACGTTTATGCACTAGGTGGCAACGAATCAGCGACTCGCCTATCTGGTATCAATGTAGACCGAGTGAAGATTGGTGTGTACGCCATCTGCGGTATGCTGGCAGCGCTTGCAGGCATCATCGTGACTTCTCGTCTGTCTTCGGCGCAGCCAACAGCGGGTATGGGTTACGAGTTAGATGCGATTGCTGCGGTTGTACTTGGCGGTACCAGCTTGATGGGCGGTAAAGGCCGCATCATGGGTACGCTAATTGGTGCGCTGATCATCGGTTTCTTAAACAACGCTCTTAACCTACTAGACGTTTCCTCTTACTACCAAATGATTGCCAAAGCAGTGGTTATCTTGCTCGCAGTACTGGTAGACAACAAAAACAAATAATCCATAACCATTAAATCCTGAATACAAACCGAGCCAGTGGGCGTGTGCTGGCTCACCCTACACAAAGGACTAGAACGATGAAAAAACTTGCAACTCTTATCTCTGCTGCACTTCTTTCTTCCACTGTATCAGTAGCGGCACAAGCCCAAGATACGATGGCGATTGTGGTTTCGACGCTAAACAACCCGTTCTTCGTAACGATGAAAGACGGTGCGGAAGCTAAAGCGAAAGAATTGGGGTACGACTTAATTGTACTGGACTCGCAAAATGACCCGAGCAAAGAACTGTCGAACATCGAGGATTTAAGTATTCGCGGCGTAAAAGCAATTCTTATCAACCCAACGGATTCTGATGCTGTGTCTAATGCGATTCGTATGGCGAACCGTTCTAAGATCCCTGTATTGACACTAGACCGTGGCGCAAGCCGTGGTGAAGTCGTGAGCCACATCGCGTCCGACAACGTGATCGGTGGTGAAATGGCAGGCCACTACATCATGGAAAAAGTTGGCGAAAAAGCAAAAGTAATTCAGCTTGAAGGTATTGCGGGCACATCGGCGGCGCGCGAGCGTGGTGAAGGTTTCATGAATGCCGTGAAGGGCAGCGATATGGATCTTCTTGCCAGCCAGCCAGCAGACTTTGACCGTACTAAAGGCCTAAACGTGATGGAAAACCTACTCGCGGCTAACCCTGATGTGCAAGCGGTGTTCGCACAGAATGATGAAATGGCGCTAGGTGCACTTCGCGCAGTTCAAGCATCTGGCAAAGACGTCGTTATCGTTGGTTTTGATGGCACGGAAGACGGCATTGCGGCAGTTAACCGTGGCAAACTAGCAGCAACCATCGCGCAGCAGCCAGATCTTATCGGTGCTTTAGGTGTTGAAACGGCTGACAAAGTCTTGAAAGGTGAAAAAGTAGAAGAATACATTCCGGTACCACTAAAAGTAGTGACTAAATAAGTTTGACGTTCAATAAAGCGTCCTAATTTTTGCTCTCTCCTCCGTTTATATCTGTCGTTTAGGAGGAGAGGGCAAACATACCAAAGAGACTTAAAAATGCAGGGTATAGATGCCTTTGACTTTTTATCGTGACTCCTTCGTTAGGAAGAGAAGTTAAAGTCATCTAATGTATTTTCCAAAATAGTTTTTCAAAAAAAGGGTTCATTCAGAACCGAGGATAACCGTATGAATAAGTTAGTGGTGTTAGGTAGTGTAAACGCTGACCATGTTCTTCAAGTGCCTTCTTTCCCTCGCCCTGGCGAAACGCTACATGGTCGCAACTATCAAGTTATCCCAGGTGGCAAAGGTGCCAACCAAGCTGTTGCTGCAGCTCGACTCAAGGCTGATATTGGCTTTATTGCTTGTGTAGGCGATGACTCGTTCGGCATCAATATTCGTGAAAACTTCAATATGGACGGCATCGACATCACAGGTGTGAAGATGCAACCAAACTGCCCAACTGGCATTGCGATGATTCAAGTGTCGGATAGTGGTGAAAACAGCATTTGTATTTCAGCAGAAGCGAATGCCAAATTGACAGCAGAAGCGATTGAGCCAGATTTAGATCGCATTCGCCAAGCGGATTACCTACTGATGCAATTGGAAACGCCGATGTGCGGCATTGAGAAAGCCGCGCGAGTGGCGAAAGATGCAAAAACTAACGTCATTTTAAACCCTGCCCCTGCTCGTGAACTGTCAGACGAACTGCTTGCTTGTATTGATGTCATTACACCAAATGAAACCGAAGCTGAAGTCCTGACGGGGGTAACGGTAACGGATAATGACAGCGCGCAAGAAGCGGCGAATGTGCTTCATAGCAAAGGTATCGAAATTGTCATGATCACTCTCGGTGCGAAGGGTGTTTGGTTAAGTCAAAATGGTAGAGGCGAGCTCATCCCGGGGTTCCGTGTTGACGCGACTGATACCACCGCAGCAGGGGATACGTTTAATGGGGCATTCGTCACTGGCCTGTTAGAGGATTTACCTTTAGAATCAGCAATTAAGTTTGCACATGCGGCGGCTGCAATTTCTGTGACCCGCTTTGGCGCGCAGACGTCGATCCCAACTCGCGAAGAGGTGGACGCGTTTCTCGCTGCACAATAGGGCTTAAACGCCTCATTAATTAGGAGTAATAACATGGCGACGATGAAAGACATCGCAAAACTGGCAGGGGTTTCCACTTCAACAGTGAGCCATGTTATTAACAAGACGCGTTTTGTGAGTGAAGAGATCTCCGAACGCGTCAATAATGCCGCAAAAGAACTCAACTACTATGCGCCATCAGCTTTGGCGCGTAGCCTCAAAGTCAATCGTACCAAAACCATTGGTATGCTAGTGACAACTTCAACCAACCCATTCTTTGGCGAAGTCGTAAAAGGCGTCGAACGCAGTTGCTATCACAAAGGCTATAGTCTCATTCTATGTAACACCGAAGGTGACAACGAACGCATGCGCCAGTCCATTAATACGCTTTTGCAAAAGCGTGTCGATGGTTTGATCTTGATGTGCTCCTCGCTAGAAGGGGAGCGTATCGATGTATTTGAGCGTTATCCTGATATCCCTGTCGTGGTGATGGATTGGGGGCCGATGCTGTTTACGAGCGATAAAATTCAAGATAACTCGCTTCGTGGCGGTTACCTAGCGGCGAAATACCTGATTGATTGTGGCCACACAGAAATAGGATGTATCACTGGCCCTTTGATTAAACACCAAGCGCAAATGCGATACGAAGGTTACAAACGTGCGATGAACGAAGCAGGCTTGGAATTTAATGCCAACTGGATCATTGAATCGGACTTCGAATGTGAAGGCGGATATCAAGCATTTATGAAAATGGCGCAGCGAGGCATCTTACCCAGCTCGATTTTCGTTTCCAATGATATGATGGCGATGGGTGTGATTAACGCCGCAAATGAGCTCAATATTAAAGTCCCGGAACAGATTTCAATCATCGGTTACGATGACATACATATCGCGAAGTTCATGTCGCCATCACTCACCACAATTCACCAGCCTAAATACCGTCTTGGGCAAGCTGCCGTGGAAACGCTTGTCCGAAAACTGGATGATAAATCAACAGAAGCGCAAGTCGTGCAATTAGAACCTACCTTAGTTGAACGAAAAAGTGTCAAGATATTAAAGTCAAGCAGCACTAGATGACCTGTGATGTTGAGCTAAAAAATCAAAAAAGTCGTTTCTCTTTATACTATAAAGCCTTACTATCACCATTGATTATAAATAAAAATATTAATTGTTGTCTGGCGGATTAGTTAAATGTTATCAAAAGGTTACGCTAAGTTCTCCGTAAAGCATCCTTGGTTTCACCGAGTTAATGTTATTGCGGTCATACTGATTTTTTTTGTGAGCTGTTATCAGCTCTTGGTGAATGAAGCATTCGAGTACGCAATTGGGTTTGTTATTACACTTTTGGCGTCAGCTTTATTTGCATCAGCTTCCGCATTCAAAAAGCGCTATTTAGGTTTGGATTCTTAGGCGTGTTAATTTCCAAGCGGTTCAATTGAGTCATTTATTGCTTTCAAGCAAATATTGAACTGAATTATGATCGAGTGCATCAAGAGGGGGACAAATGTCCTCCTTTTTGTTAGGTGTCACGCCCTAATATAGGCATATTCCCAAACAAAATAATAAAGGACATCGACATGGACCTACTTGCCTTACTCGATATAAACAACACCCTGGTTAACATTCCAATTGGCGGCGGTTACGCAATGAGTTGGATCGAAGCTTTCGGTACGGTTTTTGGATTGCTTTGCATTTGGTTTGCTAGCCAAGAAAAAACCATCAACTACTTATTCGGTTTGCTGAATGTCACTCTTTTTGCCGTTATCTTTTTCCAAATTCAGTTATACGGATTATTACTTCTTCAACTGTTTTTCTTCTGTGCGAACATTTACGGTTGGTATGCGTGGACTCGTCCAAACGCGGAAGGTGAAACGCTGGAAGTACGCTGGTTAAACAAACAGAAACTCATCGCCACTGCTTCTATTAGCGTTGTGTCTATCGCGTTGTTAACCATCTACATCGACCCTTTTTTCTTTGCATTAGCAAACATTGCTGTTGATAGCTTGAATCTCTTTGGTGCAGGTTTGGCTGATCCGGTACTTGAACCTGATGCGTTCCCGTTTTGGGATGCAACCATGACAGTACTTTCTGTTGTTGCACAAATTCTGATGACACGTAAATATGTGGAAAACTGGATTCTTTGGGTTGTGATTAACATCATCAGTGTTGGCATCTACGCGACACAGGGTGTTTATGCGATGTCCGTTCAGTATGCGATTTTGATGTTCATTGCTGCCAATGGTACGCGTGAATGGGCCCGTAGCGCCAAGCGCAATGGCGATAAAACCTTAGCTCAAGCTGCAGCTTAAGGAACGAAAAATGGCGAAACAACCTCATATTGGTGTTGATGAAACACAAGTCGCTCCTCTCGTCATTGTATGTGGTGAGCCAGACCGAGCTAATCGTATTGCCGCATTATTGGATGATGCAGAAATGATCTCGGAAAATCGCGAGTACCGTGTTTTTACTGGCAAATACAAGGACCAGCCTGTTTCAGTATGCAGCACAGGCATCGGCGCGCCATCAATGATCATCGCAGTTGAAGAGCTAAAACAGTGCGGTGTGACTCATGTGGTACGTGTCGGATCGGCAGGTGCGATGCAATCTGGGATTCAGCTTGGCGAGCTAATCATTGCCGAAGGTGCGGTAAGAGATGAAGGCGGCTCCAAAGCGTATGTGGATTCGGCTTATCCGGCGTACGCAAGTTTTTCCTTATTAAAGGAAGTTGAGCGTTACCTGTCAGTACAAGAGGTACGTTATCATTTTGGTGTGGTACGTTCTCACGACAGTTTCTATACCGATGACGAAGATGCGATATGCCAATACTGGAACAAGAAGGGCGTCTTAGGTGCCGATATGGAAACCTCAGCTTTGTTTGCCGTTGGCCGATTACGTGGTCTTCATGTGGCTTCGATCTTAAATAACGTCGTTCTGTACCAACAAGATGTGAAAGAAGGGGTTAGTCAGTACGTTGATGAAGCGAAAGTAATGATGCAAGGTGAGAAGCTTGCTGCAACGACGGCGTTAGAAGCGCTGATCGCTCAGAGCTAGTCCGTACGAACTTCAGTAACTCTTATAAATCAATGAATGTAAAGCGACAGGCCACTGTCGCTTTTTTATTTGGTGTTACGGGGTACAATCCACCTGAGATAGTTATCAGTAACTTTTCTGAGAGAGCAGAGAATGAAAATCAGCCCGTATCCAACTGGCCGCTTCAAAACATACCTTGAAAAAAAGAGCGTTGCCTTTCGTGAGATGATCTATCAGTGTCAAATTAGTACGCGTTACTTTGATGCTGGGGAAGAAATTCTCCGCCAAGGTGAGCAACTTCAGTACTTATATGTTGTGCCGGTAGGTCGAGTTTCAATGAGCATATTGGCCGCGAATGGGCGACGCTTTCAATTAGGAGAGGCAAACTGCGACTACCATATCTATGGTGAAATGGAGTACTTCACTCAGACTCCTTGCCAATGGAACGTGATTGCAGACGAGCACATGCAGGTTGATGTCATCTGCATCCAAAAACTAACTGAAGCGCTACAAAAGCATCCAGAAATGATGGTGTTCTTTGCTTCAGCGTTGGCAGAAGATTATCAAGACTCTATGGATATCTATACCAATCGGTTATTGCATCCCATTACTTATAATATTGCGTATGATCTTTTCGTCCGTAATCAAACCAACACATTGCTCGGTGGCTTTGACAAAGTAAATCAAGAAGCTGAGCGATTTGGTACTTCTGGTCGTGTTTATCGACGTGCAGTTAAAGATTTGATTGAAAAGGGATTGATTGCAAAAACGGAAAACGGGTTGGAGATTATTGATGAGCTTGCACTCAAAGCATTTATCGAAGCGCATGAATGATACACCTAGATATTGCAATGAATGGTTTTTATAAGTCTTTGATATAGTTGAAGCTCGAATAAGCGTAACTAATGTAAAGTACCTTAAATTTTGTTGAATGCAGTAAAGAGTAACGTTATATTGCGAACGCGCATGATAATAGATCTCATTAAGGCTTAACAAAATGAAAAAATTCGTCGGTGCGGCTATGTTGTCGCTATTTACTGTTTCTCCTTCTTTCGCTGCTAAGGTTGTGATTGACCATTACATGGGTCAAACCGAGCTAGAGCAATCACCAGAACGCGTGGTTGTGATTGGCTTTGGACCGCTAGATGCGCTGGACAACTTTGGTATCGATCCTGTTGCAGTTTCTAACTCTTCTAATCTGCCTAGCTACCTTTCAAAATACAGCAAAGATAACTACACCTCTGCGGGTAGTTTGTTTGAACCTGACTTTGAAACCATTTACATGCAAAAACCAGATTTGATATTGGTTGGTCCGCGAGCGTCTGCGAAATATGAAGAGCTGAGTGAAATTGCTCCTACTGTCGTTTTTGCTGCGAAAGAGAATCAAGGTTACTGGGAAGGTACGCAAGCACAGTGGCGCAATATTGGTAAAATCTTCAATATCGAAGAAAAAGTAGAGCAGAAAATTGAAGCGCTAGATGCTCAATTCAAAGCAATTCGTGACTACAACCAATCAAATAACAATGATGCGTTAACGATTTTAAGCATGGGTGACAACATCAGTGCGTTTGGATCTCAATCGCGATTTGGTGTGATTTATAACGATTTCGGTTTCTTGGAAACGGTTGAACACGTGAAAACGGGCACTCACGGAGATGTTATTTCTTATGAATTTATTCGTGAAGCTAACCCGAAAAATATACTCGTAGTTGACCGCAATTCGTTAAAAGGCACGCCAGATAACGATATTCGTAAGTCCATGGATAACGACTTAGTCAAAGCAACCGCCGCATATAAGAATCACAAAATCACTTATTTAGATGTGGACGCGTGGTACTTGTCGATGTCTGGTGTGACTGCAACAGAAAAAATGGTCAGTGAGATCAAGCAAACCGTTGAACTGTAATCCAAGATAGCAGAGGTTAACTTTGAAAAAGTTATTGCTAACCCTTGTGGTTTTAAGCACGGTTTCGTTGTTTGTTGGGGTGGCAAACATGACGCCCCAACAGTTATTTTCGGGTGATGAGAAAGCGTTAGAGCTTTTCTTTACCAGCCGTATACCACGTTTATTCGCCATACTGCTTGCTGGTGCAGGCTTAAGTATTGCAGGCCTTATTATGCAGCAAATCAGCCAGAACCGATTTGCTGCACCTTCTACAACCGGTACGATCGAATGCGCCATGCTGGGCTATGTACTGAGCGTGGTTTTCTTTGGCAACGACAATCACCTTTGGCTCGTATTCGGCATCTCGGTATTTGGGACGCTGGCGTTTATTTTCTTTATTCAGCGCATTCAATTTAAGAGTGTGGTTTTTGTGCCTCTTGTCGGGATTATTTTCGGCAATGTCATCCAATCCATGACCACGTTTATCGCTTACAAATACGATGCACTTCAAAGTCTGAATGCTTGGACAGTCGCAAACTTCGCCAACATCTTGCGTGGTGATTTTGAACTGCTGTACATCGCGGTACCAATGGCTATTCTCAGCTATCTTTTTGCCGCACGGATTTCAGCCGTGGGTATCGGAAAAGATTTCGCGGTTAACTTGGGGTTAAATTATCAGCAGGTTGTCACGATTGGCGTTCTATTGGTGTCAATCATGTCAGCAAGTGTCGTGATGATTGTGGGGCAGCTGCCATTCCTGGGTCTGATTGTGCCGAACCTCGTTAGTCACTTTTATGGTGATAACCTCAAAAAGAACATTCCGCTTACGGCCATGTATGGGGCGACTCTAGTGCTGTGTTGCGACTTGGTGAGTCGTTTGATTATCTTCCCTCATGAAATGCCAATCTCTATCGTGATCAGCATATTGGGTGGCGTGGTATTCATCGCGATGTTGTTGCGAGGTAAGCAACATGCGTGATTCAACGAAAATCCTACTGCTAGGCGGCATTGCGGTACTTTTCGCATGTTTGTTTATTGGTATTGGGCTAACAGCTGACAACTACCAATATTTTTTATCTCGTAGAGTTCCTAAAGTATTGGCGATAGTGCTAGCGGGTGTGGCTATTGCTCAGTCTTCACTTGTATTTCAAACCATTACACACAACCGAATTTTAACGCCAAGTATCATGGGGTTTGATGCGTTGTATGTGTTGACGCAAATTTTGATCGTGCTGATTTTTGGTGGTTTGAGTACTTTAGTTCTTAACTTGTACGTCAATTTCGCGATTGCCGTAATTGTAATGGTGTCGTTTTCGTTATTGTTGTTTGGTTTTTACTTTTCTAAAGGAAGCAAGAACTTGATTACGTTGCTATTGGTCGGCTTGATCTTTGGTCAGCTATTTTCCAATGCGGCGTCATTTTTCTCTTTGCTGATGGACCCAAATACGTTTGCAATCGTTCAATCGAAGCTTTACGCCAGCTTTAATAATGTCAAAGTGAATTTGGTTTACTTTAGTGCTCCAGCTTTGATGTTTGCATGTTGGTTGCTATTTAGTATGCATCGCACTTTAGATGTGTTTTGGCTCGACCAAGACAATGCGAAAAGTTTGGGCGTCGACGTACCTAAGGTGACGCGAAATGTATTCATTATCTCGGCGGTTCTGATTGCTATTTCTACGGCTCTAGTGGGACCAATCATGTTCTTTGGTTTGCTGGTGACCAACTTAAGCCGAGAAATGTTCCGAAGTTACCAACACAAAACGCTATTGGTTGGTTGTTCGTTTCTCTCCATCAGCTCGTTACTGGCTGGGCAATGGATTATCGAGAACGTGTTCAGTTTTGAGACGACGTTGAGTGTCGTTATTAACTTTATTGGTGGTGCGTATTTCTTATATCTACTACTGAAAAACAAAGTTGTATAAATATGATAGTGATAGACAAATTAACGAAGGCCTTCGGTTCAAATAAAGTGGTTGATGAGGCCAATACTCAGTTTGAAAAGGGCAAGGTAACATCGATTATTGGCCCTAATGGCGCGGGAAAGAGCACGCTGTTATCTATGGCTTCGCGCTTAACGGAGCGGGATGGTGGTAGTGTTATCATTGATTGTAAGGAAATTGCGGAATGGGACACTAAAGAGTTAGCGAAAAAGCTGGCGGTACTTCGTCAAGCCAACTCTATTACCATGCGATTTACCGTGAAGGAGTTGGTCTCTTTTGGCCGTTTCCCATACTCCAAAGGAAATCTGACCAAAGAAGATCATGCGGTGATTGAACAAGCGATCGACTACCTAGATTTACAAGGTATCCAAGACAAATATTTGGATGAATTAAGTGGTGGTCAGCGACAGCTTGCGTTTATTGCCATGGTGATTGCACAAGATACAGACTACGTTTTTCTTGATGAACCACTTAACAATCTAGATATCAAACACTCTCTTCAGATCATGAAAGTCGTGCAGCGGTTAGCTCATGACATGAACAAAGCCATGGTGGTGGTTATTCATGATATTAATTTCGCAGCGTGCTACTCGGATGTCATATTGGCGCTTAAGCAAGGCAAAGTTGTGGCAAGTGGTGCGGTTGAAGAGGTGATTCAGGCGTCTACGCTAGAGGATATCTACGAAACGCCATTTAACATTATCGAATTAAACGGCAAGCGCATGTGTACTTACCACTAATCCGACCTCAGGGCTTAATGAAAGCGATTCCTCAATGAGGATAGATAGGCGAGTTTACTTGGTGAGCTCGTCTATGATTGGGCATCGGCTTTCAGCGTCTCCCGGACAAGAAGAAACCCAACCTTCAAGTTGCGTTTTGATCTCCATAAGGTGCGCGATTTTTTCTTCAACCTCTCTCAGCTTATCCATGGTTCTTGCTTTTACTTCGCTGCTTTTTCGGTTGGGATTATGGGCAAGCTGCACAAACTCTTTGCATTCTTGCAGTGAAAAGCCAGCGTTTTTTGCGCGTGATACTAAGTTAAGCTCTTGAATATGATTATCTGAATATTCGCGATAGCCAGAGTCGCTGCGCGCTGGTGGAGATATGATCCCTTTGTCTTCATACAATCGAATCGACTTAGATGAAAGCCCAGTAAGCTTTGCGACAGCACCAATATTCATGTTCAACCTCCATAACGTTTAAGGCGAGTATATACCGATGTTGTGGATAAGACACTCCTAAATAACAGTCAGTTACCTGGGGCCTCTTTACTCTTTTATCACTTCATGCGGTGGTACACCAAATGCCTTTTTGAAAGCGCAGGTGAAGTTGGAAGGGTGGTGGTATCCGGCTTCATAAGCAGCTTCCGTGATCGTCACTAGGCCACGTTCCAAGTGCTGCCTCGCAATCTCAAGGCGACGAAAGCGAATATAACCATTTACGGTCATATTCAGTGATTGTTTAAATCGGCGCTGCAGGTTTGAAACGCTCATTGAAAACACGCTTGCCAACTTTTCTAAGCCTAGTTCTTGCTCAAGGTGAGTTTCTATATAGCTAACAATATCCTCTATTCGACCATCTGTGTGCCGTTCAAGGTTATTTTTATTAGCACTGAAGTGCTTGGGGATTTGCTCAGTCGCTTGATGCAAAATTTGATAGATCAAGCTTTCAACTTCCAACTTATCTTGGAATTCTTGTGGTGTTTCTCGGCTTGTCAGCGTTTCAGCCAGTTCGCATAACGCCTGGTTAAGCTCTAGAGGATGAAACGCCTGATGAGAGTTAAAAAAGGACCGATGACGACAGGTTTGGTCAAGGCGAGCCTCTAGCCACTGGGGCTTAACCAATATGTTGATCTTATTAATGAGGTTATCTTTGAGCAGTGAACGACGAAAGTTTGCAGGTTTGAGTAGGTTTACCACGACACCTTTAGGGCCGTCGCTTGCGTCTAAATCAAATTGCAAATCGTCATAGCCAAACGAGAGCTTACCTTCTAAAAGAATAGTGACCAACAGTGAGGCGTGTGCAGTAGAAACAATATGTGAATCAACAAGCTCTAGGCAGCGTCCACCATGAACAAAGATTTGATCATTGTACTGATATGATAGGAATTTGCCTTCTGCCAGTTGAGTTTGACAAGGTTGACCTTGCGTGACGATCCACTGCTTTTCTGTGGCTTCCAGTTTTTGGGTTAAAGCGATCTTGGCAATTCTAGTTCGTTTTGGTGTGACTTCCTGCATTTGACACTTCCTCATAACACTTGTGCGATTTCGCATAATCAAATCGCCTTTGTATTTATAAAACTCATGCTTATTATACCTGAGAATCATTATCATTAATATTTAGGAATGAAGTTATGGAAAGCCCTGCTTGTTCATCTATCAAGCTTTCAAGCCTTTGCCTTGCAGTGGGAATGGCGCTATCAACCCCTGTTTTAGCTCAAGATACCGAGTCACATTTTGAAGAAGTCGTTGTATGGGGAACAAAAGTTTCTAGCAATACCGAGTCGATGTTTGCAGACGATATGTCACTGAAGCAAGCGGATCATATGTCTGATTTACTGCGCGATATTCCCGGTGTGGATGTTGGTGGAACACACTCTGTGAATCAACGTATTACCATTCGTGGTTTGAGCGAAACCGATTTGGACATTCGTCTTGATGGTGCTTCTCAGCATGCGAGCATGTTCCATCACATTGGGAACTTGACGCTAAACCCTGACATTCTCAAATCTGCCGATATCCAGGTAGGTAATAACTCTGTGACTCAAAATGGCTTAGGCGGCTCGGTTTATTTTGAAACGAAAGACGCTCGCGATTTACTTCGTTACGATGAAACGTTTGGCGCTCGTGTTTATGGCGGTTATGCATCCAACGACAACCAACAAGGCTCGTTGACACTGTACGGGCTTTTGTCCGAAAACATTGATGCGATGGTTTATGGCCATTACGTTACGCGCGATGACTTTGAAGATGGTGACGGCAACAAAACCTATGGCGCTGCGGGTGATGTTTACAACATTCTGGCTAAGTTGGGGTATGAACTAAACGACATCCATCGTTTTGAGCTCTCTTATGACATGTACCGAGACAGTGGTGATTACAGTCCGCGTCCTGATATGTCGGGTAGTGCGAACAATGGCTTATCGAGCACGTTACTTATTCCTACGGATTATGACCGAGATACCGTTACCTTGAGTTACGAGCTGCGAGGCGAACAGCATAAAGGTAACGTCACACTTTATAATACCGAGACAGAAATTAAACGGGATGAGAGCGTTATGGCTCCTCGCTGGCCTTCGAACCGTTTATCGAAGAACACCGCTAAAAACCAAAACTTTGGTTTGAATGGTAAGTTCCAGTCGGATGTTATGTTAGGTGAGTTTGATAATCGAATCACCTATGGTTTCGACTACATGGATAAGACATCTTCAAGTTACTACGGTAGTCGTAAGTTCATGGATGAATCGGCCATTTCAACCGCATTGTTTGTAGAAGACCAGTTCTTCTTCTCTGATGCTTTCTTTGTTACCGCAGGTATGCGTTTTGATGATTACAAACGTGAAGCTGAAACGGGGACGAGTAACTATGATGATGTGACCTGGGCCCTAGCAGCAGAATGGGCAGTCACTCAGGATTGGACGTTGTTTGCGAGCGCACGCTCTCTATTCAAAGGCCCTGAGCTGATGGAAACCTTTATTGCTTACCAAGACGTTGCATTTTTAGAGGATGGACTAAAGCCAGAAACGGGGTTGAACACACAGGGTGGTGTCCGTTTTGATAAAACCTTTGATAAGCATTTCTTTGGAGCGAATATTACGGCATTCCAAACGGAAATTGATGATTACATTGCAGACCAGTACCAAAACGCGACTCAAACTTACCTGATTTACAACTTAGGTGATGTCGAGATTAAAGGCTTTGAGGCAAGTGCTTCTTATGGCTACGACAAGTTTAACAGCAAACTTTCTTACTCTAAGTCGGACACCAAAAACAAGAATACTGGTGGCCCTGTTGCTGGGGGTAATGGGCGTAGCATTGATATGGGTGATAGTATTGCTCTAACTTTGGATTACCAGTCAGACGCTTTAGAAACGATCTTCGGGTGGAACTCAATGTTTGTTCTAGAGGAAGACAACGTCTTTGATGGTCAGCCAAAGAAAGCAAGTTATGATGTACATAATCTATATGCTCAATGGGTGCCGTCTGATATTGATGGACTGTCGGTGACCTTTGGTATTGATAATGTATTTGACGAGTTGTACAGCTCTCATGCGTCTCGTTCGGGTACGGCACGTGGCTTCACGCTTGATGACTACGAGCCGGGTCGCAACTTCAAACTTTCTGCTGCTTATAAATTCTAATAGGGCTCCCGAGAGGGGGCGCTTCAAAACACGAGTAAATTCATGATTAAAGAAAGCACCCGAATAGATAGCGAACACGCTGACAAATACTTAGTGACACTTTGTCGGCATTTTGGACGAAAGGTTCCTGCTACTTGGAATGAAAACAGCGGTTTGGTGACATTTCCGACGGGAAAAGCGGAGTTTGCTCTTTGCGAGTCTAGCTTGACCATTATTTGTGAGGCGGATTCCGAAGAAAAACTGGGCAAAGTGAAGGCGATAATCTCATCACATGTAGACATGTTCTCTCGTCGAGAAACATTAGCACTTAACTGGGTTCGCTAGAGCTATTGATGAATGTGCAGAAAATGAGAGCGCATTAAAAGCAAAAAGCCCGCGATCTTATCATTCGCGGGCTTTTATTGTTCGAATGCTATTGCTTTTTAGGCTCTAGATTCTAGGCTTTTTTTTTCCTGTTGCATTTTTGCTAGGAAGTAGATATTAACGCAAGCAATAAAGCCGTTAGTTAATACTACAGGCCAAGAATCAATCATTAGTCCGTAAGCAGTAAATAGCGCACAACCAATAAAGTTAAGGATACGAAGCTTAACAATATCTTTCATAGTTAGCGAAATTGCGACCATGATTGAAGCTGCATAACCTAAAATCTCAACCATATTCATGTCCATTTTTTGACCCTCTTAAAATCTGCCGAATTTTGTCGGTACCAATTCTTCTCATCTTGAGATTAATGAGGAAGCTCCATGCCTCGAATGGTCTTTTTTTGTTGTATGGACGCACTATATCAATGGAAAAACCGTGATAAAAGCCTCAAATCAAGGTTAAGAGAAGGTTAGCGATTACGCAAACGTTTAGGACGGGAATTACTGATAATTTTACTTATTGTGTTGATTGATAATAACGATGGTATTAATAGCTCTCACATCATTGAAAGTGGGGGAATATTTACATATGATTGAAAATGATAATTATTTTCAAGTGTGATGTTTATGTATTTTCTTATTAGCTTGCTCGTATTTTTTTTACTGTATATCAGGACAAAGCCGAATTCGTGGTGCTCGGGAATTCATATTGTGAGCCACATTTTCATGGTTATATTTTGTCCAACGATTTATGTCATTCAATATTTAATCGTCACGTTTTTCTCGTCACCAATATTGATTAAGTTGTCATCACGTTCAGGTGTATACAACATTCTTATTGCTTTTCTTCCATTATTGATTGCAACCGGTAGTTTGGCGTTTAGCTGAGCGTTTTCATCTATCTTCTTTTTTAAAACGACTACACTTATACGGAATAAGATATCAATTTCATATAATTAATCGATATTGCGGCGTTAGGACATGTGTCACATTTCTGTGACTACTAGTAAGTTTTACTTACTTTGCTCATTAGTGCGCCATTTATCGATTGTTTAATGAGTTGATACTTAGTCTAATCGTCTAAAGGTGTGCAGTATGCCGCACTAAATCATTTAAAAACTATCTAAAAAGGTTAATGGGAAACGTAGGCCATTAGCGGAGGTCAGATGAGTACGCAAACCGTGCCGCAGAACGCGATTGTAAATGCTGTCAAAGGTGAAGTCTTGGTTTTAGGTCTGGATGGAAAAGTCAGGTCTATAAAAGCGGGGGATGAGTTAATATCTGGCGAAGTGATCATTACTGAAAATAACGCTTCTCTTGATGTACAGATACATAATGAGCTGTATCTGGTTGATGCTAATTGTGTCGCGTGCCTTCCAGAACCTTCTTTTGAACAACCAGAAACCTTGCTGCAAACTCCAGTTAATGGCCAGGTTACTTTCGATCCAACAGCTATCGAAGGTGCTAACTTTGACGCTAATGATGTCGCGGCTATCCAACAGGCCATTTTAGATGGTGCTGACCCGACTGCTATTTTGGAAGCAACGGCTGCTGGTGCTGGCGCTGAAGGCTCAGCCAATGCTGGCTATGTGACCGTTGAATATAATAATCCGGAAGTACTTGCCTCCACCTTTTTTGAGACGTCAGCGACTCGTAGCGGTGTAGAAGAACGCGATGAAGCTGATGATTTGGATGTCACTATCTTTGCCGATGGCGGACAATCATTGCAATCTAGCGTAACAGAAGGCTCAATTTCTCTATCAAGCTATCCGCAAACCATTTCGTCTAGTGTGCTGGTTGAAGCAGGGGATCTCGCACTTGATACCGCTTCATTTGTACCAGAAACGTCTTCTTTAGAGTCTTTGTTAACCGAGTTAAATAGTGACATTACCTCTGGTGGTCAGCCTGTGGCGTTCGTTTACGACGAAGCGCAAAATGCCATTATCGGCACTCAAGGTGGTAACGAAGTGCTTCGTATCGAGATCGAAGCGACATCTTTAGGCCGTGATTTAGAGTTAGAGGTCGTTACCACGATTAGCCAGGGTATTGACCATGTGGCGTCCATCGCTGATGGCCAAGTATCTATCGTCGGTGATCAAATCAATATTGCTTTTGATATTACAGGCGCAGATATTGGTGGTAACAGTATTCAAGCCCCTATTGATTTTACGACAACCGTTATTGATGGCGATGATCCGGCGCCGCAAAACGTTACTTTCGAAAACGTTGAATCTTCTTCTACTCCGATTACTGGCACCTTTGTTGATATTGGTAGTGATCAATTGGCAACGGTCACATTTAATCAAGAAGGACTTAGTCAATTTGATGGCCTATTGAGTGATAATCAGGCAACAGAGGCGGTACTCTCTGAAGACGGCAGCACTATCACCCTGTCCATTTCGGGCGCTAATGAAATCGTTTTAACCATCAGTCTGAATACTGATGGTACTTACCAATTTGAGCAATTTAAGCCGTTAGAACAAACAAACGGTGAAGATACGATTGAGCTCTCTTTACCAACCACAATCGTCGACTTTGACCAAGATACGGCAAGTAACACCTTTACGATGACCATCCTTGATGGCGATAATCCAGTGATTGAAAACGTGACGGGATTGTCTTTAGACGAAGCGGGTGTTGACCAAG
This sequence comes from Vibrio sp. J2-3(2022), assembly GCF_021725735.1. NCBI lineage: Bacteria > Pseudomonadati > Pseudomonadota > Gammaproteobacteria > Vibrionales > Vibrionaceae > Vibrio > Vibrio sp. J2-3(2022). The sequence goes on from NZ_JAKKCK010000001.1 coordinate 601,285, forward strand.
GTTCACAGGAAGGCGCGGTAGTAACAAGTGGCGCTGGGTCGATCACGACAGCGGTCGGTAGTGACATCATTGATCACTATGAGTTGGAACCTACAGAGTTTAATGTTGGTGGAGGACTTCAATCTCAAGGGCAGGTTGTTCAACTAGAATTAGCGTCCGAGAGTAACGGCGTGCGTACTTACGAGGGCTTCATCGAGCTGGATGGCGTGCGTATCACAGTATTTGATGTGGCGATTGATACCCCTGTATTGGGCGAATACCAATTCAACTTGTATGAACAACTCGACCATACGGGTGCTAACGATGACTCGCTCACTTTCTCACTGCCAGTTTACGCGGTAGATGCGGATGGCGACCGCTCCTCGATTACCGACGGCTCGAACACACCAGAAGCGGCGCAAATTGTCATTCAAGTTCAAGATGACGTTCCTTCGATTGATGGCGTTGATGCGCTAGCCGTCGATGAAGACGATTTATCAAGCATTGGCTCCGATCAAAGCGACTCTGTGCTCGCGCAAGGTAGCTTCACGACGACTCAGGGCTCAGACCGAGTTGTAAGTTATCAATTAGAGAGCGGAACTGATCCACTCAATGGGTTGGAATCACAGGGTCGATCTATTTCTCTGACGGAAACAGCCAACTCAGATGGCAGCTTTACCTATTCTGCAACGGCAGAAGGGGACGCTATCTTCACCTTACAAGTGAACCCTGACGGTTCTTATTCATTTATCCTTGAAGGTCCAATCGATCATGCTGTGGGTAGCGATAGCTTAACTTTAGACTTCAATATTGTCGCAACGGACTTTGACGGTGACACCAGTTCACTTGTTCTACCAGTGACCATTGCTGATGATGTGCCAACCATTAACGACGTTGTTGCTCTTACCGTCGATGAAGATGACTTAAGTTCGGTAGGCTCTGACCAATCACAGCCAACGCTGGTTGAAGGTCAGTTCACGACGACTCAGGGCTCAGATGGCGTCGTACAGTATCAGTTGGATGTAAACGCTGATCCTTTAAATGGCCTGCAATCTCAAGGTCAAACCGTCTCCATTGCCGAAACGCAAAATGCAGACGGCAGTTACACCTACAGCGCAACGGCAAATGGCAGTGCAGTTTTCACATTAATTTTGAATACCGACGGCTCGTACAGTTTTGAGTTGCAAGGTCCAATCGACCATGCGGCAAATAGCGACAGTTTAACTCTTGATTTTAGCGTTATTGCGACAGACTTCGATGGTGATACAAGCCAAATCGTGTTGCCAGTTACTATCGTGGATGATAAGCCAACCATTACCGATGTCGATGCGATTACCGTTGATGAAGATGACTTAGCAACAATTGGCTCAGACCAGACTGACCCGATTTCAATTGATGGCACCTTCACTACCACACAAGGCTCTGATCGAGTGGTGAGCTATCAGCTTGATGCTTCTGCAACACCAGTTGACGGCCTTACTTCGCAAGGCGTGGCAGTCACGCTGACTGAAACCGCAAACGGTGATGGCAGCTTTACTTATAAAGCAACAGCGGGTAGTGAAGCGGTCTTTACGCTTACAGTGAATACCGATGGCTCTTATAACTTCAAGCTTGAAGGGCCAATTGATCATGCTGTTGATAGCGATGAGTTAACGCTCAACTTTCCAATTATCGCAACAGACTTTGATGGTGACACCACAAACGCGACTATCCCTGTCACCATCGTGGACGATAAGCCAGTGAGTACTGACGTGGATGCCATTACGGTTGATGAAGATGATCTAGCATCAATCGGTTCAGACCAAAGCAATCCGATTTCTATTGATGGCAACTTTACTACCACACAAGGCTCTGACCGAGTGGTGAGTTACCAACTCGATACTTCAGCAACACCAGTGGACGGTTTAACATCGCAAGGTGTGGCTGTCACACTGGCAGAAACCGCAAACGCTGACGGCAGTTTCACTTATGAAGCGACAGCGGGTGGCAACCCAGTATTTACTCTGACAGTAGATACTGATGGCTCTTACAACTTCACGCTAGAAGGTCCAATTGATCACGCGGTTGATAGTGATGAGTTGACACTGAACTTCCCAGTTATAGCCACCGACTTTGATGGCGACACCGTCACTGAATCCATTCCAGTCACGATTGTTGATGATGTACCGACTATTACAGCGGTTGATGCGCTGAATGTTGATGAGGATGACCTTAACGTTGTAGGTTCCGACCCAGGCGGCGATCTGTTCGTTAAAGGCGCGTTTACCACCACACAAGGCTCTGACCGAGTGGTGAGCTACCAACTGGATTCAACCTCTGATCCTGTCGCGGGCCTGACGTCTCAAGGTGAGGCGATTACCTTGGTCGAAACGGCTAATGGTGACGGCAGCTTTACCTATGTTGCGACCGCAGATGGCAATCCAGTATTCACGTTAAACGTCGCAACAGATGGTACTTACGACTTTACGCTGCAAGGCCCGATTGACCATGCAGTAAATAGCGACAGCCTAACGATTGATTTCCCAATTATTGCCACCGATTTTGATGGTGATACGGCTACGGCAACTATTCCAGTCACGATCACGGATGATGCACCAGTTATCGATAACGTCGTGCCGCTGGCTGTGGATGAAGATGATCTCTCAGGTATTGGCTCAGACCAAAGCGACGCTGTTTATGTAGAAGGTGCGTTCACGACCACTCAAGGGTCAGACCGTGTGGTGAGCTACCAACTTGACTCAACGGCTGATCCTGTTTCGGGGTTAACTTCGCAAGGTGAGCCTGTTACCTTGGTAGAGACTGCGAATGCCGATGGCAGCTTTACTTACGTTGCTACCGCGGATGGTAACCCGGTCTTCACCATGAATGTGAATGCTGATGGCACATACAACTTCCGTCTGGAAGGGCCAGTCGATCACGCGTTAAACAGCGATGAATTAGTTCTGAACTTCCCAATCATTGCAACAGACTTTGATGGCGATACGACGACGGCGACCATTCCAGTCACGATTACTGATGACGTTCCAAGCATCGACAACGTTGTTCCACTGACAGTAGACGAAGATGATCTCGCCACAATTGGCTCAGACCAAAACGATGATGCGTTTATGTCGGGTTCTTTCAGCACAACTGAAGGTTCGGACAGTGTTGTTAAATACCAGCTTGATGCAACAGCAGATCCAGTAGCAGGGTTGACCTCTCATGGTGAACCTGTCGTGCTTGCTGAGACGGCAAACGGTGATGGTAGCTTTACTTACACTGCCACAGCAGATGGCAATGCCGTATTTGAATTAGTGCTGAAGCCAGATGGCAGCTACACCTTTACTCTGCAAGGTCCATTAGACCATGCGATGAATAGCGACAGCCTACAAATCGATTTCCCGATTATCGCAACAGACTTTGATGGCGACACTTCAACTAAAATACTGCCTGTCACTATTGTTGATGATCAGCCAAGCATCACTAATGTCGATGCGATCAGCGTGGATGAAGATGACTTGGCGACGATTGGCTCTGATCAAAACGAGTCCGTGTCGATTGATGGTCACTTTGTCACGATGGGCTCTGATCATGTTGTGCGTTATCAGTTAGACGCGTCCTCTAACCCTGTTGATGGCTTAACCTCACACGGGGTTGTGGTGACAATTACGGAAAGCGCGAATGCGGATGGCAGTTTCACCTATACCGCTACCGCAGGATCAGAAGCCGTATTTACCTTGACGGTGAACAGCGACGGCAGTTATAACTTCACGCTTGAAGGTCCAATTGACCATGCAACAGGTAGTGATGAGCTGACGCTCAACTTCCCAATCATCGCGACGGATTTTGATGGTGATACCACCACAGAAACGATCCCAGTCACCATCGTCGATGACAAGCCGACTATTACTGATGTTGATGCGATTACCGTTGATGAAGATGATTTAGCCACGATTGGCTCGGATCAAAACGATCCAATATCAATCGATGGCAACTTCACCACAACGCAAGGCTCTGACCGAGTGGTAAGCTATCAGCTCGACGCTTCTGCAACACCAGTTGATGGTCTTACATCACAAGGCGTGGCGGTCACGCTGATTGAAACCGCAAATGGCGACGGCAGCTTTACGTACGAGGCGACAGCGGGTACTGAAGCGGTCTTTACGCTGACAGTGAATACTGATGGTAGCTATAACTTCACGCTTGAAGGTCCAATCGATCACGCAGTAGATAGTGACGAGTTGACGCTCAACTTCCCAATCATTGCAACAGACTTTGATGGCGATACCTCTGCTGAGACAATTTCGGTCAAGATCATTGATGACAAGCCGACACTTGGTGGCATCGAAGCAATAAGTGTGCAAACGGTTGATGAGGACGATATCCCAACGGTCGGATCTGATGGTACGCAGTCGAACAGCATTGCAGGTAACTTCATCGCGACTGATGGCTCTGATGGCATTGTCGAGTACGGTGTTTCTGACCTAACGACGCCAGTACAAGGCCTGACCTCTGGTGGTCAATCACTGGTCATGGTTGAAGTATCAAACGCAGGTGGCGTTTCAGTTTACGAAGCGCGTATTGATGGCACGACGACACCAGTATTCCGAGTGACCCTTGATGCCTCTGATGACAGCTACACGTTCGATTTGCTCGCTCCTCTCGATCATCCAAATGCTGATGGCCAAAATGAACTGGTCATCAATTTGCCGATAAACGCGACTGACTTTGATGGAGACGTGTCGAACAACATCACCTTACCAATTACGGTTGTGGATGATGTTCCGACCATTGATGGTTTACTAGCAGGCAGCGAACAAACCGTTGATGAAGATAACCTACCAGCAGGTACGGATGCTGCAAGTGCAGAAGATACTGTTATTTCAGGTACTTTTGATATAACCGAAGGTGCTGACCAAGTTGCTTCTATTCAGCTTAGTGACCTGACCACGCCTGTTGCGTCACTGACTTCAGATGGTGACGCTATCACCTTAGTTCTGTCTTCTAGCGCAAATGGCGTGAACGTATACCAAGGTCTCGCTGGCAATCCTGCTGAAGTGGTGTTCGAACTGACGTTGGATGCAACGAACAACACCTACGAGTTCGATTTACAAAAGCCGCTTGATCACCCAGATGGTAACCAGCAAAACGAGATCATTATTAATCTCCCTGTGACGGCGACAGATAATGATGGTGATACTTCACCAGCCTTCACATTGCCAATTACCGTTGTGGACGATGTTCCAGTTGTTACCAATATTGAAAGTCTACGTGTAGACGAAGATGACTTACCTCTCGGTTCTGATGGCACTAAAGAGCCATTAACGGTATCAGGTGAATTTGAAGTCACTAGCGCAGATGGTATTGATGCTTTCGAATTGGATCTGAGCTCAAATCCTATCCCGAATCTGAAATCGGGTGGGGAAGACGTCACGCTTTCTCAAGACGTTAGTGCTTCAACTGCTGACGCGCTTGTTTACGTGGGACAAACTCCGAGCGGAGTGACTGTTTTTACGCTGACACTTCATCAAGATGGTAAATACGACTTTGAGTTATCTGGTCAGTTAGATCACGCGGTTAACTCTGATGAGATTTTGTTGAATCTACCTGTGAAGATTACAGATGGCGACAACGATACCATCACTGCGACCTTGCCAGTGACCATCGTAGATGACAAGCCAACCATTGATGCTATTAGCTCTGGTAGTACCTTGTCTGTGGATGAGGATGATATTCCAAGCCAAGGTTCGGACGACACGCCAGAATCCAATATCATTGGCGGCAACTTTGACGTTACGGATGGTGCTGATTCTATCGTTAGCTTCCAGTTGGATAGCTTGACGTCGCCTGTTTCTGGACTTACCTCAGGTGGTCAGCCGCTTGAATTGGTTGAGTTTTCAAATTCAAACGGTGTGATTGAGTACCGAGCTTATGTACAAGGTACGACGGATACCGTCTTTAAACTGACGCTAAATGGTTCAGCAGACAGCTATGAATTTGAACTGTTGGGTGCACTTGATCATCCTGCAGGTAACGATGAAAACTCGTTAGTCATCAACTTCCCAGTCAACGCGACCGATTTTGACGGTGATGTATCAAACAACATCACTTTGCCAATCACAGTTGTGGACGATGTTCCAGCGATTGTGAAATTGACAGACTCTAGTCAGCAAACGGTAGATGAAGATGATATTGCTGGTGGCTCTGACACGACAAGTGGCGATTCGACGGTACTGACTGGCGGATTTGAAGTCGTTGATGGCGCAGATGAGATTGTCAGCTACCAAATTTCTGATCTCAATGCAGTTGTGTCTGGCTTAACTTCGAACGGCAGCAGTATCGAGTTGAATGTGGTGAGCTCGGTTGGTGGTGTAACCAGTTACGAAGCGGTGATTACTGGCACATCAACTAAGATCTTCACGCTGTCTCTTGATGCGAATAATGACAGTTACCAATTTGAACTGTTGGGACCAATCGACCATGACGCTGTTCAAGGTGAAAACAACCTTGTCATTGATATCCCAATTACAGTCACAGATTTTGATGGTGACACGTCATCATCACTGAATCTTCCAATTACCGTGGTTGATGACACTCCCGAAATTAAATCAGCAGATGCTTTGGCTGTTGATGAGGATGACCTTGCCAATGGCTCTCAGGCAACCAACAAAGACAGCCTAGAAGCAACGGGCAATTTCGATACGGTGGAAGGGGCAGATACCGTTGTCTCTTACCAGTTGGATCTTACTTCTAACCCGATCCCAGGAGTCACTTCAGGTGGTCTTGCGGTGACGTTAGTTCAAACCGCGGTAAGCAACAACAACTTTACTTATCAAGGTCAAACACCTGATGGTAACTCAGTATTCACGCTAGTTTTGAACGCTGACGGCTCTTACAAGTTTACGCTTGAGGGTGTGCTAGACCACTCAATCCAAGGCGAAGATACACTTATACTTGATCTCCCAGTCTTCGCGACCGATGTTGATGGCGATACGGCTGATATCAACTTACCAGTGACGATCACCGATGATGTTCCAACCTTGTACGATGCATCTATTTCGCGTGTTGAGGGACAAGGCAGCCGCACGGTTCACTTATTCCAAGACCCTGTAGAAGGTGATGACGATCTTGGTGCTGACGGCGCACAAGTGACTTCATTTTCGGCTGATGATTCAGGCATTTACTTTAAGCAAAACGGTGTTGATTCTGATTCTGTCGATTTGAACGGCAGCGACCAAGTTGTGTACGTTCACAAGGTTCTTGACGGAATGGATACTGAAATCGGTCGTCTGATTGTTCGAACTGATGGCCGTGTGTCATTCCGTCCGAATGACGATCTTGACCATACAGAAACCGACTCGATTGATTTCACCATCAACGTTGTTGCAACCGATGGTGATGGCGACATTGCTGATGCCGATGTGGATATCTCGATAAGAGACCGTAATGCGCAAATTGACACGTCTACCGTTACTGCGTTCGAGGACCAAGGGCGTGACGGTGTCGTTGTGGGCGTTGACTCTGCAAATACTCAGGATAACTTGTCGACGCTGGATGTGACGCCGGCGAAAGTCGATTTGGTTATCGATTTGCATGATATCGATCGTAACGAAAGCTTAGGTGACATCACGATTCGAGATGCTGATACTCACAACGGTACTTTCTATTACCGAGATGGCAGCGGTAACTTCATTGAATTAACATCTGTGGGCAATACGGTTGTTCTCGACGCATCAAATGTCGAGCAGTCATTCAATGGTGAGTTTGTCTCGTTAGATAACTTGTACTTCGTACCAGATCGTCATACATCAACCGATGCTTCTGGTATCGATCCTCGTATCCGTGTGGAAATTCTTAACAATGGTACGTCAGATCATACGATTAATAGTCGTTTAGACATTGAAGTTGCTGCCGTTGCAGATATTGCGACTTGGACGACGAGCAGCGAGTTTAACTATTCTGTCGATGAAGACGGAAACAACGTCGCACTTAATATCACGGCGGAAACTCAGGATACTAGTAATCCTGAAGATATAGTGTACGAGCTCGTCTTTACACAAGGGGAAGGTAACGCAGAGTTAGTATATTCGGATGGTAGTGCGATTCCACAAACTGGTGGTGTTTATCTCGTAGATGCCAGCCGAATTGGTGACGTTCAAATTGACCCAATCGATAATTTCTCGGGCGAAATCAAGATTGATGTAACCGCGATTACAACAGAAAACAATAATCCGTTATCAGGGAAGGAAACGGCACGTTCAGAGACAGAAACTATCATCATTGATGTTAACCCAATCGCGGACCCAGGTAGTTTTACAGTCAACCGAATCAATGTCTTTGAGGATAACGCTCGAACTCAAGACACCGTCAATCCTGTCACGGATCATGATCCACTTCAGTTAAGTGAAGTGATTACCATGAAGCCGTCTGCGGATTTAGATGGTTCTGAAGCACTGTTTGTGCGTATTTCTGACTTCTCAATTGATGGCGTTACGTTAGTGTGGCTTGATTCAGCAAACCCAAGCCAAATAGTGGAAGTGACCGATTCAAGCGGCAATGTACTCTATTACGAAGTGCCAGAATCTGAGTTAGCCAACGTCGAAGTGCTTCCTCCGTTGCACAGCAATGATGACTTTACTTTCAACGTTGAAGGTATCGTAAAAGATACGGCATCGTTATCTAGTGGGGTTGCCGAAGATATGTTGTCACTAGGCAGCAAAACAGTGATCGTCGGTGTGAAAGGCGTAGCTGACATACCATTTATTGAGCTTAATGATAAATCAGGGATCTGGCATGAGTTTAATGACGGCAATGTAAGAGGTATTGAGACTAATATCGATGAGAATGGTCAAGTAGAGTTGGGCTTTAGTGTCATCTCTGGCGAGTTACCAGATAACCCGAATGATCACTCAGAGTCGGTTACGGTTCTGCTGTCCAATATTCCGGAAGGTGTCGAGGTATTTGATAGCGATGGTGCATCCGTCGATCTGACCTTTGTAGGCTATGACGCGCAAAATCAGCCAATCTATGAAGCCAATATCACCACGGCGAATATTAATTCTGGAATTGTTATTAAACCGGAAGCGTCATCGACGGAGAACATTCATATTACAGCGACGACGATCGTCACAGAGAATGATGGTCACAGTCGAACCTCATCGGGTGAGATCCGAATTATTGTCGCTCCTGTCATTGATGCGCAAGATAACTACACGGTTCAATCAGAAGGTGATGAAGATACACGCTTTAATATTGATTGGAAGCCAACGTTGGCTCAAAGCCCTGATACAGACGAGTTCTTTAGTGATGTGACGATTTCTGGATTTCCTCCAGGCAGCACGGTTTATGTCGATGGTGTAGCACAAACATTGGTTTCTGGAACATTAATACTTTCGCCACTAGCGAACGAGTCGGAGCAAGACTTTTCTGCTCGAATCTCTCAAAGCGGGTATGTCCAGGTGCAATTAGAGCAAGACTCTAGTACTGACTTTGATTTGAATACTACGGTGACGGTGAAAGAGATTGACCACGAATATGTCGATGCTTCTAATCCAGGGCAGGGAATTGCAGAAAAAACCATCAATGGCATGGTGCATGTCCAAGTCAATCCAATCGTTGAGCCAGAAAATACAACAGGATCGCTAGACGCCCAGACACGTTTGCTTGTTACTGAAAGCACTGGCGTTGTCACTGACATCGTGAAGTCAGACGGTCAAGGGAACATTGATTTTACGATCAATACTTCAACGGGTGGGGAGTCTGGTGCGAATATCATCAAATACCAAGAGTTTGACGCCTCTTCAGATGAAGTGGTGACTCAGCTTGTTGTTCAGTTCCACAATGTCGACCCTGAGATTCTCAATCAATTGGTCATTGTTGGTGCATTGAACGAAGGCGGCGGTCGATGGACAGTCATTGACGAAGAAAACTTCTCGATTAAAGCGCCTTCGGGTCTTGATTTAACGCCAAACGACGACAGCGATGATGGTGACAACGGCGGTCTATCTCAAATTGGGTTAACCATCTATGCCGAGGTCAACGATTTAGGTGAAGATGCCGTTGAAAAAGACGCAACAGTAGTAAGAGAGACTGACGTGACACTTGAGTTTCCGACGGTTCTCACGCCGCAAACAAGTGTTGCAGCTGAAATTCAGGTGGCTGATGACGTCCAAATTGAAGCATCGGAAGATAATGCGATCGACCTTGGCACTCAATTGACGTCGAAAGTCGATGCGATTAATGCGGATGGTGTGGAAGATGTTTTGACTGTTGTTATTGATCCATCTGCACCCGGTATTCCTCCAGGCTTGGTGATAACAGGCACTGATATCGATTTTGTCAATGGTAAATACGTTTTCCAAGCAGATATTGATGCTAGTGGCAATATCACAGGTTTGGACGGTTTAACGATGCACTTGGCTGAAGATTACGCTGGTGATTTCGAATTGCCTGTGAGGTTTGTCACTAAAGACACAGAGTCTGGCGACGAAAAAGAAAACAACGTGCGAATTCCAGTCCAGGTTTTACCGATTGCAGATGTTCCGAGTTCGGCGGGTGATCAGCCACTAGATGGTGATGTTACACCAAATGTGACAGTGGATATCACAGGTACTCTCGGTTTAGACGCTAACAAACAACCAGTTAATGACCTCAATAACGATGTACCAACGGCGGATGGTGTGGGTTATGAAGATGGTTTAATCCAACTTAATCTAAATGTCGATTTTGCTGACCGTTATAACAATATCCAAGGTGGTCAGGAAACGCTAACGAACATCAAGTTAGCACTCGATGACGCAACACTGGGGGAGTTTGTTGACGCAAATGGCAATAGCTTAGGGACAAGTATTGAGTTTAATGAAGCTGAGATTTTAGCGGGTGCGCTTGATAATGTTCTGTTTAAGCCGAAAGAAAATTATCCCGTAGGTGGGGGACAAAACACCGTCAAGATTAATATCGAAGGAGAGATCACGGACGAGGCTGTATTTGATCAGTCTATCCTAAATAACCCTGGCGATAATATCGATATAAGAACTTTTACTGATGACGTGACATTCGAAGTTACGCCAGTGGTGGACGATATTACGATTACAGGTGCCGATCCTACGAAGCCAATTACCGTGGTTGGTGACGAAGATACTTTAATTTCGTTGAATCAATCAGGCTCTGGGGTTTCGATCAGCTTAAACGATAATGATGGCTCTGAAAGTTTCGTTTCACTCAAGTTAACAGGGATCCCTGATGATTTTGTCGTGCAATCCAATTCCTCTGATTATGTTGTTAAGAACAACGGCGGAGGAGAATGGAGTATTCAGCTAAAAGACCTTACTCAGACATCCGTTGATTTGAGTGACATCCAAATCAAACCGCCGAAAAACTTCAGTGGTGAGGCAGAGATTGGCATTACCGTGTTCATCCAAGAAGAATTGTTACAAGTACCAACTGAGCGAACTAATAACTTTACGCTGGTTGTGAATCCTATTGGCGATGATGTTGATGTGAATCCTGATACTTCAGCTGCGGGGAATGAGGGAGAAGATATTGTTATCAACGTCAATGCGCTGGTGGTTGATAACAAAGAGTCCATCGGAGATGGCGCAACCTACCAGGAAAATGATCCAGAGACGCTGAGAGTTGAGGTTTCAAATGTCCCTGATGGGGCGAGTGTTTCATTACCTGATGGAACGGTGTTTACTGACCAAGGAAATGGCGTCTTCGTATTAGAAATCGATGCTCAAGATTTGGATCAAGTGGTCTTTAATTCTGGTGATCGCAACGATAACTCATGGGGTGGGTCACTGCATTTCAAAGTGCAAGCGGTTGATACCGGGCTCGATGGTCGCCAAAGTTTAGGTTCAGCCGAGGAGTTTGACGTAGCTGTTGATGTTGAGGCGGTGAATGATCGACCGGAGTTCGTGAATGTCATTGACGTTGAAACACCAGAAGACAACGCTATCCTGCTGGATACATTTGGTATTTCGGATGTGGATGCGGTACTTGATGATCCTACCGCAGAGTATGTCTTGAATATTGCTGTCGATAGCGGTTACTTGGCGCTCGAACCATCGATTATTGCCAATTACGGATTGACGATTTCTGGAGACGGCACGGGTTCAATTGAACTGAAAGGAACCGTATCTGACCTTAACGCCGCTATCGCTGATGGTTTAGTGGAGTTTAACCCAGCGCTTAACTTCTTTGGTAACGTCAATGTCGATATCACTGTCGATGACCAAGGCAACGAAGGGATTGTGATTAGCGGTGTCGATGAAACACTCAATTCAAATAGCAGCCAATTTGTAATTGAAGTCACAGAGGTGAACGATGCACCAACAACATCTGAAGTGACGTTAACAAGTATTGATGAAGACAGTGGCGCTGTTATTGTTACCGCAGCAGACTTGCTGGTTAATGCGGTTGATATTGAGTCGGACAATTTAACCGTTAGCAATGTTACGCTTGTCGATCCTGCAGCAGGGACACTTACTCAACTGAGCTCAACGGAGTGGAGCTTTGAACCTGCTCCTGATTTTTACGGGGATGTAAGCTTTAATTACGATATTACGGATGATGGCATGACCAATGGCGTCTCGGATCCGAAGACCGTCAGTGGCTCAGCCGTGATGACAGTGCAGGCGATTAACGATGCTCCGGAGATTGATGGCTCAATGGTCACAAATACGATTGTGGAGTCATCGGATCAAAAAGTCTCAGGTATCGAAATTACCGATGTTGATTTTGCAGGTGTTCATGAGAATGAAATCATGACGGTGTCACTCAGCATCGATGAGGGTGATATAAGTGTCGTTGTCCCAGCGGGGAGTGGCATTACTCAAGGCGTTGGTTTAGCAGGTGAAACTGTACTGATGGGGACTTTGTCTCAGCTTAATAGTCTTTTCGCTTCGACGGATCCGGATGTCGGTGTATTTATTGATGCCAGTGACGTGAACAGCAACTCTATTGCGCTTACCGTTACCGCTGATGACAACGGTATCTTCTATGACAACTTAACGGGTTCCTCATTACAAACATCAGAAACGTTTGATATTAACGTAACGCCGGTCGCTGACGTACCAAACCTGGCCATTGATCAGAACTTTAGTTACATTCAAAGAATTAGTGCGAGTCAAAGTGCAAGCCGTCAAGGCATCGCGCTGGTGGGTATTATGGCTGCGTTGACAGATGTCGATGAAGTACTGGCCTTAGAGCTCACAGGCGTACCAAGAGGAGCCACGATCACGAGTGAGGCCACAACATCGAATATCAGCTTTGATGGTACAACATGGACTGTTCCAGAAGATGAAATTGATACGCTACACATCAATAATGCGATCCCGGGAGATTACGATATTACATTGACTGCGGTTTCTACTGCATCAAATGGTGATCAAGCGTATTCAACGCCATTAGATATTAATCTAAACGTTACGCTAAATAATCAAGATATTGATCAGTCCGCTGAAAGTGAAGACAGCTATCTTATTGGTAGTGATGCAGGCATTACTTTAGCAGCAGGTACGGGAGATGATTATATCCTAGGAGGAGATGGAGACGACGTGCTTATCGGTGGACTAGGCTCTGATATTCTGACTGGTGGTGCGGGTAGCGATATCTTTAAATGGACAGAAGACACGGTGGATAATGGTGCGATTGACACCATCACTGACTTTAGCGTTAATGAGGACACCATTGACCTCAAAGACGTGATCGCTGATTTGAATGATCCAACGGCAGGTATTGATGATTTACTTGCGCACATTCAAGCCGATTACGACGCATCAACAGAAAATGTTTCTCTGAACATTACGACGGATGCAAATGTCCAGCAAACCATTGTTGTGGAAAACTTAGGTACATCGATAGACTTCAACGGTCTTAGCTCCAATGAGATTGTAGAGTCATTGCTGAATCACGGTGTTATTGATAACGGATAAATCTGGATTCAACATAAAACGGGCGGCTTTAACAAGGCGTCCGTTTTTATTGGGAGTTATTGATTTTTATCGAGACTTATTGAATCGAAATAGCACAACATTAGATAGCAAAAGAGGGCTTGTTACGGATTTGTAGTGACAGGTCGGAACTAAGAAGTTTTAGACGTGAATATCGAGTAAGCTGCCAATGACTTCATTGTTTTTCTCAATGACGGATGCACCCACTCGGTTGTAACCTGCAGCTTGCGTCAGGTTGATGAGTGATTCAACTTTTTGAGAGGGGAGGCTAGGAGTTGAAGCGGTTATTGCGACATCTGCCACTTTAGCCAAATCGATGTTGTGAGAAGCGATCTCTTCTTTCACTTTACCTAAATTATTATTAATGCCATGCGCGGCTTTTTCAGCCATCTGCTGTGACATCTGAACAATTTGTTGCCCAGATTGAATTCCTGATACAGGCATATCACCACTCCCAATACTATGCTAATGAGAGCATAGGTGGAGATTATAAAACGTTCAAGTGTTTTATATCAATGATTTGATTAAGCAAACAGTTTAGAAAGCATTTCTCGCTCTTCAACTGAAAGTACTGGGTTTTGCGTTTTGTTTAACTTTACGCTTATCTCACCCTGTAATGATTTCAACTGACTCGCCGTTAAATCGCTGAGCTTTTGTTTAAGTTCATTAAATTGTTGTGCGTTCATCTCAATACCCTCGTTGTAATTCGGTTTATCCTTCATTTCCCGAAGTTCTTCGTCCTTTGGATACAACATATTTATTCAACCTAGATAGATTAGAATTTGATCGATTGCTTTTTGTCCGAATATTGTCAAGGTGTGTTAAGTGATACGTCAGATTTTTCCTATGAAGGTACATAATTACCCACTTTGGGGTAGATAGAAAAGTAGAAAGAAAAAAGGAAGCGACAATCCGCTTCCCATTTATATGCGTGTGTTACTAGTTAACCCTCACTGCAAACTTACTGGCGAGTGAATGTAGCTCTGGGAGCATGCGATAGATAAGGTGAAGTTGCTGCAATACCATGCGAGCGGAACTATCATCTTCATCTCGCCACTCATTCAAGCGTTGCTCAAGTCCCGCGTCGTCAATATTAGATAAATCGCACTCTTCGCAATGCTGGTGAAGCTGTTTATGGAGGACGTCTAAATGCTGATGAATACAGCGGTGTGCATCTAAAACGAGCTTATGAATAGACTCATCTTCAATGCGAGTTCGGTGCGCGCCAAGAGCAGAAATATAGTTCAGCATTGCGTGATTTAACGTTAAGAAGCGGAAGCTCTCATCAACGGCAGCACGATATTTACCAGGTTCCGCAAGCATTGTACTGATAGCAGAAGAAAGTGAGGCATCACTGTTATGGGCCTGACGACGAGCAATGCGATAGCTCAAGTTGTCCTTTTTACCAATTCGATACTGACCAATGATCTGATCGAGATACTGTTTGTTAGCATCTATCGCATCCGACATGACTTTGTGCAGCCTTCTCGATTGCCAATCTGGCAAAATAACCAGTACGGCTCCTACAGCAAGCACACACCCGATGAGGGTATCAGCTAGTCGAGGAAGCACAACCGCGTAACCTTCACCTAACTGGTTGAATAAGAAGAGGACCAGTAGCGTTATAAATCCGGTTGCGTATCCGTAATTGTTCATCCGAAAGGCGAAAAACATCACGCCAGAAATAACGATGAATACTAACTGGCTTTCTTGAGAAGGAAAGAAAGTCAGTAATGGTACGCCAATTAACAAGCCGGCTAATGTGCCTATGACTCGCGCTGTCAGCTTTTGACGCGTTGCACTGTAGTTTGGCTGACACACGAAGAGAGTGGTTAAGAGTATCCAGTAACCTCGGTCGATGTTGAATACTTGAATGATTCCATAACCAATCGTCAAGGCAATCGACATACGCAATGCGTGTCGAAACAGCATCGAATCTTTGTGTAAATTCGCGGATATACGCTGCCACATGGCTTTTAATGTGTGCGGGTTAGTATCGGCGAGCGTATCTTCCTCTAGGCCCTCAACATCTGGGTTGTTAATGTTATTCAGTTGCTTTTCTACCGTCGCTAAGTTATTGAATAAATATGTTAACTGCATTAGCAGACGTTTCCAGTGTCCTTGCTTTTGTTCTTCTAAGTAAGCAAGTGAATTTTGCACTTCAGCTAAGGCCAAGATGGACTGATCGGTATGTGAGTATTCATTCCCTAGCTGAATCGCTAATGCAATATCACGACACGCTTGGGCTTGAGATTCCAAAAGATATTTAAAACGAAACAGCACATCAGAACGTTCAAATTCAGTTGCTAAATCTTGATAGCGGTAATGGCTAGAGCTGACTCGTTCGTGGATGTCTTGAGCGATGAAGTAGATATTTAAGAATCGGTCACTGGGGCCATCAATGTGGCCGCGTTTCGAGCGGTTTAGTAATGTGGCTTTGCAAGCGTTTAGCGCCATCACCGTCGCTGCGTTGCACTTGGCGGCTTCAATCCGAAGTGGCTGTGGCGTTAGGTTGGTGACAGGGTGAAAGAGCTTGGCTTTCGCATCGAGATAATTTGCCATTTGGAAGAACACATTGGCTAAGCTTTGTTGCACAGGCTGAAGAGGCCAAAATATCTGCCAAATCATCGACATGAAGTAATACCAAGCAGCACCAGTTAAAAGCAGTAGTGGCTGAAACCAAATGTTAGTACTTTCATGCGCACCAAGCATGGTGTAAATGGCGATCAGCAAAGAGCCAAAAGCAATGCTCGCGTATTTAGGACCTATCGCTCCAAGAATGATAAAACCAAAGGTTGAGATAAATAACCCTAATGCAAATGCCCAAGGGGTGTCGAACAAGATTTCAATTGAGAAAGCGGCGAGCGCAAAACAGAGAAAGGTCAGAATCAGCGCCTTGATGCGTCCAGTGAAACTATCATCACTCTCTGCCAAAGCAGCTGCAATAACGCCCAATATTAGAGGCGTGATCAGCGTGTTTTGCTCGAAGTACCAAGTCGGGATAACCACACCCAGTAAGGTGATTAGGATAAGAACGCTGTAATTTATGGTCTTGTTTGCCCAGTAGAGCCGAAATTTAGAAGTTGCTTGCACAATGCGCCTTATGTTTCCGATGAAGAACGGGGGAATACTACCAAACCCACTATAGCGCGTTTATGATTTACTTTAAGAAAAATTCGTTGTTGCTGATAAAATCAACAGGGATGTCATTGACTTATACTAAAGCAGCCACGCAATGTGTCTATAATTGTAAAGTCAGCTTCAAATAGAATGAGCTTTAGGTTACTAAATCGACAGTAATGTGAATTTTATTAAAGAATAAAAGAAGATGCTTACTTAGGTGCTCGCCATTGCTACAATTTGGCGCCTTAAAATGATATAAATCGACAACTTCTAAATTAAAAGGCGCACGTTTCATGCAGCTCACTGCCACTAGCAAAGCACAGTTTTTTATTCAAAATGAGTACCATCACGTCGAAATAAAAGAGAACAGTGTTTTATTAAGCTCAATAGGCAGTGAAGAACATATTCCTTTTACGATCTGGAATGGCAAAGTTAGCGTAAAGCGTGGGTTGTTATGGAGCTCTTTGCAGTTTTTTGCTCATGAGCACGAAGGCAAACAACAAAGCTGGCTAGTACAAGGGCTACCGTGGCCACAATGCCGTAAGTTTGCTCTTGAAGCTGTTCGTCAGTATCAAGAATGGCACAATACTCAGTGCCGAAAACTGGCTGAGTATCTACCTAAGTGGGAAGAAGAGCTCTACAAACTTAAGCATCTTCCTGCCTATCTATCGCACTCTCAAGTGGTCTCCTGGGTGGAAAGTCTTAACCAAGAGTTAAGCGAAATGAAAACCACTCTAGAAGAAGCCAAAATGCGGATGCCGAATCGCATGGCGGAAATCGAACCTTGGCTTATTGATACGTCTGCGACGCTTGGTGAGCGTAATCGTGATTGGCTTGAGGAAGAGCGTCCGAATTGGGAAGTGCTGTTTAATCGCATAGAATCTTCGCCTTTAAACTTATCCCAGCAATATGCGGTGTTGCTCAACGATGATCACAACTTAGTCCTTGCTGGCGCAGGCTCTGGCAAAACCAGTGTTTTAACGGCTCGAGTTGCATACTTGTTGCAAAGCCACCAGGCTCAAGCAGAAGAGTTGCTTATGCTGGCTTTCGGTCGTGATGCCGCGACTGAAATGAAAGAGCGTTTAGTGGATAAAGTAGGCATGGCCGCAGACGGTGTGCGTGTGAATACGTTCCATCAACTAGGCTTATATATACTTAATCAAGTTGAGCAACAGCCTGTTGAGATCAGTCCGTTGGCGTTAGATGACAACCAGCGAACGGCATGGTGTGTAGATTGGCTGAAAAAGCATTGGATGACGCCTACTAACTTTAAACGTTGGCAAAAACATTTAGACAAATGGCCGATTGCCTATTTAAAAGGGGACGATGAGTTAGGAAGTCACTCAGAAAACCCAAAACTGATCGCGTGGCTAGACTCTCAGTTGTCTCACTTAGCTGCGGTAGGGCTAACCAAAAAGCAAGTGCAAGAAAAGTTGGTAAATCACCAAGACTATACTCGTTTAAACAGCGAACTCGCCTTGTGTTGGCCATGTTTTACGGCGTGGCAGAAAATGCTTAAAGAAAGCAATCAAGTGGATTTCCCTACCATGATCAGTCGTGCGACAGATTATGTAAATAAAGGGAAATTTGTCTCTCCATGGCGCTTCATTATGGTCGATGAGTACCAAGATATCTCTCCAGACCGTTTAGCGCTGATTGAAGCACTGTGTGAATCCACTCAGAAACAAGCGGGTGCGACGTTGTTTGCGGTTGGTGATGACTGGCAGGCCATCTATCAGTTTGCTGGTGCGGACGTCGATCTTATCACTGGGTTTAAAGAGCGCTTTGCTCACTCTACCGTTCATCATCTAGATACGACTTATCGTTTCAACAATCAGATTGGTGATGTGGCAAACACTTTTGTGCAGCAAAACCCATCGCAATTGCCGAAAACACTAAATAGCCACAAGCAACGTAAGCAGAAGAGTGTGCATACCGCACCGAGTAACCAAGTTGAAAAGATCTTGGATCAATTGAATCAACAAGCCAAGCAAACCAAGTCAGTCTTATTGTTAGGACGTAATCATTATCATAAGCCCGACTTGTATGACGATTGGTTGCGACGTTTTCCTAATCTCGATATTCGTTTTATGACTTGCCATGCGAGTAAAGGGCGAGAGGCTGATTTTGTCATTATTCTTTCTGTGGATGAGGGGCAGTTCCCTGCGAAGAAGAAGCAAATTCACATTGATGGCGCATTGACCGAGTCCAAAGACAAATTCCCTCACGCAGAAGAGCGCAGGCTGTTTTACGTGGCGATTACGCGTGCGAAAGAGAAAGTTTGGATTACGCACACTGGCGCTGGGTCCGCATTTGTTCAAGAGCTCGTCAATGGTGATTATCCGATCATCACTTCGCGTTGAAGGCAGAGTTCTGAATTTTAGAAACAATAAAGGCGATACTCAGTATCGCCTTTACGTTATTCGGTTGGAATCAAAGCTTACATGCGTTCAGCAAGATACGCTTCGTAATCCGGTACTTCAATATCTACTTCTTGCTCAAGAAGAGGGGAGTTAAACAGGAACTTAGCGGTGGCTCGGTTCGTTGCCACAGGAATATTCCAAACGCTAGCAATACGAAGAAGCGCTTTAACGTCTGGGTCGTGAGGTACGGCGTTTAGCGGATCCCAGAAGAAAACGAGAACGTCGATCTTACCTTCTGAAATGAGCGCGCCAAGTTGTTGGTCACCGCCCATAGGGCCACTGATCATGCTCTTAATCGCCAGTCCAGTTTCTTTGCTCAGCATGTGTCCGGTTGTGCCAGTCGCGTAAAGAAAGTGACTCTGCAGTTTTTCTTTGTTTTCTTTTACCCAGCGAAGTAGCTCAGGTTTGCAGTTGTCATGGGCAACCAAAGCCACATGTTTGTGGGTTGGCATGGTACGAATGGTTTTTTGCATCAAGATGTTTCCGTTTGTATGATTTTAAAATTGTTGTTATTTAATAGAACACGTTTTTTGTCTTTCAATCAACAGCCTTAACACGGAATGTTGGCCTATATTCTGACGGAGATAACGATTCTTCGATCGTATCGTCATGAAGCGTCTTGGGAGTCAGTGGTTTGATGGTTGGTGAGGCATGTTTGTCATACTCTTCACCCCTTAAGTAATGCGCTGCTTGCATGACGGAAAGCCTGCCTTGCTGCACCATTTTATCTGTTGGTGCGAAGAGCACTTTGTTACGCAATAGTCCTCGGTAAACACCATGACTTAAGTACACAGAAACCAAACCGATCTCCTCAGCTTTGCCTGCGCTACGCAGTTCACTGATAGCGGCTTCAATCGCCACCGCGCTGCCAACGATATAATCTATATTTCCCATATCAATCACACGTTGAACCAAGTTACGTTGTAACTCTTTGTCGTTGTCTGCCCAAAACGAGTCAACGATGTTGATATCACTTCCTTGGATCGCTTCATAAAATCCGGCAGTCACGGGCTTCGTACCTCCACGAGTACGCGGCCCCAAAAGTAAGGCAATGTTTGTTTTTCCTGATCCCTTTGGATGGCGAGCAGCCAGATATTTTCCTGCTTCGTATCCCATCCAGTGCCAGTCAACACCGACCGTACCTTTTAACAGCTCACTTTGCTCTTCATCCAGATCGAGTTGGTTTACAGTAGCAAAGACAGGAATGTTCCCGACCCAATTCTTAAGCGAATGTTCATAGGCTTGTGGGTCCACGGTCCCAAGGACAATCGCATCTGCTCCCCATTGGCTGCACAGTGCGAGTTGTTGTTCTTGACGCGTTTTGTTTGGGTAGCCACCCGCTTCAAGGACTCTCAGCTCGACGCCTTCTTTTTTCGCTTCGGACACCATTCCATAGTTTACGGATAACCAGTATGAATCCTTTAGGTGAGGGTAGATGGCACATACTTTTTCTGCTGCAACCACTGGTAAAGAAGCGACAAGGGCTAATGTGACTGCAGAATGTTTGAAAATTGTGCGAAATGCGTGTTGATTTTTAACCATGAAATGAAGTTCGTTGGCATAGATTAAGTAAACACTGCAAAATATAACGTAATATGTCGCTGAACACGAACATTAAGGTCATGAAAATATGTTGCTAGCAACCGCAAGCATCGGTCGTAAACTCTTGTTGTCTTTCATTGCGATGGCAATGCTGGTTATGTTATCGGCACTTATTGGTGTGTCTGGATTTTCTTTAGTTGCCAAGACGGAAAGAAATGTCGTGGATTCTGCAATTCCCGCCATGATTGAAGCGAGGCAAGTCTCTGAGTTGAGTACTCGCATCATTTCGTCTGTACAACTGTTATCAAACGCAAGAAACGAGCAGGAAAGAAAAGAGTCTGGGCGTGTGCTTTTCGAACAGCTCGAATCATTGCTTACTCATATCAAAGAGCTGGGGAGTGAGTCGTTTGATTCTCAATTGCTAGAAGATCTCGAGAGTAACGTCCAGAACGTTATCGACAACTTGGCAGAACTTGGTGTTTCGGTTGAAAGAAAGCTGTGGCTGGCAAAAGAGATTGATACTCGTGTCGAAGAGATGCGCTTACTGAGTGAAGAGTTGGAACAGCTAACTCGCACGCAAGTTCAGAACACGAGCACCATTGCCGTTGCTAACGTCACACATATCTATGATTTATTAGAATCGAATAAAAAATCGCAAGTTTATCAGGCACTAGATGCGCTGGTGGAAGTGGATCTAGATCTGACAGAGAGATTGCATGAGCTGCACTTATTGGCTTTTAAAATGCTGAATCAAATTGAAGAAGCTCGCACATTAACCAATATTGAGCGAATCCAGCAGGTGCAAAGTGATTTTGAAAGTAATCTCAAAATCATGAAGCGCCGTGTGCTTGCCGTAGAAGATCCCACTCGCTCTAAACAAATGAGCCAACTACTAACAGAGCTCGGTAAGCGTCAGGTCGTGTTCACTATTTTGATGCAGCAGTATGAGAATAACGAACAATCTCAACAACTTATGCAAAAGACACTGGAATTGTTTTCGGAGCTGAATGGCACCGTAAACAAATTGGTTGATGATTCAAACAAAACGACAACCGTTGCTGTGGATGAATTGACGAGCACGCTGAAATTCGCTCAGTGGTCTCTAACGGTGATTTCAATTGTTGGTTTGATTGTGTTGGTGCTGATTTTATGGCGTGTTGTATACCTTTCTGTGGTTAAGCGATTGGCAGAGTACTCTGCCGCGCTGCTTTCTGTGGCGCAGGGTAACTTAGCCGTCGAGCTGGAGGTAAAAGGCAAAGACGAGCTAGCGCATATGGGGCAAGCTATCATCACGGCTCGAAATACAGCGCAAGCGCTAAAAGTGGTCGCAGAGGGAGAAGCTCAAGCCAAGCGAGAGCTCGAAGAGCACAAAGAGCATTTGGAAGAGCTCGTTGAGCAACGCACTTCACAGTTAAAACAAGCGAACCGCCGTTTGAATGAAGAGGTTTTGAATCACGCGAAAGCTCGTAAGCAAGCAGAGCAAGCGAGTCGAGCTAAATCAGCATTCTTGGCGACCATGAGCCATGAGATCAGAACGCCGATGAATGGAGTGCTCGGAACAGCACGTCTGTTGATTGACTCCGGCCTCAACCCTATTCAAAAGCGTTATGCGGAAATCATCAACCGCAGTGGTAAAACGTTGCTCGCGATTCTGAATGATGTGCTGGACTACTCCAAGATTGAAGCAGGGCATTTAGAGATTCGCCACATGGGCTTCGATTTACACCAAATGGTTGAAGACACTTTCCAGTTAATGAACAGCCGAGCTCAAGAGAAGAAGCTGTTGTTTTCCTATCATATTGAAAGTGATGTAAGTCGCTATTGGAAAGGGGATGTCACCAGAATCAGTCAAGTGCTTAACAACCTTGTCGGAAACGCGATTAAATTTACTGACGAAGGTGAAATTGATATCTACGTTAGCCTCAACCCAGAGGATGAGTCGCAAGTCCTATTTGAAGTATCAGACACCGGGATAGGTATTGCCAAAAAAGATCAGAGAACGTTGTTTGATGCCTTCACGCAAGCCGAAGGTGGGATGAGTCAAACTGGAGGAACGGGGCTTGGCTTGGCCATCAGTAAACGAATCATTGAAGCGATGGGCGGTATTTTAGAAGTCGATTCTGAAGAAGGAGATGGCAGTCGATTCTGGTTTTCCATTCCATTAGAGGAAAGTGAGCCTGTTGAAACCGGTGCAGTGGCAACCGCGCGCTGCAAAGTGAAAGCGAAAGTCTTGTTGGTAGAAGACAATGAAGTAAACCGAGTGGTTGCGGAAGGCTTTTTAGAAAGCATGGGCCACCAGGTCGTGATGGCAGAAAACGGCTCACAGGCAGAGCAACTGATCAGCACGCAGGATTTTGATATCGCTTTAGTCGACATCAACTTGCCAGACTGTGATGGAACCGAGTTAATCCAACGTTTAAAACAAATTGAATGTAACAAACCAGCCAATAAAGCCCTTGCTGCTACGCCTATGATCGCAGTGTCTGCGCACGTTTTTGCCGAAGAAGTTGAGCGCTATTTAGCTGCAGGTTTTGACGGGTATTTACCTAAACCATTGGCAAAAGAAGCTCTAGCGGCATTGATTCAGGACGTGCTGGATGGAAAACCGTTGTTGTTGCCACAAAATGCCGACTGTACCCCGTTTGATCAAACTTCGCCTCAAGAACAAGCGATACAATCAAAGGTTGTTCAAGTCCCTAAAACAGAGGAATCAGATGTGGTCATCATTAACCCGAGCGTG
Source organism: Vibrio sp. J2-3(2022) (assembly GCF_021725735.1). Classification (NCBI taxonomy): domain Bacteria; kingdom Pseudomonadati; phylum Pseudomonadota; class Gammaproteobacteria; order Vibrionales; family Vibrionaceae; genus Vibrio; species Vibrio sp. J2-3(2022). The sequence goes on from NZ_JAKKCK010000001.1 coordinate 625,023, forward strand.
ATTGAGTCCGATATGAAAATCTTGGGCAGAGAGAAGATGTTGCACATCATTAATCTGTTTAGAACGACCAGTGCCGATGTACTAAGCAAGCTGCAAGCGTCTGCTGGTGGTAATGACAGTAAAGAAGTGAAGAACCTTGCTCACAAACTAAAAGGCAGCGCAGGGAGTTTAGGGCTTACGGCATTAATGAACTCTTGCCAAGCAATTGAAGCTGCGCCTCAACCTTTAGAAACCTATATGGCGACTAAAGATCAATTGGCGTCTCAAGTGTCTGAATCAATTCAAGCTCTTGATGAGTTGATGGCGAAGTAAATCAATTGCATCCCAAAAACAAAAACCTCCGGCAAGCCGGAGGTTTTTTCTATTCGGTCATGTCATCTTCCCACTCGAATCGAGTGTCTAGGGCATAAGGGTCGTCATCAAAAGGATGCTCCACTTTGCCACGCAAGTATTCGAGTTGATGCTCAAGCATGTTGACCGTTTCGTAGTCTCCCTCAGAACAAGCAACGTAAATCTGTTGTTCAAGAGCGGCAATGTTATCTCGGATACCCATGAGAACCCCCTTAAATCATCATCGATTCTCAAAACGATTATAGTCAAGTAATCCAAATTCGATCGGTTGTTTTGTACGGTACCAATTGTGCAGACGATCGCTAAACGGCCAGAATTTGTCTGAGCTTCTGCGAATCGCAAAATTATCCAACAACTTAACGTAATCGGATTCATTTTGGATGGCACTAAATTGATCGACAAATTCTTTTACTTGATTTTCGTTGATCGAGAAAAATGCCGCTGGGTAGCTCCCCACAACGCCACGTACGATGGTCATATCATCGTTAGCAAAGTCGCGGTTGCTTTCTTCATCAAACAAGCTAGAAATATTCGTGTGTGCATTATTGTGAAGTAGGGTGAATAACTCATCTTTTCCAGACTGGCTTCTCACCATAAGCATGGTGATTTGCGGAACGGTTTTCAGGCCTTCTCCACGAACTTGGCCAATACGTTGGAGCTGTTGTTCACTTTGAGCAGAAAGCTCAGTATCTTTAACCTCGTAGCGCGGAAGAAGAACATCTGAAACTCGTTCTCTAAGCAACTCGACTAACTCTGTTTTTGGATCGTCAGTTTTGAACTCGACGCTGGTTGGTTGGTTAAATGGCTTCACGTTGCGTTGTAAAAAGTCACTTAACTGTGGACTTTGATCTTTATACCAGCTTGATTGCAGTTCATGACGCATGTCGGTTGGCAGCAACGAGATAAAGTTACTTTCGCCTTCCAGACGCAAGAAGTCCATGAACATTCGTGTCATGAGTTGGTGGCCGAAGTTGCCATACACATCAAACCCAGCAACGAGCAAATAGTGGATGCGTTCTAGTAACGCGTAGTCAAGAATCCATACCGTTTTCGGCTGCTCGCCAACTAACCCTTGTACGACAGACGCGCTGTCAAAGTGGCGGAAAATCGTTAATGCCGCATTGTGGTTGGTGCCATTACCGTCCCAAATTACGTCGGTGGATAGGTTTTCGCCTTCCTTAAACCAGTTATTGGTAAATTCAGACTTGGCTTCTAGGTAGCGAGCTTGCTGACGCGCGTATTTAACCCAGTTGGTAACAGGCAGCGTGTTGCTTTCCTGCTCTGCTGGCAGTCTTAGGTTATCAGCCTGAGATCGGTAAAACTCATTTACTTCAGGGATATCTGCTTTATCTGGATCTAGAAAGAATATCCAAAAGCGATCATTGATAACATTCAGTGCAAGTTGGCCACGACAAACAGGCCCTTTAATGTAAGCCATGATCGTGTTTTGCGCATTGTCCAACATAAACTTGAAGCGTGATTTAACCGGAAGATCGATAAATGATGTCATCGGGTTTGCAGCAACTTCAGGTTCATAACTCGGTAGTTGATTAACCGTGTAATCAGCATCGATAAACCATGTGTTCCAGTTTTCAATACGTTGCTTGTTTAACGCGAACGGCATGTGCGTTTTATCTACAATCGTCCCTTGTTCTGGAATAATTCGATAAAACACGCGCTCAACCCCGGGATCATCGTACGGGCGACGTGTTGAAATACGTTTTACTGGTTGCCCCGGTGGAGTAGAAGAACGAACTAACGTAAAAAATCGAGGATCTTCAGTGAGTTCTGAAAAGTAGAGGTGAGACAAAAACAAATGCTCGTAAATATAGCGAGCCATCAGTTGATTTTTTAGATCAGCGCGATTGAGCAAAGTTTCATACTTGTCAATTTGAGCTTGCTCTTGTTCACTAATTGGTTGGTGAACGTTCATTATCGCGCCGTTTTCCAGCCAAGTCATCAGTGTGTGGTATTCACTATTTGATAGGTTTGGCATACCAAAAGGCATTCCCCAGGTTGGGTTATCTTTTTCGTACTGTTTGTACTCTTCAATTGTTGGACAGGTTTGTTCTCGGTCTATCGAAAAATCAAAACCTTCTAACTGGACTTGATCAGGCAGCGGGTGGCGTTCTTTTTGTTGTAGCAAACGTGCAATGAGGCCTGCATCAATGTTAGCCGCCATGCTCTGATCACGTTCGTTAAGTACCGGATGAAAACCCGCATCGCGCCACTCTTGGGTTGTTTCTGCATCTTCGAATAAGCGTGTTGGCGCGGCGGCAGTAAGTCTTGTTCCTTCATATACCAGTGCTTTGCTCGCGCCACGGTCAATACCCTCAACGGAAGAAAGCTTAAGCTGACATGGTGCATCGTAGCACGCATGACAGACGACACAGCGGTTATCCATAATGGGTTTGACTTCGCTTTGGAAGAAGTTTGCTTGAGGTGTAGCTACGTCCGCCGTACGTTCACGAACGAGCTGTGGACCAAACAGTTGGTCATAGTTAAGGCCTGCATAGGTTGCGCAGCCAGCAAACAATGTAGCAATGCAAAGTATAAAAATTAAGCGCAAATTCATTGAGTTATTTTACGTGATTAGAATTTGCATTAATTAAAGCAAAATAAGCGGTCAATTACCAAAAGTTGGAGCAATTCGCCGCGATTTCTTTACTTTTTCGCATGCTTAAATACATAACCTTGTCGATGAACGGTCTGAATTCGATCCGCATTAATCCCTTCGCTAACCAGTCGTTTTCTTATTCTACTAATGTGCATATCGAGTGCGCGGTCATGCTCTGAGAACGTGCGCTTCAGTACCGTTTCATAAAGGAAAGGTTTGCTAAGTACTTGATCTTGATAATGAGTCAGAGTACGGAGCAGCTCGAATTGAACGCTTGTAAGCTGAACTAACTTTTTGTCTGGCGGACGATTTATCATCACAGTATGGCTGTGCTTGTCCAGTACGAGCTCATATTCATTATTGAGACCGTAATCGGAAGCTGCCGTCTTAGGAGCAGACGAAAGGGTAGACTCAAACATATTGGCATTTTAATTATTAATGATAGTAAAAACTATTATCATTAATGTTGGCGTGAAATCAATGCTGTATTTTATTTGTAATGCAATATGTCTGAGTCATATCAAAATTCTGATATGGAAGAAATAACTCTACGACGGAAAGAGCACCAATTTAAATCGCCAAATCAATAAGTATTACCACAATTTCTAAAGCAAATAATCAGCTATTTTGGAGACTAGAGCAGCTGTTAATGTCTCTAAAGTTCTTATTTCTAAGATTCGCTTATCCACTATTTCTAGACTATACATTCTGTTGCAGGAAGCTCTTTTCTAATACACATAGAGGTTTATATGACAGCGAAATATGGCGTAAAACGTCGATTAGCGATTCTTGCCGCCGCCTTAATTGGCGCGACAAGTAGCAGTATCGCGGCAGAGAAACCTAACATTCTCGTCATTTGGGGTGATGATATTGGCCAGTCCAATCTCAGTGCTTACACCTTCGGCTTGATGGGATACAAAACACCAAACATAGACAGCATCGCGAAAGAGGGCATGATGTTCACGGATTATTACGGTGAACAATCTTGTACTGCGGGCCGTTCTACTTTTATCACCGGCCAGACCGTCCTTAGAACGGGTTTAAGTAAAGTAGGGCTTCCTGGCGCAGATCTTGGCTTGAAGGAAGAAGATGCCACCATTGCCGAAATGTTGAAGCCGATGGGCTATATGACGGGTCAATTTGGTAAAAATCATTTAGGCGACAAAGACGAACACCTGCCTACTAACCACGGCTTCGATGAATTTTTTGGCAACCTTTATCACTTGAACGCCGAGGAAGAACCAGAAAACGTCGATTACCCTAAAGATCCAGAGTTTCGTAAAAAGTTTGGTCCACGAGGCGTTATTCGCTCGTACGCTGACGGCAAAATCGAGGACACCGGGCCTCTGACTCGCAAGCGTATGGAAACCGTGGATGAAGAGACGTTGGATGCGGCTCTCGATTTTATGGATCGTGCCGTCAAAGCTGAAAAACCTTTCTTCGTTTGGTGGAACGCAACGCGTATGCATTTCCGCACCCACGTGAAAGAAGAGAATTCGGGAAAAACAGGCATCAGTGAGTATGCAGATGGCATGGTTGAGCATGATAATCATGTCGGCCAACTACTGAAAAAAGTGGACGATTTGGGCATAAAAGACAACACGATAGTCTTTTATTCAACCGATAATGGTCCACACATGAACTCGTGGCCAGATGCAGGTACCACGCCATTCCGTGGAGAGAAAAATACCAACTGGGAAGGTGCGTATCGAGTCCCTGCGATGGTGCGTTGGCCGGGTAAAATTAAAGCTGGCTCTGTCTCGAATGATATCATGCACCATATGGACTGGATGCCAACTTTCGTTGCTGCCGCGGGTGATGACAGTATCAAAGAGAAATTACTCAAAGGCTATAGTGCGAATGGTAAGAAATTCAAAGTTCATCTCGATGGTTACAACTTCCTGCCATATTTAACTGGCAAAGAAGAGAAAGCACCGCGTGAAGAGATTTTTTACTTCTCGGATGATGGAGACTTAACCGCACTTCGTTATAACAAGTGGAAACTGGTTTTCATGGAGCAACGAGCAAAAGGTACGCTGCGCATTTGGGCGGAACCATTCACCACACTTCGAGTTCCTAAGATCTTCAATTTACGTATGGACCCTTACGAAGTGGCAGATATCACTTCCAACACCTACTATGATTGGATGCTAGACCGTGCTTACATGCTTGTTCCTGCGCAAGCTTACGTAGGCAGATTCCTCGAAACATTTAAAGAGTTCCCACCAAGGCAAAAAGCGGCAAGCTTCTCACTCGATCAGGTGATGGAGAAATTAAAAGAGAACCCAAATAAGTAGGCTAGTGCTACGTAAGCAATACGATGCAACCATATAGAAAAGAGGCTCATATGAGCCTCTTTTTTTCGTCTAATAAAAGCTTTTAGAGCAACGAATGGCAAAGAAAATGCGAATCAACAAGGCCTACAAGGAAACTGGCTCGTAGTGGGCTGCCGTTAAGTTCGCTTTAATTTTTTCACGTAGCGCAATATGAGCAGGGTTGTTCATCTCTCGCTTGTGGTAAACAAACTTGTAAGGGATAGCGCATATAGAAATAGGGCATTGCAGAACTTGAAGCTTAAGGGCTTTACTCCATTTGTTTGCAAAAGATTGAGACACTAAGCCTAAACAATCGCGTTGCGCGACGTACAACGCCATACCTGCAAGCGAAGATGTGATCAAATCGACTTTTCTCTCTTGAATAGTTTCTTGGGATAGCTGTTCAAAACCGCTCATGTTGTTCCATTTCCCTGAAAACAAACAGTGAGTTTCCTCATAAAACTGTTCTTTTGAGAGCGAGCCTTGCACGCGGGGATGATTCTCACGACAGATAATCACCGCCTCTTCTTCGTAGGCATCTTCAATAATAAATGCGGCATCTTTTGTGATAACAGTATCAATGACAAGATCGACTTTTTGTTGTCTTAGAAGCTCAAATAATAAGAACTTTTCGGGTGGCGATTCATAAAAAATAGTGTTCTTTATCGGGTCCATAATGTGCAATAAAATTTCGGAACAACACACTTCAAAATGATTCTTATCGGATATCGCATTGTCAATGATATTAACCGCTTGCTGGAATTGCGGTAGCAGTTGATAGGCGGTGGATGTTAGTGCAATACCTCGCCCTTTTTTGACAAATAATTGCTTATCGACCACTTGTTCTAAACGCTTTATTGCAGCGCTCACAGCAGGTTGTGTCAGCCCCAATTGTTCCGCGGCTTTCGTATAAGATTGGAACTCCGCGACAACAAGAAAAGTTTGGATCAAATTCAAGTCCATAACGTTACTCATAAATTTAATTTATAGGTTAACTAATTCTGACTGCATTTATCGCCTGAAATTAGTGCTTTATCTTATATCAACAATGGTATTGAAAAGCGAATACCATTTTTACGCACTAGCGAACTCTTGGAGATAATATGAAAAATGCGACCAAAACGAGCAGTAAAAAACTCGTACTTAACGCATGTACGTTAGCATTAGGCGCTGCATCTGCAGTTGCACACGCAGCGGACAAACCCAACATTCTTGTCATCTTTGGTGATGATGTTGGTTACTGGAACCTTAGTACCTACAACCAAGGCATGATGGCGTACAACACGCCGAACATCGATAGCATTGCTAAAGAAGGTGCGAAGTTCACTAACTTCTACGCACAGCAAAGTTCGACAGCAGGCCGTTCTGCATTCATTACTGGTCAAATGCCAAAACGTACTGGTCTATCAAAAGTGGGCTTACCAGGCGCTCCGCAAGGTATCTCGGAAAAAGATCCAACGATTGCAACCGTGCTTAAGCAAATGGGTTATGCAACCGGACAATTTGGTAAGAACCATTTAGGCGACCGAGACGAACACCTTCCTACCAACCACGGTTTTGATGAGTTTTTCGGCAACCTATATCACTTGAACGCGGAAGAAGAGCCAGAGAACGTGGATTATCCTAAAGATCCAGAGTTCAAGAAGAAATTTGGCCCTCGTGGCGTAATCCACTCTTACGCTGACGGCAAAATTGAAGATACCGGTCCACTTACGCGTAAGCGTATGGAAAATGTTGACGGTGAATTCCTTGATGCTGCGGAAACCTTCATAGAAAAACAAGTAAAAGCGGATAAGCCGTTCTTTACTTGGTTTAACACCACTCGCATGCACAACTTCACGCATGTTCCTGAAGAATACAAAGGTAAAACAGGTGCTGGTTTCTACGCGGATGGTGTTAAGCAGCACGATGATCAAATCGGTCAGCTACTTAACAAGATCAAAGAGTTAGGTGTGGATGACAATACAATCATTGTTTACACCACTGACAACGGCCCTATGGTTGATTTGTGGCCTGATGCAGGGATGACACCATTCCGCTCTGAGAAAAACACTGGCTGGGAAGGAAGCTTCCGTGTTCCTGCTCTTATCAAATGGCCTGGTCACATCAAAGCTGGCGAAACCTTTAATGGCATGATGTCTCTTGAAGACTTCTTCCCAACATTGGTTGCTGCAGCGGGTGACACCAAAGTTAAAGATGAATTACTAAAAGGCAAGAAAGTTGGTGATATGGACTATAAAGTTCACCTAGATGGTTATAACCAACTGCCATATCTAACGGGTAAATCAGACAAATCTGCTCGTAATGAGTTCGTTTACTGGAGCGATGACGGCGATCTTGTGGCATTACGCCAAGGAAAGTACAAGTTCCACTTTATGATTCAAGAGAATGAAACGGGCATGGATGTATGGCGCAAGCCGTTTACTAAACTTCGTGTTCCATTGATCTTCGACTTGAGTATCGACCCATTCGAACGTGGTGACCAAGGTATGGGTTACTCTCGTTGGATGTACGAGCGTTCATTCCTAATGATGCCAGCGGTAGAGAAAGTGAAAGAGGTAATGGGTACGTTTAAAGAGTTCCCACCTCGCATGGAAGCAGGTTCATTCGTACCTAAGTCTTCTAAGTAATAAAGAACATCGATAATCCATAGCGCTTTTCGGAGCGCTATATACCCAAATAGCTTCACTCTTGTTGTACAAAGCTCACGAGGTTATTTGGGTATATTTAATAGTGAGAAACGTATGAGTAAGATTTCCCCTCGCCATTCTACTACCATGCCTATTGTTCCTCTTAAAACGGCGTCTAAAGCAACGGTTCCGGGTGCGTACGACCGTCGATTCCATGTGATGGCAAAGCCGGGCGGAGCAAAATGCAACATCGATTGTCAGTACTGTTTTTATCTGCATAAAGAAAATTTACTGCACCAAGAAAAGCAGCCAAAAATGGACGACGCAACATTGGAAGCGTTCGTGAAAAGCTACATCGAAAGTCAGGATGGCGAAGAAATTGTTTTCTCATGGCAGGGTGGGGAGCCAACGCTGCTTGGGTTGGACTACTTCCGCAATGTCGTAGCTCTGCAAAAGAAACATCAGCCGAAAGGCGTTCGCATTGAAAACGACCTTCAGACCAACGGCATTTTGCTAAACGATGAGTGGTGTGCGTTTTTAAAAGAACACAACTTCCTAGTTGGCTTGTCGATTGATGGGCCACGAGAGCTGCACGACAAATATCGCAAAACCCGTAGCGGTAAGCCGACGTTTGATCTGGTGATGAAAGCGGTAGATAAGCTCCAAGCGCATGGCGTGAAATTCAACGCGTTGGTGACGGTGAATCGTCACAATGCGAAATACCCGCTCGAAGTGTATCGATTTTTAACCCAAGAATTGGGTGTGACATATATTCAGTTTGCACCGGTGGTTGAAGCGAACGACTTCCAAACAACCGCACCGCAGTTTTGGAACGAACAGATGATCCCAACCAAAGGCAGTGATCTGGCGAAACCGGGTCATCCAATGTCTGTTGTGACGGATTGGTCGGTCGATCCTGAAGATTGGGGGCGCTTTTTAATGGCGACCTTTGAAGAATGGGTGAATAACGATCTTGGCCGTGTACTGGTTAACCTGTTTGAAACCGCGGTAGCGCAAGTAATGGGGAAACCGTCTCAGCTTTGCGTGACGGCTGAGTTTTGTGGCAAAGGCTTGGCGATTGAGCACAATGGCGACGTGTTCAGTTGCGACCACTATGTGTACCCAGAATACAAACTCGCCAACATTCATGAACACTCATTGAATGACATGGCCTTCTCTACACGACAATACACCTTTGGCATGGCAAAACGCGAATCTTTGCCGACGTATTGTAAGCAGTGTCCCTACTTGCCTTATTGCTGGGGCGAGTGTCCGAAAAACCGTTTGATCAAAACGCCGAATGGCGAGGCTGGACTAAACTATCTGTGTTCGGGAATCAAAATGTTCTTTGATTACGCATTACCGATGTTGGTTGGTCTTGCGCAGCTGCTCCAATCTGAAGAACCACAAAGATAACATAGTGAATATAACCTTAAGTTATTTCATTTGTTCTTATACTTAACTATTGAAAAGACGGCTTAAACCACTGAAAAGGTACCCTATGAACCACGCACAACAAGCGATAAAAGAACTCATCGAACAAACAGAAAAAAGCGTCATTGGACAAAGCCACGTGGTTCGAGCTTTAGTCATCGGGTTATTAACGAACGGGCACATTCTTCTAGAAGGTTTGCCGGGAACGGCAAAAACACGTTCTGTAAAATCGTTGGCGAACTTGCTAAACACCAGTTTTGGTCGAGTCCAGTTTACGCCGGATCTTTTGCCATCGGACGTGACGGGGACCGAGGTTTATCAAGAGTTGGATGGCAAGCCGCAACTTCATTTTCAACCAGGGCCAATTTTTAACAGCATAGTGCTTGCCGATGAGGTCAACCGTGCGCCAGCCAAAGTACAAGCGGCACTGCTTGAAGCCATGGCCGAAGGCACAATTACGGTAGGCGATAAAACTCACGTATTGCCAGACTTATTTATGGTGCTTGCAACGCAAAACCCAGTAGAGCAAGAGGGCACGTACCCGCTGCCAGAAGCGCAAATGGACCGTTTTATCATGAAGGTTACTGTCGACTATCCAGAAGATGAAGCCGAACGTGACATCATTCGTTTGGTGCGCAGTGAAGAATTAGGTGCGGAAACCAGCAGCGAAATTATTACGCCAAAACACATCGAGCCAGATGTGGTGCTAGAAGCACGTCGTCAACTACCTGATATTGTTGTGTCAGATCTAGTGGAAAACTACATTGTCGCGTTAGTGATGGCGACTCGTAAGCCAGAGCGTTATGCCGATTCAAACTTAGCAAAATGGATTGAGATTGGCTCTAGTCCTCGTGCTTCCATCGCACTAGACAAATGCGCTCGTGCGTATGCGTGGATGCAAGGACGTGACCATGTCACTCCTGACGATGTGCGAGCCATGGTTCCGTCTGTACTGGGCCACCGTTTTTCTTTGACCTACGATGCACTAGCAGACGGAGTCGATCACCAACGCGTCGTGCAAGAGCTGCTAGATTGTGTAGAAATTGGATAAGCGGGAGGCATTATGGCTAAGCCAACTCTTGCGCCAAAATCACAGGGGATGGATCCCCGTTTGTACTGCGATTACGCTCGTTTAGTACGTTTGCAAGCACAAGCAGAATCATTCAGTTTACTTCCTCATCTAAAAGCGGGCAGCGTACTCTCAGGCCGCCACAATTCGCTGTTTCGCGGTCGTGGATTGAACTTCGAAGAGCTGCGCCATTATCAATTGGGTGACGACATTCGTAACCTGGATTGGAAAGTCACGATGCGCACAGGCAAGCCGCACGTGCGCAGCTACACCGAAGAAAAAGATCGCAACGTGATCGTGTGTGTCGACCAGCGCAGCGCAATGTTTTTTGCTTCGACGCAAGTAATGAAATCGGTTGTCGCGGCAGAAATCGCGGCCATGTGCGGGTGGCGCGTGTTAAAAGATGGCGACCGAGTTGGTTTTGTCATCGCATCCCAACAGGCGTTGTTTCACAGCAAGGCGCAGCGTTCGCAAAACGATCTTCTGGCTCAACTTAAGCGTCTCGCTAAAGCCAATCAATCGCTCAATGTGGACTCCCGCAATTCCGAAAAAGTGACGTTCAGTCAATGGATTGAGCTCATTAAACGCATGAAGCTCAAACAATCCACACTGATTTTTATCAGCGACTGGAGCGACTGCGAGGAGCACCACCTTGATCACCTTAAACAGCTACAACAGCACAACGATGTTCTTGCAGTGATGGTCAGTGACCCATTAGAACAAGCGCTACCAGACGATTTGGCAAAATCGAAATGGGTGGTTGGTGATGGGCAGTATCAACTCAATTTAGACAGCCAAGCAAAGGTAGAAGCCGCGAGCGCAAAGCTTGAGGCTCGAACTAGCTTACAGCGTCAATCACTCTCTCAACTTATGGCGATGAAACACCTTCCGCACATCGAACTCGATACGACAGGCGAGCACATTAAACAATTTCAAAAACTGGTAGGAGGGCGTTAAATGAGTGGTCTTCCTACGCCTCCGAGTACTTACATACTCAGAGAGCTACATGATGTGGCCGTGCCACCAAGCGTGAGTTGGTATCCGCAAACTATTGGCTGGAAAATTTTAGCGGCGGTTGCGCTCATTGCATTAGTGTATGTCGCGTATCGTTTGGCTCAACAGTGGTGGTGTAACCGCTACCGACAAGAAGCTCTGTTGACGATTTCGCAAATCAAACCGAGCGACAAAGGCATGCCTAAAGCATTGTTCTCTGTGCTTAAAATTGTGTTGATTCATGTTGATAGCCGTAACGCGAAATTGTTTGATACCGCCTTTTTGCGCAAGCTCGATGCGCTATATCCGCAAACCGGAGATTCTCAAGCAAACTCGCAAGTGGTCTTTAACGATGAGCTTTCAAAGCGCTGGCTACAAAGTATTGTTGACCCAAGCGTTACGCTAACCAACGAAGAACGAGTAACGCTTATTGCTCGTGCGAAAAACTGGGTGAGTGAACACCGTTGTGATGTTCAAAAAAGCGCGGCAAAGAAATATCCATTATTGAAACGCAAAGCAAATCAGGGAGGTCAACATGAATGATCTTCTTGCATCGCTAACTGGTTTGTCTGGTTTTGAATTTGCTCACCCAATATGGTTTCTGATTTTGCCGCTGCCATTGGTGGTGTCCTACTTGGTGCCTGCGTATCGCACTAAGCAAATGGCGATCAAAGTGCCGTTTTTTAGTCAGCTTGTGGAAGCGATTGGCGAGACGCCGTCAGAAGGTGCAAGCCAGTTAACCCCAAGCTGGTGGCAACGAGCAACGTTAATTCTCTCATGGCTTTTGGTGGTGTGTGCGATGGCAAAACCCACCGTGTTAGGCGAGCCTCAAGTTCGCGAGAGTTTAGGGCGCGATGTTATGGTGGTGGTGGATCTTTCGGGTTCCATGGCTGAGCCTGATTTCACGTCTCGTACAGGTGAAAAAATTTCTCGCCTTGATGCGGCAAAAGAAGTGCTGACGGAGTTTGTTCAGTCTCGTAAAGGTGACCGATTAGGCTTGGTTCTTTTTGGTGATGCCGCTTTTGTGCAAACGCCATTTACCGCAGATCAAAAAGTGTGGCTCGAACTGCTTAACCAAACCGATGTGGCGATGGCAGGGCAGAGTACCCATCTTGGTGATGCGATTGGCTTAGCGATTAAAGTTTTTGAGCAAAGCGATAAGTCGCGTGGTGCTTTAGAACAAGATCAAAACCGTGAAAAAGTCGCGATTGTATTAACCGATGGTAACGACACGGGCAGCTTTGTCGAACCGATTGATGCGGCGAAAGTTGCGAAAGCCAAAGGCGTGCGAGTGCACGTGATTGCGATGGGCGATCCGGAAACGATAGGTGAAACCGCGTTGGATATGGACACGATTCATCGCATTGCAAAAGAATCCGGCGGTGAAGCGTTTGAAGCACTCAACCGTGATGAACTGTCGGCTGCCTACGACGAGATTGGCAAACTGGAACCTCAACTTTACGAAAGCACCACATACCGCCCAAAACAAAGTCTTCACCATTACTTGATGGCGTTAGTGGTCATCATGCATTTACTCGCGTTCAGCGTCGCGACACTCAAAAGAAGGGCTGCAACACGATCATCATTAGGAGAGAGCGATGTTTGATTCTCTTAGTTGGACGCAATTCTTTACGCAGTTTCATTTTATTCGACCGCTGTGGTTACTGGCTTTGATCCCTATGTTTTTCTTGGTGTGGTTGCGCTGGCGAGAAGAAAGCAAACCAAGCTGGAAGGATATTCTGCCCGAACATTTACGCAATGCTTTGACGATAGGCGAGCGAGGTTGGCGTAAGCAACTACCGCTTAAGCTCTTGATGCTGATTGTGTTCATTGCCATTGTGATTTGTGCAGGCCCAACGTGGCAACGTGAATCTTCTCCCTTTGGTGAAGATAAAGCCTCTCTGCTTGTGGTGCTTGATAACAGCGACTCGATGCTGCAAAAAGATCTCCCACCAAGCCGCCTTGAGCGTTCCAAACAGAAAATACGCGATTTGTTAGTTGCGCGAAAAGGCGGAAAAACGGGTTTAGTCGTGTTTGCGGGCAGTGCTCATGTGGCGATGCCTGTGACTCAAGACAGCAAAGTATTTGACCCATTTTTGGCGGCTATTACGCCAGAAATCATGCCCGTGCAAGGTAAGCTTGCTGAAAAAGCCTTGCCGTTAATTGATCAACAATTGCAAGGTCAACTAGGCTCCACCGTTTTGTTGGTGAGCGACGGCGTGAACCCGGCCACGATTAAGCAATACCAAGCGTATTTTGCAGGCAAACCTTACCAACTGTTAATTCTTGCTGCGGGGAATACAGACATCGTGAGTAACAACCCGATGGATTTGGATTCTCTGCAAAAACTGGCCAGCCAAACCAACGGTCGATTGGTGGAAGTGACGGTCGATAACAGTGATGTCGAACAACTGAATCGATACGTTGAGCGCAATATGCAGCTTAATGGCGAATCCTCAATGCCTTGGAAAGACATGGGTTATCAACTGCTGTTCCCAATCGCGTTAATCATGATGCTGTGGTTTAGAAAAGGGTGGTTAGTGCAGTGGTGCGTGATTGCAATGGTGAGCGGTACACTGTTGATGCCGACCAGTGCAATGGCGGAGAACATTTCTGTTAAAGCCGAACAGCCACAAGTTGTGAAAAAAGTGACGACCTTCGACAAAGTGGCGCAATGGTGGTGGGATTTGTGGCTGACGCCAGACCAACAAGGACAGCGTTTGTTCAACCAACAAGCGTATTTAGAAGCTGCAAAACACTTTGTCGATCCATTACGCAAAGGCACGGCGTACTACTACGCTAGCGAGTTTGAGCTCGCGCACAGTGCGTTTTTGGAAATGCAAAACGACCCGTCCGAAGAGGTTCGAGATTACGGTCTTTACAATGCGGCGAGCGCGTTGGCGCGCCAGCGTGAATATTTGGCTGCTCGCGACTTGTTAAAATCCTTAGCCAGCAAGCCAACGTTGAACGAGTCGTTAAGACCTGATGTTGAGCACAACTTGAAAGTGATTGCTGGCATTGTCGATGAGATAAATCAGATGAGTGAAAGTCAAGCCGGAACAGAGCAAGAGGCGTCAACCGAGCTAGGCGACAACCCTCAAACCGCAGAAGGAGCGGATGAACAAACGTCAGCAGAGTTGATGATTAAAGAGACGTTAAGCGCAGACGACATCTTAGGTAGCCAAGAATTAGCCGACAAGTGGCTAAAGCGAGTCGAAGCGGATCCGAAGTATTTCTTACGCGCTAAATTTCAAATTCAATTACGCTCGCCAACAACGGGTAGCTCAACTACGACAACGGAACACAATACAGAGGAGGCTGCCCAATGATGATGAATGTCCATCGCGTTACCTCTTTTGTACTTCCTGCACGGATAGTAGCATGGTTAGTGGTTTGTTTGAGTCTGCTCGTAAGTCGTCACGTTTTCGCTCAGGATATTTACGATCTTCAACGCAATCATGGTGTTGAGTTGCAAGCGTGGGTTGGTCAACAACCAACGGCTGGAGAAAAGCGTAAAACGCCAAGTTTTAGTGTCAACGAGCAAGTCATTTTAACCATCGAAGTGGCAACGCCGCGCTGGTTTACGGGTGGGACGCGAATTGGCAGTATTGAAATGCCCAATGTTATCGCCAAACAGCGTAATCAGTTAGCCACTAACTTCACGGAGCACAAGGGCGGACAAACTTGGTCGCGTCAACGCTGGGAAGTGACTTTGTATCCGCAAGCATCTGGTGATTTTGTGATTCCACCTGTCGCAGTGGGCGTTCAGGTGTCGGCGCCGGACGGCGAGAAGGTGTCAGGCACACTTTACACGCAGCCGATTAAGTTCAAAACCGCCTTGCCATCGGGATTGTTAAGCGGTGACACGCCTTGGTTTTCGGCAACGCACGTAGACGTAAAACAAGAGTGGGAAACCTCCACTGAGTCACTCAAAGTTGGGGATGCAATCACGCGTAAAATCACTATCTCAGCTCAAGATTCGCTATCTGTGTTGCTACCAGACTTTTTGAAAGGAGAATCAACAACCCGTTACCAAGCGTATCCTCAACCGCACCGTCTGACAGATACGCAAACACGTGGTGATTACCAGTCAACACGCACAGAAGAGAGCGTGTACGTGATTCAACAAGGTGGTGAATTAACCCTGCCAGGTTATGAGTTCCGTTGGTGGAACAGTAAGACTCAGCAAGTGGAAACGGTGGTGTTAGAGGGCAAAACATTTGCCGCGAAGCACACGTTGAAATCCTTCATCAAAACGTACTTTGCATGGATTGTTTCCACGCTTGTATTGTTGGGTTTTGTGACTGTTTCATTGGTAGCCATTAAACGTTACTACCGCAACAGACCGACACCAGCATGGTTGACGTTCCACCGTTTGTTAAAGGCTAAACGTTGGTCTGAAGCAAGGACCGTATTGTACAAACAATTGCGTTTAAATACGGCAGAGCTGCAAATGACCAAAGCCGATACGAGTGAATCGTGGCAAAAAAGTGCGTCGCGAATGCAAAATGGTGAAAATAGCGCTCATTTAATGAAGTCGATGTGGCGCAAGATCCAGACCAAACAACAACGCTTTAAATTCCGTATACCGCGAGCGTTACCAGAACTGGACAAAGTCATTGGAAGAGATGGCAATGAATAAAACGGGGCGCTAATATAGCGCCTCGTTTTTATTAGAGAATAGAGTTCAAATGAGCCAAGAGTTTATGCGCCGCGCATTGGAAGTGTCCAAAAATGCGCTTCCTGAATGTCAACCCAACCCGCCGGTTGGCTGCGTGTTAGTGAAAGACAATCAAATCGTTTCAGAAGGTCATACTCAAGCTATTGGTGGCAACCACGCGGAAGTAGAAGCGCTGAATGCATATCAAGGCTCGTTAGAAGCGGTGACGGCATACGTTACGCTCGAACCGTGTTCGTTTGTAGGTCGTACGCCAGCTTGCGCGGTGACATTAGTAAAATCCGGTATTGGCAAAGTCGTCGTAGCCATGTTGGATCCAGATCCGCGCAACAGTGGTCGAGGTATCGAGATTCTAAAACAAGCCGGTATTGAGGTAGAAATTGGTTTATGCGGCGAGGAAGTCAGCGAGTTTCTTACCCCATATTTAGGCAAATCTTAATGTAAGCTTTGGCTTGCACTATAGCTACTCACTTATGCGGTGAATTGAGTACGTCAAAATTGAGTTAAAACTCATTAAAACAGGTCGTACCGCCCATTTCTTGTACTTGGCTGCGTTAACTATCATGCTGTTAGATTAAAATAGAAAAAGTGATTTTCGAAAAATTTAATAGCATGAAACCGACCGATCTGAATCTTATCCCCATCTTTATTGCCATTTATGAAGAGGGGAACTTATCTAAAGCAGCAGCACGTCTCAGCATCACGCAGCCCGCAGTCAGCAAAGCGTTGGCACGCCTTCGTGATATTTATGACGAACCTTTATTTCATCGCTGTACCAAGGGGGTAGAACCTACCTCTTTTGCTATGGATATTTACCCTGCGCTGCTTACTTCGGTGCAAAACTTTACTTCAACTCTGACGGCTTCTAGCGAATTTGACCCTAAAGTGTCGAATCGAGTGTTTTCCATTGCTTGTGTCTCTGTTGCAAGTTTTGAGTTGCTCCCTCAAGTTATGAAACAGATCCGTGAGTTGGCACCACATATTGCTTTAGAGGTTCATCCACTCTTTACAGAAGATTTTGAAAGCGATCTGCGTTTGCAACGTTACGACTTGATCATTGATATCGCGCCAAGAGCAAGAACAGTTTTAAAAGTTGAAACTGTACTTACTGAGCGCTTGGTGGTGGTGTGTAGCGAGGAGCACCCACGCTTAAAGGACGAGATTACGGCTGAACAATTTTTTGAAGAAGAACATGTGGTGGTTTCGCAGTGGCAGAGTCGTAAGAGCTTGTTAAACGCCGATGATATTGTCGACTTGGACAAAAGAAAGATAAAGTATCGAGCTTCTGGCGTGTTGGAAATGCTACCTGTTATCTGCGGTAGTGAATATATTGGTTTAATGCCCGAGTCTATGATCAACTTGTTCAACAACACCTATCATGTTAAATCTTTATCTATGCCATTTGATGAACAAACCTATGAGCTCTGCACAATATGGCATCCTAGTCGGACAAACGACAGTGCCCATCAATGGTTGCGATCACAGATTAAACAAGCAGGGAAAACCATCAACCAATAGGAAGTGCAATGAAGAAAACAATACGTGCCATCCTTAACGGCAAAAAAGCTGGGAACCCAGAGTTAAGAGATGCAATCATGAAAATGAGAGACAAGGGCGTCGATGTGCAAGTGCGAGTTACTTGGGAATCTCAAGACATGCCGCGCTTGGTGAAAGAAGCGGTTGATGAAGGGATTGAACGTATTGTTGTCGCTGGTGGCGATGGGACCGTCAATGAGGCGGCTTCTGCGATTATCCAAATTGAAGAAGAAAAACGCCCTGAGTTAGCCATTATCCCTCTTGGTACCGCAAATGATTTTGCCACCGCGATTCAAGTGCCAGCTTCTATCAAGGCGTCTTTATCTCTCGCCGTAGAAGGGCAGTCTGCTTTGGTTGATTGTGTCAAGGCTAACGATCGCTACTTTATTAACGTGGCAACAGCAGGGTTTGGCGCAGAAGTTACGGCAGAAACGCCTGTTGAACTTAAAAACTTTCTTGGTGGCGGCGCTTATACACTAACTGGTGTTGTAAAAGCGCTCGGCTTTAAACCTTATGACGGAACAATAACAATTGAAGGCGGGGCTTATCAGGGAGAAATGTTGCTTGGCGCTTTTTGCAATGGTCGCTTAGCTGGAGGTGGGCAAGAGTTAGCATCGAAAGCGATGATTAATGATGGCTTGATGGATCTAACATTGGTGCGTCCATTCTTACCTCATGAACTGCCGAAAGTTATCGAAGAGATCAATAATCCTAGCGAGAAAGGTGAGTTTGTAAAACACACAAGAGCAAGCTGGTTGGAGATAGACTTTCCAAATCCACTTCCGCTCAATTTAGATGGCGAACCATATCATTCGAGAACAATACGGTTTGATGTTCAGCCTAAGAGTATACGATTAGTCTTGCCGCAAGATTGTCCTTGCTTGGTCAGCTAAACGAGTAGTTTCAAGGCCCATAAACAACACAGCCTCCAATATGTGGCTGTGTTGTTTGTGTTGAGGTGTCAGGCGAATTAAAGCTTTTGAATGGTTTCTACGTCAATCTGCGTGGTTGTCCACTCTGAGTCAACTTCGCCTCGAATCGTCACTTTATCGTTTGGACCAACGTCTAGCCCCATCCAATCTTCATTGTCGATTTCCACTTCGATTTCACCAGTCTCATCTTTGAACAAGTAAGTCTCGTTACCAAGAGATTGAACAATGTGCCCGGTTAACATGACGGCGCTGTCGTCGGTTGCGTTGTGCGCCTCTTTCACCGAATTAATTACGCTTATTTCTGGACCATTAAACGCGGCGAAAGCTGAGCTTGAAAGTAGGGCAAACATGGATGCTATAATCATTTTTTTCATTATCGTCTCCTTAAATTAGAAGTAGTAAGTTGTGCCTATGTTAAAGGATGCCGTGTTTGCGTAGCTGTCTAGTTGATATTTTGCGTTTGCACCAATGGTGAACTGCGGGAAAATTCGGTATTCCGCACCCACTGAGAATATTGCGCCTAGCTCGTTGTTTTTCTCCGTGCTATGGAAAAGCGTGTTGTTCATTTCCACATCGTCATTCGCGACAAGCTCATATTCTTGATGTTTCGAAACTTTGGCGTCGTATTGCGTGTACGTTAGACCCGCTTTGAATTTTGTTGTCCATTTATCATTTAATGTATAGTTAAACACAGGTTCCAACGACACTTGCTTGGCTTTGATTGACGCATCCCAATCCATTTCATGATGGTAATCTTTGCCATCAATTTGTTTGATACCAAGGTTCTTTGAACGATTATCATCAAGGTCAAATTGGCTGTAGCCCAACTCTAGCGCCCAGTTGTCATTGAACGCGTAACCGACAAAACCTGAGAAAATACCGTCTTCAAGCTCAGGGTTGAGTGTTACGTTGTCAGTTGAAAAGTGAGGTTCCAAATCATGGTCAGTGGTGCCTAGTCCATATTCCAGACCTACATAAGGAGCCGCAGATACCGAAACTGAGCAGGTAACAAGTAACGCAAGAAGTGTTTTGTTCATTTTATTTTGCCTCTTCAAATCAACTTAGTGAGTAGAAGCGCATTTTGTGTGAAGAAGCGTGAAGCGATCGTGAAGAAACGAAAAAATGTTTAGAAAAAAGAGCAAGGGGCGATAACCGAGGGGCGGTTTGAGTGAACAAACACCAAGCTCTTTATATAGAGTAAGTTAAGTTGCTGCGACGTAACACACCGCAAACGGGACATTAAGGCGAGTAAACTCTTTGATCCAACGCCATTGGTTATCCTGGAGTTTATCGCCAGGGCCTTTCACTTCAATCCACTCGAACTCATTTTCTTTAAAAGCAATGAGATCCGGCATCCCATTGCGGTAAAGCTTAAGGTCGCTCAATTGTATTTTGAACAGAGCCATCAGCATATTGGTTGGGATAGTGTTGAGCGCTGTTTCGAGTAGCTCTTTACTTATTAAATTCCAATGTACAAATGGATTACTAATGCCAAACTTCTCATCGTATTTTGTCAATAACGTCTGGGTGTTGCCCGCTTCTAGTTCGGCAAAAGCGGTGTCTATCAAAGCTTGGCGCTTGGTAACAAAATCTGAGTGATATAAATCTAAAGGACGGTGTTGATAAGCGTTAATGAATGCCCCTTCAATAGGAGCAAAAATCGCATCCCAGAATGTAAGCCCCAGTAGCGAGTTGAGCAACGCATTTTCAGCGTAAAACACATTCCAGCCTAAGGACTCAAAATACGCTTTACTGGCAAGCTCGACTCGTTGTTGAGATAAATCCAGTTCAATATGGTATTCGGAGCAGAGTGGCTTTGCTACTCTTGGCATTTTCGCGCCTTGTTTTCGCTTCAACCGTTGCTCAAGTTTTTGTGCGACTTCGAGCTCAGACACATCAATTGGCGACTGCAGCATCTCTGTGACAATGTCACTAAATAAATCATCTTGGTTTAGTTTGTCATAGATACGTGCACGTCGTTCTCGGCTCGGAGCGAGCTGAGTTTGGCTAAATAGAGATAGGGCGGTCTCTAGCTCATTAATACGCTCATAGTCTCGCGCAATGTCATTCAACATGTGTTCGCGTTTACGATCTACGTAATGGTGACTAACTGGATGAGGCATTGCCTCAATTAATAAGTCGAGGTTCGCTTTGTCTTTTCGATCAAATTGCCAGTACAGGTTGGCCAGTTGGCTTAGTTCAATTAAGCGGTCTATTTGCCCACGTGAATCAAAGAAACGGCGCACTTTACTCAATTGGTATTGCTCGAACTGATGTAGACCTAAGTCATCAAGCACAAACTGACTTAAGTCTTGATGAGTGTTGGCAAAAAACAGGGTGAGTAATACGTCGATCATGTGAGCTGAATTGAGTTTGATGATCGTAAACTCAAGCTGCTCAAAACGATCAAATTCCGTGTTGCTTAAACGCTCTACAAGGGCATCTTTCTTTAATGACTTCGGTAGCTCTGGGTAAAGTGCAGAGATCTCCGGTTTCGTCAGTAAGTTAGACGCTAACTCTTGATGAGAGAGTGTTGGGGAAAGGGCCACAAACTCATGTTGACTCAATTCTGCCAGTGCTTCATTGATAGAAGGTATTTCTTGATAACTCAGCTTATCACTTCGAAACCAACACCCTTTTCGGCTGTATAAACGCACCAACAGGCATTGGGCGTGTTTGCTCAAGGAATCAAACGAGCAAAGCCAAGCGTGTTCATCCTCGGCCAGTAAATCGCTGTACCAGGTTACTGCGTGGTGAGTCAGCTTAAAGAAGTTTTCTAGATAGTAGTCTGGTGCAAGTTCGATAGGGCTTTCCATAAACGACCGATAACAAAAAAGGCTTAACCCATAGGTTAAGCCTTTTCGCTATCAAATCAATTCGCAATTATGCGTTTTTTAGCTGCGCTACTTTCGCTTCAGACAGTGGCTTAGTGATGAACGCAAGTACGATACATACTGCCATCATTGCTGAAGAAATAGTGTAAGCCAAGGTGTAGCTTTCGCCGTTCGTCATAGAGAAGCCAACAACTGCTGCGCCGATTGCACCACCGATACCCCATGCCGTGTAAAGCACACCGTAGTTAGTACCGTAGTTTTTCAAACCGTAGAACTCGGCCGTTAGCGTAGGGAATACCGCTAGAAGTGTACCGTAACCGACCGCTGCGATCGCAGTACCAATGATCAGAGTGAACTCAGAGTTGAACGTTGCGAACAGCACCATGTTTACGCCTTGTAGGACGAACGCAAGTAGAAGCGTACGAACACCGCCGATTTTATCTGCAAGCATACCCGCAGCAACACGACCGCCAGAGTTGAATACAGCAAGAATGGACGCTAGGTAAACCGCGTTTGGTAAGTTTGCTTGAACGCTTGCGATTGTCGTGATGTTACCGATGATCATTAGACCAACAGAAGCTGCGAACGCGTACATGATCCATAGAGAGTAGAACTGTGGCGTCTTCAGCATTGCTTTCCAAGTTAGGTCATCTGACTTTTTAACCGCTTTAGGTGCTTGACCTTCTTTTACTTTAGGCTCTGCAGGCGTGTAGTCTGCTGGTGGGTTATTGATGGTTGCTGCAAGAGGAACTGCAATTGCTAGGATACCAACACCAAGAACCATAAAGCTCGTTTGAATGCCCATGCTGTCGATCAATGATGATGTTACTGGTGCTAGGTAGATAGCCGCTAGACCGAAACCAGCCGCAATAATGCCGTTAACCATGCCTTTCTTCGAAGCGTGGAACCATTTCATTGCAGAAGGTGATAGGCATGCGTAGCCAAAACCGATACCTGCACCTGTGATCACACCGAAGGTAATGTTCAGCATGAGTGGAGTGTCAACAAAGCCAGACGCGATCATGCCTAGACCTGTAAGAACAGTACCTAGGATAAGGATCATACGTGGACCCATGCGGTCTTGAAGAATACCTGCAACAAGAAGACAGATAGAGAAAGTGATGGTTGCAGTTGCATAAGGTGCAGAAGCTTCTGCAGCACTCCAGCCTGATTCAGTTACCAGTGCCTTGTTGAATACACTCCAAGCATACAGGATGCCAAGACAAAGGTTGATACAGAACCCTGCTAACAGGATGCGCATAGCTTTATCAATCTTGCTCATTTTCATTCTCAGTTTTTCCTCTTGTTGGCAATGCCGCAAAGAGGGTTGGTTTAAAGATGTTTTTTCTCAAAATTAGTTTGCGTTTTTCAACGATTAACGCAATGAGCGCGGATTATAACCAATAAATATGTGATTGGAATCTCTTTTTACCGTTACTGATAAAATAATTTGAAACATTAAAAGCGGATGTGAATTCATGGTTTTGTATGTGGTTGGAGTGTTATCAAAAGTGATGATTTTTGTTGTAAGGAACGAGGAACTAGTCAAAACAGAGAATTCAGTGCGCAGTTGGGTGCACAGCTCACATTTCATATAAAAAATTTCAAAATGTTACCGTGTTAACTCTCTGTAACAAAAATGACTGAAATATCGTCTTATCGCCGTAAGTATTGGATGTAAAGGGTTTCTTAAATTTAAATTGTTAACCTTTTGTAACAACTAGAGCTGATTAGGTTTTTTGTGCATTAAGTGAACAAAAAAGTCACTTGTAATTGCAGATTATAGGAGCAGAATATAGCGAAAAATGAGATTTCATTTATGAAGGGATGCTTTTTTAGACTTGTTGTGAGGTGACTTATGAAACTGTTCCTATTACTCATGGCTTCGGTATCTGCTGGTGTCGCATCTGCAGACCACATCCATTCATTTATGTTGGGTCTATCTATTGCTTCTCTAGCGGTAGGGAGCTGTTATTTCTTTGCATTCCGTAGCTCGCGCTTTCCACCGCTTGCTTTATTCTTACTAATTTGCGGCATGCTTTCTAAGTTGACGATAACGGTTGTTGGTGTGATGTGGGGAATGTCGGCTGAATTAATTACGTCTCCAATCGTATTCGCACTTTCGTATTTATTCTTCTCTCTCGCCGTGACCTACTTATGGTTTAGTTATCGAGAGAGTATTACTAAGATCCCTGATCGATTTAAGTCAGCGTAAATCGTCAAATAAGAACACATAATGAAAAACGCCAGCACTTTTGCTGGCGTTTTTGTTTAAAGCTAAGTCAGTTAGCTTGTTGTGTTTGGCTCGGTAGGGTTTGTCCAGTATTGACTGATACTGTTAGTGGCGGCTCTGGAACTTCTAAGAAGCAGGCGATTACTCTATAGAGTTCTCCTTCCGCAACGGTAACCTTTCCATCCGATTCAATCGCTAATCGACACGCTTTTACGAACAAGCGACGACTTTTCGGTTTGAGCTGCAGTAGGAGCTCTAAAGCGGCGCGATTTAGGCCCCAGTTCTTATTTGCGGGTTGTAACTCTGCATCATTAAAGCCCAAACAGGTTAGGGCGCTGCTAAATGCACGTTGAGCGTCTTCCGGTTGAGAGTGACTAACCCAAGCCAATTCGCGCAGTAGCCAAAACACACTCTCTTTTAATTGCTTTAAAGATTGGAACTGTTTTGTACATCCATACGATTCGAGTAGTTGCTTCTCCAATAAGTTGATGACACACCATTCTGCGAGTGAGTAGTGGTCATCAGTTTGAGAGAGTTCACGTAGCACCTGGCACAGTCTGTTTTTCTGACCCTCACTTAGCGATT
The DNA here is from genome assembly GCF_021725735.1 of Vibrio sp. J2-3(2022). Classification (NCBI taxonomy): domain Bacteria; kingdom Pseudomonadati; phylum Pseudomonadota; class Gammaproteobacteria; order Vibrionales; family Vibrionaceae; genus Vibrio; species Vibrio sp. J2-3(2022). The sequence continues at coordinate 649,230 of NZ_JAKKCK010000001.1, forward strand.
TCAAGGCAGGAATGGAGAGTTCGAGTAATGGAAAGCGTAGATGAAGAGGCAAATCATAATCCAGCCATGGTAATAATTGTGCTTGAGACACATTTGGGATATGACTTTTTATCATCTCTCGCTGGAGTTCACTGCCATCAAATATCAAGGCAAAAGCAATAAAGCGCGCACTGTATGGTTCACGAGCGATGTCGACAAGTTCGGAAGGAAGTTGGTTAAGTAGTTGTTGACCTACTTCGCTGAGTTCTGCGGTGGTTGGTTTCTCAGGTTGTGTCGACGTCCCTGATGAGAATCCACTAACGTTATCATTCTCAAAGCTTGTCGTTGGACGATGCGAACTTTGAGAAAAACTTCCATCCCAACCAGGTTCAATTCGGCGAATCCGTTCTTCTAGTGGAGGGTGAGTAGCAAATAGGCCAGAAAAGCCGGAGAGTTTGCTTTGACCAAACATCATATGGCTCATCTCATCGCTTGCTTTTGTATTCAATGAAGAACCCGCCATATGGCTACCAATTTTCTTGAGTGCACCAGCAATGCCTTGATCGTTTCGAGTAAATTGAACGGCACTGGCATCAGCGAGAAATTCACGTTGACGAGAGATTGCAGCTTTGATCATCGAGCCAAACAAGGTGCCAATCCAGCCCAGAACCAAACAGATAATCGCAATCAGCATGATAACCGCAAAGCCTTTATCGGAATCGGAAGAACTTCTTGATACGCGGCTCGTATGATGAGTGTTATCTAAGACCAAGTGTCCAAAATGTGCAATGCAAGTGATGCCAAACAGTACGCCGATAAGACGTGTATTTAAACGCATATCTCCGTTTAAGATATGGCTGAATTCATGAGCAATGACACCTTGTAGTTCATCTCGCGTGAAGCTATCCAGTGCGCCTTGTGTGACGCCGATGACGGCATCATCAATGCTCATGCCTGCTGCGAAAGCATTGATACCGCGCTCTTCCTGCATCACATAGACGGGAGGAACCGGAATACCAGATGCAATTGCCATCTCTTCCACAACGTTGAGCAGTTGTCTATGTTTTGCATCTAAGGTGTTTGAGGAAATCAGCTTGCCGCCTATGCTCTCAGCAACACCTCGGCCTCCATTGGAGGTGAGGGCGGATAAGCGAACCGTTGAACTTATCGCAACAACCAGCAATACACCGGCAAAGCACAACAAGACGTAGGTAAGTGCGGTTTCTTGATCAAAGTGTTCGCCTGTTACTCCGTAATAGATACCAATCGATAATACGCTTACCAAACCAGTGATGGTGACAACTGCTAAGGAAAACAGGAACACCAAAAGCCCAGTGCGTTGACGCGCGGTATCTTGATGGTCAAAGAAATCCATTAGAACTCAACCTTCGGGGCCGCTTGTATTTCAGCACTGTCAGAAAACTCTAACAGTTTGCCATCTTGGAATCCGAATGCGTTGGAAAACAACACTGGCGGGAACGTTTGTTTGTATGTGTTGTAGCTGGTTACCGCATCATTAAATGCTTGGCGAGCAAACGCAACTTTGTTCTCAGTGCTGGTTAATTCTTCTTGAAGCTGACTCATGGTTTCATTCGCTTTAAGCTCAGGGTAGGCTTCCACTACAACATTAAGTTTGCCCAACGCACTTTGCAGCATGCCTTCTGCTTGGTTTAGTTGGCTAATTGCCGCATCACTACCAGGTGCGTCACTGGCTGCTTTCAGGCCAGCAATTGCTTGATTACGAGCTTGGATGACACGTTCAAATGTTTCTTTTTCGTGTTCCATATAGCCTTTTGCAGTATTAACTAAGTTCGGAATCAAATCGTATCGACGTTTTAATTGAACCTCTATTTGAGCGAAGCTGTTTTTGAAACGGTTTTGTAGAGTAACGAGCTTGTTGTAGATACTGACGGCGTACACCACAATGAGCAGGACAATAACGATAAAGACAATAAATGCAGTCATAATAAATCCCATTTTCTTAATGTATTCAGTTCTTATATAAACTGTTGAGATATTAAGCAAATGCTTCTGAAGAAGCGATGTAATAACCGAGAAATATGTCACGAGTTGAGTAACAATTAAAATGCATTTACAAAGCAATACAGAAAGAATAATGGCACTGGAGAGATGAAAGAAATAGGCCCAGCTAGAAGCCGGGCCTTGTCGATAAGCAATATTGGCGATGCCGTTAGGCACTCATTGGAACAAGTACCATAGTGCCAATAATAACTGTGATAAGACCTGCAAGAACCGGAACAGATGTTCGTTTTACAACCTCAAACGGGCTGATGTTTGCCATACCGGATGTCGCAACGATTACGCCAGACACCGGTGAGATAGTACGACCTAGGTTTGATGCTTGAAGCATCGGGATAATTAGGAACGCTGGGTTTAGTCCCATTTTCGCAGCCAAAGATGGTGCCAACTCTACAAATGCATAGAAAGGCGCGTTACCAGACCCCGTTGCAATTGCTGCTGCAACTGTCAATGCAGTAAGGATAAGCATTAAAGCAACACCGCCTGCACCTGCATTGTCTGCAAGGTGAAGTAGGTTATCGATAGCGCCGATAGACATTAGACCTTGCGCAAAAACCCCCGCTGCAACCAAAAGCATCACAACGCCTTTGAACGCGTCAGCCATGCCAGCGTAACAAGAATCTAAATCTTCCAGTGATTTCTTACCATCAAACTTATTTACAACGTAATGGATCAGAGCACCAAGGAAAATCGAACCGACCACAATAGTGTAAATGTCTAGGCTAAGTCCTGGAATGGTACGACCGTTGAATAGGAACACGCCGATGATAGGTAGAAATGGCAGTGCCGCATAAAACGCTGGTGCATCGGCTTTGATCTCTGATACGTCAATTTTTTCCATTGGCGTATTTTCTTTCTTATCTAAGTATTTGTTCCAGAAGAAAGCCGCGGCAGCCATCACGATGATTGCGCAAATAGAAACAGGCAACACTGTTTGTACCGCAAATACATCAAGCGCCAAGCCAGATTTTTCGGCGGCGATCACCACATCACCAGAGGTTGGAGAAAGAATGATTGCCGCAGGAGAGGCACAAACTGCAACCGCTGCTGGACGAGAGATCCCCATCGCGACCATCATTGGGAATAATGTCGCCATTAATAGTACGCCAAGGCCGGTTGCAGAACTTACTGCAAGAGACATCAAACACGCCACAATGTAAGCCGCTACCAAAAGGACATAAGGAGACTTGATAACAGAAAGCGGTTTAGAAAACTGTTTCACTACAACGTTATTCGCGCCGATGTGAGTCATATAGGAAGCGAAGCCACATAGCAACATGATTTGCATACCAAGGCCGCCGCCGCGGTATTGTAGCATGTATTTCACGTATTCTAGCGCGTCTGTCACCATGTTACCGGTTGAGGTGATTTTTGAGGGCAGCACGTCATGCCCCAATACGCCAGTCATAAGAAGTAAAGCAATACCAGCCGTCAGTAACACGCCCGCTGCTTTATAGCCTTTGACGATAAAGTAACCCACAGCAATGGTGACAACTAAGCCAATTAAGAGCTCTAACATAGGGATCTCCGAATGTTATGAAAAAAAGAAAGAAACTGTTTCAGTTTATGACAAGGAATTTACAGAATTCTTAACTGTGGCACGAGACAAATATGGGGCTTGCATGATCTGAGACAAATAATAATTTAATAATTAATTTCGTTAGATTGTATTGTTGGAATTTGGTTTTCTAAGTGTTATGTGCTGGTTTGAAGCTGTTTGCAGGAAGGAAAATATGACCAGAAATTTGAATAAATAGTGAGGGAATTGATTCAAAATGAGAAAAAGAAACAACTCAGTGAGTTGGAAGAGGGTAATAATCCTTGCAACAAAAAAGCTTCGCCGAAGCGAAGCTAAATCGTAAGGATGGGTTAAGTTAAGCGTATCGGCGCACCATGAGGTTCCAACTGCGTTGTTGCCGCTCGAACTCCGCTTTGATTTGCTGATACTTTATCTTGGTCACAGAGCACTCGTATTTTTTTACTACACTGGCTGTTTTTGCACCGAGTACTTCCTTTCGCATCTCATAATATTCCTGCATGTGATGAACTAGCGCATCAAACTCGTGTTGTAACTGATCGAGAATCGTCTGCGTATTCGGTTTTGCTCCCAGTTTTTCTTTTGCTTTCTTCAAGAGTTGAGTTGCGCGAGCTTTTTCAATTCTAAATGTAGGCGTTGTGCGCAACTTAGATGTGAGTCCAAGCCAAGAACAAGACTTAATCAACCACTTGGTCGGGTCGTAATGCCACCAATACACACCATTACGATAGTCATTCTCGAAGATATGATGGAAATTGTGGTAGCCCTCACCAAATGTGAAAAAGGCTAACACGCCGTTGTCGCGAGCGGTGTTTTTGTCCGTGAAAGTCTGTTTTCCCCAAACATGCGCAAGTGAGTTAATGAAAAAGGTCGTGTGGTGGCTCATAAAGAGTCTAGCGGCACCAACTACTAATAACATACCCCAAATATCGCCGTAGATAATACCAAGAGCGACCGGAAAGCCAATATTGGTGAGTAGAGCAAGTGGAACATAGTACTTATGTTGCCACATGACGATTTTGTCACGTTTTAAATCGCGACAGTTGGTGTATTCGTTTTCCTGCGATTTGTTGTAGTCGCGTAACATCCAGCCAATGTGAGAATACCAAAAGCCACGTTTCGCTGAGTAAGGATCTTTGTCGTTATTGTCGACATGCTTGTGGTGTACACGATGATCAGAAGACCAGTGTAATGCACTATTTTGCAAAGAAAATGCTCCTCCAATCGCAAAAATAGCACGTAAAATTGGATGAGCTTCGTATGTTTTGTGGCTCCAGAGTCGGTGATAGCCTGCGGTAATAGAAAGATTCGTAAAACTGAATGCCATCACTCCCCAAACTAGATGCTCCCAACCCAGTCCAAAATGATATGCATACCAAGGCATTACAATAAAAGTCAGAACAAAACTGGAAGAAAATATCAATGTATTCAACCAGATAATGGGTGGTTTGTTTTGAGTCACAGGTGTATTCCTAACTTTGAGCTAACAACTGTTCGCCAGAATATCAGCGTACACGTGTAAGTCAAATTAAAGTTAGACAAATGTGACTGTTCCTTTGGATGTACATTAAGGAACTTGATGGGATATTTTGCTTTTAATTGAATAATGAGTAGTATTAAAAAATGAGCTCTGGCTTAAGGTGTATAAAATCTGCCAAGAAACAAGTGTTATAAAGGTGGAATATGCCGAGACTCTATAAAGAAGCAAAAAATGTAAGAAAATAGGAATACGTAATGGATTTACGATTAGCGGAATATAAGGACTACGAGCGCATTGCGCATCTTCATGCGGATAGTTGGAAGCGTCATTACCGTGGCATTCTTAGTGATAACTATCTTGATAAAGAGGCGATTGACGACAAACTACTGATCTGGCAAACCCGTCTGACCAACCCACCATTCAACCAGCACATTGTCTTGGCGGAAGAGGGTGGTTTGTTGCTCGGCTTCGTTTGTGTGTTTGGCAACCATGACTTCGAGCGTGGAACCTTTATTGACGCACTGCATGTTGATGACAGCTACCGTGGTCGTGGTATTGGCAAGCAGCTATTACTTGCTGTCGCAGAATGGCAGCAACAGTACTTTAAAGACACTGGTCTTTATCTAGAAGTCGTATCGCAAAACATTTCTGCAATTGAATTCTACCGCCATATTGGAGGTCAAGAATGTCAAGAACGAACTTGGCGTGCGCCTGGTGGAACAGAAGTATTGGAGAAGGTATTCCGTTGGAAGAATGCTCAGTCACTAGTCAGTGGGATAGAAGAAAACGTTATTTACTCCTAGTCTGACGTTTTAGCTTAACAATAAGAGCAGCATCAACGCTGCTCTTTTTTGTGCCTGTACCTAAAGTATTGTGTTTCAGTGGGCGACTCAAAAGCAAAGCCCCATGGCTTTTAGCTCTGACTCGCATTGCTGAGCATTTTCAAATTGAATGGCAGACATGCCTACCGTTCGGGCCCCTTCGACGTTGTATGGCATATCATCAAGAAATACCGTTTCCTCAGCCTGAAGCTGATACGTTGAAAGTAGGGCTTGGTAGATCTCAGCTTGTGGTTTTAGTAACTGCACTTCAGAAGAGATGATTGCACCGTCAAACAGCGGCCAGAATTCATAGTTAGCACGAAGATGCTCAACAATTTCGTTGACGTTGTCTGTGAGCGCATAAACGCTATATCCTGCACTTTTTATTCTTTTTAGCAGTTCGACACTGCCGTAAAGTAATATTTGTGTATGTTTGACGTAGTAAAAAAAGCGGTCCATTTCTTCCGCTGTCACCTGATGCTCACGTTGATAGCACAGTTTGGCTTCCTTTTCGGAAATGATTCCTTTGTTCAAGTCTTTCCAGATTTGTGATGAAAACAGCAACTGGGCCATTTTTTCCGCTTCTACTGAGTGACCAAATGTTAAGCGAGCAATCTCTACCGGAGACCAGCGTACTAATACATTTCCCACATCAAAAATTACGTTTTTTATTTGTAAAGTTTCCATAACACACCCCAAGCCAATTGTTCATCACCGCGTTACATCCACAGTGAGTGCTGTCTTTAAATCTTTGGAAGTTCGAGCCAAAGGCGCTGTTTAAATGTCTCGAACGTATATGAGATTAACATCCCTGAGGATACAACGCGATTATCGCAAAATTACACTAAACTATATGCAACTTCATTTATTTGGTTGTAAATCAAGTGTCGCTATCTTAAAAGATTGAAATTAAAGACAAGCGTCGCGAAATATTTGCGCCATTTCGCGCTGCTTATAAGCGTTAAGTAATATATAATTACTTAATAATAAAACGATAAGAATGAATGCAAATCACACTATTGGGACGTCAGGCGGAGTAGGCAAAATAGATAATATGGACTCGATACGTAAGGTTTATCAATATGCAGAACCCAACCTGACTCTCGTTGGTTGGATGGGGTTTCTTGGCTTTCCGCTGTACTACTTTGTTTGGGATTTTGTTTTCCCACAGGCTTATGAAAACTTGCCGCTCAGACTGTTTTGTTCACTATTGTTCTTTGGCATCATTTTTAGAAATCGCCTGTCGTCAACGTGGCGAAAATATATCCATATTTACTACCAAGTGACGATAACGATCTGCTTACCGTTTTTCTTTTTCTATATGTTACTGATGAATGACTGGTCCAATGTTTGGGTCATGTCCTTTATGTCCGCGATTTTCTTGCACATTCTATTGGTTCATGTCACAAGAGTTATGTTCGCTCAAACTTTTGCCGGAATAGGTTTAGCGACATTCTTTGCTTGGGTGGCGAAAGGGTTTCATCTCGATTTAACAATGGACTGGACGCATGTGCCAATCTTTCTCTTTATTTATGTATTTGGTAATTTATTCTACTTTCGGAACCAAGTAGAGCACGAAGCGAAAGTGTCGTTGGCCAAGTCATTCGGGGCCGGAATTGCGCATGAAATGCGTAACCCTTTAAGTGGCCTTTGCACGTCAATCGATGTTATCCAATCAGTCTTACCCAATAAAAAAGAAGCCGAGAAAGACCAATATCTGATGAGCGGAGAGGATGTCACCCTGCTGCGTGAAGTTAGTGAGGATGCGATGAACATCATCCAGTCGGGCAACGAGACGATAGATTTACTTCTGACATCGATAGACGAAAACCGTGTCTCGCGATCCAGTTTTCAAAAGCATTCTGCTCACTCTGTGGTTGAAAAAGCGATTGAAAGCTTTAGTTATAAGCGTGCGACGGATCGCTTTGCTATATCCCTAGATGCGAGAAGTGAGTTTGACTTTCTTGGTAGCGATACCTTACTTAAATACGTTATGTATAACCTTTTTAAGAACGCCTTCCATCACCGCACATCTGAAGAGTTCCACATACATGTGTCCATGACGAGCACGGAGCACTCAAACCAAATCGTTGTAACCGATAATGGTGCTGGTATTGCTCCTGATGTCCTACGTAATATATTTCAGGACTTTTACACAACTGGTAAGTCAGGCAGCTATGGTTTGGGTTTGCCATTTTGTAAAAAAGTGATGCGTTCTTTTGGAGGTAATATTGAATGCCAGTCTCAGCTAGGTGAGTGGTCTCAGTTCACGTTAACTTTCCCGCCGATCACATCTGATATCGTGACTGAAATTAAAAACGATTTGACCAAACTCAAAACCATCCTAACGGTGACTAATCAAGATATTCTTGTGTCGAAAGTGACGGACATTAGCCGTTTTATGGGTTTTGAATCAACGATCTTAGATGTTAATCAAGTGCTCAAAAAGAAAGAGTATGAGTTCGAATTCGACCTGATTTTTATCGATCTTGAGAGCTTGGATGCAAGAGCAAACCAATTGGATAGATTAGAATCTCTTTTGTCTTTCACGGAAGCTCGTATCGTTTATCTTTTTGAGCATCACCCGACACAGAGAGCATGCAAAGCGGCATATGAGCCTATTTGGGTCGAGACTCAAGCCTGGTTATTGAATACTAAGCCAACCATTGACCGTCTCTTGTATGATTCAAGCTATGTATCGACACCAACGGCCTCAGTGGCTTTGGATACGTCAAATAAGCGGACAATTATGGTCGTGGATGATAACGAATCTTTGCGAAAATTTACCGCGATGTTACTCGAAAAGCAGGGCTTTGAAGTGATTCAGAAAGAAGACGGGCAGCAAGCACTGGATACATTAGAGCAAGAGAACGTTGACCTCATTCTTATGGATATCGAGATGCCCATCATGGATGGTGTAGAAGCTTCAAGGCGAATTCGAAGCTCGGATAAAAACTATGCGTCGGTACCTATTATTGCGCATACTGGGGATAGCTCACCTGTTACGCTGGACAAAATAGGCTCTTCTGGCATGTCTGACTTTATCGTGAAACCAGCGGATAAAAATCGCTTATTCGACAAAATCGCAAACTGGATTTAATCACTCGCAACTGTGTTATCTTGAGACGAGTTGATCATAACGCGAATACGGATAAAGAGCTCAGCAAAACTGCTGAGCTCTTTATTTTTACCTACACTCTAGCTTATACAAACTCTAGATCGGGATGAACAAACGCTTCTTGGCAGGCGGAAAGAACGTGATCGACTTCGGCGGCAGTCATGTCCGCATTGACAGAAAAACGAATGATGTTCTTGTTTCTTCCTGTTGCAGGGCGACAGAAAACTGCACCAAAGACATTCCTTTCTTCTAGAAAGTCGCGAACTCGCTCAGTGTTTCTTTCGTTGCCACATTCTAGCGCGATAATTTGCGACTCACTGCGAATAGTAAACCCAATACGTTTTAAACCAACGGCTAGAGACTTCGCTCTTTTAAACAAAATCTCCCGCTTGTCATCGGCTTTTTTTATGACGTCCAGTGTTTTTTCTAACCGAATAATTTCTTGCGGTAACACGGTGGAGCTGAAAATGGCAGGATACGCGACAAATGGAAGCGTCTTCGCCAGCTTTTCTGCACCTAAAATTGCGCCAGCACGATAAGCAAATGTCTTTGCAAGACTTACGGTTACAAAATCCACCATATGAGTCAAATCCAGCTCTTGCAGTAGCCCCGCGCCTTGCGGACCGTGCGTACCTAACGAGTGCGATTCATCCACAACTAAGCCGCAGTCAAACTCTTGTGCTATTTCGTAGATATCACGTAGAGGAGCAATGGTTCCGATAGTGCTGTAAACCGAATCCACAACAATAATTCCCGAACCATGGCGTGAAACCTGTTTTCGTAAGTGGTTGGTGTTGTTATGCATGAACGGATGAATTTGTGCTCCTGCGGTACGTGCACCTTCCCATAAAGACATATGCGCAAAGAAGTCGATATACACAGGTATGTTCGGTGCACAAATAGTCTGTAATAAACCGACATTCGCAGCCCATCCCGATTGAGAAAGCACACAGCTAGGCATGCCGACAAAACTGGCTAGTTGAGTTTCAAATGCAGGTTTTGATTCATCATCTTGCAAGAAAATCGCGGACATCACGACGTTGTCATCGTGTTGAGAAATCGCATCACGATGCGCGTTTTGAATCTCCTTGTTATGAGACAGTGCAAGGTAATCATTGCTTTGCATAACAATGGCATTACACGTTGGACGTTTACCAAGAACAAGGTGTTTCTTGTTCTCGTTCGGTTCAATTAGATCTTGAATATGAAAATCTAGGCGTTCCTCAATAAAGGAAGGAAGTGGTTTGCTTTGTATAGTTTCACTCATAATAAATCTCTTCTTCATATGGAAAAACGCCAGCGCTGACACTTATGCATATTGCGGATTTTGGGGAGAGTGTCACTAACCAGGTTGCATAAGTTTGCAGACCCTTGCAAACTCGACATTTGAGGGTTGGATGGTGGCTGTAACTCTATAGGGGCCCGGGGTCTAAACTAGTTTGTGCTTAAAGCTTATACGGCGATTTTTCGGTGTTTTTTTCGTGCTTCATGTCTGGATTTTGTATGAGGAATATAAAGTTTGAAAAGTGAAAAAATGGGCGCATTAGATAACAAAAAAGGCGCGAAAATCGCGCCTTAAAATATGATTGGGAAAAGATAATATCAGTTTATCGCTTATTACGTAGATAGCGCTTGCGGCGCTCTTCTTTACGCTTCGCTTTTTCTTCTTCTTTACGAGCGGTTTCAATCTCGACTTCAATCAGCTCTTGAGTGATCATTTCTGGGCGCTCTAGTGTAATTTGGCCTAGTGTGCCTTGGCGAAGTTCGTGCAACAAAATCTCTGATACTTTGTGCAAGTCCACACGTCCACCTGCGCGTAGTGCACCACGGCGGCGACCAATCTCTTCCATGATCTCGATATCTGATTCAGGAAGCTCTCCGATTTGGTAACGTTCTTTAAGCTTGTCTGCATAGTGGGCTGCTAGGTACTCAATGGTGTAAAACGCAACCTCGTCGTATTCCATTGCAGTATCTTTTACAGCGCCAGTAGCAGCTAAACGGAAGCCACTGTGTGGGTTTTCCACTTTTGGCCACAGAATCCCTGGTGTATCGGATAAAACGATGCCATTTTGCAGGTTGATGCGCTGCTGACGACGTGTTACCGCGGGCTGGTTACCAGTCACCGCGATCGTTCGACCAGCTAGAGTATTGATGATTGTCGATTTCCCAACGTTTGGGATCCCCATGATCATGGTACGAATGTTTTTACCGATCTCTTCACGGTGTGGGGCAAGTTTACGGCAAAGCTCCATGATTCGATGCACTTCTTGCGGTTCTGACGTCGTGATCGCCATTGCTTTTACGTGTTGCTCTTGCTCCAAGTGCTCAATCCATAATTGAGTTAACTCAGGATCGGCCAAATCACGCTTGTTCAAGACTTTAACGACCGGCTTGTCACCACGGATTTGAGAAATCAAAGGGTTTTCACTACTGAAAGGAATACGAGCATCCAGTACTTCGATGATCACATCCACTTGTGGGATTGCTTCTTCGATCTCTTTACGTGCTTTGTGCATGTGGCCAGGAAACCACTGGATTGAGTTATTAACCATTTGAATTTAATACCTTAATTTTCTTACTGCTCCAACGGGCGTACGAGTAGTAATTTGAGCTTCGAGCAGCATAGTTTTAGACAGAGTGTGTTAAAACCGTACTTACTTTTGTGGCTCTGTACCGCAAAGTTGAGCGTTTCTTTCGTGTTAATGAGCTAGTTTATCACGGAATGAAGGCGAAGCATTCAAGATGGAGACAAAAAGCCACGGTTTACAAACGAGCAAGCAAACATTTGTTGAGTATGCTCGCCAACGGACTTACAACAAGTATTCACTTTGGTGAGATATTGAGCGCAAATATTGTGTAGTCAAAGGTGGATTGTTTTGTCGGTTTTTTCTGACTTATTTTAAATTTTTGTCTTTATATCAGTAATTTATATTTCATTTCGCTATTAGTCGAAATTTGACATTTAGCCGACACAAATTAATCTGACTGCCCAATCTGAGTAAGGCTTTATGCTCAGTACGATAAGTCGTATTACAGCGTTGTCCGTTGCCACATTTTTGCCAGTAGTTTCTTTTTTAACTCATTGATAGTGAGAGTTATTGAGAACTGACAAGCGGACGGAGTTTTACATTGAGGCTGAGTAATGCTGGTCGATTTTGATCAGCGAGTGGCAGGATTAATTTAACCAATCGAGCAGGAGATCGAAAATATAGACTACTGGATAGAGATAAATGAATACACAGCTTAATGTGATGGTGATTGATGGTCATCCTCTACAAACCAAGATACTTACCCAAATATTGGGTCATAGTGGCGCGTCAGTCAGTACATTCAATTGTGTGGACACTGCTATTCAATGTGCACAAAAGCAATATTTTGATGTGATCTTTTGCGATCTCCAGATGCCGGGAAAAGGCGGTATCGACATCTTGGAAGTATTCGACCAAATTCAGTATCACGGGCAAGTCGTGCTAGTCAGTTTGTTGGAGCAGAGCATCATCTCGGCAGTACGAGAAATGTGCGAAGGGTTTAGTTTTGAGATATTAGGAGAACTGCCTAAGCCGTACGACGAAATGCAAGTGGTTAAACTCCTCAACCAAATAAAAGATGAAAGAACGCGAAAAACAGCGTTTGCTCAACCTATCGTACTGCAAGACCAAGAGTTTTTATTTGCTTTGGGTGAAGGGCGAGTGAAGAATTATTACCAACCTTTGGTAGACGCACACAGTGGTGAGCTTTTAGGTTATGAAGCGTTAGCGCGTTGGGTGCATCCCATTTATGGCGTGTTGTTACCAAACCACTTTCTTCCGATAGTAAAACGATGCCATTTGTCTTCTGAACTTTTTCAATCAGTGCTGATTAATACAATCTATGACATCAACAATAGGGGATTAACCCAAAAGGTCTCGATTAATGTCGACCACGAAAACTTGAACGACCCTGACTTCTCGCATCGTTTTATTCAACAATGCTCGGAGAGCGGTGTCGACCCGTCACAAATCACCATTGAGATTACAGAGCGAGAAGCTTTCCAAGCTAGCACATCTATCTACAAAAACCTCATCAAGCTCAGAATGAAAGGTGTCACGGTATCAATTGATGATTTTGGTACGGGCTCATCTACATTTGAAAAGTTGGCAAAGTTACCTTTTAACGAGATCAAACTTGACCGCGCTTTTGTCTACGGAGCGAGTGAAGACCTGAAAAAGAAAAGCATTGTCATCGCCATTTGTGTTTTAGCGAAAAACCTAAATATTCGTATTGTCGCCGAAGGTGTCGAAGACGAAGTAACCTATAAAACCATGCGCGAATGTGGAATAGACATCTGCCAAGGCTTTTACATTGATAAGCCCATGCCGTTAGAGGTAATCACTATTTTGAAGCAAAGATATGAAAACATTGAACGGTTTGATCTTTGATGATCAGATGCTTATCTGTATGGCTATCAGTGATAAAACCGTGAGTATCAAGAAACGTCGATTTCTAGACAAGTTTAATGTGAATAATGTTATTGAACTTGCAAAAGTAGTGGGAACATAAAGTGTTATGAATGTAAGAAGTTTTGTTTCTTCTTTTGCGGTTGCGATGTTGTTATTTATTGTATCGGTGACCATGATTGGTGCTGTTCTCATCTCTTATGAGGAGAAGCAATTTAATACGTACGCTAACAATTTAGCAAAAACAAAGCAGAAGGTTATTCTGCTAGGCTTGTTGACCGAAGCTCAATTGGCGCAGTATGAAAACTTCAGTATCGAACAAATAGAAGTACTGACTGACTTCAGTTTTCAAGATGCAATTTATGCTTTAAAGCCGTATAAAAACCTAGATTATGTGGAAACTGTTGCTCGTAAAGCCCTACACCAAGCAGAAGCTCATTTGTCCAATGTCTACGATAGAGAAGACGCCATATTGTACTTTCGTTCTTATACTAGTGACAAACTCATCTTAGAACGACCAATCCCAGCTCTAGAGGGATCTAAAGAGACGTTTGATATAGAATGGTGCAGAGTGAATTACGCTTGTATTCTTGCCGCGTGGAAAGAGCAGCTCTCCGACCGAGTTCTTATCTCTAAGCCCTTCAAAACCACGTATTCAGATGAGATGGCATTAAGTATCATGAGTCCCGTCTACTATAGAGGGAAGCTTGTCGGCGAATTTTCGGAACAACTGTATTTATCATCGCTTTATAATGAAGGCAAAGCCGTTGACGTAGAGGTTAGTAACGGAAATAAGCAGATAATTATTTACTTTCCGAGCTACCCCTTAGCTCATTTTGCTTACACTCAATCCTATGTTGCCGACAATAATAATCTTGTCATTTACCAATATCCGTTTAGTAAAATAGTGGTGGACTACAGCTTTATTCTTGTCATCTATTCTGTCGTAGCGTTCGCCTATTATCGAAAAGCCAATGAATCTAAACAGAGCAAAATTCAATTAGAAAATGCTCTGAGTGATGTAACGCAAGATGACTTAACCGGGTTATTAAATCGGCGAGTATTTAAAGAAGAGCGGTTTAAACATCGAATGGAGGTTGAACCATACTCTATCATTGCGATTGACGGAAATCGTATCAAGAAGATTAATGATCGTTACGGACACCATGTTGGCGATGAAGTCATTGTTATTATTGCAGACTCAATGAGAAAGGTTTTTCGGAACAGTGACTACTTAGTCAGGACTGGTGGTGATGAGTTTATTGTAATTTTGCCCGGATGCAGCATGAGCAAAGCTTCCATGTTAGCGAAAAAGCTCCGTAGCGTTGTTAAACACAATCGTTTAAATACATTAGATATAGAGATCAGCGTTAGTATTGGTGTTGCTGTGCGCGAAGAGGATGAAACGCTGCAAGAGGTGATCGTGAGAGCAGATGAAGAGTTATATGAAATGAAAAAACAGCGTGTTTGAGGACAACAATACATAACCATGACATAACTGTTTGATAAATTTGACCAAGCAGTACCCTTGGTCTTTTATATTAGTCGAGCAATGCATAATGCTCCTTTGATTGCTGATTAGCATAAGACCCAACTGGTACTGTATCGTGAACAAAGACCTTGATCTAAACCTATTAAAAATACTGGTTCTGCTAGAAAAGCATCGTCAGCTTAAACCCGTAGCGAAAGCCTTGGGCAAGAGTGAGGCGTCGATCAGTAAATATCTTGCTCGCTTACGCATCCAGCTTGGTGATGAACTATTCATTCGTCACCCACATCATTTAGAACCCACCAACTTTCTGATGCGTCAGTTACCCAAAATAGCAGATGCATTAGATAACTTAGAAACATGCTTAGTTCGATCAGAATTCAAACCAGAAAAATACAGTAAGGATATAACGGTCTGTTTACCCCAAACGGCTCAGTACTCATTTGGACACTTGTTGGCGATGGATTTAATGACGCTGTTTCCTAAAGCTCATATTACTGTCGCAACCATCACGGAATATACGGTGGACGAAATCCTTTTAGGCAAAGTGGATGCCCAGCTTCATTACTTCAATGATGAATTGCCAAAATCTATCCATCAGAAATTTATTGGCTACGCGCCTGCTGTGGTTGTTGTTCCGGAAGAGCTTGGGATCACCACTCTTGAAGAGGCTGCCAAACTGCCATTTATTATGCTTGAAATTATCGGTTGGAAAGAGAAAGAGCAGCTTGCAAAACGAGCAATGGAAAATCACGGTATGGTGATCAATCGAATTGCAGCGCTAGATAACGTGAGTAGTGTGCTAAAGCTGCTCAAACAAAAAAAGGCGGCGACGGTTTTTCTGGAGTATCAGGCGCCAATCGAAGGATACCGTTTTATTCGTATTCCTGAATCTTATTACCCCAACGGCTGGCCAAAGGTTGTACTTCAGATGAAGCAAAGCCATCGTCACGACGCAATGCACCAGATATTAACCGATGCCATTGCAAAATATATGAAGAACTAACGATCGCATTGAATGTTTTCAGCGCTTGGGATCGTATGCAGTAATTCAATCAATGAATCTGCATGGTATTTTTTCAAAATACGAGTTTTGTAAGTGCTGATGGTTTTAGCGCTGAGCGATAGTTGTTCTGAAATACGTTTATTTGAATAGCCCTGAGCTAAGTAGTGGAACACCATGGCTTCGCGATTGGATAGCGTGACATCACCAGTAGAAGGAGCGTGAGTAGACTTAAACATAGAGTACCCACGTGAGACACTCACAATCGCGTCAGCAATCGCTTCTTTTGTCTCGTTTTTATTCAAGAAACCATGAGCTCCCATCTCGTAAGCCGCTTTAGAAAGGCTGGAATAGTCGCGTGAAGAAATGAAAAGTAATTTACCTTGATAGCCCGTTGCTAAAATATTCTTCGCCAAACGCATACCATCTCGATCACCAAGGACAACGTCTAGAATAATAAAATCAATTTTTGTATTTCGAACTAAGTCCATTACTTCTGCGCTGTCTTTCGACTGAATGACTTCGGCTGTGTTGATTACGCTCTCAACAAGAGAAGTCAGTGCTTCGCTGTAAAGTGGTTGGTCATCAATGATAAGAACATTATTCAAATGGAGCCTCACTACTATCCGAACTGTCATACCGCCCAACGCAATATGATTGTATTAAGAGGGATTGTAGGAAAAACCTTGCTGATGGAAAGGAAAATGACATTTTCTATAATTGAAATTCACTGAGCACAATTGAATAAGATACTGTCGAATACGCCAATACACGAGGGATTTCATATGTGTGGGAATAGTGATAGGCCAACGAAAAGTATCAATATTAACCCTAAACTTTTTATCGAAATGGCCGCTAAAAGTGGGAAGGTAATGTCGCACTAAGTTAACTCATGTTATCCTGTTCAAAAATGAGACATTTTTTCACAGTTTGATATGGAAATGTGCGTTGGCCGTCCTTTTGGTGGTTTACAAACTTTGTTGTAACGACTAAAAAGGATGCTTGGATTTTTAGCCTGAGAATGGCTTCTCATGGCGTTTGCATCAAACTTTTTCTGATGCGTATTTTGGTTGGATAATTGGCTTTATGAGTAACGTAACCAGCACTATTTTGACAGAAAGTGGTACCAATGAGCTTGAAATCATCGAGTTTCATTTAGAAAAAACATTGCCGGATGGCAGCACAAAAACTTGTTATTACGGCATCAACGTTGCGAAAGTACGAGAAGTGATTCGCGTACCAGAGACAACCGATTATCCAAACGCACAACCTCACATGATCGGGGTGTTTTCGTCCAGAGATGTATTGACGCCTTTAGTAGATTTAGCTGGTTGGTTAGGTGTACCAACACGCCAGGACCTAGAGCGTAAGTTTGTTATCGTTACTGATTTCAACAAAATGACCAATGGCTTTCTAATTGATAGTATTTCACGTATTCATCGTATCTCTTGGAATGATGTGGAATCACCAAGTCAGTTTTTGGAAGCGGGCGAACAAGATTGTGTAGTGGCAGTTGTTCGCAAAGAAGGCAACCTGATCATGATTCTCGACTTTGAAAAAATCATCGCGGATATTAACCCAGAGCTGAGTATGGAAAAATACGATGTGAAAGGGGATAAGTCGGTAGATCTAAACCAGAGAATGGTGGGTAAGCGTAATGCTAAAACGATCATGGTGGTGGATGACTCAGCATTTATTCGCTCTTTGATTCAAGATACATTAGCTTCTTCAGGTTACAATGTGATCACTTGTAAAGACGGTGGTGAGGCTCATGAGAAATTAATGAGCTTAATCGAGGTCGCGAAAGAAGAAAACTTGCCAGTTAAAGAGCTGTTAGATGCGGTGGTTACGGACGTAGAAATGCCTCGAATGGATGGTATGCACTTAGTGAAGAGACTACGCGATACTGAAGCGTTTCATGAAATGCCGATCATTATGTTCTCATCATTGATGAGTGAGGATAACCGAGCGAAAGCACTGTCTCTTGGCGCAAATGATACGATTACCAAGCCAGAGATTGGCCGTATGGTGAATATGATGGATAAATACGTATTTAACTTTGCGTAAACAAACCCGATAAGATTAAAAATAAGGCTGCCGATGGGCAGCCTTATTTTATTGTGGGCATGGAAGAATTTTTAAGGTGTAACTTTCGTTTGGAGCCTGCGGTGGTCCATATAAAATCCCGCATTGTGTCAGGCTTGCTCTTTTTTCGTCTACTGCTGCAATGACCATTTCTCGTGTTGTTGAACCCGCTGGGTGATGAAATGTTTTCCAATCTGAGCCTTCTTCGTTCAGCCCTTGCACAAGCAATTTCATCGACTCGCTATCAGAATCAGGATACCCATATAAGAAAACACAGCGTTTTGAACCACCAATATTACAACCGTCAAATGGTAAACCGGCCATTAAAGCACTGTCTACGAAGTTTGAAACGTAAGATTTGCTCTCCAACCCTGCAATCGCCATTTTCCCATAACCGACACCAAGCGCTGATGCAATTGCGCCCTTCATGCCTTCTAAACGCGCTTCACGCGCATCACTTTGAAGGTTTAAAAAGCGTGGTGCGGCAGTGACAGCAAGAATGCCGAGCACGACAATAACTACGACTAACTCTATTAGAGTAAATCCAGTTTGTTTTCTCATATTATTTTCACAGCAAGTTAAAGGTAGAAAAAGTAACACTGACCGTACACTTGTTGTTGTGTAAATAAGTACGGTAATGACAAAATGATCAATAGTATAAAGCGATGAGTCATAAAGTGCTATACCGACGTAGTGAGAATCGGCTACGCCTACATAGAGCGGGAGGAGGGGTCAAAGATCTAATGCGGCCGTTTTTGAGCAGTCATTAATTCCGTGGAAGAAATGCTGCATGAACAGTCGAGCATGAATTCGCCTAGATATAAGCATACGTGTACATCGGCTGAATGAAAGACGAAAAGAAGTGACGGCAAAACGCACAAATGGATTGTCTTTTTGTTCACTTTGATGAATGCTACGCGAGATTCATATCACAACACACTCGACGCATTCATCGTGCGAATGTGCTTTGGTTTCGTGTTTGGCTTTCAAATATAAGAATAATCTAAATGGAATTCGATTCGATAAACTTGCTTGCGATAGGGCTAATATTTCTTGGCTCTTATGTACAAACCGCAATAGGCTTTGGCTTGGCAATTGTTGCCGCACCTTTACTGATTCTTTGGGCGCCGGAGTATGTGCCTGCACCAATCTGTTTAGTCGCGTTATTTATTTCGTTGATGAATGCGATGAAGCACCGCAGTAGTGTTGAAATCGGCGGTTTAAAAATGGCATTGATTGGGCGTGTGCCCGGATCGGTCGCTGGCGGCTTGCTACTGTTTTTTGTCTCGACTCAAGCCCTTACACTTTGGATTGGTTTTTTGGTGTTATTCGCGGTTGTGGTGAGTGTTTTACCGTTTCGGGTTGAACCCACATCATCGCGTATGACATTAGCAGGATTCTTTTCTGGATTGTTTGGTACCAGTTCGGCGATTGGAGGCCCACCGATGGCGTTGTTGTTGCAACATCAAGAAGCGAATCAGTTACGTGGTAACCTATCGGCATTTTTTGTTTTCAGTTCCATCATTTCGCTCGTTGTTCAAATTCCCGCTGGTTTCTTCGCATTACACCATTTGGTGATTACTATTCCGCTATTACCTGCGGCAGCACTTGGGTATTGGCTCGCGATGAAAACCACCCAATCGTTACCAAAAGAAAAAATTCGGTTTGGAGCACTTATGTTGTGTTTTGTGAGTGGGTTTACAGCAGTAGTACAAGCGTTGAACCAGTAATGCCCTCAGCATCTTAAACTCACAGGGATATCGCGTTCCTTTTATTATGCATAGCGCGATTTGTTTGCGCTGACTTATTCGTTTAGATGAGCGATAGTTTTATGAATAACACTCGTTATGGCACTTTTATGGCAGCATTCTCCTTTGTAATTTGGGGGCTGCTACCCATTTATTATCGTTATTTACCGAATGCTTCAATGGATGAGTTGCTGGCATGGCGAATCATCGGCTCAGTTCCGGTCGGTTTTTTAATTGTGCTTGGTATAACCCGTCGAGGACCGAATTGGAAAGAAATCTGGTGTGACAAAAAATCTTTGTGGTACACGTTTGTCGCGAGCAGTTTGATGTGTATTTCATGGAGTGCGTTCACTTGGGCTTTGACTCACCATCGAGTCATTGATGCAAGCTTAGGCTTTTTTATTGGACCGTTAGTGTCAGTGGCGCTAGGCGTGTTTATTCTTGGAGATAAGCTTTCAAAAGGCAAACTCATCGCAATTGTGCTAGCAACAATTGGCGTGATGTATCAAGTGATTCATTATGGCCAGTTACCTGTTATCGCACTAACGATGGGGTTGTTCTTTGCTTTGTATGGGTTGTACAAGAAGAAGATAACATACGACTGGAGCACCACCTTATTTGTTGAGGCGCTGCTATTGACTCCAGTTGCCGTGGCGTATTTGTTTTACAAACAATGGACAGTGGGTGAGTTGGCTTCAGGTGTAGATATCACAACATTGCTTTTGTACTTTGGCAGCGCACCGATCACGCTTTTACCACTGATTTTTTATTCTATCGCGATACGTATAACAAACTTATCGACAGTTGGTTTAATGCAATACATTGAACCAAGCTTGCAGTTTGTTTTGGCTGTCATGTTTTTCGGTGAACTGTTTGATGAAGTTAAAGCAGTGACCTTTGCCTTTATTTGGGTGGGGTTGTTATTTACAATCTTTGAAAGTATTGTCAAAGGGCACAAGCGTAAAAAGCTGGCCAATCATCCTTTATAGTGCACCATTCATGAATATTCACGATTTCACTCTCACGCCCTCTACTCGAGGGCGTTTTTAGTTCCATAAAGTATTCTCTTGCTCGTTTTCTTATATTCGAGTCAAATCATAATTTGAGGTTAATTGACGCATTATCATTAGGATACCGCTATATTTATAGCCAAGTGACACGCTATATAATGAAAACCGGATCAAAAAGGACGACATATGATCACAGCTCTATACGCTAGCATTCTTGCAATACTGATTATTTGGTTGGCCGTTCAAGTGATTAAGCAGCGTCGCTTAAATCAGGTTGCTTATGCTGACGGAGGAGTAGAGGCTCTCCAA
Source organism: Vibrio sp. J2-3(2022) (assembly GCF_021725735.1). Taxonomy (NCBI): domain Bacteria; kingdom Pseudomonadati; phylum Pseudomonadota; class Gammaproteobacteria; order Vibrionales; family Vibrionaceae; genus Vibrio; species Vibrio sp. J2-3(2022). The sequence goes on from NZ_JAKKCK010000001.1 coordinate 670,285, forward strand.
ATCGCTCGTAGTGCACAGAGTAACGCGACAGAATATATCCCCATTACTCTGATTCTAATGGCACTATTAGAATTCAATAGCGCTTATCCAACCTGGATACATCTCACAGGCATTATTTTCGTGATCGGTCGGATTATCCATGCTCGAGGTATATTGAAAGAGGACTTAAAAAGGCGTGTTAGGGGCATGCAGGTGACATTCCTAGTGATACTTTCTCTGGTTGTGCTGAATATGATTTATCTTCCGTACGATAAGTTATGGTAAGTCTTCGTAGCTATATCCCGCCGCCATGGGTACTCGTTCTGATTGGGTTAGTACTGAATATTGGCGCGATCGTTCTTACTAGCTTGGTCCTTGATAGGCTTGGCAAACAGTATTCGCAACTCGCAGAGCAAAAGGCGGAAAACTTGTATTCCATCCAACTCGCGTGGAATAGCGTTGAAACTCTAGAAAGAAAAAGAGAGGCGTTGCTGCTTCACTTGCACATAGGTCAGAGCGCAGCGATACCTTCGGAGATAGAACAGATATTGGAAGGGCACTTATCCTCTTGGATTCATCACGAATCGGATGAAATACAAATAGATAAACTCCCTCAGCTAATGTCAAAGATAAACCAAGCACAAGCTTCGTATAGAGATCGCATTGATGACTATTACATTGAGAATGTAGAGCTCAATGAGGTAATGGCAAAGCAAGATGAAAAGATCGCTTGGTACAAGAATATCGGGCTCTTCTTGCAAGTATTCGGACTCGCATTAATCCTCGCACGTGATTTGGCTAGGAAGCCATAGAACAAAAGTTAATGGTAGGGTTTATTGCGAAATGCCAATTATAATTTGCAAATTGCAATTCATTGCGTGAGCAAACAGTGGCTATTGGTGAAGTTTTAATGAAAGTGATTAAATAACAACCTGTTTTTGTGCGCTACAAAGTTGGCACGTCTCATGCTTTAGTATGAGTGACCCTTTCTAAGCCGAGGGTCACCTAGCCAACTGACGTTGTTAGTGAACCACTTTGTTCACAAATATATACAGCCAATCACGAATCCTTGTGGTTGGCTTTTTTTTATTTAAATGACACAGTTTAGAACTGTGCTTTAATCCAGATCATGCGATGGTCGGAAGACACATCTTTGCCATCACCATACTTGCCGATACGCGCATCGTTAAATAGCTTACGACCTTCTTCATAAGAAGCTGACCAGTATACACCAGAGTCCACCACATTTAGGTTTGCAGAAGGCAAAGCATAATCTACACCTAAGCCAAACGTCGAAGTGATGCGATTCGGATATGGGTGAGTTGAGCTGCGGTCAACAGCGTGTTCGGCTGCACCAAAGCTTGTCGGGTAAAGATCGCCATTCATCACGGTTTGGTTAACCAATGGGTCATTATGCAGTTCTTGCATTACTGAGCTAATACCGTCACCGGCCACGGGATCAAGGTTTTGATCGCCCATCATTACGAATTTAGCCCCGCTCGCTAAGCCGCCTTTCTTACCAGCATCGTCGTAGAAATAGTCTTTACCTTGAATGTAGTGATGCCAGAACTCTACTTCGGCTGCGTTTTGCGCTTTGTTTTTACCTGGGTCGAATACTGGTGGAGTAGGGTGCGACATCAGTAGATGCACAACTTCCTCGCCATTGCGAGTCGGAATGATAATTGGTGCATCTACGTGGTTTTTAGAAGATAGGCGTACTTGATCCCATTCTTCTGCAGAGTACCACTCATCACCACACTTCATGCCATCTGGAATCTTTTGTGAGCCGTCACAGATAGTAATGGTTGGAACCTTAGCACCTTCCATATCTTTCCATTTAAACGCTTGGAACGTACGCGTATTTGCCGTATCAATCTTGTATTTAGACATTAGGGCAAAGGCATATTGACCGTGGTACATGCCAAAGCCCCATGCATCGCCCGGCATTTGACCTGCTGTTCCATTGTTGTCGAGGTCAAACTCGCTTAGCAAACCTGTGTTGGTAGAGTAAGACTCCGCGTAAGGATATTCGATAGGTTCAAGGTTCGCTTCACCGCCTGCACCATTGATGCTTTGCGCGACAGACAGGTAGTTCTTCTGGAAGCCTTCAATGGCTGCTTTGTTTTCGCCTGTTCCGTCGTTGTTGTATTCCGCCATCATAAGGACATCAGGACGATTCTTTTGAATGATTGCTGCAACGTTACGAATTTGAATGACTTTTTCCGCAGTGTTTTTGTCTTCAGCGGCGATAGAACCGTCTAAATAGGCAGTAACCAATACAGTTTGCTGCGCTGGTTCAATTTGCATTTCACTCACTAAAGCTTCAAAAGTTGCACGGTCAAAAGAGAGGTTGTAAGTCGCTATTTTTACTTCTTTAGGCTGAACATTGACGTATTCAGTGTCGTCATTACATCCAGATAATAGAGCGGCGCCAACCAGGAGAGCGATAGAGGTTTTGATTGTTTTCATGGGTACGTCATACCTTATAATTGATTCGGCTGAATATTAAAGTCATCAGTAATTGTTTTAAGCGATATCAATCACACAAACGTTTTCATATTTACATGTTCAATTAGTTTTTGTGTGATTTGTGCAATAAACGCAACACTTTCAACACCAAAAGGTTATATGCAAATTGTTAAAAAACGGTGTCGCTTTTAATAGATGAAATGGCACTAAAACATAAGTTGTATGATTGTGTGTGCTAAAATCAATGAGCGGGATGATTACGATAAGTTTGACTTCACTTTCGGGTGAGAAACAAACAAATAAGAACTGGTCAGTTTGGCTTTGCTATTGATGCAAAATAGGGGGCTAACCGATGGGTTCAGTATCAAACTACCAGAGCAGGTTATTTGTCACGGCAATGCTTGCTTCACCACTTCTTTTTTCAACATCTTTATCCGCCGCTCAGTCCGAACGGCTAGAGCAAAACCATGGTCTTGTTGTTGCTTTAGAAAAACGCAACCTTGCAGCCACACAAAATATAGATCGTGTGTTAGGTTTACAAAATGGAAATCGTGTACAAAAGCTGAAAACCAACAAAGGTAAAAACGGCGGTACGCATAGTCGTTATCAGCAGATGTTTAAAGGCGTCCCGATTTGGGGCAAGCAAATTGTCGTACATCGTGATAAACAGGGCCAAATCAAGCACATCAACGGCACTCTCGTAAAGGATATTGCCCGAGATATCAATGATATGGTACCTAGATTGTCGCTTTCTCAAGTAATGTCTTCAACGCAAAAGTCGTACCGTGAAAACGGATACCAAATAGATAATCAGCGCCAAGGTTTGCGTATTTATGTCGATAAAAGTGACGTGGCGCACTTAGCTTATATTGTCCAGTTTTTTGCTGATAATGAGCATGGTGGTAAGCCTACGCGTCCCACCTTTCTTGTTGATGCTAAAACAGGAAACATTTTGCTGCAATATGAAGGGTTAGCGCACGTAGAAGCGAATGGTCCGGGAGGAAACCAAAAAATTGGTCGTTATCATTATGGTGTGGACTTTGAGTCTCTATTAGTCCAGCAATCCGGTGATACGTGTTTGATGGACATTCCTGGCGTGGTCAAAACCATCAACTTGAATGGTAGGACGTCTGGCAATACACATACGTTCGTTTGTCCAACCAATAGTGTTAAAGAAATTAATGGAGCGTACAGCCCGTTAAACGATGCGCATTACTTTGGCAAAGTGGTATACGACATGTACAAAGATTGGCTAAATACCGCTCCCTTAACGTTTCAGCTTCAAATGCGAGTGCATTACCGCAAACGCTATGAAAACGCCTTTTGGAATGGCTCAAGCATGACTTTTGGCGACGGTGCGAGTTATTTCTATCCTTTAGTGAGTTTAGATGTCTCAGCGCACGAGGTTAGCCATGGATTTACAGAACAAAACTCTGATCTGATTTATTCAGAGCAATCTGGCGGAATCAATGAGGCTTTCTCAGATATGGCAGGTGAGGCGGCTGAATTCTATTCACGTGGTTCTAACGATTGGAAAGTTGGGTACGATATTAGAAAGGCTGCCAATGCGGCGTTGCGCTATATGGATAATCCGCCCCTTGATGGTCGTTCAATTGATCACGCGTCTCAGTATGTGAGTGGCATGGATGTGCATTATTCAAGTGGTGTGTTTAACAAAGCGTTTTATCTATTGGCGGTTGAGTACAATTGGGGAACGCGACAAGCGTTCGAGGTTTTTGCGTACGCTAACCAGAACTACTGGACGCCAAGTGAAACGTTTGACTCTGCAGCTGCGGGTGTATTGGCGGCCGCCCAAAGCTTAAGCGTGGCGGCGAATGATGTGACCGACGCTTTTGCTCAGGTCGGTGTTTCAGTTGATGGGGGAGTCGTCGAGCCACCGTCTAGCACGTGTGAAGCTATCGCCCTAAACAATGGTGTTTCCAGCAAGATAGACTCTTCATCTACTGGTGAGTGGCATTGTTTTACGATTGATGTGCCTACCAATAGTTCAGATTTTACTGTTACCACATCGGGAGCAAACGGCGATGCGGATCTTTACGTTAAGTTGGGAAGTGAACCAAGTTTAACCAGCTACGATTGTCGCTCATACAGTAGCAACAGTAATGAAGCATGTAGTATTACTTCTCCGAATGAAGGAACGTGGCACATTGGCGTGTACGCTTACAGCAGTTACAGTAATTTGAATGTGGAAGCAAGTTATGTAGGACAAGAAGCGCCACCACCATCTGATGAAGTTACTACACAATCAATCAACAATGGTAAAACATGGACGGCGATTATTACTGGTTCTGGCTTGATGAATGGCGTGTGGAATGTTATTTCAAATACGCCGTGTGATAACGATAACGAGTGCAGTTTATCCGGTATCGGAAAGAAAACCAGTGAGGTTAGCTTTACGTTGACGGATGGTACCGTATTTATCATCGCTAAGCCCTAGCGATTTTTATGTAAATAGGCCCTGAAATATCAGGGCCTTATTTTTTTACGTTCAATTTTCTGTATATAATAGCGAGTCACAAAGAAGTGAGGACGACCTCACCGCTCTATCTTTTCTCGGGGACGACCCCATCTCGTTGGGAAATATGACATGGCTTGGGGAATTCTCTTCATTGCTGGCTTATGCGAAGTGGCATGGGCTGTCGGACTAAAATACTCACAAGGTTTTACCAAATTGGCGGCATCTGGCTTTACCGTTACGTTTATGGTGTTGAGCTTTTGGTTACTTGGAATTGCATTAAGGACGCTACCACTCGGTATCGCTTACGGCGTTTGGGTAGGTATAGGAGCGATTGGAACGGCAATCGTCAGTATCTACATATTTAACGAGCCCGCGACGCTGATAAAATTGCTGAGTTTACTGCTTATTGTTGCCGGTATCGCTGGATTAAAATTATCTGCTTAACGTCAGTTTAAACATAAAAAGAAAGCCAGAGTCGACTCTGGCTTTTTACGTTTTAGTGTTGTCTCGCTTTGGGGCTGAAGGGTTAAGCGCTGCGCTTAACGAATGGCAATCGCAAATGGTGACCAAATACGTTAATGAGTGCGCCCGCTACAATTAGTGCACCACCGATGTACGTCCAAATGAGCGGGATTTCGCCGAAGAAAATGATGCCTAACAACACAGAAAATACGATCTGAATATACGAGTAAGCAGACGCTTTGCCCGCTTGCTGAGTTTGCATTGCTTTGGTTAATCCCAATTGCCCAACTTGGGTGAATACACCAACCAAAACCAACATGAAAGTCAGATACAGGTCGGGCATAACAAAATCATCGCCAATCAGTAAGAGTGAAGCGGGTAGAGCAACCAGAGGGAAATAGAAAATGATCACTGAACTATCTTCAGTTTGGCTAAGTTTTCTAACAATGACATAAGCAATTGAGCTACCAAATGCGCCCAAGATTGCAATCATTACGCTAAACATAGGTAAAGTGCGCTCTGCTTCTTGTCCTGTTTCTGGACTTACCATTATATAGATGCCGAGTAAGCACAAGGCAATGCAAAGGAACGTCGATGGTTGAATGCGTTCCTTCAAGAAAAAGACGGCTAGGAGCGCAGTAAATACTGGGTGAATGTATTGGAAGATGGTCGCTTCTGCCAAAGGTAAGGTAGTCACCGAATAATATACGCACATCAATGCCATGGTGCCCACTGCGCCACGCGCAAACAGTAATGGCTTATTATTGCCCCATACAGAAATTCGTTTTCGCTTAACATCTAAATAGCTGATAACAAGTGAGACGAGTGCCCTCGCTGCAACAATCTCAAATACAGGGATACCATGAAGACTGACATGCTTTACTGTGGCAGACATTAGCGCGAAACCGAATGCGGAGAGCACCATAAAGCGCACACCAATGGGAACCAGAGTGTTGAATGAATTAGACATTTTACTGCTCATTTGTTGCGACAGATCGCACTTTAGCATACTCAGCTCACAAAATGATCCGTGATATTCAAACACATCTGCCGAGAGTGAGAATAAGCAGTAGACTATGGAGTCTCAAGCAACCCTATCTTTGATTCGCGCATGGAGCGCATCTAGGAAATATCTAGATATTTAAGGAGCATACATGATCCCAGTACAAGCGACGCATACTTCTGGCGTTGTCATTTCTAAAATTGATGGCGTCGATAAAATGCTGTTGCTCAAACGTGTTAAAGGTGGTTATTGGTGCCATGTTGCTGGTGGGGTAGAGGCCGGTGAAACCGGATGGCAAACTATTCTCAGAGAACTGAAAGAGGAGACGCAAATTGACGATGTTGAGTTACATACTGCAGACTTTCTAGAACAGTTCTACGAAGCAAAAAATAACCGCATCATGGTTATTCCATGCTTCGTAATGTTTTGTTCACCTAACCAATCGGTTGTACTTAACGAAGAACACACAGAGTATTGTTGGTGTACGCTTGAAGAAGCAAAGCGACTAGCCCCGTTTGCAAATCAACACCACCTTTACGAACATGTGTGGAGGCATTACGTGGATGTGGAGTCGTTGACGCCATTTACGTTAATTGAACAAACAGACTAGACGAGATAGCCATCCTTTTAAGCACGTTTGACATAACGAATATGGAAGTTTGTTCTCAACGCAATGAGGCGGTAGGATTTGTGAGTAGTGTTTACTGAAAAAGGGATAATGTGGATGGATGAGGTCATGTGCCAAAAGGCGTATCAAGGAAATAGCATGCAGGCCAGTTTTTCTGTTTCAGAAAGGGTCTCAATTGAGCCTCTTACCACCAAACACGCGACCGTTTTACTGGAAGTGGTGAACACGTATCGAAACAGCCTCTCTGGCTATTTGCCTTGGACGGACTTTGTGACCAACCGCAGAGAAGCGGTGAACTACATCTCTCAGCGCGTGAACAGCAAAGCGTTAGATGCCCACTGGTGCGCTATTTATTTTGATGGGCAGTTTACGGGTGTTATTGGCATTAAAGGTGTGGATTCGCACACACGCGTCACTGAGATTGGCTATTGGCTTGCCAACAATGGGCGAGGACACCGAGTGATCGACCAAGTACTCGCGGTGTTGATTCCTTTTTTGAAGCAGAAAGGGCACGCGCAATTCATCCAATTCCACTGTATGGAAGACAACATTGCCAGCATCAATATTGCTGAGCGTGCTGGTGCTACATTAAAAGAATACATTGATCACGAGTTCGAGACGCTTGACCGCTCTCAACGGCTCGGCATTTATGAGTTGCGTCTGACTTAGCTCCAAACCCACTGATATTTTAATCAGAGTTCGACCCCTAATTTCGCGAGCGCTACAATAGTAACATTGTTGCGCTCGTGTTAATTTGGAGCGTCATTGGTTGAAACTAGGTTAGGAGAAGCATCATGAACGCAATCGCAGAGGTTGAAGTGGACAACCTGTTACAACAAAGCCTTGATCGCTTAAAAGCGGCGTATGCCGCCGAACCTTATCCTAGTTTGGATGAGCGTAAGCAGCGCCTTGTCTTGCTAAAACAAGCTCTGATTGCGAATAAACAAGCATTGGTGGAAGCGCTGAGTGACGATTTTGGTTATCGTTCCGAATTTGATACCGCCATGACCGACGTTTTGCCGACGGTCTCGCACATCAATTACACCATCAAGCAGCTAAAAAAGTGGTGCAAACCAAGTAAGCGTGAATCCGGTCTGTTGCTTGCTCCGTCGAAAGTGACTGTTCAGTATCAGCCACTCGGCGTGGTCGGGATCATTTCGCCGTGGAATTTTCCTGTCATTTTGAGCCTTGCGCCTTTAGTTACTGCTTTGGCCGCAGGTAACCGTGTGATGATGAAGCTCAGCGAATTTACGCCCAAAACCAATAAAGTCATCGTCAATATTTGTCGCGAGTTGTCTGAATATGTCGAAGTATTTGAAGGTGAAGCGGACGTTGCACGATCATTCAGCCAACTGCCATTCGATCATCTTTTGTTTACTGGCTCGACAAATGTTGGTCGCGCTGTGGCAAAAGCAGCGGCTGAAAACCTGACTCCAGTGACGTTAGAACTGGGTGGAAAATCTCCGGTGATCATTGCAGAAGATGCAGACATGAAGAAAACCGTTGATGCGATTTTGTTTGGTAAATGCATCAATGCCGGCCAGATTTGTGTCGCGCCTGATTACGCGTTTGTACCAAAAGAACGCGTCGAAGAGTTCATCACGCTGTTCTTAAAACGTTTTGAAAAACTCTATTTGAAATCCAACAAGAATCAAAAGCTGACCCATATTATCAATCAACGACAGTATGATCGTTTGACTGCGCTACTTGAGGACGCCAAAGCTCAGGGCGCAAGCATCCATACTGTTGAAGCGCCACCTCAACAGGAAAGGCTTTTGTATCCTCATTTGATCACAGACGTGTCGACAGATATGCGCATCATGCAAGAGGAAATATTTGGGCCATTTCTACCCATCAAGCCCTACAAAGCGGTAGATGAAGCGATTGACTACATTAATCAACACCAAAGACCACTTGCGCTGTATGTTATGTCGGACGACAAATCGACCATCAGACATATTGTACGCAACACACACAGTGGCGGCGTCGGTATTAACGACACGGTATTACACGTTGGCGCTGAAGATGCGCCTTTCGGTGGCGTTGGTGAATCAGGTATTGGTCATTATCACGGAGTGGAAGGATTCAGAACCTTTAGCCACGCGAAAACCGTACTCCACACGCCGAAATGGCTACCAAGGACGGGGGCATTAATGCGTCGCAGAGCTATGGCGATAAAAGCGATACAAAAGATCTTTGTTCGATAGTGGTTGGATTGATAAAAACCGCCCAAACGGGCGGCTTTTTTGGTTTCTATGCGTTCTAAATTGCGGATTACCAAAAGCCGAGAAGCTTCCGACACGCACCGCCAATAGAAAAAGAAAGGCTCTTTTTGAAAGAGCCTTTTCACGAAATGTCGACAGATTTTGGGAAGTTTAATGCAGAACTTCACTGCTGAATCTTAAGTATTTGCAGTCGTTCATTAGCTCTTTAAATGCCTTTCTATCTAGCTTAATCAGAGTTTCATGATCGCCGGCTTCAAGATAGACATGTTCCAAGTTTGCTAATCTTTCATCACAAACGGTCGACATGTGGTAAGGACTACCAATCGGTGGAATCGCGCCGTGCTCACAATCAGTGAAGAGTCGGTAAACCATACGCTCTTTCACCAAGTGGAAAGTAGCGTTAAATTCATCGTTTAATCTCGACAAACTGATTTTGTTGTTGGCAGGTAAGACTGCCATCATATGATGCCCTTCATGATCCTCAAGAATGACGCCTTTTGCGATATTCATTAAAGGCACACCTGCGGCAACACCACTTTGTAGCGAGCTATGACTGTGGCTGTGATTCACGGTTTGAAAGTGAATGTTATGCTCAGTCAAATATTCATCTAATCGGGTTGCAATCGTCATATAGCCTCCACGTGTATGAGACCCATAAAGAGTATAGGTGAGGCAAGCGACAATCGCGTATTTTACTCTGGTTTCGCTGACGCTCTTTCCGCTCCTGTTCTACGCTTATTGCAAGCCAGCGAGAAAGCGTGGTTAACAATAATAAACAGGGGGCAACATGAGCAAGCCAATCATCGCCGATAATAAGCCGATTAAAGTGAATCTAACCGAAGGGCAAGAATATTACTTTTGCCGATGTGGACGTTCTAAAAATCAACCTTATTGCGATGGGTCGCATTCGGGAACAGGCTTAAAGCCAATGAGCTTTACTGCGGAAAAAGATGAAGAGGCGTATCTCTGCCAGTGCAAGCATACCTCTAATGCCCCATTTTGTGATGGAACACATAAGCGTTTTTCTTCTGAGCAAGTCGGCAAAGAAGGCCCTGAGAAAAAACGAGAGAAAAGTGACAAACCGACTGCGTCCGCTACTCAAGAAGAACCAACCCTAGAGTTTATCCACCAGTTAGCGAGAGAAGGGCTCTCTAAACTCGGTCATCATGGTCCGATGGCTGCAATGGGGGTTCCTAGGCATTTGCTACCACATTGGGATGCTATACAAATCATGGTGGCGCAAATGGCGACACAACCGTTGTTGGAAGACGTTCCCGTATCAACTGAGTTGATTGTGGGGCCAAACGCGCGTAAGCCGCTCAAACTTGCTATCCCTTTATTGGTATCGGACATGAGTTTTGGCGCACTTTCGGAAGAGGCGAAAATTGCGCTAGCAAAAGGTGCTGAGTTGGCAGGGACTGGGATTTGCTCCGGTGAAGGGGGGATGTTACCTGAAGAACAAGCTGCAAATTCGCGGTATTTCTATGAGCTTGCCAGTGCTCAGTTTGGCTACGATGAATCTAAGCTTCTTAATGTTCAGGCTTTTCATTTTAAAGGTGGGCAGGGCGCCAAAACAGGCACGGGTGGTCATCTGCCTGCAAATAAAAATGTAGGTAAGATCTCTCAGGTGAGAGGTCTCCCCGAAGGACAACCAGCGATCTCACCGCCAACATTTAAAGATCTTCATACTACTCACGATTTCAGAAAGTTTGCTGACAGAGTCCGTGGCATCACTGGCGGCATTCCAATTGGCTTTAAACTCAGTGCAAACCATATTGAGCAAGACATACAATTTGCGCTCGATGCGGGTGCCGATTACATCATCTTAGATGGTCGCGGTGGTGGTACGGGCGCGGCGCCAACTATGTTCCGTGATCATATTAGCGTGCCAACTATTCCTGCGTTAGCTCGTGCGCGTAAGTACTTAGATGAAAAAGGCGCAAGTGACCGTGTCACATTAATCATCACTGGTGGGTTGCGAGTTCCTACGGATTTTGTCAAAGCGTTGGCACTTGGGGCAGACGGAGTGGCGATAGCAAACAGTGCGATGCAATCGATCGGTTGCGTCGCGGCCCGGATTTGTAACACCAATAATTGCCCAGCGGGGATCGCAACGCAAAATGCCGATTTGAGGCAGCGTCTCGATATCGAAAAATCATCTCAGCAACTGAAAAATTTCTTCGAATCCTCCGTCGAGCTCATGCAAGTTATGGCAAGGGCATGTGGTCACCACGCTCTGAATGAATTTAGTCGCCATGATTTAGCGACCTGGGATCACAACATGGCGAGGCTGTCTGGGATTAAGTATTCAGGTATGGACTTAAACTGATCTCTATCCATATTTTCTGCATATAGGTACATGTTTGATAACAATTATTTATTAGCCGAGATATGGAAATTTTGACTTGGCGTTAACTAAAAATTCAGTGTATGAACTACGCTGTTTGAGGTGGATATTCGATTTATTGAATAACAAAGAGTGGTTACCACAACCACGATACGAAGGAGCATTATATGAGCAACACAAACGGCGGTTCGGTAGGTAAATGTCCAGTTATGCATGGTGGGCAAACATCTACAGATAAGTCGGTGATGGATTGGTGGCCGAATGCCTTAAACTTAGACATCCTGCATCAACACGACTCCAAAACCAACCCATTTGGGCAGGACTTTAATTACAAAGAAGAACTGAAAAAGCTAGATGTCGAAGCACTTAAAAAAGACTTAAAAGACTTAATGACTGATAGCCAAGACTGGTGGCCTGCCGACTGGGGACATTACGGCGGTTTAATGATCCGAATGGCATGGCACGCAGCGGGTAGTTATCGTATCGCGGATGGACGTGGCGGCGCTGCGACAGGCAACCAGCGTTTTGCTCCTCTCAACTCTTGGCCAGATAACGCAAACCTCGATAAGGCTCGCCGCCTTTTATGGCCCATCAAGAAAAAATATGGCAACAAATTAAGTTGGGCCGATCTGATTGTCCTTGCCGGTAACATGGCGTATGAATCCATGGGCTTTAAGACCTTTGGTTTTGGCTTTGGGCGAGAAGACATTTGGCACCCAGAAAAAGACACTTATTGGGGGTCCGAGCAAGAATGGTTAGCCACAAGTGACGCTGATAACAGCCGCTACTCTGGTGAGCGAGATTTAGAAAATCCACTTGCCGCAGTAATGATGGGGCTTATCTACGTCAACCCAGAAGGGGTGGACGGGAACCCAGATCCTCTCAAAACAGCACATGACATGCGTGTGACCTTTGCGCGAATGGCAATGAACGATGAAGAAACTGTCGCGCTCACAGCGGGTGGTCACACGGTCGGTAAGTGTCATGGTAATGGTGATGCCGCAAACCTTGGTCCAGAGCCCGAAGCCGCAGACGTTCATGAACAAGGTCTTGGCTGGATTAACCACAAAACACGTGGCATTGGCCGTGACGCTGTAACGAGTGGTATTGAAGGTGCTTGGACGACACACCCTACACAATGGGACTACGGATACTTCCACCTACTATTTAAGTACGATTGGGAGCTGAAGAAAAGCCCAGCAGGTGCGTGGCAGTGGGAGCCAATCGACATTGAAGAAGAAGACAAGCCTGTCGATGTTGAAGACGGCTCTAAGCGCTACAATCCAATCATGACTGACGCCGATATGGCGCTCAAAATGGACCCTGAATATCGCAAGATTGCAGAAAAGTTCCAAAATGACCCAGCGTACTTTGATGATGTTTTTGCTCGTGCCTGGTTTAAGTTGACACACCGCGATCTAGGACCAAAATCATGTTATTTCGGACCTGATGTGCCAAGCGAAGATCTTATTTGGCAAGACCCAACGCCTGCAGGTAAGACAGACTACGATGTCGATTTAGTGAAAACAAAAATCGAAGCAAGTGGCCTATCCATTAGTGAGCTAGTAAGCACGGCTTGGGATAGTGCGCGTACTTACCGTGGCTCTGACCGCCGAGGTGGCGCAAATGGTGCGAGAATTCGTTTGTCTCCGCAAAAAGATTGGCAAGGAAACGAGCCAGAGCGTCTGAGTCGTGTTCTTGCTGTGCTAGAAAAAATAGCAGCAGAAGAGGGCTGTAGTGTTGCAGATGCTATCGTGCTTGCTGGTAACGTAGGTATTGAACTGGCTGCGCGTGCCGCAGGTCATGATGTATCTGTGCCATTCGCGCCAGGCCGAGGTGATGCCACCCAAGAGATGACGGATGTTGAATCATTCGAAGTTCTTGAGCCTGTGGCTGACGGTTTCCGAAATTGGTTGAAGAAAGACTACGCGGTTAAGCCGGAAGAGCTTTTATTAGATCGTGCTCAGCTTATGGGGCTAACGGCGCCAGAAATGACGGTACTTATCGGTGGTATGCGCGTTTTAGGCAGTAACTACGGCGGTGGAAAAGAGGGCGTATTTACTGACCGAGTCGGCACTTTGTCGAATGATTTCTTCGTGAACCTTACTGACATGTCATATACGTGGCAACCGGTAAGTGCTAATCAGTACGAAATACGTGATCGTAAAACAGACCAAGTGAAATGGACGGCAACTCGAGTGGATCTTGTCTTTGGCTCAAACTCGATTCTACGCTCGTACGCGGAAGTGTATGCGCAAGATGATAATCAGGAAAAATTCATCCACGACTTCATCGCTGCATGGACGAAAGTCATGAACGCCGACCGTTTTGACTTGTAATAAGTCAAACGATGCAAATCGGTAGATGCGTAAACAAAGTTGATGAATAAGTAAGAGAGGCGGGCGCAAAGCTCGCCTTTTTCTTTACCTGTCTTTTTACTTTGATTGTTACTTTGATTGATAATTGAGCTCATTTGAACCATAATGACTAGACCATATGAACCATAGGAGCTTGATATGGCAACTGCAGCATTAAAAAGCTTTAAGCCGAAACAATCTCATAAAGCCAATTTCTGGCTTATGCTAGGTATTGAAGATGCTGAAACGGGTCGTATTGATGCGGTTCACAAAGGCTTTGAGCCCAAGGTATACCGGAACATTGTTGATCGAGTAAAGCTTTCTCAAAGTGAATTCCAACATGTGACACTGATTCCTGTTAGTACAATTAAGCGTCGTCTTAAAAATGATGAGCGTTTTAATACTCAAGAGAGTGATGCAATCTATCGATTAGCGATGTTATTGAAACTCGCGACAGAGTTGTTTGACGACGAAGAGCGCGCGTTAAAATGGATGAGAGAGAATGTGTACGGCTTAGGTGGAAAAAGGCCGCTAGACATGGTCTCGACCACGGTGGATTTTGAAATCGTCAAAGATTTGATCGGCCGTTTAGAGCACGGGGTGTTCTCGTAATATGAAGCTCTATCGTCTCACACAAAAGAAATTTGCTGACACGCCATTCAGCCCCGTTGGCGCAAAGTTGTTTGGAGGGCGATGGAACTCAAAAGGAACCGAAGCCCTCTACTTCTCTGAATCGGAATCCCTTTGCTCGTTGGAAGTGTTTGTTCACGTAAATAACGATCCAGCTATCACCAAACTGTACGATTTATATCGTATTGAAATGCCCGAATATCTCATCGCCACCTTAGATGAAGAAGATCTCCCAGTGACGTGGCGAGCAATACCGGCGAGCGAGTCTACACAGTACATTGGTGACCAGTTTCTAAATGATCCTCATCCCGAGTTTGCCGCACTGCAAGTGCCTTCAACGATTTCACCTCGTGATAAAAACTACGTGGTGAACCCAAATCATCCCAAAATGAAAGAGATCATCAAGAAAGCCGAAAAGCTCGATTTCGCGTTTGACCCACGCATTTTCAAATAAACACGCTGGCTTTCTCTCGCTTTAAAATATTCAGCGCTTACCTGAGATAGCGCTGAAGCATAAAAGTTTATTCTCTTGGTTATTGCCGGTCGTAAGTGAACTGTTGCGCTTCATTTGTGCTGTTGTGGTAATGCCCAAGCACCAACTCAGCACCTTTGTAAGATAAATGGCTGTCATCGGTATACATGGCGTTGTTCGCACCAACTTTCATTCGACATACGCCATTTCTGCAAATGGCATCGGTCAAGTCGACAAACTCAACGTGCTCAAATTGCTCAAAGTAGTTCACTAACTTCGCCACGTTTTGAGGGTGATGTCGCTTGGGAGAGAAATCGCATGCGGACTCTTCCGGCTCGCCAAACAAACGCGCTTTCCAAAGGCATTCACCCACCGCAAACGGTGCGGAAGGCGTTGGGCCGAAAACGACCACTTCTTTCCCTTCCAGTTCATTCAACAATCCAGTTAATGATGCCTCATAATCGGCTTGTGAAAGCTCTTTATTGAAGTTGGAAGAGATAACGACGCGACGAATAGAAGGGGTACGCAAAATGGTATTGACTGCCTGTTTGAAGAACTGTCGGCAAGAAATTGAGCCAGCAGCTTCGAGGATGTCGACATAACCGACCGCACAGGAATCTTGAGTAAGTTGCACCACGCCAGTTGGTGTTACTTCGGATAGACGCTTCACGTAAACCATGCTGTGACTATTGCCTAACACAGCAATGGTGGGTTGCGGCGCAGACGAGCACACATCGTTAACGTCAGTGTTGCCGTTGCAATCTAAACCGTAACCGTTATTAACGCGCATGGCCTCGAAAAATGCGCTTCTTTCTGGAAAACCACCGTTTTGATGACCAATAACGCCGAACGTCAGCAAGGGTAACGTCAAAACCGCAATAACCGCAGACACAGTGCGCATGCTCATGGCTTTTCGGCTGCGGAACGGCTTTTCAACAAAGCGCCAAGTGAAGTAAGACAGTATAAAAAGAGCGGCAATGTAAATCGGGATATTGACGTCTTGTGTTGTGTCCAACACGTAGCGGTAAAAGACAAATAATGGAATGTGCCACAAGTACAAGCTGTAGCTGATTAAGCCGACAAACACGACCCATTTGAGGCTCAGCAATTTACCGCAGACATTGTCTTTAGAGGCAAACAAAATCACTAACGCGCTACCGATGACCGGCACCAGCAGCGTAATGCCTGCGCCATCTTGCGATTTTTCAAACAAAAGCGCGGAAGCCAATATCAAAACGATGCCAATGGTTGCTAGAGTATCGTTAGATTGAACTTGGACTTTTCTCATCACTAATGCGAGTAATGAACCGGTTGCCAGCTCCCAAGCACGAGAGAAGATCATGTAGAAGGCGAAATCAGGATCGTTGCTCGCATAGACAATAGTCATCAAACTCAGCGCAAATACCGCGATGAAAAAAGTCAGGTAAAACGCGTTTTTGCCACGAGCGAGTAGCATGAGTAGCAAAGGAATGACAATGTAGTATTGTTCTTCAACGCCCAAGCTCCAAGTGTGAAACAGCGGATTGGCTTGATCTTCTAAACCGAAGTAATTGTGGCCTTTTAAATACAGAAGAATGTTGGATGAAGAAAGAATAGAAGACACTGCGAACTGACCAACGTCTTTGTGTGCTTGTGGCAAAAACAGCCACCAAGACATCAAGTAGCTGACGGCAATCACCACCAGTAGCAGGGGAAGTATGCGGCGAATGCGTCGCTCATAAAAATCACCGAGGCTGAACTTCTGGTTTTCCAAATCGTTAATCACGATGGTGGTGATCAAATAGCCGCTGATAACAAAAAATACGTCGACGCCAATAAAGCCACCAGCGAACTGCTCAACACCTGCATGAAACAAAATCACCAACGTGACAGCAATCGCCCTTAATCCGTCTACTTCCGCTCTGTAAGTCATATCGTGTCCCTCCAACATTCCGTTTAACGAAGTAGAGCAAAATATGAACCAGAAATAATGTTGCTTTAAATCAGGGCCTTAAAGTGATTATCAAAATGAAAAGGCTGGGGGAAATAACGAATTCCCAAATTGAATTTCAATATGGAAATCCCAGAAAGAGTGATGTTAAGAAGCGCTAAATCAAAGAACGTAAAGCGCGAGGCTCTTAGACTTCATTGAAAATGATAACGCTAAAGAAACAATGACAGAGAATACGATTCAGGAAAAAATTGCCAGCTTTACTTGTATCGAAGAAGCGTTGGATTACTTCGAAATCGAGTTTGATAGCCGATTTATCGAAAACAACCGAATCGAGTTGGTTAAGAGATTTAATGGCTACTTAATCCTCACTAAACCGGATGATTGGTTTTCAGGCCGCCGCGCACTGAAAAATGCCTACTGTAAAGTACAACGCAGTTTACTAAGTAAAACGACGCGCTCTGCGTGCCGAGGTTGTACATCTTGTCAAAGACGTTAACTCTTGGTGGCTTGCCTAAAAAGAACCCTGCATCTTGGCCTCACAGGGGGAAGAGCAAGGTTCTTTTGGGTTAGCTATTGGTTTGTCGCGAGTTGCGAATCAGCTTTACGTAGATGAATTAACCCGCGTGATACGCAGGGTAGTCCACTAAACCTTTTTCACCGCCGCCGAACAATGTGGCAGGGTCATGTTCTGCCAGTGGATAGCCATGCTTGATGCGGCTTGGTAAGTCTGGGTTTGCAACAAACGGACGACCAAAACCGATCATATCGGCTAAACCACTTTCAATCGCGTGTTGCGCCTTTTCTGCGTTGTAACGACCGGCATAGATCAATGTGCCTTTATACGCCTCACGAACTGCGGTTTTAAAGTCGTGCGGAGTGTCTGGCGCGTCGTCCCAATCCACTTCTGCAATGTGAATGTAAACCACATTGAGTTTATCAAGCAGCGCAGCAGCAGCGGTGTAGGTATCGACAGGTGTGCTATCAACGGTGCCGTTTAACGAAGTGAATGGTGCAAGGCGAACACCAACACGCTCTGCGCCAATGGCTTGCGTCATTGCTTCGACCACTTCACCCAGAAAACGCAGACGGTTTTCAATTGAGCCGCCGTATTCATCGGTGCGGTTGTTCGCTTCAGAATCGATAAACTGGTTAACCAAGTAGCCATTTGCTGCGTGAAGTTCGACACCATCAAACCCAGCTTTTATCGCGTTTAATGCGGCTTGGCGGTATTCTTCAATAACATTCTTGATGTCTTGTTTGGTCATCTCACGCGGCTCAACCACGTCGACAAAGCCAGGTTCGTCTGTGCCATTGTCGATAAATACTTTCACGTTTTCTGCTTTAAGCGCAGAAGAAGAAATAGGTTGCTCGCCGCCGATGTTGTCAGGATGAGTCACACGACCAACGTGCCATAATTGCGCGAAGATAACGCCGCCTTTCTCGTGCACTGCGTCAGTTACTTTTTTCCAGCCAGCAATTTGCTCTGGGCTATAAATACCCGGAGTCCACGCGTAGCCTTGACCCATTAGTGAAATTTGCGTGCCTTCAGCAACGATTAATCCCGCTTCGGCGCGTTGAGCGTAATAGGTGGCCATCATGTCGTTGGCAACATTACCCGGTTGAGAGGCTCGAGAGCGCGTCATCGGAGGCATAACGATGCGGTTTTTTAATGAGAGAAAGCCAAGTTGAATCGGTTGAAATAATGCGTCCGTCATAGGAAACCTCGTTATTGTTTAGTCTGAATCAGTTCGATTGGGTAGCCGTCGGGAGCTTTAATGAAGGCGATGTGCGTTTCTCCTCCTTTCATTGGACCGGGTTCGCGAGTGACGTTGCTGCCAAGCGCTTTGATTTTTTCGCAAGCTGCGTAAATGTCTTCACACCCAAGCGCTATGTGCCCGAATGCGTTACCTAAGTCGTAACTGCCGGTATCCCAGTTATAAGTTAGCTCGATGGTCGCGCCATCTGGTTGATCAGGGCTACCAACAAACACCAGTGAGTAACGGTATTCTTGGTTTTCAAAACGATCCAAAACGCTCATACCCAGAACGTTTGTATAAAATTCGATAGATTTGTCTAGGTCAACAACACGGATCATCGTGTGGAGAAACTTCATAAGTCGCCTTTCATAACATTGCGTAATCACGGTGCAAACCTTATCGCTACTCTAAATTAACTGGAAATTATCGTTAATTATGAAAATGATTATTTAACGTTATGGACAATGAGGTTGTTGGCCCTACAACGTGCAAACAAAGATTACTCGCCGTTTCTTTTTAATAATTGGCATATGCTAATTACTCTTTTTACAAGCTGAGTACTTAACATGTCCGCAAACAGCCACTTTCATTCCACTCACGAATCTCATTATCAATGTGCGGTTTGTTCTTCCATCGATGCGAATCCGAACTCTTTGGCTGTGAACTACCAGTGCCTAGCCGATGGTTCTGTTGTCGGAGAGTTTCACGTTTTACCGCGTCATCAAGGTTACACCGACCTGTTGCATGGTGGCATTGCGAGTTCGCTGCTCGATGGTGCAATGACGCACTGTTTGTTATTTAAAGACATTCAAGCCCTTACCGCGCAGTTGGATGTGCGCTACCATGCACCTATTGAGCTAGATGAGCACGTTATGATTACTGCACACTGTGAAGGTGAACGCCGCGGTATATATCAACTGGTGGCTCAATTGCTGGTCAATAATGAAGTTAGAGTGACGGCAAAAGGGAAGTTTATTCGTCCTAAAGAGGCGTAAATAAAAACTCGTTCTACGGAGAGATAATGAAGAAATTTGATGAGCTGTACGCAATTGCGACGAGAAAATCTCAATATGACCAAACCAACACTTGGTTTAAAGGCGTAGAGACTTATCTGGAGGCCATTGGCAAAGAAGTCGATGAAGTCCGTGAAGAGATTCGTGAGGATCGCCTTTGTCATTTGGAAGACGAGTTAGGCGATGTGTTGTGGAACTATCTTAACGTATTAAAAGCGTTGGAAAGAGAAAAGGGCATAGATCCTGAGAAAGTACTCGAAAGAGCCTGCACTAAATACGAGCAGCGTGTATCTGCGATTGAATCGGGACGCAGTTGGGATGAGGTTAAACAGCAGCAGAAACAAGCCTTGAACGCGGAACATGAAGCCGCGCAACTAGAGACAATGAAGAGCCAATAACTGCGCGTGATATTATTTAAGATGCGGCGGAATGGGGAAGCCTGATCAATCCTTCGTGCTATTGACGAGCAGCAGGTCACAAGGCGGTTGATCAAGTAACGTGTCTACAGTGCTGCCAGACCAAAATTGGGATGACATGCTTCGCTTACACGCGCCCATAATCAGAATTGCCGCTTGTGATTGCTTAACTGCTTTTGGTAACGCCGTTTCAGGGTTTCCTTCTGGCAGCAGTAGTGGTACTCGTGTTAACTTTTGCGCAGTAATAAAGTCCGTAATGCCTGCTTTTTGGTTGCTCAAAATCTCTGCACGATAGCGAGATAGATAAGGCGCAACGTAGCGGCAGTAAACTAACGTCATTTTTCCGCTCAAGGTTTTTTCTAGCTTTGAGCCTCGCGATACGATGGCTTTATCTACGACCGATTTTGCATCTCCGCGATGAAGCGGATCTATCGCGCAAAGCATGTTGGCGTGAGAAGGCCATGAACGCTCACTTAATAGCAATAAATCACAATCGTTTTTTGCTAGCTCGGTGAGTAAGGTTTGAATGTCATGCTTGTTAAAATGCCCCACGAGCAGTAAATCTGTGTGGTCGACAAGCCGTTTCGCGACTTGAGCAATCCAATGACTCCCTTTGAAATGCTCGTAAGAGAGTGTTGGCGTTTCAACTTCCTCTTCTTCACAAAGTTCGATAACGAAGTCTTTAAATTTTGATGTCCAAGCTTCAAACTCAGCTTGTCTCTTTTCTATATGGTCAGAGTTGAAACTAAGGAAATGCGCGAACGCGTGATCTTCACTCCGGCGGTGATCTTCCACCAATACCACGATGGGTTGGGCCAGCGCTGTCGCAAACTGAATCACTTTACGAAGCACCTTACGACTTGGTAAGGCGGCTTGCTGAGTCAGAAAAAATACTGGTGCCATTGATTACTCCATTATCAAACGAGGCAAATGCGCCTAATGCACACTAAAAGTTTATACCATCCCCTTATACAAAGACGTTCTGTTTCTGCGAGCAAAATATAAATTCCGCAATTGTGCGCGCCATTGCCTAGAATTTTAACATCAGGATCTCATGCCTTTAGATAATAGACATCGTGTTGACATTAACGTGATGCCCAAGGAAATCGGTGACAATAATGATAGATTCCAGCCAATTACAAATTAATCGCAAAGTGCCTCATTTGCTTGCCGAGATCATTAAAGCGATAGAGTCGACCGAAGACCTCAGTTTTTTGAAAGACTATCAGGAAGCGCAAATCGCGAACATTTTGGAGTCGGTCAACATTGCTTATCGTAAACGCGTGATAGAAGCGGTGCCGCCAGAGAAGTACTGGACGGTATTAAATTTGCTGCGATACGACACCGCCAAGCACATTCATCAATCACTCAACAAAGAGCTGCAACATGAACGCTTAGCGTACATCACTGATTCGGAACTGATCATCTTTGCAGACTTTCTACCGACCGAATTTGTGGATGAGTACCTTATCGACCAAAGTGAAGAGTCGGTCGCGCACATTCAACAAGCGCTGTCGTATGAAGATAACAAAGTGGGGAGATATGCCGAGCCGTATTTTTTGGTCGCAAATCCTAAAAACAGCGTAGGAGGCATCAAAAACGAGTTGTTAAAACGTGGACAAAGCCCGGTGCGATTGATCATTGTGCGCGATGTCGGAGGCGTTATTGGGACGATAGAACCTCAAACCCTGTTGCTGCATGAGAACCATACCAAACTCACAGACTTGACCGCAGTCACGCCAATTCTGGAAGATATCCAAACGATTCAAAGCGTCAGTAAACAGGTCTCGATTGATGGTGGCGCGCATTGGTTTCCTATCATGGCTGGTGGCAAAATTATGGGCGTTTTGTCGATGGCGACCATCGCGATTACCTTGCGTGAACTCAGCCTACAAGCTGTAGTGGCAGAAAACGTACGAAGCGAAGAAGATTTGTTCACACCATTAACTGTGGCGACAAGGCTAAGAGCACTTTGGTTGGTGATTAATTTGCTGACCGCTTTTGTTGCCTCTGCCATCATTGGTATTTTTGATAATGTGGTCGAGCAAGTCGTTGCGCTTGCGATCTTAATGCCCGTGGTGGCGAGTATGGGCGGCATCGCAGGTAGCCAAACCTTAGCGGTGGCCATTAGGGGTATCGCACTCAACCATTTGCACCAAAGTAACTTGAAGCTATTGGTGAATAAGGAATTAAAAATCGCCACCATTAATGGCTTGATCATGGGATTAGTCATCGCGGGTGTCGTCTACATGGTGTTTGACTCTTGGCCATTGGCGCTTATTATCTGCTGCGCAATTTTTCTCAATAGTCTGGCGGCTGCGGCATCGGGTACGCTGATACCATTCACGTTGAAGAAGTTTAACATTGACCCCGCCGTGGCTGGCTCGGTAGTATTAACAACCGTTACCGATGTCGTCGGTTTCTTTGCGTTCTTAGGCTTAGGTGCCATCTTCTTGATATAGAAAGCCAATTGACGCGTTAACCTGATGATCCAATCTCTCCATTTCCCAACCCAATATTTTGGGCAAGTTTGATTCACTCAAAATTCCTCCGTTTTCATAAACGCTGAACACGCCGTTTAAGCTTTAATTTCATCAATATTTTTCACTGCTCATTTCTATCCCAAAACTTTCCATTGCCGATCTCGCTTAACGCTGGCGTGCCAAATGCCATGCCAATTTCAAACGCCAGATGATGCCAATTTTCTTGGCTGTACACGCATTACTTCACTCAAACAAAAAATAAGGAAACAATTTTGAATAAACTCATCGTATTCACTGGTGGTCCCGGTGCAGGAAAAACCTCGGTAATCGAACAACTAAAAACACAAGGCTTTATCTGCTCGCCAGAAACAGGTCGTCACGTAATACAAAGGCAGGTTACGAATCACGGTTCAGCATTACCTTGGAATGACAAACAAGCCTTTCGAGACGAAATGATGAAGGCAGAAGTGAGCAATTACCGAGCTTTCAATGTCCGCCAGGGGGACGTGTTTTTTGATCGCAGTATTGTGGACGTATATGGCTACAGCAAGTTGGAACAATTGCCAATCTCGCATGAGCTCATCACGCATTGCCAGACGCTTCGTTATCATTCTCAAGTGTTCATTTTTCCACCGTGGTCGTCGATATTCAGCAACGATGAAGAGCGAAAGCAAGATTTTTCTGAAGCGGTCGCCACGCATAAACAGATGGTCGATGCATACCACAAGTTCGGTTATCAATTGATCGAAGTGCCCAAAATGTCAGTCGAAGACAGAGTGGCGTTTATTCTCGACTCAGTCATCGAATAAGGCAGACAGATGAACAATGCAAACAAATGCGTAAGGCGATTGTGACCACGACGACAATATGCGTAAAGGGAGTTATTTATACTGGATAAAATTCAATAACTTAATTGAGCATTATGTCTTTTAAATATCTTACCTTATTGCTCGCAACGACGAGCATGAACAGCTTTGCTGATGTGGAGCTGCCTTCGGGGGATGATTGGTTAAACCATGTGACGAATGGCCTAGCCCCATATTGGATGATGGAAAGTGCGCATGGGCAACCTGCGGGGAATTTTCCGACATTTCGTTGTGATAACGGTGTCATTCTCGACCCACAAAAGCCGTGTGAAGAATTAAACAAAGGGTGGATTATCCCGCACTTCGATCGCGAATACACACGCATGAAATCGCGCCAAACTTACGCTTATGGCGTGCTTTTTCATCTTACGGGTGACAAACAAGCATTAGAGCTGGCAAAGAAAGGGGCTTATTACCTGATTGATCATCTACAAGATGAGAAAAACGGCGGCTTTGTGAGCTTTACGCGTAGTGGAAAACCGGGGATGGAGTGGCAACAGCGAACTTCTCAAGACCAAGCTTACGCCTTGGTGGGTTTAGCGATGTACTACTACTTAACGCAAGATCCAAAGGTTGAACAAGCACTTATCGACCAGCAAGCGTTTATATTTAAACAATACCGACGAAGCGATGATCGCGGTCTGGCGTGGGTTTTGAAAGATGGTGATGGAGAAAGTGAGAAGCAGCAAGAGTTAGTCGCTCAACTTGACCAAATCAATGGCTACCTGTTGTTAACGGCGCCACTTTTACCAGAACCAGCGCAAGCCAAGTGGAAACAAGATCTGGAGTGGCTGACGCAAGTGATGCTGGATAACTACCACTCCGACAAAGAGCAGCGCTTTTATGGCGCGATACACCACAAAGCGGTAATGATGCCAGATGCGAAGCACAATGATTTTGGACACACCATCAAAGCGTATTGGATGACGTATCTCACTGGTCAGTTGTTGGAGAATTACAATTGGACAGAGTTTGGTTTCAAAGGAATGAAACACACGCTTAAACAAGCGCAATACCAGCAAAACTTTGAGCAAGTCAAAGCGCTATTCTCACTAGAATGGCAGAGTAAATGGACGCAAGAGAGCATTCTTGCTTGGCAATCAAGACCGCACAAGCACTATAGCTCGTCTTGGGAATGGGCAGAACTCGATCAAGCGGCGATGACGGTTTCTCTTGTTGATGGTTCGATGAAAGAAACGCTTCAATATACATTACCCACCTTTATGGACGTGTGGGTGGATCATCAATACGGAGGTGTTGGTCTGAATCCTAAATCAACCAAAGCGTTCCATTGGGGAAATGGTTACCACCAGTTTGAACATGCGTTGGTCGGGTATTTGTACGCGCAACAAATGGCAAAACAGCCCGCTAAGCTTTACTACGCGCGACCAGCCGAGAGTAAAATACCACTTAATCCATATTACTTTAACGCGGATATAAAAGCGCTTTCATCGCAAAGTGATGGAGTCACTACCGCAACGTTCACCAATATTCGACCATAACTTGGTCGATGGTGGTGTGGTGGTTAAAGTCTGCGTGCAAACTAACAAAACCCAATGGTAAACTGCGGGTCTGTTTTACATAGTATTTAAAGGTAATTTGATGAACCCGATTCTTGCGATGTTGAAAGAAAACAATATTAGCGACGAGCAAATCAACGAGCTATTTCAGGCGTTAACTCAAAACCCTCTGGCTGCAATGGCAACTATCAGCCAACTAGGTCTGCCACAAGATCAGCTTCAAGCGTTAATGGCGCAGGTAATGCAAAATCCTGTACTGATTAAAGAAGCAGTGGAAGAGCTGGGCCTGGACTTCTCCAAAGTAGTAGAAGCCAAAGCTAAGCTACAGCAGTAATCGAGTTTTCGATAAAAACAAAAGCCGCCAGAGCCAAATAGTTCTGGCGGCTTTTTTACATCAGATGAAAGGTACGCGACTCCAACGGGAAAGCGAATAGGTTGAGCTTAACTTGGTGCTTGCATAAAAAATCAAGTGCGATTCTAGTCACGTCGCATGAACTCACGGGTGCTATTGGCAATAAATGAATTGTTTCTAATACATAGAACGTATTAACATGGTTGCACTAGACCTATATGAGTAAATTCATTGAATATACAATTTGAGAGAGAGGGTTTAGTTTTAAAAAATAATAGTTAGTTGGAATCTAGGTTAAATGAAAATAAATATATTTAAAAAGCTACAAGTTGTATTTCTTGTGGTGTCAGCATCTTTAATGGTGGGGTGTTCATCTATAGATGCGCATGCTGGTGGCGGATACGGAAAGCCGTTTTCAGGCACCGCGTTATCAGTCGCACGACAACCTTGCTATTTAAGATCTGATATTACTTCCATCGCGTTATATCCACTTTCATTGATTGACATTCCTTTGTCGTTAGCAACGGACGTTGTGTTTCTTCCTGTTGATTTAGTCATGGTAGCTACACCCACAACGAGTTATGGCGGCGTTGTTTCTCTAGGTTGTCCAAGCGGCAGCATGATCTAAAGTCTGATTTTATTGAAATAAATGGAAGGAAATGAAAGTGGAATCGAAAAATAATTACTCAACAGAAAACAACGCTCCCTCGGTGCTCTTTGTAACGTCGCTTTTGTGTCTGGCATCAGTTTGTTTGGCCATACTGCTATTTATTATTGAGTACATTTCTGGCATGGAAATGAACGGTGTCGGCTTTCTTGGGACGTTAATACCAGCGATGAGTGTAGGATATTATTTTGGCTATAAAACAGGGAATATAATGCCTTCGACAACGAGATGGTATTCAGTGCTGCTTTGGAATTTATCGAGCTTAGTGGTGTTTTCTCTCATCTTAATGTTTTTGGGCATCTCTATATTTGAATTGATAGCGGAACTAGGCTGGTTCAGTATTATTATCGTTGTATTAACGTTAATAACCGTTTGTCTCGGGTACTTTATTTTCAAGAGTGGTGAAAAAATGGCGATTAAGGTTTTGCTAAAAGCGCAAAAGAGTGCGTAACTCACAAATAACGAACGCTTAAAGATAGATACGTAAAAAAGACGCCAGCCATATCGTGCTGGCGTTATTGTCTTCTCTTTCTTTGTGCTTCTTTGGTCTCTAGCAAAATCGAATGTTTTAGACGAAACGGTCTTTCCACGAAAACTCAACATGTTTATGTCTGCCGAAACGTGTGTATAATTCGCCGGAAATTATGATTTACAGATAACGAAAGGTAAGTATGGCAGTCCTCGAAATTCTCTCCATTCCAGACCCAAGACTTAAAGTAAAAGCAGAAAAAGTCACTGATGTATCGACAGTACAAACGTTGATCGACGATATGCTAGAAACACTTTACGCAACGGGCAATGGCATCGGTTTAGCTTCAACCCAAGTGGGCAGAAAAGAGGCGGTTGTTGTCATCGATATCTCTGACGAACGCAATGATCCTTTAATCTTGGTCAACCCAGAAGTGGTGAGCGGAGAAAACAAAGCACTTGGTCAAGAAGGGTGCCTATCTGTTCCCGAATACTACGCCGATGTTGAGCGTTACACATCAGTTGTTGTGTCTGCATTGGACCGTGATGGTAACCCGATGACAATCGAGAGCGATGAGTTTTTAGCGATTGTGATGCAGCACGAAATCGACCACTTGTCTGGTAACTTGTTCATTGATTACCTTTCACCGTTAAAGCAAAAAATGGCGATGAAAAAAGTGAAGAAGTACGTAAAAGCGCAAGCTAAGTAATATGAAAGGAAGTAACTCACAACCGCGAGTTACTTCCTTTTACATCAAGAATAAGTAGAGTGCTTTATCGCGTTTTTTTGGGGACATAACGCTTCACGATCTTCATAAGCTTCTGAAATGAAGAACAGTCCATATGTGACTCATGAGGGCAGGTGGCAACATGGTTTAGGCTGTCTCGCACCGCTTTCAAACGTGTTATTTGCTCATCAGTTTCAAGCGCCTTTTTCGCCAGTAAGTCACGATCAATGTATGGTTTTGAACCTTCTGAGTGATTCAACATTTCTGCCATTTCGTTAAGTGATATTCCAGCGATACGCCCCAAACTAATGATGTTGAGTTTATTGAGTACCTCTGGTGAATATTGACGTCTCAATCCATTCCTTCCTATCGAGCGAATTAACCCCAACTGTTCGTAGTATCTGAGCGTTGAGGTCGGCAATCCTGATTTTTTAACCACTTCTGCAATATCCATATTATTCCTCATTGACTTCAAGTTGGCTTTAAGTTGTAGCATGCAACTAAGACCTTAACAAATCAAAAACTTGAGGAGCGAAAAATGCTGTTTTTAATAGGATTACAAGCGGCGCTAATAGGGATTGGTGCGACTTTGATAATGGATTTATGGGCTTGGCTACAAAGGAGAGTGTTTGGTATTCCCTCACTAAACTATGCATTGGTCGCGCGCTGGGTTTTGTACATGCCCAAAGGAAAGCTTATGCATGCGCCAATTATGGCAACAGACCCGATGTCGGGAGAAAAAGCACTCGGTTGGTTTTTGCACTATGCCATTGGTGTTTTTTTCGCTTTGGCTCACATTGCTGCTTTTGGGCATCATTGGTTGGTAGAGCCTAGTCTAGTGCCCGGCTTAGCCACTGGTGTGGTCACGTTGGTCTTCCCATTTTTTGTCATTCAACCTTGTCTAGGATTTGGTTTTGCTGCCAGTAAAACCCCAACACCTTGGAAAGCCCGTTTTCTTAGCACATTGGCGCATTTGGCTTATGGCTTGGGTTTATTCATAGCCGCGTTTGCAATCAAAGTGGCGAGCCAGTATTTTGCATAGGGAATATGAGCATCATGCAAACGAGTCTTTTTTGTTTTTATTTATGATGCTCAACTCTTGGTCGTTTTTGGCGCGTTGCTCATAGTGGGCGGATATGTTTGAGGTCTGTCGTATTTATCCAAGACGTAAAGTCAGCGAACATTTAACATTGCCTTAACGCCAGAATGGCAAGCGGTTTACCAAGAAAAATTAAAATTATCTGGTTTGACATAAAGAATATTAAGGGTTTCAGATGGCTTCAAAAGTGGCAGGGATATCAATACTGAGCTTATTGGCAGCGCCAGTTGCGATGGGAGAAACAGCCAGTGCTTATGATTTATGTTTGCTAGACAAAATTAAGCAAAGCAAAGGTGAGGAAACCATAAAGAGCATTCGCGCGCAGTGTGAGCTTGATGCAGTAACAAGCACAGTGCCCGCTGATCCAGAAATTGAAGAACCTGAGGAGCTTCAGGAAAGCTTGGTCGACAAGCGTTTGGAGTCAGAACGAGAAAACGCCTTTGAACCATTTAGTTTGGTGGCGCATCGTGTTAACTACATCTTGCCGTTCACTTACAGTGATCGCGTAAATAAGCGTGCTTATGCGGACACTAAGTACGGGGATGAGCTGCGTAAGGAAGAAGCGGAGTTCCAAATTAGTTTTAAAGTGCCAATGAACTACGACGATTTGTTGTTTGATGGGGATGGTTTGTTCTTTGGTATGACGCTCAAGTCATTTTGGCAAGTGTATACAGGAGCCGCATCGCGTCCATTTCGTGAAACCAATTATCGTCCTGAGCTTTTTTATTATACCCCGACAGACTGGAAGCCACTTGATGGTTCGACTTGGTTAGGTTTTGGTATTGAGCATGAGTCGAATGGGCAGAGACAAGAGTTATCGCGCAGTTGGAATCGTGTTTACGCCAACTTAACCTTTGCGAAAGACAATTTTGCGGTTTCTCTTCAACCGTGGTGGCGTATACCTGAGGATGAAAAAACATCTCCGAATGATCCTAAAGGTGATGATAACCCGGATATCGAAGATTACATGGGGCACTTTGAGCTATCGAGTGCGTACAAATGGAATGGTTATGAGTTTACCTTCTTAGGCCGCCAGAACTTCCAAACGCATAAAGGCTTTGCCGAATTAGGGGTGTCATTTCCGATCTGGGGCAAACTTCAGGGATACGCACAGTACTCGACGGGGTATGGTAAGAGCTTGATTGACTATGATCATAATCAGCAGCGCATTGGTGTTGGTATCGCGATCAACGGTGTTCTGTAGTTTTTCGGTAGCCCATTAGAAATAAACGCTGGCAATTGAGATTTCAGTATTTAGAATGCGTGGCTGAAATTGATTTCCAACCTAGAGTGATTTTATGCTTCGTGATTACACCTTCGATTGTCTTGTAACCATGCCTCGTCATGAACTGGAAGAGTTTAGTGCTCGCATGATCAGTAAAATGGTGCCTGAAGACGTGATGAATGAGCTATTTACTTTCGATCAAGAAGAAGTGGATAGCGAAGACCGTATGTTGTCTGCACGTCTTGATGCCATGTTACGCATGACAGCAATCGCACTGAGTGAAATTCAACAAGCGTTTGATGACTCAGACAATGCGAAGCAAAATAGCGAGCGAATGACGCGACTGGTTCTTTGGCATTTCTATGCGATTTCATTCCATTTGGAAGAGGCGATCACGTTAGAAACACACTGTGCACTAGTGGAAAAGCTACTCGAAAATACACCTTCGGATGTTTTTGATTGGGTAAAAACATTGACGGAACTTCTGCACACTTACGCTGAAATCAACGCGAAAGAAAACCCTCAAGACTAAGGTTTTTGTCGTTAATCCTTCAGTAAACAAGGCGAGCCATCCGGTTCGCCTTGTTTTATTTTTGCATCTGTAAAATCCGCAGTTTTGTACTTTTGACGTACACCACAAGCCTCGCTTTAGGTTCGCTTCTCACTAGCGAATAGGGCGATTCCTTCTTACACTAAAATCAAAGTGTTTGTTTTCGAACACTTTAATGCGTCATTAAGGTGTGTCTTCCAATCCACTTAAATACGGATAATTTATGTCGGAGAACGTTCTGGTTTTTAAATTTGAGCCTATTTTGAAGCGTATATGCCTTCTATCTCGGCTACATTTTCGTTGCGGGCGTAAATAATGGACCCGTTAACGCAAGGTTTACTTGGCGCTGCTTTGCCACAGTCTGCAAGTAACAAGCGGCACATTGTGGCTGCTGGCGTGTTAGGCGTGGTTTCAGGGATGGCACCGGATTTGGATGTACTTATCCGTTCATCAACTGACCCATTGCTGTTTTTGGAATATCACCGACACTTTACCCATTCATTGTTGTTTATCCCTTTTGGCAGCTTTCTCTGTGCTTTAGTGTTGTATCCGTTGTTAGCAAAAAAGCGAGGACTAAGCTTCCGGCAGAGTTGGTTTTATTGTGCCCTTGGTTATAGCACCCATGCGCTGTTAGATGCTTGCACCAGCTATGGGACTCAGCTTTTTTGGCCGATAAGCAACACACGCTATGCTTGGAACACAATCTCGGTTATCGACCCCGCTTTCACATTTCCTATTTTGATCCTGCTTTTGTTTGCCGCACTGAAGCGAAATCGAAATTACGCGCGTGTCGCATTTCTATGGTCTCTGGCTTACCTGACACTTGGGGTTATTCAACGAGATAGAGCAGAAGCGGCCGGATGGAAAATCGTCCAAGAGCGACAGCACAGCGCTGTGCAGCTAAAAGCAAAACCAACCTTCGGCAATCTTTTGGTCTGGAAAGTGATTTATGAAACGGAAGATAACTACTATGTGGATGCGGTAAGAGTGGGGCGTTCAATAAAAATCTACCCAGGCGAATCCACACCAAAGCTCAATGTGAAGACTCAATTTCCATGGCTCGATCCGCAATCGCAGCAAGCGAAAGACATCGAACGTTTCCGTTGGTTTTCAAATGGTTTTGTAGCGCAAGACCCGAATAACGAAATGCGAATTGTTGACGTGCGTTACTCCATCATTCCAAACCAAATTAACGCGCTGTGGGGCATCAATTTATCACCCAACGCTAGCCCGAATGTGCACGTCGAATACACTGCTCATCGAGGTAGTACAACGGAAGACCGCCAAACTTTTCTCAATATGCTTACGGATTTTGAGTGATGGTTTTTACTTTGGGTACCGATGCGGTGCCGTAATAACTATTACGCAGACTGAAAGTCCTTCACTAGGGTCGGCTTGCTAGCGAAGAAAATTTTGCCAAACAGAGACTTATACTTCCATCCAAGAGACAACAGTCGTTTTGCTAAGCTTTTGTTTTCAATGATAGCGACTTCAACGCCTTGGTAATGGTATGGATTGCTTTTAATGTAGTCGATAAATGCAGTAAGCACGCCTTGCCCGCGAACGGAGGGCGCAAAGTTGACTGCAACAATGGAAAAGCGCTGACTGCCAACAGGGCAACGGACAAAGCAGTGTCCAAGCGGATGAGTGATGGTCTCGGAAAACTCAGGAAACGCGCGAGACTCTAGTTCTTGAGAAAGCGCATCGTATTGCTGACATAAATGATAAAAAAGTTGTTTCGCTTCACTGTTCATCTCGGTGCCGCTTACTTATAACTTGGTTTAAAGGCTTTGATTTCAAAAACATTGTAACCATAGGCAGCAAGATAAAATGCGGTGAACTTTTACAGTGGTGATTTCCTATTTTTGAAACCTAACTTGTTACAA
Source organism: Vibrio sp. J2-3(2022) (assembly GCF_021725735.1). Taxonomy (NCBI): domain Bacteria; kingdom Pseudomonadati; phylum Pseudomonadota; class Gammaproteobacteria; order Vibrionales; family Vibrionaceae; genus Vibrio; species Vibrio sp. J2-3(2022). Next base: position 702,299 of record NZ_JAKKCK010000001.1, read on the forward strand.
ATGAAGTTGATTGGTTTTTATATGGTACGTGGGGATGAGTGTTTCTAGTTGAAGGAAGAGTACGCTGGTTACTGGATTCTTACCTGAGTTCCTGTATTAAAAGGAGAACCACTTGGTTTAATGCCGCTCGTTTAACTACGAGTGGCATCTTTTTATATTTCGTCATCTTGTACAGCGACGAAGGTGCGTGATATAGGATCTTCTATCCTAGCTCTTTATGGTCAAAATTGTCTCTTTAACCACTCAGCACGTTGCTATTAGATTCCTAGTCTCGCCAAGGCTCGCTGGAATGACACAAAAACATCGTTAAGCTGTTGGCATTAAATCACTTGGTCCGTTTTTGCTTATTCTTGAGGGCTTAACTAGGCATTACTCTAAGTGCTTAAATTGCAATGCCACAAGTCGCTGATACAACTCACAGCTTTGCATTAATGATTGGTGGTTACCAACATCGACTAACTCGCCATTGTCGAGCACCGCAATTTTATCCGCATGTTGGATGGTCGAAAGACGATGAGCAATGATCAGCGTTGTGCGTCCTTTCATTAGAGCTTCAAGTGCTTGCTGGACGTGATGTTCACTTTCACTATCAAGGGCGCTAGTAGCTTCGTCTAGCAGTAAGATTTTTGGATCTTTTAGAATCGCGCGAGCTATCGCAATACGCTGCTTTTGTCCGCCCGACAGCCTAACGCCGCGCTCGCCTAAAAAGCTGTGATAGCCTTCGGGAAGCTTCTCAATAAACTCATGGGCATGGGCTTTTTTCGCGGCTTCGATAACTTGTTCATCCGTTGCTTCAGGATTACCGTAGCGAATATTATGGAAAACATCATGGCTAAACAGCGCTGGCTGTTGTGGTACGAGCGCCATTTGACGTCGAAGCTCGTTTGGATCGAACTGTCGAATATCTTCACCACCAAACAACACTTGCCCTTGCTGCGGGTCGTAAAAGCGTTGCAGCAGTTCGAATAGTGTTGTTTTACCTGCACCAGAAGGGCCAACCAACGCCAATACTTTGCCTTGTTCTGCGGTTAGATTTAACTCTTTGATAGCTGGTTGATTTGGGCGAGAAGGGTAGTTGAAACTCACCGAATTAAAGTTAACCTCAGCAGGCATATCCGGACGGACAGGCAAATGGTTGCTTGGCGCTTTAATATCGCTGTCTACTTGAAGAATCTCAATCAGTCGCTCGGTAGCACCTGCGGCTCTTTGCAGTTCACCCATGACTTCGGAAATGGTTGCAGTCGATGAGGCAACCATAATGGCGTAAAACACAAACGCTGCTAGGTCACCCGCAGACATCTTTCCGTGAATCACATCGCTGCCGCCAACCCAAAGCATGCCTGCAATTGCGCTAAACACAATCACAATAACGCCAGAGATCAGGATCGCGCGTTGTTTTACTCTCTGTCTGCCCACTTCATACGCTTTTTCCACCTCGACAGCGAAAGCCGCTCGTTCATGTGGCTCTGAGCTAAAACTTTGCACGGTTTTAATATGTTCTATCGCTTCACCTGCGTAGCTGCCGACATCGGCCATTGAGTCCTGACTTTGGCGAGAGAGCGCACGCACGCGTCGTCCATAAAACAAAATCGGAACCAAAACCAAAGGCACAGAAGCTAGCACAATCAGTGTGAGCTTAACGTTGGTGGCAAACAACATTATGATGGCCCCAAAGCACATCAAAGCGCTACGCATCGCCATCGAGAACGATGAACCAATAATGCTTTGCAGCAACGTGGTATCGGTAGTCAGGCGCGACATAATATCGCCGCTACTGTTGTTCTCAAAATAGCTCGGATGCAGCGTAATCACATGGTTAAACACCGCAAGGCGAATATCCGCACTAACGCGCTCACCTACGGAAGAGACAAGGTAAAAGCGAAAGAACGTCCCAATGGCAATACACAGTGTGACACCGACAATAAACTGAATCGCATTGGTGAGCTCTTGCAATGATTGCTGTGCAAACCCTTGGTCGATAAGAATACGTACTCCATAACCAACGGATAACGTTAAACTTGCTGTTGCGACAAGTGCAACCAAGGCCGCTGCAACCCGCCATTTATAGGGTGCAATAAAGGTGTTGAGTTTAAGAAGAATGCTGAGATTTTTGTTATTTTTTCGGCTCATGAGTGACTCACAAAGCGTTTTAGGTAACTGGCATAGTAAGCCAGTTTTGTAGGGGAGACCAGCGAACTGCCGCATTCAGATTAGGAAGTTCACTGGGATAGCCAATATTGCATCGAAAATCACTTAAACGTCTAAGAGACGAGAATCAGCTTTTAGCTAGGAGGGGGTTAAGCACGGCTTTTGGCGAGTAGCAGGTCGACCTTTCCTTTTGCTGTTTTACTAACCGTTTGCATCAACTGAAAACTTGGCTTAACGATACCTGAGTTTTCTAATCCTTCGACCATTAAGAGCCAAAGCTTGGCCGTCATTTGTGCATCGGCTAGTGCGCGGTGAAAAACACCGTCGTTGTCGATATTTTTATAGCGAACAAGTTCACCTAGCTTGTGTGACGGAGCATCTTGAATGAGCCGTCTTGCCACCAGTAAGGAGCAAGCAAACTCACCTGAATAACCACAGTTGATTCGCTCAAGCTCTGCATTTAAAAATCGTTTATCGAAAGACGCGTTGTGAGCGATAAGGTTCTCGCCAGCAATGAACTCACTAAATGACGCCATTACCTCTTCGCAGCTTGGTGCCGAACGTAACATATTGTTGGTAATGCCGGTATAGTTCTCAATGAAAGAGCTCACTCTGAAACCGGGATTCATGAGTTGCTGAAAACTATCAACAACCTCGCCATCGACTAACTTTACCGCACCAATTTCTATTGCGCGATCACCTAAAGTAGGAGAGAGACCTGTGGTTTCAAAGTCGAGTACGACCACAGAGTTTGCTTGAGGCATAAAATTTTCCAGCTGAGTAATATTGCGCAAGAGTATTATCGAAAGCGACAGAAAAAGAAAGGCGAACGCAATGGTGAATATCTGTTTATCTTTACTCCACAAAGTCAGTGTTCGTCGTCCACTGTTTATGGACAGGTACGTTCTGGCTTACCCATCGTGGCTTGCGCGTTAGCCTTATATCTCAAATGTTTTTCGGCCTTTTGACTCATTTCAATTGAGCATTAAATTTCGATATAAAATACTGATTATAAATTGATTTTATAAATCCACTTCGGCATCATTCACGGCTTGATTTTGAAGATGAATGTCATCACGGCAAAAAATTAGAACAACTTATAATGCGAGGCTAGGGAACGATGGAACAAATGAAAAATCACTATTTAGAGATACCTGAAGAAAGAAAATTGCGTATTTTTCGTGAAGAAGACGAACGTTTCTACAGCTTTTGGGAAAAAATGCTTGATGAAAAGCAGTCCTTTTATCAACAACCTCTCAAAAGAATGAAAGGCGACGCTTGGTATTCGCTTGATGCATTCTTCACTGCTTCAGAATACGGACAACATCAGGCCTCGCCAGCTTATATAAAAAGAGCACTCGAGTTACTGAATAACGTGTACTTGCTGGCCAATCATTCAGACCAAGTTGTTGAGTTCTCCGTTGGGCACCGACATTTTTCGGAAGTGGGTAACCGTTCTGTTGCAGGAGGAACAATGGATGCTTGGTTGGATGAAATCTGTTTAGCGATGGCTGCGAGAGATTGGCGCTGCGTAGAGCTGATGACCATCATGGATGAGTCATTAGTGTCTATAAAGACGCCGTTTAATGTTGCGCTGGTCGAATTCGTTAGCGGTGTATTTGGTAATTCATCAGCGTTGCCTGAGCTATTGCAAACTGTGATGGAGAAATCCTCCCCGCAATACTTAGAGTCAACCAGAGTGCCATATGTCCATTCTTTGTTTATTCCATTTGTGAATGTGTTTGTTGCCATTATCGATGGCGATGAGGAACACTATCAAAAAGCACTAAGAGATGCGTTAGAGGCGCATTACCAGTTCTACATGAATGAAGATGTTCGTTATTCGCCAAAAGGGAATGTTTCTTTGAAACTGATTGGTCTTGCTGCATTGGCATACGATAAGTATGGCTGGACAATTCCAGAAACCGCATATTTGCCGAAATGGCTCGTTTACGGTGAACATGATCTTTGTTCTAAATAAATCATTCGGAGTCTGCGCCCAAGCCCATTCGGATGTTCTGCACGGAAGCATACACAGAAAACATGCCGCGAAAAGGTTGTTTTTTAATCGACCACTCGGTAGTAAGGCATAAACTTATCAATATGCGAGCTTACTAACACGCCATACGTGACACTTCATGTATTCTTAATTGAAGCGAAGAAGAGGATTTATCAATGTCAAAAAGCTCCAAGCTTCACAATGAAGACAAACTGGTTAAGAAGGCACTAGAGATTGGTGGGAAGATGGCGAAACTACAAGGCTTTGACCTTCCACAGTCACCACAACCTCTGAGAGTAAAAGCGATTTACCTATTCTTGGTCGATGCAAAACAGATAACGCCACTACCGGAAAGTAAGCTAGACGGCGCAAGCATCAAGCACCGACTGGCAGTATGGATACACAGTGCATTGCCAGACAACGACCCTCTAAAGTAGAAAACTCAAGAAGTCACATAGGTCGTTACTTAACACAGGCCATTAATTAACAAGGCGAGCCAAATGGTTCGCCTTGTTTGATCTTGGCAAGTGCAAAAAGGTCTCCTCGAGTTTCGGTATCATTGATTTACAAAACAGAATCAAAAGGACTAAAGATAAGTCCCAAGAAGCGCTACAATGAACGCGTTGCGAGAGTGCAACCAAGAATACTCATTTACAGAAGCCTTGAAGTAACCATACATGTCTAAAGATTTCGAATTCACTACAGAATACATACTCGACAAACCTTTCTTTGCTGAGTGTTATGATCAAACTAGCCAGCCAACGAAGTTTCCACAGGCGTACCTAAAAGGGATACTGTTTCTTATCTTTGGTGTGGTCTTATTAGAGTTTGAACTGCTACCTAACGGTTACGTAGGTTGGTTCTTTATCGTATTGAGTGTGATTGAAGCGTGTAGCGTTTATTTCAAAAGAACTTGGTGGCTGTGGCGTCAAACCATCAGCTCAAGTCGCGGCAGTAAAGTGGTTTTTGAAGTGAATGCAGATGGCGTGCGCTACAAAAGCGGTAAAGTTGACCGCAGCCTCGCTTGGAATGAAATCGACCAACTGGAACAAACTGATTTGGGCTTTATCCTTCATCTTGGTAAACAGCGCCAATACATCAGCAAATCCTGCTTAAACGAAGAAGTGATCGCGTTTATGGTAGAGCAGCACGCGGCATCGGAAGCGAGCTAAAAATCCTAAGATCAAAAAAGGCGAGCCAAGTGGTTCGCCTTTTTTGATCTTAGGATTTGGTATTCATGGGGTAGCCCTAATTCAGACTCAAGGTCTGAATCACTACACTCGATGTTTCAGTTGGGGCATTCCAGCAGGGTAAGCGAGACTAGGAATCTACTTACCACGCGTCAGGATCTTACATAAAAGAGCAAATATTTAGGAAGTCATTGAAATGATGTCAAGTAAGAATTCATAAAGAAGACGAATAAAAATATCTATGCAATCAATTAAATATCGTTTTTGAAGATTCTAAAACTTATCTGTATGGTGTGCGGATTATTGTGAATCACTACTTAGCAAACTTAGTTGATTAGCCTCTACGGTTAAATGTGACCCACAATTAAAGGGAGCATAGCCACATCATTTGATATCAATCAATTTAATATTAGGGTGTTAATGATAGTTTCCGCGTCGATATTTACGGTTGGATTTTTTAGGTTGGATGACAAAGGAATCTAAGGTGGAATTAGCTCAGAGGTGAACTCTAAATTGTCGTTGCGCTGTACATAATCCGACCGATTTTTAACATGTAAGACTTTACTAATGAATATTACAACTCTTCACAATGACCTAGGTGTAGCTGGCAAAGTTACTCTTTCCAAAACTGCATACCCAATTGAAGCATTGCTAAAAGTAGCGTATGACTTCACTGGCGAATTCTACGTATATATTGGTGAAAACGGTGAGAACTACGAAGTGAACATCGCTTTTGCTGATAACCGTAATCCATCTGCAGATGATGTGGTTGCTACGTGTGGTCGCTTCATGAATGAAGTTTGTGACCAAGCAGTTCGCCAGATCGTTCTAAAAGAAACTGGAGCTATTCGTGAAGCTATCGTATCCGCTGCGTTTGCTGAAGCAGCTAAGGGCATCGATAACAAACCAACTCAAGTACCTGGCGTTAATTATAAGTACAAAGATGATCCGCTAAACATCTTGGCTCAAAAAGGTTAGTTATGAGTTTCACACTATCTTTGACAACTTGCGACATGTCAGCTATCAGCGACGCACGCAAAGCATTTAAAGAGCACACTAAGGTTGATGTGCAGAAAAACCAAGGCACTGTATCTCTTGATTTCCAAGTGAACCAGGAATACGGCCCTGAAGAGAAGCAACAAGTAATTGGTTCTTTTCTTAACTACGTTCTACAAGCTACGGCTATTAAAAAGTTAAGTATCGATCATGGCTAAGTTCTTACCATTATCCGAATTCACTGATGCGGAAAGTTACCGCTTGATGCCTTTCAAGCTATCACGCTTCTCGGAAGAAGAGCACCTTATCAGTAATGACTTTGGTGAATGGATGCTCCTAAGCAACGAAGCGTTACAAGCATTGGTTAATAACCAACTGGTCCCAACATCAAAGCTTTACCGCGAACTGAAATCGAAGCACTTCATTTACAGCGGTGACATAACGCTAGGTATGGAAATCTTGGCATCTAAGCTAAAGACCAAGAAAGACTTTATTGTCGGTTTCAGCAAACTTCACATCTTCTGTATGACGCTACGTTGTAACCATAGCTGTTCTTACTGCCAGGTTAGCCGTAAGACAGAGAATGCGGACAAAGGTTGCTACGACATGAGCGATGAAGTTCTCGAACGCTCTATCGACATCATGCTGCAGAGTCCATCTATGTCCGTCACTATGGAATTCCAAGGCGGTGAATCTCTACTAGCTTTAAACCAGGTTAAGAAAGCGGTACTACTGGCGAAAGAAAAGAATGAGCACGTAGGTAAAGAAATCGTATTTGTTATCTGCACGAATCTTACGAACGTTACTCGCGAAGACCTTGAATTCTTCAAAGAGCATAACGTAGAAATCTCTACTTCCCTTGATGGTCATGCTGCGCTACACAACCTGAACCGTCCTACGTCGGGCGGCAATAGCTACGAAAAAGTGATCCGTAGCTTTGATATGGTTCGTGAGATGTATGGTGAACTTCGCTTGTCTGCACTTATGACGACAACCAAAGAATCACTCAATTACCCGAAAGAGATTATTGACGAGTACGTTCGCCAAGGCCTACACCAAGTCTTTATCCGTGAACTTAACCCGTACGGTTTCGCGGAGAAAGCCGCGCGTAAGATCGGCTACACAACAGATGAATTCCTACAGTTCTACAAGGAAATGTTGGATTATGTCATTGAAATAAATAAGAAAGGCATTCCTTTTGAAGAGTGTTTCGCTGGTCTAATTCTGCGCAAGCTTATGACACCTTGGAGCATTGGGTTTGTTGATCTGCAGAGCCCAACAGGAACCGGCTTCAACGTAACGCTGTACAACTACAACGGTAAGGTTTACCCAAGCGATGAATCCCGCATGATGGCCGAAACTGGCGATGATACTTTCTGCTTAGGCAATGTATTGACAGATAGCTACGAGCAGTTGTTCTTTGGTGAGCCAATGCAACTAATCGCGTCAGCAGCTTTGAACGAAGCATTGCCGGCTTGTAGCGATTGTGCATACGCACCATTTTGTGGTTCGGAGCCGGTTCGTCGCCTGCAGACTCAAGGTGATGTGGTTGGCCACCGTCCAACTGATTCATATTGCTACCGTAACAAAGCTATCATCCAGCACATTATTAACTTGTGGCTGAATGGTGATGCAGAAACAAAAGCAATCATGTTGCGTTGGATGCGAGGTTAATTGTGGAAAAGTTCAAAGTAGCGCTGAAGTCGGAGACGACTGGTATCCAGGGCGAACAACTAGGTTTAGCTGTATGCTCATGGTCTGACGATTATCAGGGCAAAAACGTACTGTACTACTACAAAGGTGGTGAGCTAGATCAAACGATGTTGGAGAAGGCTTCCCTTATTGTTACCAAACAACCAGTAGGCGAAGTAAGTTTACCTGTGGTCAAGATTGATTACGATTACTTGGTAGAAGGTTCAGTACTGCAGATCGCACCAAGTGGTAAAATCCGCGTGATGTTTAACCCAGAGTCGGGCAACAATGCGCTGTTCGTTACGGACGCGTGTAATAACTATTGTGTCATGTGTCCGCAACCACCTAAGCCGGTCTCAATTGAGCACTGTACTGATTACTTGTTAGAGATTATATCTCTGATTCGTGAATGCGATGCACCAGAATCACTTGGGATCACTGGCGGTGAGCCGACAATGATTCGCGAAGGCTTGATCGAGGTGATTAGCAAAGCATCAGAGAAATTTCCCGAAACAGTTATCCAACTGCTATCAAATGGCCGTTTCTTTGCTTACCGCGACTACACGAAAGAGCTGGGCGCTACGACTAAGAAGTTGTTCGTAGGTATCCCGCTGTTCGGCGCAACTTCAGATATCCACGATTACATTGTTCAAGCCAAAGGCGCATTTGAGCAAACTATCAATGGTATTTATGAGTGTAAGCGCCAAGGCATCGAAGTAGAATTGCGCGTCGTTCTTCACAAACATACTGTAGAAGAGTTGGACCTATTAGTTGAGTTTATTCATCGCAACTTACCATTCGTGAACCACGTAGCCCTAATGGGGATGGAGAACATGGGTTTTGCGAAGATGAACTACAAAGATTTGTGGATCGATCCGGTTGAGTATAAAGCAAAGCTATCCCGTGTGGTTGGGATGCTCACTCTGTTTGGTATGAACGTGTCTGTCTTCAACCTACCGTTTTGCCTTGTCGATCCATCAATTTGGAATCATTGCCGTCAAAGTATTAGTGATTTCAAAACTGCGTACCACCCATCTTGTGAGTTGTGCAGTATGAAGCTGGAATGTGCCGGTTTCTTCTCATCAACGAACGAAAAGTTCTTGTTAACAGATACAATTAATATCGTGCCAGTGGAGGCATAATGAAACTACCATCTCTAAAGAAAAGTGGTGATAAATCACCTATTCATAAAATCAAAACTCTAGTTACCAGCGTTCTAGCAGCTACACTATCTTTTGGTGCAGCAGCAGCGCCAGCAAGTACGCCAATCACTGAAGCTAGTTCTATCCTATCTACTCTACAAGTAGACGGCCAAGCGCGTGTGATCAACCTAGCTCCGACTGAAGGTGAGAACCTACTAGCGGCACATTACAGCCACCGTTCTCACTCCAGCCATAGCTCACACCGTTCGCATAGTTCACACAGCAGTCACTACTCATACGTGTACTAATCAGTTATATAGATACAGTTCAAGTTCTAAAAGAATGAAGGGAATGGTGGCTTAGCTGCCCATATAAAAAAGGCGAACCAAACGGTTCGCCTTTGTCGATTTAGAGACTACAAAAATTAATCTTCGTAGTTATCGATGCTTGGGCACGAGCAGATTAGGTTACGGTCGCCGTATACGTTATCTACGCGGTTTACTGTTGGCCAGTACTTCCAAGATTTGGTCGCTTTAGAAGGGAAGCAGCCAAGCTCGCGAGAGTAAGGACGGTCCCACTCTTCAGCAGAAAGGTCAACTTGCGTGTGTGGTGCGTTAACAAGTGGGTTGTTATCCAGTGGCCATTCACCGTTTTTCACTTTTTCCATTTCTTCGCGGATAGCGATCATCGCATCACAGAAGCGGTCTAGCTCTTCTAGATCTTCCGATTCCGTTGGCTCAACCATTAGCGTGCCCGCCACAGGGAACGACATAGTTGGTGCGTGGAAACCGTAGTCCATTAGACGCTTCGCAATGTCTTCTTCGCTGATGCCTGTTTCTTCTTTCAGTGGACGAATGTCGATAATACATTCGTGCGCTACACGACCATTTTTGCCACGGTAAAGAACAGGGTAGTGTTGGCGAAGTGTTTCCATCACGTAGTTTGCGTTCAGAATTGCTACTTTTGTTGCATCTGTTAGGCCTGCTTCGCCCATCATTGCGATGTAAGCCCAAGAGATAGGTAGGATAGAAGCGCTACCCATATCTGCTGCTGATACTGCAAAATCTTCACCTTCTACGCCGTCTTCAATATGGCCTGGTAGGAAAGGCGCTAGGTGAGATTTCACACCGATAGGACCCATACCCGGACCGCCACCACCATGTGGGATACAGAAGGTTTTGTGTAGGTTTAGGTGAGAAACGTCTGAACCGATGAAGCCTGGTGATGTTAGACCAACCTGTGCGTTCATATTAGCGCCGTCTAGGTAAACCTGACCGCCAGCGGCATGAACCATTTCACACACTTCTTTCACTTTCTCTTCGTAAACGCCGTGCGTAGAAGGGTAAGTGATCATAATGCTTGATAGGTTGTCTTTGTGCTTCTCGATTTTCGCTGCTAGGTCGTCGATGTCGATGTTGCCTTCTTCATCACACTTAACCACGACAACTTTCATTGACACCATAGATGCTGTCGCAGGGTTAGTACCGTGTGCAGAGCTTGGGATCAAACATACGTTGCGGTGACCTTCGCCACGGCTTTCGTGGTAGCGTTGAATCGCGATAAGACCTGCATACTCACCAGATGCACCAGAGTTTGGCTGAAGTGAGAATGCGTCGTAGCCTGTGATCTCACAAAGCTTCTCTTTTAGATCTTTCGCTAGTGCTGCATAGCCCGCCGCTTGTTCTGCTGGCGCGAATGGGTGGATAGAACCAAACTCAGGCCAAGTGATTGGGATCATCTCTGCTGCTGCGTTCAGCTTCATCGTACAGCTGCCTAGTGGGATCATGCCATGCGTTAGCGAGAAGTCTTTGTTCTCTAGCTGTTTCAGGTAACGCATCATTTGCGTTTCGCTATGGTGCGTATTGAATACAGGGTGAGTCAGGTATTCTGTTGTGCGGCGTAGCGCTTCTGGAATTGCCGCAAACTCGTTGCCTGCGATTTCCGTCGATAGTGCTGCTACGTCTTCTTTTACACCAAAGACTGCAAATAGTGCTTCTACATCAGCGACCGTGGTTGTTTCGTCACAGCTAATACCTAATTTGCCAGGTAGTAGACGTAGGTTGATGTCTGCTGAAAGTGCTTTTGCGTAAAGCTCTTCTGTTTTTGAACCTGTGTTGATGGTGATGGTATCGAAGAAGCTGTTATGAGCAAGTTCAAAGCCGCCTTTGGTTAGGCCAGCGGCGATAATCGCAGTCATATGGTGTGTACGGCGAGCAATAGTGCGTAGACCTTCTGCGCCGTGGTAAACCGCGTAAAAAGACGCCATGTTCGCAAGCAATGCTTGAGCGGTACAGATGTTTGATGTCGCTTTTTCGCGGCGGATATGCTGCTCACGAGTTTGCATTGCCATGCGCAGTGCTTGGTTACCGTTAGTATCGATAGAAACACCGATAACACGACCTGGCATGGTACGCTTGTGTTTGTCACGCGTTGCCATGAATGCCGCGTGTGGACCGCCGTAACCCATAGGAACGCCGAAACGTTGTGCAGAGCCAATTGCTACGTCTGCGCCCATTTCACCAGCTGGCTTCAATAGGGTAGAAGCAAGCAGGTCAGTCGCAACAGTGACAAGCGTTTTGTTTGCTTGCGCTTTTGCGATGATGTCCGTTAGGTCACGAACTTCACCTGTTGTGCTTGGGTATTGAACTAATGCACCGAACACGTCTTGCTCTGGTAGGGATTCTAGCGAACCAACCAGAACTTCAAAGCCGATGAATTTTGCACGAGTTTTTACTACTTCTAGTGTTTGTGGGTGAACATCGTCAGCCACAAAGAATACGTTGCTCTTGCTCTTACCTGCGCGCTTACACAGAGTCATTGCTTCTGCTGCCGCTGTTGCTTCGTCTAGCAATGAGGCGTTCGCGATTTCCATACCAGTTAGGTCGATGATCATTTGTTGGAAGTTTAAAAGGGCTTCCAAGCGACCTTGAGAAATTTCAGGTTGGTAAGGTGTGTAAGCGGTATACCAGCCAGGGTTTTCTAGCACGTTACGTAGAATGACGTTTGGAGTAAACGTGTTGTAGTAGCCCTGGCCAATGAATGTACGTTTAATTTGGTTTTGTTTAGCAAACTGCTTCATCGTCACTAGCATGTCTGCTTCGCTTTTCGCTTCTGCCAACGTCATTGGTTGTTCTAGGCGAATTTGTGCAGGCACGGTTTCTTCGATGAGGGCGTCAAGGCTTACCGCGTTGATGGCATCCAACATTTTTTGTTGGTCTGATTTGCTTGGTCCGTTGTGGCGTCCAACGAACTCATTTTGTGTGCTGAGGCTTTGAAGTAATTCAGTCATTGTCCTTTACCTACTCCTTGGCTCGGGTAACGGAAATGGTCGTTAGTGACACATTTAATTATACGTCCGAACCTAGAAAAAAAGCTGCTCTCTAAACAGGCTAGGGAACAGCTTTCGTCACATCCTAATTACTCTTCTTCGATAGAGTTTAGGTATTCTTCCGCGTCTTTTAAGTCATCCAACTCAGATGGGTTTGAAAGCTTCACTTTCACAATCCAACCACCTTCGTACGGTTCTTCGTTGATTAGCTCTGGGCTGTCTTCTAGTTCTTCGTTGATTTCTACGATTTCACCGGTAACAGGAGAGTAGATATCTGACGCTGCTTTTACAGACTCAACCAAAGAGAAGCTTTCACCTGCTTCTACTTCGTCTTCTACGTCTGGTAGGTCAACGAATACTACGTCACCCAACATTTCTTGCGCATGCTCAGAAATACCAAGTGTTACTGTGCCGTCACCGTTGTCACGTACCCACTCGTGGCTATCTGTAAACTTCAGTGTTTTGTCCATTGCTTAATCTCCAAATAACTTGTCAGGAATTATTGTGATTTTTAAAAAATCGTTTATTGGTAAAGAGGGAAGCGACTGCAAAGTTCTTTTAATTCTTTGCGAACGCGTTTTTCAACGTCTGCGTCACCTTCTGGGTTGTTCACCAAACCATCCAGCACGTCACCTATCCAATTACCGATGAGTTTGAATTCTTCAGCGCCAAAGCCGCGGCTTGTACCCGCAGGCGTTCCTAAACGGATGCCCGATGTAATCATAGGCTTCTCTGTATCGAATGGGATGCCATTTTTGTTACATGTGATCCCAGCACGTTCTAGAGCTTCTTCTGCTTTGTTGCCTTTCAAGCCTTTAGGGCGAAGGTCAACCAGCATTAGGTGCGTGTCTGTGCCACCAGTTACAATGTCGCAACCGCGAGTTTGCAATACTTCCGCTAGGACTTTTGCGTTATTGATCACCGAATCAATATAAGTTTTAAATTCAGGGCCAAGCGCTTCTCCAAATGCAACCGCTTTTGCTGCGATAACGTGCATCAGTGGGCCGCCTTGTAGGCCAGGGAATACGGCGGAGTTGATTTTCTTAATGATGTCTTCGTGGTTAGTAAGAATCATACCGCCGCGAGGGCCACGCAATGTTTTGTGTGTTGTGGTTGTCACAACATGCGCATGTGGCAATGGGCTAGGGTGTGCACCTGTTGCGATAAGGCCAGCAATGTGCGCCATATCGACCATAAGAATTGCGCCAACTTCGTCAGCGATTTCACGGAACTTAGCAAAATCGATAACGCGTGGAATAGCACTGCCACCCGCGATGATCATCTTTGGTTTGTGCTCTACTGCAAGTGCACGAACGTCGTCGTAGTTGATTTCTAGTGTTTCGCGATCAACGCCGTATTGAACTGCGTTAAACCATTTACCAGAAAGTGCTGGGCGTGCACCGTGTGTTAGGTGGCCACCAGCGTCCAAAGACATGCCAAGAATGGTGTCACCTGGTTGAAGAAGAGCCAGTTTCACCGCACCATTTGCTTGAGCGCCTGAGTGAGGTTGAACGTTTGCGTATTCGCAATTAAAAAGTTTTTTCGCGCGTTCGATAGCAATGGCTTCCACTGTATCTACGTGCTCACAACCACCGTAGTAACGACGACCTGGATAACCTTCAGCGTATTTGTTTGTTAGGCATGTGCCTTGAGCTTGCATTACCGCTTTAGAAACAATGTTCTCAGAAGCGATAAGTTCGATTTGTTCGTTTTGGCGAGCGGATTCCGCCTGAATTCCAGCAAAGACAGCATCATCTGTCGCAGAGAGGTTGGTAGAGAAAAAGTTTTCCAAGCTGTGGTTAGGGTAACTCTTATTCATGGTAGTTGACCTTCCAAATCTTAAAATGAACCCGCAATAGATGAATTATGATTTGCGGTTGTGGTTCATTTGTCCTCAAAACAGCTGAACTGCATAGCAGAACAGAGTGAACATCCGGCCCTAAATGTGGGCAAAAACTCCGTCGGATTGCGTGTTTCCTTTACCAATCTCTTACGGAAATATGCATCTCTACATCTAACAAGTTGGTAACATAGCGCCTGCAGCGGGAACAATCAACCAAAAATTTCCTATAGGAAACAAGATTTCAAAAATTGTTAACAAGAGCACGGTTTAATTCACTTGGTGGACTTTTATCCACTATGTGCTTCATGCACAATGCTAGTAGGATAAAAATAAGGATATCTATAGAGGGATTTATGGCAGAAAGTATTTACGATGAATACCCATCGATGACGTTAGCGAAAGAGCAAAATGAGCAAAATATCGAGCCATTAAAGCTGGGTCAGCGTATCAAGGATATCCGCTCAAAACTTGGTATTACACTAGAAGAAGCCAGTCAGCGAACAGGGCTTGCTCGTTCTACACTGAGTAAAATAGAAAATGAGCAGATTTCTCCGACATTTCAAGCTATGCAAAAATTGGCGCTTGGCTTACAAATTGATATGCCGCAACTCTTTGAGCCACCTAGAAAAAAGGTTGCGACAGGGCGTAGGGATGTTACCAAGAAGAATGAAGGCAAACCACACCCAACGCAAACCTATGAACATGAACTGCTCGCTACTCAACTTTCCAATAAGAAAATGATGCCGTTTAAGAGCCAAATTCGTGCTCGCAGTTTTGATGAATATAAAGACTGGGTTCGTCATGATGGTGAAGAATTTCTGCTTATCTTATCTGGTGAGGTCATGTTCTATTCTGAGTTCTACGAACCTGTCGTTCTAAGCGAGGGCGACAGCGTCTATTACGATGCGAACATGGGACATATGTTGACCAGTGTTAGCGAGGAAGATGCGCACATTTTGTGGGTGACAGCCAAATAGTGATAAATAGTTGTAAATTTCCTATAGTGAAAGCAAACGATTGCTGTTGGTGGTAGTTATGATGGAAAGGCGCTTTTTTGATGAGAACACACTCATTAAAGCGCTTTTTTTGTACGATTTGTTGTGATTAAAATGTTAAGAGTCACACTTTTGCAAGTCGATCTACGTCTTGTTCGTGCAAAATAGAATGAGCCGTGTTTATTATTGGAAACACATCGAATGCCGATAGCATTCTCGGGTCTATCTAAATGGAGACGAAAATGACTCAAGAACTACTGAAAACACCACTACACGCACTTCACGTTGAAGTTGGTGCCAAAATGGTCCCGTTCGCGGGTTACGATATGCCTGTTCAGTATCCTCTAGGCGTAAAAAAGGAACACTTACACACTCGTGATGCGGCAGGTCTGTTTGATGTTTCTCATATGGGACAACTTCGCCTACTTGGTGACGGTGCAGCTGCGTTCCTAGAAACATTAGTGCCAGTGGATATTGTGGATCTTGAGTCTGGTAAACAGCGTTATGCGTTCTTCACTAATGAAGAGGGCGGCATCATGGATGACTTGATGGTAGCGAACCTAGGCGATCATCTTTTTGTGGTTGTGAACGCGGCATGCAAAGAACAAGACATTGCACACCTACAAGCGCATTTGCCATCTGGTGTTGAGCTAGACATTATCGAAGACCGTGCTCTGCTTGCGATCCAAGGTCCTAAAGCGGCAGCTGTATTGGCGCGTTTTGCCTCAGAAGTTTCTGACATGCTGTTCATGGATATTCGTAAAGTCGATATTTTAGGCGCCGAATGCATTGTTTCTCGTAGTGGCTACACTGGCGAAGATGGTTACGAGATCTCGGTTCCTGCTGACAAGGCAGAAGAACTCGCACGTAAACTGACCGCGGAAGAGGAAGTTGAATGGATTGGCCTTGGTGCTCGTGATTCACTTCGTCTTGAGTGTGGTCTTTGCCTATACGGTCACGACCTAGACACAACAACTACGCCTGTAGAAGCAAGCTTGTTATGGGGTATCCAAAAGGTTCGTCGTATCGGCGGTGAACGTGAAGGTGGTTTCCCAGGTGCGGATATTATTCTTAAGCAGATCGAGACCAAAGATGTGGCGCGCAAGCGTGTCGGTTTGGTTGGCCAAACTAAAGCACCAGTCCGTGAAGGCGCGGAATTGTTTGATGCTGATGGCGTTAAAATTGGCGTTGTAACCAGCGGTACTGCGGGTCCAAATGCAGGTAAGCCTGTCTCAATGGGTTATGTGCGTGCTGATCTTGCTGCGATTGGTACCGAATTGTTCGCTGAAGTACGCGGTAAAATGCTACCAATGACGGTTGAGAAAATGCCGTTTGTACCGCAACGTTACTACCGCGGTTAGGTTACTCATTATTGTCATTCTTCGCGTATTCGCGAGGCAAGAAACAAGCAAAAATGCCGAGCTTTCTAGCTCGGCATTTTTATGTATATCGGTTTTATTTATACGCTTGGAAGTTATCGTAGTTTCTGCAGCCTTATCCGACCGCTTTGTCGATTGTACAACACATGTCGATAACGATATCTTCAAGTTTTTCCGGATGAATCATGTCTTCTTTTGCAATCCCAAACTGAGACGCCATGATCGTATTGAACAACTCCCAATGTTTGATCAGCATTTTTTCGCGATTATCAGCGATGTCAGGCCATGTCTCTTGCATCATCGGAGTAAGACTGATTGCACCATGTGCAAAAATCAACATCTGCCACTTTGATTCCCACTGATCAAATTGGGCGTTAGGGTTTTCACTGTTGTACTGCTCAAAAATTCCGGTAAATATCGCAGCAAACTCATCTTTTGACTTTAAGAAATACTGCAGCAGGGCACCATCATCGCCTTGGCGAATAGCATCAGCGATCATCTGTACTGGGTGAGGATTAACGAGCGCAAATGCCAGCATGCGAACCATAAACAGATAAATTTTTCTATTCGAAGGTGTGTTCTCAGGCATCTCATTGATTAATTCAGCCATATAGCACTGCATGAATTCATCCATCGCGTCGCTAACCGCCTGCCAAATCTTCTCCTTGCTGCCGAAGTGGTGACGGATCAAACTATGTGAAACACCAGCCTTTTCACTGATATTGCGCAGTGAGACACGCTCGTAACCAAGTTCACAAAACATATCTGCTGCCACCTTAAGGATCAGACACTTAGTTTGTTCTGCGGCTTCAGCACTTCTACGCCCCTGCTTTCTTTCATTCATAGTTCGAATTTTCCCGAATATTAATCAACGCGCTTACTTTTACCAGAAACCGGACGCTTTGACTAATTAATTTGCTTTCCACCTGGAAAATATCTTGATCGATTTCAAATTCTGCATATACTGCACGGCTGTGTAATAAATAAAACCTACGGAGAAAGCGGGTGCGAAAACAATATTTAAAGCGCACTTTAGTTGGTGCTGTGGTGACATTAAGTCTATCTGGCATGCTAACTGGGTGTAACAAAGCCATTTCCGAGCCGTCTGAACCTTTAATCAAACCTGTAAAATTACTGGCGGTGAAAGATCTAGAAGTTGAAGACTCGCATGCCTTTTTAGCGCGTATTGATGCGACACATCGCGCACAGCTTTCTTTTCAGGTTGGTGGTGAGGTCGATGAATTACTTGTTCGCATGGGCCAAGAGGTAAAAAAAGGTGAAGTGCTTGCAACGTTAGACCCTAAAGATCTTCAGCTTGCGTTAGACGCCTCTCAAGCACAATTCGCGTTAGCAAAAACGCAATGGGAGCGCGCGAAAAACCTTTATGGAAAAAAGCTGATTAGTACAGATGAGTACGACCAGAAAGAAACTCAATATAAAGCGGCATTGGCAAACTACGAACAAGCCAAAACAGATTTGAGTTATACCAAGATTCACGCACCTTTTGATGGCATCGTGTCATACACCTATGTTAACCCGTTTCAAGTGGTCGCAGAGAAGCAAGAGATCCTGAATCTTATCGATAACACGACCTTAGATGTGTCGTTCACACTGCCAGTCAGTTATGCGGAATCCGTATCACTTGAGTCACTGCAAAATTCCGATATGTGGGTGACGATGGATAGCGAGCCAGGAAAACGTATCCCTGGAAAATTTAAAGAAATTTCGACTCAGCCAAATGTCGATACCAATAGTTATGAGGCGATCGTAACTATAACTCGACCAGAAGATCGCAATTTGCTAACAGGTATGACGGGGCAGGTACACATAGCTAAACAACATCTATCGGACGCGATGACGTTGCCTCAATCCGCTTGGGTAAACAAAAAAGAGACGCAAGGCGAAGTGTGGGTAATGGACAGAAACACACAGCAAGTTAATAAAGTCACTGTGTCTCTTGATGCCTCTGGAGGTGTGAAAGCAGGGCTTGATAACAATGATTACGTTGTTGTTGCTGGCGTTGAGCGACTGGTCGAAGGACAAGTCGTGAAAGCTTGGGTTCGTGAAGGAGGCATTTAATGAAACGATCTCTATTTACGATCTCTGCAATTGCGCTTGCAGTTTTAACGGGTTGCAAAAATGAAAACCAAGCTGTCGTCGAGCAGCCGCTTTTTGTGTCGACTATTTCTGTGGATGCGCCGGTACAAAGCCAATATCGAGCTTTTAAAGGAATAGTTGTACCAGCAGAGCAAACACCTATGGCATTCCGCCGCGCGGGAGAAATTCAACACGTGTTGGTGAAAGCGGGCGACGTTGTTAAGCAAGGCCAAATGATCGCAAAGCTAGATGACAGTAAAGAAAAGCAAGCCGTAAATGACGCAGAAGCGCAATATACACTGGCGATTCGTCAGCTCAAACGCGGCGAAGACCTACACGCTCGTCAGATGATCTCAAAAGCCGAGCTTGATGAGCTAACGGCTAATAAAGAGTTGGCAGAGGCTAATTTCTATAACGCCACCAATCAATTGAACTACACCCGTTTATTCGCCCCGTTTGCCGGTAAAGTGTCTGACGTTTTCAAAGAGCGTTTTGAACGTGTGGCAGTTGGGGAGCCGGTTTTGAACCTATACCAAAACGATTTGGTGTACGTGCGTATCGAGCTTTCCGACAATGTTCTCGCTATGGTGGACCCAAATTCAGACAACATGCGTTACAAGCCTAGAGCAACCTTCTCCGGCATTAATGACACATTTGCTTTGGACTATTTAGAGCACACAAGTGAGCCTAACTCCGAAACTCAAACTTACGAAATGTATTTGACGATGCCACAGCCAAAAGCAGAGATTCTACCGGGAACCAGCGTCAGTGTTCTGGTCGATATGGTGAAAGCGGGGATTACCTCCATAGATGGTTACAGTATTCCAGTGACGGCGCTTCAAGCGGGCAGCGAAGAGAATGAGTTCTTTGTATGGAAAAAAGAGGGTGACGTTGTCACTCAGGTACCTGTGATGATTTCTCAAGTGAATGGCAACGGAGCCATTGTGTCGTCAGGAGTTAAGCAAGGCGACGTTCTGATTAATTCAAACCTACGTAAATTACGTGAAGGTAAACATGTGGATGTTGTGGAGAATAAACAATAATGAACATTGCTGAGTACTCAATAAAAAATAAAGTCATCAGCTGGTTGTTTATTATTATCCTTGCTGTTGGTGGTCTAACGTCGTTTTTGGAGCTTGGGCGACTAGAAGACCCGGCATTTACGATTAAAGATGCCATGATCATTTCAACATACCCTGGCGCGACGTCGAAAGAGGTTGAAGAAGAGCTGACGTATCCTTTAGAAAAAGAGATTCGAAAGCTTCCTTATATAGACAAAATTACCTCTACGTCTTCTGATGGTATGTCTCAAATCACGGTCAGTATGGAAATGGACTATGGTCCTGATGAACTGCCGCAAATTTGGGATGAAATGCGCCGTAAAATTAATGACTTGCGACCAACTTTGCCTCAGGGCGTACAATCTTTGCAGATCATTGATGATTTCGGTGACGTTTATGGCGTGATGCTGATGCTCACTGGCGATGACTACGATTATGTCGAGCTAAAACGCTATGCTGATTACCTGACTCGTGAAATCGAGCTGGTTGATGGCGTAGGAAAAGTGGATATCACGGGCGATCAGCAAGAAATGCTGTTTGTTGAGATCTCTCTTGACCGCCTTGCCGCGCTGAACTTAGACATGAATGTGGTTGCGAGCTTGTTGAACCAACAAAATAATGTGGTTTCAGCAGGGGAAGTGATGGTCAATGGCGAAAGCCTTGTCATTCGTCCAAGTGGTACCTTAAACACCGTAGAAGCGCTAGAAAACTTGATCATTCATGGTCGTGACACTGGGAACCTAATTCGTCTAAAAGACGTAGCAACGATTTCTCGTGGTATCCAAGAGAAGCCAAGCAACGTCGTACTCTTTAACGGTCAAAAAGCAATTAATATCGGTATCTCGTTTGCGTCAGGTGTGAACGTGGTTGAGGTTGGCGAACGTTTGGATGCGGAGCTTGCGAGCCTTGAGTCTATCAAGCCTGCTGGCATCGATATGAACTACTTTTACAACCAAGCCAATGAAGTGGATGAGTCCGTTAAAGCGTTTGTGATTAGCCTAGCAGAGGCTGTGGCGATCGTTATCATCGTTCTGCTGTTTACGATGGGCTTACGCAGTGGTGTCATCATTGGCGTCGTGCTGTTATTGACGGTGTTCGGTACCTTCATCTTGATGAACTACAACAATATCGAGCTGCACCGTATTTCTCTTGGCGCGTTAATTATTGCTCTGGGTATGCTGGTTGATAACGCGATTGTGGTCGTGGAAGGCATCTTGGTTGGCCTAAAAAAAGGGCGCACTAAAGTTCAAGCGGCCGTCGATATTGTAAAGCAAACACAATGGCCTTTGCTTGGCGCAACCATCATTGCGATTACGGCTTTTGCACCTATCGGTTTGTCGCAAGATGCAACGGGTGAATTCATGGGCTCTCTATTCTGGGTGCTGTGTTTCTCACTATTTTTGAGCTGGATTACCGCTATTACGCTGACGCCATTCCTCGCAGATCTATTGTTGAAAGAAGAGGACAAGGGCCAAGATACTAACGAAGAAGATCCCTATAAAGGTTGGCTTTTTGTTGTATTTGGCGCATCGCTGAAATTTGCACTGCGATTCCGTTGGCTAACGGTTGCTGGCATGGTCGCGCTATTAGTGGGTGCTGTCGTGGCATTTGGTAATGTAAAACAGCAGTTCTTCCCACCATCGAACACGCCGATGTTTTACGTTGATATGTGGATGCCAGAAGGTACGGACATCCGCGAAACGATCAAAAAAGCTGAAGAGGTCGAAAGCTACATTCGTCAGCAAGATGATATTGACTTTGTTTCAGCTTCAATTGGGCAGGGTTTGCAGCGTTTCGCTCTGACTTACCAGCCAGAGAAAAGCTACGAAGCGTACGCCCAGTTCCAAGTTCGCGCCACTGATCGTGAGAACATGTTCGGTTTGTTGCACAAGTTAGACGCTAACCTTGCGAAGACGTTTGATGCACCGACATTTCAATTTAAATTGATGGAATTTGGCCCTTCACCAGCGTCTAAGATCGAAGCGCGTATTACTGGTCCCGATCCGCAAGTTTTACGTGATTTAGCGGTGCAAGTTGAAGACATCCTTCATACTGATCCTGGTGCCCGAAACATTCGTCACGATTGGCGAGAGCGTACTAAGGAGCTTGTGCCTGTTTTCAATGAGTCTAAAGCTCGTCGCTTGGGCATTTCGAAAGAAGATCTTTCAAGCACACTACAAATGGCGTTTGGTGGTAGCACGTTGGGTTACTTACGCGATGGTACACACACTTTGCCAATTATGACGCGCCTTCCTGAAGAAGAACGCGTGGACTTTGAATCACTACAGAACGTGACCATTTGGAGCCCATCACTGCAAACGTATATTCCGGTCGACCAAGTGATTGATGGCGTTAAATTGGATTGGAGCGAGCCGCTAATTCAGCGTCGTGACCGCAAGCGCACGTTAACTGTGCTCGCTGACCACGATGTGTTGAGCGACGACACGGCGGCAAGCTTATTTGCGCGTGTGCAGCCTAAAGTGATGGCACTGCATATTCCAGAAGGTTACGAAATCACATGGGGTGGTGAGTATGAATCATCGAAAGATGCGCAAGAAGGTCTGTTTGGTTCGTTGCCGATGGGTTACTTGTTGATGTTCATCATTACTATTTTGCTGTTTAACTCAATTAAAAAGCCGTTGGTCATTTGGTTCACCGTGCCGTTGGCGATCATTGGTGTTGCCTTTGGTTTGCTCACCACGAATATGCCGTTCAGCTTTACAGCATTCCTTGGTTTGCTGAGCCTAAGTGGCATGATTTTGAAAAACGGTATTGTGTTGCTTGATCAAATTAACCTTGAGTTGGAATCAGGGAAAGAGCCTTACCTCGCGATTGTCGATAGTGCGATCAGTCGTGTTCGTCCGGTAAGTATGGCTGCTCTGACGACCATCTTGGGGATGATTCCACTCGTCTTCGATGCCTTCTTTGGATCGATGGCAATAACGATTATGGCAGGTCTTGGTTTTGCTACAGTACTGACACTGATTGTAGTGCCAGTGATGTTTGCGATTCTGTTTAGGGTAAAACCGACCACTGCATAGGGACTCCTGGCTATTTGCCAGCTTCCTGCCTAGCCCTGAAGGTTTTCTTCAGGGCTTTTTTGATCTTACCAATGTACACCAACCCATTCATTTACTTGATTCTAATGATTTTCTTACGAATGCAATGCAAATCATGCGTATACTGATGGAACGATACATCAAAGAGCGAGATAACATGAACAAGCGCGTATTACACGGACTCTTCTTCGTCGGTTCTTTCACCTTGGTCGGCTGTACTACGACAGACAGTATGACTACAGAAGAGGCTAAGCAAGCCGTTCCTAAAATCAACAGCGTTAGCACTGAAGTCATCTCCAGCTGGGTTGATAGCAAGGTTTTAGCGCCTGAAGGGCTTTCACTCGAACAAGACAATCTACGTTATATATCGGGTAGCGCCGACTTAAACAGCGATGGTGATGCAGAACACATTGTATTACTACAAGACCGTTATTTCTGTGGCAGCGGTGGTTGTGCAGCTTATATGTTTGATAACGAGGGGAACGTTATCAATCGAATGTCTGTCACTCGCACGCCTATTGTACTTGCAGATAGTTACAGCAATGGCTGGCAAGATTTCATCGTTTGGAGTAATGGCTCATATCGACTCATGAGTTACAACGGTGAATCTTACCCGAGTAACCCTTCTTTAGAGCCAAAGGTGGATCGTGACTCAAACCAGCAGGCGGCAATTGCGAATGTAATGGCGACAGAGCTTTATCAGCAAGATGGCTATGACATTATGCCCGCTGATTCGAAAGCTTTGTGGACGCCGGCCAATGTATACCACTTCACCTTTAAACATTACGGTGATCCGCATAGTACTTATAAAGCTACCGTGGATATGAACAGTGGGGAAGTAGACATTGTTGCCGTTCCGGCTGCGGAATAAAAAACACCTCCCTTAACCGGAATTAAAGGGAGGTGCTGAATGCCAAATTCGAGGGTGGCATTGTTAAGCGGTGTAATTCTGTTTATGCCGCGACTTCTTGTTTGGCTTCTGCTTTGCTTTTTAAGAAAGCGTAAGTAAAGCCAGTTACTGCTGTACCAGCTGCGATAGCCACTAAGTACATTAACACTGGTGAAATGGCGTTAGGGATTAACAGTACGAACAGACCGCCGTGTGGTGCCATTAATTTTGCACCGAACAGCATTGATAGGGCACCAGTAAGCGCGCCACCTGCCATACAAGATGGAATCACACGCATTGGATCTTTCGCGGCAAATGGAATAGCACCTTCAGAGATGAAACACAGGCCCAATACAAATGATGCTTTACCAGCCTCACGTTCATTTTGTTCAAATTTGTTCTTCGCAATGAAGGTCGCTAAACCCATACCTAGCGCAGGAACCATACCAGCAGCCATGATTGCTGCCATTGGCGCGTAAGTTTGCGAAGCCAATAGACCGACGCCAAATGCGTAAGCAGCTTTGTTTACTGGGCCACCTAGGTCGAAACACATCATCGCACCAAGGATAATACCTAGCAGAACTGCACTGTCAGATCCCATGTTGTTTAGGAAGTCAGTTAGGCCGTTCATGATGCCTGAGACTGGGCCACCTACGATGTAGATCATCACAAGGCCAGTGAACAGTGTTGCTACAAATGGAATGATCAGAATTGGTTTAAGCGCTTCCATCGATTGTGGGAGTTTTACTTTGTCCGCAAGGAGCTTCGCTGCATAACCGGCAATGAAGCCAGCTGCGATACCTCCTAGGAAACCAGCACCCGTTGAACTTGCCAGCATACCGCCAACAAGACCAGGAGCCAGACCCGGACGGTCAGCAATCGAGAACGCGATGTAACCCGCAAGCACAGGAATCATCAATGCGAATGCAGAGCCACCACCAATGTTCATCAAGGCTGCTGCTAGCGTGCCTTCTTCTTTAAATGCTTCAATACCGAACACGAACGATAGGGCGATGATCAAACCACCAGCGACAACCACAGGCAGCATGTGCGATACCCCTGTCATCAAGTGTTTGTAAGCGCCTTTCTTCTCGTCCGCTGCCGAAGCAGAATTTGCAGAACCTGAATGTTGGTAAATCGTGGCTTGCTCGAATGCTTTGTCCATCTCTTCGGCTGTTTTCTTCAGAGCTGGGCCTGTTTTCGTGCGGTACATCTTTTTGCCGTTAAAGCGATCAAGTGGCACTTCGATATCTGCAGCAATGATCACTAGATCAGCGTCTGCGATGTCTTGATCTGTCAGTTGGTTTTTCGCACCAACTGAACCACGAGTTTCCACCTTGATTTGATGGCCACGGCGTTTGCCTTCTTCTTCTAGCGCTTCTGCTGCCATAAAGGTATGCGCAACGCCAGTAGGACAAGCGGTGATTGCGACAATTTTCTTCGCTGCTGATGTTGCTTCAGGAGTGATAGGGGCTGCAAGTGTGGTTGCTTTCTCAAGCAAAGTGGCGTTTTCAACCGCTTGCTGGAGAAACGTAGTTGCGTCTTTTGCTACTTCGCTGATTTCCGCTTGGTAAACCTTTTTTCCTACGAAACGAGAAGTATCCACGCTAGTATTTGCCGCAATGATAATGACTTCTGCTTGTTCAACGTCAGCTTCCGTCAGCGGTGTAGGTTCAACCACACTTGATTGACATTCGATTTTTGCATTCCAGGTTAATTTTGCGGCTGCTTGTTCTAGTAACCCTGCCGCAAGGATGCTATTTGCAACACCGCTCGGACAGGCAGTAATAATGGCAATATTCATACGATAACCTTCTGTTCCTTAGTTTTGTTCTAAGTTTGTAATAGGGTAAAGCTCACTAACTTCAGTTTGCAGCTTGATGTTCTCCAGTTCTTCCTGACTGGTTAGCCCTACGCCGACTTGACTAACTGCCAAGGCAGAAAGTGCTGTAGCGAAGCGCAATAAATCTTTTTTCGGCATCAGTTGCATGTGACCCCAACACAAGCCAGCAACTAGCGTATCGCCTGCGCCAACGGTGCTTACCACATTCATTCGAGGGGGTTGTGCACGAAGCCATTTGCCTTGGTTTAGCCACATCACACCGTCAGCGCCCATCGACACAACAATGTTCTCGATGCCTTTGTCACTCAGTGTTTGCGCGGCGGCTTGGCATTGTTCTGGTGTTTCTAGGTGTTCGCCAACAAAATCACCAAGTTCTTCATCGTTAGGCTTAATCAACCATGGGTGAGCCTCAATACCTGATTTCAATGCGGCTTTACTGCTGTCGAACAACACCTTTTTGCCTTGTTGATGCAGTGCTTTTATCCACGCAGCACATTGTTCGGCGGTTACGCCTCCAGGTAAGCTACCCGCAAGCACAAAGTAATCGTGAGTCTCTGCGAGACGGAATAGCGTCTCCTCAAAGCGAGCAATTTCGTCAGCCGTTACTTGAACACCAGGGAAGTTAATGTCACTAACGTTGCCACTAGCCTCAACGAGCTTGACGTTGATACGAGTGGCACCTTGTACTTCTACAAACTCATTCTTAACGCCGATGTCATTGAAAAGCTGATGGAATAGCTCAGGGTTATCTTTACCAAGAAAGCCGGTAACCGTGACATCTGCGCCTAAATCGCTCAACACTTTTGCTACGTTTACACCTTTACCTGCAGCATGGAGATTGCTTTGCTGCACTAGGCTCACGGAACCAACGTTTAGCTCATTTACTGAACCTGTTAAATCCAATGCCGGGTTGAGCGTAATAGTGACAACTTTACTTGTTTTGTTCGTCATATCGGCTCCTTAACCTTCACCAAGGCCAGAAGCGATAGCATTCCCGATAGACTCCAAGGCTTGCGGTGCATCAGGGCCTTCCGCAGTAAATTGAAGTTGATGACCGTGCTTAACGCCAAGCGCAATGACTTTCATTAGGCTCTTCGCGTTTACTGTTTTGCCATCACCGTCTAGGTTGGCAACGCGAATAGTGGATTCAAATTTTTTCGCTTCCGCCACTAACATTGCACCCGGACGAGCATGTAAACCATGAGAGTTTTTGATTTTAAATACAGCGGTATTGCCTTCTTCTGAGGATGCGGCTGTGACTTCTTCACCTTTAAACAAAGCAAGAATCTGTTCTACTGATGCATCTAAAAGCTTGCCGTGCTCATTGTTAAACACGATATTAGAAAGCGTTTTTAGGATAGGCTGGTGAGCATTGTTACATGCCGCAAACGCGACAAGTGCACGCACTTTTTGACCTTCATATTCGCAGTCGTTTGCCGTCGAGACAAATGACACGCCTGTGCGAGTTACATGTTTGTCACTGCCAATTAACCAAAGGCCATTACCTAAGTGAGTTGGTGTTTTGGTAACGAGATCTGCGACGAACTCGTTATCAGCACAGCCCGTGTTTTTCAAAAGACCACCAGCAACAGCACTCATTTGTAGCATATCGCTCGCAGGGAACATAAGTTGAATTAAAGAGGCGTCAAAGTCTGCTTCAAGCTGAACATCACCGTGAAGCAGGGCAATAATCTCGTCTTCATTTTTTGCATTACGTAGGCGTTCTTCTACGCCGTCAGCGCCTAGCACTTTCGTTAGCTGTTTAAGAATGCCAAGGTGCTCATCAGATTTAGCTGCAATGCCGATAGCGACGAAAACCGTGTTACCATCGCCCCAGTCGACACCTTGTGGAAAGTGATGCACAGCAACACCCGTTGTTTTCACCATTGAGCGAGTGTCGGTTGTACCGTGCGGTATGGCAATACCGTTCCCCAAAAACGTAGAGTTTTGGTTTTCACGGTTTAGCATGCCTTCAACGTAACCTTGCTCAACTAGGCCTTTATCAGTCAGGCTATGAGCAATACTCTTTATTGCTTCAAACTTATCTGTCGCTGATTGCGAGAGGGTAATGTCGTTCTTATTTAGCTTAAGCATGGTGCTTCTCCAGCCTTAAGGTATCAATTTAAAAATGTATTCTGTGTGAGAAGTTGAACGCTGCTTCTGCTGAGCGCTTATCACTCCTCAAACCTTTCTATCTTTCAAGCTAAATCGATTCAGCTTGTTGGTAAATTTTTTAAAAGACTCAGAAAAACTGTTTTAAAAACTGACGTTAACAAATGAGTCTTTGGCGCTGTCCTATAGCCTAGCCTACAAATTGGTTTGTTGTGTATTCAGGTGATTTACGTCAATTTTTAAGTTTTGCTGAATCCTTTCAGCTTTTATACTGAATCGGTTCAGCTTATAATTCAACTTATCGAAAGATCGTTGATGTATTAATATGATCGCGCGCACAGAATAAGGTTTAGAATATGACACTGGATGAAATAGCCAAATTAGCGGGTGTTTCTAAGACAACTGCAAGCTATGTGATTAACGGAAAAGCGCAGAAATACCGTATCAGCGAGAAGACTCAGAAAAAGGTGATGGCCGTTGTAGATGAGTACAATTATAAGCCAGATCATGCGGCGTCTTCCTTGCGGGCAGGTAATTCACGCTCATTTGGGCTTATCATCCCAGACTTAGAGAACACCAGTTATGCGCGTCTTGCAAAGCTGATAGAGCAGAACTCCCGGAAAGCGGGGTACCAAATTTTGATTGGCTGCTCTGATGATGATCCTGATACAGAGCAAAAGGTGGCGGAAGCATTAGTCAGTCGTCGCATTGATGCGTTGTTTGTGGCAAGTGGTATGCCCACTGCAAACGAGTATTATCTTAAGTTGCAAAATTCTGGTACGCCAGTTATCGCGCTAGACCGTCCAATGGATGATGAGCACTTTTGTTGTGTCATCAGCGAAGATTTTGACGCCGCACTTGAACTCACTCAGTCAGTGCTGTCCGAGGATATAAAGTCCATAGGCTTGATTGGAGCGTTGCAAGACCTTCAAGTTTCAAAAGAGCGTGAGCTCGGTTTTCTATCCGCTTCTCAACAAGGTGGCAAAACGGCAACAGTGGGTTATGGACAACACTTCTCCCGAGAAGAAGGCAAGAAAGTCTTAGAGAGATGGCTAGCAGAGAACGAGCTGCCAGATGCCATTGTCACAACGTCATACACACTGTTAGAAGGTGTGTTGGATGTGATGCTCGAAAAGCCAGAACTCATGAGCAAAGTTCGCCTAGCGACGTTTGGTGATAATCGACTGTTGGACTTCTTGCCAGTGAAAATCAACTCTTTACCTCAACAATTTGAGTTGATCGCGGACAGTGCAATGGAGTTAGCACTCAACGCTTCCGCCAAACGTTATAAACCGGGTGTTGAGTTGATTCCACGTAAAATTGTTAAACGTCACTAAACAGGTTACTCAAAGCTTTACTTCAGCCGTCAGCGCCACAAATGCGTGGTCGCTGGCGTTTTTATCTCTGTCATAAATCGGGTTGATCAGATGTTGGTTAGACACCTGATAGTCAACAATCTCGGCAACCGATATATCTGATAAGGTGTCAAACTCTTGAGAGAGCAAGATATAGTCGAGCACATTCCCAGTGGAAAAATGATAATGCGTAGCGGGGCGTTCATCCTTCAGAGCGTCACTTTGTAATGACCATCCATCTTTGAGTTGCAGTTCAGTGACGCTGTCACCAGCATTGGATACCAATGCGCTATTAACACTGGTTGGTGTGATAGGTTGATTCATATCACCCATTAACACCGTTGGCATTGGCTCCTTTCTATACCTTTTTTGCATCGCGTCTCTTAACATCGCAGCTTCCCAACCTCTTTGCTGGGTGGATAACCAGCGCCCAATAATCGTGCTAGACGTTTCTGGTTGTTCTGAGTCGGCTGGGCGTTGAGATTTTAGGTGCGTCACGTAAACGGCGACATGACCGAGTACAGGATGTATGACTTGGGCATAGATAGGTTTGCGACTGAACTCTGGAGCAACACTTACTCCAAAAGGCTCAAGCGTTGCTAAGTCAAACTCTACCGCTTGTACTTTTTCTATTGGAAACCGAGATGCGATTGCCACAACAGGGCTTGAGTAAATGTACTCATCCTCAACATGTGGGGTGTCAACGGTCGCAAAGTAGGGGTAGCCGAAGGTTGAAAAGAATGCGCGAGTTTGCTCAATACTGAACACCTCTTGTAAGCCAATCACGTCAGCTTCGAGTTTTTCAATTTGGCGTTGCGTCCAAGCAAGTTTGTCTTGCCATTGCTCTAACGAGTAGATGTTTTCGAAATCATAGTAGGCATCAGGAGGTGCGACAAAATTAAACAAGTTAGCCGTGACAAAGGTAATTCTGCTTGGTTGAGACAAAGTATTCGCTCTTTTCAACAATAACTTGAAGAGTATATACCTTCAGACTGCGTAATTGCAGCTTCGTTTGAACCAAGCCTCGACATACAAGCTAACGAGCAGCAAGTTAAATGGGTGAAGAGGTACTCAAATGCCAAGGCTAATCGGTGATTGAGCATCGGCAGAGGTTTCTATTTTTAAGCATTGCGTTTAAACTTCAGGGCATCAAATAGTAAGAGTAAGTAACATGACCCAAGATTACGACCACGAAGAGTATTTAGAAGGCGAAGAGATTGAGATCGAAGCGATTGGCATCGATGTTGATGCGCATCCGATCGAACTGTACAAGCTTTTTAAAATCGCGAACTTGGTCAGCGGTGGCGGCGAAGCAAAGCATATCATCGAAGAAGGTTACGTCGCGGTGAATGGTGAGCTAGAAACACGTAAGCGCCGCAAGATGTATGATGGTGACTTTTTTGAGTTTAACCAGGAATATTATGTTGTGGTTTGCGATGCGCCAGTAACTGAACCTGAAACGGCAGAGCAAAAAGCGGAAAAGAAAGCGAAGAAAGAAGCGCAATCTGTACGTAAAGAGAAATCTCGCCAAAGCAAGCCAGCTAAAGGCTCTGGACCTAAGTCAACAGGCCGAAAAGCAGCGCATAAAGAGCGTAAAGCACAACAAAACGCGCTGTCGCAATCGGCGAAGAAAGGTAAGAAAGCTGAAAAGCCGCAAGCGACTCGTGATCCGAAGAGCGGACGTAACTCTATTGACTTTTTCTAAGCAAATTAATACCTAGCTAGGCAGATCATCGCCAAGAAAAAACCAAAAGCGCCGAGTATATATCGGCGCTTTTTTGGTTTTACTGAATCGTAAGGGGGCAGTGTCAATGCACTGTCGTCTCAATGTTTAGGCTATCGGTCCAGTGATGAATGGCGCAAGGCTTACCTAAGTAAAAGCCTTGGTAATAATCCAAATCAAGTTGATACATCGCTTGCAGCTGCACGTCTTCTTCTACCCCTTCTATGATCACTTTTGCTCCCATATGAGCCGCGAGCTCAACGGCGCTATGTATGGAAAAGGTTTCTCCGGCGCAGTAATCAAGTAGATAAGAGCGATCGATTTTTATGATGTCAGGGCAGAGCTGCTGAACACGTGCGATATCAGAATGTTGAGCGCCAAAATCATCGATAGCAAAGATAAAGCCATTCGCTCTCATTAACTGCACGGCTTTGATCAGTAAATCAGTATCACCGCAGGACTCTTCGACTACTTCAAACACCACGTCTGATGGGCTCATACCAAGGTCGGAAAGGCGCTTGTAAAGCAGGCCGTTGTCTTTAAAGCCCATGTCTTTGGTTAGGGTGAGTAGGGTTTGAGGCATGACATTGAGAAACAGTTTGATAGGCGTTCCTGCGAAACAGCGTGCAAAATTTCGAATGTGCATTGCTCTGGATAAAAACTCAACACACAATCGAAAGTAGGGATCGAGGCCATTGTTGGCCAGAAATACATCAGGACGAATTAACGAACCATCAATGCCACGAATTCGCAGTAGAGCTTCCATTCCAATAATACGCTGGTGCTTATCAAAAATCGGCTGATAAACACTGTGAAAAGTGAATTGATTGAGAACTACGTAATATTCACCAAGATTATCTTGCTTAATGTATCGCTCGTAGTCCGATTGATTCTTTAACTCCATGAAAAACGCCGAAAATTTAGCATCTTTTCAATGTAACAGGATGCAATTCTGATTTGAAGATTCAAATGTGTCTAATTACATATACGGTTGAGTTAATTTGAAATGGATTCCGATTTTGCTTCAATGTAGCGAAAAATAAGTGACAACCCGAAACAAATCAAAAAGTAAGCAAGGCCGACAATCAGCCAAATTTCAAAGATATATCCTGATGAGTTTGCCATCTCTGTCCCAACGAAAGTCATTTCTTGTATAGAAATTAGCGAAACGATAGAGGTGTCTTTCACCAAAGAGATAGTTTGACCGGCAAGTGCAGGTGTTATTGCTTTAAGCACCTGTGGCGCGATAACGAATCGGTATTTCACCCACCGAGACAAGCCCAATGAATCTGCCGCCTCCCACTGTCCTTGGTCGATACTTTGTAAACCTGCACGCACCACTTCTGCAACGTAGGCAGAAGAGAGTAGGCCGACGCATAACACGCCAGAGGCAAGATTTTCCCAAAGGTTATAAGGCCCAAAAAGAAAGCTCTGTAGCGCATTTGGTTCGCCGTTATAGTTTCGTAGAATATCTTCCAAACCGAGTAACGGGATCAACTGGTTAGAAATGAAAAAGTAGAAAATAAAAACAAAAACCAACGGTGGGATGTTTCTTACCAACTGGATAAATGTGTTTGCAGGTGTGCGCAACCAAACGGAGCGAGAGAAGCGTGCTAAGCCTAGCAACGTGCCAAGCACTAACGCGAAGCTGATGCCCCAAATACTGAGCCTTAACGTCGAAATCAAACCTTGGAAGAAGTAGGGCAAACCACCATCGGCTCTTGGCGTAAAAAGTAGTTCAAACGCCTCTTTCCACTGCCACAAATAATGTACACCAACAGTGGAGCGATGGTACAGCCAAACGCCACCAATACCACAGATAATAAGCAGTACCCAATCTAGCGTGTTTAACCGCGATAGAAAGGAACCTGTGTTGGAATTAGTGGGTACTGTGCGAGTGGTGGT
Source organism: Vibrio sp. J2-3(2022) (assembly GCF_021725735.1). Taxonomy (NCBI): domain Bacteria; kingdom Pseudomonadati; phylum Pseudomonadota; class Gammaproteobacteria; order Vibrionales; family Vibrionaceae; genus Vibrio; species Vibrio sp. J2-3(2022). The sequence continues at coordinate 735,055 of NZ_JAKKCK010000001.1, forward strand.
TTGTTCGCCCAAAAATTTGACTCCGATAGATGATGAAAAAGTAAAATGGATGATTGGAAAGTATAGGCTCGCGAAGACCACGAGCCTTTTAGATTACTGGCCTTGCGCGACTTGATCTTGCCAATCTAATGTCGAGAACCAGTATTCATAACGCTGTTTTAACCATCCATCTTGGGTTCTTTCTTCAATCCATTTATTGAAAAAGGCTTTTTTATCTTCCTCCCCTAAGCGAACCGCAAAGGCTTCGTTACCTTTTGATAGTCGTTCAGAGAATGGAAGGAATAGCTTGTCGCTGTGTTTCACTGTCTCATGTTCTGGTTTTGGGCTAGAAGCAATGACCGCGTGGGCGTTACCATTCAGCACCTCTTGGAACGCTTGCGCATCGTCATCAAATTGCAGAATCTTCGCTTTCGGGAAGGTTTCTCTGGCGACTTGAACGGTGAATGCGCCGCGCCGAGCCGCAATTTTTACGCGTCGTGAGTCAAAATCCGAAAATTCGCTAAAACCAGAAGCCAGCTCTTTATTTGCTGCTACTTGAACACCGGAGTGTGAATAGGGTTCAGTAAACAACACGCTTTTGGAACGCTCGGGCGTGACCGACATGCCACCGATGATCACGTCGAACTTTTTCGCCAGTAGTGCGGGAATAATGCCATCCCACGCGGTCGGTACAAATTCCACTTTCAAACCTGAATCTTCTGCTAAGCGTTTGGCAACATCGATTTCAAAACCGATTAACTCACCTTGCTTGTTGCGCATTGCCCAAGGGACAAATGTTGACATACCAACGCGCAAAGTGCCTCGTTCTTTGATTTGATCTACATTGGGTGTGGCAACATCTTCTTTCGCGATTGTAGGCATAGCGATGGCTAGCCCTAATAATGCAGTAATGGTCGCTTTGAATAACTTCATGTTATCTCCTTATAATTTGCGCCAACTGGCTCCGAGTTTGTGTTCAAGCCATGCAGACAAGCCAGAAAGTGATAGAGTGAGAGCAAGATAAATTGCTGCCACGGTAAACCAAATTTCAAACGGCATCGCCGTCTCAGAGACGATGTTGCGTGCCTGTGTTGTTAAATCAAAAATCGCCATCACGCTTACAATGGAAGAGTTTTTGATCAAAGAAACCACTTCATTGGTTAATGGCGGTAATGTGCGCTGTAAAACCTGAGGCAAAATCACGTCTTTGTAGGTGTAAAACGGCGACAGCCCGAGAGTTTGTGCTGCTTCGAATTGCCCTTTAGGAATACTGTTTAAACCTGCACGGAGTATTTCTGCAGTGTAAGCACCTTGGAAAAGGGATAAAGCCAAAACGGCGGTGCTGAATCGGTCCAAACCAATCACGGGGCCAAACACGAAGTAGAGCAAATAGATTTGCACCAACAACGGCGTGTTACGTATTACCTCGACATAAGTGGTGCCAATAACATTGCCGACTTTCGAATCGCTAAGCCTTAGTAATGCGGTGACCAACCCCAACACTAAGGTGAAGAATAGACTAATGGCCGAGATGTTAAGCGTGACCAATAGCCCATCGATAAGTTCGGCGGGCCACCAATCGCCATCTTCATAAAAAGCGATGTAATCAGGTACGCGTTCCCATTGCCATTGATAGCCCATAGCATCGGCACCAGAGTCTAACACCCACACAATCGCGATGAAGAGGAGCGTCATTTGTAGTAAAGCTTGAAGCACAGGTTTGATTACGCGAACTATCATCAGTAACTTAAAATTTGGTTCAAAAATGCTTGGGTTCGTGGATGCTGTGGTGTTTCAAATAAGGCGATCGGTGAGTTCATTTCCACGATTTGGCCTTCATCCATAAATACCACGCGGTTCGCTACTTTTTTGGCAAATCCCATTTCGTGCGTGACGCAAATCATCGTCATTCCGCTTTGTGCCAGCTCAACCATGACATCCAACACTTCATTGATCATTTCCGGATCAAGTGCCGAAGTTGGTTCGTCAAAGAGGAGTAAGTCCGGTTCCATGCATAAGGAGCGGGCGATCGCGACGCGTTGCTGCTGACCGCCAGAAAGCTGGATAGGGTATTTACTCGCTTGCTCTTCAATGTTGACTCGCTTTAGGTAATGTCGTGCGCGTTTTTCAGCTTTTTGTTTTGACAATTTGAGTGTGCGAATCGGCGCTAAGGTGAGGTTTTCCAGTACAGTCAAATGAGGAAAAAGGTGGAAGTGCTGGAACACCATGCCGATTTTACCGGGCTTGAGAGATTTTGCATGAGAAGGCTGGTCGAACACGTAAAGTTGGCCTTCTTGAATCGATTCAAGATGGTTGATGCAACGAATGAGCGTTGATTTTCCTGAACCAGAAGGGCCACACACAACGACGATCTCGCCAGAATGCACGGAGAAGTTGATATCTTTTAGAGCGTGGTAATCGCCATACCACTTGTTTACGTTGCTAAATTCAACGACGGGAGTGTTCTGTTTCAAAGGGGCACGCTATAAAGGAAAAATATCCTTCTACAATAGCAAGTTGTGCGCATTATTTCATTAAGAACAAGCTTATATTCAGGTTCTAAAATTAAGAACCTGCTCACTTTAGTGTTTGATAAAGTAATGTTTTAGGAATTAGACACAGAGGCTATTACTAATAAGTCAGTTCAACTGAGATACGGATAACGAACAACGATGGCAACAACAGACATCACCATCAATGTTTGTGCGGAATAGTAGGTCACCATGACGACTTGTCGCGAAAATACGGATCGTCCCCCGAAGCGTTCAAAAGCTAAGACGGTACCAGAAACGATGAAGATAAAGCTTCCGAGCACTGCAAATGAGGACGATTGTGTTTTTCCACTCAAATAATACTCGATAGCAGCCCAACACATGGTCATCAATACCAATATGTAGCTGGCAACCGGGAGCTTTTCTTGACCAAGGTCCGGTCGAAACAACCAATAGAAACATACACCGAGTCCAAATAAAGCAATAGGGAGCCAAGGCGTAAAATGCCAAGCGGACATGATGGTAAAACCGTAGCTATAGGAAAGATGGGCAGAGCAGAAGAGCACTAATCCGGTAATAAACTTATCTCTAGGGAGCATTAATAGTAGATCACCAAGCAACGAGAGCGATAAGCCAACCAAAATCCAATGCGTGTATGGCATATGATAGGCAGGAGACTGGATTAAAATCCCTAACATACAGAGCACTGGTAATGGTTTGGATACGTAGAAGACCCACTTAGGACCTTTACGGATACTGATGATATGTATGAATGCTAATACGACAACAACTAGCCACATAAAATGGATTCTCGAACAGACAAGCTAATGTAGTGAATAACTACAACAAATAAAAGGTCCATTAAATGAGTAAGTTAGACCTTTGAATTCAATTTTATTTTTGTTTGTGTAAAGCTAGACAGTTGTCTCTTTACTGACCTACACGATCAATGAGTTTGTAGGGATTAATCGTTATTTTGAGGAGTTCCCGAATTTGAACGTGATGAAGCTTACAAAATAGCATAAAAAAACGGTATTGTGACCGTTAAGTCACAATACCGTTAAACCCTAGAAAGGGCAGTGAACTGTTTTTGCTGTTAGGCAACAGCGAGTTCTAAAATTTCACGACTACGTTCAAGAGTAATCGCTTGGTTTTCACCGAGAACGGTCATTCCGTGTTTGTTGAGTTGTTCGATGATGGCATCGATCGCTTGTTCACGACTTTCACCATAGTTTTCTAGCTTAGTTGCGACATCAAGTTGATGATAAAACGCTTCGATCGCTTCGATGGTACGTTCAGCAAGGTCGTCTCCAGCTTCAAGTCCAAATACGTTGCGACCCATTTGCTCTAGCTTAGGACGTTTAAATTGCATTTGGTTGCGAAGTAGCGATGGTTGGACGATTGCAAGAGAACGTGCATGATCGACGCCCCATAGAGCCGTTAATTCATGGCCGATCATATGTGTCGCCCAGTCTTGTGGAACGCCACTACCAATTAACCCGTTCAATGCTTGGTTAGCAGACCACATTAAGTTTGCGCGCCACATATCGTCGTCTCGCTCGGCAAACTGTTCTCCGAGTGTTTTTAAGGTTTTCAGCAGTGTTTCTGCATAACCATCTTGAACCATTGCGCCGGTAGGAAGCGTCAAGTATTGCTCACATACGTGCACCCATGCGTCAACAATGCCGTTGATAAGCTGGCGTTCTGGCAATGTTTTCATTACATCCGGGTCTAACACAGCAAATTTAGGCTGTACTGCTGGAGACATGAACGGAAGTTTGTCTTGAGTTTCTTTTTTAGTGATGACTGCGCCCATGTTTGACTCTGAGCCTGTTGCTGGCAGTGTCAAAATTGCAGCTAGAGGCGTCGCTTCAGTGACTTGGTGTTTACCAATCATGATATCCCAACCATCACCATCATACTTAGATGCTGCTGCTACGTATTTCGAGCCATCAATGACTGAACCACCACCTACAGCAAGAATAAAGTCAACACCATGTTCTTTTACCATTGCGACCGCTTTATCGAGTGTTTCTTTAGTTGGGTTGGGTTCAACACCTGAAAACTCTAGCCATTCATGTCCCTCTAGTGCTTCTGAGACTTGGTCGTACACGCCATTTTTTTTAATTGAGCCACCGCCGTATACCACTAAAACTTTTTGGTCGGATGGGATAGCTTCTTTGATTGCAGCGATTTGTTTTTGACCAAAGAAAATCTTGGTTGGGTTTACATAAGAAAAGTTCATTATTAGCCCTCTTGCTTCCAGTAAAGGAGATTGAATACGTGCATATTAGTCCTGATTAACGTTCGTTAACAGGTCGATTTCTGCAAATATTTTGCCTATTTCTACAAAATTGATGCTTTTGAGCTAGAAAGTTAAAGTCGAGAGGAAGTATAGTGCTCGAAATGATAATAGAGACCAAACTCGTTGGTCATTGATGGAGCGCTCTAATGCACACTCTCGCAGATATCATGCAGCAATATGTTGAAAAGCAGGGACTGCATGACTTAGAAGGTATGAAGAAAACCGCAATAGATGGCGTATGGTTTTATCGCAGTAGCAAAGGAAATCATCGCCAACCGTTTGTCTATCAGTCTGGCATTATTGTTTTAGGTCAAGGACATAAGAACATTCATATCGGTGATACACCTGTCCAATATGGGCCCGATGATTACCTTGTCGTAGGAGTTCCCATGCCCCTGGAGTGCGAAGCGTTTGCGACAAACAATGAGCCTTTACTTGGCATCTCGATAGATATTTCGCCAACGCTTCTTCATAAGCTCGTTAAAAAACTTGAGGCTGAGAAATTCAGTAATAAGTGTCTGGACGCTACCCGTTGCGGCCTTAAATCGGTACGCATGAGCGAAGGTATGCTGGATGCATGCAAGCGACTAATGAGCGCGTTGTGTAATGAGCTAGATGTTGTCATGCTCGGTGATCTACTTCTTGAGGAAATTGTTTATCGCACTTTGGTAAGCAAAGAAGGGTATGTTTTATTTGACTTAGCACACCAAGAAGGCTCTTACGCTAGAGTGGCCAAAGCATTGAATCGTGTTCATCAAGCGTATCATGAACAGTTGAGCGTACAAACATTGGCTGAAGAAGCCAACATGAGTGTGTCTGCTTTCCATCAAGCATTTCGCAATGTCACGCTTGAATCTCCGTTGCAATACATTAAGAAAGTTCGACTTAATAAAGCGCGCGAGTTGATCCAGTTGGAGGGGCGACGTGTCAACGATGCCGCGAGACTGGTCGGGTACACGAGCCCATCACAGTTTAGTCGTGAGTACAAGCGACATTTTAATGAAACGCCAAGGTCAACAAAGGCTTAGTGATCTTTATTTCAAAATAACGACTTTTTTTGCCTTTTTTATTAATTTGCGAGTGACATATTTATTTGATTTATAAAATTAGTTACTGGTGCCAAATAATAGGTACGTTGTTGCAAGCATTTAGTGGATTGTTGCGAGGCGGTGTGGAAAACTCGTAAATAGATAGTGTGAAATCACCAACTTGTACTTAAGTTATTTTACGTCGAAATAAAAGTATAAGTGCGCTTTGTTTAGCGCATTTAGTATTGTTTTAACAATAACTTAAGGAAGAGCGATTATGCACCTTAAAAACGGCAACGCAGTGAAAAGCGTGTTCACACTAAGCACTCTCACCGCTTCTTGTCTTATGGCCTTCAATAGCTACGCAGCGGTTGACTGTGCCCCTCTAGAAACTTGGCAATCATCAAAAGTTTATAACGGTGGTGACCAAGTTCAACATGAAGGTAATGCTTACAAAGCACGTTACTGGACGCAAAACAGTAACCCAGCGCAATCTGGTGAGTGGGGCGAGTGGGAAACACTTGGCGCATGTGATGGCACTGGGCCGGTTGATCCACCTCAGAATGAAGTCCCGACTGTTACTCTGACATCGCCTTCTGCGTCGGCTTCTGTGACTGCGGGGGATATTGTTAACCTAGCTGCAGATGCAGCTGATACCGATGGTACTGTTAGCAAAGTAGAATTCTTTGTTGATGGCGTATTAGTTGGTCAGGCAACGTCTGCGCCTTATGCTGCGTCATGGACAGCGACTGAAGGCCAGCACGAATTCTCTACTAAGGCGTATGATGATGCAGGTGCAGTGAGCACAGCAAGTGCTGTGACGTTAACTGTGGCACCAGCACAACCTGGTAACGAAGCGCCGACAGTGGATGTTGCGCTTTCTGCGACTTCTATTGACTTGGGTGGCTCCGTCACACTGACTGCGAATGCCGCAGATGCGGATGGCACCGTTGCTAAAGTTGATTTCTATGTGGCGGGCGTCCTTGCTGGCACCGCAACAACTGCACCATACACGCTTGATGTAATGCCTTCACAAGCTGGTTCGCTAAGTGTTTATGCGAGAGCAACCGATGATGCTGGAGCAACAGCAGATTCTGCACTTGCTACGTTAACGGTAAACGGTGGCGCGGTGACATCTAACTGTCGTCCTGATGGCTTGTATCAAACAACGGGTGTAGACGTCCCTTACTGTTCTATTTATGACGAAGAAGGTCGCGAGAAAATGGGTGCCGATCACCCACGTCGTGTTATTGGTTACTTTACTAGCTGGCGCGCAGGTGAGGACCCTCAATCTACTTACCTTGTTAAAGATATTCCTTGGGAGCAACTTACTCACATCAACTACGCGTTTGTGAGCATTGGTTCTGATGGTAAAGTAAACGTTGGTGACGTTAATGACCCTAACAACCCTGCTACGGGTAAAACTTGGCCTGGCGTTGAGGTAGACCCTGCTCTTGGCTTTAAAGGTCACTTTGGTGCGCTAGCGACTTACAAGCAAAAACATGATGTTAAAACGCTAATCTCTATCGGTGGTTGGGCTGAAACGGGCGGTCACTTCGATACGAATGGCGATCGTGTGGCTGATGGTGGCTTCTACACTATGACGACGAATGCGGATGGTTCTATTAACCATGCAGGCATCGAGAAGTTCGCAACTTCAGCCGTTGAAATGATGCGTCAGTACAAGTTCGATGGCCTGGATATCGACTATGAATACCCGACATCAATGGCTGGTGCTGGTAACCCTTACGACAAAGACTTCATGGAACCGCGTCGTCAGTATCTATGGGCGTCTTACCAAGAGCTGATGAAAGTATTGCGTGAGAAACTTGACGCCGCATCCGCGCAAGATGGCATTCATTATATGCTGACTATCGCAGCACCATCTTCAGGTTACCTACTGCGTGGTATGGAAACCTTCGATGTAACTAAGTACCTAGACTACGTAAACATCATGTCTTACGACTTGCATGGGGCTTGGAATGATCACGTTGGTCACAACGCAGCATTATTCGATACAGGTAAAGACTCGGAGCTAGCCCAGTGGAACGTATACGGCACTGCTGCATACGGTGGTATCGGTTACTTGAACACAGACTGGGCTTACCACTATTTCCGTGGCTCTATGCCAGCAGGTCGTATCAACATCGGTGTTCCTTACTACACCCGTGGTTGGCAAGGTGTTACTGGTGGTGAAAATGGTCTGTGGGGCCGAGCAGCACTGCCAAACCAAGCTGAGTGTCAACCAGGTACCGGTGAGGGTGAGAAGAACAACTGTGGTCACGGTGCTATTGGTATCGACAACATGTGGCACGATACCGACCCTAAAGGCAACGAAATGGGCGCTGGCTCTAACCCAATGTGGCATGCGAAGAACCTAGAAAATGGTATCTGGGGCTCTTACGCAGCCGCTTACGGTCTTGATCCAGTTAACGATCCTTCGGATAAGTTTGTTGGTACATATACTCGTCATTACGATAGCGTTGCGGTAGCGCCTTGGTTGTGGAACGCAGAGAAGAGCGTGTTCCTATCTACGGAAGATAAAGCTTCTATCGAAGTGAAAGCTGATTACGTTATCGATAAAGAAATCGGCGGTATTATGTTCTGGGAACTGGCAGGCGACTACAACTGTTACGTACTGGATGCAAATGGTAATCGTACGGCAGTAGATGCAACTGAACAAGCTTGTGCAGCTGGTAATGGTGAGTACCACATGGGTAACACTATGACCAAAGCTATCTACGACAAGTTTAAGTCTGCAACACCTTACGGCAATAAAGTCGCGACGGGTCCAACACCAACAGAAGCGGTAGACATTGCAGTCAGCGTTGGCGGCTTTAAGGTTGGCGACCAAAACTACCCAATTAATCCGAAGATCACGTTTACGAACAACACTGGTCAAGCGATCCCTGGTGGTACTGAATTCCAGTTTGATATCCCAGTATCAGCTCCTGATAACGCGAAAGATCAATCAGGTGGCGGTTTGAAAGTCATTGCTTCTGGACATACTCGTGCAAACAACATCGGTGGCTTAGATGGCGTAATGCACCGCGTATCGTTCTCTCTACCTGCTTGGAAAGATTTACCTGCGGGCGGTACTTACGAGCTTGATATGGTTTACTACCTACCAATCTCTGGTCCGGCTAACTACTCAGTGATTTCTGGTGGTAAAGAGTTTGCGTTCAAGTTTGAACAGCCAGAACTACCAATTGGCGACCTAAATGCAGGCTCGGGTGATGGTGGTACTACTGAACCAGGTACGTGTGATACGACAGGTTTAGTGACATACCCAGCTCTACCACAAACGGATTGGGCTGGTAACCCAAGCCACGCTAACCAAGGTGATAAGATCATCCACAACGGTGTGGTTTACCAAGCGAACTGGTGGACAGCGGCTGAGCCGGGCACAGATGGTAGTTGGTCAACGGTATGTAACATCTAATCGTTTTTGATTAACTGTTATAGCCTAACGTTAATAGGCTCTTAAACAAAAGCGCACGATGATGATCGTGCGCTTTTTTGTTGCGATGGTTTGTCGTTTAATCGAATTGATAACTTTCGGGTATGACGACAATACCTTTGTCTGAGATTTTAAATCGCTTCGCATCATCTAGTTTGTTGATGCCAATTTGAGTATGTGGCGGAATACGAACATGTTTATCAACTATGCAGTTGACCAGCTGACTTCCTTCACCGACCTCTACGTCATCAAAAATGATGGAATCGACAACCGTTGCACTGTCTTGAATACGTACGTTAGAGGAAATGATGGAATGCTGTACTGAGCCTCCAGAATTGATGACACCGGTAGCAATGATGGAGTTAATAAAAATACCTTCATTGCCCGTGGCTGACGATACGGTACGAGCTGGTGGAAACTGCGGCTCGTAAGTACGAATCGCCCAATTGGATTGATATAGGTTCATTGGTGGTACAGGCTCTAGCAGATCCATATTCGCTTCATAGAAGGAATCAATGGTACCCACGTCGCGCCAGTAGCAATCTTTATCAACGCGCCCTTTACTGCCACAAAATTGATAAGCATAAACGGATTCCGTATCAATCAGCTTAGGTATGATGTCTTTTCCGAAGTCATGGCTTGATGAATCGAGTTTTGAGTCGTCTTCGAGTGCTTCTTTTAAAACATCCATATCAAAGATATAAATCCCCATGGAAACGAGGCTTCTGGTTTTACTTCCTGGAAGGGTAGGTGGGCATTCTGGTTTTTCTATAAATGAAGTAACTAGCCCGTTTTCTGCGGTGCCCATTACCCCGAATGCTGAAGCATCCTCTACGGGAACATCCATACAGGCAACGGTGAGCTTAGCACCTTTCTCTTTATGCTCTTCAAGCATTGCGGCGTAGTCCATTCGATAGATATGATCGCCGGATAACACAACCACATACTTCGCGTCATTGCGCGATAGTAACCACATGTTGTGATAAATCGCATCAGCGGTTCCTTCATACCATGCACCACCTTTGCGCATTTGAGGTGGAACCGCAGTAATGTACTCGCCAAGCTCTGGATTGAATATTGACCAACCATCTCGCAAGTGTTTTTGAAGTGAATGAGACTTGTATTGGGTCAAAACAAGGATTTTACGTAAACCTGAGTGTAAACAGTTGGTTAGTGTGAAATCTATAATTCTATACTTTCCGCCAAAAGGTACTGCTGGCTTGGTTCTATCATCGGTGAGTGGGCTGAGTCTAGACCCCATCCCTCCAGCTAAAATTACGGCGAGTGCGTCTTCCATATTATTCCCTTTCCCTTTTTTGCATGCATCAAAACGGTGCTAACCAGGAGGAAGTGGTGTACAGCGCAGAGGTTTTGAAAGTGCATGTGCTGATGTGTTTACTACTGCAAACTTTAGTACAAGATTCGAGCCATAGAATATCTCTTTAAAAATCAAAGGGGTTAAAAGTTCATCGCAAGGTAATTGCACCACATTAGTGAAGTGCTAAGTAGGCCGTGCATCAAATTGGCGCAAGATTATAGGGAAGGGGAGAAAATAAGTATGGATTTACAATGTAAAGTGAGGATAAAACAGTGAGATAAAGATAATCAAGCACGCCTCTTCGTCTGTTCAAAGTGAGTGGATATAGAAGTAAACCACTCACTCTTTAAACGTGCTTCCTTTATAGTCAACTATACGTTGACGTTACACTAAGAGAGACCGACGATATTTCCTTGATCATCAAGGTCTAAATTCATAAATGCAGGTTTATCAGGCAAACCTGGCATTGTCATCACCGTGCCTGATAACGCATACACAAACCCAGCGCCAGCACACAGACGTAACTCGCGGATAGGGACGGTAAAACCTGTCGGCGCACCTTTGACAGCGGAATCTGTTGTTATCGATAGTGGAGTTTTCGCTATGCAAACCGCTAAGTTGTTAAAACCTAGATTTTCAAAATGGTTGAGCTGTTCAGTAGCAAGAGAACTCATTTCTATATTGGCGGCACCATAGCCAGCTTCACACACAGCCATAAGTTTTTCGTGTAACGATTGTTCTTTACTGTATAAAGGACGAAACTCTGTAGGCTGGGTACAAGCGTCAATAACATGTTGAGCTAACTGAGTAGTGCCTTGCCCGCCTTGCGCAAAAGCGGTGCTGATAGCGACTTTAACTTCCGGATTAAATTGCTGAACCAGCTCTTTAAGTATTTTAAGCTCTTTCTCACAATCTTGCGGGAACTGGTTAATAGCGACAACAGCTGGAATGCCATATTTATGAACGTTATTAATGTGCCATTTTAAGTTTTCAAATCCCGCTTCCAATGCTGCTTGGTCTGGATTAAAAATGGAATCTGGAATGGCCATACCTGGTCGTAAATCATAGTGTCCAGAATTTGCTTTGAGGCCGCGTAATGTCGCTACTATCACTACACAATCTGGCGCCTTGCTGGCGGCGGCAGCTTTAATGTTACACGCTTTCTCAAATCCCATGTCCGAACCAAACCCCGCCTCAGTTACAGTGTAACTTGATAGTTTTAGCGCGATATCGTCGGCAATAATAGATGAATTTCCATGGGCGATGTTTGCAAACGGGCCTGCGTGAATCAACGTAGGAACACCTTCCAGAGTTTGCATCAGTGTCGGTGCTATGGCCTCTTTTAATGTCACTGCCATTGCTCCTGCAACTTGCAGATCCTCAGTGGTTACCGGGTTTCCGTTCAAATCGTACGCTACGACAATTTTCCCAATACGCTGACGTAAATCTTTTAAATCTTTAGCCAGTGCAATGATAGCCATTAACTCAGACGCGGCAGAAATATCGAACCCTTCGTCGCGTTCGTATCCATTGATGACTTTTCCTGGCTCATTTAACCCAATTTTGACTTTACGTAGTGCACGATCATTATGGTCCATTACTCGTTTCCAAGTAATGCTCGCCGTATCGATTTTAAGTGCCTTTAATCCAGTACGTGCTTCAAAGGCATCATAGCCTTCGCGCTGTTCATGATACAAGCGAGCATCAAGCGCGGCTGAAGCTAGATTATGCGCCGCCGTCACCGCATGGATGTCACCAGTAAGGTGCAAGTTCAGTTCTTCCATTGGAGCAACTTGGGAATAACCACCGCCAGCAGCACCGCCTTTAATACCGAATACAGGCCCCATAGAAGGTTGTCTAATACATGCGATAACGGATTGTCTAAGCTTAGCTAAACCTTGCGCCAGTCCGACTGTTGTAACGGTTTTTCCTTCGCCAAGTGGGGTAGGAGTGATCGCAGTAACAAGCACAAGCTTACCGTTATTATTCTCTTTGAGCCGCTCCAAACATTTTGGATGGACTTTGGCTTTGTGCTTCCCGTGAGTGTCATATTCTTCGGGTAATAACCCTACTTTTTCCGCAATAACATCAATAGAAGAAAGTGGTGTGTTTCGGCAAATTTCAATATCTGACTGCATGGATAATCCCTAAAGTGACTCGCAGGTAGTGTTGAAAAACAATCTGAGTTGGAGCAAGTATTATTGTTGGGCAAACGTTTGCTCGGTGATGGTACTGTTTCGATTCGGTATGTAAAGAGTTTACTGCTCTATACTGTGCTACATACTAACAAAATCTACTAATTACTGCGCCAGATCAAAACAAAAAGGCCACCAAATGGTGACCTTGATGTATTTTTAGCTTTAAAGCTGTGATCTTAACGATCCCAGTAAGTTTCTTCTAAGCTATCTTCCCGTTCAGGAAGTGCTCGCGATAGGCGAGGAGAGTGTTGCGTCAACACTTCATAGCTTACTCGGTTTGCATATTTACAGATCTGAGAAAGTGATGAGTAAGTCAAACAGCGTACTTCGTGCTTTTCTGAGTTAGGCACTTCTTTTTGATGGAAAGAGTTTGCAGCCATATCATGCAGTAAAGCAGAAAGTGCCGCATCACCTGCGCCGTTGGTGTTCTTAATCTCTAGTGGACCACCTAGGTAAGGACCAATGTAAGAGTATACCTTCATTGGCTTCTCACAATCTCCTTTACGCATCGCACGACTAAATTCGTATTGGTTAAAGGCTTCAATTGAGCCTTCAAGAATGTCGTGTGTGGTTTCTCGTTTTACTTTTTCGTCAGTGTAACCTGCCATGTATAGGCCATTTGGCCCAGCAGTACATAGAACAAGATCGACCCACTCAAGTGCTTTATTAGCAGCCGCTAGCGGTTCTGTCTCGCCTGTTAATGCGGCGCCTTCTTCTTCATTCATTGCAACAACAGATATGTTCTCGCGAATGTACTCTTGCCACCACTGCGCGTTACCTTCGATAACGTATTTCGTGCCTAAAGTTAGTACAACAGGGACATCGTGCTTCTTGGCAAAGTCGATCGCTTTTTGTACCGCTTTTGGCATTGGATCCTCTTCTTTACCGCGCATGAGGTAAGAAGAAACAACCAGAGCTGATGCTTTCTCAAAGATCTCTTCAGGAATGCTTTCCGGAAGTAGTTGGTTCATGTGACCTTCATTGATAGCAAATGTGCGTTCACCATCTTGAGAAATCAGGGTATAACAACGACCAATAGGACCATCTACCGTTTGTAGGTGGTTGAGGTTCATGCGTGAAGACGTGCGGCAAAGGTAACGGTAAGCAAAAGAACCAACTTGAATGTTCTTAGACATCACACCGAGCAAAACGGATTTGCTATCCGCCAATACTGAGTAATTGTGGAGCGTGTTGCCAATCGTGTCACCTGGGTATTGGTGTGTGATCAGGCCTTGCTCAACCAGTTCTTCGTAAAGTGCATCTGCTTTGCTTTCTTCAAGAACGAGTGAATGTCCTTTACTTAGGTTGTATTTTTCTAAAAACGCATCATCTACACGCGCTTCGATATCTACGATGGTTTGACCGACACCAACAATAGTTGGGCGATATAGCTTAGGCGCTTGTCGGATTTGGTTTACTAATGGATCTCGAGCGTGAGTTGGGAAGTAGTGTTTAGATTTACGCTGACCAGGAAACTTCATGCTTGTTCTTGAGTGAGAAAAAAAAGAGGCGGGATTGTATCACAAAAAAATGAAAATCGTGGCGTTTTATTACAAAGAAGTTTGCCCGCTGAAAAAATCAGCGAGCTGGAGAAATAGCGACCAAGATAGCCTAAATTACTGATGCTTATAGTACTGCAATTGGTCGCTTTTCAGATTGTTGATTGGTTATTCTCTTTAACAACGAGCTTGGAGCTACCCAAAATTAGCTGCGTTACTTTTTCACTTCAGTTGGCTCAACGTAAGCCTTGGTGCCCCAAAGTGGAACCGTCGATAGGCTGTGCTTAAAGCTACCGTCTGTCTCTTTTGTTGTGTAAGACAGGTAGAGTAAGGTTTGGTTGTCTGCATCATAAATTCGGCGAACCTTCATGGTTTTGAAGAAAATACTTTTTGACTTCTTAAATACAATTTCGCCAGACTTACTTTTATCTATTTTTGCAATCATTTCCGGCGTAATTTCGCCAGTCTGACGACAGGATATTGAGCTGTCACTTGGATCCGCTAAGCTAAAATCTGCTTCGATAGAAGCTATATGACACGTTACCCCCGTGACTACCTCGTCTTTTAATTCACCTACTTTGATGTCTTTCAAAGTAAACCAACCGAGTCCTACATCAGCAACATCGTTATCTGAACAACCAACCAGCGTAGTAGCAAGCAATGCACTTAACAGCATCTTTTTCATTATTTTTGTCCTTAACTAGGAAAGATATTGATGAAATCTATCAGAGGTTTGCAACTAAAACAAAATTTAGCCAAGGAAAGGTCTACGTACGCTAGGTTTGTTGTGGGCTTCATGCTAATGTACTGCTCTAAACGAAATGATGAGTTAGAGTGACCATACTTTCTCCCAATATGACTTTATATGGCTTGTCGCTCTGTCTAAGCTTCACTCTATGTGAGAATGAAATACTCTGCACATTTCGTTTTGCAACTAAGGTATCAAAATGAATGAACAACAGTTAGCCAGTATCGAGCGTAAAAATACATGGCTGTATGATCTGGTTGAAGTTGAATTTCCAACACCAGAGAGTCTGAAAGGGCGTGATGTCTATTTCAAAGCACTAGAACAAGCAACCTATCAAGTGGTCGACAAAGACACGCTACTTGAGAGTAATTCTGAATTTAGCTCTGACGATATTTTTCTGGTCGATTTTCACCGACTTACTATCATGTTTTCTGTCCTGCAGTCTCAGCGTTGGGATCAACAGTACGATAAAGATATGATTGTGGAATATCTCACTCAGATAATTCTAACGCCAGATTTTGAATTATATGTTGGTTTTAAATCTGGAGCTCCAATTGGTGCCGCTATTATTAGCCACCTTGAAGGAAACACGCTTATCTCTGATGTCGCGGTTTCTGAATCAAAATACAAGAGTTCGTTTGTGGCGGATCTTGCTAAAAGACTAAGTACCGAACACAAGCTTTTAGATTCGGTGATTATTGAAAGCTAATTTGCGCACTCAAATGCATAAAAAGCAAAGCAAGATGACGATAGGTGATCTTGCTTAGAAAAACTGTAATTGCTCCCCTCTATTTCCATGAAATGCCAAGCTCGTCGTTTCAACAATCCCAAACTTAAATAAGATTAAGCCAACATTTTTAAAATCAGCTAGGGCATTAGCCTTTAAGATGTCTGGAGATGGCTATGGCAATTACCAATATTAAGTGCGTGATATTTGATTGTGATGGTACGTTGGTCGATAGTGAACGATTGTGTTGCCAAGCTCTCGTCAATGTATTTAACCTGCATGGCGCAGAATTAACGATGGAAGAGTGCGTTTCTCATTTTAAAGGAGGAAAGCTCGCTGACATCCTTTTAGATACTAAAGAGCTGAAAGATATCAAAGTCCCTATTGATGTCTTAGAGCCGCAATACCGTGAAGAAGTCCAGTCTCTTTTTGTTCGCCACTTACAGCCGATGGATGGTGCAAAGCGATTAATTCAGTTTTTAGATTCGCATAATATCGAATATTGTGTCGCGTCCAATGGGCCGAAAGATAAAATAGAATACGCATTGGAGTTAACAGGATTGCTCGATGCTTTCCAGGGGAAAGTGTTCTCTGCATTCGATGCGAATAGTTGGAAGCCTGAACCTGACTTAATTATGTACAGTGCAATGAGCATGGGCTTTTTACCGAGCGACTGTCTTTATATTGATGACACACCTAAAGGCGTAGAAGCGGGATTAAACGCTGGCATTAAAACCGTACAGCTATTTAATGGTGAGGCAATCAATCGTGTTGATGATGAACGCGTAATTCGCATTCAACATTTAGATGAATTAAAAGAGCAGCTATTTAGCTGCTCTGTTTAATCTCTTAATGGCACACCGTACTTAAGCTATGGATATGTTTAAGTTTGGACTGTAGGTAAGGGGTTTGATGTAGGCATTGGATGGATGAGAAGCTTTTTGTATGAAATCCGCAAGCAGCGCATGTGAATTTCTCTCCATCCGATGAAATGAGATATTCATCCCCCTGGCAGAGAGGGCAACTTAGGTTTTCGATGTCTTTCGTATCTTTGTAATTATTCATATTGTTTTCCAGCAGCAAATTGGAATTGGCAGGATTAAGCATAGCGGAACGCTTTGTTTATGAACATTATTTCATCAGGTACAGCGAGAACTTGAGATTCACTTCAAATATCCACTTGTGTGTAGTAGAAAATATCGACGATAACGGCTGAAAACGGTTTAAAGAAAGGGCTCCTCAGGAGCCCTTGTTGATCATAAATGCTGCAAAGTTATGCTGTGCGGTAGCGTTGTAATACCTCACCAAGAGACACTGACGCCTGAGTGAGATTAGCTACCCCTACGGTAGATTGCTCTGCAACTTCTCTGATTGTACTCGACTGGCTGCGAATTTCTGAAAGCTCAGATGCAATATCGTTGGCGACTGCGCTTTGTTCTTCTGCTGAGGTGGAAATTTGGATACTCATGTCCATCAATGAGCGTGCGGATTCAGCAATGGACGTCACATCATGACCAATTTCATCAATAAGCTGGCTACTGGTTTGCGCTTGTTGAACGGTTCGATCAGTGATTGAAGCAATGTTCTGGCTCTCGGTTTGTAGTTTCTCAATCATGGCTTGAATTTCTACTGTTGCCTGTTGAGTTCGGCTTGCCAATGTACGCACTTCATCAGCAACCACAGCAAATCCACGACCTTGCTCCCCGGCGCGTGCCGCTTCAATTGCCGCATTCAGAGCCAATAGGTTGGTTTGTTCTGAAATGGCATTGATCGTTGTGATAACGTCATTAATCTGCGTCGTGTTTTCATTTAAATTGGTTACTGATGTGGAAGCCTGTTCAATATAGCTGGATAACGTCTCAATTTCTCCAATCACATTTTGCACGCGATTTCTGCTTAGCTCGATCTTTTGAGCATCTTGATCGGATTGCATCGTCGCTTGTTGGGAAATACTGGATACTTCTTTTGCAGAGGCTGTCATTTCTTCCATTGCTGTCGCGACGGAATCGAGTGTTTGATATTGATGAGATATCTGCGTTTCGCTCAACTGCATATCTTTTTCGAATGCAGAAGATGTCTCACTCAATGTAGCCGCATTATTTTTCACACTGTTAACCAGTTCACTTAAGGTGTCCATAGATTTATCTAACGCGCAACCAATGGTGCCAAACTCGTCTCGGCCAGGATGAAAACCAAGGCGAGAGGTTAAATCACCTTCACCAATTTTTTCGGTTGTCGTATATAAAACCCACAGGGCGCCTCCTATAAAGGTCGCAACCCAGTAAGAGAAAAGGGCAAAAGGAACAACCCATAAAAAGCTGAGTAACAGAGAGGTTAAGGCTGACGACTTTGCAGATTCGTATTGCGCGGATACGTTTTGAGTCAACTTAATCACTTCGCCAGAATAGAGCTTTGCATAAGCGGTGACAGAGCCATCAACAAAAGAGCTCTCGCTTACGCGACTTGATTTCGATACGCCGTCAATTTGTGGAACATGACCTGGTTGAGCGTCAACAATACCAGAAAGTTTCGCTTCGCTAGCAGAAATCGCTTGTTGTTTAAATTGTTGTATTTCATTGAAGTAGCGGCTTCCAGCCACAGAAGTGAGGGCTACTAAAAACAGCAGGAATATAACCCATATTTTGTCGTTGATAGACATCTTGATAAACAGCCTGTCTATCGTTCTAAACTCAACTTCTCTCATTTAAAGCTCCATTAGAGATAAAAGATATTGACCAAATCTATTGCTATATCGAAACAAAATATGCGAAGTTAATCAGCAAAATATGTAACGAAAACTAAATTTAGTTTAAGAAATGAGATCTAAGGACGCCTATAACGGTATGTTATATCTTTAAATTGACATAAATATTGATAAAAGAGCTATTTCTCTGAAGTGCTAAGTAGATATGAAATCTGGTTGCAAACGTTTACTTTTGATTCTGCTCATAGGTTTTTAAATCTTTACTTCTCGCTGTCATGAATGTGTCATATAAAGACTATAAAAAGGAGTTGTTGACGTGGATATGGCAAGGCCAAGCCGTCAGCAAGTACAAGCAAGAGAGCTTAAAATAAAGGAGGTCACAATGAGCGACCAATACCAAAACGATGAGAGCCTAGAGCTGCTAGATGCGCTTGAAATTGGCATTATCTTGTCGGAATACGTTGGCTCAGACAACGAAGCCGAATAGCGGAACACTCTCATCTCGTCGTAATTGACGTTATACTAGGTTCATGTCACACCAAGCCTTAAAGGCCAAAACTGGCGTCGGATGAACTTTCTAGCCCACCTGCATATCGCAGACCACTGTAACAGCCATTTATTGGGAAACTTGCTTGGAGACTTCGTAAAAGGAGATCCAAGCAAGCTGTATGAACGTGATATCTCGAACGGCATTAAATTACATAGATTTGTTGACCGCATTACCGATCACCATCCTATTGTTAACGAATGCAAACCTCACTTCAAAGGTACTGCGCGGCGCTTTGCCCCTATCGCTCTCGATATGTTCTGGGACCATTGTCTCGCAAAACACTGGAACGACTTTTATGCCGTATCTCTCGAACACTTTGTCGATTCGGCATACGAGCGAGTAAACCGTGACGTTAATGAACATTTGCCGCCGCGTTTTTTGGTGCTCCACAGCCGGATGTGGCACGGTCGATGGCTTCAGTCATACCAAGACCTGGATAGTATCGAATTTGCATTACATCGAATGTCGCAAAGAAGCCCGAGAATGGCTGACCTTACTACAACATTTAAAGTGATTGAGAGTGATTACACAGAATTGGAAGAGAAGTTCTCGACACTCTATCGAGACGTTTTACGCCAGTCGTATGATTTTCAGCAACAGCTTATTGATTCAGCCCAATGAGATAGAAAAGTAGTATGGCTATTGGGGCTCTGGTAAACTCTGCGCTCCAAAAATAATGAGGTTACACATGTCTGTTAATTTTGCTGACTTAGGCATTGAACAAAAGCTAATCGAGACGCTAAGCAATCTAAATATCGTGACGCCAACACCAGTGCAAGAAAAGTCTATTCCACATGTCCTTGAAGGAAAGAACTTACTTGCTGCTGCACAAACTGGTACGGGGAAAACAGCTGCGTTTGGTTTGCCTATTATACAAACCGTTCAGCAAAAGAAACTCAACGGTACGCCTCAAGCATTGGTTTTGGTTCCAACACGCGAGCTTGCGCAGCAGGTATTTGATAATTTGAATCAGTACTCTGCACAAACCGAACTTCGCATTGTGTGTGTTTATGGTGGTACAAGCATTGGCGTACAAAAGAGGAAGTTAGAAGAGGGCGCTGATATTTTGATTGCAACACCAGGTCGCCTTTTGGATCATCTGTTTAATG
Organism: Vibrio sp. J2-3(2022); assembly: GCF_021725735.1. Classification (NCBI taxonomy): domain Bacteria; kingdom Pseudomonadati; phylum Pseudomonadota; class Gammaproteobacteria; order Vibrionales; family Vibrionaceae; genus Vibrio; species Vibrio sp. J2-3(2022). Next base: position 755,172 of record NZ_JAKKCK010000001.1, read on the forward strand.
GCAACGTAAACATCTCCAAAACCAGTATGCTCGTTCTAGACGAAGCCGACCGTATGTTAGATATGGGATTCTGGCCTGACTTGCAACGCATCTTCCGACGTTTACCCGCCGAAAAACAGATCCTGTTGTTCTCTGCGACATTTGAAAAGCGAATCAAGACTATTGCGTACAAACTCATGGAATCGCCGGTTGAAGTTGAAGTGTCACCAGCAAACACGACGGCTGAAACAGTAAAACAGATGGTTTATCCGGTAGACAAAAAGCGTAAACGTGAATTATTGGCGTACTTGATTGGCTCGCGCAATTGGCAGCAAGTGCTTGTATTTACAAAAACTAAGCAAGGTAGCGATGAGCTAGCAAAAGAGCTTAAGTTAGATGGCATAAAAGCGGTTTCAATTAACGGGGATAAGTCACAGGGTGCGCGTCAAAGAGCGTTGGATGAGTTCAAGCAAGGTAAGGTGCGTGCGTTGATTGCGACAGATGTAGCAGCACGAGGACTGGATATTCAAGAGTTAGAGCAAGTGGTGAACTTTGATATGCCATTTAAAGCCGAAGATTATGTCCACCGTATAGGCCGTACTGGCCGTGCAGGAAAGTCGGGGTTAGCTGTGTCTCTAATGAGTCGAGATGAAGAATATTTATTGCATGCTATCGAGAATTTGCTTGATCAACGCCTACCGCAAGAATGGTTGGCAGGCTTCGAGCCAAGTCTTATAGAAGAAGTCGAGCCTGAGAAAAATGGTAGTGGGCGCCGTCGAAGCCGTTCATCAGAGAAGCGTAAGCTAAAAGCAAAATTAGCGATTCATAAGAACCGTGGTAAATCACGTAACTCTCGCTAAACCGTACAAACTTTTGTTCTTACATAGTCAGGCTGTTTTTGCCTCTTCATAAACGTCTAACGTTTGCGGGATAGCGAGTAGGTATCCTTGATACATATCGAAACCGAGTTTTTTCATTAAGTTAAGTTGATGCTCGGTTTCAATTCCTTCGATAACGGTTTTAGAGCGCAACGTTCTTGCTAGTGATAATGCATCGACTAGAGCTTTCCAGTCACCATTTACGTATCTCAGCATTAACGAGCGATCCATCTTTATTATGTCTGGACGAACGCCTTTCACTCGTTCAATTGTTGAGGCATTGACGCCATAATCGTCGATCGCCAATTTAAACCCGCCTTGGCTTAATTCACGAGCTGCTTGCGACAACGAGGACTCGTCTTCTACGTTCAACTCAAGCAACTCCATGACGATTTGTTCATTTACTAAATGAGATTGATAAATGGTTTGTTTTAGCAGCCTATTGTACGTGATGTCTCTGGCTAGTATTTTTGCTGCTTCTGGTAATACATTAAGAAACAGTTGTTTATTGTGAAAGTGAGATTGGGCAAAGTTTTTGATATGAATTAGGCGACTTAAGCGTTCGACATTGAGTAGGTCTTGAGCGGCAATGGTTTTTGATTGGAAAAACTGATCTGGCCTGATCATGGCGCCATTAGCATTGGTAATTCTTACTAGTGCCTCAAGTCCAACGATAGAAATATCTTTTTTATATATAGGTTGAAAGACACTTCGAAGAGTGAGCTTTGCGTATTTCGCAATATATTGCCCGTCGGCTTGTTTGCGGATGCAACTAAGGAGTTGCGAGGTGCTCATCATTGTTACAACAACCTAAATCAATGCTTCTACATCAGCGCTATCGCGCTAACTTTTTATTTCATTGGCACTGAATCTAAGTGGGCTCATGAACTCAAGCAAGAATGATGGTAAGAGATGATTAGATTTGTCGAGTGATATCAAACAAATTGATGAAATGACTGACAATCTTCCTATTGCAATTTGATGTTACCATTGTAGTACTGCATACAGTTGTAAGTATTTTCTGACCAACTGTTGTTTGTTCGAGCGACGTAAAGGATGACCAAACTTAATGTAACAAGGACTGATGCCAAATCGAGTGTCTAACGATTGCGTGAGCTGCGATTCGCTGGTGTACAGCGTGATGCCTTGCTCCGTGTATTCGTTGATCTGATCGGGCAGTTCACCCATCCACCAATGAAGCAACTCTCGGCTCGTTTTGCTGCGACTGATCCAATGATCACAAACTAAAAAGAGTAGATCATTCGGTTGCAGCGCATAACCATATTCGCTTTGCCATTCCGTAATTGATGAGAGTAAGTTCTCTCGACAAGATTTTCCCGCACTGACCATATGGTGGCTCAGGACCCAAACCGTACCTATTTCGGATGAAATACGATAGTGATGAGGCAGATCCGGCGTATTTAAAACTTCAATTGGTTTTACCACGCTGTTGTATCCGAAGTGACGGAAAGTGTGTTCCATTCGTCTTGAAAACGCGAGACCAAGATGATGCTCACTCATGCCTTGGTTATGTACCGCAGGGTAATGCTTTTCACACAGCTTAAGACAGTCGTCTTGAAAATCATTAACACTTTGAATCACTAGGTCGAGCAGCAAAGAATATCCCTTAATAATTAACAAAACGAACTGCAAAAGGTTAGCATAGTCTTTTGAGAATAGACTAATTTACTTCGGCAACTTCTTGATCTAAACACCAAATTTCTCACAAATGATCGCGCCTACTCTTTAAGAGAGCAAGACGATAGAAGCACACATAGAACAAAATTCTGAAAAAGGGCAAAGATGATAAAGTTAGAACGTGCGCAAAAAGAAACGCTGGCAACCGCCATTCAAGATTATATGCAGGACGAACTAGATGTTGAGATTGGCCAGTTCGATAGTGAATTTCTTATTGATTTCATTACAGAAAAACTAGGGCCAATTTATTACAACAAGGGGGTGGAAGATGCAAAATCACTGGTTGAACGTAGAATGTTAGAAGTGTCCGAAGAGCTGTATGAGATAGAACAAGAAGTTAAGCTGTAAGTTTCAGTTTTATAAACGATTTAAAGTTCCTTCAAAAAATTCGAACAACTTGATAGATACGGTGCCATTGGCTGGATGTAAATGATGGTAAATAATCTGTTTCATATGACGTAAATAGGTTAATGTAGTGTTTCTTGCTCAACATTAACTTAGGAATATATCTAGGAACTTGAGATGGATACACTGGTAAAGAATTACAACCTTACTGCACGCGTGATGCACTGGTTATCTGCGCTGTGCATTATTGGTCTATTTGCAGTGGGTTTGTGGATGGTCGACCTTAGCTATTACAGCGAATGGTATCGAACTGCGCCACATTACCATCGCTCTGTCGGTATTTTACTCGCTATTTTAACTTTGGCACGCATTGTATGGAAACATGTTACGTCGTCACCAAAGGTAGAAGGCAAACCTTACGAAGTGCTTGCTGCTAAAGCGGCGCATGGTGTTATGTACCTACTATTGGTCACCATCTTTGTTTCAGGTTACCTCATTTCAACGTCTGATGGACGCGGTATCGAAGTGTTTAATTGGTTTACCGTGCCAGGAGCGGGAGAGTTATTCCCAGGACAATCAGACATAGCGGGTGAAATTCACTTCTACGCAGCTTGGGCCGTCATCCTGATAGCAGGTTTGCACGCTATTGCTGCGCTAAAACACCACTTTATCGATAAAGACAACACATTAAGAAAAATGTTAGGAGCTTCAAAATGAAAAAGTCACTCTTCGCTACAGGATTAGCTATCGCTATGGCACTACCATTTGGTGCGCAAGCTGCAGATTATGTCATCGATACCAAAGGTGCTCACGCTTCAATTAACTTTAAAGTTAGTCACTTGGGTTACAGCTTCATCAAAGGTCGTTTCAATACATTTTCTGGTGACTTTTCTTTTGATGAGAACAACATTGCTGATTCAAAAGTGAATGTTGTTGTTGATACAACTAGCTTAGACTCCAACCACGCTGAACGTGACAAGCACATTCGTAGTGGTGACTTCATTGATGCTGGTAAATACAGCGAAGCGACCTTTAAAAGCACAAAAGTGGTTGATAAAGGCAATGGCAAGCTAGATGTAACTGGTGATCTAACGCTACACGGTGTTACTAAGCCTATTACTATCGAAGCTGAATTTGTTGGCGCAGGTAGTGACCCATGGGGTGGTGAGCGCGCTGGCTTCGTTGGTAACACTCGCCTCGAGCTTGCTGACTTTGATATCCCAGTAATGGGTGCTTCAAGCTATGTTGATATGGAACTTCATATCGAAGGCGTTAAGAAGTAACGAACTTCTTTTAGATACAGTAAAAGCGCTCTTCAACGGAAGAGCGCTTTTTTATTACCTCAATCACAATCGACAACATTGGCAAGCCAGTCAGTGACAGCGATTGAAAGCCAACAGACGTTGCAAGCGTTTAATGAATTACGCTGTTTCTAACTCGTTTTTTTCTACTAGGTTTAAACGCTCACCAAAAATCGGGCGTAGTGCTTTTAATACTTCAGTACGAGTAACAACACCGACCATCTGGCCATTTTCAAGTACAGGAAGTACTTGTGGCTTGCTCACTTTGATGCTTTTTGCGCGTTCTTCTAAAGATAAAGACGTCATGCGAGTGGCGATGCCCATGCTGCTCGTTGGGTACAACTGCTCTTTATCGATACATAGGAACTCTACAACATCAACGAGACGGTCACCAGCATCAATTGCGACCACATCGCGGCTCATGATGTCGACGACTTTTTGGTCTTTCACCGGAATGTAGTCCTCACACCATAGTTCTACCATCACATCGTGAGCAGAGAAGAAGCCAACCAATCGATTTTGTACGTCTACAACAGGTGCGCTAGTTACGTTGTTATCAAGTAGCACATCCAGTGCGATTGCTATCGGGGTTTCTGCACTGATGGTAACTGGTTTTGGGTTCATAATGTCTTTAACAAAAGATGCGTTTTTCATGGTGAAATCCTTAACTGACGAGAGTGTTGTAGTCGTTGTGATAGAAGAGATATTCGCTGCTTTTAGTTCTGGTCGGCGAAAAATACACCAGTTTGCAAGACCAACTAAAACCGCTCCGCCGACGATGTTGCCAAGCGTGACAGGAATTAAGTTAGCGGTAATAAAGTGGCCAATATTTAAGTCTGCGTACTGTGAAGCGGGCACACCGACGGAGGACCAAAAAGACTCAGGTGCAAAATTCGCGATAACAATGCCAAGTGGAACCATAAACATGTTCGCGACACAGTGTTCAAAGCCACTGCTGACAAACATGGCCACAGGCATGATTGTCATTGCTGCTTTTGTCATTGCATTTGCAGAGCTAAACGTTAACCAAATCGCGAGGCAGACCAATAGGTTACAAAGGATGCCGAGCGCAAACGCCTGAATGAGAGTGTGATGAAGCTTGTGCTGCGCGATGTTAAGCGCATTTAACCCCCATTGACCGCTATCCATTTGATAAAGACCAGCTGCAGTAACTAGCGCAAGTAGGAACATCGCACCAATGAAGTTGCCAACGTAAACCTTGCCCCAAATAGAAAGCATTTTTCCGAACGAGATTTGCTTATTGGCCCATGAGATACTGGAAAGAACTGAGCTGGTAAATAGTTCACCGCCGCAGATCACGATGAGGATCAAGCCCATACTAAATGCTAATCCGCCAGCAAGACGGCTTAAGCCCCAACCAGCGCCAGCGCTGCCAGTAGTCACCGTGATGTAAAACAAGAACGCCAATCCAATGAACGCGCCCGCCATGATGGCAAGACTCAGTGTCATACTGCTGGTTTTGTTTGCTTTACTTAACGCAAATTTTTCCGCTTCAGCCATCATTTCTTTTGGAGAAAAGTACTGGTGATTTTGAGAGCTGGTCACCGCCATATTGACTCCTTAATTTGTAATCGCATAAAAATTCCTTGGTTATTAACTCAAAAATGAAATTGTTGTTTTTATTTAGAAGCCTCAATGACTTCAGTCTCAAAGTCATTGAGGCTTGCGGTGTTCCCGAACCGCACAGTCAGAATAAGGAGAAGGGTTTGGTAGGTAAAATTGATAATATTTAGAAACCTCATCAAATTAATTGATAACTTTATGCGGCTAGGTAAAATGAACTCTATTGCTTATTGGGGCATGTTTTTAACGATTGTGAGGGTATGAAAAATACTCACCAATAATGGAGGACACTTTGCGCTACTCACTTAAGCAATTAGCGGTTTTTGACGCAGTTGCAGATACCGGCAGTGTAAGCCAGGCCGCAGAGAAACTGGCTTTGACACAATCAGCGACAAGTATGTCGCTTGCGCAATTAGAAAAAATGCTTGGCAGGCCTTTATTTGAGAGGCAAGGCAAGCAAATGGCGTTAACCCATTGGGGTATGTGGTTACGACCAAAAGCAAAACGCTTATTACAAGACGCACTGCAGATAGAAATGGGCTTTTATGAGCAACATTTGTTAAGCGGTGAGATTCGCATGGGCGCGAGTCAAACTCCGGCAGAGCATCTGGTTCCAGACCTTATCAGTATCATTGATAATGACTTTCCAGAAATGCGTATTTCCCTTGGTGTGCAGAGTACAAAAGGGGTTATTGATGGCGTATTAGATTATAAATATGACTTAGGGATCATCGAGGGGCGTTGTGACGATAACCGTTTGCACCAAGAAGTCTGGTGCCGAGACCATCTTACTGTTGTCGCTGCTTCTCATCATCCTTTTGCTCGCAATCAATCTGTAAGCCTCGCGCAGTTAGAACAAGCGAAGTGGGTGTTGAGAGAGCATGGCTCTGGCACACGAAAAACATTTGATAGCTCTATTCATCATCTAATTGAAGATTTGGATGTGTGGCGAGAGTACGAGCACGTTCCGGTGTTACGCAGCTTAGTTGCTAACGGCCAGTACCTTACTTGTTTACCGTATTTAGATGTAGAGCGATATATAGAAGCGGGTCATCTTGTTGCGTTAAATGTGCCCGAGCTAAAAATGGAAAGGACACTTTCATTTATATGGCGAGCTGATATGGCAGAAAACCCACTAGTCGACTGCATTAAACGAGAAGGTCTGCGAATGATGAAAGGTAAGCCTTCGGTATTGTAAGTTACCACTCAAATAAACTCTAGAAGTACAGCAATGCCACTCGCTTAATTGTGAGTGGCATATTTCTATGTACAGTATACTGAACTTCGAAGAATAAGCGTGATTCAGGAGCTTTTATGCACTCACTTGGTGATCCATGATTCTGCACGCCGATATTAGCTTCCTAGTCTCGTTAAAGCTTGCTGGAGTGACCTATTGGAACTATCCAACACACATCCTTTTTACCTAACACTAGAAATACTCATTCCCTAAATCTGTTGATTTATCGGTTGCGTCAAACTTTTAGTGCAAGTCATGAAATTGTTATAACCTTATTGTGATCATTATCACCGATAAACAAGACTGATGTATCTAACATGTGTCCTTGATTTCAATGTATGAAGGCAGTTATTGAGCCATATGGGTACGATAATAGCCAAGCAGGTACGACTACCATGACGACACTTTTAGCTATCTCTATCACTACTGGAATTTTATCTGGCGTATGGGGTTGGATCGCCATTTCTTTAGGTTTGCTTTCTTGGGCTGGTTTTTTAGGTTGCACGAGCTACTTTGCTGCGCCAACTAGCGGATTGAAAGGACTTGGTATCAGCTTAATCACTAATATGACGGGTGTATTCTGGGCAATGGTAATTATCCACGGTTCAACTTACGTTGGTTTGGAAATTATCGGTTATGTGATTACCGCTATTGTGGCATTTTTCATGTGTATTCAAGCGAAACAGGCTTGGCTCGCGTACATTCCAGGCACTTTTATTGGTTCCTGTGCAACATTTGCCGCTGATGGAAACTGGCAACTTGTCATTCCATCTTTGCTGCTAGGTGGTGTGTTTGGTTATCTAATGAAAGCGACTGGACTTTGGTTGCATACGAAATCAAGCACTACTTCTTCTACGCTTGCTGAGCAAGCACAGTAGTGAACCCCCGATCTTATTTGTATCCACTGTGTATTGAGTTTTATCCCTCTCAATACCTTTAATCAAAATTAATGATGTTTGATACAAGCACACCAATTTGGTGTGCTTTTTTTGTATTACAAGGCAAGGTGTGAGTGTGAAATACTCTAACTCATGTATTGCCGTTTGCCATGGTGACAACGCGCTTAAGTGTCCAACGCAGAAGTACAGGAATGCACTCCATACCTCTCTCTTCACAGTGGGAGACAATGGCCAAAGCTAAGTCCGGTTTTGCATGCTTTTTCAAAACACGGTTTACGACTTTTTTAGCTGGGATAGGGTGATCATGAGGAACTTTGATGATGTCCTTAAAGAAAAGTTCAAACCCATGATTGTATAGAAAATGTTCGATGTCTCGATCAGGTAACTCTGTAAGTCTATGCCTTTCCTGATCATGATCGAGTTGCGCTCTCACGGCATGTGCGTACTTTTTACCTGCCGGGTCACCATCGGTAACAACATGCCAGTCGATACCGAACTCTTTTGCTACTTTGATCAGTGATTTCAGCCCTGACTGCGCAAATTCAACGATTTGAACTCCTTCCGCAGCTAAATCATATCCGCATTGACGAGCCAATTCATGAAATAACCAAACTTCAGTTTCGCCTTCTACGAGCAACCAACACCTCGCAAACAACGCCCCTGAGCGATGAAAACGAATGTGGAAACCAATTCGGCGTAACTCATCTCTGCCAAACTTGGCAGAGTTTAAACTTTTGGCAATGGTTCGGTCTGACAAGCGAATCAAACGTCGGATTGAATAAAGTGGAACCGAGCCAAGTAACGTACCGCTGTTGGTAGTTAAAATCTTTTGCATTGGCAACAACTGCAATAATGACCACGCTCTAGCGAGATGAGTCGGATGTAGTCGGCCTTCTGGATCTTCGATGATCAGTATCGGTCTTGCACAGCGTCTTAAATCGGTAGGGCCTTTTGCTTGAAGGTAAGCATTGAGAAGCCCCATTAAAAGCAAACGGCTTTGTTTATCATTTGTTTCCTTAAGGAATTGACTTAATCCTTTATCAGAGGAAGGGCTTGTATAAAAAAGACCATCACGAGGTTTTCGTGGGTTACCTTTGCTGACACTGCGGAACGCAAAATAGTGTTCGACAAGTGTTTGCATTGAATCGAGACTACTGCGAATCTCACCCTTGTTTACGTGCCCAGGCATCGCCAATAGCCGTCGACAGGTGTTATTGATTCGTTTTTCAATCCTAGCATTTTTGCTGTCGCCGTTGACGTGGTTTAGATCTGGAAAGCGTCGGGAGTCTCGTAGGCGGATAACAGGGTGAAGAGTCATCAACTCTACGGCGAGTTTCTCAGAGTGGTGCAGTTTCTTCGGCTTACCGTTGTGATCCAAAAATGCGTATTCAGTTTTAATATCATACTCGTCGCGAGACGCACTAATTCGATAGTAAATGACCTGCTCACCATCCTCGTTTGTGCACCATGCAGGTTTTATCCGTCGATAACGCCCAGCTTTTACTTCGTTCTTGTCTTGTGCTTTAAAGCAAACAATGATCTGCAAGTGTTGGGTTTGTGGATGAGAAATTGAATAATCAACGTGAAAATCTTTTAATTCGAATTGATACAATGAGCCATTAGCAGGTAGCGCGATAGAAAGGGCATCGAGCAATGATGATTTGCCCCACGTGTTCTCACCGATGAGCGTAGTGAGTTCGTCAAAAGAGAGTGAAAGGCGTTTGATGCCTCTAAACCCGGAGATTTCGATGCGTTCTAGTCTCATCTCAATCCTCCTTGCAATTATTTGAATTATAGAGAGTTATTTTGCTACTCCTAAGCATATATTAATTCGAAATATTGGAGTTAAGCTCAGTTCACAAAATTACGAGAGCCCCTTACTGAATAGAGACCGCAACAAGCGACGCTTGCTTTCAAAAGTAGTGTAGATAGCATCGTGATCACTTAAACATGAAATCAAAAAATCACAGTTTCATAAAATTCATGATTCTGTCATGATTCACTTCTTATTATTATAAGGAATGAAAAGAGAGAAGATGAAGATGAATAACAATCATAAGCCAGTGAGAATCAAACTGGCACACATCAATGACACACATTCCTACTTTGAGCCAACGTCATTACAGTTAAAGCTTAAGATCAACAATGAACTCACGCTAGAGCCATACGTGAGTGCTGGCGGGTTTTCTCGCATCGCAACCCGAGTAGAGCAGCTACGAGACGACGCTCAACGTCAAGGGCATGGGATGTTATTTCTCCATGCTGGAGACTGTTTCCAAGGCACACTTTATTTCTCATTATTTAAAGGTAAAGCCAACGCCGATCTGTTGAATGCGTTAAAGATTGATGCGATGGCGTTAGGCAACCATGAATTGGATATGGGTAATGAACCTGTTGCCTTATTCTGTCAACGCACTCAGTTTCCATTGCTTGCTGGTAACTGGGATCTATCAAATGAATCGCTTCAAAAGCCTCACCGAGTCAGCGATAGCAACAATGTGTATAGCTATCAAACGGAGACACAAAGCGCACAATACATCGTCAAAGAGTTTCATGGAGAGCAGGTTGCGATTTTCGGATTATCCATTGATAAAATGAGCGATATCGCGAACCCAGATGCAGATACGCCATTTAAGTCTGCAATTGAAACCGCTAAGGCGACCGTAAAACAAATTCACTCCTCTGGCATTAAAAATGTCATTCTTCTGAGTCACTTAGGTTATGAAGGTGATTTAGAGTTAGCTGAACAAGTTGAGGGGATTGGTATTATTGTTGGTGGACATAGCCACCGACTGCAAGGCGATTTCTCATCAATAGGTTTAGGGCAAGATGACCCTTATGGTATCAAAGTAAAAGATACCTACGTTGTGCAAGCGGGCTTTCATGCTTTGACTATGGGGCACTGCGTCATTGAATTTGATGAAAACGGCAAAGCAACCATGCTGAGTGGTCAAAATGAACTGTTACTTGGCCGACGTATTTTTTGGGACTCGACACTAAATCAACAGCTTGACCAAGGCGTATTCGAAACCGCGTGTGACTTTATCCATGGCCAACCTAATGTGGTGGTCTGTAAGAAACACCCGGAGACTCAAGCAATCCTAAGTGATAAATACATCCCTCGGGTAAGACAGTTACAGTCACAAGTCATTGCTAGTATTGACACCAAAAAGCGTCATGTGCGAATCCCAGATGAGTTTGGTGAGAGCGAGCTGGCTTCTTCTGTTGCTCGTTCATTTTTGTACAGCCTAAATAAACGCGGGCATGAGGTTCAATTTGCGATTCATAATGCGGGTGGCGTGCGAACATCATTGAATCCTGGCAACATCACAGTGGCAGATATTGCCGGACGGTTGTTGCCTTTTGCCGTTCCGATCGGCTTTTACGACGTAAAAGGCAGTGCTATTCGCCGAGCACTTGAAGGCGCCATAAACAATGCACTCAACAATGATGTGGAAGGTACTGGCTCTGGCAGTTATCCATACACTTACAATTTAAACTTTGAGTACCGAGCTGATGCCCCTAAAGGTGAAAGAATTCAGTCATTAGCAATTTTTGATGGTCAACAATGGGTCGACGTTCAAGACGACACCTGGTATCGAGGCACTTCCTCCGCTTATACCATGAAAGGGAAAGAAGGTTACGATGCGCTACTGGAGATGAAAGGCGAGGGGCGTGTAACCAACTTATCCATGGCAGACTGTTTTATTGAACTTCTGACCGATGAGCCAAACTGCTTGAATCAAAGTCACAAACTTTATACACAGCAACACAGGTAGTAGATATTGGTATCGATTTTGCTGTCTTTCAATTGCTACATGCGATGATGAGGGTGGCAGTATGTGGAATAAAGATTGGACAGATACGGCAGTGGTGGTTGCTTGGGTCGCAATTTGGTCAACGTTAGTTTACTTTGTACCTTTGAGCGGTTTTTGAATTGCTAATAACACGGAAGTTAGGAAAGGAGCAGTTATGCTCCTTTTTTTGTGTCTATGCTCTCAGAGACATCGCTCCGACTCTTAAATGTATCACCTTGAGTCACTTGCTGATCTTTACATCTAACAAAAGTTCACGAGGTTGAACCAATTCCTTTGTTTTTATATTTCTTTCTGATTTTTAATAAGAATTTTATTTCGATTGGACAAAGCTTTTTTGTTGGAAAGCGTTACATTCGGCGTTATCATTGCGGCGTTTGGGGAGTAGTTAGCGCAAGTTTACTTATCGTCATCTCGTTAAGCATCAGCTTATCCGGTAAGTAAAGGTGTTGCGTGATTCATCCACGCCGACACTTCAACGAGACCAACGCATTCATTGACTGGCAGCACATGATTACTATGTGACTGCTTGTTGTTATTGTCTGCGGAAGGTCACCAAACTCATGTCCTTCCGCCATGGGAGGAAGCATGTCTCTTATCGAAAGTACCACCCAATTGAGCCAATCGGCACCACTTCAAGAGTCATTAGCGATGTATGGCGCTTTTGGTCTTTTTACACTTGCTCTTGTTGCGCTTGATATCTATCAAACGCGTGGTGGCGTTATAACAATGAAAAAAGCCATCCTTTGGAGTGTTTTTTGGTTCTTACTTGCCTTTGTTTTTGCAGGTTCTATCTATTTATTCTGGGACTTTTACGCACCGCACAGCTCTTATACGAACGATAAAGCAACGGTTTCATTCTTAACAGGCTACTTACTAGAGAAGTCGCTAAGCGTGGATAACTTGTTTGTGTTTGCCATCATCTTTGCACAATACAGTGTGCCGGAGCATTTGCGTCCGCGAGCGCTGCTTTGGGGCGTGATTGGTGCGTTAGTTCTACGGGCTATCATGATTGCGGTTGGTGCTCAGTTACTTGCGCAGTACCACTGGGTGTTGTACCTCTTTGCCGCATTCCTTATTTGGACAGGTATTAAGCTTGCTCGCGACAAAGGTGAAGCAGAAGAGGTTAACCCATACCCTGAGCAGTTTATTCGCAGAATATTGCCAGTTACGGATGATTACCAAGGAAATCACTTAATCTTAAAGCAAGCTGGTAAGTGGGTGGCAACACCAATGCTGATCGTAGTCGGTGTAATTGCAGTGATGGACGTAATGTTTGCACTGGATTCTATACCTGCCATATTCGCGGTAACACGAGAGCCATTTTTAGTCTTAGCCGCGAACGTGTTTGCACTGTTGGGTTTGCGATCTTTGTACTTTGTTCTGCAAGCGATGTTAGACAAGTTTGTGTACTTAAAACCAGCATTATCGGTGATCATGATGTTTATCGGTGTAAAGATGTTATTGGTGGGAACAGAGTATGAGATTCCGACAACGTGGTCACTCACATTCTTAATCGTTGTGATGACATCAGCGGTTGTGGCATCGCTCCTCAAAAATAAGTCGAACAGTCGCTCTAGCGTTAAAATTACTAATCAAAAAATATAAGTAAAGCGCTAAAAATAAAATAAACAACGAAACTTAATGTTAAAAATATGTTGTTAGTCTAGATGGGTTTATGCAGGTAACGTTAAGTTATTCAACATAATTAGACAGTTTATGACTATTTATGCTGTTATTATTCATTTGTATTTTTGATGTTTGTAATGGACTTGTTTTATTAGATAATCTAATCCGAATGGGTAAAATTTGTCATTTCTTAAACAATAAGAAACTGACTAATATACAACCAACAAAACAGACTACTGCTTTAAAGAGAGGCAATCATGGCACAAGCAATGCAAATGACAAATGTAGCTTTACCAACCTCTATGGATAAGAAAACCTACGCGGTTAACTTCAAAGGACTGATTGCTCACTTACTAGACATTCTATTCGTAGATAATACTGCACCACGCAGTTACTATGCGGAAGATTTGTCAGCCCACATTCAAAAAGATATCGGTATGTACCGTTAATCTTGAAATAATGAATGAAAATACCGGCCTATAAGCCGGTATTTTTTTAGCTGCTCAAACGTGAATAACGGAGCTAGAACTCTATACAGAGTCAATACCGGAGTAGAGGAGCTTATTCCAAATGGGTGTTCATTAGAAATGAAAACGGGGCACTAATAGTGCCCCGTTTTGACTTGTAGAGTAATACGATATTACTTCTTACGGCAGTATTCTGCGATCACGTACATTGACTGACCGCCATTTGCCTTACCCGAAACCAGTTTCGGATCATCACCAAGGCTGATACCACGGATCACTGTGCCTTGTTTGATTACTTGGTTAGTGCCTTTAACTGGTAGGTCTTTGATTACCGTTACATCGTCACCTTTCTTAAGTTCAGTGCCGTTGCAATCCAACGTTTTGTCATCATCAGACATACCCTTCATCGCCCAGTTCATTTGCTCTTCTTCCATGTACATCATGTCAAGAGCATCTTGAGCCCAGCTTTCAGAGTTTAGGCGAGTGAGTTGGCGCCATGCTGTCACTTGTACTGCAGGAACCTGGCTCCACATGCTTTCGTTTAGACAACGCCAATGGTTAATGTCTTTTGGCTCATCGATCTCACCCAGACACTTATCACAAACCATGATAGCAGTATCAACGGTCACGTTACCGTGAGGTGGGACAGCGTATGCTGTTAGTTGAGATTCAGAAGAACACAGTTCACATTTTGACTCGCAGCGCGCAAGCAGAGTAGCTTCAATAGACATAAGGACTCACCTTAGTAATGTTATTTTGTGGCGGTATTATCCACTTTATCCTGAGAAATAAAAGGGTGTTAGCGAATTAAAGCCGAGATTTTACAATATTCCAACCTGATTAGGGTGAAGATGTAAAATATTCGCTAAACAAATAATACCTGTATATAAGAAAATGCATTGATTGCTTTGGGTGATGAATTGGTTGCTTCATTTCTTGAGGAAGTTAGAGGTTCGTTGGGAGTATTAACTGCGCTCAGAAGTATGGGGAGAGCCCTCTAAATACATAGAGGGCATGTTGCTAGCGTTCAATAATCTGCACAATTTGATCTTTTGAAATGCTCATTTCTTTCCCATCCATGTCTTCATACTCGTACATACCCGTTTCTTCGTTAAGGTCTGGTTTACCGTAAGAAGTAATAATTTTTCCTTCATTTGTCGACATAAGATATTGGCTACTTCCGCATGCAGCAAGAAGTAAAGCAGTGGCCATTATAGTGAATATGCGCATAGAGTTTTCCTTTCAAACAAGTAAGTTAGGTACGACACCGATTTAACTATAGCAAAGGATATACGGGACGGTTTTTATGATAGAGAACGAAAAAGCCCAGTCGAAACTGGGCTTTGGTAAGAGAGGTGATACGATTACTTCAGAACGGAAGTATTAGTCACACCCGTTAAAGTGTCATCCATTAAGAAGTCTGTGTTTTCCATTTGCATCTCAACGTGATGGTCAATATCAGAAAGTGTGCCATTTGGAGAAACAAACGTAATGTGCGATGCAGTAGCGTTATACTGCACAAAGCTTGCCATTGGAGACACTGCTGTATTAGCACTGTTTACGGTCGTTAAACCTAGCTTAGCTGCTAGAGGCTCAGTCCCGGCAAACGGTGCATTTGGAACGCTGTTTGGTACATTGCCATCGCCATCAACCTCGGTCATCAGGAATGGTGTTGTTAGTGAACCAGAAGCAACTAAATCTGACGCGTTTGTGAACGGGTCTACGGTATCTAGCGTGGTTTGTGCCGCGTAGATAAACTGCGAGAAGCCAGCTTCTAGTGTTGCTAACTGAGTTTCTGTTGCTGCGGCCTCAAAAGCTTCGTAACACGTTTTATCTTCCAATTGTGTACATGACGCATCTGCATAACTCGCGTAGTCTGCAGACGCAGCATATGCTAAGTTATGCCTGATCTGAGCGCCATAGGCTTCTGAACCTAGTAACAAATTGCCGATTTGGCCACCAGAGTTCTGTACAGAAGCAGAGCTAAATGTGTAAAGTGCATCTGCGTTGGGGCTACCTAGCGTGTTATTTGCTGCTGCCACGGCAGATGTAGCCACAATACCGCCAAGTGAATGACCTAACATTTTGACTTTAGAACCCGTCATTGGGTTAAAGCCTTGCAGAGGCCCTTCTGCCAACAGACCACCTTGCGCCGATACCACTAAGCTCGCGCGTAAACCCAATACATCCAGTACACTTTGGCGTAGGTTATCACGAGCGATTGCCAAGTTAGAAAGATTTAGATACGCCAAGATATTAGCATTAGCTGAACGTTGCTCATCTAAGCTACGTGTGCCGTGAATAGGTAAGTCGATAGCAATAACAGCGACACCTGCTTTCACCATATTAAACGCGAAGGCATATGAATCCTCTTTTGCTGAAGTGATGCCGTGTTGATAAATCACAACGTCGGTCGCGACACCAGATTTAGGTGTGAAGACAAGTACTTCGACATCTTCTACCGATTTGACGACTGGAACTGGGGAGTAGCGAGTCACAATACGTTCACTGTCGAGTTGGGTACCATCGCTTAATGTGAGTTTAGCACCCACCAGTTTTAGCTGCTCTGTAGGATCGGTTGCAAGCTTTGTCACGTCAACAGGGTTATTTGCGAAAACGCCAGTTGATAGCTGCTGAACCATGTTCGCTTGCTCGTTCGGATCCGCCAGTGCTGCACTTAGCTTCGCTAGGCTTGGCATCGCAGATACCATTGGCTGCATGTTCCAGTTTGCCCCTTTTTCTAGATAATGAGGCAGTCTGACCACACCTTGAGTCACATTTACATCGGCACCTGACTTCGCATAAAGGCCTTTAATTGCCGTTTTTGCCGCGTCTAGATCACTAACGTACTTACTAAAGTCATCGTCAGAGTCTAGCGCAGTGCTAAAGTCTTGGGTTGCACCAAGTGTCATTGTGTAGGCTGTTGATAAATCTACTGAACCTTCGTTCGCATCGTTTTTGTAAACGGCGTTTAGTGTATTTGCACCCGTTGAGAAACCGGTTGCTGTTACACCTTTAACCGCCGCCAAAGTATCACCTACAGACTGAGTGCTGAACCATGAGGAGTAAACGATGTCGTCAGGGTTAACTTGAGCTAGACCAAAAATGCCTTCCACCGCTTGTGTCACCGCTTGAATAGAAGCAAGAGCACCAGTTTCATAAACGATTTCTTTCGATTTACCTGTCGCGTAACTGGCTGATGTACCGATTGGCTCACCATTCACGTCAGTAACATCTTGTGTTACTGCAAAAATGTACTCGCTTGACTCATCAAGCGCATCCATGAACTGGATATATAGAGAGTTGCCTTTTGCTTGAACAACGTAGTCTTGGTTCTGAACGAGAACTTCTTCGATTGGGTTAGACTTACCATCCCACTCGGTCAAACGTTGATTAATCTTGATGACTTTAATACCAGACGGCAGCATACCCGTTGCAAAACCATCGCCTTTAAAGTTCAGAACGATTGGCATAGACGTTGACCATCCATCCATCGTATTCATCGAGGCTCTAGGGTTGGTTAAGGCATCATCACCGTCAGTTGGCAGACCAAGCGTGCCATCTGTTGTGTCCATTAATAAGTAAGAGGGCGCAGGTACATCCGCATTCGCCCCTTGAAGCGTAAAGCTGATAGATGTTCCACGGTCGAGCAGTGCTTGGACTTCATCTTCAAATTGAACTTTGTCGGAAGTACCAGAGCTTGATGTATTATCACCACAACCAGCAAGAAGGATTGCAGAACAAAGCATTGATAATTTAAACGTGTGTTTCATTGGTTTACTCCGTAATCCCATTATTTGAAGGTGTAGTTCATCTGTACCGCGCTGATGTAAGCAGTACCTTCAGAGTCGAACTTGATCTCTTCATCCTGAGCATTTGTCTCGGTGAAAGAGCCTGATTTACTCTTAACAAGTGCAAAGCCTGCATCGAAAGTTAAATTCTCATTCATTGCGTAAGTCAGGCCCGCGCTGTACCAAAAACGGTCACTGTCAGGGATGCTCAATGTGGCTTCACCTGCTTGTTCGTCGTATGCAAAGCCCGCACGGAATGTCCAATCCGCATTGAGGGTGTAAGTGGCACCAATAGAATAACGATTGTTGTCTTCGTATTTCTCTGGTTTGTAGAAACATTGACCAGCAGTTCCATCATTACATTGAGGACTCGTCGCTTTCAGTTCTTTAAATGTGCTCCAATCGGTCTGTTGCCAGCCGTAATGTACTGCCCATTGTTCATTCAGTTGATGGAAAGCCGATAATTCGATAATTGAAGGGAGAGAGATTTTTAAACGGCCATCCACTTTTGGTGATGGAGCTCGGCCTGAGTCGTAACTACTAAACTCACCGTCGTCAAAATCTAGATCAACTTTAGAACGGTAACCAAAGCCAAAACGGTTGTTTTCATTTAGCTCGTACAAAGCGCCAATATTCCAACCCCAAGCAAAAGTTTCGCCTTCCATGCCGACAAGGTTATCGGACTTATTACCACCTAAAATACGGGCGAGTGCGCCTTTGTGACGAGTCAGCTCCGCTTCCGCGTACACTAGGTTGATACCGCCACCGACACTGAAAGACTCGTTAATACGGTAAGCGACATTAGGATTAATGTTTACTGAAAGTAGGGAAGTGTCACCCGCCATGTCACCTGCAGAAATATCATCTGGATAATCAGTAGCAACACCGTATGTTGTGAACATACCGATACCCCAAGCCCAGTTATCGTTGATAGGGCTGATGTAATAACCCGCTGGCACGACTTGTAAAGGGGCAACATCTTTTGCATGTTCTTTGTTAACCGTGTCATACACATCGACTTCAGGATCGATGATAGATAACGCGCCCGAGAATTGAGCTTCTTTGAAAAGCGTCATCGCTGCTGGGTTTCGTGCAAGAACGCTGGCATTGTCTGCGACCGCTCCTTCACCTGAAAATGCTCGACCAAGACCAGATGCTGAATGCTCAGCTACCTGGAAGCCCGCTGAATGGGCATTACACGCAAACAATATTGAAATTGTAAGCAGAGAGCAGTGCTTCTTGTTCATCCTTGACCCTCCTAGGGTGTCATAGTGTTGGACCGAAGTCCTTGTAATTGTTGTGTGATACTTACACCAGTTGTTAATACGTGAAACACAACCGTGATGTAAATGTAATGTTAATTGTATGTTTAATAACTTGTCAAAGTTTGAGCGTATTTTGCGTTTTAAATATGATGCATAGGTCAAACGGTGATTCGTAAGGGCATGTATTATCGTTATATTTTTTAAGAGAATGGTACGACCAGAATTGTTTTACGGGCTTTATGGTTAAATGGCATTCAAACCAAGAGATAGCGGGCTTTGCCGTTTCTGTACTTAGCAGGCATAATTCGCGCCTCGCTTTGTTGTTATTCAATAGACGCAATAGGAATCGTGTTGGAATTACTGAATGTTGAATTTTTAGGTCGTTCGTTAAGGCTCGAAGGATCGATGGCTGGTTGGCAGCAGTTATATTGGGATAACACCTTGGTGTCCCAAATAGATGCCAGTGATAATGTTGCAGACACTTGTCTTCACCAGTTTAGACTCTCTGCAGGGGAGGAAGTCCTGGTATGCGATTTGGAGTGTTCATTAACATGGCAACCGTTTGAATTGAGTTACAAGGCCACAATTAACGATGAGCTTATTAGCGAAGGTTGCCGAAATGAAAAAGACATCGAACGCCAAGTACCAGAAGTTGAACCGCCAACGGAAAAGCGTTTAAGTGTGATAGGGCTAGTATCGCTTGGAATGAAAGCACTCAAGAGTGCGAAAGTAATCAAAGTGGCGCTAGCATCTGCAAGTCTTGCTGCATATTCTTGGTTATTTTCTATCGAGTTCGCGTTAGCTTTGATCGCCTGTTTAGTTTTCCATGAGTATGGCCATATTAGGGCGATGAAGTACTTTGGAATGAAGACCAAGGGCATCTATTTGATTCCATTTCTTGGCGGTTTAGCGCTGAGTGATGAAAAGATCAACACACGCTGGCAAGATGTGGTTATCTCGATTATGGGACCATTTTTTGGTTTAGTTCTTAGCATCGCGTTTACTTTGCTTTATTGGATGACTGGAGAGGTGCTCTTCGCTGGCCTAGCAGTGTTTAACGCGTTACTAAACCTGTTTAATCTGTTGCCTATTCTGCCACTAGATGGTGGTCATGTACTCAAAAGCATTACCTTCTCAATGAACACTTGGGTTGGATTAGTCGGCAGTATAGCTGCTGCCTTGTTGGGTATTTTTATCAGCTATTCTTTCGGGCTGACATTGCTAGGGTTTTTATTGTTAATGGGGATGCTAGAAGTGGTCATGGAATGGAGAGGTCGACATCATAGTCATTTATTGCCGTTAACCCGTTACGGACAACTCTTCTCACTTGCTTGGTACTTGGTTTCTGTCGGTGGTTTTGTCGCTATCATTTGGTATTTTGCTACCCTTGGAGATAGCCTGTTGAGCTTGCCACTACAGATACTGGGTACTTAAACTATTCCTTATACCCATTAAAAAAGCTCCCTAGGGAGCTTTTTTGCGAAAAATAGACACTGGTAGCAGAAGTTTAGCCACATTTTGGCGCTTTCGCCTTATACGCAGGCAACTTATTTATGGTTGCTTGTAAATCTTTAATACGCGTACTGTGCGATGGGTGAGTTGAGAAGAATTCAGGAGGTTGAGAGCCACCGGATGCAGCACTCATATTTTTCCATAAATCGACACTTTGACGTGGGTCGAAGCCTGCTTTTGCCATAAACTCAAGCCCGACAATATCAGCCTCGGATTCCTGTGTACGACCGTATGGCAAAATAACACCGTATTGGACACCGACACCAAGTGCCGCCATCGTCATTTGCTGATACTGTTTGTACTCGGAAGCTCCTATAGCAACGTTTGCCAGAGACAATCCCGCATTTGCTAACTGGCTTTGTGAAAGGCGTTCATTACTGTGGTCAGCAAGGACGTGAGCCACTTCGTGACCAATGACTGTTGCCAACTGATCTTGGTTTTTCGCGACACCTAAAAGCCCGGTGTAAACGCCGATCTTCCCACCAGGTAGAGCAAACGCATTGACTTGTTCACTATCAAAAACAACCACCTCCCAATCTTTAAATCCAGCTTGTGCAGGAATGGTGTCAGTGATGTGTTTGGCAACGCATTGTACGTAGGCATTCGTTTTGCGATCTTTGCTGATTGGGATATCTTTCTTCATTTGTTCGAAAGATTTGGCGCCAAGCGATGACATTTCTTGATCTGAAAACATCAGGATCTGGTTACGGCCAGTCGGTGATGCGCTACATGCCGTTAAGCCCGCGATAGTTAAAAGAGCAGAGGCTTTCATCCATACCTTCATAATAGGCTCCATCTAAATTATTTTTGTTTTGAAGCAATAGTATATACCCAAATAGTAACACGATGCATGGATCAAATTATTCATCAACTGGCAAGGAGGCCAAGATGTTACACCTTGAAGTTAGACCTAAGTAAAGTCTATGCTAGCTCTCTAATAAATCGTTACAATCCGACAAACCAATTTGTGAAATTAAGAGTAAAACAATGAGTATATGGAAAAAGCCCGTTAGCATAGAGATTCTGAATGCTACATCAAAAAATACCCTGATCGAGCATCTACAAATTGAATACACAGATTTCACGGATGACTCCCTTACAGCAACCATGCCTGTATGTAGTTTTACTCATCAACCTTTAGGAATGCTTCATGGTGGCGCTTCTGTTGTACTCGCAGAAACATTAGGCTCTTTAGCTGCGAATTTCTCTGTTGATGAGGGGAGTTACTGTGTCGGTTTGGATATCAACGCGAACCATGTACGTGCAATGCGAAGTGGTCATGTGATTGGTACGGCAAAACCCGTACACCTTGGCGTTTCAACACAAGTGTGGCAAATCGACATAACTGATGAACGAGGCCGATTAGTGTGTACCAGTCGCTTAACTATCGCAGTGAAGCAACATAAAACGAAGTCGGTATAAAGCAAGATGGTGATTGAGTTTTCATTAGGAAAAATCATTGCTACCCAGCGTGAAATCGTGATTAAGCTCTCCGGCAGTGCAATGGTAACCTTACAAGCGCAAACCGATTCTATCCAGTTACTGGGTAGAGGAGCGAACGTTGTTTTATCTCATGGTGCAGAGTGTAAATGGTCTATCAAGCTGGATAATGAGGAACAACTGGCCGATCTTGCACGAGAAATTGGCATCGATATTCAATAATTTACTGCGTGACGTTTGCACTTTTTGATAAAAATGAGGAAACTTAGCTTATCAACAATAAGATAAGAATTTCCTCTTTATGAGTAGCCCTCGTTTACGTGTTCAGTTCGAAACACTGTTTGAAAAATTTTCCGGTCACGATACGGACGTTCAGCTTGAAGACATCACCGAAGCGCTGTTTTGTACACGTCGTAATGCTCGTATTGTTCTCAATAAATTAGAAGAGGAGGGCTGGATTGAATGGCATCCAGCGGCGGGTCGAGGAAAACTCTCAAAACTCGTTTTCAAACGTAACCGTAGCGATGTCAGTGAAAACCTCGCCAGACGTTATCTCGACGAAGGGAAAATTGGCCAGGCTCTAGATGCGCTTGATAACGACGCGGCTCGATTAACGCAGGTTATTCAGGGTTATTTAGGGCTTCAGCATCGACAGGGCGAACAGGTGGTACGTTTGCCTTATTATCGACCATTGGCGATGTTAAACCCACAGAAACCGATGCGACGTTCTGAACAGCACATCGCCAGACAAATTTTTAGCGGGCTAACTCGCCTTGATGAAAATGAACAACTTCAGCCAGATTTAGCCCACACATGGGAAGCCATTTCTGATACGCACTGGCGTTTTTATCTTCGTCGTGGGGTGCGTTTTCATAATGGTGAACCGTTATCAACCAGTTGTGTACTTGAAAGTGTGCTTGCACTAAGTAGCTTGAACCTGTTTTCTCATATAAAAAAGGTATCTTCACCACAGGAATGGACCGTCGATATTGAACTTGTTCGTCCTGATCGCTACCTGCCTTTGGCGCTGAGTGAGTCGCAAGCAAAAATTTTGCTACCAAGCGCTTTGCGTTCAGAAAACTTCGATAGACAACCGATAGGGACAGGGCCGTTCCAAGTTAAAATGAATGATGATAAGCGTCTCATTTTGACTGCTTTTGATGGCTACTTTGGCTTTCGTCCCTTACTGGACCAAGTTGAGGTGTGGGTAATTGATGAAGCGTACTCTTCAATGGTCTATCCAAGCTTGTCTAAGCCAAAGATGGATAAACAAGGTTCATCTGATGAGGTCGAGCTTGATCCTGGCTGTACATTCCTATTACTAAACAAAAACACCGGGATTGCAAAAGACCCTCGCTGGGCAGAATTCCTATCACAAACTCTCAACAGTCACCAAATTTATGCTCATGTTCCTCAGGATAAAGTGATGGAACTGGGAGTATTGCAAGCCTTTGGCCTTAAGCCAGGTTGGATTGACCTTAGGCCAGCAGAGGCGGGAACCGTGCCGCAGGCTGATAAGGTGATTTACGTGGCGTATCAGAAAAAGCATCCGATGTTTCCAGTAGTTGCCAAGGCCATCAAGACACTCTTAAAACCGCACGGTATAGAGGTCGAGTTTATTCGTTATGATTCTCAACCGCCCGCACCGGAGGAAGTGGATATTTGGGTGAAAGCCATGGGCATTGCAACGAATCGAAATGACGCGTTGGCTGGCTGGCTTCTGGATTACAGTGATATTGAGAAATTCAGTTCTGGTTACGATTTTAGCGAATGGGCGAAGCTCGTTGATCAGTGGCGTGCTGGTGTTTATCCAGACTTCCCTGCACGTGAGCTAGGACGTCAGTTGGTAAAAAGTTGTCAGGTGATTCCGATGTTTCACTGCTGGTTGGGTGTCAATAAAGACCACAGCGGTGCCTTACAAAATGCAAAGTGTAATGCCTTAGGTTGGTTTGACTTTAATAACGTATGGGTAAAACCTGATATAGAAAATAATCATGGCGAAACCGAATAAGAAACAGCCGACGAAAACTGTCGATATCTATTGCTCAAAGTGTAAAACTCAACTATTCAAGTACCGTAAAGGCGGAAAAGGCGCACTGGTCAAATGCTTCAAAGAGCGCATTGTTGACGATTTCACACAAACCCCATGCATCTGTCCCAGTTGCGGGCAAGAGTTTGCAAGAGATACCCTAGTGAGAGGAACGCCCGCTTACAAAATGATTGGCGGCAAAGTGACAATGAAATAATGAAGGGCTAGAAAATGAGTATAAAACATGACTACTGCATGGTGTTAAGCACAACCAGCAACGAAAAAAATCGAGATCAGATCATTAAAGGTTTGCTAGATGCCCAATTAGCCGCGTGTATTCAAACGATGCCTATTGAAAGTCACTATGTGTGGAAAGGGGAGATTTGTACTGACAACGAATGGTTGCTGGTGATTAAAACTCGTCGAGAGCTCTATGAATTGGTGGAAGAGAAAATAGAAAACCTGCACGAATATGAAGTAGCACAGATCGTACAGGTTCCAATTGTTGATGGGTTTAACCCTTATTTAGAGTGGCTGAGAGAATCGACGCTGAGCCGACATTAAAAACAGCGACAACGCTGCACCAACGGTGTCGCACAACATATCTTTCTGGGCGTCCCATATGTCACCTTGCGAGCCCAGAAAGGCGATTCCTTCATCGCCGCCAGCCAATTCTGCATACCACCATTCGATAATCTCATAGCCTGCTGCAAGCGACATGATCGCAAACAAAGCAAACCAGCAAGAGAACGTTTTGTTGAACTTATTCTTGTGTATCAAGTATTCAGCTATCGGATACGCATAAAGGCCAATCGAAAAGTGCGCAACGCGATCAAAGTTGTTTCTATCTGAACCAATCATGTCGTTAAACCAGTCAAATGGTACTTCGGAAAACGTATATTTCGCTCCGATAGTGTGCAAACAGAGCCAGATGAACATTAAAAAGTAAGCCGTATTACTGAATTGATAGCGAATCGAGATTGCCCAAATAGCAACAAGAATACCAATTGCTGGGATAATCTCCGCAAACCAAACGGCACGTGAGTTAGGTTCTAACGCAGAAAATAAAAACACGATGGCATAAAAAATCGTCAATCCTAAGAGTGTCGAGGTGCTTTTCATAGAGTTACTTGATCCTTCAATTTATCTTACAGTGGGACTCCATAGACTTGGGTAATGATTACACTTAATTGAACGGTGTGCAATTGTTATTTTGATGGTGTTTTTGATCACTGAAAATGTTGATTTATTGCCAAACTGCTCAACATTAAAACGTTTGCGCGTGCACTTTTCATTAAAGTTTGATTTACAACATGCCCATCCATAGAATCCGTGATTCAGTCTAATAAAAAAGAAGTAAAGCCATGAAACTGGAAACTGTCGATTATCTTGCTGACGATGCTGCTCAACAGTTCGTTACCTCTCTGCGCGAAACAGGGTTCGGTGTGTTGAAAAACCACCCGATTCCACAAGAGCTTGTAGAGTCAATTTACAAAAACTGGCATGAGTTTTTCTGTTCAGATCAAAAGAATGATTTTCACTTTAACGTAGACACCCAAGATGGCTACTTCCCACCTTCTGTGTCTGAAGTAGCGAAAGGGCACAAAGTGAAAGACATCAAAGAGTACTTTCATGTTTACCCTTGGGGCCAGATCCCAGAGCAACTTAAAGCTGAAATCTTAGAGTACTATGAGCGGGCGAATGCATTTGCTCAGGAGCTATTAGGCTGGGTTGAAGCGTACGCACCTAAGGACGTTCAAGAGAAGTTCTCTATCGCGTTGTCAGAAATGATCAATAACAGCGACAAAACATTACTACGCGTTCTTCACTACCCACCGATGACAGGCGAAGAAGAGCCTGGCGCTATTCGTGCTGCTGCGCATGAAGACATTAACCTGTTAACGGTTTTGCCTGCTGCTAATGAGCCTGGACTACAAGTAAAGAGCAAAGAAGGTGATTGGATAGATGTACCATGTGACTTCGGAAACTTAATCATCAACATTGGTGATATGCTTCAAGAAGCGTCGGGCGGTTACTTTCCTTCAACGACTCACCGGGTAATTAACCCAACGGGTGGCCGTCAAGAAAAGTCGCGTATTTCATTGCCGTTGTTCTTGCATCCAAAGCCAGAAGTGGTTTTGTCTGAGCGCTACACCGCACATAGCTACCTTATGGAACGTTTACGTGAACTAGGGGTTATTTAACCTTTACGTGATCTCCTTACAAAGGCCGATGGTTGATGACTATCGGCCTTTTGTTGTTTATGGTACAAAATGATACCCACGCTTAATTCGGTGCCACAGAAATTAGGCCTGAAATATGCGTCAGCAAGCATTTTTACCAGTACAGATGACCAGCTTTCTCTGAGATTAGTGTGATGCTTCAATATTAAAAACAGAGAGGATGAATGGAAGGACAACGCACGGTCAGTAGTATTGAGACTCACGCAATAGAAAACCCGTTGCTTTGGCCAATGCTAGAAATTCTTAGAAAGCAGCCTTCCGATTGGAAAGTTCACACCTTAGCAAGCAAGTTGAGTGAACAGGGCTACATTTCGAAATTGGATGATTCTCCTGATAAGGATTTATTCAAACGAAATTTCTTAATCATGAACGCGCTATACCAACTGCAAGAAACGCTTTACCCAGATGCCTGGCTTCAAGTTGAAGCGATGAATATCCAACTGATGTCTTCGTTAGAAGCTTCGAGGCATATCGTTGATATTAACGATCCTTTGCGTGAATATTATCTGGATTGGCGCAACTACGAAGCGGACGAAGATGAAGTGCGTCGATTGTTGAATGAATTTTGGACCACTTATCAAAAATTCATTGGTGGTTCGTCTACAGTCAGTGTGGATAAAACAAAAGCACTCTCACTGTTTGAGCTTAACCCTGATGCAACACCAGCAGAAATTAGAAAGCAGTGGCGAAAGCTCGCGCTTCGTTGGCACCCAGATAGAGAGAATGGTGATGCAGAAAGGTTTAGAATTCTTTGTGAAGCGTGGAATGTACTGAGAAACGAATGATTCGGTATGAATAAAGATAAAGGAAGGAAGGCAGCTAACTATTAGCTGCCTTTTTTCATTGGATTGTCTCAATCAGCGTATCAAAACTAGCATGATGGCTTAAACTGAGATTTTCTCATGCGGTTAAGCGCAGCCATTACGTCTAGTGTGCGTGGTTTGGCTAAGTCCCCTTGCTTAGGGAGCGATGCATGCCACTCACCAGACAGCATTTCTTCAATTTCCTTCGCTGGATGATTACACCAGCCTGGAAGCTGAGCGATTTGGAACCATAACCAGCCAATCGTGTTGACTTCATCAGCGGACTCAATCTGTTCCAAAGCGCTAAGGTCAGTAAACTCTTTGCCAAATCGAAGTGACTCTTTGCCTTTCGCATTCACACGGAATTTACCGTCAGTGAGAATATTCATCAAAGCAACGCGATTCAGGGCGCGAGGCGGGAAGGTTTGTAAGCGTTCTTCCGATTCGTTATGACGTTGAGTAGGGTGCTGAGCGATCACTTCTTTCGCTTTTTCTGTCACATCAACCGCTTGGTAGTCGTGCATCTGAATGACAGTGTCGGCAACGTCTAAGTAGTCGCCTGAACCACCCATAACGATAATGGTAGAGATATCGAGATCATCTCGCAATTGACCAATGCGATCGACAAGAGGGGTAATTGGTTCATCACCTTTTGCCACCAATGCCTGCATACGTTCATCTCGAATCATGAAGTTCGTCGCAGAGGTGTCTTCATCAATCAATAACGTGCTCGCACCCGCTTCAATAGACTCTTGAAGCCAAGCGGCTTGTGATGTTGAGCCTGATGCATCTTGAGTCGAAAAGTCCGCTGTATCTTTACCCATTGGCAAATGGTTGATGTAATTCGACAGGTTCAAATGATGCACGCATCGACCATCTTCGGCGCGGATCTTCATTGCCTTGTCATCAGCTACGATGTATTCACGACCATCTCCTGGAATATGGTCGTAAATCGAACGCTCAATCGCATTCAGTAAGGTAGATTTACCGTGGAAACCGCCACCAACGATTAGCGTAATGCCCTTTGGAATCCCTAATCCCGTGACATGGCCTTTGTTTGGTGCATGTAAAGTCACTTGCAGCGATTCAGGGGCCTTGAACTCAACCGCCTCTTTCATTGGGAGATCACAGTTGCCAGCAATTCGAGGAAGAATGCTGCCATTTGCGACAAACGCAACTAGGTTATTGGCTTCCAACTGTGCACGCAGGGCGTCTTGGTCTTCAACAACTTGGCAATGCTCAATCAATGCTGCTTTGTCGAGTTCACGTTCTAAGGTCGCTCGACGGATAAACTTAGGCAAATGGAAAGTCAGTATGTTGTTGGCTTTTTTCCCCAACACTGAACGACCTTCAGCAGGCAAGTTAACTCGAAAACGCAGTTCAATACCTTCCTCGGTAAACAATACTGCGGTGCTATCCAACACAGTTTGGCCATTCAATGAAATGGATACGGAGTTTTCTTGTTTAGCAAACTGCTCAAAACTGCGCGCAATAAAATCACGTGCTGCTCGTTGAAAAGCAGGGGACTCGTCTTTCAACCATTCCAGACCAGTCAAGGACCAGGCGCGAGTTGCACGAAAACGTGACGCGGAAGCATACGGATCTCCTTGTACGTGATCGATGAACAAAGTGAAATCAGTGAAGTCGTATTGACCTTTGATTTGCTGATAAGCGCGGTAGTTCTGCTTTTCAATTTTCTTAAGCGTGGCAGTCAACTGATCCATGAAGATATTGGCCTTTTAATAGAAGCGGGCGACGATTATAGAAACCACCGCCACCTTAGTAAAGAGAATGCTTAGGAAGAGTAGGCGTATTGTCCGCCTGAAAGACGCTGATTAAACAAACTTTGCTCAAATTCATTACAAGGCATCGGTTTACCATAGAGAAAGCCTTGCCCAATATCACAACCCTCACCAATAAGAAACTGCTCTTGTTGGGGGGATTCAATGCCCTCAATAACCACTTGGAGGTCCAGTTTTTTAGCTATGTGTATGATAGAGCAAATGATCGCACGATCATCGTCCGACTTTTCCATTTGCTGGACAAAGCTCTTATCAATCTTGATGGCATCAAATGGGTATTTCTTCAAATAGCTGAAAGAGGCGTACCCAGTACCAAAGTCATCTAGTGACAACGTCACGCCTAGTTCGTGCAATTTGTTTAGCGTTGTGCGTGCTACGATTTCATCGGCAATTAAAGCGCTCTCCGTCACCTCGAGTTCGAGAAAGTGTGCTGGTAAATGGAAGGATTCGAGTAGGTGTTGCACTTGCTCCGCAAAGTTCACGTTTTGTAATTGAATTGGAGAGACGTTAACGGCAATTTTGAAATTATCAATTAACTCCGACCACTGTTTAGCTTTGTCTATCGCGGTACGAAGAACAAAAGAGCCAACTTCAAAAATAAGCCCATTTTGTTCGGCCATATGTATTAATGCTTCGTTAGAGACGTCGCCCAGTATTGGGTGTCTCCAGCGCAGCAATGCTTCTGCGCCAATCCATTTGTGAGTATGGGGATGAACTTTGGGCTGAAAGTATAGCATCAGGTCGTCATTTCTTACCGCTTGCAACAAGTAGCTTTCCAATTGATTGTGGTTGTTTAGCTCATTCGAATGACTTTCACAAAAATAACTATACGCTTCGCCAGACTCTTTACACAGCAGCATGGCATAGCATGCATTTTGAAGAAGTTGTTTGGCATTGCTGGTTTGGTGGGCTTGTACAACACCAATATAAGAGTTGAGGTGAACCTCTGTGTCTTTAATATAAAAGCTTCCCAAGCCAATATTGGTGATATCATCCAGTAGCTTACGCAATTTCATATCAATATCGTTGCCCCAAATGAGTAATACAAGGTCATTCGAGCTTGGCCTTCCGGTAACAAAATAACTCGATTCTCGTTTACCAAGGCGATACCGAAATTCTTTTAATATCTCGTCAAAGGCCTCAAAGCCATAACGGGTTTGGATACTGCGAGCATTACTAAAGCCAATGTTTATCACGAGCAGTGATTGCTGACTATGATCCAACGTTCCGAGTGTCTCTCCGACAACACTTTCCAGTGCTGCGCGGTTTAAGAATCCGGTTCCCTGATCGTGTGTTTTTTGGTAGCTCACTTGTTTTTCTGCGGCCTTACGACGATCAATCTCTTTTGTTAGGGAGTAACTCAACTGCGCTAGGTCCGTAGTACGGTTCTCAACTCGATTTTTGAGTTCATTATTAAGACGCTGGAGTTTGTGTTGCTGATACACGACGGAGAGCTGCGCTTCGATTGAGTCTTTGAAAGTTCCGAGCAATTGACGGTAAGTGTCGCTGTATTCATTCTTCTTGGAATCAAGCATGCAGATGGTTCCAAACGTCTCTCCGTTTGGCCAGAATAACGGTAAACCGCAATAAGATATCATGCCTAGTTTGATGTCAGGGTTATTGCACCATTCTTCATCCTCGAGCGCATTAGGAACCATGAGTTCGCTCTTATGCTCAATGACATGCTCACAATACAAACCGTTGCCGAGCAGTTCAGCATCGCCGGTACGATAGGGGTTACCTTGAGTTTCACTGGATGTGTTGACTTCAATACGATCTGGATGGATACGCATGATTAATGTGGTGGGTACGTGCGTTATTTGAGCCAGTAAGTTGACGATTTCCTGCCAGCTTTTTTGCATAGACTCAGGGATTTCATAATCTAATGTTTGCAATCTCCCCATATAGGTCATCCTTTACGTGGTTTCACTTCCTGTGAATTTAAAATGTAGACTGCTCTATCTTGTTCTCGGTTTTTAATTAAGTATAGGGTGGCTGGGGCTTGAAACAAAAAAAAGTCCTGAAAAGTGTTCAGGACTAGGAATAGTTATCACATATCTCATACTTGAAACAGATAACAAGCATTACGGTTGAAGCGATTTTAGCGACTCAATAGAAATGTCTTGCGAATAGTCGACGTCTTCAAAGTTAAAGCCATTTAGCTTCATAAACTCACCTTTAAAGCCATGGTAATCACCAATCTCTTTAAAGTTATTGGCGTTCATTTGCTCTAAAAGAGCATGGACTTCTTGTTGTACTTGCGGGTCAAGCTCTAAGTCGTCTATTCGGATTAAGCGTTCGCCGTCAACAGGCACTTTATCTTGATCGTATAACTTGGTGGTAAACAGTCGCTGCATTTGTTCAATACAACGTTCGTGAGTACCTTTTTCCTTCATCACTCGATAAAGCGCTAATAGGTAGGGACTTAGCGCAGGAATGAACACACTGGCTTTTGTCACCAACGCCTTACACACGGTTGCGTAAGCACCGCCGTCAAAGTTGGCAAGTTTTAGATTTAACGAGTGACTTGTTTGGTGTAAATCTATTTTCGCTCGACCTAACGTACCATCGAGATAGATAGGGTGCGTAACGTCTGGTCCCATGTAAGAAAACGCGATGGTTTTGCAGCCTTGTGCAATCGAGTCGTTATTAATCAGTGTATCAATCCAGCTTTCCCAGTCTTCACCGCCCATCACTTTGATAGTGGCTTCGGCCTCTTCCTCTGTTGCTGGAGTTAAAGTGGTTTCTACCCACTGATCGTTTTCCAGCATAATTGAAGCGCCAGTGACAGGCTCACCAATAGGCTTAATTACGCTGCGCCAAAACTCATCAGACTCTGGTTTAGGTCGAACACCCGTCGCTAAGCTATAGATGACTAAATCAACTTCACCTTCAAAGTACGTTTCAATGGCTTCAATCACTTGATTACGGACAGAGTCAGAGAATGCGTCACCAACAATATTGATAGCGGTACGCCCCGCGTGATTTGCTTCTTGTTTAAAAAAGATGTTGTTATACCAACCCGCACTTCCAACGCCTTTGTCTGAAGGCCCGCGCTCAAAGGAGACACCAATGGTATCAGCTTTAGCACCTCCGAAGGTGAGGGCAATACGAGCCGCTAACCCGAAACCAGAGGAAGCACCAATAATCAAAACCCGTTTTGGACCGCTTTTGATCTGCGGGGCGTGTTTTACGTATTCAATTTGCTCTTTAATGGATGCATGACACCCGTATGGGTGAGCAGAGCGAGCAACAACACCTTGAATTAAAGGGTCTATTCGCATGTTGTTATCTATCCTCGATGAGTGGAATTGAAAATAGATTAACGTAAAGTTAAGTAAAACTTATTGAGCTAGACCATTAAAATTAGAGATGTTTAATTAATTCTTGAGCAACAAAGTCAGCAATCCAAGGCTGTGCATCAGGCTTTGGGTGAAGGCCATCATCCATCATCCACTCGGGTTTGATAACCACATGCTCCAAGAAGAATGGCATCAAGGTAACTTGTTGATGTTGTGCAAGCTTAGGGTAGATATCGTAAAACATATCGCTATAGCGCTTACCATAATTAGGTGGCACTCGAATTTGCATCATGACAACGTCCGCACCTGAATCTTTTATCATGGTAATCATTTTTGAGAGATTCGACGTAATAAGTTTAGGAGGGAAACCTCTTAGGCCATCGTTGGCACCTAACTCAATGAGCACCATATCAGGGCTGTGCTGGGTTAGCAGCTGTGGTAATCGAGCTAAGCCGTTGCCTGTGGTATCGCCAGAAATGCTGGCATTAATAACTGTTACATCTTGACCATGTTCTGACAAGGCATCAGGGAGTAAGCTAGGCCAACTCTTTTCGATCGGCATCTGATAGCCCGCGCTCAGGCTATCACCTAAGACAAGTAGCTTTTCGCTCGCATGTGCAGTAGCGGAAAAACAAAAAAATAGAACTAAGGAAAGTATACGAATCATGCAAACACCTGTACTTAATGCACCTATTGTTCAAGCCAATTTGGTTTCTAAACAAGTCTCTACTAATCAAGAGCAATTAACAATCCTCAAAGATGTAAATGTTGACATCAGGAAAGGAGAAAAAATCGCCATCGTCGGTACTTCCGGTGCGGGTAAGTCAACGTTGATGACGTTGTTAGCTGGCCTTGATACACCAACATCAGGTGAAATTACCTTGTTAGGTCATGAGTTATCAAAACTTGACGATGAAGCTCGCGCAAAAATTCGCGCTGACTCTCTAGGTTTTGTTTTCCAAAGTTTCTTATTAATCCCGAGCTTGAGTGCATTACGCAATGTCACGCTTCCTTGTCTTTTACGTGGTGAAGCCGAAGATGAAGCAAGAGCCGCCGAATTATTAGCTGCTGTTGGATTGGAAAAACGTGTCGATCATCTACCAAGTCAATTATCTGGTGGTGAACAACAACGTGTCGCGCTAGCACGTGCCTTTATGACAAAGCCTGAACTGTTGTTCGCCGACGAGCCTACCGGCAATCTTGACCATCAAACCGCAGACAAAGTGATTGAGCTGCTATTCGATCTTAATGAGCAGCATGGAACAACGCTGATATTAGTTACACACGATGGTCACCTAGCAAGTCGATGTGACCGTATTTATCGTATGGAGGCGGGTGAGCTTAAGGAGGAGGTGTAATGTCTGCAGTATCATCAAGCGAAGCAACATCGACAGAAAGAAGCAGTGCAATAAAACACTCGTCAAACAAAAGCCTAATACGTTGGAGTTTCGGCGAAATAAGACAGGGGAACCTTTGGCCTATTAGCGTTGCTCTTATTCTTGTGATTGCGAGCATCTTTGCGCTTTCTGCATTAGCGGAGCGAATGGAGCAGGTGATCGTCAAACAGGGGAAGGATGCATTGACAGCGGATGCGGTGTTTGTGTCTGCTAATCCTATACCTGACACGTTGTTATCCTCGACTGAAAACCTAGAACGTTCGACGATGACACGATTTGCCACGATGGCATTTAGCGACAATGGTATGCAGTTGATTTCCGTAAGGGCAGTAGACGACAATTACCCTTTAATAGGAGAACTGGTACTAAACAACAACCCATCCGGTCGCGTTAAAGAGAACCAACTCTGGCTTGATGAGCGGATTATGGCTCAACTAGACGTCAAGTCGGGTGACAGCGTCACTATAGGCGATGCCGATTTTACGGTTTCAGGTGCAGTGCTGATGGAACCTGGGTTAAGCTTTAACCCATTTCAGCAAATGCCTTCTGCATACATCCATCAAAAAGACGTTGAGAAAACAGGAGCAATTCAAGTCGGGAGTCGAGTTCAATACCGTCTGTTTCTACAAGCCGATGATAAAACGCTAAAAGGCCTGCAAGAAGATACTGTTCTTTCTCCTAGTGATCGCTGGCGCACGCAAGATACTGCCAGTCGTAGCAATGAGGTCTTTGAACGAACGACGCAGTATTTGTCTCTAACGGTTGCGATTGTCATCATTATGGCGGCGACAACATTGGTTCTTACTTGCCAAAACTATGTGAATAGTCGAACACAAACCATTGTGATGCTAAAAAGCCTTGGCGCAAGTCGACGATGGATTGAAAAATGGCTGTTTATTCAAGTCACAATCCTGCTCATTAGCGCCAGTGTCGTTGGGTTATTGTTGGGGAGTGGGCTGGAGTACTTATTGCGCATTCCACTCAAAGACTTATTACCAGAGCCACTACCTAGTTACGGCGTCACTCCTTATCTAGTGTCGTTTATCTCAGCAGTCCTGATCACCGTTCCTGCCCTTGGCATACCATTGCTAGGTTTGATTAAAACTCCAGCCTTAGAAGTGCTACAGCAGGGCAAAGCTCAACGTTCTTGGAAGCGAATGTTGCTTGTTCTAGTTCCCGTCCTCCCATTACTTTTGCTTTATGCTGATAATACCTTAGTTTGGATTGTTCTTATTGGTATTGCAGTACTTTTTGTAGTGCTTGCTGCAGTGAGCGTCGCACTCACAAAATTGTTTGCGCGTATTTCAACACAACCTGCCATGAAGCTTGCGTTGAGTCGTATCAACCGCACGCCAGTAACCAGTGGCCTGCAGTTTGGTGCTTTGGCGTTGTCTTTGATGCTGCTATCTATTATCTGGCTTGTGCGCAGCGATATTCTCGCGGATTGGGAGAGAACCTTACCTGCAGACGCACCAAATGTCTTTGCATTAAATATTGGTGATTACGAACTCGATAGCTACCTAGAAACCTTAGATAAAAATGGTGTTACACGGTCACAAGCTTATCCAATTATTCGTGGTCGATTGACAGAGATTAATGGTCAAAACGTCAAAGAGATTGAATATGAAGGAGAAGGCTCTGACGCAATACGTCGTGAATTGAACCTTACGTGGGGAAACAGCCTGCCAGAGTATAATGATGTGCTTGCGGGTGAATGGACAAATAAGGGGAGTGTCTCCGTAGAAGCCGATGTAGCAAATGACTTGGGCATCGAACTTGGTGACAAACTGCGCTTTGTTATTAATAGCCAGAACTACGATGCGGTAGTAGATACCATTCGTTATGTTGAATGGCGTGATATGAAGCCTAACTTTTACTTTATTTTCTCATCCGACGTTATGGCTAATCTACCAGGTTCTTACCTCATCAGTTATAGAATTGATGAAGGAAATGAAGCGTTGTTGACGTCAATGTCACGTGCTCACCCAACGGTCTCTGTTTTAGATATTCGTACCATGGGCGAAAAAATCCAGGATTTGATTCAACAAATCGTATCGGCAATCACTATTCTTGCTCTTTTAGGCGTGGTTGCGGGGTTGCTACTTATCTTTACGCTATTGAGATTAAGCTTATCCCAACGTCAGCAGGAGATCCGTTTGTATCGCACATTAGGTTCAAGTAAAAAACGGATCAATACAACTCTGTGGGCCGAATACGGCATTATGGCGTTGATAGCTAGCGGTGTTGCGGTATTCGCTGCGGAAGTTTGTGTTGCCGCGGTAATGACATATGGCTTCGATCTAAACGCACAAATTCACCCCGAATTGTGGATAGCTTTACCACTAGCAACATTTGTTACGTTGGCACTTGTCGTAATGAGTTTGTTGAAAAGATTGTTAACGCCAGTAAACACTTAATCACTGCAAATGTTATTAAATGTGGAACACTCCATGACACTTTTATTTTAGTTATCCACAAAAACAGTGGATAACTTTTGGGATAACTAAATGGGGTAAAAAGTGGGGTGTTTCTGCAGGCTTTGCGCCATGGGTCTTACAGTGAAATTGTTATTCACATAGGCATAAAAAAGTGTCTTTCTAACCATGTCGTCAAGTACTTTTTTTGCAATTTTTTTCTACTTTAACGCACCATAAAGGCGCAGTTGGATATTTCGCAAACCCATGAACTTTTTGTGATTTTAATCAAGCCCAAACACGAGTAGAATCCACCGTTAGTAAAGAATTTTCCTTATAAAATTTTTAGTGAAGCAATGAAGTCTGAGTTTCCAAATTACAAAGATAAGCACATCGCTGTTGTTGGTGGCGGTGTCGCAGGTGCAACAGCAGCAATTCATTTTGCGGAGCTGGGTTTTAAAGTTTCCGTAATAGAGAAGGGCGTATCACTGGTAAATGGTCCGCCCATTTGCCATTTACATGCAGGTGGCAACTTATATCGAGAGATTTCTGAGCAACAATGTTTAGATTTGTTAGCACAATCCATTGATACCGTTCGTCTATATCCGCTTTCACTGAATATTCGCCCGACGATCATTGCAGTCCCTTATTCTGATGGTGGAGATCCATCCGCACTGATTCCTCGACTAGAGGTGGTGAAAAATGCGTATCAAACTCTCGTTGATAAAGATCAAAGCAACAAAGTGCTTGGTGAGCCAAGCGAATACTACAAATTGTATTCAAAAGAGGATCTAGAAGCACTCGCACAACGTACTCAACCAAGTCACCCTGCAACCTTTGATGAGTGGTGTATTCCTTTTGCTCAACATGCTGATCTAGAAGCGCTAAAGTACCCAGTTGTGGCGGTTCAGGAATATGGCTGGAGTGTTTTTCGCCTTGCCGCAATTGCCAACTTAACGTTGAACGCTCTGCCAAACGCCTCAGTATGCACACAAGCAACGCTCAAACAAGCGGACTGGATGGGTAATCACTGGCAACTTGGTTACGAACGAGATGGCATTGATTATCTTATGACATGTGACTACTTGGTCAATGCATGTGGTTTTGAAACAGGATCCATTGACAATACCATCGGTGCCAAGCGTGATAGGTTAGTTGAGTTTAAAGCCGCTTACGTAACCAAGTGGGCAGACTGTCAACAACTGTGGCCAGAAGTTATTTTCCATGGACCGCGTGGAACTGATAAAGGAATGGCTCAACTGACCCCCTATGGTAATGGTTATTTTCAGCTTCACGGCATGACGAAAGGAATTACGCTATTTGAAGATGGCTTAGTTGAGAGTACGCCATCTTCTGCTCAGCCTGAACTGCCAGTACCTTTACTTTCAAAGATACGTAACGGTTGGCGAGAAGAAGTCTTAGAAGAACGAACCAATAATGCTATTAAACACATGGCGCAGTTCATTCCCGACTATCATTCTGCTATCAAAGGGGGAAAAGCCCTGTTTGGTGCCCAGCAAATTCCTGGAACGGATCCGGTACTCAGGGCAGCCGATGTGACCTTTGAAGACAACCATTACGCGCGGATAGAAGTGGTAAAAGCGTCATCAACACTACTTGCAGCGCAAAAAATGCTTCAGTTCTGGTTTGATATTGAACCTAACCAAAATGTGGAATCCCAACATCCAGTCGCTGTGCATTGGTCTGAGCAAGAAATTGAGCAGTACGCGATTAAACTCACTCAAGAGCGAGACTATCCGCAAGCATTAGCAGAGCGTTATGGGATACCTGCATAACCGTTACGTATGGGCTCAGAGGTTGTACTAATATCCAAAAAACTGAGCCCATTGGCACCATACTTCTTGCAAGCCTTGTCTATCTCCTTTCACAAAATTGACTTTTTGCCCGGGTTTCGCCTGTGCCAACCTTGGCAGGTCAATACGTGCTACACAGCCAAACTTAGGATAGCCACCGATGGTTTGGTGATCGTTGAGCAACACAATGGGATTACCATCGTTAGGAACTTGAATCGATCCTAGCGCAATTCCTTCCGACAGTACGCCTTCGTAAGGCGGTTTGATTTTGTTCCCCTCAAGACGATAGCCCATACGATTTGAATCAGGGGATATGGTGAATGCGTAGCTATAAAAGGCTTGGCGAGCGTCTTCATCAAAGTCCTCATTTTGATAGCCTTCAATCACTCTCAGCTTGATAGGTAAGTTGTAATCCGGCTTAAAGCGAAACGTCATCAGCCTTGGTTTGTGTTTCGGTAAGTTATGAGGAAAAAAGGGAAGAATATCGCCTGCTTTTAAAGCGCCACCATTTGAGTCATAACCACCAAGAGATTCTCTCGTGACTGTAGAGGCACTTCCTAAGTGCTGAGCAATATCGAACCCACCTTTAACCGCAAGATAGGATCGAAGTCCATTTTTTGCGACTCCGAACTGCAGCTTCTGCCCCTTCTTCAAAGTAAAGTCAGACCAATTTGAGATAGGCTCACCATCTACTTTTGCATTCAAATCACCACCACATATTGCAAGATGGCAATTATGTAGTGCGACAAAGCAAGCGTTACCCAAAGTAATTTCAATCGCTGCACAATTGACTACGTTACCAAGTAAATGGTTTGCCCAACTGTAGGCGTAATCATCTACGGGGCCACCTTGAGTCACGCCAATATGCGCTAAGCCAAAACGACCAAAGTCTTGAATCAAAGAAAGTGGCCCTGACTTTTCCACCAGCAATCCAGCGTAACTCATAGAACACCTCCTAACTCGATAAACTTTTGTTTGGAAATGGCATTAAACGTGACCTTGTCACCTACCTCAAACGGTATAAAAGGTGGCGTATCAGAGAAAAGCGGAAGTGGGCTTCTACCGATAATGTTCCATCCGCCAGGACTATCTGATGGATAGACGGCCGTTTTAAAGTCTGCGATTCCCACGCTTCCGGCTGGTACTCGCGTTCTCGGTGTAGCTAACCTTGGCATATGTAATTGAGTATCGACATCGGAGAGGAATGCAAAACCTGGAGCAAAACCAATCGCTGAAACCGCATACTCGGCTTGAGTATGTAAGGAAATGAGCGCGTCTAATGATAGTCCACGATCTTGAAAGCGGGGCAAATCTAGCGCGGTTTCTTCGGAGTAGTATACGGGAATAGTAATGTGGTTAGGTTGAACAAGACTGAGCGATTGAGTATCAAACTGACTGATCATTTGATGCAGTTTATGCACTAAATCTTTTTCATTGATTCGAAAAGGCAAGTAATCAATGAGGATGGTTTGATAGGAGGGGACCACGTTCATAATGATTGACGCTAAAGTGTCTTTGATGTTGCGAGCAAGTTCTCCGACCGCATTTTCAGAGATACTCTCGTCAAACTTAATGAAAATACTGCACTCGGAGATCAAAGAGATACTAAATTTCTCTTTATGCATTAATTTCCTCCCGCGTATAGGCTTTGACGGATCTTTTGGATCAGAGCGATCGACTCTTCATTGTCACCATGAACACAAATCGTATCGGCTTCCAGTAAAATGTAGCCGCCAGAAGCGGTTTTGACACGCCCAGAGTCTGCTAACGTACGGACTTGCTCAAGTATCGCATGCTCATTCTTTAACACGGCATTAGGCTGTGTCCTAGGTGTAAGTAATCCGTCATCTTGATACAAACGGTCTGCAAATGCTTCAAACAGCAAGGGAACGTCATAATCATCTGCGACTTCTAAGTATTTTTCGTTTTCCTGTGACGCTAGAATCATTAACGGCACTTTGAATAAAGCTGCCGCCTTTACAACTGATCTAAATATCGCATCACTTTTCATCATGTCGTTGTATAACGCACCATGAGGCTTTATATAGCTGATATCTGTGTATTGAGCCTGACAAAGTGCCCGTAACGCGCCTACTTGGTATATAACCATGTTAGTAATTTCATCACCCGTCATGTTTATACTGCGCCTGCCAAAGCCTTGGAGGTCGGCGTAGCCCGGGTGTGCTCCAATATCAACATCGTTGTCGTTGGCGAGAGTGATAGTGTCGTGCATGACATTAGGATCGGAAGCATGAAAACCACACGCGATGTTTGCCATATCAACATGAGGCATAACATCTTCGTCTGCCCCCATAATCCAAGAGCCAAAGCTCTCACCCATGTCACAGTTCAATGTAAGTTGCTGTTTATTCAATGTCATACGTTTTATTTCTACACAAGCAATGGGTTCACGATGCAGGAAAATGCATCTAGGTTCAGTGACTCACTTCATTCTTCTATCATGAAAGCGAGGTTTATGATCTGATGGCTGACGAAAAAGATCACTTTAGTCCATAAAGATGTTGCCGTTATTTGAGTTGATCCGAATTTTAAGGTATTTCGTTCCTTTTCCATCCAATTTTTGAGAATTTAAGGTTATTTTGCATTGGCATCGTGTTAATCTTGTCGCCCTTAATGGGTAATAGATTGCATAACAACGCTTCTGTCATTTTTAGTGGTTGTCTGCGACAGGAATACATATGTCATTACGAGCAAAGCTTATTTGGCCAATTTTGGTCTTTATAACGGCTATCTTTGTTATCTCAAAAGGTTATACCTCGTATACTGCATACCAATCGTCTAAGCATGAGTTGGTCGAACAAACGAGAAAGTTGATTAACAATGTTTCTTTCTCAATTAAAGATGCGCTAACGACAAAGAACAAGCAAAAAGCTCAAACTACTCTCATCAACTTTTTAAACCAGCCGAATGTTACGCGGGTTAAACTTTACGACCAAGATGATCAGCCTTTCGTTGTTCTTGAAGGAAGTGGGGTATCAGCTCCCGTACCTAATCAAACTGAAAGAAGCAAGTTACACGCGCTAGGTTATGCCTTATCAGCCAAATTTCTTTATGTTCTAGAGCCAATTATTCACGATGGTCGTGTCATTGGCAGTATGAGGGTTACGCTTTCCCATCGTCCAATCATAGAAGCCCAACAATCTTTACTTCGAGATGGTGCTGTACTTCTTCTGTTGCTGTTCGCTAGTGGCACTATCTTTTACATAAGTATCGATAGGCTTGTTCTCAAACCTGTTATAGAACTGAGTCATACGATAGAGAGTGTGACACACGGACAAAATACGGATACTCAAGTTCGCTATTACTCCAAGGATGAAATTGGAGAACTCGCACATTCCTTCAATCAAATGATGAACAAGTTAACAACACGCGAGAAACAGCGGCAACATTCATTAGAAATGTTAGAACAAAAGCGGGCGTTTTCAGAAGAAGTCATTGAATCTATTCAACATGCATTAGTTATTACCGACAACTTCGGGCGTGTTATTTACTGTAATACTGCGACTCGGCAGATATTTCAAAAAAAGTCAGAGGAACTTGAGCATGCCAATATCCGTGATCTAATTAAAACGAAAACACCGAATGAGCTGAGCCAAATCCTAAGTAGGGGGTTAGAATGCGATGACATTCACCTCAAAAATGCAGACAACGAACAGCAGTTGAGTTTAACCAGTCGTCGTTTGTCCACACATGGACACTTATTGTTTTCAATTCAAGATATCACCGAAATTGAAGAGGCCATGAGCAGGCAGCGTGTTGCGGGGCGTGTTTTTGAGAGCAGCCAAGATGGCCTCATCGTTCTTAATCATCGAGGTGTTATCACAATGGCTAACCCTGCGGTCACTAAGTTAGTTGGACTAGAGATGGATCAGCTTATTGGGAAGTCATTTATCCAAACACTTAAGTGGCGCAAGTTGCAGGAAATGATGCCTAGCATCATTGAATCGATAGAAAACTACGGGGTATGGCAAGGGGAAGTTATTGAACAGAACCATCTTGGCCAGTTTGTGCCGATGTTTGCAAGGGTTAATCGTATCGTTAAGTGTGAAGACAATGGGTTCTACGACCTAGTCATTGTTCTTACCGATCTTTCTGGTGCAAAAGAGATGGAACGACTTGAGTACTTAGCTCATCACGATGCACTAACGGGGTTAGCGAATCGCTCTAAGTTCCATTTAGAGTTGGAAGAATTAGTACAACGGTCGGGATACTTACGTGACGAATTTGCGGTGCTTTACCTCGATCTCGATGGTTTTAAAGAGGTTAATGATACTTATGGCCATGACGCAGGTGATGAAGTTCTGAAAAAAGTAGCCGAGCGTCTAACATCTGCGACTCGACATAGTGATTTAATCGCAAGACTTTCGGGTGATGAATTTGTCATGTTGGTTAATCCTGCCAACCAAAAAGTCGTCACCCGAATTGCAGAACAACTGCTCGAAAGCGTATGCACACCAATCGAGTACAAAGGTAACTCGCTCAAGGTTGGCGTTAGCATCGGCGTAAAATTGGTCGGTGTTAATGAGCGAGATGCCACTCGAGTGTTAAAAAGTGCAGATACTGCAATGTATCAAGCTAAAAAAGCCGGAAAAGGCCAAGCAATATTAATGGGATGCGAATTGCAGGAGACAGTTTAAATCGTAACGTCAAAGCTTTAAACTAAACCCATTCGCGTCAGAAGGAATGATAAAATGAAAGTACTTGTTACGGGTGGTATGGGCTATATTGGTAGCCATACATGTATTCAAATGATCGAAGCTGGTATGACGCCAGTGATTCTAGATAACCTGTACAACAGTAAGTCTACGGTCTTAGATCGCATTGAAAAGGTATGTGGCGTAAAGCCAACCTTCATTCAAGCCGATATCAGAGATAAATCGACAATGGTAGAGGTTCTAAAATCGCACGATATCGAAGCGGTTATCCATTTTGCAGGTTTAAAGGCCGTCGGTGAGTCCGTAGCAAAACCCCTAGAGTATTATGACAACAATGTGAATGGCACTTTGGTATTGGTTGATGCAATGCGCGAAGCTGGAGTTAAATCGTTGGTATTTAGCTCCTCAGCAACTGTCTATGGCGATCCTGCATCTGTTCCAATCACAGAAGACTTTCCAACTAGCGCAACTAACCCTTACGGACGCAGTAAATTAATGGTGGAAGAGTGTTTAACAGACTTCCAAAAGGCGAATCCAGATTGGAGCATCAC
This sequence comes from Vibrio sp. J2-3(2022), assembly GCF_021725735.1. NCBI lineage: Bacteria > Pseudomonadati > Pseudomonadota > Gammaproteobacteria > Vibrionales > Vibrionaceae > Vibrio > Vibrio sp. J2-3(2022). Next base: position 798,043 of record NZ_JAKKCK010000001.1, read on the forward strand.
ACTTCTTCGTTACTTTAACCCTGTAGGTTCACATCCAACAGGTGAGTTAGGTGAAGATCCTCAAGGTATTCCAAATAACCTAATGCCGTTTGTTTCTCAAGTTGCGGTGGGCCGCCGAGAGTTCCTCTCTGTATTCGGTAGCGACTACCCAACGAAAGATGGCACCGGCGTGCGTGACTACATTCATGTGATGGACTTATCCGATGGTCACGTCGCTGCTTTGGAAAAAGTAGGTAACAAAGCTGGGCTTCATGTCTACAACCTTGGCACTGGCAATGGCTACAGTGTGCTTGAAATGGTGAAAGCGTTTGAAACCGCAAGTGGTAAAGATGTTCCATACCAACTTGTTGAACGTCGTCCAGGCGATATTGCGGAGTGCTGGGCTGATCCATCAAAAGCAATGAATGAGTTAGGTTGGAAAGCGTCTCGCACTCTAGAAGAAATGACGGGTGATACATGGCGTTGGCAATCTAACAACCCTCAAGGTTATCCAGACGCCTAATTTTGATTTACACAATAATAACAAAAAGACGTATAATTGCGTCTTTTTTGATCCAAATCGGAAAAAATCGTAAATTACTGGTTAAAAGGTAGCAAGTCTATATAGAGCTGTTAAACTATGTCCGACTCTTAATTTGGGTTATAAATTTTCTCATAGCTATTGGGGTAGTTCATGGAACTCGGTCTGATCATCACTTTTATCATTGCAGCAGCAGTAATGGTGAAAAAAGAGATGGCAAAACAGTAAACTTTCATTTTTCATACTTTTCTTTACATTTTTGAAATGAAAGCCATAAAAAAAGCCAGCATTAAGCTGGCTTTTGTGTTTTCGGAGGCTTTAGAACTCGTATTTAACACTAATGTTGTAATTACGCTCAGCTTGCGTTTTATCTCGACTTAACTCAGTCTTACCGCGAACATCGTTCCAAAGATGGTATTCTTCATTCGTCAGATTCATAACACCAGCATGAATGGTTATATCTTTCATTGGTTTGTAGTACGCCGTTAAGTCAACGACTGTCGCAGACGGCAAAGCAACTTGGTCTTTGATTCCGCCTTTATCACCATCAGAGTTGATATCACTGTTCGATTTCTTAGCCGTGTAGTTTACTTTTAGGCTTGTCCCCCAAAGTGCATTTGGTGAATCGTAATTTACCGCTGCCACTGCATTCCATGGGTTGACGCTGTTCAATGGGTTACCATCACCATCTTCACCTTCTGTGTATGCTGCAACAAAACGAGTTGTCACGCCTGATGGAAGACCGGTAATAGCATGCCAATCAAGACGGTTAGAGAGCTCAACCCCTTTAATATTTGCTTCATTAATATTGATATTTGTGAATTCAGTTAAACCACCATTATTTGATGAAGTTTGCTCAATAAAGTCACTGTAATCGCTGTAGTAGAACGCCACTTCAGTTACCGACGCTACAGTGTTATGACGGTAACCAAGCTCATAAGATACACTCTTTTCAGAGCCTAAATTTGGGTTAGGGCGGTTAATATAGCCATGAGACGGATTATCGTAGGTGTAATAAAGCTCGTCGAACGATGGCGCTCGAAACCCTTGGCTCACTTGCGCGAAGATCGTGCCAGGTTGCGATATAGAGTAAGTTGCTCCTAAACGACCAGTTAATGCAGAGTCGCTAAACTTCTCGAATGACTCTTCAGAGGTGTTGGAAGGATTAGTAGAGAAGTAATCGTAACGCACACCTGGAGTCAGAATTAGCTTGTCATTAAGAAGTGAAATTTCATCTTGCAAGAATAAACCAAAGCTTTCTTCTTTTGCATCCGGCGTGTAAACGTAAACGGTATCTGGCGTGCCGGGATCGGAATTCAACTCGCGATTGGTATTACTGATGTCACTATGTTTATACGATATTCCGTAAACAATATAGTGATTTTGAATCTCTTTATCTAACTGAGTTTCGAATTCAAATTTGTCTTCAGTATATTCGTAATCTTTTTTCTGTTGGTTGTCACCACTAGGCGGTACGTAAGGTGGATAACCTGGGCTGGCTTCGATAAAGCGATTAGACACGCCGTTTTCTTCTTTACCAATCCATGTAAGCTTGGACGTGATCGTATCCGAGATAGCTGCATCTGCAAACCAAATGTGCTTGAGCCCAATGCGATTTTGCTTGGTTGTGTCTTCAGCGTTGAAGTTTTTGTAACTTTTATGTGCGATCTCTGAGTCAGTCTCATTGTAAATAACTTCTCCCAAGAACTCCAAGCGATGAGCGTCATTCAATTGAGATTGAAGTTTTACCAATAGATCGTTTTTGTAATAATCTTGGTTGTCCACAGAATAGTTATCGTAAGGCGCCTTAGAGAAATTTTGTAGCTCTGCACCATCACGTCGTGTAAAGGCAACAAGTGCTTCTGTATTACCGAAACGCTTTGCTAAAGCTACGTGCTCACTAAAAGAGTTATCTTCCGATGAATAAGAAAGTTTTGCTTGACCGCCAAAGTCTTTACCATCTTTGAGGAAATCCTTCGGATCTTTTGTTTCGAATGCGACAACACCGCCAATTGCATCACTACCATGTAGGCTAGAAGCTGCACCTTTAACAATTTCGACACTCTTTAGCATATCAGGGTCAACGGTAACGGCACTAGAATTGATAAACGAATATGGTCCACCGCTGAATACACCTGGTTGAGATGCACCGTCTACTAATATTTTAACTCGTTTACCTTCCGTCCCGCGAATGTTAATACTTTGAACGCCTTGGCGTTGAGTGCCATTAACAGTAACTCCTGGCGTATACTCGAATAGATCATTCAAGTCCTTTACCATGTTTTCTTCGATTTCTTTCTCTGATACAACAGCAACAGAAGCCGCAACAGTGTTTATGGTTTGGTTGGTACGGGTGGCCGACACAACGACTTCTTCAAACTGAGAAGCTTCTTCCGCATAAGCAGTATGGGAAAGGGCAATCAGAATAGAGGCTGACAAAATTGTTTTTTTATACATTGGCTTCAATACCTTAGATCCATAATAGGTAACAACAAACGGGATATTAATGGATCTAAATAATAATTACTATCATTACCATTGTCATTTGTGGTTTTATCTTGAGTAGAACTCTTAGGTTATGAGCATTTCTAGTCTTTAGTTATCAGTGTGTTATATTGTTTAACGTTAGTTCTTGATAAGATCATCCAAATACAATCAATGTGACAAAAATCACATTAAGAGAGGCCATGTGCAGAGTCCAATTACGTTAGAAGCGCTCCATATTCTGGATGCCATTGACCGAAGAGGGAGTTTTGCAGCTGCTGCGAATGAGTTAGATAGAGCCCCGTCATCACTGAGCTATCAGATCCAGAAACTCGAGCAAGACTTAGACATCATTATCTTCGATCGCTCTGGCCACAAAGCCCATTTTACTGAAGCAGGAAAGCTCATCCTTGAAAGAGGACGAGCCATTTTACAAGCCAGTGAAAAGTTAGTGAATGATGCAACGTTATTGGCGAATGGCTGGGAACTGGATATTACCATTGCCTTTGATGGCATTATTCCTATATCCAATTTCTTCCCTATGGTTGATGCATTGGCTGAAGTCAGCTCAACACGAGTCAGACTGCAAGAAGAGATCTTGGCTGGTAGCTGGGAATCGCTGAATACAGGTAGAGCGGATTTACTGATTTGCCCATCACTTGATACACTTCCTCAAGAAGTCAAATCAGAAAAAATTGGTAAAATGAGCATGTTTTGGGTAGCGGCAGCTGATCACTATGTTCACAAGCGTAGTGGTAAGTTTGATGAGGCGGCGCGAGAAAAGTACCGAATTATTGCCATTGCAGACACTGCACGCGAACAACCTGCGCTCTCAATTAATATCATTCAAAAACAGCCTCGCTTGACCGTCACCAACTTTACGGCAAAAGTAGATGCGCTCACTGCAGGTTTAGGCATTGGTACGTTACCAAGCCAAATTGCACAACCTTTGATTGATAGTGGCGTATTGAAGCGAATCGAAGGTACAGAAGAGCAACCGATGGATATTATCTTAGCATGGCGCCGAAATACCATGGGTGAGGCGAAATCCTGGTGTATTCAATACTTGAAAAAGAATTGGAAACTAAAGTAACAACGTAACTTTTACTTCTTAGGTTCCCATTGCTTATCGAATCTAAGAAGTAAAGTTATCGCTAATGCTTTATTTTTCAATTTAAAGGAAGCACCATATCTGCCGTACCATCGGCAAACTGAACATCGACTTCAAATCCCAGGTTTTGAGCTAACATCAACATCCCTCTGTTTGTAGGCATGGTCATTCCAGACATTTGCTTTGTGCCTTTAATCTTGCAATAGCTGATAATTTTCTGCATCAGCACTTTACCTAAGCCTTTTCCTTTCAAATCTGAACGAACCAAAATAGCAAACTCAGCATCACTATTATCTGGGGTAATCAATGCGCGGGCTACGCCTATGATAGACGGTCCGTCGGTATTAAACGCTACCGCAACAAACGCCATTTCGCGGTCGTAGTCGATTTGAGTGAAGTTTGCCAAAGCCTCATGGTTGAACTCACCAACCTCAGAAAAGAAACGCTTATACAGATCTTCTTTCGATACGCTATTAATGAATTGAGCATGCAGTGGCTCATCTTCAGGCAGGATAGGGCGAAGCAGGATAGGTTGGCCATCTCGAAGCGTCACTGTTTCGACAAATTCTGCCGGGAAAGGACGAATCGCCAGACGTTTTTGCGCATCTCCCTCGTATTTACACAGTGTGATGTCCGCATCGAGGATAGTTAAATCGCTTCCCGACACTAATACTGGATGGATATCCAGTCTTTGTATTTCTGGCAACTCAACCGCCATTTGGGAGATACGAACTAAGAATTTCGACAACTCACTAATATCGAGCGCATCTTTGTGTTTCTGCAGGCGAATCTTTCCAGACTTTAGGGCAACAACGACAAGGTAGCGCGCAAGCGTCATGTTCAAAGGAGGAAGTGCAGCGACGGCATCTTGGGCGATATTCCACTCCGAGCCGCCTTGACCAAGCAAGATCACAGGTCCAAAGACCTTATCTACTGCAATACTAATCCGTAGCTCTTCAGCGCTGCCGAGCTTTGCCATACCTTGCACCAACAGACCGTGTACATTGGCAGAAGGGTAACTGAGCTTTACGGTATCTAGAATGGATAGCGCTGCGTTGGAAACTTCTCGACTGTTTCTTAAATTCAGGGCGACACCGTGTACATCCGATTTATGAGGAATGTCTGGAGATCGCAACTTAACCGCAACAGGGTATCCGATATTTTCTGCCATATGCACGGCTTCAATTTCGTCAGATGCAATCCATGTTGGCAGAACATTAAACCCGAACAGCTTAAATAATGGGCTGGTTTGATGCGTATCCAAGGTGACTGTATTTTTATCCAGTAGTCGTTCATTTACCCATTCTTTTGCAGAACTCACACTTCCAGAGTGCAATGGTTCAGCCGTCGTTGGCGTTTCCATTAATTGCTTCTGGTTTCGTCGATACTCAACCAAGTGCATGTATGCAACGACCGCACTTTCCGGCGTTCGATAGGTTGGAATGCCAGCTTGAGTAAATGCCAGTCGTGCCTCTCTCGACGTTTGTTCACCTGACCAGTTGGTCAAGATATTAAAATGCTTATGCCGAGGGTGAGCCTTGATCGCCTCAATAACAGCTTGAGCAGTTTCAAGAGGGTCGGAAACCGCAGAAGGACTATGCATTATCAAGATCGCATCTGCACAGTCGTTATTCATCAGTGCGTTAATGGTATCAATGTAGCGTTTTTTTGTTGCGTCTCCAGAAAGATCAATCGGATTTCGAGCGCGCCAGTTGGACGGGAGTACTGTTTGTAATTGCTCAATGGCAGCGTCATCAAGTGTTGCGAGCTGACCACCACGTTCAATCAAAGTATCAACGGACATAACTGCAGGGCCGCCGCCATTGGTGATGATCGCTAAACGCTCCCCACGAAGTGGCACAGAATGCGTGAGTGTTTCTACCGCAGCAAAGAGCTCATGCGTATTGCTGACTCGTAACATACCAGTTCGACGGATGGCAGAATCGTAAATTACATCAAGCGTATCACCATCTTGCTGTTCGAAAGTATTCATCTCTTTAGAGCGGCCCGCTTTTAATACCAATATACGGCGGTTACGTGAAGCAGCTCGCGCAGCAGACATAAATCGTCGAGCATCCTGGATGTTATCCACATAAAGCAGAATAGCTTCCGTATTCCCATCCATACTTAAGTAATCAAGCAAATCTGCAAAATCGATATCCTGTCCGCGTCCAATCGAAATGAACGAAGAAAAGCCAATATTCTTATCATTTGCCCAGTCTAACACTGTGGTACAAACCGCCGCAGATTGTGAGATGAACGCAATTTTTCCGGGCTTAGCCGCAACAGGAGAAAACGTGCAGTTAAATTTGTGCCAAGGCAAGATAATACCTAAGCTGTTCGCTCCTAAAACTCGAATATTCAATGATGAAATATTTAAAGGCTGAGCGTCATCAGAGATAACAATCGCAAACGGCGTGCCTCTCTCATCTAACTCTTTAAGCAGTTGCTCATTACGTGAAACGTTCGTACATAAAATCGCAATATCTGGCGTATAGGGTAGGGAAGCCACATCCGGGTAGGCTATAACTCCGGATACCGCTTTGTATCGCGGCGTTACTGGCATAATCGCGCCACCAAATCCACTTTGTAGAAGGTTACGCATAACGACATGCCCTGCTCGCAATGCTTTTTGAGATGCACCAATAACGGCCACAGAGTTGGGTTTAAAGAGTTTATGTAGTTTATTCATGCTGACTCCTAGCCGTTTGCAAGTAACGTTTGCCTATCGGTTTCATATCAATCATAAACGAATAATTTATTGATAAAACGCCTTCAGACCAGACATTGCATAAAATGTGGGCGATGCTTATGGAGTTTGTGTTATTCATCACATCAAAATCACAGATTATTGTATTTGATGCTTGATAAACGGCCCTGCTATCGGCATGATTTATCGTAATATTTATCCAGAGCATTTGTTACTTCATGAAAAAAATCGCAATCATCGGCTTGTCAGTCCTGCTTTCTGCTTGTGCATCTGAAACTTACATCACAGACGTAACTTCTGAAAGTTATCGAGAGGACTACAAATCAGATCGTATCTCTAAGCCAATTATGGCGTCTGAAAACGCTGTAGTAGAAAAAGACGTACAACCAACTGTTGTGAAAATGACGGCAAAGCCTGAAGAGAAGAAAGTAGTCAAGCTAACGCCAAAAGAGCAGGCGAAGCCAGTTAAGATCGTACCACCGAGTAAAAAGCAAGCTGGCATTCAACGATTCGGCTATACCATTCAAGTCGCGGCTGTGGGTAGCCAAGCGAAAGTCGATCAGTTTGCAAATAAGCTGCCACAGAACGGACAGCCAATTTGGGAAAACTACAAAGTCGTCAACGGTACTAAGTGGTTCTCAGTTTTATACGGAGACTACGCAACAAGCGCGGAAGCCAAGCAAGCGATTTCGACTTTGCCTGCTCAATTTCAGCAGTTAAGACCATTTGTTAAAAGCATTGACGCCATTAAAAACTCAGCTTACCCAACGCTTAACAAATTAAACTAACACATCAAATAAGGGAGCGAATAGCTCCCTTATTTATTTGTTCAAATCCTACTCGAACAAAATTCCTCACACTAAAATTACTGTACGTCACACTTCAAAGGTTTATCATAATAAATAGTATCTTTTGTAGGTCACGGAAAGATTGATTCATGATTAAAAATATTCTTCTACTATGCGGCGGCGGCTCTTCTGAGCACGAGATTTCATTATTGTCTGCAAACTTTGTCGAACAACAATTAAATCTTATTGAAGACGTTCACGTTACACGCGTAGAAATAAAAAACGAAGGTTGGATGACCAACCAAGGTGAGTTGGTTTACTTAGATCTCAATACCAAGCAGTTGTGCTCAAGTGAATCTAATCAAACCATCGATTTCATTGTGCCTTGTATACATGGTTTTCCAGGCGAGACAGGTGATATTCAATCTCTGTTTGAAATCGCAGGCATTCCTTACCTGGGTTGCGGGCCAGAAGCAAGTAGCAATAGCTTCAATAAAATCACATCTAAGCTTTGGTACGACGCTATCGGCATTCCCAATACGCCATACTTATTCTTAACGCGCAACGATGAAGAAGCTCATGCTCAAGCTCATAAAGCGTTTGAAAAATGGGGAAAAGTCTTTGTCAAAGCCGCTCGTCAAGGGTCATCTGTTGGATGTTACAGCGTCACAGAAAAAGATAAACTTTCCAATGCAGTAAATGATGCGTTTGGGTTTTCTGACCAAGTGTTGGTTGAAAAATCAGTAAAACCACGAGAGCTTGAAGTTGCTGCATATGAGATGAATGGCCAGCTGCACATAACGAAGCCAGGCGAGGTTATTGCACCTGACGGTGCTTTTTACTCGTACGATGAAAAGTACAGCAGTTCAAGTCACTCGCTCACCGAAGTTGAAGCGAAGAATCTAACCCAAGCACAATTAGATGCAATTCAGCACGCATCTGAAAGGGTATTTAAGCAAATGAATCTTCGCCATTTGTCTCGTATCGACTTTTTCTTAACGGAAGATGATGAGATTTACTTAAACGAAGTAAACACCTTCCCAGGTATGACTCCGATCTCGATGTTCCCTAAAATGCTTCAAAATAACGGGCACAAATTCCATGAGTTCTTGGAAGATTGTATAAACAGTGCAAAGTGATTAACGTTATCGAGGCGCGTTTTATGATAGAAATTGTTTTCTAGAGCAAGGTTTATTCAAGCCGTATTTGAATATTGCTCAGTAGCAATTATGATTATATCAACGCATTAAACAGATGACTCAGTGGTATGGCGATTTCAAACTATAGAGGTTTTAACCTGCAGTCAGGCGGACCAAATGGCAGTATTTGGAAGGTTAAAATCAAGAACCACGTCTTACAAGGTAGTTTGACGGCGGTAAAGAAAAGCATTGATTGGTGGTGCGACACCGCATCAATTATTGATCCCAAAGAGTTTGCCGCCCTTGGACAAAGAGCGCAGCAAGTTGGTGGTGCAAAATCAGAAGTCTTTAACGGTTATACGATTCAAAATGATACAGGTCAGCCCAACTCTTGGTACTGTATGTTTAATGGTAAACTGATTAAGGGTAGTAAAACTGCTATTCAACGTCATATCGAAGCTTATTTAGTTGCAAAGCAAAAAGCGATGCAAGCTCAACAACAAAAGAAACAATAGAATGACTCTGGTATATTCAACAGAAACCGGTCGAATTAAGCCGGAAGAAGAGAAAACATCTCGCCCCAAAGGCGACGGTATTGTACGAATTCAGCGACAAACGAAAGGACGTAAAGGTAAAGGTGTATGCATCGTTACAGGTTTAGACTTGGATGATGCACCTTTAAAATTATTGGCTGCAGAACTCAAAAAAGTCTGCGGCTGTGGTGGCTCGGTAAAAGATGGCAATATCGAAATTCAAGGTGATGCTAGAGACAAGATCAAAGCGCATCTTGAAAAGAAAGGCATGACAGTCAAATTAGCCGGTGGTTAATTTACATTCACGAAAACTCAGAATGGCGTCTAAAAATAGACGCCATTTTTTATTTTAGTAAGTAATACGCTAATTGAAGAACAAGCAATCGCAGATTGATAGATCGATATTAGCTATTTTATGGTAAATAGCCATTGTGTTTAATACTCACATTAAAGTCTTTAACTTTCAAATTCACAGGGGAATAGGAGCGCTCATTGGCAACATTTGGCGTACGAGCACATTCAATTTAACATAATATACATAATACGCACTTTGGAGTTAGAAGGTTAGCAGTGGCGATAATAGCTTAGTGACACCGTATTTGGCTGTTGCGGCCTTGCAAGCTTCATCAGCTGTCTTGTATGGGCCGTGAACTTTTATTTCACCGCAGCGACCACTTGATAAGAACCAGTCATCAACTTTAAAACCGTGTAGCTGATTAAGTTCCTGCACTGTATCTTTGTATCTTTGATTACGTTCGACACTATACGCGTTTGTTCTGCATCTTGCTCATTCAAGTAGACGAACAGTTGGATTGGATATTCCATTATTTCTCTGCAATTTTCTGAGTTAACAAGATCTTTTGCTGGCGTTCTTGAAGTTCTGATACTAACTCAGCTGGGCATGAGCTAGTGTTTAAGTTATATCAGATAAGCAACCTAACGATTGCTTAAAGCCTTTGTCTGCAAATTTACTGCTCATTATATCCTTTCGATAACTTATGTTTTAAGTTATCGAAAGGATGAGAAAATTCAATGTTCTCACTTATGGGCACGTATTTTTCATCCCCAAAAGTGTAATTATTACATTAGCTTTATAGGAACAAGGCATCCATTAGATGTAAACTCTCTACTGTTCAATCTATACCTAGATCTTTCTTCATATGTTCACTCAACTCGCTAGTGGTTCTTACATTAATTTTATGTTTGCAATGATGGATTCTCAACTCTTCACCAAATAATTTTACTAACGATTTTGTATACAAAGCACTAATATTATTTATTATTCTATACAATGTACCTTTCTGATAAACAGATCTTTTCGAATTTTGTATTGCAGTCTTCATATTTAAATATTCTCACATTTTTAACTTTATAATTTAAAGAATTATTTTCAAGTTCGATCTTTATTATTGCTTTTGTCGATTTTGAATGAGTCATTATCAATGATGCGCAATCGACAATTAAATCACCTGAATCTAACTTAGTAATTTCACGAGAGAGAATTTTTATTTTTAAATTTTCCGTTTCGTTATTTAAGTCGATTGAGTTAATTTCTTCAGGATATTTGTTTAACTTAATATCCAATATGGTTTTATTAAGATAGTAGTCTGCCATTATTTCATGACGGCTTTTAAATATCATTGTCCCCCTCCGTTGATGCAAGTTATACTTTCCCTCCCGTTAAAAGACAACGTGACTCAGAGTTGCAAAAAGGTAACAATCATGGAATTGATGAACAATGAGCTGGTCTGCTTTGCAGCCATTTGTAAACACCTCTCTCTTACAGAGGCATCAAAAGAACTTGGAAAGTCGAAAGCTCAAGTCAGCAGGCAGTTAGCGGCATTAGAAAAACAACTTGGTGTAACACTCGTCCACAGGACAACAAGAAAACTCGTTTTAACTGATCATGGTGAAAGCATTAGAGAGCTTGCCATCAAAACGTTAGAGAGCTTGCAGGAGTTGAATTACAGAGCTAGCTCGTTGAGTGAGTGCATTAATGGAAAGTTTAAAATTACAATGCCCAACTCTATAGCCTCTTCTATTTTTGGTTCTGTTCTTAAAGGCTTACAAGAACGATATCCAGCAGTGAACTTTGAAATATCATCAAGTAACAATGTTGAGAATTTATTAGAAAGCAATGTAGATTTAGCGATTAGGCTTAATAATATTATTGATGACACTCTGATTGCACATAAAATCGGTGATTATAACGATGTTTTAATATCTACAGTTAACAATGCCAATAACAACACGCTATTAATCTACAAGAATCACTCGAATAAGGAATCAATTAAAAAGCAGTACACTGACGTTATCGAAGTTGATAACACCTCTATTTTAATAAACTTTGTCTCTGAGGGGGTTGGGGTTGGCGTCATTCCAAATTACCTTGTAAAAAGTAACCATATAGATAACAATATCCAAATTTCACAAAATTTTGATATAGAACGCTCCATGTATATCGCCTACCCTTATCAAAACCCTTTACCAAGAAAGCTAGCTGAAATATCTACTTTTATTAGGTCTGAGTTATCAAAAATATTGAAAAATGAATCACTTTAGGATGGCTTTTCAGGTTTATAATTTTCCTTTGATAACTCATGAGATCTAGCGAGAAGCTTTGTAACGTATTGTTTCAAAGAGCCTCGTTAGGCATTTATGAAAATCCCCAACTTTATGCTTGTTATCACAACATGAGATGCTATACCGTTTCATTATCAAGGCTTTGCGTGGAATAAATCACGTGGGTTAAACGATAGATTGACTTACATTAAAAATTTAATCGAAAGCAGCTTTATATTAAATTGATTTCATACCGTTCTGCGTGTATCTTCTACCCATATCCCCACAATAACCAAGGAGAATGCCATGGATAAGCTACTCGCGTCTGCACTAGAAATTAAGCAGCGAACTATGGTGACTGGCTTTTTTGCTAGAAATGGATTCAAAATCGCTATGACCGATTTTGATGATGTCACTTTTGAGCGAGAAGGTGTGCAAGTTAACGTGCATTTTGATTTGCAGTCAAACGCAGAGTCTGCATCTATTTTATCCCAAGAGGCTTCTGCCATTCCTGGTTAATTATTTTGTCGTCAATCATACGTAAAGCCGAACACAAACGTTCGGCTTTTTAATATGCGAAAAACGGGATTACAAAAGATGTGGCACAAACCTGCGTTACTGTCACTCATCCAAGTAAACAATCAATAAATCCGCTTCAACCTCATTCGCTACCTTTGGTACCGATGAAAAGAAACGGCTCAATAAATTATGATGATGACCGCAGACAACTAGGTCTATTCCCTCTTTTTTTACGATTCCCGACAATTTGATATGAAGGTCACCGATAACTGCCATCGTCTCGTGTACTGGATATAGGCATTTATCAGCGAGTTCTTGTAGCTCCTTTTGCAACTTTTGTTCTTCTTTCGGCTCCATGATCACACGATCAACATCCACATAAACGAATGAAAGTTTGGCGTTCGAGTTCTTTGCTTGAGTTATTGCTTTTTCGATAACGACTTGGCTAGATTGAGATAAATCAACAGCGACTAAAACGTGCTTGTAACTCATTCTTTCTCTCCTAGTTAGTTTTCATGTGCTTATAGTAAGTCTAGTTCACTAAGAGCGAATGCAATGTCTAAACTCATATTTCATGAAAATATGGGAGTTTGATATAAGAATGTGGAAACAGCCGAGCGATCAGCTATCTAATAGCCATTGAAGGCTCGTGAAGTCAACTAGTGACTTAGGAACCGGTTATTGATATGTGGCCCATTTTGTTCTCCCTCCTTAGGATGTACATAACTATGTAACTAACGCAAACAAACCCACGCTACACTGTCACTACGCTTCTAAATCCTGTCAATTTCTATTGCAGCTTGTTTTATATTCCTAATTACAACGTCGCCTAGTTTAGTAAAACCACTTGGCAATAAGTAATTTCTTCGTGTAATCCATCGATCAAGATTAAGAGCTATTTTCATAGACAACACTGAATTAAAGACAAGATTTAGAGTTAAAACAGAGTCCAACACTCCTATGTTCAACCTAAAACCGACATACGTCTGCGAGCACTTACTGTCTCTATAAGGTCAATTATATAACTATATTCAGATTTTATTTTTCTGTTACAACGTGTCTTTTTTGTCTTTTCAGCATAATCCTCTACTTGAAAACAGGCCCAATAACCGCCTTGTAATTTAATTACACAAAAAACATGACCAAAATAGAAACACAAGACAAAAAACCAACGTAAGTTGCTGAATTTATTTATTTTAATTTAAAAATAGCATTTTACCCCATATCCGTTCAAGCCAGAACGCATCAAGGTTAACTTAAACAAGTAAAATTTTACTAACTGCTTAGTACAGAATAGAGGGAGTTGAATAAATTGAATGGTATAGAAATAACGTTACGACGTAACTACGTTAAGGTGTGAAAATATTTGAGGATAATATGAGACCAAAAAAAAACAGGGCCAAAGCCCTGATATGAATTAATTAGTTTTGTTGCTGTTGTTTTTCTGCGTACTCAGATCGAATTTGTTCGGCAACAATTTTGATGGCTTCTGCTGTACTTGTGCCCTTCGCCATCAATTCTTGAATTTTCTCTACAGCTTGTTGTTGCTCTTGGTGAGATAGAGGGGGTAAATCGTCAAACATAAAAAAGCTCCTCATTTTGAGGAGCAGACTATAACGATTCAATTAATAGGTCGCAAGGAAATTAATGGATGCCCCCATTGCGTTCTCGTTCGTGTACTGAGCAGCAATATCTAATTCGATCAACTTAAGTGGAGACAGTCCAATACCTGCAGTAATGGTACCTTCGTCGCTACTTCGAGCTAAGTTTTTCATATAACCCGCTCGCAATGCCATTTGACGCAAGATATCAAATTCAATACCAGCTCGAATCATTTGTGTATTATCATCAAAGGATGAAAAACGTTTTTCTTCATTAAGATCGTAGTCGACACTCATAGTAAAGTAATCGGCAACAACCCCTGCCCCGACCGTATATACGGGACGCATGCTGTATTCGTATGATTTTATCGTATCACTGCCATACATGAACGATTTTGTTTTAACGTCTCTTCCGATCAAGTTTTTTGCTGAAATACCGACACGATATGGGCCAAAGAACCAAAGCGCGCCCGCATCCAAGTTAAACATCGTTTCCGCTGTCTCATGTTCACGTAAGTCTTTGGTATCGAAATTCTGAAAACTCGTGGCGTAAGAGTACGTATAAATACGCTGAAGTTTAGGCGTAACACCAAATGAAAGGTGTTGATTCATAAAGTTGGTGTATTTAGCAAGTGATACACCTGCTTCAGCAACACCAATAGAAACACCTTGTACGTAGCTATCGTCTAACGGATTAGTACCTGACGTATCTACTTTTGGTTGTACGAATGATTCAGTGTATAACTTACCGTAAGCAGTTGCAGATAAAAATTTATTAGGAATACCTATAGCGACAACGCCACCAAGATCAAAGTCAGTTTTTTTTCCATCTATGGCATTCATCGATTTTTTGATTTCATCGACATCGGTCAATTTGCTGATGCGTTCGATTTCATCGACAAGATCATATTGATCATCGTAGTTACCACCAAAACTTGGCACGATCATTCCTGCATCGTCGTTTCGGCGATAAATTGCAGTAAGTGCGGGGTTGAAAAAAGGAGCAGTCAGATAAGTTGCTGATACCGTACCAACGCCACCCATCGCATCGCTACGAGCTTCTATCGCATAAGTGGCAGCCGAAGCAACGTTTGCGAAAAGTGTGGTGGCAACTGAGGTGGCTAGAATTTTATATTTGGTTTTCATACTACACTTGTGATTTTGGTTCTTCCTGAACCTTTATCGGCACAAATGGTATTTCTTTAACTATTCTTCTTGGGAAAGATCATAGGTTCGGCTAATAGTTTGAGCTTGCTCAACAATTATATCGCCCTGCCAACGACGACTGTTGATACTCACTGCTAGCACGTATCTATCATTTGGGACACCCGCAAGCTCTAGTGAATTGGGATAGTTAGACTCGTACGTCTTTTTCCACATTTGCTCGTATTGACCATCAATGTAGTCATATAAACCAACTTCAAGTTGCGGTAATGGACAATGGGGATTACGAAGTGCGCTCTTTTCTACTTTCCAATTCTCTTTAGATGTCCAACGAACATATTGCGAAGAATTGGAATCTCCTAATATTACCCAAGTTCGATACTCTTGTTTATCTTTAGAAACAATAGTTAAGTGATACAAGCCTGCTTCAAGCTTACCCGTGAGGTTATAGCGTTTCGAATAACTACGCTCATTGGCTAATTCCGTACCGCTCGGCTGTTCTTCATAACTGAATGAACTGTCTGCGGATATAGAATCATCCACCCATCGATTAAATGAAATATTTTCGATGTCAGTTGTAGCTCTTAGCTTGATCACTAACCTAAATGTATCTCGCCCAGGGCTTTGGATAGTCTGACGAATAACGTTCACGCCACTTATCCATTCAGGCAGCGTTACACCAGTGAGAGACTTGCCACAGTTTTTAGATAGTGACTGACCAAGAAGGTCATTGAGATGAGGAGTCAAATCTTTACTTGGTTCCGTTTGCCACAGTTCAACAAGAGAGTTGAACATACCGGCAAGATCATCTTCAAGTAAGTGTTGATGTGCCTGCGTTAAAGGCGTGTTGGTTTGAAACCAGTCCATTGCATGGACTGGTTTCACTAACGCTAATGAGAGAACTACGGGGAGTAGTGTTTTCATTATGACTTATGCTTTCATCTTGTAGCCAACACCGCGAAGTGTTTCAATTTCCAGTCCTGGCAGTTTTTGACGAAGCTGCAATACGTGCGTATCCACAGTACGTGTTGTTGGGAAGTGATTATAACCCCAAACGTGGTCAAGTAGCTCATCACGAGTAAACACGCGACCTAAGTTCGACGCTAAAAATAACAGTAGATCAAACTCTGTACGAGTTAACGTAATTAGCTCATCTTTATAGGTAACTTCACGAGTTGAACGATCAATTTCTAAGTCTTTTGTGATCACTTTATCAGCGCTGCTTTGCTCTGCTGAATCCGGTGCTCGTAGCTGTGCACGGATTCTCGCAAAGAGTTCCGCTTCAGCAAAAGGCTTCGTTAAGTAGTCGTTCGCGCCGGAATCAAGGCCTGCAACTTTATCTTTTACGGTAACAAGTGCCGTTAGCAAGATAACTGGTACGTCTTTAATCTGTTTCCATTCTGGGAGACATTGTACAGAGTCACCATCTGGGAGTTGGCGATCGAGAATAACCAAGTCAGCTTTTTTCCATTGTGGTTCTACGTCTGCAATACGTTCCACATGTAAACACTCATATCCTGCTTGTTCCAGGCTTACTAACAGGCCATCAGCCAAGTTTTTATCGTCCTCAACGAGAAGCAGTGTCTGTTTCACAAGGTATCTCCAATATAAAGGTTGTAGGTGGTCCCATCAGGGACATTTTTCCGCCCATGCGGCCTACCATAGATTCAACGATTGTTAACCCAAGTCCTAACCCGCTCTTACTGACGAACGGTTTCTTCAAATTTGCCCAATCTTTAGCCGTTAGGCCACCAGCATCTCGGACTTGGAATACTATTTTTTCTTCACTAGTTGAAACATCCAATTCAACTGGTGCAATACCGTACTTAAGCGCATTACGAAGCAAGTTATCGATACAAGTTCCTAACCAGTACACATTAACTTTAGCAGCCACATCTTCATTGATGTTGAAAAGCACGGCACTATCAAATTCTTCTTCGATCTTAAATTCTAACCAGTCTGCGACAGACGGAACCCAGTCTGTTGCAAGCATTTGGTTATCAGATTGCAAATAATCTTTACTCGCTTCTGCCAATTGACGCAAACGACGTGTATCTTCACACAATCTGCGAAACTCGTCATATACGCTTTCAGGTAGATGCTCGAATTCTCGGCGAAAGCCCTCAACCGTCAGTGATAGAGATGCAATCGGTGTTCTGAGCTCATGCGTTAAAATTTGCAATACAAGCATTCTACTACGGAGCTCTTCTCGCTTACTATTCCAGCGGTATACAGCCCAACCAATCACTAGAAGAATATTTGCGATTACCAGTATGATCATACTGATCCGCAAAACTTGTGAGTGATCTTCTACATCCCAACAAATATTGCCTCGTTTAACAAAACAACTTTTACTTTGAGACGCTAGAGCGTACGACAGACCCGCATTAGCGACGTTTTCTTCCCAGATATCTTTCTCGAAAACAAAGTAACGGTCACCACGTCGTAACCAAAGTTCGTTACCTTCGATAAACATGCTCGCGCCTGCAATCAAAGCATTAATGGCGTCGTCGTCCATGTTTTTCAAGCTTTCTAACAACTCATCCCCTTCCTCATTGTCACGCTCTTTAATATGCATGTATTGAGCAAGCTTGGGTTTGAGTTCTGGATACTTATCCACATAGCGTGCAGCATAAGTCCCACCACCAGGGTGAATGAGCCCACTACGCGAAAACCAACGTGGTGTCAGTTGCGTCCCTTTACAGATAGCTCTTGTAAATACTAACGGCTCAGTAATTAAAGGACTTAATGGCAATTTACCACGACAAGTATTCGCTAAGCTGTAAAGCTGTTGTATATCTTTTAACGGATAGTCAGACGTTTGCGGCAGAAGCGAATCTGGCGCAAGTAACTTGGTAGGATAATTTGATTGCAGAATACGAATATCATACGATTTAAGAGCTACTTCATAATTAAATAGCTCTGTAAACGTATCTATTCTTTCTGGTAGTGAATCGGAAAATGCAGGTGCCGAAAAAAGCGGCAATACAGTTGCAAAACCGAGCAAAAACTTTTTAATCAAACTGTTACCGTCACTTGTTACATTAGCCAAAACTATACATCAATCTACAAGCAATTGACATCTGCTAACAGAAGGATTTGCATTACTATAACATTGAAACGGAACAAAAAAGGGCCAGCGATTGCTGACCCTGTATAGTTTTAAATCAAGAATGGTTAGAGTGCTTTAAAAATAGACTCAACACTTTCCTTCGCATCACCAAATAGCATTGATGTATTTTCTTTGAAGAACAGTGGGTTCTGTACACCTGCGTAACCAGTATTCATTGAACGCTTGAATACCACTACATTTTTCGCGTTCCAAACCTCCAGTACAGGCATACCAGCAATCGGACTATTCGGATCTTCAAGAGCAGCTGGGTTTACCGTATCGTTAGCGCCGATAACCAGTACGGTATCTGTTTCAGCGAAGTCATCATTGATTTCATCCATTTCAAGAACGATATCATACGGTACTTTCGCTTCAGCAAGTAACACGTTCATATGTCCCGGAAGACGACCTGCTACTGGGTGAATACCAAAGCGAACCTCAATACCTTTTGAACGAAGTACGTCAGTAATTTCATGCACTGGATACTGCGCTTGCGCTACAGCCATACCATATCCTGGAGTGATGATTACTGATTTTGAGTTCTTCAGCATTTCAGCGACTTCTTCTGCCGTTGTTTCGCGGTGTTCGCCCTGCTCTTCGTCACCTGAAATTACAATCTCTTGACCAAAGCCACCAGCAATAACACTGATAAACGAACGGTTCATGGCTTTACACATGATGTAAGAAAGAATCGCACCTGAAGAACCAACCAACGCACCTGTTACGATTAATAGATCATTTGCGAGCATGAAACCTGCTGCTGCTGCTGCCCAACCTGAATATGAGTTCAGCATTGAAACAACAACTGGCATATCAGCACCACCAATTGAAGCAACTAAGTGGTAACCGAACGCGAACGCAATCAGTGTCATCACAATCAGAGCGAACATGCTGCCATCTGCTTTTACGAAGTAGATCATAAGAAGCGTAGAAATCACAACCGCTGCAAGGTTCATTTTGTGCTTGTGAGGAAGGTTAAGCGGCGAAGAAGAAATCACACCACGTAACTTACCAAATGCAACAATTGAACCCGTGAAGGTTACGGCACCAATGAAAACACCCAAGAATACTTCTACAAGGTGGATAACATGTTCAGCATGAGTTGCGGCTTCTGGCGCATCAAGGTAACTGTTGTAGCCAACTAAAACCGCAGCTAAACCTACAAAGCTGTGCAGTATCGCAACCAGTTCTGGCATTTCGGTCATTTCTACTTTCTTCGCATAGAAAATACCGATCGCCCCACCTATCGCCATCGCAATAATGATCCACCCAAAGCCTTGAGCATCAGGGCTGAAGATCGTCGCGATCAGCGCGATCGTCATACCTGCGATACCATAGTAGTTACCATTACGAGCGGACTCTTGCTTTGAAAGCCCCGCCAAACTCATGATGAAAAATAATGCAGCAACAATGTAAGCTGCTTGTACTAATCCTGCAGACATTGTAACTCCTATTTATCTTTGCGGAACATTTCAAGCATACGCTTGGTGACGGTGAAACCACCGAAGATATTGATGCTGGCGATCAATACAGCAATAAAGGATAGGAATGAAACGACCCCATTACCTTGCCCAATTTGCAGTAATGCACCAACCACAATAATGCCGGAGATAGCATTCGTTACCGACATAAGCGGAGTATGAAGTGCATGGGTAACATTCCAAACCACGTAGTAGCCGACAACACAAGCTAAAACAAATACAGTAAAGTGAGAAAGGAACGCTGCCGGCGCAACCGATGCAATCCAAGCAAAAGCACCTACTGCCGCGGCTACACCAATAATCTTCTTCGTTGGAGAGGTAGGTTCTTCTACTTTAGGCTCTGGTTTCGCAGGTTGCTCTTGTTTCACTTGCGGCTGCGCTGAAACCTGGATTGGTGGCGCAGGCCATGTAATTTCACCTTCTTTAACCACGGTGACACCACGGATAACAACATCTTCGAAATCAATATTGATGTTACCGTCTTTTTCTTTACACAGCAGTTTTAGAAGGTTAACAAGGTTTGTCGCATAAAGTTGAGAAGATTGCGTTGGCAAACGGCCGACCATGTCAGTGTAACCAACAATTTTTACGCCGTTATCTGTCATGATAACTTGGTCTTTCACTGTGTATTCACAGTTACCGCCATTAGCAGCTGCCAAGTCAACAATGACACTGCCCGCTTTCATGCTGTCGACCATTTCTTTGGTGATCAGCTTCGGAGCAGGTTTGCCAGGGATTAGTGCCGTTGTAATGATGATATCAACATCTTTTGCTTGCTCTGCGTATAACTCTGCCGCTTTTTTGTTGAAGTCATCGGACATCTCTTTTGCGTAGCCGTCACCTGAACCAGAGTCTTCTTGGAAATCCACGGTCAGGAACTCTGCTCCCATGGACTCAACTTGTTCTTTTACTTCTGGGCGAACGTCAAATGCACGAACAATAGCCCCTAGGCTACCCGCAGCACCGATCGCAGCCAAACCAGCCACACCCGCACCAGCGACCAATACTTTCGCTGGTGGTACTTTACCGGCAGCCGTGATTTGACCCGTAAAGAAACGACCAAACTCATGAGCTGCTTCAACAACCGCACGATACCCAGCGATGTTAGCCATCGAAGAGAGCGCGTCTAAGGCTTGTGCACGAGAGATACGAGGAACAGAATCCATGGCAAGAACGTTAATGTTCTTACTTGAAAGTTGTTCCATCAACTCTGCGTTTTGAGCAGGCCAAATAAAGCTAACAAGTGTTGCACCATCTTGTAGTAGTGCGATTTCGTCAATGCCTTGTTCTTCATCTACGATTGGCGCATTAACTTTTAGAATAAGACCAGATGCCCAAACTTCTTCACTAGAAACGATTTTCGCACCAGCAGCTTCATAAGCAGCATCATCGAAACTCGCAAGCACCCCCGCTTGGGATTCAATCGCGATATCGAATCCCAACTTTATTAACTGCTCAACCGACTTCGGCGATGCAGCTACTCGCGATTCACCCGCAAGTATCTCTTTAGGTACACCGATTTGCAAAACGCATACTCCTTGTATACATATCAATAAATTAGTCCCAAAACAGAGCGTCGCTCTACTCTAACTCTTTTTTATTTCTATCTGTTTACCACGCAAGACAATTGCAAACGAAAGATGGTGTTTGGGGCCACCCATTTGCACAATAACACCTTGACTAACAGCCCTGTTATTATTCTGTTTGTATCGAACGCGTCTCATTACTTCAAGTGTTTTGTAATTTAAATACTAAATTTCATTACATATAACGCTAAGTAATGAATGATTGTCGCTCTGAGCACGAAAAATAACAACGCCATGCCTTACTAGACTGAGGTCTAACCAGATCATAATTAAATGCTGACTTAACAAACATTTAAGCTCTAAAAAAGAAAGAGCCATCAGCATATACACTAATGGCTCTTTTTAAGATGATTGGAATCAAGTTGCGGTGAATTGTTAGTCGAAGATTTTATCGCCCATTTGATCGATAAACATTTGAGATTTCTTCAACATAAGTTCATTGGCATCTTGTTCCGAGCCGAGCAAGTCTGAACGAATAAATCGATGCGTTTTCACTTCATCGTCGTATTGCTTTTCTATTCGACCAGCAATGCGGTATTGCCCACCCTCTGAAAGGCTCTCTTGGTAAATAAGGAAACCTTTGTACTCAACTGGTTCCACAGTTTTTACTTCAGCAGTTTTTTCACTACCACCAAACAAACGCGAAAAAAATCCCACGGTTCCTCCTTGGGTAAGCTCATCGATAGATTAAGTTTGTATCACTTAATATTGACATTGAGGATTGGTTTTTCATACCAGTCCAATTCTTTGTCTTCATCATAACTGGTATGGGTAAAAATTACAGGTACATCATGATCTCGGTTTTTACGCCGGTCTTCTTTCACCATTTCTGCCGCGTTCTTCACCGCGATATCCGCACTTTGCTTAAATTGGGTGAGCTTTTGTTCCGGAAGCGAAGATAAAAAATCAATATCATGACGAATATAGACAGGTTTAAGCTGAATAAGTGCAAGGCACGCGATATCTGCGAGCTGCTCGTTGTCATACTGCTCTACAAACTGAGGCAAACTGAGCACTTGTCCAACAAGTGTTTCCATGTAGTTATGCACATCTGAACTTATCTGCATTGGCAAATCTCCCTTGATCTATGAAAACAAGTATAGCAACGACTTGTTTATAACAACTTATTGATTGCTCTTAATTTAATCAATCTCTCTCTTTTTGTCGTAATGTCTCCCAAAATACTTGGGAAAATGAGCAAATAGACGTATTCTTGCTAGTTCTCGAAGCATGAAAATCGATAGCAGATTAATATCTATATTGATGAAACGCTTAACCTAACCAATTATATAATCAACTATTTTCAGGCAATTTGTAATAGATGTCCTCATCATCAATGACTTCATCAGGCTTTAGGTTCCTTTTCCCATTTATGTTGCTGGGATTAGTGAGTTCGAGCATGAACAACATCATTCAGATGACTCAGTCAAACTGGGGTATTGCCGCAAATTTGCCGTACATACTGTTAGGCTGTGCACTGCTCCTTTGCTATTCATTTAAGCAAGGTCGGGAGTCAATGGTGTGCTTAGCGACGTTACTGGCCTATTTCGTGATACAGCACAGGCTACAAGTTCCACTTCAAAGTGGTACAGCCTTACTTGAGCTGACCATTTTAGCCACGCTACTTCCTGTTTCTTTTCTTGCGGTATTTTTGTTTAGTAAAGACGGTTTCGACTCAAGAGCCATGTTTACTTACCTCTTGATGTTAACGATGTTCGTTCTTTGGTCTTACCTTACGTTAGCGTATTACGTTGAAGGTGGGTTTGAACAATGGACAAGCGGCATTTTATTTATCGTACCTACGGTTTCTAAACTACCTTTTATTCTAGTTTTATATTGTGTGGGTATTGTCTGCTTCCTCGGAATTCTTGTTTTAAAGAAGAATGAAATCATCCATGCTATGACCTACTCTGCAATGGTGCTGGCGTCCGCGACGTTCATTTTCTTTGATGTGCAATACATATCTAGCACCATGTTTACCCTAACGGGATTGCTTATCATTATTTATGCTGCCTCTGCCAGCCATCAATTGGCTTTCACAGATAGCTTAACGCGGATCCCGAGTAGGCGCGCACTCGACCTTGACTTAAAACACATGGGCAAAAAGTTCACGATCGCAATGCTTGATGTTGACCACTTTAAAAAGTTTAACGATACCTACGGTCACGATACGGGTGATGACGTATTAAAAATGGTCGCTTCGCGTCTAACTAAAACTCCCGGTGGCGCAAAAGTATATCGATTTGGCGGAGAAGAATTTACCATCGTCTTTAAAGGCAAGTACGCAGATGAGTGTAAAGAGTTTTTAGAAGAAGCACGTAAAGCCATCGCAGAGTATGAGATGATTTTGCGTGATGAAGAATCTCGCCCAGATAACCATAAACAAGGCCAAAAAAAGCGTGGTAACGACAGTTCGAGGAGAAAGTCGGTCTTTGTTACCGCAAGTTTCGGAGCGGCCGACAGCAAAAACGGGCAAGCACCTCAGGACGTGATTAAGTTAGCAGACGAAGCGCTTTACAAAGCGAAAAAAGCTGGACGCAATTGCGTGAGGCTTCATTAATACCCCTGAGCGAAAGTTAGCTGACTAATCTTGATTAAAGAACAAGACTAAGCTTCCTCCTTTTAACGCACTGCCATAATTGATCGTTAATCCGATCCCGATATTATCTATCCAATCGGAGTCAAATGGTGGTGTCATTAACCATCCAACACTGGCTTCGTAGTAGTGTACAGTATTCATGGGTTTTCTTGTATCACCACCAATATCAACTCGATTGAAGCTCGAATACACTGACTGCACAGTATCTCCAATGTGGGTAAAATCATAAAACACCTTTATTCCATTGACCCAATACCAGCCTTCCGGATTGCCAATATCACCATTATTTGCTTTACCCCAGCCAGTGCCATAAAAATAGTGAGGAGCCGACCAGAGGTACCATTTCCCCCACGATTCATGCTCTAGGTATTTGAGCTTTGTGTTGACTTCTCCAACAACGGCCCAAGCACTGGTGTTTAGGTATACACCTTCTAGAAATGGTTTTAGGTCATTCAGTGCATTACTACGATAACTATAATCGTTTTGATAGTACATTAAGTGTGAGCCGATTGCGCCACTAAGCGTTAGTTTGTCTGTGAGGTGTTTTTCTCCAGCAAACTCAATATATCCGCCCATGACTAACTCTTTACTTTTATCTGGAATCTGTCCTTTTTGGTCTACATACACATCTTGCTCTGTACTTAAGGCATAAACTCGGCCATTTAATAGGTAGTGAGTTTGTATTCCCTCTTGTTCAAACAAATCAAAACTAAATGGTAGCGTTGACACAGCGATCTTCTTTCTGAGATCAACCGAATCTTGAGTACCAATGTCTTCGTTATCTATGTTGAAGTATTCGTTCGGATCGAAATCATGAAATCCTACCGTAAAGACATCGCTATCTGACAGAACGATCCCAATAGCAAAGTTCCTTTCATACTCTTTTTGTATCTGATCTTGAATCGAATTAGCCTTAGAACATAATGAGAAAAGTGACAGTGTAGCTAAGGCGTAACTATTGATAACAGCTTGTTTCAACTTGTATTTACCACCGTATGTGTATTTCTTCCTAAAGACTTTGAGGTATACAACGCTCTATCCACCGTCGCATACAAATCAGACTGCTGCTCTTTTCCCGTTGGTTGAAAAACAAAAACACCTTGTGACACTGTCACTCTACTGGACACACTAGAATACTCATGTGGGTAATCCAGAAAATACATGGCCTCTTGTATACGTTCTGCTTCTCTCTCTGCGGTTTGGGCGTCTGTGCAACCCAGTAACACCACAAACTCTTCTCCGCCATAACGCCCTACGTATTCGCCAGAGCGACAAAATGTTGCTTTAAGTTGGTTCGCAATGGCTTGCAAGCAACGATCTCCTTCTATATGACCGTAATTATCATTAAAGGGTTTGAAAAAATCGACGTCCAATAAAATCAAAGCCATTGGCATGTTGTGACGGCCATGCCATGCAACCATCGATTCTAACTTATGATCGATATAACGACGGTTATAGAGTTTGGTTAAGCCATCTTCATTCGCTTGCTGAGTCAAAAGTTGATTCACTTTCTCCAACTGAGCTGTCGCTTGTTTAAGCTCTCGTCTCATATGGGCAATACGCTGCATTGCGATAAGCTTAGAGTTCAGTACGAGTTTATCTACGGGTTTAATTAAATAATCATCACCGCCGGCCTCTATGGCTTTTGCAATCATTTCTGGCTCTTCGTGACTGCTCAGGAAAATTATTGGGATCCAGTCGGGAAAGGTTTCTCTGATATGAAGAGAGACTTCAAAACCGTTCATATCTGGCATCGATATATCGAGTAATACCAGTTCAGGATCAAAACTCTCGTAGGTGTTTAGTGCTTCTAGCCCACTACCCACCGCTTTTACAATATGTCCAAGTTGCTTAAGACGAATAGCCAACTGCATCCTATCTAGCTGAACATCGTCAACCAGGAGGATTCGCATTGATGTCCCTGTCGGTTGCATAACGCGTTCCATTTCTTATTTTGTCTTTATTAAACATATACCATACTCAAAGAGTTGTTGCATTCGACTCATAATTAAGTGCTATATTTTTGTTTAAATATCACGGAATCAATTGTCTATAACGATTACACTGAAAATTGCCCTACCAAAACATGACCAACGAACGTTAGTTCAATAAACTCACGTGTTCTGGTCATCTTACGGACACATGGGTATAGCTATTTGATGCATTTGGTATTAATATTCCCGCCTTTTTGTAATGAGAGACACACCATGTCAGAAGCAACTAACAGCGAAAGCAAAAAAATCGATCTAGCAACCATTTCTCCTGAACTACGTAAAGTTATTGAGTTTGACGAAGTTCCAGAGCAAATGTTCGAAATGGTTACCTCTATCCATGAAGTGTCTGAAGAAGCAGTGCGTGAGTCTTGGGACGAAATGCCTGCAAGTGCTCAGAACATTCTAGATAACTTCGAGCAATTTCATGCTCTAGTTTCTGTTGGCCAAGCATTTGCTGGTATCAACGTGATGGAAGAATTCCCTACTCTTAATCTGCCAGAAAACATGACAGATGAAGATAAAGAAGAATACCGCGCTCAATTACTTGATAATGTGCTTCACAACTGCGTGAAAGACATGGTTAAGCAACTTAAGAAAGCACGTCGCGACCCACTTCTTAAACGCGAATTCAAAGAAGTGTTCGCAAAATAACGTTTTTCCGACAAAATAAAGGCCGCGTTTGCGGCCTTTTTTGATCATTAAGCGTGCGTAGCTTTAAATGATTAATGCGGCGCTAATGCCACGTCTTTCTGCGTGACACTGACACCTTTAATTTGTGCGAATACACTATCACCTGCCTTTAAGTCGAGATCATCAAGCGCCCAAGGTGTTATCGTTGCCCACAAATAACATCCCTCATCTAGCTTTAGCGATACATTAATACTCTGTTTATCATCAGCCGCGTTAAACACCTCGATTGAATCGACAGTCGCAGGCAGGATATTTCGAATAGAAGTCGCCTTAGGTTGCTCTAGCGTAATAGAAACGTCGTTGGCACGCACTTGTAAGCGAATTGGCGTCTCTGGCTCACCATCAATCTTTTGCACCCATAGTGATGCATTAGGTGCAAGGCTGACACAAGTCAGCGCATAGCGCTCATGATGCTCAGCAATTCGGCCTTCAAATAAGCTGCTTTGATCCGAGAAAGACTGCCATGGACGCATCGCATGAGAAGCCCACACGTCTTCAAGCTTACCTGAACTCGTAATTCTACCTTGATCGATAATAGCGAGGTGTTGAGCGAGCCTTAAGATCTCCTGCAGGCTATGCGTGACATAGATAATCGGAATATTAACCTTATCCGACAATTCCTCCAGAAATGGCATCACCTCACGTTTTCTCGGCATATCAAGCGACGCAAGTGGTTCATCCATCAAAAGCAAGTTGGGTTTTGATAGTAATGCGCGCGCAATCGCAACACGTTGCTTTTCACCACCAGACAGTGAGATCGGGAAGCGCTTTAGTAACGGTTTGATAGACAAGAGTTCGGTGACTGCATCAAAGTACTCGTCATCTTTTTCTTTAACGCCATACAACAAATTGCCTTGAACCGAATAGTGAGGAAATAAACGCGAATCCTGAAACACGTAACCAATGCCGCGCTTGTGTGTTGGTAAGTTGACCCCCTGTTCACTATCAAACAAAACGTGATCACCAATCGCAACATGTCCCTGCTTTGGTGCAACTAATCCGCTGATGATATTAATTAACGTGGTTTTTCCCGCACCAGATCGCCCAAACAAAGCGCTAATTCCGTTACAAGGTAACTCAAGTTTGATATCGAAATCAGTATCACCAAGCATTTGTTTAAATTGAACTTTAATCGTCATTACTTCGCACCCAATCGACTTGCCGCTTTGCGATTTAGCCATTCAGAGATCATTAATGTAGACAAAGCTAACGCGATAGAAATGATACATAGGCGAGCCGCCTGCATTTCCGCACCTGGCGTTTCAATAAAGTTGTACATTGCCAGTGGAATCGTTTGGGTCTCTCCCGGAATGTTAGAGACGAAACTGATCGTCGCCCCAAATTCACCAAGACTACGAGCAAAGGACAGCATCGTCCCAGTAATAATTCCGGGAATGGTCAGTGGTAACGTAATGGTGAGAAAAACTTTTAAAGGAGAAGCGCCTAACGTTGAAGCGGCATGTTCCAGTTTTGGGTCGACGTTCTCTAAACTTAACCGCACAGACCGAACCATCAAAGGCAAGGCCACCACAATACAAGCGACTACTGCTCCTTTCCAATTAAAGCTAAAGACTAGCCCTACATGTTCATAGAGCCACTTGCCAAGAAACCCTTGCCGCCCAAGAGAAACCAACAACAAATAGCCGATAACCACTGGCGGCAATACCAGTGGTAAATGAATTAAGCTATCTAGAATCGATTTACCGAAGAACGTTTTTCGAGAAAGTAGCCAAGCAAGAAAAACGCCGAGAGGAATGAGCCAAAGTACTGCGTACGCGCCCACTTTGAGGCTTAACATTAAGGCTTGGTATTCCAGTTCTGTCACGCTTCGTTCCTATAATTGAAAGCCGGTTTATTGCTGAAAGCCATATTGAGCAAAAACGCGTGCGGCTTCGTCCGATTTTAGGTACTGGAAGAACTGCTCGGACTCAGTAGAATCATTCACAACCGCAGCCGGATAAACAATAGCCGCATGCGTATCACTCGCGAATTCACCAACAATTTTGACTTTGTCGGTTAACTGCGCATCGGTTTTGTAGACCACGCCTAAAGGTGCTTCCCCACGTTCAACCAACGCCAAAGCTAGGCGCACATTCTTTGCTGGTGCGATTTGAGTTTGAATCTCTTTCCATACACCCAGTGTAGTCAGTGATTCTTTCGCGTACATACCAGCAGGCACTGACGTCGGATTTCCTAACGCAAGGCGATTTCCATGCAATGCCTTTTCCCATGCTGTTGCATCAGAGAAGTTAAATGAGGTTAATTCTGAAGACTGAGGCGCAATCAACACTAAGCTATTGCGCACCAAGCTTGTGACATTGTCACGAGAAATAACGTCTTTATCGACCAAATAATCCATCCATTTTGTATTCGCAGAAATAAATATGTCCGCTGGTGCGCCGTTGATAATTTGTCGAGCGATAGAAGAAGAACCACCATAAACGGGAGTGATAGAAACGTCATACTTTTCTTCAAAGTTTTGTGCGATTTCGTCGATCGCATTCGTCATCGAAGACGCCGCATACACTTTGAGGTTCGTAGCTGCGTTAGCTGAAAATGAAATGCTTAATATTGCCGCGAGGCAAGCATGCGTTTTCCATGCTTTCATAGAGAAACTCCAATACAAGGCAAGCGAAAGAACTGGTTATTTGGGTAGAAAGTTCAATCAGTTAATGTGCTATTTAAACAAAAAATCAAGGTTCATATATTGTTCTATCGCATCTGCAATACGATTAATTCCTTGCTCCTTTAACTCTTCAAAGTCTTGTTGTTTGATTTGAGTGCCGTTTACCCATTCTGACACCAGGCTTAAGACATCTGCCTCATCAAAGAACCCGTGAAGGTAGGTTCCCATGATTTGGCCACACTTGCTGATAGCCCCCTCTGCTTCATCGGAACTCAATGTAAGAGGTTGAACGCCCTGCACTTCACTTTGTCCTACGTGGATTTCATAACCCTTTACATTGGCTGTTTTGCCATTAAGAGAAAGCTGTGCTTGTGTATTTGTAAGCTGTTTGCTGTTAGTTAGCGTCGTGGTGATGTCTAGTAAGCCAAGCCCTTCGCTTTGACCAGGCTGGCCTTCGACGCCATTTGGATCATCAATCAAGTTTCCAAGCATCTGGTAGCCACCGCAGATACCAATCACTTTTCCACCAAGACGAATATGACGTAAGATATCTTTATCCCACCCTTGGCTTCTTAGATACTCTAAGTCGTCTCTAACTGATTTGGTCCCAGGCAAAATAACAAGGTCGGCTTTATCTATTTTCTCGCCTTTGCCTACATAACGTAGATTGATGTCAGGATTCAATCGCAACACATCAAAATCAGTATGATTACTAATCCGGGTTAAAACAGGCACAGCGACATTCAGTTTTACCTCAGAGTGCAACTCTTGCTGCGCGGTGATCGCGTCTTCTGCTTCTAAATTCAAACCATGAAGAAAAGGAAGCACGCCGAGTACAGGTTTGCCTGTTTTTTCTTCTAGCCAGTCGAGGCCCGATTGCAATAAACGAATATCACCTCGAAAACGGTTGATAACAAATCCTTTTACTCGCGCTTGTTCAGATTCAGAAAGTAACGCGAGTGTTCCGTACAAATGCGCAAATACACCACCACGATCAATATCAGCAACAATGATCACCGGAACATCAGCGGCCTCCGCAAAACCCATGTTCGCAATATCGCCTTCTCGTAAATTGATTTCAGCAGGACTCCCTGCGCCCTCGATCATGATCGAATCAAATTCTTGAGTCAGACGGGAGAAGGAATCTAACACCGTATCCATCGCCACTTTCTTGTAATCATGAAAACCAGCCGCATCCATATTGGAAATTGCCTTGCCCTGCAAAATGATCTGAGCACCTGTATCACTATTGGGTTTAATCAAAACCGGATTCATGTGCACGGTTGGCTCAATATTACACGCCTGTGCCTGAACTGCCTGAGCTCGACCTATTTCACCGCCATCTTTGGTTACCGCACTATTTAGTGCCATGTTTTGTGGCTTAAATGGGGCAACGTTTATCCCTTTTCTCGCTAATACACGGCATAAACCTGCCACAAGGACACTTTTTCCGGCATCCGAAGTGGTGCCTTGAACCATTAAAGATGGGATCGCTGATTTCATGAACATTTGTAAGGAATAGAGGAAGATGAACAATCATAACGTCATCGTCCCCACTTACTCAAGCAAATGAATAGAATATGAATGTTGAAATCATCATTGGTTCAAACAAGCTCTGTTTTAATGAACCCATCAAAACAAACCGATGAGGATGTAACATGAAAAAGAATACAATTATCGCAACAATCGTCGCCTTAGTTATTGCTCCTTCTATCGCATTCGCGAAAGATCACGCTCAAAACCAATCAAACTTGCAGTTTAATGGTCCTGTCACTGTGGAAAAATTGGACGCCTTGCTAAACGACTCCAATATGTTTACTGAAAAAGATGTAGTCGTTGAAGGTAACTTATTACGTCAAGTTCGCGCGGATAAGTTTGTCTTTAGCGATGGTTCCGGTGAAGTCATGGTCGAACTGGATGACGATATCCGACTAAACTCTCCGATTGATCACACGACTAAAGTCCGTCTGTTTGGTGAATTTGAAGGCGGAAATAAGCCAGAAATTGAAGTCGAGCAACTGGTGATCATGTAAAACAACCCCGCTTGCTTTGGATATCAGCATGATGTGGTGGCCATTACAGCTAAATGGTGACGGCAAGCACTTAAAATGATAGCTTTATCAATCTTGGTCTGCTTTTTGCAGACCATTTTTTTGTTCATTTTAATCATCTTGCCCGGAGACACCATGCTAGGTAAAGCTCTAAAGGTTGCAGCCTTTGGTTTGTGCGCTGTTTTGCCACTTTCCGCACATGCAAATAATTTCAACTACAACACGATGGAATTTCGCATGGGCACTAGCCCTGGTACATTTGGTGGCGAGTTCAATACCTACTTTACGGAAAACACCCACTTCATTGCTCGCGCAGACAGTGAATTCAGCGGAGACTGGGACATTGCTGGTGGTATTGGCTTTAACGGCCCAGCAGGCCAATTTGCAGATATTTATGGCCAAATGTTAGTACACAACATTAAAGAAAACGGCAGTGATAAAGTGGGTGACGAGTGGCGCACTGAGGTGAATATTGGTACTCGTATTTGGTTCATGCAAAATGTTGAGCTACATGCACGTATCGGTCAAATAATGGATAACGACGATTCCAATACCGTTTATAATTTTGGCGCAAGATTCCACTCTACTCAGCAACTATCACTTGGCGCGGATTTCAAAAATAATGGTGTCTATGGCCAACAAATTGTGATGTCTGCTCGTTTTGCATTTTAATTAAGTAACTAAGCAGTTGCATTAATAAGTGTGTGATTCAATAAAAATGGCCTCCGGTTTCGGAGGCCATTTTTGTTAAGTACCGATTGTTAGCAGGAACTAGTAACAAGGCTTTAATTTTTGCCGGATTTTTTAGGTTTATCTTGGACATACTTTTTCGATACATCCACAACGGCGATATCTCTAAAAAAGCTTCGACCAAGTAAAATTGGAAACTTCATATGCCCACGCTCAGCTAACGTAAACTCTGTCTTTTCTTTGTGGTCACCGACGGTAATATACGCTTTTACTACCGCTCGTTTATCCACCTCTTCTGACGATGACTGCTTGATTTTAGCCCAGCGCTCTACAGGTACTTTAAACTCTTTAGTTTCTTTATCGCCCAAGTCGATCTTAAACTGAACCCAATCTTTACCATCACGCTCAAACGGAACAATGTCTGTCGCGCTAATTGATGATGTTGTCGCCCCTGTATCAACCCTAGCTTTGAAGGTTTGATCAATTTCAGGAACGTAAACCCACTCTTCAGAACCAAGAATCAACATGCCGTCTGGTGTCTTTGTCACTTTGGCTGGTTTTGTCGGTTTTGGCTCGGGCTTTTTCTCAGGTTTTACTTCAGGCTTAGGCTCCACCTCAGGCGTTGGATCAACCTCTGGTTTCACTTCTGGCTCTACTTTGACAGGTTCTTCGACCTTCGGCGACTCAGGCTCAGCAGGTTCCTGCGTCGTTTGAGTTGACGTACAAGCAATTAAACTGCCGCTCATCATAAGCGGCAGAATCAGTTTCCAGTTTTTCATCCACACTCCAATTAAGCTTGAGATACTTTCTTAATTGCGTCCGCTACGTATGGAATATGAGTTTCGGTAAGTCCAGCGATGTTAATTCGACCATCGCCAACACCATAAATGCCATAATCTTCACGCAGTTGCGCCATTTGGTTTTCACTAAAGCCTAGCACAGTAAACATGCCTTTGTGACCCTCAATGAAGTCAAATTGATCGGTATTATGGTTGTTTCTCAATTCGTTACACAAACTTTGACGAAGACTAACCAAACGATGTTGCATTTCACTCAACTCTTGCTTCCAAACGGAAGTCAGGTTGTCATCTTGAAGAATCGTCTTAACCAAAGCCGCTCCATGATCGGGTGGCATCGTGTAAGTAGAACGCGCTAACGTAAGTAGCTTGCCTTTTGCGTTGGCCACGTCTTGCATGTTCTTACCAACGACAATCGCCGCACCTGTGCGCTCGCGATATAGGCCAAAGTTCTTCGAACATGACGTCGTAATTAACATCTCTTCAACGTTATCTGCCATGAAGCGAAGCCCTTTTGCGTCTTCCTCTAAGCCATCACCAAAGCCTTGGTAGGCAATATCAACAAATGGGGTGAAACCGTTCTTCTGTGACAATTCCGTAATGGCTTGCCAAGCAGAAAAATCGATATCTGCGCCTGTTGGGTTGTGACAACAACCATGCAGCAATACAACATCAGAAGGCCCTGCTTTCGCAAGATCATCCATCATTTTTGCTGTGTCTACTTGTTTCGTTTCTGGAGAAAAGTAATGGTAGAACTTAACTTTAAGACCTGCCGCTTCCATCACTGGTTTATGGTTTACGTAGCTAGGGTTTGAAATCCAAACCGTCGTATCTGGCTGTGCGACCTTCATCAGGTCACCTAACATACGCAGCGCACCACTTGCACCAGGCGTTTGAATGGCAGCAACACGATCTATTGCTGACGTTCCCGTCAGTAGCAAATCGATCATGCTTTTATTAAATTCTTCGCAACCCGCAAGACCAACATAAGATTTGGTTTTTTGAGTTTCAACAACGACATCCTGCGCCATTTGAATGGCTTTCATGATCGGCGTTTCGCCTGCGCTGTTCTTATAGACGCCAATACCAAGGTCAACCTTGTTTGGACGGTCATCGTTACGGTATGCAACGGATAGAGATAAAATAGGATCTAATACGGGAGTTGGGAGATTAGAAAACATGAAAGTCATAACCCTTTGAAATTCAAGTACCGAACCTCACGTTAACACCATCGCAAAAAATGGCGAAATGATTTTTCACTTATTTCATCAATTAGAGAACAAAATTCTGGGTTACGATAAGTTTTGTGCGCTCTATCGGTTATAAAAAGAACGATTCACTCCTCAATATACCAATCCACTCTTCCGTTTTTCCTAAATTCTCTTGGCGTCATGCTCGACCACGCTTTAAAACGTGTACTAAAGTTGGCACTAGTTGGATATCCGACTATCTCTCCAATATGTTGAATCGGCCATTCTGTTGAACGAAGTAACCTAGCAGCGTATTCCATGCGCATACGTGTTAAATGTGCCATCGGGCTTCGACCAAACTGCTTTTGAGTCAGACGGTGCAAATGTGGCTCCGAACATGGATATAAAGCTGCCACTTGCTCGACACTCCAATCCTTATGCAGCTGACGCTGGACAAGATCGAATACGCGCCGAAGCCTCAATTGGCTGCGTGATATCGACTCTGAGGGCGGCATGTTTAACATCAGCTCTAACTGAGCCACGCTATGTGCACCAACCGCACCACCATAATCAATAGGAAGATTAATACTGCGTAACAACGTTTGGATACACGCATACATCACCTCGGGTGCAGATGTGAGCTGGTAACTAATATTACTCTCTATCATTGGCCATGCTCTATCAGGAGCAAGAAAAAGCCATGCGATCTGCCAGAGTTCCTCTTCCATACCAAAACCGTTTTCAACACCTGCTGGCACCGTGATCAACGAGCCAGGCTCCAAATCATATCGACACGCCCCACTTTCTAACCAACCTTTACCGCGCACGGTGTAAAGCAGCATGTGTTTTTTTTGGTTTTTACGATAAACAGAGAAGAAGTCACGACAGGTTGCAATTCCGCACTGCACAATGCCTCTCTCCTCCAATGCCAGTACTCGACTGTGATCAATAAACTCTTGATAGGTTTTTTCTGAAATCGCGTAGCGTTCTTGTTTATCTTCCATGATTTATTGGCTCACATATACACTAGTGGAGAGTTTTACAAAGGTTTTGGATGCCTTTGAAAAATACACCGCCAAATCATAGGGATAAACTACTCGCATTAATCTTTAAGGAGAAATGCGATGCTCTTAACACGCGAATACATCGATAAAGCATTTTGGCAAAAGCTGATTGAGATTGGCCTTCCTGTTTCACTTCAATCCATGCTTTTTGCGTTACTCGGCGTCGTGGATATTTTCATGGTGAGTCAACTCGGCGAATCCGCAACGGCTGCAGTCGGTGTCGGAAACCGCATCTTTTTCTTTAACCTTGCAGTCATTTTCGGTCTTTGCGGTGCAGTAACGGTGCTGGCTTCTCAATATTACGGCTCAGGGAACCTGGCAGGAATCCGCAGAACACTGGCGCAATCTTGGTTTATTTCCATTCTAGTGACGCTGCCGTTTATTGTTCTTTATGCGATTTTTGATAAAGAGATCGTCTCTTTCATGTCAGACGATCCTGAATACATCACTTATGCACGTGATTATCTTGTGGTTACGGGCTTTAGTCTTATTGCAACCGCGATAGTGGTGCCAATAGAAGCGGTATTGCGCTCCGTAGGCCAAACCAAACTGGCAACCAACGTTAGTATCTCCGCGATTGTCGTGAATGTCGTGCTTAATTATGTTTTGATTTTCGGTTTATTCGGCTTCCCTCAATGGGGCGTATTTGGTGCAGCCGTTGGCAGCTTTGTTTCTCGATTTTTCCAAACAGCAGTGTTGATTTACTTTTTCTGTAAACGCTATGCATACCTGATTCCGACCAAATTCGACTGGGCGCAAGGCCGTTTAAAGCAGTATCGTCAAAAATACTTTAAGGTTTCTCTACCCATGTTGGTCCACGATGCGCTCTGGACTGGTGGGCTGATCGTTTACAGCATCATCTATGGTCAATTGGGCGTTTCAGAACTTGCGATCATCTCATTCTTATCACCGATTGAAGGTGTACTGATTTCAACCTTTATGGGATTTGCGGTCGCTGCATCCGTTCTTCTTGGGAATGATATTGGCGCAAAACATTATGATCGGGTCGAGAAAACGGCGTGGTGGTATGTGTTAACCAGCGCAATCTTAGCCACCTTACTGTTTTTCCTGGTGTGGTTGAGCTCGCCTTTGATTCATCATCTATTGGTACTGAGCCCATTAACCGATGCAGAAATGGCACTTAACGTATGCTTAGTCATGGCGCTGGGTATGATTTTGAGAGTGTTTAACATGGTAGGGATTGGCGGCGTACTAAAGAGTGGCGCAGATATTCGCTACAGCATTTTTATTGATACGTTCGGTCAGTGGGCTATTGGTATTCCCCTTACCTATTACACTGGTATGGTACTCGGGCTGCCTTTGCATTTTGTCTTGATGTCTCTGCTAGCTGAAGAATTTGTGAAAGGCGTACTGACGACTTATCGTATCCAATCTAAACGTTGGATAAATAATATGGTCGAGGATGACCAAACGGTGACAGCGTAACTGAAAATACACTAACGAACTCACACCAAAAGGGCTCACCCGTTATGCACGCGTGAGCCCTTTTTATGTTTGGAGAATGCTTGATTAAATATCCGTAAAGCGATGAATGATTTGGTTCGAACTGCCACGCCATTCGAGATTGAGATCTTTCTTGTCTTGTTCAAACTTACCATCAATCAAAACATCGATGTATTGCACCACTTCTCTTTGCGCGTCATCCAGTTCAGCCAGCGTGTAGCCTGTCCAAACCCAGATGTCTTTACCGGGACACTCTTCTCTCACCCTTTTCACGATCTTTAAAATATGAGGCACATTAGCAGGATGAAGCGGATCTCCGCCCGACAACGACAAACCGCGACGTTTAATGCGCGTGTCATTCAAGTCATTGATGATCTTGTCTTCCGCTTCTTGCGTAAACAACACACCCGAATCCAAGCGTTGCGTCGACTGGTTATAACAGCCACGACACTGATGTACACAGCCCGACACAAATAATGTGCAGCGCGTACCCGGTCCGTTAACAACGTCAATTGGATAATATTGGTGGTAGTTCATAATGTGTCTCTTTGTTATCGCGAAAAAGAAAATCAACCTAAAGCAGGTTGATTTTCAAAGTGTTGAATCGAGTGGTAATTAACCTTATAGGTGTTTCACTCGACGTTTAACTTCTTCTTGTTTGCCGAAGTTAAACGGACGTGCATCTGGGCTGCCCAAGTAGCCACATACGCGACGTGTCACCGATACTTTGGTTGAATCGTGGTTGCCACAACTTGGGCAAGTAAAGCCTTTGCTTGTACATTCAAACTCGCCGGTGTAACCACATTCATAACACTCATCAATCGGAGTGTTAGTTCCGTAGTAAGGAACGCGGGTGTAACTGTAGTCCCACACGTTTTCTAGCGCTTCTACGTTACGTTGCATGTTCGGGAACTCACCGTAACAGATGAAGCCACCGCTTGAGATTTCTGGGTAAGGCATCTCGAAGTCGATCTTGTCGTAAGGGTTAACCTTCTTCTCAACATCCAAGTGGAAGCTGTTGGTGTAGTAACCTTTGTCTGTTACACCTTCAATCAAACCAAACTCTTTGGTGTCGATGCGGCAGAAACGACTACATAGGTTTTCACTTGGTGTTGCGTACAAGCTAAAGCCATAGCCAGTTTCGTCAGCCCATTGATTCACCGCATCTTTTAGATGTTTGATGATCGCGACCGCTTTTTCACGCAATACGGCATCATCGTAAACGTGCGCTTCAGTACCAAACAACGCGTTGATAGTTTCATGCACGCCAATGTAACCTAGAGAAATTGATGCACGGCCGTTTTTGAAGATTTCTGCAATCGAATCGTCCGCTTTCAAGCGCACACCACATGCACCTTCCATATATAGAATTGGGGCAACGCGCGCTTTTACGTTCTCTAGACGAGAAATACGCGTTTCTAGTGCTTTACGAGCAAGACGTAGACGATCATTAAGCAGTTCATAGAACTTCGCTTCGCTGCCTTTTGCGCGAAGCGCGATACGTGGCAAGTTCAAGCTAACTACACCAAGGTTGTTACGACCTTCATGGATAAGTTCGCCATCCTCTTCGTAAGTGCCTAGGAAGCTACGACAGCCCATCGGTGTTTTGAATGAACCCGTTACTTCCACGACTTTGTCGTAGTTAAGAATGTCTGGGTACATACGTTTTGAAGCACACTCAAGTGCAAGCTTCTTAATGTCGTAGTTAGGATCTTCTGCCTTGTGGTTTAGGCCGTCTTTAATACCGAACACCAATTTAGGGAATACGGCGGTTTTACGGTTTTTGCCAAGACCAGCGATACGGTTTTTCAAAATAGATTGCTGAATAAGACGAGACGCCCAGCTTGTACCAAGCCCAAAACCAAACGTAACGAATGGTGTTTGACCATTTGCCGTGTGTAGTGTGTTTACTTCGTACTCTAGCGATTGGAATGCGTCGTAACACTCTTTCTCAGTGCGAGCTTTAGCGAACTCTTCTGGCTCAGCAATGTTCCACTCATTCGCGATTTCTAAATGCTTTTCATAGCTCGTGATGACGTAAGGTTCTAACACTTCGTCGATACGGTTGATGGTTGTACCGCCATAAATATGGCTAGCCACTTGAGCAATAATTTGCGCTGTTACTGCGGTCGCAGTTGAAATCGATTTAGGCGTATCGATTTCTGCATTACCCATTTTGAAGCCGTGCGTTAGCATGCCTTTCAAATCGATAAGCATACAGTTAAACATCGGGAAGAATGGTGCGTAATCCAGATCGTGGTAGTGAATGTCACCCACTTCGTGTGCTTGAACCACATCACGAGGAAGGATGTGCGTTTTCGCGTAGTGCTTCGCCACGATACCCGCTAGAAGGTCACGCTGAGTTGGGATAACTTTGCCGTCTTTGTTCGCGTTTTCGTTGATCAAATCAAGGTTACTTTCTTCAATCAAGCCTTCGATTTCACGAGTTAGTGCACTTTGCTTTTCACGCGCGATGTCGCGGTCATGGCGATATTCAATGTAAGAACGTGCTAGGGCCTTGTAAGGACCTTGCATGAGCTCATTCTCGACTAAGTCTTGAATCTCATGGATGTGAACTTCATCGTGATCTTTTAGCTGTAACTCGACAGCAAGAGCGACATTAAGAGCATAAATGGCGACATCTTTATCCTTGTTTTCCGCTGCCGCTTCAACTGCTGCTTGGATACGATCCCTGTTGAACGGAGCTCTTGAGCCGTCACGCTTGATTACGATTGGTTTCACTTTCTTCTCCTTACCCCAGCATACTCACAGAGTTATCCACAAACACACTATATGGGGTTATTTTTTATTCTGCTAACACAATATATTGTGGCGTATTTAACGAAAAGCACCACTTGAAAACATTGATTTTGATCAATAAAGATCGGCTAGCGGACAAGAACAAATCGATCTTATTGGTACTGATCTCAGTTGCGAAGAAAACCATGAAAATTGCAAAATTGGTACGAAATCTACTTGCTTTTTTTAGAGCGCTTATAGGATAAAGGTTGGAAAGGAATACGCTAAAATCCAGGAGTGAAACAAGCCAATATGCGATCACTATTTGTTACTGCCTTATTAATTTTTAGTTCAACGTCACTTGCTCAAAACTCCATCAACTTAACCAGTTGGAATATAGAATGGCTGTCTATAGATGGAGGTAAGGTTTCGAGAACCAGTGACGATTTCGTCAAACTCAATCAATATGTGGATAAAACTCAAGCCGACATCATCGCCTTTCAAGAGGTCGACTCCAAAGCCGCCGTTCAAAAAGCCGTAGGCGATGGCTACGCGATTTACCTCTCTGATCGAGCTCAATCAAACAATAAGCACCTTCAGTTTTCTGATACCAACCAGTACACCGGTTTTGCTGTGCGCAAAGACATTGAAGTGTCTGACCCAGCAGACTTCTCAATCACGCGTGGTAATAGCAAGTTGCGCTTTGCCAGCTACATCGTCGTTAACCCAAACCAAAAGGACGAGCTTCACCTGCTCTCTGTGCATCTAAAAGCAGGATGCAGCGGAGCATACAAAAACAACCGCAATTGCCAAACACTGAGCCAACAAGGAGAAGCACTTGCGAAATGGATGAGCGAGAGAGAAAAGAAAAAGCAGCAGTACGCCGTAATGGGCGATTTCAATCACAACTTGTCTTATCAACGTGATTGGCTGTGGGCGATCATGACGCTCGGTAACGATGCACAATTGGTAACGCGAGATACCAAAGCGGATTGCAAGGTTCGCTCAAATAAGAACCCAAGAAAAACACACCAATTCCGCTCTTTGATTGATCACATTATTGTTAGCCCGCAAATAAAAGCGAAAAACGCACATCAAACGCTGTTCAGTTCACAAGATGTTTTGGATTACAAACTGAGTGACCATTGCCCTGTAAACGCGACGGTAACGCTTAACTGAACGAACAAAATAGCCCAGCATCATGCTGGGCTATTTTATGTTGTTTGTTAGATAGACGTTTGATTAGACGAGAGAAACCGTTCTATCAAAGCGATCTTGGATTCAGCAGTACGACGTCACCCTGCTTCAACCCCGTTCGCACTCTCCCCAACTCTCCAAGCTGGATAAGTCGAGTTTCTACCTCACCGCTGTCTTGCACCACTTTTACGTAGTCCAATTGACCAACTTGGTAAACCGCCTCTTTTGGCACGCGAAGTACAACATCGTCGGTCAAGGTCAACGCGACTTTGGCGTATGTACCTGGATAGATAGCCGTTAGCGGCTCAAATTGAAGCTTTACGGTATAACTGCGCGAGTTGGCATCTGCCGACGGCGTCACTTCTTTTACAGCCGCTTGCGCGTTGAGGTTGTAAGACGGAAAAACAACGTCCACTTCTTTATCGTAAGTCACATAAGGCATGACAGACTCAGCAAAGTTCACTTCTATTTCCAACGAGTTTGGATTGTACATTGATAAAAGCAAAGCCCCCGGCGTCGCAGTATCACCTTTGTTGATGGGCTTTTGCGTGATCAAGCCATCAAACGGCGCAGTAATAATGCTGTAGCCAAAGGTCGTTTCCGCCTCAGAGACCGCCGCCTGAGCTTTATTGAAGTTGGCTTGCGCGGTTTGCAACGCACTTTCCGCTTGGTCAAATTGCGATTGAGGGATCAGTTTTTTGTTTAAAAGCGCTCTGACACGAGAAAACTCCTTTCTCGCCGTATTGAGCTGCGCTTGTGCAGAGGATAAAGCCTGCTCACTTTGACGAACTCGCGCATCGAGATCATCGCTTTCTAGCCGCGCCAACACGTCTCCTTGCTTCACTCTATCGCCAACCTTCACCAATACCTCCATCACCGATGCCGTTAACCGTGCCGCGATATCGGCGTGCTGCTCTGCAACGACGACGCCCGGAAACTCTCGAACAACCGATTCGCTGGTTAACATCAGTTGATGTGTCTCTGCGTTATTTACATCAATCTGGTTGGTTTTCGCGTCATGTTCTGTCGGCAACTTTTCTGTAAAAAAACCAGCCATATAGAGAAAAAGAAGCGCGAGTATGGCAAACAGAATCACGCCTAACCATTTGGTATCTAATTTCATTGCTCTTCCTCCATCTGAGGTAATCCATGTCCTTTGGTGTTTTGGTATGCAAGGTTATAAACCACCGGAACCACAAGCAGCGTAAAGATGGTCGAGGCGGTAATACCGAATATGATTGCCCAAGCCAAACCGTTAAAAATTGGGTCTAGCGTAATCACGACGTTACCCAGTAACGTTGTACCCGCGGTCAGCAATATTGGCCGCATACGAACAACACCAGATTCAATCAACGCATCATGTAAACTACGACCTTCAGCCAGCGATTGCTGAACAAATTCAATCAAAACGAGTGAGTTACGCACCACAATCCCTGCTAGCGCAATCATGCCGATCA
Organism: Vibrio sp. J2-3(2022); assembly: GCF_021725735.1. Classification (NCBI taxonomy): domain Bacteria; kingdom Pseudomonadati; phylum Pseudomonadota; class Gammaproteobacteria; order Vibrionales; family Vibrionaceae; genus Vibrio; species Vibrio sp. J2-3(2022). The sequence goes on from NZ_JAKKCK010000001.1 coordinate 839,911, forward strand.
TCGCGGTCGCCGTGAACAGAGCCGGGTTCGGGTAATTACCGATATCACTGCTTAACACATTCAAAATCCAGAACCCCGGCATAATCCCAATCACGGTCAGAGGTATCGCCAGCATGATGATGCCCGATACCGCAGGTAAACCAGTTTGAATCAACATCACCACAAATACGCCAAGTAACGCAGCGCCATAAGCAATGCCTAAATCGCGGAATACGTCCACTGTGATTTTCCATTCCCCTTCACCACTCCAAACCACTTCGATGTTGTCTGGCACGCTCCAAGTGACACCAGCGCCATTGCTCAAGTAAGTGCGCTCTTGCCAGTGACGATGCACATCTTCCGCGTGAGTTGTATCTTGGTCAGCCATCACATCGGCAATCACTTCACCCGGAACACGCCCAACTACCTCGGCGTAGACATACACAACAGGCTTGAGGTTTTTATGGAAAATAGGTTTGTCCGCTGCGCGTTTCACAAAATGACCGACTTCAGACAACTGCACGATAGGCTGAGGAGCATCCACAACAGCCCCATTGGATTCTACTTTTGCAATGCCAGGACGGCCTCGCACATAAAGTTGCTCTAGTTGATTAAGGTTATCTCTGTCTTCGCGTCGGAGCTGCACTTCGATAGGTAATGGGGCCACTTCTCTTGGATCGGCGATATAACCGAGCACTTTGGCGTTCGCGGCGGTAATAAGCGTGTTATTGATATCAGCAACAGAAACACCAGACAGCGCCGCTTTTTCTTGATCAACGATGAACTGCCACGTTTCTAAATCACCTTGGCTGCTGGTATCCACCTCAGAAACCAACTGTTCTTTGCGAAGCCTATCCGCGACTTTCTCTGCTTGAATCATCAGATCTTCATAAGATGTCGCTTCATCACCGTAAACTTCTGCCGTAATGGTGGCGATAACAGGCGGGCCTGGCGGCACTTCGACTAGCTGCACGTCAGCGTCAAAATTATCTGCAATCTGCTCTAAATCCGCCCTGAGTCGTGTCACCAGTTCGTGTGATTGCATTGCGCGGCGATTCTTCTCTGCAAGAACGACTCGAAGCTCGCCTTGGTATGGTTCGCTACGCATAAAGTAGTGGCGCACCATGCCGTTGAAATCCATTGGGGAAGCGGTGCCTGCAAAGCCCGACACACTTGTCACTTCCGGCACCGTCATTAAATAGTCCGTAAAGCTCGACAGCGCGTTAGAGGTATCCACAAAGCTAGAAGACTCTGGCATGTTTAATACCAATTGGAACTCGTTCTTATTGTCATAAGGCAGCAACTTGAGTGGAACTAAGCGAAGTGCTGGCAACAATGCCGCCAAGACGAACAACAAGGCAACCAAACCGAGGAAAAGCCACGCTTTCTTGCGACTTTCCAGTAGCGGAATTAACACACCGCGATACAGGCGATACATCGGCGAAGATTGGATGTCATAGTGGCCGTTTTCCTCAGCACCTTTGAGTAGCTTCTTGGCAAGCCAAGGCGTGATCATAAACGCAACAACGGTACTAAAGATAACGCTGATCGGAACGTTGAACGCCAGTGGCGCCATGTAAGGCCCCATCATCCCAGTGATAAAAAACATCGGCGTAAACACGATCACAATCGCGACCGTCGACATCAGCAAAGCGCTACGAATTTCTGCCATGGCGAGAGCAATCGCGTTGGTTCGTGTCAGATTTTTGCGTTTGAGGTAACGTTCAATGTTGTCGATACTGGCGATAGGATCGTCCACGATCAAACCTAGCGCCAAAATCAATGCAAAGAGTGTGACGCGGTTGATGGAATAGCCAAATGCCAAGTCCATCCCGAGCGCGGCGCCATAGCTAATCGGGATCGCGATACCGACCACCAATGCACTTCGCCAGTTTAGAAACAAACCGACAAACACCACGACCGTTAGAATAGAAATGCCAAGGCTTGATACCAAATTGTTTACTTTTGCGTTCGCCGTTTCGCCATAATCGCGAATGACTGCAACTTGAACTTGTGGAGGAAACTGCTCGGATTGAAGCTCCGCCAGTTTATCCCGAACAGACTGAGATACGTTAACCGCGTTCGAGCCTTTTTGTTTGGCGACAGAAATGAACACCGCTGGGTATGCTTCATCGTGGTTTTTATCGCGATACCAAGTATCGGATGTTGCCTCACCTTCACCATCGTAAATGCGCGCAACATCTTTCAAATAAACGGGTTTGCCATTGAGCACCGCGATAACAAGATCGCCAACCTCTCCGGCGTTAGTCAGAAACCGTCCCGATTCCAATGTGTAATTTTGCCCGTTTACGCGAACGTTCTTGCCTTGAGTTTTACTATTACTGAGCTGAATGGCCTGTTCGAGGTCATCGATGGTTACTTTGAAGTTTGCCATCGCAACAGAATCAAGCTCTATCTGGATTTTTCTCGGCTCACCGCCAATCACTTCCACCTTGTTGGTGGCATCCAATGATTTAATACCTAACGTGGCTTGGTCAGCAATACGTCTCAACTGATGACGATCAAGAATGTCTGGATCGGTGGAATAAATTGCGGCAACAACAATGGGTACATCATCGATCTCAACAGGCTTTACAAGCCAGTTAGTGACAGAAGGAGGAACTTTGTCTTGGTTGGAATAGAGTTTGTTATACAGCTTAACCAGAGCATCTTCGCGGTTTTCGCCGACATAGAAACGAACGATTACCTGCGCAGCACCTTCCATGGACGAGGAATAAACGTATTCCACACCGTAGATTTGGCTAACAAGCTTTTCTAATGGTTCAGTGATTTGATTTTCGACTTGAGAAGCGCTTAGTCCGGGAGCCGAAACCAGTACATCTGCCATCGGCACAACGATTTGTGGATCTTCCTCTTTCGGGGTCAACCACAAGGCCGCAGCACCGACCACAAGCGCGAGCAAGATCATGATAGGAGGGAAAAAGCTGTTCATCACAGACTGAACAAAACTTCGCTTTAGTTTGTCGGGCATCCTTTCCCCTCCATATCAGATTGATTGTTTACGCGTTCGCAGTTTTCATCTTCTTTGCGTTACGGTTAGTAATGATCGCTTTCGCGAACAGAGATCCAACTAACATCGCAAGGAAGAACACCACAATGCTCACGTTGCCTAATGCCAGACTCGCAACCGCAGGGCCGGGGCAAATACCTGCCAAACCCCAACCTAAACCAAAGATCGCCGCACCAGATAACAAACGTCCGTCGATGTACTTATTGGTTGGTGTGCAAAACGCTTCACCGCTAACTGATTGTTTTCTCGGCTTGATGATTAAAAAATAGCTTGGCATGAATACCGCGAGTGCGCCGCCCATCACAAAAGCCAAACTTGGGTCCCAACTGCCAGAAATATCTAAAAATCCAATGACTTTAGCTGGGTTGATCATGCCGGACACCGCCATGCCCAACCCAAACAACACACCGCTCAAAAGAGCAGAAAAACGAAAAATAGTCTTGTTCATGGAATCTCTCTTAAACTAGGTGAAGTCGAACGAATACCGTTAGGCCAGCGACAGCCATAAATACACAGGTCGCCACAATAGAGCGCTTAGACAAACGGCCCATGCCACAAATGCCGTGTCCGCTCGTACATCCGTTACCCAGTCTGGTTCCGATTCCTACCAATAAACCAGCGGCAATCACCATCCCTAAAGAAAGGTTCGCGGTACTAGGAACCGCAACGCCCAACATCAGAACGCTAATCAAGCCACCAGCTATCATTCCAACCGCAAAAAGCAGTCGCCACGAATAATCGCCTTTTTTCGGTGACATAATGCCATTCATAATTCCACTGATTCCGGCAATTTTCCCGTTAACCAACAACAATATAGTGGCGGAGATCCCTAACAAAATGCCACCAAACAACGATTCCCATGGAATAACGTTTAACATTATTTACCTCTAAAATCTTAGCTACGAATTAGTTACAGAAAACGCTATGAAGCGCCTTGATTAATGACTCAACTCTCGGTTCTGACAACGAATAAAACACTTGCTGTGATGCCTTACGAGCCTTGATCAATTTGTGTTTGCGAAGCACCGTCAAGTGCTGTGAAAAGGCGGATTGGCTAAGGAACGAGTTCTTTTGCAGCTCCCCAACACCAACCTCACCTTGGGTCAGTTGGCACAACACCATTAGCCTTTCCGGATGTGCCATTACTTTTAGGAGATCAGCAGCTTCATTGGCATTGCCTTTCATTGCTGCTACATCCATATCTGTATAGCTCATGACTAACCTCTACATTAAAAACTAAATTAGATATTACTAAAACAAAACATTTAGTCAACGCTAAATTAGCAATCATGAATTTAGATAAATTAACATTAGACATTTCTAATTTAGATAATTATAGTGATGAATGTCAAAGGATGGCGTTCTCAGTTTGAGAGTACGAAGGAGAAGAGTTATGACGTTAGAAAATGCAGTACGAATTTTTGCAGGCACGATGGTATTGATCTCGGTCATACTAACCGTGTTCGTTCACAGTAACTTCATTTGGTTCACCGTGTTTATCGGCGTTAATCTTATTCAAAGTGCTTACACGGGAATCTGCCCTGCTGCTTATTTTTTAAAGAAATTTGGTTTTAGATAATCTAGAGCGTAGTGACCTTTCACACTGGCTATTCGTGAAAGGTCAGTTCGCCCTAAAACTTGGAGTTAAAAATGACTAAGATCTTAATCGTCGGTGGTGTTGCAGGTGGTGCATCTGCGGCGGCGCGTGCTCGTCGTCTAAGCGAAGATGCCGAAATCATCATGTTTGAACGTGGCCCATTCGTTTCATTAGTCAACTGTATGATTGACGACATTAAAAATAATTTAGCACTGCTCCTAATATAATCTTAAAAACAAACAAAAATTCACTTGTTTTCGAGTGTATTATTGTTTGTTTTTTACTCGCTAAGTTGGAGTGTCTATATGACCAAAATTCTCATTGTCGGTGGTGTAGCTGGCGGAGCATCAGCAGCAGCCCGCGCTCGTCGTTTAAGTGAAGATGCAGAAATTATTATGTTCGAACGAGGTAATTTCGTGTCTTTTGCTAACTGTGGCCTTCCCTATCACATCGGTGGCGACATCAAAGATCGCAGTAAATTATTGCTACAAACACCAGAAAGCTTTTTAGCGCGTTTCAACGTTGATGTTCGTGTAATGAATGAAGTGGTATCGATAAACCGTCAAGACAAAACAGTGACAGTAAAAAATCTTCTTGATGGCTCAGAATACGAAGAAACATACGACTTCCTATTACTTAGCCCAGGTGCAGGCCCTATCGTTCCACCAATCCCTGGTCTGGATAATCCGTTGACTCATTCACTACGTAATATCCCTGACATGGATCGCATCATTAAAACGATCCAGATGAACAAGCCAGAGCACGCCACGGTTGTAGGCGGCGGTTTCATTGGTTTAGAAGTAATGGAAGCCTTCCACCAACTGGGTATTAAAACCACTTTGCTTGAAATGGCAGAGCAAGTCATGACACCTGTTGACCGTGAAATGGCAGGTTTTGCTCACGCAGAAATCCGTGAAAAAGGGATCGACCTTAAATTGGGCGTTGCTCTTGAGTCTGTACAATTTATTCCAAATGAACATGTGGCTAGCGTGGATGCTGGTGAGAGTGAGAAACATCAACACTTAGAAGGTGAATTGGTTCTTACGCTTAATAACGGTGAAAAACTAACCACCGACATCCTGGTTATGGCTATTGGTGTTCGTCCAGAAACTAAATTAGCAAAAGAAGCAGGATTAGAAATTGGGACGCTTGGTGGTATCTACACTAATGAATACATGCAAACCAGCGATCCTTCAATTTACGCTGTTGGTGATGCAGTTGAAGAAAAAGATTTTGTCACTGGCGAGCAGACACTTGTTCCTTTAGCGGGTCCAGCCAACCGTCAAGGTCGTATGGCAGCCGACAACATGCTAGGTCGTAGCGAGACTTATCAAGGTACACAAGGTACGGCAATTTGTAAGATCTTTGACCTTGCTGTGGCTTCAACGGGTAAAAATGAAAAACAGCTAAAACGAGCAGGTATGGAATACGAAAAAGTCTATGTCCACACCGCAAGCCATGCAAGCTACTATCCTGGCGCTGAAGTCGTTTCATTCAAGATGTTGTTCGATCCAAAGGCTGGTAAGATCTTAGGCGCACAAGCGGTTGGTAAAGATGGCATTGATAAGCGAATTGACATAATGGCTGTTACACAACGAGCTGGCATGACGGTCGAACAACTGCAACATCTGGAGTTGACTTACGCGCCTCCTTACGGCAGTGCAAAAGATGTGATCAACCAAGCTGCGTTTGTCGCAAACAACATCATCAAAGGTGACGCGACTGCGATTCATTATGATGAAATCGATAAATTGTCTGAAAACCAGGTCCTTCTTGATGTACGTAATCCAGGTGAACTTGATTCGGTAGGATATCTTGAAGGTGCAATCAACATTCCTGTTGACCAATTACGTCATCGTATGAACGAGCTACCAAAAGACAAAGAGATTGTGATTTACTGTCAAGTTGGGTTACGTGGTAACGTTGCCTATCGTCAGTTAGTTAACAATGGTTACAAAGCTCGTAATCTAATAGGCGGTTATCGAACCTATCTTCATTCAAAAATGTAATTACTATTAACAAAATTGACAGCCAGCACTTTGATCGCTGGCTGTTGTATACCTTAATAGTCTGTCCACTGTGCTGTAAAATCGGCACTAGCAATTTTGTCAACTAATTGTAAGATTTGGGTACACCTCTCCACCTTCAATTTTCTTCAGAAAAAACAGATGACCAGGTTACTAAGAACCTATCCATAAAGGGATTTATTCCAAACAATGAGGCCACAAGCAAAATGCAGCATGGCATCGTAGTTTTCTATTTTCTTCTCCCAACGAACAAGTAATCTACGATAGCGGTTTAACCAGCTATGGGTTCGCTCCACAATCCAACGATGAGCCTTAAAATCATCAGATTGTTTTAACCTCGCAGCCTCTTATACTCGGATTGAACATGAGGGATGTAGTTCAAAGTAACCAGTTCACATGTAACCACTGGCCTGTATAACCTTTGTCTAGATACAGTGGCATTTGTAAAGGTGGTCAATAACACTCTAATGCTTCTAAAGTTTGAAGTACCAATTTGATATCGTGAACGTTGGCACCATCGCTGACTACGGTAAGTGGCAATCCATTCGCATCCGTCAACAAACTACGTTTTACTCCTTGTTTCGCTCTGTGTGTTGGGTTCTTTCCTGTTTTTTGAGCCAGCTAAGGGGGACAGCCCCATCCACTGATAGAGAACGCCAATCAACTCCACCGTAAACCAGACCGTTTTGCCAAAATCGCTCAAATACTCCCGCATCTCGCCACTCTAGAAAGCGGCGATGCGCAGAGCTAGAGGGACAAATGCATTCCACTGACAAGCAGTTCTGAGAACAAAAAATGCCGTTCATCGCATCGCGGTTATCGACTCGTCTTCGATGCGTACCTAGAGGATTGTTAGTCTTGTGGACGGGAAGTCTCGGCTCTATTTTTTCCCAGAGGGCATCGGAGATTAGGTATTGTGTTGAACTCATTTGCAGTGTTTTCAATAGGTGTTGATTTAACTCAAACAACACCTATTGAGATAGGTCCTAAGTCTTGAACAGTACTGAGCTAGCCACGACAGCAATACCTCTTTTCTACGGAATATTCCGCTTAGATAGCACAGCTTTATGCTGTGCAGGTGCAAATAAAGATTCTTCTTAATACTTACCGTCCAGCTCAACTTGATAGTCACCGATGATCTCTTCAAGTTCGTTTTTATAGGTCGCTGTTCCTTCAACTATCTTATCTTGGTAGTTCGAAATATCGTGCTCAAGCAAGTCAAGAAACTCTGTTAGCACAATATCACTGTCATTTGAGTACTGTTACTCCTTTTAGCTTTATGCTTCATATAAGCCCCCGTATATATGCTTTAGTAATAACCACACTTACCATTTTTACATTGCCATGCATCTATGGCTGAGTCATCTATATAGTACGTAACTGAACCACGTTTACACCGTCTTATTCTACTTTCCCCAGTTAGTTATTTTCTTTTTCACTTTACCCACATCAACACCGAGCGTTCTAACCATAACAAAGGAGCTGATCGCTAGGTTGGGAATTTTTTTAACTGACTTAAGCAACGCGCCCTTTTGCTGACAAGTAGTTAAAAAAGCGCGATTGATTAGCTAAGATACTATTTCAGTTGAAAAGGATTCAGTTAATCGGAAAAGCACTTTCGACGTTAATTTTTTAGTGTTAGTGAAAATCAAAATCCTAATTATCCCTTGTATGTCTATAAGATAAACATTTTAAAAATTACTATTTATCCTCTTCCATATAGGTAAATTTGTAAGACTTTCCAGAGTCAATTCTCTTAGAATTAAAACCAAGCGCTTGGAATATATTTTTAATATTCCTTGTAATTTTAGCTTGGCCTATATTCTCATCTTTACGTTCAGAAATTTTGAGTTTATTTGGAAGAATATGATTGATGATGCTTCTATGGTTATATAGTTCCTTATCTATACCTATAAATGAACCATGAAAGTTTTTACCTTTATACTCTTCTCTGCTAGAGATAATAATAAAGTCTTGAACTAAACCGACCTTAAGTATACTTCGAAGGAGTAGAGCTGCATCGAGTTTAGTTTTCTCAATTGCTGAGCCTAACTGACCAATACTTCTCCCTGTCCTGATAATTTCTAACACATCTTTATCAAAGTGAGGATTTTTTTTCTTACCATAAAAACCACTTGGTAAATTATCAAATGAATCTTCAACAATATTGAACTTCAACTTAGCTAAGGTTAGTTTAAGAGCATCATAAAAATTATCAATCAGCACTTTCTTTCTAAATTCGATACTAGACTCTATCCAATCCTCAGGAGAATTATTATATTTATTATGGTCTAACGTGCTCGGTGTAGATAGACCAAAAATGCCAAATCGGATCTTCTTTGCTTTCCGTAATCGTCTAGAAGACTGTATTATTTCCTTAGGCGTCAGAATTTTATCACATAAACAATAAACGGTATCCGTGTAATTCGATTCAATACTGAAGCCTTCTTTTAAAACTGGACTGCATATAACAGTATGATACTTAAATATTTCCGTATTTGGGCTACGGATAAATTTTTCGACAGCCTCTTCATGGCGTCCTTTCAAAAATTTGCTTGCCACAATAACGAGTATTTTGTTATCCAAGGCACTTATATAATCTACATTGCCATCATCACTAAAAAATCCCGATTCTCTTAAGATAGCATCAACTTTATCTTTTGAAGATGAGAATACAAAACAGTTCTCATTCACATTTTGGATTTTATCAATGATAGTTTGTTTTTCATGACTTCCATTTAAAAGAGATACCTCTATAGACCCAAAATCATGTTCTAGACAAGAATTATATGCGTTCGCAAGTAATACGTTTCTTTCAAGCTTTAACAAGCTTTTGATGACATTTTTTGTTATTTTGTTAGTAATATCCGCGTCCATTAACAACAGTTTCGTATTAGGGTCATTTAATGAATATTGAAGTAATTCTCTAACTATAGATTTTTCACGTTCGTCTATATAGCTATTACTTTTTGAATATAATGCCTCAAAAACTTTTTCCACCTCATCAATAATAATTATATCTGATGACATCACAGAATCTATAATATGCGGTTTACTTAATGATTTTAATGTCGTAGCAATATGTTTACTTTCTTCAATTTCATAGAGAACTGCTTCTGATGTTATAATATGGCAAGGCTCTAATTCTACCATTAACTGACTGACTTTTTCTTGTAGCCTATGCTCATAAGACTGAATTACCGACTTCAAATTTGAAATTATCGATGTTTTTTTTCCTATGCGATGAGCATGAATAACAACGTCTAGAGCCAAATCAGTTTTACCACTACCTGTACCTGATTTTAATAGAGTAATATCAGGTATAAACTTCCACAAGTCCCCTCGCCCCATACCTCGCAAACGTTTTAAATATAGGATATTCAACTCACTATTGCCATTAATTGCACCTTCAAAATAAATAAAAGAACCAGGATCAGTCACTTCTTTTGAAAAAACCAATGACTCATCAACTATATGATGAACAAAATTTTCGGCTGACTTTCTTTTAATCTCTACAACTGAGGTTAAATCTAGATCTAATGAAAATGCAATTGCACTATCTATATCTTCTTGACTAAATTGATCTTTTACAGATTTTCTAGCTTTCAACATAGCCATTGATGTGCAAAAGTTCGATGCATTATGCCTTGTCAAAAATTTATATACAGATAAATAGTAATTAAAAGTTATGTCTTCAATAAGTGGGTTACTTAAAAACTCAAATATTACGTTTCCATCAAGATCATGAAAGAGCATGCTTTTTATATTGGATATATTTGATTCTTTATAAATAAAAAAATTATTAAACATTGAAAACGAGACTTTTTCATCAGAGATATAAATCGCTTTCAACCAATTTTTAACTATAAGACCTCGTTTATGATATTCTAAAACTCTTTGTATATCATTAACATGTTTAATATGTATGACTCTTCGATTATCGTACATAGCCCATTCTGGAAGCATATCTGATAATACAATGATGCACTCATTACATTTTTTATTTCCATGTAATGAGAAATACTCTTTACTGTTTTCCATTAAATTATAATCATATGAAAATTGATGTATTACTATCAATCAAAGCGAGATACCTTATCGTGAATGACACTGTTCCGTACCTTCACCCAACTGTCCTATTAAAATAAAAATGCTTTGTAAATCTAACATATTACATGAATTCCCGACTGATTGTCATAGTAACAAGTCTCTAATGAATGACGACTTGTGACCCCTTAACCTTATAGTAGTACAGCAACTCCATGTTTATTGGCGCAGCTACGCTGCGAGAAACGATAGGTAAGCCCTGTGTCGTGTCCGTGCCCAACTGTGTTTCCTCATTTCTCCCGCTTCCTTTACGCTATGCACTTTTTACGTGAATATATAAATTTGACGATAAGTGCATAGCTGACGTCATCCCACCATTTGGTATTGCACAGCTTCGCTGTGCTGACTTGACGCAGCTGCGCAGCGAGAAACGATAGGTAGGCTCTGTGTCGTATCCGTGCTCAACTGTTTTATGGCCAGAAATTACACTTCAAGTAACTGATAGAAGTGCCTTAGCGTATATACTCACTTCTCTAATCCCAATGACCAATGTAATATGAAGTAGTCAATCAATCTTAAGGCCATGATAGTTTGAAGTTTTACGTTGTCTCAGACCTACATCTCGACATACACGGAATACGACGTGATTTTTGGCATGACTTCGATAAAGAAGCTACTTTGATCGTTGCAGGTGACACGGCGAACGGTCTCTCAGGCATAGCATACGTAAAGAATGTACTTTGCCGCCACTTTAAAACAGTCATCATCATTGCTGGAAACCATGAATGGTATAGCAATAAAAGTAAATCCTACTGTAAAAAAAGCGCACTCCTTGGCGACGAATCCATTACCAAATCTGGCGTTATCAAAGATTATACGAGTTCAGTACTAGTAAAGCTTAAGGCTCATAGCGATACTACTAAAAACCTGTTCTTTTTGAATAATGAATCGATTGAGTTGGAAGGATTCACTATCTTTGGTGGAACGCTCTGGTTTCCTATCCATACATACTCTGCCGAGCTTGTAGAAGCATATTCTGAGTTGATGAACGACATTAAGTTTATTGACAGCTCAATGATTGAAGAGCAGTACAAATCGTTCGTTAAGAACCTACCAGAAAAAGTTGATCTTGTTGTTTCACATCATCTTCCTTCTAAAGAAGCCTTCGCCTCAGAAGTAAATGCCAACAGTGTCTATACTCCCTATTACCAAGCAGGGCTAAGTAATGATTTGATTTCAAGAGCGAGGTTTTGGGTGGCTGGACATCAACATAATGCTGTAGAGAAAGTCATCGCTGACGGTAATACCACCTTAATTTGTAACCCCAAAGGCTCTGTCCGCTTGAGCAGTGGATTACTTTCTAAGAAAGCTTATACCCTCTAACCGCTAAATAACAACATACTTTCCATATGCAAGTCCTGGTTGGTTTCCTCTTCTACACCTTTCCATGAATTTCGCATTGATTATCTGAAATAGGGCTGAACCACTCTGTTATTGTTTAAACCAGTTTGTAGTTCACTGCTTTATGAAAGTGAGGCTCCCCATTGTTCATATCGAGTTTTTCCGAGCAATAAGGACAAAAGCGAATATTAAACGCCGTTTGCCATAAAAGTTCTCCCACATTATTGATTTCCGTGCTTAGCTCCAAGTCTCTTTCTTTTGCAGTTTCTGAAATGAATAGAAACCATTGTCGATCTGATGTGTAATGATCAGTGAAATAGATAACAACCTCTTCTGGCATGCGTTCACATTGATGTTGTTTATTCATGCATTCACCTTCGGCTTTTATGAGTTTATCTGTCTAAAAGAATACGAAGTTTTCTGATGTTTCAGTCGCTACGTTTCTTCTCGATTTATACCTGTTACAACCATATAGCCCAGGAACACGAGACTCCTTTTGGTTCGGACTTTGCTGATATAAATTGTTGGTAACGGACTTTTCTTTAGTTGCAGAATACCTAAAGCGCTCGAGTTGATCTTCAACTGTTAATGAATTAGCTTTAAAAATTGCTTCTTCATCTGAAATACATAAAATATTATTATCGACATTCTTATCAGAAACAATTTCAACACTTCTTTTATTGATGTAATGATACTTTCTTTTTTTCTTATTTTTCAGTTCAACACTCATAACTATATCCATTAAAAATAAAACCAACAACTTTAATTAACCATAATTAACCCCCTCTGTAAAGAATATTTTAAAACTTTATATTCCCCTTAATTTAATAATTAAAAATTTAATTATTAAATTCCAAAAAAAATATAACCACCTGTAGTTATGACTATATGGCTCTATCAACTTAATGTTGTGTTAATATTAAACATAACATAGAATAATGTAGCTAAAGCCAATAACTTTAATCATTTTTAATGTAAGGAGTTCCATCTTGAAAATGATTTTCGAAATGCAGTATCGGCGTACAGAAAAGTTTATCTATAAACGTGAGGAGATCTGCTCAATCTTTAGAAGTGATGATATTGAGCAGATCATTGCAAAATATGGCTACATTGTCAGTATTGATTTAGAGCGATTTGTTTACTTGCGTTCGACATTGCCGCCTGATTTCTTTGACAAACTAGCCTTGTCACTGCGAGAAGGCGAACTGTGTTACATCTCTTTCGAAGATGCCCTATCACGTTGGAGTGTTATCTCCCAAATTCCAATGGTTTTAATTCTCGGCACAACTGGGAAGTCGGGGTTTTATAAGACTAGATTTGGCAGCATTGAGTTTGTGCATGTTCCTCATAGCCATGAAGTAATAATGGCTAACACAACTGAACCTTATGACACTATTCGTCTTGCAAAGAAACTTTTCGCTTTTGAGGACTTAAAAAGGATTGATAGAAACATGCACCTTATCGATTACGAAGAGCTATACGCTGAAGATTAAATTGATAAAAACAGGCTTCATACATTCGATTCAAAAACATTTGACAATTACTAATTAAGGCATTAGCTTTGTAATTGTGTAATTTAAGCCCCAATTTTACGCATTTAAATTAATCTATAATAAATTAAACATTAAATCTTTTTTTTGGGGAGGTTTGATTTATTAAGGATTAATTTATGAGTTTTGCTATATCTAAGAATCAAAAAGCACTGTCACCACAGCCTAACTATGTTGACGCCAGTTCTCTTGTTACCTTAAATTTCAGTGTATTAAAACACCATCCTCGAACAGTTCATTTTCAAGACCCCATTGATTTATTTGTTGTATTCGCTCAAGCCCATACACTTGTATGTTTATCACATCAGTACTCAGAAGATAGAAGTCTTTTATCTGGGCGTTTATCAAATCGCTTTCTTCATCAAGTTGAGAGTTTTGATGACATTCTAGATGTCGTGTTTACGATGAACAAATCGAACTTCATGAAAACACATTGCGAAGATAATCAGTTAAAGATTTATTTCAATGATGATTTATCTGATTCTGAAAGAATCATTTCAAATTGTTTTTCATTACAAGAGTGGCTTTGTCGATTAAGTCAACGTTCATCATTATAATTATGCACTTCCTCATCCCATCGATTTTGCCAGTGCATCCGCACTGGCTTTTTTTAATCACTCAGTATCAATCTTAAACGTTGTGACCTTAACCTCAACTTCACGATTTTTCACTTCCCTGCCTATAAAATCATCCCCTGACCTTTCCCCCTTAAAGACCGCGTTGTATTTCACCAAAACACGCTTAATACGTTATAATATGCAACTATTCTTTTAGTACAAACTAGGTTAGGAAAGTTGACAACTCAAGCAGACAAACTTCGCCATATGGTTCATACGATACTAGAAAGCGATGCTCTTCACTCCCACCAAGTCAATGCAGCAACAAAAACATTTAATGCTTTTATTGGCGACGTTCGAGCAGTGGTAACGGCGGCTGAAATGCAAGCTGGTAAATCAGGAATAGCTCTAGCCCTATGCTGCTTACAAAGACTCAGTTTAAGTGACACCGATATCTGTGATCGCAAGCAGCTTAAAGATACGCTTTACTTAGTCACCATGCCCGATACCGCACTAAAAGAACAAGCCGAAGCTGATCTGAGATTGGCGAAGAATGTAGTCGTCAGTAACTTTGTTAATTTTGAAAAAGCGTTAGAGAATGACTTTAAAGGTAATCCGCCTAAGCTGATCATCATTGATGAATGTCACTACGGTTCAAACGTATCCGCTGTCAGATACAGCAAGATCTTTGATTACCTTGAACAAGAGAACGATAGCTGTAAAGTTGTATTCATTTCAGCAACTCCTTTCGGCGCTCTTTATGGAGCCGAAACTGAATATCAAGAGGCGATTGAAATTCAGGAAGAAGCCGAATGTGATGACGATCAAGCTCTTATTCTTGAGGCTCAAGAAGCCGCTCAAAACGCACTTAAAGACTCTATTTTGAGGCGTGATTTCAACACTCGATTAGTGTTCCACAAAACCAGCGATGAATATTATGGTGTCCGTGAAATGCTGAAAAGTGGCAAAGTTAAAGGTCTCGAGCAAGACACTAAAAACTTCCTAGTTGACTCACCAGAACGTAACGAGTTTATCCAGCAATTTAAATCTCACGAAGGTATGGGGTGGTCTTTAGTCCGAGTTCCCGCTGGATTCGCAATGGATGCAAAAAAGTTTTTGATCAGCCAAGGCATCGACGAGAGTTCTGTCTATATTCTGGGAAACTCTCTTTCAGGCGTCCCTGAAGATGAGCATTGCAGTATTGAACGTTTTAAACGTGAGTTTGATGATGCTCTTATCTTTGAGGATAAGCTAATTGCAATCACGGTTGCTGGAGCAAGAGCTGGCATCAACTTTGGTGCTATGATGAAAAACAATTTAATCTCGACTTGGGATAGCACTGTTGCTAGCGTTGCAGCAGTCGTACAAGCCAACATAGGTCGTGCCTGTGGTTACCACGGTAATAATTCATCACTACACTTTACGAACCTAAATGCAACAGAAGCCTATGCATCTATTTTGGATCACTTAGAGAAAACTTGTTCTGAGGAAGCTGCATCTGACTTTGATGGACTAAAAGAGTTCTTTGAAGATGTGTGTCAAGAGTATCAAGTCAATGGGTTAGATGTTGGTTTAACGATCAAATACAAGCGTAGACGACCTATCGGTGATGTTGAAACCTATCGAACAGACAGTTATATCGCTGTACCAGCCAAACTATTGGATGACGAAGCGGACTTTACGCAATACACCAGAGACAAACACCTTCTTCAAGCTATTGACATAATTCGCAATGAGTTTACTGCCAAAGGAGCGCCAAGTGTCAAAGGCAATAGAGCGATGCGTGGTAAAAAGAAGAACTGGATAAAAGCTCAATGGGTAAATGGTGATAGCTACAATAATCCTGAAAAAGCTCATGCAGACGGTACTCAGGAAGAGAAAGCAAAGCTCTACACGACAATGCTCGACAACGGTGAGTATCTTGAGTTTAACCGTGTTGTCGCTCCTGGTTCAGGCGAACTATCAGAAAACAAGCTAGTTACAGCGACCATATTCAGCATATACAACATTTCTCGTCGCCAGGTTGAAAAAAAAATCATGACCTTAGAAGAGGTTTATGACATGTGCGATTATTTCGATATCGAGCGAGACGACACTATGTTTGTACTCTACAAGCGTGGTGAATACGATATCGAGCGTTCTATCGCAAAGAAACAGCATAATGAATTGCCTGAAAAATCTGGAGATCTAAGCGATGAATCTCATTTTTCAGATAAAACCTAACCTGTACACAACTAATCTTAGTGGGGGCTTGTTAGCTCCCATTTTCGGTACTAACCATGAATAATTCTGATAAGCACCGCAAACTTACTGAGCATACAATCTCAAATAATACGTATCTACATCAGCGTGAAGCGGCACAACAAGCATTCAACCAGTTTAAGGCAGGATCTAGAGCAGTCGTCATTGCTGCGGAAATGCAATCTGGTAAATCAGGGGTTGCACTTGCCCTATCTTGCATGCAAAGACTTTCGCTTTCAGATGAAGTGATAATCGACAGGAAATGTCTGAAAGACACGTTATATTTAGTAACCATGGCGGACCTTGCGCTTCAAGAGCAGGCCAAACAAGACCTGTCTGCTAGCAAAAACGTGGTCGTCAGTAATTTTACAAATTTTGAATCCGCACTAAAGACACACTTCAAGTTTCAAGCTCCTAAACTGATCATTATTGATGAGTGCCACTATGGTTCAAGCAGTGATAGCGTGCGATACGACAAGGTTTTCAATTACCTTGAGCATGACAACCGCCACTGCAATGTTGCCTTTGTCTCTGCAACTCCGTTTAGTGCGCTATATGCGGCTGGTGCGGACTCGATACTCCGCCACAACTTTAATACTTCATTAGTCTTTCACAAAACAAGTGACGAGTACCATGGTATTAGGCAAATGCATCGGAGCAACCAGATCATTAAGCTTGATGAAAACTCACGAGACTTTTGTGAAAGCTCTTTACTGAGAAATCGTTTTATTCGGCAAATCAAAGAACATGAAGGCTCTGGTTGGTCATTAATTCGAGTACCTAGCAGTCAGGCAAAAATTGCAAGAGATGTTTTGCTCTCTAATGGTATTGAGCCACATCAAATACATATTATTGGTCAAAAACTAGTAGGTCTCGAAGATCATGAACTCTGCTCTATTGATGACTTTAAGCGTGAATACGAAACTGCTGCATTATTTGATGATAAGCTGATAGCAATCACTGTCGCGGGATTTAGGGCTGGCGTTAACTTCGGTCAAGAGATGAAAGAAACACTTATCAACTCTTGGGATAGCACGATTGCTAATATTGCAGCGGTTGTACAAGCTAATATTGGTCGTGCTTGTGGCTACCACAAGAATACAACAGCAAAGCACTACACTAACCTAGATGCTGTCAGAGCCTATGGTGAGCTACTTGATCACTTAGAGTCAAACCACAATAGCCACGAGTTTGATGGGCTGCATCAGCTATTCGAACAAATTTGCTCTCGCTATGACGTCAAGGGCTTTGATCGTGGCACCATAATAGCCCCCACATGCGAAACTAAAGTAAAAAAGAAGGTTATCGATACCAAGTCTTATTTAACAAAACGTTATTTGGTCGTTCCAGGAAAACTAAAAGAGCCTGACTTCGATTTTTCTGTGTATACAACTGATCAAGAACTCTTAGACGCCATCAAATTAATCCGTAAAGAGCTAATCGGTGAAGATGGGCCTTACAGAAAGAAAAACCGCGCTTTGCGTGGCGAACACCAGAACTGGATAAAGGCGCAGTGGGTAAACGGTGCCACTTATGACGATGGCACTCAAAGCTGTGCAAAATCGAGAACATTAAACTTTATTTCTCGGTTAAATTCTGGTGAGAAAGTGGCATTTAACCAGATAGTAAACCCTGGTGGAGGCGAAAAAACTGAAGATAAGCGAGTTATGGCGAGTATATTTAGTACTTATAACCTTTCTGGTCAGATGGACGCTTTCAAGCGTTCTTTAGATTCGGATGATCTGGAAGAAATTTGTGGGCTACTAGGTGCAGAACATGATAACAACACCCTGATCGTACTTTACCAAAGAGGAGCATTATCAGAGGTTTTTGATGATAACCAACCTATTAACCACGAAGTCCAAACCTCCCGCATACGACATAACAGTGTCTTCTAGGTACAACAAAGCCGCGATGTTCGCGGCTTTGTTTTAAATACACTAGTTGAAGTATTGCCTAACAGTGACAATCGTGCTGCTTAGCTTTCGCTATCATTGTTTTCTGCTCTTCGATGGTTTCTTTAACCACCTTATCAAAAAACTTACGTTTCTCACCTGAAGAAGCGTTACGCACAAACTCAGAGAAAGGGGTTGATTTTACCTTTTCACGCTTTGTAGTGAACATCCTACCCTCCATTACTTATTTAAGCCAACGATGGCTTCTAAGGACTCGCGATTGTACTTTTTACGCAGAAGTGCGTCAATATCACTTACATTAAAATGAGGCCTTTCGTTCCTTCCGTCAATGTTTTTCTCAATGAAAATGATATCAACTTGATCTTGGAAAAGCTTTTTCAACTCACTGACTACTCTTTGTGACTCCATAAACTGATTCACAAATACTTCTTCAGGAACCCTTCTTCCCTCGACGATCTCTCTTGCTTTAACTAAACACCAAGCCTGCTCTGGCTCTTGATAAACAAAGATTATAAGAACATAGCGATTACGTTTTAAAGAACGCTGGATGTTATCTTTGGCTTTTTCAAGACTAGAGAGCGTAGAGTCTAATATAAAACTCACATCCCTTTTTAATGCTCTATCATGAATCGCTTCTACTAAAAGAGTAGCAGGCCTTTGAAATAAGGGAGAATTTATTCCGTCGTAATCCTCAAACACCTTGCGTAACTCATCATTTTCTATATGAACAAGATCTACGCCAGACTCCTTCTTGAAGGTCTTAATCATGTTGCGAGCCGTTTCGGTCTTACCTGCACCAGGAGAACCCGCCATGAAAACCGACACAGCAGACTCCTCCTGAGGTAAGTGATCGACCATTTCTTTTGCTAGCTTCTTTTTGAGCTTCTTGGCTTCTTTAATCGCTTTTTCTGTGATCTGCTCTTCTTGAAATGACATTACTGAGCGTTCCTAACGTTTAATACAGGCGTCAAGCACTCCTGTAATGACAGACCACCGTGATTATAGTGATCACCCGACACATAGCCTGAGATGCCAGGAGCCATCGCGATAGAAACACTCGGATTCCAGAACCAAGGTACGACTAAACCATCGTATTGAGCATTACTCTTCAATATCGCACAGCGACGTTGGCGGTTTGTTCCTAATGACTTGTGAATTTCACCTTTTGGCAAGCCATCTGGCACCCATAGCCAGCCGTGGTCAGTTACGATTTTGATTCGCTTCCACCCTGCGTCCAATAGACCTCGGATTCGTGCCACCACATCATCCAGCACCTGCTCGATGTACTGTGGCATCTTTAACTGTTGCTTGTGACCTAAGTTATCTAGGTCTCCTGTTTGCACCCAGGCATAACCATTCGGTTCTCCTGTTTCAAGGCCATCTAAGTATTGCCAGCCTCGCTCAGCAAGTAACTTCTTAAGGTAGTGACTACTAAAAGACGCTTGTGTGCTCGCTAACGCTGGAATGAAGTCATCGTTATCCTCTAAACCCGTGAGCAAATCAGCCAGCGGTGTTACTGCGGCTTTGGCTGTTGCTGTCAATGACGGGAGCGCAGACCATTGAGAAGTGAGATCGGTATTTACATCAATAGCTGAAAGTTTGTTCTCCAGTTGCTTAGCAGTATCGAAACGTAGGCCATCAACAAAGAAAATCACTTGGCTACCAACAGAGTAGTTTGCTGATGTTTCTTTTAACTGTTTATCTCCAGGGTAACCATTCAATCGGACTTTATCTTGGAAGTTAAGCGCCACCCTTTCCAACCACGGTGTATAAATGACAGCCAGCACATCTGCAACCAACTTCTGATGGTGAATATCTTTTGCTTTTGCCATCGCATTCAGCACAGCCGCATCAGCCTGCCAAAAGCGGCTGGTATACAACTCCGCCATGCCCATAGGAGAACCCGAAGTGAATGGAATATCTGTATGCTCAAGAACAATCATAACTTGTTCTAAAATGTCTAACCAAGGTGAAAAGCCTAGTTGAGACCAGATCCAATCTTGTCGAGATTGTTGGTTATTCCACAATGTGGTAAACGTCTGCTTCAGGTTATCACGATTACTGCCCGCTATTTGCTTAAATGCGTCTTCAATAACGGACTCATCACGCAAATTTTCGGATAGATAATTTTGTGCTTCAAAAGCAAGTCCCGATGGTACTACTGTTTTTAAACGGTCCACCAGTGCAGGGAGGTTACTTGCTGTCTCTTCAAATCGCTCCCATACGCCTTGCCACTCACCTTGAGCATCACAGAGCAACTCTAGAGCAAGTGCTGTATTCGCTTCGCTCGGTTCAAAACCGTACCTTGATATACAGGACTGGCTGAAAATATCCCACTTACTGCCTTGCCATTGCTCAGCTTTTTCGGTTGGGTTGTTTAACCATCCCAAAATGTCTTTGATAGGATCATCTAGAACAATAGAGTAGAAATCTTCCGCTTCTAACTTTTTACCCATCAACTTCGTTGCTGGGGTTTCTAGTAGATCGGGCAAAACCTTCAGTATTGCTTCTTGGGTTTTAGTATCTTTTGCAAGGTCGAGTTCTAGACCTACTTTAGGGTTAGTTAGAAACGAGCCAACAGACCAGTCACGTCCAGCCGTGTTATACGCCCACCAGCAACCACGGTATTGCAGCTCAGCCAACGGCTGTAAATACTCAGGGCATTGCTCAATAGCTCGCAAATCTTTTCGCCCAACGCCAGGAAGATAAATGATTGGCGTTTTATCTTCTGGTAGTTTGCACTCTTCTAGTTTTGCAGCAATCGCACACTTAACCCAAATCGCTGGGCCTGTACGCTCTTCTGGTTTGTATTCACCGAGTTCAATTAATTCAGGCAATTGCTGTTTGATGTATGGCATTGCAGATTGCCATTGGCAATCAATGTCTGTCCACAAAATAGCGGCTGGTGCTACTTGAACTGACTTATTAAAAGTTGCTGAGTTTCGTAACTGCTCGATTAAATAATTAACGACTAACATTAAAGCCTTTCTTTGTTCGAAATTGGTAACGGGTACATCTGTAAAATCTGTTGCACAAGATCTTGCGTTCGACTGTCGATTTGCTCGACCGACCATGAATCAGCTTTAGCAAGCTCAGCATTGAGGTACAAACCATTATTGTATCCCACAGGGCTGCCTTTCTTGTCCTGTCTATCTCGCTTTTCAATAAAGCTTTTGTTTCCAAGCGTACTGTTGTACCCAGAAATAGTCAGATTGCCGAGTTTATGAGCGTGTGTTTCCAAATACTGCTTCGCCAAAGCCTCATCACCTTGTGCGATCATATCGACCCAGCACTGAGGAATATTTTCTCCTTGCGGGAAGATATGCTCAATAGTCCAGACAAACTGCTTACCTTTAACAGCCCACAAATTGCGCTCCGTCTCTCGTGTCATCCGCCCCTGCTCTAGAGCACACAACACGTAACGACACACAGACTTATTATCTGCGTATAAATTGCCTGACAAATCACGTTTAAATGTTTCGTCATCAGCACTAACTCGGCTTAAGTTCATCGCCACCGCATCAACAATTTCATCACCCTGAAGGGTTGGTATTACCCCAGTCAAATCCATAAAGATTCGAGTAAGGTCGCGAGTGGCAGGTCTGTCGGTTGTATTACGTCTAACAAAGAAAGCAATCAATAACTTGGTGATGTTTTCTAAATGATCAAATGACAACCCTAGCTTTTCTTGCTTAGCAAAAAGCAGCATCAGAAGCAGATAAGAAGGCACCCCTTGAACACGTTCTAAATCTTCAAGCAAATAAGAAAGCCTTGGTTGCTCTGGAACCTGGTTATGGCAAATGATCTGTGCATACAGCTCAGAATGCTTAATCATCTTAGCAAGAAATGTCTCTGCGTCATGTGAGATAAGCTTCTCATAGACTTGCATCAGGTTCGACTTAGTCGCAACAGGAACACTAACTATGTCTTTCAACTTAGGCTTAAACGCATTGTAGTATTGCCTAAAAAAGCGCTCCTGAACGCCATAATCATCACCGAGGTAACCTAATACCTTCATCCAATTATTGAAATGCTTGTCAATTTGGCCTTCATCATCACTTTCAAGCTTAGCTAGGAGCTTGTTTTTAATAAGATCAATCGCGGTAAGTGGTACACCTCTATTGTTCAATGATTCAAACAATGTGTACGCATCAGAATGACTTGCCACCTCAATCTTGACTAAAGTTGCAGTATTCACTTTTTCTATTAGAGATGTTAGCGCTGACACTCTATCGCTTGATTCTTGAAGATATTCCTCAATTCGAGAGCAGAAATGTCGGAAAGCTCGAACAATTCTCCGATTACCCGCATTTGATGGGTAGTCGGCTTCTTTCAGTACGCCCGCTTGATTTAATACCCAGAAATAATCCTGCTGATTGCTATTTTGAACCTGCGGCACAATACGAGTCTGATCTGCGTTGCTTTTCAAAATCAACTTGTGCTTCAAGTTATGAAGTTCGAGTTGTTGTTCAAATTCAAGTTCTACGTCAAGATTCTTGAAGCACGAGTATATGGCTGCTTTAAGCAATGACAGAGTAGTCATTCTCTGTTGACCATCAACCAGCTCCAATGATTGTACGGCTAGTGCGTCAGTACTTTGGTTGATACAGATAATAGAACCTAAAAAGTAACTTGGATCATTGTCGAGCAAATCCTCAAATAATGTATCCCACTGCCATTTACCCCAGGTGTATTCACGCTGATACCTAGGGATAGCGTAGATGACTTTCTCATCTACGCTAAACAAGGCAGAAACCGCGTAGTTTTCTACCGACTTAATCATTCGCTTGTTTCCTAGCCGCTTTCTTCTCTGCCAGCGTTAAATGATGATCGTTAATACGACTACCCTCTTTCTCACCGTAGACTGGCCCAAGGTCAAACCATGGAGCGGAAGCGACATCTGTGCCTCGGTCTTTTTTCCAGTGGATGTTTGGCTTGCCACGGAGTACACCTGCGCCTTTTTTGCCCACGTCTTTCGCTAGCATAAATGGACGGATGTTAAGGCGTACCCCATCATTCAAATCTGGGTTCCAACCAATCGGTTGCTCTGCTAATGGTTTCCAGCGCACGAATATATCCAAGCCCTTTTCACCTTCTAGGATAGCTTCCAGTTGTTTTTTGAGGTTTTCGGCCGCAGTTAAACGAATGTCGGCACCATCTTTGCCGTCAGCGATGTCGCGTTTTTGGGTACTGATCCAGTCATCTAGATAAGTGTAGATCAGGCGCTCAAGCCCTTTGTAATCAAGCTTGTGGTAGTTAACCAGTGCTGAGAAGCCATCTTTTAACCCGTCCCAAACTTGCCAAATAAATGGGCGGTGTTGAAACAACTTACAGTGTTGGTCAAAGAACTTGTCTCGCAACCAGCTTTCAAGATCTTTCGCTTTTACTGCTTTAAGTAGGTTTTGCTCGACTGAACTTGTCCACTCGTCACCGTAGGCTTTGTGTAAGATAGCTTCTAAACGCTTAGCCGCTGTTTTCTCACCACGTACAGCTGGAATACAAACAATGCCGTCATCATCAATCAAGCCAGCAAAGTCTGTGTTCTTCTTCATTACTTCACGCATTTCTGGTGCAAGTTCCATTTCAGAATCAAGTTCAGCAGGCCATTGGTAACCGAGTAAACGAGCGACAGCAACTTGGAGTACAGTGTCATCTTCGCGCAGTTTAGCTACGGCAGTCGTTTTAGACTCTTCATCCCAAATGACTGATGCGCAGGGGTGACCATGGAAAATCCATTGAGTTGGGTCATTTGTAAATGGACTAGGTAAGCCTTTAGGATATTTACTTCTTGCTCTTCCTTCCCATAGTTCATAATCAAATGGAACCTTAACTAGCGTAGCATTTGTAACTTTTAAGGACTGATCTATCTTTCTCACCTCAAGCTTATATTCATCAGACTGAATAAAACTATAAACTGCAGGGTAGAAAGCATCTTTTTTCGGTATCAAGGAAGCCGAATTGACCCCATACAGCCACCCCATATATCGTGAGCCACCTAGCTCCCCCATCTGAGCAACATTGACACCTAGTTGCGTCCATGCATTTTTACCTCTGATATTTGCTTTTTCATATGAACATAGCTTCCCTTCACCATTCTCCCAAAGAATCACCTTATCCATTCCACCAAAGTGGATTGACTCTGTTACGGTGTCTCCAAAAAACTCCCAACCAAAGCCAACATTACCTTCCCAAAACTGGCGAATAAACAGAGGCATATCACCAGTATCCAACCCCTTATAAGAATCCACATATTCGGACAGATAACTAATTTCATCACTACTTTCTAAGCGAATAATATTATCTGGATTGTTTAGCTGTTCAACTTGGGCTAGCAGTAATATATCGCCCAGCTTTTGGTAAGTAGCTTTGCTTGTTGGATTAGCTTCGGACGAAGCATCGAGCGCTAAAAATCGATGACCTTTATTGGATGGTTCGTTACTCATAGTGACTAAAGCAACGTTTACAACTTCACCACCAATAGTTTCAAAAGCTCGATTACCTAGTCGTGCAATAGATTCGAATTGAGCATTTTTGAGCCAAAGTTCTCGTAAATTTTTGAAGCTAGCAAGAAACATCCAACTCTGAGGAATAACTACCGAAGTCAGCAAAGCCAACTCTAAGCATCGTTGCTGGAATACAGTCGCTAGGTCAGTCTTCGCTAAAGGGTAATTTGATTCACAATGACTTTTAAGTTCTTTGCTTTGTTTACCACTGGCCAAGTAAGGAACATTAGTCACCACCCAGTGATAGGAACCTGAAAGTAAACCAGCAGCTAAAGCTAAGCCTTGGGCGGTAGCCTTTGCTTCGACACTCGCTTCTCCAGCTCTTACCACAGCTTCCTGCAATACCTTCCAAGGTGTATTAGCCTCACCATTTAAATCTTTGTTCGGTTTAATCAAACTCCCTAACGTTGGCGCATCTTTAAAAGTATGCTGCATCCAAGCAATCGCATCAGTTAATGCTTCATCACCTTTTGCTAAATCTTTCCACTCTTTTTGTGCCTCAGCAATCGACATACCTGAACATGCTAATTGAAGCTCAGGTAACACACGATAGCCGCCTGCATTTGGATAACGCCATGCTTCTAAAGCCAGCGCAAATGCTGCCAGTTCTACACAACGCTGGTCAAGCTCTAGACCATGGATATTTTCGCGCAGTACCGCATCAACCGCTTGTTTCTCAGATAGTCCCTCAAGTTGCATACGCATAGGTACAAGCATTAAGAAAACAGCAACAAGGAAGTGACCAGAACCACAGCAAGGATCGAGTGTTTTAAGCTCTGACAGATGTTCTGGCCATTTTTCAAACCCACCTGCTGCTGGTTTCCATGATTCTGCGTTTTCTTCTTTAGAGAAGCGAAGATATTCTAGAGGAACCCCAGGAATAGCCGCTAACTCACGAAGTTCTTGCTCGTTGTTTGCGCGAATTAAATCATCTTGAGAAAGACGTTTGTTCGCCCACCAAGCACCGAGCGCATTGTCGAGTAAGAAACTCACCATATAAGGCTCTGTGAATAACTGCGTTACAGGGCTTAGTTCCTGTGCACCTATTTTCACTCCTGACTTGTTAACTTGATCTTTCTTCTTAGTTTGCCAGAACTGGTAACACCAACCTAAGCTGTCTTGAGCTTGGTAGGTTTGAGGGTCTAGCTGAGCAATCAGACTTTCTAGTTCCTCAACGCGGTTCATCGACAGCTTGATATCGAAAACAGGCGAGTCCACACGGAAAATTTGTGGAAGCATTTTTTGTGCTAAGCGACCTGCAAGCTCCCAACCGTCTTTACAGTCAGGCTCTTCTTCTGCCAACTCAAAACATTCATCCAGTGTGACTGGTGTATACTCGTCATACATCAATAGATTGTTTTGCTCTAGGTAACGAGCAAACAACATACGATGCCAATGCTCATAGGCCATTTCGTTGATTAGTCGCTCAGTTTCTTGCTTACCATCTTTTAGATTATCGCCGAGCTGACGAGCGTGGGCACGCAACTTATTACGTAGCGCACGTTCTTCTTCGCTTAAATAGCTTGGAGCTTGAGCTTCTGCCACACCCAAACGTTGTAGCGCTTCAAATACGGCTTGTTCTACAATATCGCGGGCTTTGACAACCGTATCTTCTAGCTTCTTACGCAGTGTTTTATCTAATGCTTGTCTCATATCGTTCTTCTTAATTCTATTAGTCTGCCCTACCTAGATAAGAGCATTTGGACTGTTGAGATAGTGTTCGTTAACCACAAACTTCAAATCGCCTAAGAGAACTCCTCCTAGGCGACGCCCCTTTTCACGGTGGCTTCTAAAAATAAAGAGATATTACTGTGGCACAACTGGCCCGTTTTCTAATTCTGAACGTAGCTCTCGCTCTACGTCAGCTAGCCACTTCTGCAAATCATCTTCCGTTTCTAGCAATGGCTTATTGAGCTTGTAATACTTCGTTTTAGGTTGAAGTTCACTGATCGCATCTTTCAGTACCGCATCGAAGATGCCAGGAAGCAAGGCAACTTTGTCATTCCATCGATCAAAGCTGGTTTCATCTAGCGAGTTGAATACCGAGTCCTCGTCAGCAATATTAATTGCTGGAATAACGTCTAAGCTGCGCTTGTTCAAAAACTCATTACGCTTTGCTTCATCAAGCTTTTGCCAGTTTTCATCTGCTAATAGGTCAGACATACAAGCGCGATGCTCTTCTTCATAGCGCTCACGATGTGCAGTTAACGCGGTGCGAAGTTCATTGGTCGCTTTGTCTAGCAATGGTTTAACTGGGCAAGGTTCAGATAACAAGCTTCGGTTAGTTACGATTGCCTGTTGTTCTTGTTGCAGCTCTTTGTATATAGCAAGTGGGTAACAATACTCCATTGCTTGAGTTAACTTCTTCCAAAGCTTCATACGAAGTTCAGCTTTATGCGCTTGTTCTTTCCATTGCTGAAAGTCACTAATCAATTGATCTTTATTATCAAATGCCTTCTGTAATTGATCATTACCTGAGTACATTTCAAGCTCTGATAACAAAACTGTACTTGGTGCCATAGGTAGTGGCGCGTCACCACCCGAACTACGAGCCACGTTTTTAGCATTAATAATCGCAAAAGGTAGCTTAGTGGCTTCTTCACCCGTATTGCATACTTCTTCAAGCAAGGTAGAAACCACACCACGAACTTTAATAAGTTGTACTTTAGATAGTGTTACGTTTTCTGGTCGGAACTTAGTTTGCGTTACTGAACTACGATCTAGGCTTTTAGCATCAATCGCACGCTCTTGCACATCTGACGCTCGTAGCACGCCCGCGGCTAACATTGCATACAACGCACCATCTACAACATCTTTACCCCAACCGTATGGCGCATCATAAAAATGATCTCGGATCTCCTTACCCGTTTTCATTGTCCCAATAAAGCGATAGATCTCTGCACACACGGGTTGTTGATTCGCTTCTCCGTTGAAGCCTACCGCTTCAAGCGCATTTGGGTCTGCAAGCTTGCTTGCTTGATCAAAGACTTTAGCCCAACCACGGCTGTCTGCCATTTTGAATTTGTTGTACAAACGCTGACACGCTAAAGCACCTGCATTTTGGATTTGCTCTGCAAGACTTTCGCCTTCAACTTCTTGACCACCAGCCAAACGGACTTGTATCTGTGAGAAGATATCGCTCAAATAGCCTTTCTTGGCACGTTCGGCTTCACTTAAGCGCGTTTCCATTGCCTGTAAGGCGTCTTTACCCGCTTCTGTTGTTGCTCGGCCACGTACCTCTAGCGTGTTCTCTGCTGCTTTAAGCGCAACAATGGCATTCTTAAGCTCACTACGGTGGAGAGTTGGCACATAAACGAAGATGGTTGCACCATCTGGATCAGCGCCACGAGAAAGGTCGTTAAATTGCTTCTCGGTTTGCTCTGGTGCCCAGGCATAAATCCGTTTTGTTGCTTCACTTGGCAACTCTGAGTCAAAGGACACGTTGATCACTCGCGGCTCTGCTACTTCACCCTGAGTAATTCGAGCTTGAGCCACTTGCTTAGTAATATAACGCTGGATTTCTTTTGTACGGTAAGCCTCTAACGTCTGAGGGTTACCCATAAGATCGTTTTCTTGGCGGCGGAACTCGTCATACCAAGCTTGGCTTTCTACTGTCTGCAAACTGAACTCTCGACCCTGGGCCGTTTCACGAGCCATGATGAGGTGCTCATCTTCAAGCTGTTGCAGCATCTTTGGCACAAGCGGGCGAAGCTTGTATTTATCGTTTTGTAGATCCTCTAATAGCAAATCAGATAACGTATCTACTGTTGCATAAATGCCATATTCCATCTCTGCTGGTAGCTTGCTAATCAATAAGATTAGAGATAACAAACGGCCTTGTAGTTGTGCCTCTTGATCACCACCACGCTTGCGACTGATGGTTTCATAGATATCTTTTGAGATCACACCTGTTTGCAGTAGATTCGTTGAAATCTGATCATAAAGAAAGTCAGCAGGAACAACGTAGCCCAGCTCTTTGTCTGCCGTTGTCTTTAATGCTTCATGCACAACACGGAGTTGGTTACGCAGTTGAGAACCTGTACCCGTTTTATCTAGCGCTGGTAAGATACGCTCCCAAAAACGGCGGCGAACTGGAAGTAGCGGATAGTCTGGCACCATCCACTTCTCATCATCTTTATTGTGCTCAATGGTGCTACCACGTAGATGACGAGAAATCTCACCTAAGTTGTCATTGACAACCGTTTTAACTGCATTTTCTGCTGAAGGTTTCTTTTGAAGGATGACTTTACGAATTACTGCGTCTACATCTGTGTCTTCCAACTGCACAGGAACTTGGAAACGACCCATTAAACGTTGGAGGTTTGCCATACCAGACAAGGCACTTTGACCTGTTGCAACAAACAATAGCTTTGATTTAAGCGCACTAGCGCCACTACAGGTCTCGACGACTTCTTGTACATCAAACGCTTTTTGAACGTTGTCACCGATGTACTGTTGCACCTCATCCAGAACAACTAGAGTTAGTGGTAGTTCGCCATCGTTTGAAATGGCATCAACAATCGCAGAGACCATCTCATCGTTGGACACATCATCAATAATTTTGTATTGAGCGCGTAACATCTCGCGCACTTCTTTCAGATCTGCGCCGATGCCTGGGATGGCTTGCAGAACCGCATCATGCATGATTGGAGATACGTGCAGGTTTTTAAGCTCTTTCGTCCAAGGGTCTACACCCTCTTTCACTTTTGCCTTGGCTTCGACAAACGACTTAACTTGTTCAAAAACACCTTCCGCTTTTAGCCACATGACAAAACGTGCTAGGTGATATTGCTCGGGTAAACCTGCTGATTTAAAAATGATGCCAAGAAACGCCATACGAACTTTATCGCCAGCACCTGCCCCCAAAGTACCTGAAGCTGCATGAAGGCCACCGTTACCAGCTGCAATTGATGATAACTCATCGAAATGCTTCGCAATGTGCTCAGGTAAATCTGCGATTGAACGAGCATCAGAGCCGTTGTTTAGCGTTTGGTTTGTCCAGAGTGTGCGCAGCATTTTAGCAAGGTGAGATTTACCTGAACCAAAGAAGCCACTGATCCATACGCCTGGTTGCTCATTGTTCGTCTTAAACGCTGACAAATAGTTGCTCAGAATGCTGTCCATGCCTTTGGCATATGCACCATCACAAACGAATGTACGCAACTCATATTCAAGCGTATCTAGAGCACCTTTAGAAAGGTCATCCTTTACTTGAGCGACGCCGTTGTTAGCTAAGCGGCTACTAACAGGATCGTTTACGAAAATTTCACGGTTTAACATTGAATAAAGCCCTTATGACGTTGCCGAAATCGCGGTTGCGTGATATCCCCAACCGTCTTTCGCATCTAATAATTGATAGTTGTTGTTTTGTACTTCACCAGGGAAGAAGACTACTAAGCGCCCTGTCACCTTTTCAGCTAAAGACTCTACGACACCCGACACAGATGCGAAGCCAAATAGAGTGCCGCAACCAAGAAGAGCAATTACGCCATCTTCTGTTTGATTTGACTCGACTTTATTGGTCAGTTCTTCAACTAGCTCATCGGCGAAGTCATCGTAGAGTCCTTTGAGATACTCAGGATCTTCAAAATACGTTTCTTTGTAGTCTTGAGCCGACATCCAATTTTCAAAACTATGAGTCAAATCTAGCAGTTGCCATGGGTGGTTATGCTTAACACATGCTTGTTCAAACTCTTCGACACGCGCACGAAGTTTTAGCTCATCTTCTTTGTGGTAGACCAGAAATATGGTTCGCTCATCAGCAGAAACCGCCACTGGCCATGGAATACTAATGTGTTTTTCAAAGCTTGTTAGTAGCTTGGATAATCGATCTGACATCACTCGTCCTCAGATTCGTTAAATTCGGGCATGACTAGACCAGGGAAAGTTACTTCAACCACTTCACTTGCTTGTTTGAAGTTAATCATTCCTCTTAGCGATGCTCTATGTGCTAGTTCAAACAATCGTTCTTTATCTTGAGCCAACATACGACACCAGAAACTATCAAATAGACGTTGCCCGCTAAGCCCGTGACAATGGGCTAGAAATAGAGCGTATGCGACATTCACATAACTAATTTCTGGGATTTTTCGGTACTTCTTTGCTCTCCCAGATAGGTATCCTGCTTGCGTCCAGGTACCATTAATGTTTTGTGCGAAAGACTTTAGTGATGCCTTGCTGAAACGTTCAGGGTCATCTTTTGATAGAAACGTCTCCATCATCTCTCTAGCTAAGTGTTGACCTGGTTCTAGGCTCAAAATCACTTCCGAAGAACTACGCAACAGTGGGTCTCTGGCGACAGCAAGTTGTAACGCTAGAATCGGTTGAGAGCCTTCATGCAGCTCCCACCAATCTCGAAATACTTTAAAGAGGAAAATATCAGGTGATAAACCATACATTGAAGCCAGAGGTTGGAAACTGTACTTACGTGCATTTTCGCTTGGTTTTTGAAGGACATTGAATACTTCAATATCTTCCCTGTAGTCTTCTAGTGTCGCGTTTTCAGGTCGCCCAAATAATAAGATCTTCAGCTCTTCTATCATCATGCTGCGAGATGTATGAGCACCACTATTACCGAACTTAAAACCCAGTGCTTTGAGGTAAGCTTGGCTATTCATTGTTATTGCCTTTGTAACCAGGGGCTAAACTCGCAGTCTCAACACCATATATAACTGCATTTTCTTCCAGCGCTAAATGGTATTGCTGTGGGTTTAATTGATATGTACTTGAGCAATCCACATTCCATTGGTTTAGCAAATAGCCCGCCAGCGCAGCACGGCATTCGACTTGAAGTTTGCCATTAACCATTCTGTAATCAAGCTCTATCGCTTCAGGGTGTTTTGCTGCTGGATGAGGAATAAAGGTTAAATCAACAATGCGGTTCCACTGCTTGTCTGCTGAAATCGATTCTTTCACACTATCGATTTCATTCTGAGCAAGGCTCGCGGATTTGATGCGAGTAAGAACGAAATCACGAAAAGAACTTGTCGAACGGTCATAAGCACGAACATGCCAACGACTGCCGTTATTCGCGAGGCTATGAGGCACAATTACTCTTGCTGAGTTACCAGAGCTAAGGGAAACGTACTTAATCTTAAGGGCAGATTTTTGGTGTATGGCACGCATAACCGCCGACAGGATGTCAGTCGAAGGTTTATTCAACTGTTGTGGCTGGATACAAACTTGGCTGTTTTCTAGTTGACTCGTCAATCCATCACCAAATCCTCTAGCAAGGCTTACTAAAACGGTATCTGGATCGTGCTCAAACAGAGGCACAAACTGCTCTGTACGATGATAAGACTTTGATTGATGAATTAGCTCTAGGTTGAACGGAGCAAACTCTTTGTAAGTGGCGAAGTCACGAGTTGCTGCGGCTAAACCTGTTTGAAATTTTGCAATGAGATCGGCTCTAGCAATCTCACCAAAGTAGCTCAAACTAAAATCGATAAACGCCAAGCGTTCTCTTTGAGCGTGAGGTAATTGTTCGAGTTTTTTCATCAGAAACTTCTGTTGAGAATATCTGACAGTTAATATACTCCTAATACGAGCATGGTACAATCAAAATGATTAGACCATATGATATAGAAATGAAGTGTAAGGTTCAGAATTAATGGATGTTTATGATACGTTAAACCAAAGATTTGGGTGTGTGGAACAAGGGGGAATCGCAGAAGTGCAAATGCGGCGTCAAATGTTAACGCCGCAATATACGACACGGTGGGTCGATTTACCGAAGATCAAGAGCTAGCTATCTCACAATCTACAATTCTATGTCAGGATATACCAGTCTATTGAGTTTCTTTTCAGCTTTACAATAAATCTGATCAGCAAATTTTTCCGAATTAAGGATCTTTGCGTCCGCTGCAATCCCTATAGCGCGATACACGTTGTTCAATTTCCACACGGTTTTACCGCGTTCAACTTCAACAAAAGTTGAATATGGTATGCCCTGGTATGAACCCGCAACTTTTGTATAAACTGTAACCAACACTTGAATACCTACCTGATCCTTTTTAAATAGATAAGTATCTAAAGTCTGCTGCACTTCGTTGAGTATTTTATAGACACCTTCGCTAGTTAATTCTCTAGCACGTGAACTTTTTTGCACTGATTTGAGCGCTTCATCTAAACCCTTAATTTTTATTGAACTCATTGTGACGCCTCCATTGCAGCTGAAGACATCAATGCAGGATTTAACTTCTCAAACTGTTTACTCATTCGAGTAATGACAGCATCAGGTACGCCATGAATATTTTGGTATTTCCCATTTATCTCAATGACTTTGAATAATACATTCATCTCATCCGCAAGTGATTTGTAAAATGACATTTCCCAGTTTTTTACAAATGTGTTTGCAACCACGACGTCAAATCCTGCACGAAGTAAGCGCTTCGTTTCGAGTTGACACCAGGCATGAGCATTTTTGATTAGAGCGGGGTCGTATTGATAGGTATCGTTTTTATCGATAAAAAATTGGTCAGCTTCAACTAAGACAGCATCGAGAGTTTTTGCGTATGTAGACTTTCCAGAGCCTGGTAATCCACGCACAAGAGTAAGTGTTTGCTTGGCCATTTTGGCGTTTCCTTTTATTAAAAAATAATTCCCTCCTCTCACCGATAAGGTGATGAATTCTTTGATATTGTTTAATTTATTTAACTCAATCTTTATACAAATTGAGATAGAGAGTGTTCAAGCTTATTAAAACGTATGAAAACCTTTTCGTCAACAATTTATTTCAATAAAAACAAAGACATATTCTTTACTTTTAAGGCTATTTATATCTAATAAAAACAAAGAATCGGTTTTACCCCTTATCGGGGGTAAACGACAGACTACCCTCTATAAGGGGTAAAGATGGTTTATTGACTATGAATCAAACATCGATTAATGCACTGCGAAAGCAGTGCTGAACGAAAACGCTTGGTACCACATTGGGCAAACATTTAATATGGAAAGGGCAGAACTGACTTAGTTAGTTCCATTACACTTACTACTAGACTGATCCACACCACCTTTTAGTGGACATCCGCTCAGATAATCGGGCCCCCCCTTATAAAAATGACAGTAATCCAATTGCTGTGTTCGTTTGCATTTCTTTTTGTATGTTAGAATAACAACACCAGTAAATAATCAACGCTTACAATGTCAGAACAGTCATATCACAAGCTTTTAAAATCTACTTTTGAAAATGCACTGCTTCATCTCTACTTTAAGGTCAGTGCGTCTCAAAGCTTTGTCAAAGAAGTACAGCGCAACAAAATCCTCATTGACTTCTTAAAACCAAAATTGAGAGATCAACGCTATTCACTTATCAAAAAAAAGCTAAAAACCGTCTGCTTAATGAAAAACAAATTTGGGTCAATCGAGAAACACTTAAATGGGATTGTTCAACAATATAGTTTAATCAAGAGCATGAATGATGTAGACAAACTCTATGACTTGCTTGAGCAGTTCGAGAAGGCAGGATTTGAAACAAAGCTGATTGAAGAAACTCCAACACAGAATCAAGATGTTGTTTATTTAGATAGAGCACACATTAACAATTGTTTCGATGAGATCGATAATCACCAAATCGCACCAATTTCTTTACTCATTCATACAGAACAACTAGACAAGTTTACTCAATGTCTTGATGAACAAATCCATTTTAAATATGAATTTTTTCAATTTAATGAATCATTGAAGAACTATCACTATCGCTTACATCCTACATCATAAATCTCAGACAAGCGAAGGTTTCCAAAGTAGAAAAGTGTTTATAATGACGGCGATATTAGAGACTTTCAGATTTTTATTCTTTGTGATCAGACAAATGAGTGTAGTTGTATTAAAAAATCAAGCTTACACAACAATCAGACGACTGCGATTAACCTGATACTGAGATAAAACTTTAGCAATAAAATCGTAAAGTTTTTCATATGTGTATTTAAGCTTGACCTTTTTCAATATTTAGATACTACAGACGATTATTCGCTCTTTGCTATGAAATCGCAATCAGGGAGAATATCAAATATAAAAAACATATTTAAAAATCTTTTAGTCCATGTCTAGTCACAGTGATGGCTGGTCATAAAAAATACACTCCCATAATCATAGTAAACGAGGAACAAATGCTTACTTTCGATACTTTAAAAAAACGTCACCGCAATGAGAGGGAATACTACTCTGAGGCTCTTTCAACTAGAGTACATCGCTCACTGAGCTGGCTTAAGAAAGCTGAGTCATGTGATGACGAAGACTCAAAATTTATTTTCCTTTGGATTGCTTTCAATGCTGCATACGCACAAGAGTTTGAACAAAAAGTTAATTATGGGGAACGAGGACTTTATCAAGAGTTTTTGACACGACTTGTTGAATTGGATACTGAAAATTTATTATCACACATCGTCTGGCATAATTACTCTGGGGCTATAAGATCTTTATTGGACAATGAATTTATTCTAGAAAGTTATTGGAGTTATCATGCAGGGAGGATCACCGAAGGT
The DNA here is from genome assembly GCF_021725735.1 of Vibrio sp. J2-3(2022). Lineage (NCBI taxonomy): Bacteria > Pseudomonadati > Pseudomonadota > Gammaproteobacteria > Vibrionales > Vibrionaceae > Vibrio > Vibrio sp. J2-3(2022). Next base: position 875,244 of record NZ_JAKKCK010000001.1, read on the forward strand.
GAATGGAAGGCAGCCCGAAGTAGATCCAAGATTGCGGCTAACGCAGCTCTTGGACAGGACAATACCGCTTCAGTTCTTTCAATCGTATTTGCCCGTCTATATACACTACGTAACCAAATTATTCATGGTGGAGCAACTTACGGTAGCTCAGCGAACCGTAAACAACTCCGAGATTGTACTAATCTGTTGGAAAAGCTATTACCAACTATAATTAAAGTTATGATGGATTCTAGCAATGAATTATGGGGAGACCCTGTCTATCCGTTAATACAAGATTAAAAGTTGAGTTGAGCTTGAGGGCATTTATATGTGCCCTCAGTCACTTTACTACTTTATTCTTTTTGTCAAGTTTGATAAACAGGTGTCATACGCAAAGTTTAAGCTTATCCTCTTCAACCATCTGAAGAATATCGCTGTACTCTTTCAGAGCTTGTTCTTTATTCTCTAAGTCTGCTCTCAGCTGCTCAACATTAGACTCTAAATCTCTAATAAGCGTGGGAAGAAACTTTTGTTCTTCTTTTGAGATTTTTCCGAGCATTTCAGAGCTGCACTTTGCAACTTCCTCATTGATTTCCGTTAGCAACAAACCAACCACCCTAGCCTGCTCTTGTCTCAGTTTTTGGATCTCTTCACCTTCGACTTCATTTATAGAAAACTGTTGCCTGATCGAGTTGATGTGATGATCTAGGTCTAAACTAATTGCAGAAATCGTAATTCGATCAACAGAATTACTCAGAGGCAATAGTATCATTTCAGGGTCGAAATCTGGGTCTGAAAAGTCAAATAAACCTTTTACTGCATGCTTAATATCTTCACGGAACTGATTGATGTTAATTGCTTGTGAGCTTACCTGGTAAAGCCTATCACTTGTCTCAATAACAAAATCTTCTAGCTTTTGTACAGCATCTTGAACATTTGCGTAGGTATATTTGACAGTTCTATACTTTGTACTAGCCACAGTTTTCCTTGAAAACCAAGTAGACGGACTGAATAACTCTGGATCATAGACCTTATTATAGGTGGTATAAGACTCTTCTCGGCTGCCCGTTTGAGAGTTAATACGCTGTACTGAAACTGAGTCTTGCCCTATTCCATGTTCCACTTTTCGCAGTGTTTTTTCGATATGTACTCGGTACTTGTCGAAAACCATACTCACCTTTGTTTTCCCAGCATTGATTCGCTCGGCTAATTCTTTCTGCTTCTTTTCAATTACGGCTAAATCACCTTGTAAAAGGTTGTTTTTCTTATGAGTAATATCATCATAAATAGCTGTTAGCTTTTGCAATAACTCTCTCTCGGCACCTTTCATTAAGTTATCGAGTCGCTCGGACATAATTGCATTTTTATTTTCTCGGACAAGCTCCAATTTAGAGTGAACTTTATTGAAATTTGCAACCGCTGCGAGGATTTCAGGAGTAAAAGTAAAATCGTCAAACATTTGGTTCAAACGACTGAGTGTATGCTGCTCTTCTTCACTCAAATCGCTCCCCTTTCTCGCTAAATCATAGCAACGAGAAGATACAAAAATAGGAGGTAATGCATTCTTCAGTGTTTGCATCAAGTGTGATTGACCACAATTATTCAACTCATCTTGGCGGCAGACTGCACTAACTTCGGACTGTGCTTGGTCATTTAAACTTTGCGTCAATGCAGGCAAAGCCTGCTGAATTGACTCATAATTGCTGTACTCATCAAGCAACGCACTGTCGAATAGAGAACCAATTAAGATGATCTCTTCAATACCTTTATTCGGGATATTTTGTGCTAGCAGTGCCATGTCTTGGCTGTCTAGGAATTGACCACAGTAGCTCAATAAAAATATAACATCACATTGCCCCAAAAATTCTTGTGTACGTCTACCACGAGACACAATTGGGTCATTCAACCCTGGGGTATCAACTACTTCAATATCTTTAAGACCAGGTAAGTTCAGCGCTAATGAAGAGCTTTTCACAATAGGAGTAAACTTTCCGTCAGCTCCCACATAAGGTGTTAAGTCAGAAATTAGAACTTCGTTTGAGCTAACTTCATCAATAACCTGCACCTGATCAAGATAATTATCAACATTCAACCCTGAACGTTTTACCATCTGATAAAGCTCAAAGCATGCCTTAGACTCTTCTGGATGATTCGGCTTCTGTGGTGGCCGAACACCTCTTCGGCTTATACTTGAGCTTTGGGAGGCTTGGAAATCTGCTATCAAATCTTGATAATGCTTCTCTTCTTGTTCAACTCGTAGTGCTTGTTCTAGAACTTTGTTCCATTCATTTTTGCTGTAAAACTCAATTTTGGCACTTGGCTCTTGTGCATAGCTAATTCTAGTGAGCGCAGCGGTCATAGGTGTCGCGGCTTTTGGTAAAACTGACTCACCATCAAATAGGAGGCTGTTCAGGAAAGAAGACTTTCCTCGCTTAATCTGACCTACAATACCAATCCTCAAAATGCGATTTTCTTGTTGAGCATTCAAGAGGTCAGCTTCGAATGTGGTGCGCAACTGGTTTACATCTTCAAGAATCTTAGAATCGATCACTGTATTATGATGTTCATATCGTGAATAGACTTCACTTATTTTATCTTTCATAGACTTACTTATTAAAAACCCTATATAATGTCCCTTGGATAGTTTTATCCGTCAAAGAACTATGTAACATTAATTCTTTATATTTTTTTATATGATCAAAGTTTTTCATTGTGGTACTATAAATAGAACTCAACCCGACAATATCTGGTCTTCCTTTATATTTTTTATATCCAAAAAGAATACCATTGATATCAATTAGACTACCCTCAGTATATTTTTTTTCTAAGTTTAGAATTCTTTTATTTTTATCAACATTAGAGGATATAACAGTTTTAGAACCATCTTCTAACATATAGCGTTCTACCTCAGTGATCCCAAGGCTATTATAATAATATTCTATTAAATCATTATCGTTAATTAAATGCGGTAGTTCTATATACAAACTTTCATTTAACTGATCATAACCTAGTTTGATTGTTCTTAAATTAACATCATTCATATCAGTTGAAATAAAAATCCCGTTCTGAACAGTCGCCTCCCTTCTACTAATTTTTGATTGTAACAATGGCAGTAAGACTTCATTATTAAATCCATATTTAATTTTATCTTTAGTATTAGCTAATATTTTTCTCTTAGAGATTTTTTTACTTCTCTGTGTCAACTCATTGAAATTAACTTCATAGTATTTAAGAATGTGGCTAAAGAATTTAGGTTGTAATAAATGAGTATTGAAGTATAATTCGCTATCTTGCCAATTTTTATTTCTGACGTGACAGAAAAAATCAAAAATATCGCTATAGAGACCTTTAGAAACTTCAAATTGCAATGCCAACTCATCTATAATATTTTTTTCTGATACTGAAATAGCTCCATCACGAACACTAATCATAAAAGCATCGAATAAAAAAAGTTGCGCGATTGGTTTACGTTTAAAATATTTCAAAATACTTTGAACTATGTTTGTGTCTGGCTTGTTAGCAAAATCTATACAACTATCAAGAATAGACTCGTCCACCTCAAGAGATATAATTAAAGTTAATAAATAGTTTTTCTTTTCTTCATGCATATCACCGTTAGCATTCATTATTAATGCTAACCCTTGTAAATAGAGCAACCTCTCTTCGAGGGATAGCTCCTTAGCTGCATGACTTTCAAATGCACTACTTTCTTTAGCAGCCTCTTTTATTGTTGATAAAATATCTATCATTCTCTTAACTCTAACCTAACCATGAAACTCGTACTATATATTTTACTGAGAACTATAGTTATCTACAATTCGACAAAAACTATAACAAATCCACTTCTTTTAATGAGCCTTTAGAATCTTGATCATCGAGTCCATAATCAAGAAAAATATCTCCATCTCTACTAAAGAAAGAGGACGAGATTAGACTAGCCATAGTCCCCTTTTCATTTTTCTTTTCCTGGTAAATATACTCATAAAAATCAACTCCTATTTTTGATGAGTAAATTTCATCATTCCCGAAAATGTCATATTTTCCATTATTGATATATTGAAAAAGTTTATTAGCAATAGCTATAAACTTGCCATTTTCAAAGTTTGTAGATAATTTCAACTTTCGATTAGATACTTTATCAATTTCTCCATGAATTATATTATTACTATCAAATAAAAACTCAAACATTTCAATATTACTAATATTCAAATAATTTGATACAAATGAAATTATTATTCTATCTGAAATATTCTCATCATTAACCAAATATAAGCTCTTGCTTTCTTGATGGTAACCAAAACCTACTGTAGAAAGTTCACATTCTTTTTCCTCTGGAAATATGATTTTTCCCATGAATACTTTCACTTCACCTCTATCGATTCCAGATTGAATTATCGGTAATACAACATCATTATTAAGTGTTATCTTCATCTCATTGCTTTCTGATAAAGAATTTACACGGCTTTTGAAGATTTCTAAAACTCTTTTATTTCTAATATTTTTAGTACGCTCTAATAAACCCTCAAAATCGACCTCATAATAATCTAACAAATGCCTAAAATATTCTGGATTTAACAAGTGACTCGAAAAATATAAAGAACTTTCTTCCCAGTCTTTATTCTTAATATGGCAGAATAAGTCGAAGATATCTTGATATGTCCCTTTTAAGACTTCTAATTGCTCTGCAATCTTATCAACTACTGCATTTTCACGCTCATCAACATTTTCATCTCTTCGTGTCATCACTAATGCATCAAATAAGAACAATTGAGAAATCGGTCTTCGTCTAAATGTACGGAAAAATGCTTGAACAGTATCTTTGTCAGGACACTGCGCAAACTCGACAACGCTTTCAAGAATCGATTCATCCATCTCAAATGATTTGATTAGAATACGGATAAATTCTTTCTCTTCAGGGTGGATCATACCATCAGCATTCATTACAAGCGCTATACCTTGTAAATAAAGTAAGCGCTCTTCTAGACTAAGATCTTTTGCTGCATGGTTTTCAAAGGAATTAGCTTCTTTCGTCGCTTCATTGATGATGTCTAAAATATCTAGCATAACAGACTCGCAATTAATCTTTATCGATACGTTGTTTTAAGGTAGACACATAAACTAAAGCTTCCGTCAGTTTTTGCTTTGTTTCTTCCAATATGTCTGATTGTTTTTTGTGTTGCTTGTTCAATGACATAAGTTGTTCATTATGTGCTCGCAGCTTCTGCTCAAGAGTAATATTGAGTTGTTCACTGAAGTTCTTCATTACTCGGTTCAGATGCTCAGCGACCATATCAATGATTTGGCTTGTCGCCTCTGGGATAATCTGACCACGAATCTCTTGCTCGATCTGGTGGTCTCGTTCTGTTTCATTACTTCTTTTCTTGCCAAGTAATCCACCAAAAACTCCAACAAAAATTCCCACAATTGGATTTAACATTGCAATACTAATTCCACCAGCGATTGTGCCTGCTATTAGCGAGAACTTTTCTTTTTCTTGGGGAGGGATGTCTAAATGAACACCAATTCCTTCTAAAGAGACGGTAACGTTACTTTCTAGTTTACGTTTAAAACGCTCTAGCTCTATTCGGATTAGTTCATCTATCTCTAGTTGCACCACAGGTCGAACAATACTTACAATAGAGTCGGACAGTGTATTACTTTTTGCGGCACTTACTAGGTTAAGCGTATTGTTAGATAACTCAGAGCTAACCTTTGACGTTATTTGTTCTTTACCAACACTGCACAGATTATACTCAAGCTCATTTAGCATAAGTTGAAGACTTTGCTTTTCTTCATTAAAGCTTCTTTCCAATGCGTTGATCTTCTCTTCAATTTCAACAGCACTATTTGACATGTATGAATTTTTTGTTTTCAGTGCTTCTTCGATGCTCGTTATCAAAGCTAATATTGCAGACTGGTAGCGGTGCTTTAACAAGTGGTCGAACTGACTTACAGCGTTATCAATCATCACCTCAAACCCCTTAATTGAGTAGAGCTGTTTATCTTGTGTTTCGATACTCATGACATCAAAACTATCTTGCAATCTTTCACTTAACGTTAGTTTGAGCTGCTCCACGCTCTTCACTAGTTCAAATTCCGATTTACGAGCAGATTTAGAAATTAAGCACCCTATATCTCTACTGTAGTCATAGTAGATCTCTTCAAGGCGCTCCATCACGCTATTATCAAACGGTATATCTGCGGGAAACAACGTTACGAAGTAATCACCACGCTCTAGATACGTCGCTATTGCTTTCTGGTGCGCTACATTACGAGCATCAAACCCTGGCATATCAACTAATATAGCCCCCCTTCTGTTCTTTAGACGTTGGTTATTTAACTCAACTGTGATGTGGGCAACATGGTCGCTTGGTTGAAAACTATGTAAGGTGTCAAGTGGATAGACGGATACAGGGGTGTCATCAACATAGTGAACGGTGAACTGCTCTGTCATTCCGTACGTCAGCTCAGTTGCAACAGCTGTTTCTGCTGCTATATTTACCTTAAGATAGTCATACCCAAGGTAACTGTTTAATAGACTACTTTTACCTGCTGAAAACTTCCCAATAATTGGTATGACAACTTTGAAGTTGCTAATTCGAGAACGTACAAACTGTAATTGTTCCTTCACACTATCATCATTCAAGTGCTGACTATTGATATCTTCCAACTGCTCGACAACAGATAACCATTGATACTGTAGCTCTGAGGCAACGACACCATGCTCAAGTAATAGCGTATCCTTGCAACTCGAGTGGATCGTGGTTGCCCTACGATCATTTTGGCGTAATGCGTGTAGCAGCTCCAAACCAAGTTCTTTAGCTGGGCGAGGAGTAAATAAGTTCAAACTTAGATCTAACTCAAGTTCACCGATAATATCTCGCTCACTCTGAATCTCGTTAGCCATTTGAATACCTCTCAAAAGAGGGTAATCATTTTGTTTACTGCTAGCGATTGGAAGAATGTACTCACCTTCAACATTATCAATAAGGTTGCATTCTTGTGACTGTAAAATTAGAGTCGCTGGAACTAACTCTTCTTCATCAAGCTTTAATAACTTTAACGCATTTATATAGCGAGCAAGTTCGTTAGTCTCCCACGTACGTCCAGATGTCACATAGAAACTGCTCGTCAAATTAAGAAGTGTTTGGTATGGGTTGGATGCTAGGCCTTGTGCTGTAGCTGTATGAAACCAATCATTAATAATTTGATTTCTTTCCAATGCGTCAACTCTTTGTGAAACATTGACTATTTTTTGAGACAGTTCAGACTCTAGCACTTCGAAACCATGTTTCATAAGGGTCAATGAGCGGTTAAGTCTATGCTCAGTCATCTGAATACTTCCATATAAAACATCAACATGCTTCATCAGATAACTGGTTTTATTCGATAGGGACGCGACTACCTCCATTGTGAGCATATTCTTATGATTCAGCTTTTGTATCAGTCTTTGATTAGCATAGATTGCTCTGCTTAGCCCATGATTCACTTCAGACTGTCGTACACTATTACTACCCGTAAGATTGCCAATGATTCGACCGAACCGACTTTGCTCTAATTGAGAGTTTACTGTCCCTTCGGTTGACGCAAGTGCAGTAATTGATGAAAAGGCTTCGTTAAGTAACTCGGTTGAATTACCTTTCATCTCTTCAATCAACGTATCGATACTATTATCAATAAAGGTCTGCTCTTGAGCTTCAATTTCCATTGCAACTTGCTGTGTGACTTGTTGAAGGCTGTCATAGGTTTCAAAGTGCCCACTTCTTAACTGCTTATTTAGCTCGACACTTTGATCAAAATCTTTTGAGGCATCAGCCAACTTATCGACCACAGCAACAAATCTCTCTTCAGTATCTTGGAAATCTTTAAACTGCTCTAAGATACGCTTCACGTCCTCATAGCCTTCGTCTATCAATTTCCCTGCATTTTCTGGAGTGAAGTTAAGCGGTGCAATTAATCCATCAAACTCTCTCGTGGGCACGATGTTCCAAAAACGAACATTAGGGTACTGCTTTACCGTTTGAGCTAACTGTGGGTCTCTCTCTAGATATAAATTGATAATATGAGTACAGTTATGCTTTTCAATCAACACCTTGTAAGGTGTGTTATCACTATATTCACCAGGCAACACCCCACCATCGAAGTAAGTTGTTCCATCAATATCAATGCCATCAAAGACAATAGGAATCGCTGCTGACGCGAGTAACCATTGAACTATACTTGTCGGGGGTTTATCCGTTAAATCAGGGTATTCAAGCTTTCTGGTACTAGAGTTCAGCGCACAAACATGGAATGGAATATCACTTTGGCAGACACCATCACAAGCACCGCTTTGTTCAATCAAGTGCTTTAAGCCACTTTGATTAAACAAACCTTGTGATTGGCTCAGCCCTGTTATCGCCAGTGCAGCTCTAGCAGCCAATGAAGGGGTAAACAATGTACTAGCAAAAGATGCTGCTTTTCTTGCAAGGTTGTCTTTATTTAAAGACATGATTTGATCTTTAGATATTCCACGCCATAATTTTTCGGCTGCTTCCACATCACCCTTAACAAATAACGCACCATTTAAGCCACCAACAGAAGTACCAGCCACAGCTTCAACGTTTTTATCTAGACCAAACTCTCTAAGTGCTTTCCAAGCGCCAACTTCATATGCGCCTTTGCCACCTCCACCCGAGAAGACAATACCTAATTTACTCATTATTTACCTTATTAATCGAAACTGACTGATACTAATGATTTTTTATCACTAATAATTTGAACTTGGACTTCTTGTGATATGTAGAACTGCTCCGATTTTATAGCGGGTGCAGTCTTGGCTATAACTATCATTAACACCATAATCTCTATTTCAGGAGCATCATCCAATTGAATAGACACGCCAATCGGACTGATCTTGACCACTCTGCCTTGCAGGGAGTTAAGATTCGCCATTCCAGAAAGAACCTTTAGGTCACCTTGAAGAAGCGCGTCAAAAGTCACTATGTCTCTCTGTATCCGATCTGTTTTTATTTTCATCGAGTTTAATTGCATCACACTTGGACTACTGGCCAATGCAATTTCTTTTAACCTACACACCTCAATCAGTAAACCTTCGATGTGGGCATAAATTTTTTCTGAGTCACGTTTTTGGTGATGAAGAATATCTAGCTGAGACTTAACCTTTCTGTGAAAATCAGCTAAGTGCTTTTTCTTGTCCCCAACTAAATTTTCATCAAAAATAAGCTCATTTAACGTACCAATCGTTAGTTTCAGTGTTTGTTGAGTAGCCAAGTATTCTCGGTGATATTCTTCAAAGATTTTTGAAAGCTGCCATTTCAATGTTGAGCCGTCACTCCCCTGGTTTACTTGAGCCAAAAACTCTTTTAGTCGATCACCGTGCGCTGAGATCTCCATATTTTCTACCGAAGAGTACCCAATCACATCTACAAAACTTATCTCGGCATGTTCAAGATCAACTTTGGCTACTTCGATAATGCTTTTGACTTCTGATTCCAATTTCTTATCAGTCTTACTCATTACTACCAAGACTGGCTGCTCTAGCTCCAGGCCTTGAAGAAAGTTGATATCTTGTTGGGGAACGGTACCGCTTTGACTATCTACTAACCAAATTAGATAATCTGCCGCTCTTAAATGAGTGCGAGCAATATTTTCATCAATCTTCTTTTGGTTATCAGATTTGCTATATCCTGGAGTATCCAAAAAGATCAGATTGCCATAATGAAAAACCTCTCTCTCAACAGCAATCATTTGCAATATATGACTAAAGGTCACTCGATACTTTTTGTTGAATGCATGGCAAATCGCTTTGACTGCGTGTTCGTCAATTTCGGTCTTCTTTCCAAAGAAATTCAGTGCATCAATGCTGTTCGAAGCCCCTTTGAATAAGAAAGTGGGTATGGACGTAGTTGGAGTCGTGTCTACAGGAAGAAGTGAAGGACAACCTAAAACAGTATTGAGAAAACGTGTTTTACCTGCACTAAAAGAGCCTCCAACTGCCACAGTATGACTCTGTTGTAACTGAGGAAATGACACCGCTTCTTTAAGTAAATCAAACCACTCAAGAAGTCGAACATAAGCACTTGCACCGCTAGTATTTTCACTCTTTTCTGTGTGCGATAAAAACTTTTGATTAATTAGCTTATCTATATCTTCTAAAATTTGATCACTCGGAGTTCTTACCTCTGGTTTTGCGACTAAGCTGGCAAATAGTTCCAACCCAAGATCTGAATCTTCAAGATAACGATTATATTTACCTGATGATACCAAAGGCGTTGTTTCTTTCTTTTCTTCTAGTGATGCTAAATGACCATTCATCAAGCTATCTATATCCATCTCATTTAACCTTTCAAATACTCAGTTATGCGTTGTGTTATAACTAAGTCACCAAAGCCAGAGAGCCATTGAGCTAATAGCTTTGAGTCAACTACAGTTGCTGAAATTTTGTATATATCCCCCTGTTGGGTAATGTTTTGGTCTGTCGAGATTGGTGTTTCCGAAAGAAGCAACGCTAACTCATTTTTAACTTCAAGTTCGAGGGAGATCTTCTGTCCTTCGCCAAAACCAAACCTTCCATCAGCATCATACTGGCTTAGCTTAAACTCTTTTGGGCGTTCAAAACCGAAAGATGAAACAGAGGCTTTACTTACCCGATGAACTGCGATGCTCCGTTCGTTGTCATAGCCATCAAATCGACAAACTAAGTACATTCGTTGGCCTTGCTGAGCCAAACCTAACGGCATCACCAATGCAGACTTTTGAACTTGTTTAGTATTGTAATAATCAATATTGAGCAAACGATCGTGATATAGAGCTTCGCTAATTGCGGAAAATACATTTGTGGCAATTTTGGGTGGCAATAGTGGTTGAGTTTCACTCACTACTCTCACCTTTTTTAGCCACTCTCTTTCTCTAGAGTTTCCACTCGTTGGGTTGAGTTTGTATTTTGCCTCTTGAAAAAAACCATCAAGTGACGCTGTTATGTTAACTGGTAAGAGCTTAATCAAATACTCTTCTGCTAGGTTTAAAAGCAATGCCTCTTGTGCTGACAGCTTAGGTAGCGTCACCCCCCCAGCTTCTTTGTTCCAGCGATATCCATATGGTTTACTTCTTTCATCACGAATGATGTCAAAGTGTTCACAAAGCAGTTCTAAATTCCGCTGAATTGTACGGAGTTCCCTCTCTATACCGATATGCTCTAGTTGCTGGTGAAGCTCTCGTGCCGTAACTTGATGTGATTTTGGTATCCGCTTTAGCAACTCAAACGCTACAACAAGAGACTCGTGAGTGCTCGTTCGTTTGGCCATACTTAGTCTTACCTAATTTTTCAAAAACTGATGTCTTTATTTGATACAACTGAAAAGAAATGATATTTCATATTGTAATGTCATACCTTTTAATGAACTCCTTATACCTCAATATGCAACCTTTAGTTAAGAAACAAGCAGCCATATACCTAACAAATTGACTATAACGTGTTATATGTCAAATTGTGTCGCACCAAACCGCTTAAAAAACAATCACTTTGAGTGATAGAGCCATTTCTAACACACAGAAAATCTCTTGTTCTATGTGACACATGATGTCGTACTTGAATTTAAGATCACTTCTATTAAGGACACTTTTAACATCGGAGTGCATAATGTCTGTTAATACGTGTGATAAGAATGTCTCTGCTGACCCCCTTGATATCAGCACAATTAGTAAAGCGACATGGCAGGATCTAATCAATCAGATACGTTTCTTAGAACTAGAAAATAAGAAGCTCAAGGATAGGGTGTGCTCTTTAGAAAATCAGATTCGAATAGACTGCTTAACTAAAGTTGAAACTCGTGAATACGGGATGACATACTTAGAAATGTCTTTAAAAAATGAACAATTGAACTCACTAGGGCTAGTCTTTATAGATGTCGATCATCTTAAAATAATCAACGATACAGAAGGACATGTGGTAGGGGATAAAGTTTTGTCTTATGTGGGTAGTGCACTCAAGAATATTCAGAAGCCTTGCCAATCTATCTCACGTTATGGTGGCGACGAATTCCTTGCGGTGCTACCCAATGCAACACATCAAGAAACCAATGTCTGGTGTAAACAACTCCACGAAACACTCGCAAAACAACGACTACCACTTGCTCGTTCATCACTTTCCATCACCGTCACTACTGGAAGTTATGTTTACAACATGGAAGGCGATAAAAAATTAACATCGAACCAATTAATCAGTTTGGTTGACCTCGATATGTATCAAAAGAAAGGTGGTCACATTCGTTAACGAACCATCCAAAAACTAGGAACTACCTGGGTAAGTTAAGAGTTAAGACATACGAATATTGATCGCTTCATCACAATTCGTACTTTGTTACTTAAAAACTTCAAGGATGTGTCAGCAAAACCTTGACAAATTTATGCCCAAACCGTTTTAGAGCCTGTCTCCAATGAGATAAGATTAGCTAATGGGTTAACCACCAATTGAAGTTTTTAGAAAAAGAGAGGAATGTATTGCTGTTTCGAGCCATTGGTAACAGTTTCTAGCAATCACCTTGGACTTGGTTGCATATGACCGCATAAGATAAGACATACGGTTTTATAATCAACTTGTTCAGAGTGGAGCACAAACATCACAATGGCAGTTTTATACAGTAAATTATACGAAGAACTTCAGCTAAGACTTTTCAAAAACATTAACCCAGAACACGCTGAGTTCATTCAGTTCCACTTCCATAAGCTGACTCCTCAAGTGTTAGAACGACTTCGAGTAGTTGCTAGGATAGACCCAAATCGTTCAGCTTACTTCCCGTGTTCAGACGAAGATGATTTTAAAATCTCTGTTGCTCCCTTTCCTATTACTGAAACATGCTATATCCACTACAAGGGCACCTCTTACGTAGATGTAGTTCTTAAGGCAAGCAACAAGTATTACTATGTGATTGCTCTCTGGTTACTTTGGTACGATGAGAACAAGCACTCCTCTCTTGGCCGTGAAATTGTAAGAGCGTTCATCATCAATTCTATCGATGTAATGAATGAGGAAGCACTCTTAACATCAGATGGTATTCAAAGCAAAGTAAGCCCAAAGGAAATGAGAAGAAAAACCGTTAGGTTTTACGCTAATGTTTTTGATTTCACTAGAATATATGGTCATATGACTACGCCATTTAAGGGGATGCTAAAAGCCCATACCGTTGATAAAGGTGTCAATCTTAACAAAGTGGGTGAACTTGTCCTTCAGCATACAGATGAAGGAGATCTGGAGCGATTTAAGAAGCGCGGTTTTAGTAAATTCAATAAAATATTCGAAGTACTTGCGGAAGCGAGTATTGAGGATAGTTTTCGCCTAGGAGGACTCTTGCTTCTTATAAAAAACAGTAAAGACGCAAGAACAATGAAAAAGGTAGTAGTGGATCTTGCTCTGAAATTGAATCAAAGCGATCTCAATGAGGTAGCATAGTGGTAGATAGCATTCTCGATTTCTCAAAACACTTACTTTTAACTCTTATTGCCATACTCGCCTTTACTGCCGCAATAGGGGCAAATGCAAAGCTTTTTTTTACAAGTGTCCTGCTTATCTTGGCTATAATATTTGTCATGATCAGTGCATTCTTTTGCTACAAAGCATTTGAAGTTGTAATCGATTCTAAGATAAAACAAGAATCATACAATAATGAAAAACAGAAAAATAAAGCGCCATTGACTGATAAGGCTAAGAAATCCTTATTTTGGAAGATACGCCTTCAGTTTTTTACTAGCTTACTCTCATTGGTACTCATTGGAGCGATGGTTGTGTTTGAGACTATTGGCTTTACACATGATAGCGGCCTTTGTGCGGCCTTAGCTTCAAATGAGTGGTGTGAAAGTACCTACGGTTACAGCTCTTTACCGTCAGAGACACGTTTACCCCCTCAATCGGAAGAAGTAGACGCTTTACTCCTCAACCTCCTCGCAAAAATGAAGGCTATCTAACGGTATTGTCGTTTCAAAGGTGTCAGGTGTCGTTCAGCTAGTTAAATCCTTGCGTAGTCCGTAAATGTTTCGTAAATGTTTGTATTCATTGTTTGCAGTATTAATTGTTGCTTCGTAGCACAGAAGTGCCCTTTTCCTGTTTAGAATTGTTACTCTTATCATTTCTGAACAATCCCATTTGAACAAATATTACTAATGCCGATATAGTGCAACTAACTACATAAAGGATGGTCACGCACGGATTATGGGTAACAGAAAAATCGCTGTATTAATTGATTCAGAAAACACTCCGCACTCAAAGCTAAACCTGATTATTGAAGAGCTTTCTAGTTTTGGGCAGATCATCGTTAAACGTGCATATGGCGATTTTTCTGCTGAGCAACTAAAAAACTGGAAGCAGCCTTTAAATGAGTTAGCTATTCAAGCCAAACAGCAATTTGCCTATACATCTGGAAAAAACTCCACAGATTCTTTAATGATTATTGATGCAATGGATCTCTTATACAGTCAACGGTTTGATGCTTTTGCCTTGATATCCAGTGATAGTGACTTTACAAGTCTTGCTACGAGGTTAAGAGAGTCAGAGATACACGTTATCGGTGTTGGAAAAGCGATGACTCCGACTTCTTTTAAAAACGCTTGTGACGACTTTGTTGCAATAGAGAACTTAAACGCTGATGTTGATCTTGAGGAGGCACAATCAAGCTCTAATCAAGACGCAGAACGCGAACTATGGCGATTAATGCATCAAGCTTGGCAGAACTATAGAGATGAATCGGGTTGGGCAAAACTAGGTGAAATTGGCAAATATTTAAAAAGATTGAAGCCAGATTTTGACCCTCGAAACTACGGTTTGAAGAAGTTATCTGACTTTTTTGATAAATATCCAACGCGCTATAGAACCCGTAACACTAAACGCTCTGGTATGGAGTTTCAGTTGATAACAAAGGCTAGCAAACAAAAATGATTTGCAGCTTCGCTGACGTTATACGGCAATTGGGTAACTCAAAATTGCCCCATTTCTTGTTACCACTATCCCTTTCTAAGTTGTAAGAAAGTCATTTTCAATACTTGAACTTATGAAAGGCAAGACCAGAACTCATCGCTTGTCTTTTTTCCACACTGATAGAACTGTTAGTAACCGAATGAAATATATTGTTTTAGTTGGATTTTGGATATGTATCACTGAAATTGTCCATATGCTGGCTATGGTTAAGATAGTTGGAAAATCAACCATATGCGGATAGACACGAATGATTAATGGTATCAGTAAGATAAAGAGCCTTCGTTCGTTTGGAATCTACGAGAACCATACGAATGTTGGGTGTGATGAGTTTGTGAGGTTTAATCTTATTTATGGATGGAACGGCTCTGGAAAGTCAACGCTTTCAAGATTGTTTAGAAGTATTGAGAATAAGTCTTTGAATAGCTTGTCGTATGAAACTCCGTCTTTTGATATTGAGTACAGTACTGACGGAACGAATGTAAATACTTTGACACAAGCTAATATCGAGACCAATCCACTCAACGTTCGAACGTTTAATAATGACTTTATTCAAGAAAACATTGATTGGAGCGGTACGGTTAAGAGCATACTTCTAGTTGATAAACAGAAAATCTCAGAGCGTAAGCAACTTGACCAAAAGAAAAATGAGTTGAAGCAAAAACGAGAGGAGTCGAAGAGTGCCACCAAGACCGCCAGTGATTTAGAAGCCGAAATTAATAAGTTCCTCTCAGATACGGCGAAGAGCATCAAGATAAGCTTGAAAGTGATTGGAACAGATGACCGTAAGTATTTGAACTACAACAAAACGTCACTTGAGAAATTAATCACTTCCGACCCAACGGGGGTTAGTGACACAGACTCAGTACTTTCAGAGGAAGACATTGTTCATCATACGAAATCTGCCTCTCCTGTTGAAAAACCAAAAATTTCTTTGTCGATTTCACCTATACAAACAGACTTTTTTGAAAGTGATTTTAATGCACTGAAAGCATTAATGCAGAAGACCGCTGTAAATGAGGTAATAGATTTTTTAAAAGAAAACCCTGATGTCCAAACGTGGGTGTCTACTGGTATAAGTTTGCACGAAAAGCATGAATCAAATGAGTGTCACTTTTGTGGAAGTACGCTAACTGAGTCTAGGTTGACTTCGTTGAATAATCACTTTAGCGAGGCCTTTAAACTGTTAAAGGAAGAAATTGCGCAAGCTGACAAGTACTGCAAGTCGTTACCAGAAATCGATCTTCCAGCTGTAGATTCTTTTTTCGAAGAGTTTCAAGCTGCTTATAAAAAAGCTATAGCTCCACTCGACGAAATTAGAAGAAAAGTTTCAGACATTGTAAAGGGCTGGGAAGATTGCCTCGTCCAGAAAACAAATGACCCTTTTGATGTTTCTATGGTAGTTGTAAATGTCCCTCAGAGTCTTATTGATGAATACAACAATGCTGTTGAAAGTATCAATGCTTGTGTGAAAGAGCATAATGACAAGTCAGGTAATTTCCAAGCTGTGACAGCGACACACAAACAAGCTCTTGAGCTACATTATGCTGCGGAGAAAGTTATTGATTTCGACTATGACATGAAGAAAAAGGCGTTAAAAGCGGAGCAGGATAAAGCTAAGAAAGTAAGTGATGAAATTACAGCTATCAATACAGAGGTAGTAAGGCTTGAGGCTGAGCTGTCAAATGAATCTATTGCGGTAGACCCTTTCAATGATGAGCTTGCTAAGTTCTTGGGGCGTACAGAACTTAAGCTAGAGTTTGATGCTAAAGAAAAAGGGTACAAAATATCTCGTAATGGCACTGGTAAGCTGGCTAATAACTTGAGTGAAGGTGAGAAAACAGCAATAGCATTCGTGTATTTTGTGACAAAACTTAAAGAGCATGATAACGATATCAAAGAAACTATAGTGGTTGTTGATGACCCAGTCTCTAGCTTTGATTCAAACCACTTGTTCCATTCGTATTCATTTTTGAAAAAGCACTGCGAGAACGCTAAACAGCTATTTGTAATGACACATAACTTCTCGTACTTCAAGTTAGTCAGAGATTGGGTACTCAAGAAGAATAAATTCCCCAAGGGTAAAGACCCAATAATTAAATCAAGAGCATATACAATTGAAAGTACGTGTGACGGTGTTCGAAAATCTAAAATTGTAAGTGCTGGCGGTACGTTGACGGAGTACAACTCTGAGTATCACTACTTATTCTCAAAGCTGTATTCATTCAAAGACAAAGCGAATTTGAATCTTGATGAAGTATACCTGTGCGCAAACTTATCGAGAAAACTACTCGAATCATTCTTGTGCTTCAAGCTCCCTAAGAAGAGAAGTAACTTTAGGCAGTTGGTAGATGATGGTACGCGAGGGTATTCAGATATCAAGTCAGAGGATGTTGAAAAAGTATATCGCTTTATAAACAAGTACTCGCATAATCAAGAGATAGAACTGGAAGATAATGCAGATAACTTGTTAGGTGAATCACCCGCTATTTTGAACACAATCCTAGACATGGTTAAAACAATAGATGAGCACCATTACAATGAAATGGAAGCGGTAGTAACAGCTTAAGGTTGGTTGATTGCGTTGTTCACGTCTTGATGCAACGTTATACCCTCCAGTGAATTACGAGGAATTATGGCAAGAATTTGGTTTTCTCCTGGTGACCTTGCCGATCATCTCCATGAGATAATAGGTTACAAAGCAGGTTTAGCTAGTTCAATTGAACAGATGTGCGATTTACTGTCAGGTACTGGATATGCTGATGATATATTGAGATCTGAAGGTAATGGGCTTGCTATTCGCTCTGAAGATTACGAGGATTTATATTACCAACTTTTATATAAGGTTGGTGTTACTGATACCCCAAGACAAGGATTGTTTACACAATCACAGTTCTTCATAAGAGCAATGAAAGAAAAAGGTTTAGATTACATTACTGATCTTCAAAATATTTACAGTAAACATTATAGACTGGGTGTAGAACTAGCAGTAAAAAACGGTCAAAGCTCTGTTGATCCTATGCCAATGCTAGCTGAAGCAATGGAAAGGTACGGAAAAACTGGTGCGAGTGACCTTATTGAATTGATGAAAATGTACGACGCTCATTTTCAGAATAGCCCTCATACTGCAGGGAGGTGGGAAGAATGGAAAGATATAGTCGATCTAAATGATTTATTCGAGAAACATCAACCTGTAGTTTCACATGGCACTTTCTTAGATCAACGCTTCATCAATTACCTGTCTAATAATTTGGCTAAATTGGGTGAAATCCACTGGCGAAAATTCGAAGAATTAATTAGTGAGTGTTTTAGTCAATCAGGATATAGAGTTGAACTTGGACCTGGTACCAATGATGACGGTGTTGATGTTCGTGTTTGGAATGATTCTGCTCAAATACACCCTGAATTTATCATTCAATGCAAACGGTATAAGTCGAAGATCGATAAAGTAACAATAAAAGGCTTATATGCAGACGTTTTAGAAGCGAAAGCAACAACGGGCTTACTAGTTACCACATCAGAATTTAGTCCAGGGGCTAGGACTACTATTTCAGCTCGAAGCTACCCAATTAAGGAAGTTAATGGGGAAAAGGTTTCTGAATGGATAAAAGCGCTGAGAACTCCAGGTTCAGGAGTTATCAGGATATAACATACAACTATAGCTTCAACATACTTTTTCTAATCTGACAGAAAGGGGTTGGAGTTATACATCTAACTCGTTTCTGTCCAGAGATGCGCCAGCGTTGATCACGGCAAACTCACCTTTGCCCCATTCGAAGCTAGAACTGTCCTGTTCCCCCGTTTCTATACGAGGTTATTTGACCCAATTTTTCTTATACCACAAAGTTTCTATGGGTTTGGTGGTGATTCACTTGTCTGCTACAGAACTGTTCCAGTTTTTCCAAAGCGTGAAACATACCCCTTTGCATCAAAAGTTACATGATGAGACCCGAAGTGAAAATGGACAGTATTCTTGGATTGAAATTGCTCTAAAATATACTGATTACCTCTTTCACTAGTTGCTGTCATAGATGTGTGAACATTATTCGGTGAATCTACACAGAAACGACTCATCTCTACATCTTGATTGTTTATAGTAACGACACTTTTTCCCAAATAGTCATCTTTACAAACTCTGAACCCATCAAGCTGGATAAAGTTGAAATACATTCTAAATTTTCCCGATGCAGATTGACCAGGCTCTGCTATGAATAGGTAGTCAGGGTCACCAGTTTGCTCTGATAACCAACCGATAGCTGATGATGCCTCGTTTTGGATAAAGTTACCTGTAGATACGTAATCGATGGTAATGGTTTTTGCAACAGCTAGAGATGGTGAGGTGCAGATAACGGCGAACAACTTCCATTTTTTCATTGGGTTACCTTAGGACTTTCAGTACGTGATATTGTCAAATTGTTAATTAAATCATCGAACTGGATGCTATTGCTGAGGAAGCAGTTCTTATCACACTCAAAGTGTTCATATATCCTCTCTTGACAGTCAAATGGGATGGTCTCACAACTGTTGTTGGTCATTCTATGTTTATTCCGAATGATGTTCTCAAGTTTGCTCACTCTCTGATTCACTCTTGGATTATGAATAAGTAAAACTATGGCTAACTCAACTTTAACTTTCAATACCTCAATTAATCCGTTAGATACTAATTTAGAGAGATCACCAAAACGTTTATGTCCAGTACAGAGCTAGCTGGCGTAACTACCTCAGATCTGCACCAAAGTTGCTTAGACCTTTTACTCACTCGCATCTGGTTCATGGGGTGTTGCCCGACTAGAAGTTATCCATTCTTCTGATACTGTTAGTCGTGAATCCCCGTGTTGTATCACGGGGTAAATTCAACGTAACTTCGTAGTATGCGGACTATAGCTTAAAGTGTCTTAGACTAGTTCATAAGCTAATTTAGCGATCGATTCTGTTCTTGTCTTAATCTGCTCTTCATTCCAATTGTCCAGGTCAAAATCATCGCTATTCACTTCATCAACAAACTCTTTAACTAAAATAAGCTCAGACTTACTGTAGTAGCTTAGCTTTTCTTTAGGATCTTTGTCAGCTATATCACCATTGATCTCAGCACATAGAGGCAATAGGTTACCCACCATTCCAATGTATTCGTGACCTAGCTTTTGAGGAGCAATATGCTCTAGTGTATACAAGTGTGCAGTTAACTCACCTGTTTGTCGTTTTTTGATTTGTAAATGACAAGTTCTGCACAAACTTGGAAATAAATTCACTTTCACTAGGAACACGATCTTGTAGTTTTTCATGTACCGACTTTAGAAGCTCATTAGCATCTCTTTTATTGTACAGTTTCTTAATTCGATTAAATTATCTAATTGCTGAAAAAGCAAATCCTGCCCCTCGAACTTCCCTATTGTTCTTAATGCTCTATTTTTTGACGCTACGTTACTTACGTTTGAATCTATGGCAGACTTCACTCGTGAAGAAGAGATCGATTTTGGCACAAATCAAAGATATTCCCTTCATATTAGAGGAGCCTTTAGTGCGAGGTTCAGCTCGTTATTCTAAATTTAAACCTTAGCAGGAACATGTTATTATGGATGGAACTGTTTACACGGCCCCCCTACCCTACCAGCGGTGTCAGTAAAGCCATCGTGAATCGATTCGCTTCGTGATAATTAGGACTAAAACTGAGCCTTACTGAGAAAACAAGTTTGATAATAGTTTTCTTCCACGTCGTGAATAGCTTTTTTGGCTCAGAAATATCGCCATTCGTTTTAGCTAGCTTAGCAACTCGTAATCACGTCGGTGTTATGTGCATGATAAAAATATCTATGTCCCGAATTAAGCTCTTAGCACGTTACTTTAGGTATAATATCTAGCCAGTTAGTCGTATATTGCGGAGTTAGTCATTTCTCTTCGCATGCCCCCATTTCTGTTCTATGCCTTGGAAACAAACAAAAAGCGTATCAGTGCGCTTGATTTTAGTATCAAAGTAGCTATTGAAGCAGCTCTTCCAGTTCTTTGCCCACTAGTATCACAAAAGATGTATAGATTGCTGTAAGACACTCTTCGTTTCCACATCTATCAATACGAACAAAACGTTTAGATGCAAGGTTGTCAATAGAAATCGAAAGTTCTTCGACACTGCGACCTGTTATCTCAGATAACTTCCTTACACTATTTGCTCTATCACTAGAAATCATATACAAAAGCTTAATACGTTCGTTAGTTAAAACCTGTGCCAGCTCCGTTAATGATGTAAACCACAAATGAGGAAAATTTTCGACATGGTTTAATTTTCCAGCTGAAACACCCAACATATACTTACGAACTAGTTCTTCATCGGCTATTCCAATTCGAGCTTTCATAGTCTGTCCATATCTATAAAATATAATACTTCCCTTTAATGGAAAAGGAAAACAGTGATAATAATCATAAATTACAGTCGATTTCTCAAACCTTATTATCTAAATCTAATTTCATTAAACCGCACTATCATTACTCACTACTTTGATGAAGGGCGATAATCTTCAGGACATCAGCAGTAATATTAATCGCTTTAGTGCCAGATGGTATATCCATCTTGTCTTGATATTGCACCCAAACCTCTCCGTCTTTAGATATGCGGATCATTGCGAATGTATCGTTAAGAAAGGACTTATTGACGCCAAGTTGTTCATGCATATCATCCTTCATAATCATCCCTATTACATGTTGGTAGCAGAATATGATGAATACTAATCCATGATGTTCAGTAAAACAATACTATTCATCCATTATGTTTAAAAATGGACACTTGAATATAATATGAAAAGCCAGATCTTTGATCTGGCAGATATCAATGAGGTTTTATTATAGACTGGAACACAAAGACTCTAACACCTTTCTTTCAGTGCTTAATTTTTTAACTCTATTACCAGTCTCAAAACTGTCTATTTTACTCATGTGTTTAACAAAACGATCAGCATTTGCTTTACTTGAAATTTTGAAGTTAGATAAATGATTGTAAGTCTTAATTTTATCAGTTAATTTTTTATCATAGAAAAGCATATTCTGAAAAAGAATATCAGGCATAACGTATGCGTCTAATACTTGTTTAATTCTGTACATTGACTGATACAGATCTTGTGCTTCTACAGCAGTCAAAAGACCATCTAAAGCAAGCTTTTCAACAATATCTGCAACATCATGGATTGGCTTTGATATCTTTGCCGCCTCTTTCTTAATTCCAGCTCTGTCAATATCGAAATAACCACGGCATTCATTCACTTTTGCTTCATGATATATTCTATAATAAGATTTGTGTTTAGCTATAAACTTGTCGTAAGCCCCTTTGGTAACATTATACTCCCCTGACTTTACACATTCAGTTACATCGTTTTCTAGAAACTCTTCAAATGTATACTTTGGAATGTCATCAATACGTTTTTTGGCAACAATGACAACCTTATTCTTAGGACAGCCATTTCTTACTTCTTCATCACATCTTTTAATATTTAGTCGAAGATAAAGAGTCATTCCTTTCCTATGTCGATACGGAGTGAAGTTCTTACCATCATCAAGTATATTATTTCTTTTCTTATCAATCGCGACATTCATTGCATCTGCATAATTAGCCATAACTTAAACCTTACAATTTATTCTTATCTTTTAATACAAGATACCAGTTAACTTTATATAAGTAAACAAACTGGAATTTACAAAAAATATAATTTTAACAGGTTGATTAGTAAACTTTATCTATTACGAATAAACTAATTTTAATTATTATTGACGGGTAAATTTAATAAAATATTTATTAACTATGACGAATCATTAATTTTTAATAATTAGTGAAGAATTAAAAAATAATGACTAGTGAATTATATATAGAAAGTGATATAATTACATTTAATGATAGCTATAAATATTAGGCTACTTATTTATACCTTAGTGATCCTGGCTAATGATACTTTCTAATAGTTTGTTCACCGAACTTCGTTGTGATTTATCATTCTTGTGTAAGATCTCAACATGAGCAGTAGCAATAAAAGTCTTATAGTCACTCTCAGAGATCTGTTTTGTGCTTAAATTTTCAAATACATTTTCCATTGTTTTTCGCTTAGTTATGCAGCTAAATGCTTTATCAAGAGTATCCAAAAATAGCGCTTCAATAACTGTTTCAAAACCCATTTCGACATCTTTAAGCATAGAAATCATCTCAACGACATACACGACATCAGAAGCGCCTTTTAATCTTTTACGTGCTCTCAGATTCCATTTCATGTCATCTATGAATTGTTCTACTTCTTTGCGATATCTAACATTCACAGAAAGCATCACAAGATAAGTCCTCATATCTTGATCTTGCTTACTTTCGTAAACTCTAAGCGCATTATCTGATTGTTCTTGAGCGTGCGCAGCCGCTCTTTCTAGTTCTTCTTCATAGTTACTCAGGTCCTTACAGGCGTCATGTAGAATACCGTTTCCAATAAGCTTTCCGAGTGTATATTTTCGATTTCCACCTAACTGGGAGGCAGACATTCGAACTCCGTCGAGATTAAATACGATACCCACCGCAACCCCCTTCTTTGTTTGTAGCTCAACTTTGAGGCTTGAATGTGTTGATTCAACAGCAGTGACAAACTCTGCAAGATTAGAGCGTGGCTTTAACTTATTGATACCAGTTTTTACCAGACGAGCTATTTGAGCCTTTTTGTTAAATATTTTAGCGTCATTAATATCAGCATAGGAATCGTAACCAATCTTATTACTACTTACTAATTGTCGCAGACCAAACTCTATCTCTAGCTCCCTCATTACTTCTTGTGCTCGTATCTTGCTATAAGAGTCTTTGATGCGTTTTCTTGTTACTATATCGATAGTTGATGTGACTACATGTATATGTTGTTCATCGGTATCATTATGTTTAAAAGCAATATATCGGCAATTTGCGTAACCCAAATGATTCATCAACTTTTTAGCTGTTTTGCACCATTGGAAATTAGTTAAACTCTCATTAGTATCTAAGCTTACAATCATGTGCTTAAATTGCTGTTTGGCGGTTGGATTAAGCCTTATAGACTCCTGCATCTCCCTTATCGCAAGCGCCATATCTAACATCTCCCCTGGTGCGTTTTTAGCATTTACAGGGATATGTATAATATTATTTGCATAAATAAATTCTGTTACTGCATCAGCGCTTTTAGTCGCTCCTGCACCATAATTTACTAAATATTTAGCCACTCGTTCATCGTCACCAGCAACATACTTTATGAGAGCATCTGCGGTTAGCTTAGTATGCTTACCGCCTTTTTGTGCAGGTTCCTTATAGATCATGACTTGAGCCTCTTAATTCTTTCAGTGCCTGAACAAGCTTGTCTTCACTTAAATGCTGTTTTGCTATTTCATAAGCCGCTTCTTGAGTAAAGCTATTCACTAGCAAGTGACGAGTGGCCTGAAACTCTCTTAATAGTCCCGCTAGTACTACAAGAGTACTTTCTATTTCTTCTCTTGTGAGAGCTTTACTATTCTCAATATCGGTGGCAATTGTTTTAATTTGATCACTGAGTTCTGAAGTTTCTGAGAAGAACTCTTTAGATGCCTCTAGAATGATAGGTTTGACTTTTACAGCATTATTGATGATGTCACGAGTAAATGCTGAAAGCTTTGAATAACCAGCCACACATTGCTTTTTAACTAGCTCTTGATATTCTTTTTCAGTGAGATTTGTCTTTACTGATTTAATCTGTAAATCAGCAGGTTCTTTACGAGCTTTGTATTTCTCTTTTTTTACTGTCTTAATGGCAGTTTCAATAGCTCTAAAATCTTTTGCACCTACATTTCTTAGAATGTCTAACACATCGTTGTTCATAATTATTACCTTTTATTGTATCTATACTCACCTCTCAAATAATTAGATATAGCTATTAAGATCTAAGACTAACAGCATATGATAAACTAGCGCTAACACCGAAGGGGGTTAGTGCAACCAACCAGAATGGGCGGAGTATTTGTCGGAGATTTTATTTGGGACAAATAAACGCGCAGACACAGCTTGCTTCAAAACTAGATAATTATATTATTAATTTAAATGATAAAATTTTCAATATTTATTTTTACACAAACAAAAGCACAGTTCACATTTAAAATAAACTTATAGAAAATACAATCAATAAATAACCTCATAAAATTCAACATTATAAAATAGTATCTTAATTAAATTTTTTTATTTTCTTATCATGTAAGTAGATTTAATAGATAATTACTTAAATATTAAGTAATCTTAGTGTAATTTATTTTTGTTGCGTAAGTAGTATGACATCAAGACTAATTAAAAATAAAATAGACTTTACTTACTAAAAATGAATATCTCATTAAGAATTTAATAGGTATAGCTCTATTCTTAATTGTAATATAATTAATAGTAATATTTATGTTTACTATAAATTTTATACCCAAATTATGCATATATATCTAAGATTTGTATACTTGAAGTTATCTTTAGAGCGAAATCGAACGTCCTATGTAGAACTCTAACTTAACTCAACACCTTCCGTTCAAGGCGTTGAGGAGTGCTCATCTATCCCAAACGTTAAGTGAGATTTCTGCTCTAGCAGTTATAAATCTATATAAAATTAGAGCAGAAGAAATACTGCTCATTTATTATGAGTAAAACAATGATACGGCTGGTTCAATCGTATAACAGTCTTGTATCTTGTACATATTCGAATGTTCCTACGATCCTGGTACAGTGGGTAGGTTAAATCTAAGTAATCCCTTACCTTCTGATTTACCAGATTTTTCTTCTATTCCAACTAAACCATTTTTTGAATAAGATTCAATGATATGGTCTATGTCACGGTTACTATCATCATATCCACACTTTATCGAAAAGTTGTTTAAAGAACCTATAATTATTTCCATTCTCTCCTTTGTGAAATATACTGTTATACGATTATCTTTCAAAAACTGATTGAATAAAACTCTATCCTTTTCTTTCGAAAAATCAATATCAAGGTTAGACAATTTTCCTGTAATACGTGATTTACTAGCTTTAATTTCATTTTCAATTTTTTCTCTTTCCATTCTTTTAATTTTATATTGATTCTCCCATTCTTCATCATCAGAATATTGTGTCATATAATCACGTATCTTTGACATGCTCTTATCGATCGTATTAATTTTCTCCTCTAAGTGAGAAATGTCTACACTTTGGTCAATGTCAAATTTTAAAGACTTAAGAACATTATAAATTTTATTTTGAGCCAAGTAATAATTTATATTTTCAGAGTCGCATTTAGTACTTTTTCTTTTTCTGTTACACTTTAAATACATACCTTTAGTTGGATTCTTAACTTTCCTACTAGAGAATGCCATTATATAACCACATTTAGCTAAACTACCACAACCGTTCTCATTTTCCTTCCGTATTAAGCAACCACATTTACCAACACCAACAAACACATTACGGAAAATTTCACCAACTCCACCTGTATTTTCCCGAGTTCTTTTTTGAACTGCATAGAATGTTCTATCATCAATAATTCTAGGATAGTAATCCTTACCATCTAACTTTCCAATTACATTCGTATTTCTGATGTATGCATTAATAGATGATTCACTAAGAGGACTATTTTTTGTTGTTTTTATTAGATTTCCATTTTCATCAAAACTGTATCTGTAGATATCCAAGTCACCGAGACTCTTAATAATTTTTTGAGGCCCGTAATTGAAGTTAAGTTTTAAATCAAATATTTTCCTAATAATTTCCGCATTCTCTTCAATTATTGTATAAGATTTTAAATCTGAGTTTCTAGCTAACCAGAAAGGTGGTTTCGCTATAGATTTCCTTCCTGAATCTTCAAGCAATTTTCTACTGGCTTTTATTCTTGAACTTTTTTGACTAGATTCTTGATATGCTAAGTACATTCCAATTTCAAGTAGTATTCTTCCTGTTACACTAGATACAGATTCCATATTTTCTTCAAAAACAAGATTCCATTTCGTGATAGCAATTTTAACACCAGCATCGATAATCCGTTGAAATTGACTTCTGACAAAGTCAACATTAGCTCGACTAAATCTATCTATTAGCTCTATAACAATAAGGTCGCCTTTCTCGATCTTTCCATTTTCAATATCATTAATCAAAGCCCCCAGTTCACCTCTTTTAAAGTTCGCGGCTGTGTAAGCGCTCTTACCACGATCTTCATAAATTAATCCCTTTGAGTATGCCGATTTCCCTTCACTTAAAAGGCGCTTGTTGTAATCAGAAATCCAATGCTCACAAGCCTGTTCCTGCCTTTGTATACCCTGTCCTTCCTCAGCCTGAATTTGCTTACTAACACGTTGATATAGATGATACTTATTCACTTTTTCTTACACATTCCTAGGAGTTATAAAATGTAGTATAACATTTAGTTGTCATTTGCCAACTGTGGCTTGCCTTATCACATCGGCGGCGATATCCAAGAACGCAGTAAGTTACTACTACAAACGCCAGAAAGCTTTTTAGCACGCTTTAACGTTGATGTTCGCGTGATGAATGAAGTGGTTTCTATAAACCGACAGGACAAGACCGTTACGATCAAAAACCTGTTGGATGAGTCTGAATACGTAGAATCGTACGATTTTCTACTGCTTAGCCCAGGTGCCGGCCCTATTGTTCCGCCAATTCCAGGTCTCGATAACCCGCTCACCCACTCGCTACGTAACATTCCAGATATGGATCGCATCATCGAAACGATCCAAATGAACAAGCCAGAGCATGCGACGGTTGTTGGCGGCGGTTTCATCGGTTTAGAAATGATGGAAGCCTTCCACCAACTTGGCATTAAAACCTCTCTGATCGAAATGGCAGACCAAGTCATGACGCCAGTAGACCGTGAAATGGCAGGCTTTGCTCATGAAGAAATTCGTGACAAAGGTATCGACCTAAAACTTGGCGTCGCGCTTGAATCTGTGAAATTCGTACCTAACGAGCACGTTGCAAGTTTCGACTCTGGTGAGAGTGAGAAACACCAACACCTAGAAGGTGAATTGGAGTTAACACTGAACAACGGTGAAAAACTCACTACCGATATTCTGATCATGGCAATCGGTGTACGTCCTGAGACAAAACTGGCGCAAGAAGCCGGCCTTCAAATTGGCGCGCTAGGCGGTATTTACACGAACGAATACATGCAAACCAGCGACCCATCTATCTACGCTGTCGGCGACGCGATAGAAGAGAAAGACTTCGTGACAGGCGAGCAAACTCTAGTGCCACTTGCAGGCCCGGCAAACCGTCAAGGTCGTATGGCAGCAGACAATATGCTTGGCCGCAAAGAAACCTACCAAGGCACACAAGGGACAGCGATTTGTAAGATCTTTGACCTTGCAGTGGCTTCTACCGGTAAAAACGAGAAGCAACTAAAACGCGCTGGTATCGAATACGACAAAGTGTACGTGCATACCGCAAGCCACGCGAGTTACTACCCTGGCGCTGAAGTGGTGTCGTTCAAAATGTTGTTCGATCCAAAATCAGGCAAGATTTTAGGTGCTCAAGCAGTTGGTAAAGACGGTATCGACAAACGCATCGACGTTATGGCTGTTGCACAACGTGCTGGCATGACGGTTGAACAACTGCAGCATCTTGAACTGACTTACGCGCCACCTTACGGCAGTGCAAAAGATGTGATCAACCAAGCGGCATTTGTGGCAAATAACATCATCAAAGGTGATGCAACGGCGATTCATTACGATGAAATCGACAACCTGACTGAAGATCAAATTCTCCTCGACGTCCGTAACCCGGGTGAATTGGAGTCTGTTGGTTATCTTGAAGGGGCAATCAACATTCCGGTTGATCAACTGCGCCATCGTATGGGTGAACTACCAAAAGACAAAGAGATTGTGATTTACTGTCAAGTAGGCTTACGCGGTAACGTGGCATACCGTCAACTGGTCAACAATGGTTACAAAGCTCGTAACTTGATTGGTGGATACAGAACACTCAAATTCTCGCGCTTATAACGGGATAATAAAAACAGAGAAAACCGAGGGATTGGTTTTCTCTTTTGTTTATTTACATGGACTCAAATCTAACTCATTAACCTTCTATCGCCAAACGGACTGCTGCTTGAGCATGGATAGAAGTGGTATCAAGTAGCGTAACATCGGTGCGACTTTGGTTTACAAGTAAGGCAATTTCAGTGCACCCGAGAATCACAGCTTCAGCTCCCTGCTCTTTTAGTTTTTCAATGATTTGCAGGTATATCGTTCTCGATTCCTCTTTGATTTCACCTTTGCATAACTCTTTATAAATAATGTTATGCACTATAGAGCGATCGTCTTGAGCGGGAATTATGACATCCAGCCCATAGAGGTCGGAAAGCCGTCCTTTGTAAAAGTCTTGCTCCATTGTGAATTGAGTACCAAGGAGTCCGACCTTTTGAACCCCTTTCTCACGAAGTAACTCAGCAGTCGCGTCTGCGATATGTAGTATGGGGATATTAATACTAGCTTCAATTTGAGGAGCAACTTTGTGCATTGTGTTCGTACAAATAAGAATAAAATCAGCGCCCCCTTTTTCTATTGAAGATGCAGCATCAGATAGAATACTTGCCGTTTCTTCCCATTTACCTTGGTGTTGAAGTTTCTCTATCTCTGAAAAATTCACGCTATACATACAAATTTTTGCGGAATTTAGGCCGCCTAACGTCTCTTTGACTCCTTTGTTGATCAATTTGTAATAACTAAGCGTCGACTCCCAGCTCATGCCGCCTAGAAGACCGATAGTTTTCATATAACTCTCCAATCGTTATACACCACCGTGGGAGGGGTGCTTTTACAAACAAAGTCAACCACGTGGATAGACAGCCTTCTAGCTTTGTCACTAGTGAAAACTGGATAAACCTGCAATCAGAAAAAACGAGAACCAAAAAGGACGACTACGCGATTCTCATATCTCCTCGCAACATTGTTACCGCACTTCCAGAAAGCTTAACGCATTCCGGACTCAATAATTCTGTATAAACAACTCCACTTCTCTTGGATGCTTGGAAGCCTTTTAATTGCGCTTTACCGAGCTCTTTAGCCCAGTAAACACATAAAGCGCAATGAGCAGAACCTGTCACTGGATCCTCATCAACACCCACCCAAGGGGCAAAATAGCGAGAGACAAAATCAGCGTCAGTGCTTGATTGAGCAGTGATAACAACTCCACGACCTTTTTGTTTAAGTAACGCACTAAAATCAGGTTCGAGTTGCTCTATCAAAGACTCATCATTGATGACGATCAACTGCTTATTATCAAACTGACCATAAGCGATTACATCAGCCACATCGAGCCCTAAGCCGTGAAGCAAGTCTGTGTTAATACTTGCTCGCATATCTAAAATAGGAGCAGGAAACACCAAATGAATGTCGTCATGATCAAGTTGTGCAGTTAAAACGCCGGATAGCGTAGCAAACTCAATGGTATCACCAGTATTATATAACCCTTGCTCTCTCAGCACGTGCGCCGTGGCCAATGTGCCATGTCCACACAAAGCGACTTCCGTTTCAGGTGTAAACCAACGAAGTTGCATTGTATTTAATGACAGAAACGCGGTTTCAGATAGTGACATCTCTGCCGCTATGGCCAACATCACTTCCTCATCAAGGCTTGATTCAGTGATACACACACCTGCAGGATTGCCTTTGAACACATCTGATGTAAACGAGTCGACCTGAAAAATTTTAACTTCCACAAAATATCCTTAAGTTCTATCAACCACTGTAGAACCATTAGCAGCACTTAGTGCATTTGTACCACGTAATGTATTGCACCAGTTATTTGAGCAGTAAACCTTTCTTAACTAAGAAGAAACCACTTCTTCTCCTGATGGGATTTATTGGTATTTTGCCGAAGTAATGAACTCACCGAATGTTTCACACCAAACAACAACAGTATTGTATTCAGAAATGGAAATGCCTTGAGGAACCTCAACAACGAAGTTATTGAACGTTTTGACATCACCAACCAAGCTCATCTCAGATTTAAGGTCATTAAACGCTTGTTCAGTCTCGACAAATTTAGGAGATAAATAGAGTTTATAGTCAGGCCCGGGAGCGAGTTTTCCTACCAGCGTAATAGCTTGGGAACTCAAATGAATTTCACCTTCTCCCCAATGAAAAGCGTCGCTATCTTTGAGGTCCCTCGTGACAACTGCACTGTATTCTGCACCTTGCATGCGCTCAGAAACTTGCTCATCGGTCGGCGCAGGCGGTGCAATAAGAATCGGTAAAGTATAGATACCTATCGCAATACCAATCGCAACAGCCACTAAGTGGCTTAACGTTAATTTAATTATACTTTTCAAGGTCATCTATCTTCTTGTTAGTTTCATCAGCTTAGATTTCGGATCAAATACAGACATCCATCAGGTTATACGTCTAATAGCCTAATTTCATTAATATTATACACAAGCTGGACCAATGCGCCTTAATTGCTGCCTTTTAGAGTGCTATCCAATAACCCCGTTATTAACGAAAATAACTATTTTAATTCAGCCCCCTACACGCCTTCGACGAAATGATCTAAATGCAAAGTGAGCAATTAAAAACGGCTGATAATTGATATCAGCCGTTTGCTTATCGGGAATGTCGTTGTGCTGGTTTGGGAACTATTCTGCTTCCACCAAAGCGATCTTATCGGATGTCGATTTTTCCAATTTGATCGCAATAAACTTAGAGGTTGGCGTAAACGTTCTATCCCCATAACTATCTAAAGGAACCAATGGGTTCGTTTCTGGATAGTAAGCCGCCGCCTGACCTGCTGGTACGTCATAGGCAACAAGCGTAAATCCGCTCACGCGACGCTCAACGCCATCTTCCCACAATGACACCATGTCCACTTTATCGCCCGGTTCAAATCCGAGTTTACGAATATCCGCGTCATTGATGAACAGCACTTCGCGCATGCCAAATACACCACGATAACGATCATTTAAGCCGTAAAGTGTCGTATTGTATTGGTCGTGTGAGCGCATGGTTTGCAAAATCAAATCTGGCTTTTGGCCTTTTTCGAGTATCGCTTCGCTGATCAACTGCTTCGGCAACTCGCTAGAGCTGAACTGTGCTTTGCCGCTTGGTGTATTCCATCGACGCTCGGCAGCTGGGTTTACCAAGTGGAATCCACCTGGGTGTTTAAGCTTATGGTTAAAGTCGGTAAAGCCCGGAATCGTGTCGGCAATCAAATCGCGAATACGGTCGTAATCTTCAATTGCCCACAACCAATCAATTGGTTTTGCCCCGAGTGTCGCATTGGCAATACCAGCAATAATCGCTGGTTCTGAACGCAAATGCTCCGAACGCGGTTTTAGCTGACCAAATGAGATATGCACCATGCTGAAAGTATCTTCAACCGTCACACCTTGTGGGCCAGTCGCTTGCTGATCAATCTCAGTACGACCTAAGCATGGAAGAATAAGCGCATCCTTCCCTGTGACAAGGTGAGAACGATTTAACTTCGTCGAAATGTGTACGGTTAAATTACAGTTTCTCATCGCGTTGTGCGTACGTTCTGTATCTGGCGTTGCTTGTGCAAAGTTACCGCCCAAACCGATAAATACTTTCGCTTGCCCTTCTTCCATCGCTTTAATGGCTTGCACAGTGTTGTGGCCTTCACCACGCGGGACGGCAAAGTTAAATCGACTTTCAATGCGATCCAATAACAGATCTGAAGGTTTTTCATCAATGCCCATCGTACGGTCGCCCTGAACGTTACTGTGACCACGCACTGGTGAAAGACCCGCGCCCGGCTTACCAACGTTACCTCGTAACATTTGCACGTTTGCGACTTCTTTAATGGTTGGTACAGAGTGACGATGCTGAGTCAACCCCATCGCCCAACACATGATCACACCTTCTGCACGTCGATACATGCTCGCCACCATCTCGATTTCACTTAAATCAAGACCCGATTGTTCCGCGATGTGTTCCCAAGAGGTTGCGTCCACTTCAGCCAAATACTCATCAATACCTATCGTGTGTTGCTTGATGAACTCACGGTCAAATACCGCTTTGCCACCGTTTTGCAATGCCTCGCGTTCCCATTGCAACAAGAATTTCGCGATGCCACGAAACACTGCCATGTCTCCGCCCAAAGCAGGACGCAGGTACGCCGTGTTTGTAGGCTCTGAGCCATTACTCAACATCTCAATCGGCATTTGTGGGTTTTGGAAACGCTCTAATCCGCGCTCTTTCAGTGGGTTTAGACAGATAACCTGTGCACCACGTTTTACCGCTTCGCGCAGAGGTTCAAGCATTCGTGGGTGGTTCGTGCCCGGGTTTTGACCAATCACGAAAATCGCATCAGCTTCTTCAAAATCATCAAAGATCACTGTGCCTTTACCAACACCAATGGTGTCTTTCATCCCGATTGCACTGGCTTCGTGACACATGTTGGAACAATCTGGGAAGTTGTTGGTACCGAATGCGCGGACAAATAGCTGATATAAAAACGCCGCTTCGTTGCTTGCACGACCAGAGGTATAAAACTCCGCTTGGTGCGGTGAATCCAATTGATTGAGATGTTTAGCCACAAGAGAAAAAGCCTCATCCCAAGAGACAGGTACATAGTGGTCGGACTCGGCATCGTATCGCATTGGGTGCGTGATACGGCCTTGGTATTCCAACCAGTAATCGGTTTGCGTTGAGAGAGAAGAAACGCTGTGATTGGCAAAAAACTCAGGATCAACCAGACGATTGGTCGCCTCCCAGTTTACCGCTTTCGCGCCATTCTCACAGAAATTGACTTTACCACTATCTGGCGACTCACCCCATGCACATCCCGGGCAGTCGAAACCGCCATTTTGGTTGGTTTTGAGCATAGTGCGAATGTTTTTAACTGCATTTTCACTGCCCCACCAACTTCTGGTTACGGCTTTCAGTGCACCCCAACCACCAGCTGGACCTTTGTATGCTTTTATTTGTTCTTTTTGGCTCACGACTTTACTCCTCGCAGATATACCAGCAAGCAGGGTGCCCGTGAAAACAAGCGCGTTATTTATTGAGATAATGCGGAAGTATTGAAGGGCTTAGTTTCTAATCCATGTATTTTTTAATCCAAATAAGTAACCACTCAACATGCTCTCGCTTGTCCGAGCGTTTACTTATCTAGATTCTTGATATCGGATACCCGCCTACTGTGTCTAAGACTGTTAGATTCAATTTGCATTGTTGCGTCTTGATCTAAATCAAAGATTAAGTCGTTATTCAATATGCGTCCAATTGATAATCCTGACCGAGTGATAAACAAAATCTATGACGAATTTTTCCACTGACGGTCATCACATTTTTAATCAATACAATTTATGAGGTTAATCGTTTTCCCATTCTATTCCACCTAGTTCGCTTAACGAACTCAATAAAATCGGCACTCTTGATAATAGATAATATCTATCACACTATAGATACTTTAAATTTGACCCTAATTAATATCAGGAATAGCCTTGATTCAGATCAATTTTAAGCGTGGTTTTATTCTTGACTTGGTTTTGGTTTCCCATTCCCCAGTTAAAACGCTCCAGCGCTTAAAAAGTACGGTAGTGCTGTGCCCTTTTTAGGGAGTTCCCCCGTACATGTGACTCACAACGCAAGGTGAACAAGCCATTATGGATATCAAACAACTTAAATATCTCATCGCACTTGAACAGACCAAACACTTTGGTCAAGCCGCCGCATTGTGCCACATTACGCAGCCTACCTTGTCCATGAGAATCCGAAGCTTAGAGGAAGAACTCGATCTCGAATTAATCCAAAGAAGTCAACGATTTGAAGGATTTACTGAAGCCGGAGAACGCATTTTAGCTTGGGCAAAAACCGTCTTAGCCGCTCATGATGGATTGCAAGCCGAAGCCGCCAACTGCCGTGGTCAGTTGGTCGGTTCACTTCGGCTTGGAATGGTGCCACTCGCCAGCCAAAACCCTATGCAATTGCTCAAACCATTAGCTCAACAGTTCCCTGAGTTACGCTTTCAAATACTCTCCATGACGACCGAACAGATCATAGACCAACTCAATCGCAATCAACTTGATTTGGGGATGTGTTATGTCGATCAAGTTAACACCGCTTACTTCGATGTTATCGAGCTAGATTCGACCAAACTTGGCGTTTTATTCGATGAGCGTCATTTTGAATTTGCCGAATCTGAAGTGTTGTGGGAGTCACTCAATAACATTCCGCTAGGGCTGCTTTCGAAGGGCATGCACTATCGCCACTCAATTGATCTTAGCTTTGTGAGTAAAGGGCTGGTTCCGCAAACCGTCATTGAAAGTAACTCCACCTTTCACTTGATCCAAGCAGTAACCAGTGGCCTTTGTTGCGCCATTATGCCGCTGAATTGTGGATTGGAAGAGTTGAACGATACGCTTCGCATTATCCCTATCGAAGAAGCCGCCGTTCACGCCCCGCTAGGTTTGTTAAAGAGAAAACAAGAACCCTTCTCCGCGCTAACCGATCAGTGCTTTACAGAAGCAAAAAACATATTCAATCGATAACAAGAATACACACGTCAATTTTTGGCATAGACAACGGCTTATGAGGTGATTTCATGAGATGTACTACTCAGTCTTATTTTGAACTGTCCGATTTCAATCAAGCACCACCTCAACCAAGTGCGTTCAATTATCGAGAATTGATTGATGGCCGCCCAGTGCAACAAATGTCGCTGGCGAGTGAGTCAGCTTTAGCTATCAGCTACAACGGCATTAGCCAAGCGGTCATGATGGTGACGCCAGGCCATCTGGAAGACTTCGTGAAAGGGTTTAGCTTAAGCACAGGCATCGTCCACGACTTCAAAGAGATCAAAGACATTGAAATTGGTGGCGATCACGAATCTCACTATGCGGAAGTGGAAATCAGCAACCGCGCTTTCTGGGCGTTAAAAACACAACGCCGGAATCTTGCAGGCACAACCGGATGCGGCATTTGTGGCGTCGAGGCTCTTGAACAAGCTTTGCCTGATTTGGTGCCACTGACACCTTCTCTTCCTCCGCGCTCCGATGTATTCGAAGGGCTGCGAGACAAAGTCGCACAGCATCAAGAAGCCGCACGTGAATCTGGCGCGTTACACGCCGCTTTATTTGCCGATTTACAAGGCAGCATCAAGTTGTGCCGAGAGGACATCGGCCGCCACAACGCGCTAGATAAGTTGATTGGCGCATTGGCCAACAATCACATCGAGCCTCAAAGTGGCTTCGCAATCATGACCAGCCGTTGCAGCTTGGAGTTGATCCACAAAGCCGTTCGCGCGCGTATCCACACTCTGGTTTGCTTATCTGCACCTACAGCGTTAACCGTCGAGTGGGCAAGAAGAAACCATTTGAACCTAATTCACTTGCCAAAACACGGCTCGCCGCGTCTATACAGCCCTGCGCCTTAACACGTCAACCTAGCCGAATTCCTAATATTTCTAACAGAGACCTCTGGGTCTCTGTTGTTTGCTTCTCGTTCCCAATTGATACTGAGCGACAAGACACAATTCTCTCCAACCAAACGTGCTCCCCCCTTGTCAGCACTAAACTTACGCATATTAATCCGCTTGCATTTGAACGCTTTCCAATCCGATAAGAACCCAGTCAAAAACCCATAAATTAGTAAGGATTTTGTGTGACTCTTTTCACGCTTTTCCGCCTTCCTAGGCATTTCTAGGAATTTTTCCTAGCCGATCTAGGCAACCATCTCATGTGCCTCACAAAACCACTCTCTAGAATTCCGCTCAGTCAAAGGTAACAAGAGAGCATAACGGTCTCCGTTGTGTTTCTAAAACAATTACAAGAGAGTTCATCATGTTAAAATTCCTCGAACAGGTGCGGAAGCCGACCCTCGATCTTCCTGTCGAAGTTAGAAGAAAGATGTGGTTTAAACCGTTCATCCAATCTTACTTGGTCGTATTCATCGGCTACCTAACCATGTACTTGATTCGTAAGAACTTCAATGTCGCGCAAAACGACATGATCTCAACTTACGGTTTGAGCATGACAGACCTAGGTCTTATTGGCCTTGGCTTCTCCATCACATACGGCATCGGTAAAACCGTTGTGTCTTACTACGCTGACGGTAAGAACACCAAGCAATTCCTCCCTTTTATGCTGATCCTTTCTGGTCTTGCAATGCTTGGTTTCAGCTTCAGCATGGGCGGCGGTAGTGCAAGCCTGTTCTTGATGGTGGCTTTCTACGCTCTAAGTGGTTTCTTCCAAAGTACTGGTGGCCCTTCTAGTTACTCAACCATTACAAAATGGACACCTCGTAACAAACGCGGCTCTTACCTAGGTTTGTGGAACATGTCACACAACGTTGGTGGCGCGGGCGCAGCGGGTGTTGCTCTTTTCGGTGCTAACTACCTATTCGACGGCCACGTAATCGGCATGTTCGTTTTCCCTTCTATCATCGCGATCATCGTTGGTTTTATCGGTATGCGCTTTGGTAGCGACTCACCAGAAGCTTACGGTCTAGGTAAAGTAGAAGAACTTTTCGATGAAGCAGTGAGTGAAGAAGACACCGCCGCTGAAGAAAACCAGATGACCAAGAAAGAAATCTTTGTTGAATACGTTCTTAAAAACAAAGTTATCTGGCTACTTTGCTTTGCCAACATCTTCCTTTACATCGTTCGCATCGGTATCGACCAATGGTCAACGGTATACGCGTACCAAGAGCTTGGTCTGTCAAAAGAAACGGCAATCTCTGGCTTTACTCTGTTCGAAGTTGGTGCGCTTGTGGGTACTTTGATGTGGGGTTACTTATCTGACTTAGCAAACGGTCGCCGCGCATTGGTTGCTTGTGTGTCTCTTGGTTTGATCATCGTATCGCTTGAGTTCTACCAGCACGCTACTAGCGAGTTCATGTACTTGGCCTCTCTATTTGTATTGGGCTTCTTGGTGTTTGGTCCGCAACTTCTTATCGGTGTTGCCGCGGTTGGTTTTGTCCCTAAAAAAGCAATCAGTGTGGCTGACGGCGTAAAAGGTACTTTCGCTTACCTAATCGGCGATAGCTTTGCAAAACTAGGCTTGGGTATGATTGCAGACGGTACACCTATCTTCGGCTTAACAGGTTGGAAAGGTACCTTCGCAGCCCTAGATACCTCCGCCATGATTTGTATTGTTTTGCTTGCTTTCGTCGCTATCGCGGAAGAGAAGAAGATTCGACACGCGAAGAAGCTTCAACTTGCACAAAATCAAGCCTAGCTTCTCTGCGCGCTTTACTTCGGTAAAGCGCGCAAGATCATTAAAAAGCATGGCTCAATTCAGTATCATTAAAGATTTTTCTATTAGCTCCTGTTGGAGCTTATTGTTGTTAGTCGTCTGCTCTATTTGGTTGTAATAATGATTCATGTTGCTCTAGTTGATGATCACGTCATCGTGCGTTCAGGTTTCGCACAATTATTAAATTTAGAAAGTGATATTACCGTTGTTGGTGAATTTGGTTCTGTCGCAGAAGCGCGCAAAGGGTTGCCTGCGGTACACCCACACGTCGTCATCCTAGATATTTCCATGCCAGATGAAAGCGGCTTAAACTTTCTTAGCGAAATACCAACTGGCATTGCCTGCGTGATGCTTAGCGTGCATGACTCCCCTGCGATGGTGGAAAAATCACTAAAGCTAGGTGCAAAAGGCTATCTTAGTAAACGCTGTAGCCCAGACGAACTTATTCAAGCCGTGAGAACCAGTGCTTCTGGTGGCTGTTACCTCACATCAGATATTGCACTTAAACTTGCAACGCCTAGCGACAACACCACCTCTCTATGCCAACTGACAAAACGTGAGAACGAGGTATGTCAGCTACTTGCGACCGGGTTGGATGTAAAGTCTGTCGCGGCAGAGCTTGGCTTGAGCCACAAGACCGTGCATGTGCATCGTGCGAATGCCATCGACAAACTCGGCGTGAAAAACAACGTTGAGCTCGCCAAACTATTTTCTCAAGAGTCCTTTTAATGCGAGCTTACGCTGTTACTACCATTTGCGGACTATTTGTTATGGCTTGCGCTTGGTTTTGCTTGTGGGTGATTGCCTATTACTTTGTCAATGATCCCGAGCTGGCGATCTTATTGTTTCCTTTCGCTTTACGATTAGGTGTCGCCCTACACACTCGCACCGCTTATTGGCCAACGATTTACCTTTCGGAGTGGGGGCTTTCCATCGCACTTGCGATGTTACTGGGTCAACCGCAGTGGCTTACCGTGCTGATTGCGAGCATTGCCAGTATCCCGGTCACTCTGATTGCGAAAAAATACTACTACGGAGACCAAAACCGCCATTTAGCCGTGATGAGCGCAGTCATTATCATTAGCGCGTTTATTAATGTGATGGCCGTTGGTTTTCACGTTCCTTCGGTTTACATGGTATGGCTGGCTAGCATTTCTGGAGGCTTGCTCGTGGTGCCTATGTGCTACTTGTTATGGAGTTATTTGTTCCAAAGTCGTTGGTCTCCGCTTAGCTCTCTCCTACTTAGTAATACCGTTGTATTTCAGGTGCGTCATATCGTGCTTTATGCGCTGCTTTTGATCGGCAGTATTTTGGTGCAAACCAGTTTGCCTGAAGAGCTAAAACGATTTGCGCCATTTTGTATGGCGATTCCAATCATCGTGCTTGCTCTGCGTTACGGCTGGCAAGGTGCCCTACTCGCCACCATGCTCAACAGCATTGCGCTGATTGCGGCTCGCAGCGGCGTATCAAATCTAGAAATCACCGATTTGTTATTATCTCTCTCGGCGCAAACCATCACCGGCATTATGCTCGGTTTAGGGGTTCAGAAACAAAAAGACCTCAATCACAAACTGCGCGGCGAACTTGCACGCAATCAGAATTTGTCTCGCCAGCTTATCAAAGCGGAAGAATCCGTAAGACGCGATATTGCGCGCGAGCTACATGACGAAATCGGCCAGAACATCACGGCAATCCGCACACAAGCCAACATCATTAAGCGGGTAAATAACACAGAAACACGCGTGGGTTGCGCCGACATGATCGAAGGGCTTTCCCTCAACGTGTACGACACCACTAAGCGACTGTTAAGCAAGCTAAGACCAAAAATGCTGGATGATTTGGACTTAAAAGAATCCGTCGAGCAACTAACGCGAGAAATGGAGTTCGCCAATCACGGAACCAACGTTCAACTGAACTGGCAGGGCGATTACACCAGCCTGAGTGACACGCTCAAAGTCACCCTATTTCGTTTATGCCAAGAGTCATTGAATAACGCCGCCAAATATGCAGAAGCGCAGTTGATCAGTATTGAACTGACGATCGGAGAAACGGCGGTGTCACTAATGATTCACGATGATGGTGTCGGTTTCAAAGTTCAGGACAGCATGAAAGGCATGGGCGTTCGCGGCATGCAAGAGCGTGTGCACGCGTTAGGTGGAAAAATGGTTATCTACTCCACCAGCGATCAAGTGATCGGCACACAAATCAGCATTACTTTACCTAAGGTGTAACTCAAGATGTTTGGATTTTTACGTTCACCTAAATTTACTCAACCGAGTCTGAGCAACGAGCAAATCGACCAGCGTTACCACCATTGGCGTTTGCACATTATGTTGGGAATGTACATCGGCTACGCAGGTTTCTACTTTACCCGTAAGACCTTTAACTACGCCGCACCAGCTATGATTACCGATCTTGGCCTAGACAAAGGCGATTTGGGTCTTATAGGCACGCTTTTCTACATCACCTACGGCTGCTCGAAGTTTATTTCTGGCACGATTTCGGATCGCTCTAACCCTCGTTATTTCATGGGGCTAGGCTTGATTGCGACAGGTCTGGTCAATATCGCGTTCGGCTTTTCTAGCTCACTCGCGGCTTTCATCACTCTGTGGATCTTAAACGCGTGGTTCCAAGGCTGGGGCTGGCCTTCATGCTCCAAGCTGTTAACCACTTGGTATTCACGCTCTGAGCGTGGCTTCTTATGGGCGATTTGGAACACCGCACACAACGTTGGTGGCGCGCTGATCCCTGTTTTGGTGGGCTATTTAACGTTGCACTACAGCTGGCGTGAAGGCTTTATTCTACCCGGCATCATCGGTGTATTACTCGGTCTATTCGTTTGTTGGCGATTGCGCGATAAACCCACAACAATGGGTTTACCAAGTGTCGGACAATGGCGCAACGACGCGCTAGAACTTGCGCAAGAAAATTACGGACGTGGCCTCACCTACCGCGAAATTCTGAAATCGTACGTATTTAACAACAAATACATCTGGCTGCTCGCGTTCAGTTATGTGTTGGTTTACATAGTCCGAACCGCAATCAATGACTGGGGAAACCTGTACTTAACCGAGCAGCATCACTATAGCCTGATTAACGCCAACGCTGCCCTTTCTATGTTTGAAATCGGCGGTTTTGTTGGTTCATTGGTTGCGGGTTGGGGCTCAGACAAACTCTTTGGCGGTAACCGTGGGCCAATGAACTTGCTGTTCGCGATTGGGATTTTCTTATCTGTCTCCGCGCTTTGGCTGATGCCTCTGACCAACTTTGCATTCCAAGCGGCGGGATTGTTCTCCATCGGCTTCTTTGTCTTTGGACCACAAATGCTAATCGGTATGGCGGCGGCTGAGTGCTCTCACAAAGATTCTGCCGGCGCGGCAACAGGATTCGTGGGCTTGTTCGCCTACATGGGCGCAGCATTGTCTGGCTATCCACTGGCGTTAATTCTTGAAGAATATCATTGGACGGGTTTCTTCATCACCATTTCAGTTTGTGCAGCCGTCATTGGCCTTTTGTTGCTGCCATTTTTGCAAGCGCAACCATCACGAAAACCACTCGAACCAAAACCTCGGTTGTAAATCGACTTATCGCCCTTCGGGCAAATTGGCGAGTGACCTAACCGCGCTCGCCATCCTTATTTAACGTATCTCTGCTCAATTTTTCTTCCGATTCAGTTCGGAGGGTTAACTATGGGAAAAATTCATGAATTTGAACACTATTTCATCGCATAGCTTCTTTCAAATGAACAACAAAATCCAAAACTACGCTTGGGGAAGCACCTCTTCTATTCACGATTTGTTTGGCTTTTCTAACGAAACGAATGAGCCTCAAGCAGAAGTATGGATGGGGACTCACCCAAACGGCTGCTCTGAAGTTCAGATTGAGCAAAACACGCTGCCTTTGTCTGAACTGATCAAACAAAACCAACCCGCTTACTTATCAGCAGAAACCGCAGCGAAATTTGGCGACCTGCCCTTTCTGTTTAAGATCTTAGCGGCCGAACACGCACTGTCGATTCAAGTTCACCCAAGTAAACAAGATGCTGAAATAGGTTTCGAAAAAGAGCAAAGTGCTGGCATCCCACTAAACGCGAGCCATCGTAACTACAAGGATCCAAATCACAAGCCTGAGTTGGTATACGCATTGACAAGTTACCAAGCCATGAACGGTTTTCGCTCGTATGCCGAGATTATTGAGGCATTTAGCCTTTGTGATATCGATGAGCTACGTGCGCCATTAGATGCATTCAAACGCGAAATCAACTCACAAGGTTTGCGAGATTTCTTTGTGCACATTCTGACCATGGAAGGCGAAACGAAAGAAAGAGCACTGAAACAGCTTCTTACCCACGCTTCACGTCAATCGGAGCAAGGCACTGACAGCGACGTCTTCCAGCTCATCTTGGATCTATCCACTCAATATCCCGGCGATGTCGGCTTGTTTGCGCCTTTACTGTTGAATGTCATCACGCTGCAGCCTGGCGAAGCGATGTTCCTGAGCGCAAGAACGCCACACGCTTACATTAAAGGTACGGGATTAGAGATCATGGCGAACTCAGATAACGTTTTGCGTGCAGGACTCACGCCGAAACATATGGATGTTGAAGAACTGGTTAAATGCACAGATTTTGTGCCTAAGCCTTTTGACAGCCTTGTTTTAGAACCCAATGCCAATGGTTGCCAGAACCTTTACCCCGTTCCAGTCGCAGACTTTAGTTTCAGCATTCTTAACCAACCGAATCACGACGTGGTTGAGGCAAACAGCGCAGAGATTTTGATGGCGATTGATGC
Organism: Vibrio sp. J2-3(2022); assembly: GCF_021725735.1. Classification (NCBI taxonomy): domain Bacteria; kingdom Pseudomonadati; phylum Pseudomonadota; class Gammaproteobacteria; order Vibrionales; family Vibrionaceae; genus Vibrio; species Vibrio sp. J2-3(2022). The sequence continues at coordinate 918,164 of NZ_JAKKCK010000001.1, forward strand.
CGAACTGACACTCATCAGTGATAACGGTGAGACGTTAACCGCCGCGAAAGGACAATCTGTATTTGTTCCTGCTTACGTTGGCCATTATCGCATTCAAAGTGCGGGACGTGTGGCTCGCGCCTTCAACTAGTTTTTGAATAACTGATTCAAACTAACGTCTGACCCAAGGGACTGGGTTAGACAATTTATTCCTTTCATAGATTGAATCATTCCGCTTTTAAGGCACTCATGCTTACACCTTGTCGAATCCAAACACCTACAGGCCAGTTTCTCTAAGAGCCATAACCTCCCGGATCTGCCATTTACTGCAACATTCATTGTCAAACCCCATTTATGTCCGGTAAATTCGTCGCTCCAATATCAAATCACTTGGATAATAAAGGCGCTTGCACAGTGGTATTTGTTGCAAAACGTATAATCAACGTTGTAATCAAAGCCCCAATCACTACAATCTCTGGTTCGATTTTTCAGTTAACGTTTGTATGCCGAAGTTAAACCAAGATAACCCTGTTCAAAGCTCCGCCCTTTCCGATATCGAAACCAGCAGCAAGATTCAATCGGCATTAGAACCGAAGTTTCACAAGCCAGAGAAACGTCTCTGCTTAAGCCCTGGCCTATCGGATAAGCATTTAGCGCGCCGTTGGCAAGTACTCGAACAAGTGACCAATAAAGATCATCTCCTTGATCCTTTCACGCAATCACATTGCGACGCTTACTCCAACAACATCGAGCACTTCATTGGTACTGTCAATGTGCCGGTCGGCATCGCAGGCCCTTTGCGCGTCAACGGCTTGTATGCGAACGATGATTTTTTGGTTCCGCTCGCAACGACAGAAGCCGCGTTAGTCGCTTCCTACAACCGTGGCGCAAATCTTATTACCGCCGCTGGTGGCGCGAGCGCATTGTTGCTGAGTGAAGGGGTGAGCCGAACGCCAGTGTTCGCCTTTAACAACCTTGCCGATGCGGGTCAGTTCGTCAGTTGGGTGGTGACTCAGTTTGAGGCATTTCGTCAAATTGCGGAATCCACCACCTCACATGGCAAACTCAAAGACATCAATGTAAATATCGAAGGAAACCATGTTTATTTGGTCTTTGAATACGTGACTGGTGACGCTTCCGGACAAAACATGGTGACCATCGCAACAAACGAAGTGTTCCATCATATTTTGGCGACCAGCCCAATCAAACCAACTCAAGCCTTCTTGGATGGCAACTTATCAGGCGACAAAAAACCAAACGCGCACACACTGCGCTCGGTACGCGGTAAGAAAGTATCCGCCGAAGTGACTATTCCTGCTGAGTTGGTGGAGAAATATCTGCATACAACGCCGGAGTCTATGGTTCAATTTGGCAAAATGACAACGGTGGGCGGTTTACTCAGCGGGACAATTGGCGTCAACGCGCATTACGCAAACGCCCTTGCCGCGCTGTACATTGCTTGTGGTCAAGATGCCGCTTGCGTTGCAGAGTCTGCCATTGGTATCACTCGTATGGATGTGGACGCTCAAGGCAACTTGTACGCGTGCGTGACCTTGCCAAACATCATGGTTGGCACGGTTGGCGGGGGTACTGGCCTTCCAACGCAAAAAGCATGTTTGGATATTTTGGGTTTGCACGGCAACGGCAAAGCGAAAGCCTTAGCCGAAGTCGCAGCTGCGCTTTGTCTGGCTGGCGAACTCTCGATTGTGGGCGCATTTTGTGCCGATCACTTCTCCCGGGCTCACCATAAACTTGCTAGAAAATAATCCTTTTACTTTGTACAAGAGAACACCCATGCGGTTTTCTCTTGTGCCAATAAAGCAACTTTATTTATTAGCTCATAAATTAGTTTAAGTTATATTGCAGACTCAATGATTACACCACTCTCACGTTGACCGCATTATTGCAGTATCACCACACATTCCTCGCTATATCACTGTTTGACCCTATTCTCACACGATATTAAATATCAGTACGTTACCTAAATAAATATCAAAAACATCTAGCACTAAAGTACCAAATTCATAGATTGAGTTTTTTGTTAGTCACTTATAGAGACTATACTCGTTCCTGCAGCTACTTGATTTTTCTAAATTTATTATTTAGCTCAAATGAGCTTAATCACTCCCGTTAAATGGATTTAAGTCGTTCCCTCGGGTAAGCGAGTTAACTATGAGACGTCAGAAACAGAATGAAATCTCTTGTTGGGTACTAGGGTTGATTATCTTATTACTAAGTTACGTCCCTTCAGTACCAGCAGAAATGGAACTAACGCCCTCCGATCAAACCGTTGCGCGTTTCCTCTATCAGAGCACTTTTGGGCCAACACCAACATTAATTGATGAGGTAGAAGAAGTCGGGATGGAAAGTTGGATATCTCAACAAATCTACCTTCCTGCCACCTATCATCAACCGCTCTATCGGACACCTTTTTCCAAAGGCGCACAATCCAATCGCGAAAACGCTTGGTATCAAATTGTTATTACTGCTGATGATCAACTCAGACAACGCATGGCGTATGCATTAAGCCAGATCTTAGTGGTCTCTCGCTATGGCGGTGTTCTTTCCAGTAAGCCCACTGGTCTAGTCGACTACTATGATGTATTGATTGCTAACGCTTTTGGCAACTACCGAGATTTATTATATGACGTTTCCATTCATCCTGTTATGGGCAGCTATTTGTCCATGCTCGGGAGCGCAAAAGAGAACAACACGACGGGTGCATTACCTGATGAGAACTTCGCTCGAGAGTTGATGCAGTTGTTCACCCTAGGCTTGTATGAACTGAATATCGATGGCAGTAAAAAGCTTGATCGTACAACGGGTAAGCCTATCCCCACATATACCCAAACGGATATTCAAGAGCTCGCTCGAGCATTAACTGGGTGGAAAAATGCCGATTTAGCGTTTGTCGAACCGATGCGAGTCATCAGCCACCGACACGATGATGGCGAGAAACGATTGCTTGGTAACACAATTCCTGCTGGTTTAACTGCGCAAGAAGAGCTTTCAAAAGTGATCGATATTTTGATGTCTCATCCAAACATGGCGCCGTTTGTTTCTAAGCTACTTATCCAACGTTTTGTAACTTCGAATCCAAGTCCGGAGTACATCGCACGTGTTGCTTCGGTATTCAATAACAATGGCAAAGGAGAAAAAGGAGATTTAAACGCGGTCATTCATGCCATCTTGCTCGATTCTGAGGCTCTAGGCATGACAGATACCCCGCCAATAAAAGTGAAAGAGCCAATACTGGTCCTAACTAATTTTCATCGAGCAGCGGGTTTTACAATCAAATCTACACGTTACGAAGACGCTACTACGATGATGAATATCGCCAATCAAGGACCTCTTCGTTCTCCTTCCGTATTTAATTTTTACTCTCCTGATTACCAACCATCTAACGAGTTTACGGAGTCTGGTATTAGCTCTCCGGAGTATGAGCTACTGAACTGGTCTGTTTATACCGATTTGGTCAACTATATGTTGACCAGCACTCGCAGAGGCGGCGGTGATTCCTACACTCTCGATCTCGGCGAGTTTTATCTTCTTTTGGATGATCACGATGCCTTAGTCGAGCTGGTTAACGCACGCTTCTTTGCTGGAACGGCCTCGGCGGAATTAAAAAAACTCATGCTCACCGTGTTAGATGAATATCGTGAGGACTATGTGCCAACAACAAAGCTCGCCTTGGTGATTTTTACCGCCATTTCCGGCGATGAATTCTATATTCAGGATTAGGAGTGGATTATGGATATTTCACGACGACATTTTATAAAAAGCACTGCATCGATGGGCGCTTTAGCTTCGCTTGGTCTACCGGGTTATTCTCTCGCGGCGCCATCCAATGACTTTCGAGCATTGATATGTGTTTATTTAGCAGGTGGAAACGATGCGTTCAACACTGTACTGCCGTTGTCTGACGCGCACTATAACCAATATGCCAAAGTCAGAGGTGCTCTTTCTGTCGCCAAAGACGACATACTCCCTATCAATTTGCATACCGCCGATAGCTCGGATAATCTGGTAGAACTTGGCTTACACCCCAAACTAAAGGCGCTGTCTTCAATTTTCGAACAAGGCGATGCCAATATCGTGCTCAATAGCGGCATTCTCAACCATCCCGTTACAAAACAAGCGATTGAGCTAGGTGAAGCGTCACTTCCCGAGCAACTGTTTTCCCACAATTCACAAACTGACGCTTGGTTACTTGGTGGTATGCAAGAATCTAGCAACTTGGGTTGGGCAGGAAGAATGTTGGACGTATTAACTTCTGAATCAGAAATAACCCCACTATACAGTGTGCACGGGAACTCGCTTTGGTTACGCGCGATGGAACACCGCCAAACCGTGCTGAAAAAAGACCGTGCGGTTCAGCTTACCGCGATTGATAACCCGCTATACAAGGGGATCTATGACCAACTGCTTTCTCATCAAACAGAGAATCCGTTTAGTGGTCACTTTAATTTGATGGTTGATGAGTCGATGATGATGAGCCGTGTGCTAAGCGAGCAACTCAATCATATTGATGACGCGCCGCTGTTCACCTCATCAACACTCGGCAAGCAGATGCAAACCGTCTATAAATTGATCGCAAGCCAAGATGTGTTAAAGCAGCAACGACAAGTCTTCTTCGTTAAACACTCTGGCTACGACCTACACGATTCTCAATTAGTTCGACACTCCGTACTACTCGAAGATCTAGCAACTAACCTCTTAGCAATGTATCGCGCGATTGCGCGGTTGGGGCTAAACAAGCAAGTCACTTCTTTTACAATGTCTGACTTTGGTCGACGGATGACAAGCAACGGTAACGGCACCGATCACGGTTGGGGTGGTCATCAACTATTGATTGGGGGCGCGGTGAATGGTCAGCGACCTATCGGCATATGGCCTGAACTAGTATTGGGCGGAAACGATGACTATTCTCAAGGTCGACTCATACCCCAAATTGCAGCTGATCAAGTGGGCTCAACCCTCGCGCAGTGGATGGGTGTGAGTGATAACGCGGCACTGGAATACGTGTTCCCGAATATCCGCAACTTCGCTAATTCAAACCTTGGTTTTATGGCTTAAGCTGCTTTAATAAGCTCTTATTTAACATGTCATGAAAAAGGGAGCATTTACGCTCCCTTCTCAATATCATTCCCGCTGAGTGTCCGTTACGCTTCGTCGCGACGGCGCTCGTTACACAGCTTAATGGCACGCTCAAGTAATTCTAGCGCGGATTGCTCACATTCAGGCAGAGCCGCATCACTTTCACCAATTGGCGTTACGCGGTCACCCCATTTCAATACTGCCGCACCCCATGTCAAACCTGCACCAAATGCAGCAAGAAGCATGTTATCACCTGGGTTAACTCGGCCTTGCTCTACCGCTTCACATAATGCAATTGGCACCGTCGCTGCAGAAGTATTACCGTAGTTTTGGATGTTCACAAACGCTTTGTCGTGTGGGATCCCAGATAGGTCACATAGGGTTTGAATAATACGAATATTCGCTTGATGGGGAATAACAACGTCGATTTGGTCGGTAGTTAACTGTGATGCTTTAAGCACGGTTTTCGCAGCTAGCCCCATGCCTTTTACCGCACGTTTGAAAATTTCTTGTCCTACGAAGTTGAAATCCCAGTAACCGTTGTCTTCCGCAAAACGGTCCATACAAGTACCAAACTTTGGTACGGAAAGAATATCGCGACCTTTAGCGTCACAACCAATTTGAGATTGCAGTAGACCCGTTTCTTTTTCTGTTCTTGATAACACAACGGCGCCCGCTCCATCACCAAATAGAACAGCGGTATCTCGCATGGCCCAATCGATGTAGAAAGACAATCTTTCCGCGCCAATAATGATCGCGTTGCGATAGTTACCTGATTGAATCAAACGTGTGCCCGTTTCAAGGCCGTAGACAAATCCCGTACATGCGGCATTTAAATCAAAGGCCGCCGCAGAACGAATGCCCAAGTTCTGCTGTATTTTAGATGCGATGTTTGGAATAAGTGAATCCGGAGAACAAGTCGCCACAATGATTAAATCAACGTCGCTTGCGTCAACGCCCGCGCGCGCCAATGCGTGTTTGGCAGCAACGGTTGCCATGTCTGAAGTATTTACATGGCTAATACGGCGGTTTTCGATACCGGTGCGGGTACGAATCCACTCATCTGAAGTATCAAGGAAAGTGCTAAGATCATCGTTAGAGAGCACGGCAGGAGGAACACATTTCCCCCAACCTGTAATTTCAGCGTAGTAATTTGTCATCGCAGACCTATTTATTGTTGTATTTTAATAAAATTTCTTAGAACCTTAGGCTCAAATACAAACCTGCTCTGCGTTATTTCGGCAGGTTAAAAAATAAGTATACAAATAATGAGGCTGACTGGTAAGTCATGTTTTCATCAATACGTAATAAAGGAAGAAGTCATGTCATCGTTTAAAACTCGCTGCCCTTCATGCGGCGGTCTGAATCGTGTCCCTAATGAGCGTGTTGCAGAGTCTGCAACTTGCGGTAAATGTAAAAGTGCACTTTTTGATGGCGCGCCTATCGAAGGAACGCAAGATAACTTTTCTGCCCTATTACAAAGTGATACGCCTGTTGTCGTCGACTTTTGGGCCCCTTGGTGTAATCCGTGCGTCGGTTTTGCCCCTGTTTTCTCGGATGTCGCTCATGAACAAGCAGGAACGGCTCGTTTTGTAAAGATTGATACAGAAGCACAACAAGCGCTCGCTGCACAATTTGGCATTCGAAGCATTCCTACCATCATGGTTTTCAAGAACGGTCAACGCGTTGATATGATCAATGGTGCGCTACCGAAAAGTCAGTTTGATCAATGGTTAAATCAAGCACTTAATAAGTAATTCTCCACGCCAACCTCACTGGTAGGTTGGCGTTTTTATGCAACTTATCGACCTATCTATTTAACAAATATTATTTGTCGAAACGACTTAAATTAATCATTTTACTTGCCTAACTATTAGCCTCATATTCGCGCCGAATAACCCATAGATTTCATTTAACTTATAGGCGCAAAACAGTGGAAAACACAGTCGTTCCTGCAGCATCACCACGAGTTACAGTTCCAGTCGTCGCACTGTCTCTTTATGCGGTGGCTTCGGGCTATTTAATGAGCTTGATCCCTCTCATGCTCGGTGAATACAACATCTCAGCAGATTATGCGAGTTGGTTGGCGAGTGTTTTTTATGGCGGCTTATTGGTCGGCGCGATGTTTATTGAGCGTGTCGTGCGTCAAGTTGGTCACCGTAAAGCGTTTATTGGCTGCTTAGCGGCATTCTCGCTAACGATTGTCACGCTACCCGTTTTTGCTAATGGGTTAGTGTGGCTTGCTGCTCGTTTTATCGCAGGTATTGCCGTTGCGGGCGTTTTTGTCATTGTTGAATCTTGGCTAATGTCTGGCGACGAAGCATCACGTGCAAAACGTTTGAGCTTGTACATGCTATCGCTTTATGGCGGTTCTGCATTAGGCCAATTTGGCATTGGTGTACTTGGCGTAAGTGGCGGTGTTCCGTTCATTGCAATCACAACGCTGATCCTAATGGCGATGTTGGTGCTGATGTTTATTGAGTGTGAACAACCAAACAGCCATGAATCAACCGCTTTGTCATTTAAGCAAATTGCCAAGCTAAACCACGCTGCAATTATTGGTTGTGTTGTATCAGGTTTGACCTTAGGCGCGATATACGGATTAATGCCTGTTGAGCTAACTAACCGTAAAATCAACCATCAAGACATTGGTACATTGATGGCACTAGTGATCCTAGGTGGCATGTTGGTTCAACCAATGGTGACCACATTGAACAAATACATGAGCCGCACAGTGCTAATGGCGTTCTTCTGTATTTTGGGTATTTTTTCGATCGGTTTGACCTTTATTTCATCGTCAGCCGTGGTATTAGCTGCTGCATTATTCTTTTTAGGTGCCGCTACTTTTGCCTTGTACCCAATTGCGATCAACTTAGGTTGTGAAGGACTTGATGAGCGCTTTATTGTCTCTGCCACACAAGTCATGCTGTTCAGCTACAGCATTGGCTCTGTTGCTGGCCCGGTTGTGGCTGATAAATTTATGGGCCAAGAACATGGCTTACTAGGCTACTTGTTTGCCGCTTTGGTTGCGACTGGCGTATACATGCTACTTGCAGCGAGCAAAACTAAGCAGCGTATGGCCGCTGGCCTCTAACCACGCAACTTCTACTCAACGAAAACGAGGGCATGTCGCCCTCGTTTTTTATTCTTCGCTTTTTTGTTTAGATAAACGTTTGTGACGGTTTGACGCGTTCGCTGCAGGTTTTTCCGGTACCGCGCGCTTTTCATGAAGTAAATGACGAACCGCCAAGATGGGATGTTTCAGTAGCATTCTGGGGCCAGAGTAACGCATCACCAAACGCATTTGCTCTTTCGGATCCGGTTTATAACAGTGAATCGGACACTTGTTACACGTCGGTTTATTCTCTCCATAAGGACAGCGGTCAAGACGAACTTCTGCGTATTCAAGCAGCTCACGACATTCTGAGCACAAGTCACTTTTTGTTCCATGGTGATCGTGACAGTAAACCTCTACCATGGCTTTTACCGTCTTAAATTCAGTGGCGAGCTTGCCAAGTAAAATATCGCTCATGAGCTTCCAAAAATCACAACGTCATTGTGTAAAGTTCTAACGTTCGACCATTATCGTATTGCTGCTCAACTCGTTCAAACTCAAAGCCCAGTTTTTTGAGCAAACTTATACTACGAATATTGTCATTGTTGGTGATGGCAGCCAACTTATCGAGTTTCATTCCCTCTCGAGCATATTCCAGCACCGCGGTTGCCGACTCGACTCCGTAGCCGCAACCATAAGCAGAAGGTAAAAAACCATACCCAAGATCGTAGTGTTGCAATGTGTCACGTTTAACTAGCCCACAAATACCGATCGGTTGTCCATCGTCTTTTTTCTCTACTACGAGTAAACTCACACCTTTAACTTTTTGCATGCGTAGCATGTTTTCTTTTATATAACGCGCCGCTTCATATTCAGTACGAATTTGTTTATCTCCGACAAAAAGGTAAAAGTCTGGGTGGTTATAAAGTTCTAATATGAATGGTGCATCATCTACACTCACAAGACGTAGTATCAAACGTTCAGTGATCAGTGTTTTCATTTGGACTCCATTAAAACGCGAGAGATGATTGGACATAGAAACGTACTTGAATCTTGCGACCGACGTAAGGGCTTATTTAGTTGTAACTTGATAAAAAAATAACTATCCTGCCCCGCTAAATTAAAGGACCACCACCATGAACCGCAAGAAGAAAATCAATCAGATCTTAAAAGCGAAGCAGAAGAAGCACAACGCTAAGCTACATAAGAGCAATAAGCCGCGTTATATCTCCAAAGCTGAACGTGCAAAAATGGAAGCTGAAGAGCAAAACCAAGCCTCGGAAAGCACGGAAAATGTTGTAGACACAGTGCCGACAGATCAAGCCTAAAAGAAAAGCCGCTTTATGCGGCTTTTTTGTTTATTGTACGGAGAGAATTGACTTTAATATTCAACACTGTAGTTCAGTGTGAATGTGCGACCTCTTCCTTTGTAGTCGTAAGCTGCTGCATCGTAGTGTGCCGCATAAAGAATCTGCGCACGTTGACCCCAAGCGGTTGTGTAGTCTTCGTCAAATAGATTTTGAATACCAAAGCCTAACTGCCCAACAGGTAGTGTTACATTACCCAGAAGATCAAACGTGGTGTAGCCCTCCAACTTATTGTTGGCGTCATCTTCGTAATCAAACATCGTCTGACTTTGTAGACGAATCGAGTACGAATCTTGGTAGTATGCAGCCCATGCATTAGCCTTAGACGTACTGGCTTTACCTGCGCTCAAATCTTCCCATTTACCATCGGTTTTCAGCTCAGAAACTACGTAGTGTCCTGATGCCCCTAACAGGATATCGCGGGTCACCCAGTAATTGATGTTTGCTTCTGCACCGTAAACACGCTGCTCGTCGTCAACATTCGTAATCAACAACGTTTTTCTATCATACTTGATGGAGTTGTCTGAAAGCGAGTAATAGCCTGCCGCCTGAAGCGCAAGAGAGTTGGTATCAAGACGGTAACCGATCTCATAGCTGTCCGTTTTAATACCTGACATTTTTGAGTCAGACACATTAATGCTGTTGTTCAACGCATAATGACCGTTTGCATCCACAGCATCATAGCTGCCTTGACCATAGTACTTCGCAGGGTCAGCAAGTTCGAAACCTTGGGAGAAGTTTGCCCAAAGTTGAGATTCATCATTAATCTGATAAATGGTGCCCAAATTAAACAGACTTACAGAGTAGTCGGAGCTGCCACCTGGTACCGCATCCGCTGACACCCCCTTACCCGAGGCAATCTTCTTTTGTACGCTATAGGCAACAAAGTCATCAATCTTATTGTCCATGTATTGATAGCGGTAACCTGCTTGAACGGACCAATCTTGATTAATTTGATAGTCACCTTGAACAAACATTGCGTAAGACGTTACATCTACACCTGGGTAACGACCAACTTCGGCGTACGTTTTATTAATCAAGTTTCCAGAGTTGTTTGCAATGCTTGGATCGAATAGAGCTTGATTGCTCTCAAAACGGTCTAAATACGCATCAACACCATAAACAAGGTTGAATGATTCCCAGTTTTTTGCCAGTGCCAAACGTCCAGCAAAAACCTCTGTCTTTTGCTGAGAAGCACCTTGGTAATAAGGAGTAAACGTTTGGTCTTCACTTCGGTAAGACAACTCGCCAATCAGTTGATGACCGAATACGCTGTCGTGAGCGTAGTTCGCGCTTAAGAGAACTCGCTCTGTACCGTGTTCACGATCGGAATCGAATCCCTCTCGTACATCAACAAATTTATTGTTAACAATGTACAAGCCGTATGGCGAATCTTGCTGGCTGTCATAGTATTGTGCGAGAAGGTTTAACTTGCTGGCTTCGGAGATTTGAATCTCTGTCGATCCCATTACATCAAGCGTCGAGTTGTATTGCAGAGAGCCTTGGGAGATATCTGGCGTGACAATGTCGCCATTTGCGTCAAATGCGCCTTGTGTTTCGGTGTACACAACCGAACCCCTAGCGGCAATTCGATCGTTACCACCGGAGATAGACTGAGCTAGTTTGTAATCAAAGTCATCGCTGCTGTTAAAACCTGTAGTGCCACTGACATACGATTCAAACGATAAGTCATCGGAGTAAGCTTTCTTGGTGATAATGTTGATAACACCACCTGTAGCGCCAGCACCATAAATGGAGGTTGCACCAGATAGTACTTCAATTCGCTCGATGTTGAATGGGTCAATCGCATCAAGCTGACGACTAATTGGGCGAGAAGACTGCAGTGAGACACCATCAATCATCACCAACATCGCTCTGCCACGCAGGTTCTGGCCGTAGTTAGTTCGACCACCCGTACCAACGTCTAGCGAAGGAATGGTCGCAGAAAGAATGTCACCAAGTGTCTTGCCCGCGCGATATTGTTGAGCAATTTCCTCTTGCCCTACAAACCAAACCGTTCCTGGAATATCAGAGATCGATTTCGGCATCACACTGCCCACGACCACCATTTGTTCATCACTTGGTGTTGATGTTTGTTGAAGTTCTTCCGCAGCTATTGAGCTAACTGCGTATCCACTGCTCATCGCAAGTACGATGAGATTAAGAGAAAACGTCCTTTTTATCATTGTATTTATCTTTTTGTTGTCAACAAGAGCATGCAATGATACTTATTCTCACTCTCAAATCGAGCACTGTTACATAAGTTAACCAAATGTTAATTAGGATTATGCTTGCTCATAAGCTGTCGATTTTTTTCTAAACGAGGACAATCTTCACAAAGCTTTCTGCCTTCACACTTATAGACTAAACAACAGCTTTTTCTGACCAATTTTAGCGGCTGATCCAGTGACGTCTCATAAAGTGAATGACTACTGTTGGCATCTAAACCCAATGCCTGTAACCACAAGATGGCATGCTCACGCAATGTCGTGTTGGTCATTTGCGGAAAACGCTGTTGAAGACGAATCAAACAAGCCATGATCCCATCCGACATCAATTGATGAGTGAAACCTGGGCGAATGCGCGTCCATTGACTCATTTCTTGTTGGTAGAAATCGAACAACTCTCGAATTTGACGTCCGGCCTCTTTTATTAATTCTTCTGGCTTACCATGTATATGTGTTTCGTCAGCGAATCGATATCCAGACACAAAACAAGGCTTGAGGTGCTGCGCCATCTCACGAATGTTTGGCAACGTGTGGAAACCGTAAATAGAAATGAACGCAACATAAACAGGCTGCCAACACAACAAATCCCACGTTCTCGTCAACCAATACGCTTTTCCCGCTTCCGGATGAGCCTCAGACAACTGTTGGTAAAGGCCTTGAATGATCGGATTGATATCATTTTCGATATGAATAACTTCTTGCCCTATTTCGCCAATATCACCGTGAAGGTAAGGCGTAATCTCACTCGAAGTTTGAAATAGTTGCGGGAAAAATTGCTCAGACATGATGGTTTATTGTTGGTGTAGTCATTCTGACACCTTTATACCCAACCACTAATCGCAATGCAAACTATTATCTTTTGTATTCACATAACAAAAACCTATTCTCATCTGTGGTCTCTGTCTCTATTTTCAAGCTCTTTGCGCCCGTAAGGTCTGGTTACGTATGCGATGAATAGCAACAAACTCTTAAACCTCTTCGCATTTAGCGCTGACATGATCGCAAAAATACACAGCATAAAAACACCCTGATAAAACTGTGTTAACAGTTTCCCTGTGTAGCGTGAGTTATTGCCAATAATTGAATATTGCTGTTTCTTATCCAAAGGAGTGTGAACAACATGAAGTATTTTCTTTCTGAATATCGGGACAATGTAATTAAGTAATTTGGCTATATAGCCCCCTGTTTTGAATAAGGAAATCCACATGTTGTATCTTGAGTTTCTATTTTTGCTCGTGATGCTGTATATCGGCTCACGTTATGGTGGTATAGGCCTTGGGGTCGTATCTGGTATTGGTTTGGTGATTGAAGTCTTCATCTTTAAGATGCCGCCAACCTCTCCTCCTGTCACCGTCATGTTGATCATTTTAGCGGTGGTAACATGTGCTTCCATTCTTGAAGCCGCTGGCGGTTTGAAATACATGCTGCAAGTTGCCGAGCGTGTGCTTCGTAAGAACCCAAAACGCGTCACCCTGATCGCTCCTTTTGTTACTTACTTTATGACCTTCTTGCTCGGTACAGGTCACGCGGTTTACTCCATCATGCCAATCATTGGCGACGTTGCACTGAAAAACGGCATTCGTCCGGAACGTCCAATGGCAGCCGCTTCCGTCGCTTCGCAAATCGCGATTACGGCCTCTCCAATTTCAGCGGCAGTGGTTTACTACTTGGCACAACTCTCTGATATTCAGCACGAGATCACTCTGCTTTCTATTTTGCTCGTTACTGTTCCAGCGACGCTATTCGGTACGTTGCTGATGTCACTTTACAGCCTAAAACGCGGTAAAGAACTGGAAGACGATGAAGAATACCAAGAGCGTTTAAAAGATCCGGTGTGGCGTGAAAAGATCCTCAACACCACTGCAACGTCTCTTGATGAAGTGCTACCAACAAGTGCTCGTAACTCTGTGTTGCTGTTCATCGCGTCTATCTTGGTTATCGTCGTTATCGCGATGTGGCCGGACATTCGTACCATCGTAGATGGCGCGAAACCAATCAGCATGGCCGTTGTGATTCAAATGATGATGCTCTGCTTCGGCGGTATCATTTTGCTTGCAACCAAAACTGATCCACGTGACGTACCAAACGGCGTAGTATTCAAATCAGGTATGGTGGCTGCCATTGCTATCTTCGGTATCGCTTGGATGTCAGATACTTACTTCCAATACGCAATGCCTCAGTTCAAATCTGGCATCGTTGAGATGGTAACCAACTACCCTTGGACGTTCGCGCTTGCGTTGTTCATTGTGTCGGTTGTAGTGAATTCTCAAGCAGCGACTGCACGTATGATGTTGCCTGTCGGTCTTGGCTTGGGTCTGGATCCTGCACTGCTTATCGGCCTAATGCCTGCGGTATACGGTTACTTCTTTATTCCGAACTACCCTTCAGATATCGCGACAGTGAACTTCGATACGTCAGGTACCACTAAGATTGGTAAGTGGTACTTCAACCACTCATTTATGTCGGTAGGTTTGATTGGTGTGATTGGTGCTTGCTGTCTGGGCTACTTGTTAGGACAAATGATCATTCCTTCATAATTAGCCAAATCAACAATAAATTAGAGGCGAGTCATTGTACGTTAGCGTACAGCCTGAATGACTCGCCTTTTCTTTGTCACGTTAGTTATTACAGTAAGAAGTCATCATCAATCGCGACAAAGTTATCTGCACAATCAATCAGAGTTTGGGATGTTAGCTTAGGCACACCATAAACGGTCACCGTTTTATTGAAGCGCTGCTGAATTCGTTCCACTAGCAGACTAAAGTCCCCATCTCCAGAAACGAGAATCACTTCCTCAACTTCAGGGGCAATTTCAATCGCATCAAGAGTAATACCGACATCCCAGTCGCCTTTCGAGCTGCCGTCACGACGCTGAATATAGGGTTTAAGCATTACCTCGAACCCAACACCGCGTAAAATGTGATGAAACTGACGCTGTTTTGGATCGTTACTCGCGATGGCATAAGCACGAGCACTCACCACCTCTTTCCCTTGCGTCGCAACATACCAAAACTGGTTGTAATCAAAATTACTGCGATACGCTTCGCGACAGGTGTAATACACATTCTGTACATCAACCAAAATGGCGATCTTTTGTTTTCTTTCTGAATTCATCTTTTCTACGCTTGATTTATTTGCTGCCTACCCTAAGTCAGTTTTGAAAAAAGCACAATGAGCCAATTCCACTAAACTTAACGTATAAACGGTATTTGGGTTTCTAGGGGAACTGTCATGGGCGGAAAGTTACTAGTGATACTACTTTCTTGTATCTTGTCATCGACAGCATTCGGTTATCCAGCACATTCAAAGTACTGGCCGCATCGGAGTGTGCTTTACTTCGCTCCAGAAAACGATGAATACGTTAAACAATTCTTACTAGAAACACTCATGAATGAGTGCGAGTTGGAAGACAGAGACGTGGTCACATTAGTCATTACAGAACAAGGTTACACGTCTCCAGCTTGGCTCAAAGAAGAGTTTGATTTGAAAATGCTTGCCAAGCTGTATGAAATTGAAAAAGGCTCACATACCGCAATTTTACTGGGTAAAGATGGCCAAGAGAAATACCGATGGGGCGCAGAAACGGATTGGCCATTTATCAACAACTTGATTGATCAAATGCCAATGCGTAAGCAAGAAATGCAGAGACGTCACAGCCCCTGCAAAATCTAACCATTAGACGAACTTATTTTCTAAACCAGTCTAGTTTGTTGTGCAACTGAGTCACGCTGCCAACGACGATCAATGCTGGACTGTTCGCCTTCTCAGCCATTTCAGAAAGTTCGTTCAGTTTTCCTTGGAACACGCGCTGCTCTGGGCGCGTACCGTTTTCAATAATGGCGCATGACATCTCAGGATCTAACCCATGAGTGATCAGCTTATCCATAATATGGCCGCTTTGCTTCAACCCCATATAGAACACAAGTGTGTTGTTGGATTGCGCTAGTGAATGCCATTCAATCTCACGACCATCTTTTTGTACATGACCAGTGATAAATTGAACGCTTTGTGCATGGTCGCGGTGTGTTAATGGAATACCAGCATAAGCCGTCGCGCCCGCCGCCGCCGTAATACCCGGAACCACTTCGTATTTGATGCCAAATTCGGCTAGTTCTTCTAGCTCTTCACCACCACGGCCAAAGATAAATGAGTCCCCACCTTTTAGGCGCACAACGCGTTTACCTTCTTGCGCTTTTTGTACCAAGATTTGGTTAATTTGATCTTGAGGTACACAGTGAAAGTCCAGTTTCTTGCCTACATAGATCATCTCAGCAGATGCTCGAGCCAGTTCAAGAATGTCTTTCGACACCAATCGGTCATACACCACAACTTCAGCCGCTTGAATGGCTTTCAAGCCTTTTACCGTCAGCAAGTCTGGATCGCCCGGGCCTGCACCAACTAGAGAAACAAAGCCGCTGTTTAAAGATGAGTTCGCAGTAGTCATATCAACGCCTATCGGAAATTTGGATATAAAGAGTAACACTCACGTTATTAACTTAAGGTTTAAACTACCCCAAGGAGTTATTACTTTTTATAGCTAAATCAATATAATATCTATTGAAAGTTAAATGAGTTGAATAGCCCCACCCGCAAAAGATAGGGCCATATAAAGCGGTTTATTTTGCGATTGCAGGTTCTGCTTTTACTTCTTCTTCAACTACGCAGATAGAAGGCGCTGTTTTCGCATGAGTTAGATACAGTGGCAGACAAGTCATTACAAGACCACCAACGATGTTACCTAAGATGGTTGGGATAAGGTTGAAGTTCAACCAAGTCGCGATACCAAAATCCGCACCTAAGATCATACCCAGTGGGAATAGGAACATGTTTACTACTGTGTGCTCGAATACTAGCGCGAAGAAGATGAAGATTGGGAACCACATCATCGCTACACGACCAGATACCGAACGTGCCGTCATGTTGCCGATCACGCCTAGGCACACCATTAGGTTACAGAAGATAGCGCGTACAAAACACGTGATCCATCCGTCCATGCCCATGTTTTCGAAACCAAGGCTACGGGCAGTCGATACAGCGACAAACTTCTTCGCTACCGCGTTGAGCTCTAGAGAGAAGTTACCGGTTAGAGAGATTGCCACTAGGTAAGCCACAATTAGAGAACCAATCAGGTTACCCAAACCTACCAATCCCCAGCAACGGAAAATACGACCCCAAGTGATACCCGGACGGTTAGCAAACTTAGCCAAAGGCGCAAGACCAAAAACACCTGTGACAAGGTCGTAACCCATCACACTGAGAATCACAAAGCCCACAGGGAAAACAAGCGCCCCCACAAGGCCAATGCCCGTTTGTACAATCGCGGTAATAGCAACCACCACTGCAAGAGATAGAATAACGCCTGCCATCGTGCCACGAAGCAGAAGATCTCGAGTGCTGGTATTAATTTTCGCTTCACCCACGTTGATCATGGTTTGCACGAATTCAGCAGGTTTAAAGTCTGTAGACATGAATGTGTCCTTATTCAAAATTGAAAGTTAAAAAGTTAAAGATTGAATAGAGAAAGGCTTCCCGTTGACACCCACTGCTGTCGACATCATCTCGCTTCCCTGTTCCCCTAAGATGACGCTTGGAAAGCCTTTGTCTATTGAATCTAAGTACTCAGTGCATTCCCTCCCCTTAAGGAGGAGGGAATGCAAACCAAGCTTATGCAGAAATTTCTACTTCACCGTTGGTTACGCGCGTTTTGTACGCTTTCACGTTAAAACGCTCGTCTTCCATGCACGCACCTGTTGTCAGGTTAAAGCGTTGCTTCTTAAGTGGGCTTGCTACCCAAAGTTCGCCTTGGTGCTCACAAATCAAACCGCGAGAAAGCACGTTTGATTGGAAGAACGGGTCTGTGTTGCTGATCGCCAGCACTTCTTCTGCTTGTGTTGGGCGGAATACTGCAACTTGCTGACCATCAACCAGTGCACAAACGCCAGTGCCCGGTACGATGTCGTTGATTTGGCAAATCTTTTCAAATGACATGTTCAACCTTCCCTTATGCTTCAGTGATCGCTACGTGTAGGATGTCGCCTTTCGCTTCAGGATGTTTCTCCGTGAAGGTCGCTGGACGGTGCTGTTCGCGCTCTTGAACAAACACAACATTGTCATCGCGCTTGTCAGAGTTGATGAAGTGTGCGAAACGAGTCAGTTGTGATTCGTCATTGATGGTTGCAGTCCACTCACATTCGTACTCATCTACAAGCTTCGCTACGTCTGCTTCTAGTTGAGCGTTAATGCCAAGTTTGTCTTCAACAATCACTTCGCGTAGGTAGTCAACGCCACCTTCCATGTTTTCCATCCAAACGGATGTGCGTTGTAGTGGCGCAGCAGTACGGATGTAGAACATCATGAAGCGGTCGATGTACTTGATTAGCGTTTCTTTATCTAGGTCGCTGGCTAGTAGGTCTGCGTGACGAGGTTTCATACCGCCGTTACCACATACGTACATGTTCCAACCTGCGTCAGTCGCGATGATGCCAAGGTCTTTACCTTGTGCTTCCGCACACTCACGAGTACAGCCAGAAACACCGAACTTCATCTTATGAGGTGTACGAATGCCTTTGTAACGGTTCTCAATATAAGAGCCTAAACCAACAGAATCTTGAACGCCGTAACGACACCACGTTGATCCAACACAGGTCTTCGCCATACGAAGTGCTTTTGCGTACGCTTGACCTGTTTCGAAGCCAGCGTCGATAAGCTTGCGCCAGATCTCTGGAAGATCGTCTTTTTGAGCACCGAACAGACCAATACGTTGAGCACCGGTTACTTTGGTGTATAGGTTGTATTCTGCAGCAACGTTCGCTAGTGCACCCAGTGCTTGAGGTGTAACTTCACCACCCGCCATACGTGGGATTACGGAGTAAGTTCCGTCTTTTTGAATGTTACCTAGGAAGTTATCGTTCGTGTCGTGCAGCTTAACCAGTTGTGGCTTAAGAATGTGCTCACCCCAGCAAGAAGCCAAGATAGAACCAGCCAGTGGTTTACAAACTTCACAGCCGTAACCTTTACCGTATTTCTCCAGAAGCTCATCAAACGTTTTGATCTCTTCAATACGGATTAAGTGGAACAGCTCTTGGCGCGAGTAAGCAAAGTGCTCACACACGTCGTTCTTCACTTCGATACCAGATTTAGCAAGCTCAGCATTTAGAACAGACGTCACTAGAGGAATACAACCACCACAGCCTGTACCTGCGCCAGTCACTGCTTTGATGTCGCCCAATGTATGATGACCATCAGCAACCGCTTGAGCGATCTTGCCTTTGGTTACATCGAAACATGAACAGATCACCGCGCTTTCTGGTAGAGCGTCTGCACCTAGTGCTGGTTTCTCAGCGCCTGCGTGTGCAGGAAGGATCAAGGCATCTGGATGCTCTGGTAGGTCGATTTCGTTCAACATCAATTGAAGCAGATCGCCGTAGTCAGACGTATCACCCACGAGTACTGCACCTAGCAGCTTCTTGTTGTCTTCAGAAACGATAAGACGTTTGTAAACTTCTTGCTCTTCGTTTTGGTAAACGTAACTCTTACAACCTTCAGTACGACCGTTCGCGTCACCGATTGAACCTACTTTTACACCAAGAAGTTTCAGCTTCGCAGACATATCAGCGCCTTCGAATTTGCTTTCTGTGTTACCTAGTAGGTGATCAACCGCAACGGTCGCCATCTTGTAACCCGGAGCAACAAGGCCGTAGAACATTTCATTCCAAGACGCACACTCACCAATCGCGTAGATGTTCTCATCTGAAGTCTGGCAGTGGTCGTTGATGGCAACACCGCCACGAGGGCCAAGTTCTAGCTCCATTTGGCGTGCCAGTTTGTCTTGTGGGCGAATACCCGCTGAAAATACGATGAAGTCTGTTTCTAACTCAGTGCCGTCAGCAAAACGCATAACGTTGCGAGCACTTTTACCTTCTGGCGCAATCTCAAGCGTATTTTTGCTAGTATGAACGTTCACACCCATACGCTCGATCTTTTGACGAAGTTGGTTACCACCAGCAAGGTCAAGTTGCTCAGCCATCAGCTTTGGTGCGAACTCAACAACGTGCGTTTCTACACCCAATGCTTTTAGTGCGCCTGCCGCTTCAAGACCGAGTAGACCACCACCGATAACCACACCTGATTTGCTGTTTTTCGCACACGCTTCAATCGCTTTTAGATCTTCGATCGTGCGGTAAACAAAACAGTCTTTGCTTTCGTGGCCTTTGATAGGCGGGACAAATGGGAATGAGCCTGTAGCAAGAATCAGCTTGTCGTATTGAACTTCACGACCAGTGCTTGAGTAAACAATGCGGTTTTCACGGTTAATGTTAATCGCACGTTCACCGATCAACATATTGATGCCGTGTTTCTCGTAGAAGCCTTCTTTCACTAAAGAAAGTTCATCTGCAGTGTGGTGAGAAAAGTAAGAGGAAAGGTGCACACGGTCGTATGCGACACGAGGTTCTTCACAGAAAACGGTAATCTCCATATTAGAGATATCAGCTTTCTCGACTAAGTCTTCAATATAACGGTGCCCTACCATACCGTTACCGATGACTACTAGCTTCAACTTGCTCATTATAATTCCTAAGGGTTAGGTTCTTATCACTGAGCTCATTGTTAATTGTGAAAGAAAATTAATACATGATGTAAATCAATTACAATTTCAAACTACCCTAAAGGGGTAGATGAACGTTTTTATCTTGATATTGAAGAATAAAAGGTAATTTATTAACGGATGTTGGTAGTTTTTACAAAATGAGATAACCGCAGTCATGCTCACAAAGGGCTATACAGTTTTGGCTTTTACAGAATGGCAATGATTGTCGAGTTAAACCACGCTAACGATAAACCCTGCTTTGTTTAAAAACAAAGCATTCGTTTTAACCTAGCAGTTTCAAGGCTATTAAAGGTGAACAACTGAAGTGACTGAAAGTTTTAGAAAAATCAAGTCTCACAACAAAAATCTTTTACTAGCTAAGTCGCACTATAAAGACTAGAATCTGATTTAGTTCATATGGAATAAAATCCATATGATTGATACCGTAATTGACATATAGAGTGCCGTCCCATGTTTGTGAGGCGGCCTTTTATTTGGGAGTCATAAAATGTCAGAAAACAATTCTATCTACATTTCAAGCTTAGATATGAACCGAATCACGGCTTTGTTGGATAAAATGCCAAACATCGCGGCGGAGCTTGTTGAGCTAGAAGCAGAGCTAGACCGTGCGACGGTTCTTGAGCCAGAACAAATGCCAGATAATGTGGTCACGATGAACTCAACTGTAGAGTTTAAATTTGCAGGTGAAGATAGAACCATGACAAAGACACTGGTTTACCCATCTGAGCTGAAAAGCAGTGATGATATTTCCATTTTTGCGCCCGTAGGCAGCGCACTGATCGGTTTGTCTGTTGGTCAAAAACTTGAATGGCCAATGCCAAATAATCAAGTGAAGACAATTGAAATTGTCGATATCACCTACCAGCCTGAGCGTTGTGGTGCACTAAACCGCTAACCCTCAGTAGTCCCGGTGCAAAGGCCTCATTTATGACTTTGCACCAGGAGAGCCCCTCGCTTATCCCCTATTTCCTTCTTTGTTTTTCCAAGCATTTACTTTGCTGCTCTTAAGTAACATCACCGATTCTTTATTATTTACCGCATATTCAATACCTATATCTCCAAGCTCAATCATAGAAATTGCAAAGTATTTTTCGTATATTGTCGCTCCGAAAACGACGTAAATTATGCGCAAAATGGAAGAATATCTAACTCGAATTGCCTGCTTAGAAAAAGAAAATGAAGAGCTGAAGCGGAAGAATGCGCGACTACAAGAAAAGTTGAATGCTGCACTCGACAGTAATGGACTGTGTTTGTGGGAGCAGCATATTCCTTCAGGTACTTTGACGATATTCAATATGCAGTGGGGCAAAATGCTAGGTTATCAGCCCCATGAGTTAACCGCGACGGTTGAAACGTGGAAAAACAATCTCCACCCTGAAGATTATGATCTTGCGGTGGGTGCATTTGAAGATCACCTAGCTGGCAAAACCGACCTTTATGAGGTAGTTCATCGCATGATTCATAAAGACGGCAGTGATAGTTGGGTCTACGATCGAGGGCGCATCGTCGAGTATGGTTCTGATGGCGAACCACTACGCATGATGGGCACTCATATCGATATTACAAAAGAAAAGCGATATGAGCAGCAACTGGCTAAGTTAGCTTCGAGTGATCCATTGACCGGACTGTTAAATAGAAAAGCAATTGAGGAAAACTTTAATCATCAACCTCAAACCAAGCCGTCTCAGCAGTCTGCCTTAGTGTTTGTTGATATAGATAATTTTAAAGCAGTTAACGACCAGCTAGGCCATCATACTGGTGATACTCTCCTCATTAATATCGCCAATAGCTTAACAGAGCTTGCGCCAAGCAAGTCTCAAGTCGGACGCATAGGAGGAGATGAGTTTGTCGTTTTAAGCTCTTATTCAAATCAAGAAGAAATATCTCAACTTTGTGATCGACTCTTAAGTTCCATCATTCCTGCGATAAATCAGGACTTAAATAAAGTAACGATTGGAATGAGCATCGGTGTTTGTCTATTTGATAAAGGAAAACAACAGTTTAATGAAGTTTATCAAAAAGCCGATCATGCAATGTATGAGATAAAGAAAAATGGCAAAAATGGCGTTGCCTATATCCAGGTATAATAAGTCTCTTGTTTTTTGAAATTAATATTTCTTTAATTTGACAATTTTCTCTATGGGATTGATAGCGTCTTATTTTTAATAAGTCATTTATATAGGAAACAAAAGAAATAACAAACAATTAAGAGTGTTGCATACTACACGGTGTAATATTATTACTGTCTTTGTAACTGCTTTTGTTGCATACAATATTATTTCTTATTATTTTTATAAAAACCACCAGTAAAAAGTAGTTAAACATTATAATTCATAAACTTATAAAAACCGAAATGCATGGTTGAATTTTAACCACCCCTTCTGCTAATATCTCGCCTCGTGTTTAAAAGTAATAAACACACACAAATATAAAACAAACTTTATAAAACATAATGCACACTTGATAATTACTGGTTCTATTTGGATAGAGCTCGGTATTTATTTTATTTAAAACATTATGAATTTGTAATTTCATTTAATATCAAAATATTAAGTAGGTATATAAATTGAAGAAGGTCATCCTCCCTCAATTGGGCTTTGTTGCGTCAAATTTACGCTTGCTAGCTCTAGGCTTTGTAACCCTCGTGTCAGCATATTCTTTTTCATCAGAGGCTTATGCTGAGCAAGTGGCTAGTGGTGAACAAAAAACATTAGTTGTACTCGTCAATTTCCAAGAAAACCCTCAAGAGATCCCGATCTCTAAAGAAGACGCCCATCATGTTGTTTTTAATACCGTTAGCGACTTCTATTCGCAAATGTCCCAGGGGCAACTTTGGCTATCTGGTGATGTTGCTGGAACATTCACCTTACCGATATCAAACCAAATTTGCGATGATGATGCTGTAGCATCGGAAGCCAACAAAATGGCTGAAACTGCGGGATATCAACTATCAAACTATGACCGTTTTATCTACTTAACAACCAAAACTGGATGTGCATCAGAAGGCTCTGGTAGTCAAGGAGTAACTCCCTCTAGAGCGTCAATAAATGCGGTTTTCGAGCCTCGAGTTATCGCCCATGAATTAGGACATAATTTTGGATTGCATCACGCTTCCGCACTCGACTGTAAAGACGGTACGTTAGCTGGTGATTGCCGTGTCATAGAGTACGGTGATAGCTACGATACAATGGGTAACTACGACATGGGTTACTTTAGCGCCTTCCAATTGGAAAACTTAGGGTGGCAGACCTCCCCTGCTCAAATCATTTCTAGTGATGGTGTTTACTCTATTGATGCCTATGAAGACTTTGAAAGTACTTCATCAAAAGTTTTAAAGATCCCAAGAGGTACCGATCCAATTACAGGTCAGCGCCAATGGTTTTACGTTGAATATCGACAAGCTCTTGGCTACGACAGCTTTTTACGTGACCGTTCGTACATCGTATACCGCCAAGATGTGACAGAAGGTGTGGTTGTGCGCCTAGCGACAGACGGTGATCTTAAAAGTAGCCGCTTGCTACACATGAAGCCTGACTCCACTTTCAAACAATTATTTGGGAGTAATGACTGGGAAGACCCTGCTCTTCCAATTGGTGGAACGTTCACCGATCCAAAAACAGGCGTGTCG
Source organism: Vibrio sp. J2-3(2022) (assembly GCF_021725735.1). Taxonomy (NCBI): domain Bacteria; kingdom Pseudomonadati; phylum Pseudomonadota; class Gammaproteobacteria; order Vibrionales; family Vibrionaceae; genus Vibrio; species Vibrio sp. J2-3(2022). Next base: position 942,126 of record NZ_JAKKCK010000001.1, read on the forward strand.
ATTACTTTGGAAAGTGCTAATGGTCAAAACGCACAGGTCAGTGTCATATTTGGTGGTGAATCCGGGCAATGCGTTGCGACATCGCCTCTACTCTCTCTAACCCCACTATCAGGTTCTGATGCTAATGCCGGAGAAACGTTAGCGTATAATCTTAAAGTGACGAACCAGAACAATACAGAATGTGCAGACGCGACTTATACAACGGCTTTAAGCGTTCCTGACGGATGGAATTATGACGCAAGCGCCTTGACGGTTCCTTCCGGCATGAGTGCAGAAACGACGGTCATGGTTACGTCAAACAGCGATGCTCAGCCGAACTCTTACAGCATAACCGTTGACGTTATAGATGCTGAAAATGAACAATCAGCCAAAACCGAGCTATCTTACACAGTGTTGTCTGAGTCGACGTCACCACTTGAAGCGGTGAATGATAGCGTAACGATCAGTGATAAATCCGTCGTTCGCATCGAGCAGTTAAATAATGACTCGTTTGAACAATCGACCTCTCTTGCCATTACGGTCGCTAAGCCAAACAAAGGCAGCGCCCGTGTACTGAGCGATGGCTCCATTGAATACACACCTTCGAAGAAGTTTAAGAATAATGATTCATTTACTTATACGATCAGTGACGGTCAATCTTCTTCAACCGCGACGATTAGCATCACCTTACAATTGACTTCTGGTGGGAATGGTGGTGGAAACGGTAAAGGGAAACCGAACTAAATCACGCAATTCATATGAAAAAGCCTGGAGAATACTCCAGGCTTTTTATTCACAAGACGTCAATTAGTTGCTTGGTGCAGGACAAATATCACAGTCTGCAGAAGCTTCATTCGTCGCTTGAGTATTATCGATTTTCAAGAAACCAACCGCTGTCACAGTATCACGGAAAGATTGTGTTTCTGCATTGCTAAATGCCGTTGGGATATAACTACCAGTATAAGACTGACATTGATCCGAAGCGAGTTCGATATTATCCACTACTGTCACGTCATCAGAAGCATCCTCAGGCGTACCTGAGTCATCCACAACAGAAACATTCACTAAAGTAAGTCCAGGCGTTGTGTTACATACCATTCCCGAGAAGCTCACTTCAGCAATGATACCATTTTCAGTAAGCTTGAAGCCGCTTTCACATGATTTCGTTACACTAATCATTGGAGACAAGCTCAATGACTCACATGGATCACTTGCGGTATCAGTAATGGTCGCTTGGCCACCCGGAGTCGCAGCTGCTGTGACTTTCACCGTATTAGTTAAACCATTGCTTGTACTTTCAAAACTGCCGCTGTATGAAGCACTGTCACCTGAAGCAATGGCACCTAAGCTATGTGTAGTACCTGCTTCTAAATCCTCTACAACAACATCGTAGAGCGTACCGACACCATCATTAATCACGTCGCCGCTGTATGAGTAAACGTAACCATCTTCTGTATCATTCACGACCGCTTGATTACATGTTTTGGTGATATCAACACTACACAACTCAAAGTCACCAACCACGAAGTCTTTCAACTGAGCGGTAATACTGCTTGATGCTCTTGTTTCGGCTGCAAATGAGCTAAAACAGGTGTCTGTTTGTAGAAGTTCAGTAAGGTTTACACCACCTTCAAAGAAGGTTTCTGGAGGGAAGACATTTTCGACACCACTTTTTGGCGTATACGCCCATGGTGCAGGTGAGTCAGTTGTATTGGTGGAAGCACACACATCTTGCGCGCCTGGTGAACACAGTGCATTTGTCTTAACTTTCAAACGTAAGTTTGTCGCAGCACACTGACCATCTTGTGGATTATTGTTATCAGCTTTCGCACAAGTTGTGTCCCATTCAAGAACCAAAATTTCTGGCCCCTCATTTGCCCCTTGCAAATAATTCACCTGAATCAAAAGGTCGCCAGCAATATGTTGACCAGTGAATGTACCGTCTGGGTTTGTACTGACTGAGTCTTGATAAAACCAAAAACCTAAGAAGGCATCACCGCTGTTACCAAAACGGTCTGCACCAAAGGTGAGTACAAGGTCATTATTAATGTTGTATGCCGCTGCATACGCATGAAGAATGTCCCCTTTATCAAGTACCGTACCAGTCTTCCAACCAAGTTCCGGTATGTCTTTGATGTCTTTATTACCACCAGTAAATATTGTATCCGGTGTTGCCGTGTCATTCTCAAAGCTAAATACTAATGCTCCACCACTGTTTGGCGGCGTTGACCAGTCATCTGGAGCACCTACTCCAGAGTCATCTATTGCATTAGCATTTGCTTCTAACTCAAATACGCCATCTGTTGGTGTTGCAAATGCAGAGCTACCTATTAGCAAGCTTGTAAATATTGCATAAAGAAAGCTCTTCATCGTATGCCAGATACCTGACTTACAAGAATTCATAACCTACTCCTTAGAACGCTTCTAAAGCTAGACGAAGGTCCCTATGTCATTAATTGCCTTTTAAGAAAGAGTGAAAGCGAGATACAACTTTCGTTTCGAGCTCGTATAACGCATAGAGCATGCCACTACTTAACGTTATGATTTTATTAAACTAAATATTTTCAACAGCGAAGAGAATGAACAGAGTGTTCAATTTTAAAGAAAGAGAAAGAAAACAAAAGAGACAAAAAAACCTACGATAACAAAGATATATACGTGTTCTAGGATAATGTTACAGATTGACACTTTATTGTTTACACCTGTGACAGATGCGCAAAAGCGACGGTATTGAAACTGTCCACTATGAATATGAAATAGACGCTTACTCACCTACTCCCAATAATGTGAAGGTGATGTGTAACACCTGTTTGCATAGTGTTACATCCTTTACACATCTAATTGAATACTCATTTAACTAAAACATATTCAGTCGTTTAGCGAATAAGTTTTAGCTCAACCATTTATGAAAATATAAACAAACTGTTCACCCCTCTGTACAAAAATAAAAAATAATCAACAAATACAAAAGGTTAAATGTGGAACACTCTATGCTAGTCAACTGGCGCAGTTTAACTCTGTGAGAAAACTATCACGTATGTGGGCTCAAGGACGTAGCGAGCCCACTTACACAAGGAGGTTTTATGAAAACCATATTTAACTCTTGGTGGGGCAATAAGAGTTACCGTTGTTCCACTTTATGTAGCCAGAATATACTTACAGCGATCAATATCAGCAGCATGTTTAAGCTGTTTACTTGGGTCATAGCGGTTAGCTTAGTGCTGAGCTCTCAAATTGTTTACGCATCCGCTGGCGACCCTTCAAGCCGAGGCGTGCAACCAATATTTGTTGAAGGGAATAACACCTGTCAACAATTACTTCCAGGGATCGATGGTTTGATAGAATACAAGCTTGAGCCAGTTACAGACGGCACTTTCGGTGATGGCATGCTTGAAGTGGATATTGATCAGCAACCTGGGGCAAAAACCTTCAGTTGGGATCAAGGTGATAGCCCTGTGATTATGCAAGCTATCTTCGTAAAAGGTGGTCCTGACGGAAACCTATATAACTACTTTACAGATGGATTATTGTATCAAGATGATGCCTTACTACATGCACCTGTGGGTAACAATGGTAGATACTATGGCTTAAGTCATATTTCATTCTGTTACACACCAGGCGTACCAGACATTAAAATCACTAAAACTTGTACATTTGGTGATGTTGTCAATGGTAACACTTTGAAATACAACTATAAACTCACTGTAGAAAACACCGGTGACTTTGCATTGTATGATGTTGTGGCAACAGACACTACAGCCGTTGACAACGATATGGCTGCCGGTGACCATGTGTTCAATTTAGCGATGCTCGCCGTCGGACAAACGCAAGAGTTTAATGGTTCGTTTATTATTGACCAAAACGGTATCACTAACTACGCAGAAGTAAGCGCAGCACTTGAAACTGGTGGTGGTGTTGCGGTTTCTGACAACGCAGATTGGGAATGCCCAAGCCAAAACATCCCTGGTTCATTGTCTCTAGAGAAAGACTGTAGTGTCGTCGTCGTGAATCGATTTGAAGATACTGGTATTAATGAATACGGTCTTCAAGTCAATTACAGTGGTAGTGTATGTAATACCTCCAATGTCACCATTGACGGCATTGTCGTAATCGACAACAAAGACTCGAATCCAATCCAGGTTGGTATGCTTGCGCCTGCTGAGTGTTACGACTTTACTGGTAACTACGAGCCAATCCCAGGAGATGGTGAAGGCCTTCCATTACCGGGGGAAGAAGTCAGAGCGTTTACAGATACTGTGGATGCGAGTGGTGAAACTATCTTCGGTAATGTTGTCGTAGAAGCGATAACAGCGTCTGCAGAATGTACGCTATGTCCAACTTGTCCAGAGCCTGTTAGCTGCCCTGAATAAGGTCTACTTACAACTTAATAAAACAACGCCTGACGTTAACTCGTCAGGCGTTTTCTTTCGAACTATATCGTTCTATTTATTCTTACCTTTCCCATTGTTACCAGAGTTGCCAGAATCTCCACCAGATGAAGACTCTAACTTCACTGAGACCTGAGCGGTCGAGCTGCTTTGACCATCACCTATGGTATAGGTAAAGCTGTCGTTATTTTTGAATTTCTTCTCAGGTGTGTAACGCAGGGTGCCATCTGATAACAGCTCTAGTCGCCCCTTGCTTGGTCTAGTAAAAGAAACCACGCTTGCAGAGTTTTGCTCTCCAACAACATCGTTTGCCATCACATCGATAGTCACCGACTGTTTCGAAGACATAGTCACCTGATCATCAACAGCAACGAGCTCTGGTGATGGTGAGATTTCAGTGGTTACAGAGTAATTCACGGATGCTGCGGTTTGCAGACTTGAGTCCTCTCCGTGCGTCACGATCATCTTCAAAGCATAGTCTTTATCACTAGCGTCAACCGAAGATACGACTGATATCATTACTTGTCCGGTTTCACCTGCTGCTAGCGTGATTGCATTGCTGCTTGCTTTCCAACCAATTGGCACTGACGCGTTCACAGAAAAACTGCTCGCTGAACAATCTGCACTATCTTTGTTAGTAATAGTGACCTGATATTGAACCTCATCGCCGGCTGCAACCGAGTTGTTTGTTGCAGCTTTCGCAGTTACTGATGGAGCATTAACAGTACAAGTCCCGATATTACCGTTGTCAGAGCCGTCAAAGACAACGCTTACTTCGGCGATGCCGTTCGCTGCACTCACCAAACTCAATGTTACACCTGAGTCTGGGTCAGTATAGCTACCACCGACCGGCATAGATGGGTCAAACCAGTCATTTCGGCCAAAAACCGCACGATATTCAGAATCAGTTTTAAAGTGAAGCAGATTACTGCTGCGCCCATCGCCTTCTACAGCGCTTCGAATGATGATGCCATCCGTAACGTCCCCACGATAGAACGAGTAAGAACGAGCATCTAAAAAGTCGTCAAACCCAATAGACTGGCGGTATTCAATGTAAAACCATTTTTTTGCACCTGTAGAAGGATCAGTACCACGAGGTACTTTTATCGTAACTGGCTGATCACTAGTCGTCTCGTAATTCGCGATGGAGTAAGTACCATTTTGAGTAACTTCCAGTGTCTTTGAGGCGTGCTCTCCCTCTAGCCATCCTAGTCGCTCGCGCTGGAAAGTATTCAAATAGCCGATGTCTGGACCACCCATTACATCATAGGTATCACCGTATTCACGCAACGTACAGTTGTCTGAAAGCGTATGCTCGCCACAATCAAGAGCACGAGAGTGATGCAAACCAAAGTTATGTCCAAGCTCATGAGCGATATTCATCGGAGAAAAATCACCATTGATGTGCGCGCGTGAAGGCATGCCATCAATAGTTGCCGATCCAGCGACACCACATGCCGTTTTTGTCATCAAGTAAACAATACGATCGTACTCTTCAAGCTTCACTCCCGCAGCGATGGCTTCTTGATCCGCTGCATCTTGAACAGCGGTAAAATCACAAACCTGATTAGACAACGGCAAATTAAACCAACCTACGACTTTCCCAGACAGCCACATTTGATCAAAAGAGCTTTCACGGTAGAAGTCATTCACTGTGCCAAAGATTAGATTATTTGCCTCTGACAAAGTTAATGGCTGCTCATTTGGGTTTTCTTTGAAGTTCAGCAGGATAACCAATGTATTTTGCTGTCCCGTCGTACTTCCTGCTGCACTGGCGTAATGGATGCTCTGTAAACAAGCGAATATTACTAATAAAAATGACAACCCTTTATTTAGGATTGTTCTATTTATTTTAATATTTTTTATCACTGCTTCACCTAATTTTAAATTAATAACTAGTTCACCTTCCCGCCAATATAAGCAGAAATGGTAGGGTAAAATGATATAAATTTTAGGCAATAAAATGCCCTAGCCTATAAAGCCAAATATGTTCCTATATACATCAACATGGTTATAAAAGGATAACCACCAAAAATATAAGAGCCGGAATCATAGCAAAGCAACCGGTCAAAATTCAACCAGAGTGATAAGTAATTTAGGTTAAGTTTGTGTAATAATAAATTTGTCCATTTTTGTCAGTTACTTAAAATAACCTTATGATTGTTTTATATGAACAAACTTTGTATTCAACAATGACTTTAATAAATCACTTGCACTACAGCCAATTTAAATCATTAAAAATCAAACAAGTAGAAATTGAACTAAAACAACCTCAATTTCATCGCATGAAATTATAACCTTTAAATTCATTAACTTAATAACGAGTCATTCGAATAATATACCTCAACAACTCTTGAGTAATATTATCCATCTTTAATTGTTAAATTTACGTTAAATTAAAGTGGTGAAAAGTTTTTTGCTCACCTAGTTTTATACTCGATTAAAAGACAGACTGAGTGATACAGTGCAATATCAACTAGAGACATATAGAGAAACAAGCAGGATATATGTGCAACTTTATTTTCAGTATTGAACTAAAATCACGTGACAATATGACGCTATAGATAGCAATTCAGGAAAACCAGTTAAAGAATGATTAACTGATAATTGAGGTTGGTATTTGTACAAAAATTAATTATTCAATTAAAAAGTGTGTATTAGAATAGTTTGACAATACCAGATAGTAAAAAACCGGCACTAGGCCGGTTTTTAGAAATAGTGGAGGCGCCTCCCGGAGTCGAACCGAGGTCCACGGATTTGCAATCCGCTGCATAGCCACTCTGCCAAGGCGCCTTTCTGATTTTGTATCTCTGATACCAAAGATTTTGATGGTGCCCCGGGCCGGACTTGAACCGGCACAGCGCGAACGCCGAGGGATTTTAAATCCCTTGTGTCTACCAATTCCACCACCAGGGCAACGCAATCATGCGATGGGTTAGACACCATCTGTCTCAGCGGCCTTTGCCGTGAGAACGAGGCGTACTTTAACGGATTAATTTATCTGGTCAACAAAAAATTAGTCTTTTTTATTCAAATGGTTAAAAAGCCAACTCAAACGAACAAAGGGCGATCATTTTGCTCACAAGAACATCAGCTTGTTTTGCTCTCGTTTACTTTGCTTCATCACTTCATATCAACGAGGAATCGACAAGTCGCACAAATTGACAGTATGGGTATACACTTAACTCGTACCGCAGGGGATAAATAAGCGCTCATCATGTTTCGAAAGTCATCATTTCAATTACCGCTACACACTGATTCCGAACTCGACTTCGTAGTGCCCCACTTCTTACTTACTGAATTTGATTATGCACGCTCTCTGGAACAGGGGATCGTCCATGACTTGGCCCCTGAATACACACACCAGTATCGCGTCACACTAAGGCGCATACGCTCACTATGCGTACTACTTCGCGAACTGATACCTCCTTTTGAACTGCGTATTTTGAAACCTCATTTAAAAATAATGATGAAGAAAACAAATAGGCTGCGTGATTTGGACGTATTTATCTTGGACAAAAGCCAATACATTGAAATGCTCCCAAGCCATAAATCCTCTCTTGAGCAGCTTTTGGGCTTTATAGAATCCGAACGTGCTTACGAACAGGCAAAAGTTGCGCGTTGGCTAGCGACAAAAGAATACACAACGCACTGCACTTTGATCAGGAATAGTCTGCTGCGAAGTACAAAGCACGTACGAGTGGATAACAACGTACCTTCGTTACTCTTCGCAAACCAAAAAGTCTCCGAACAATTTAAAAAGGTCGACAAAGCACGGCGCAAGATCTCGGACAAAAGTCGTGACAGCGTGATCCACTCAATGAGGATAAAGTGCAAAGCGCTGCGTTATTTGTTAGAAGGGTTTTCCGCACTCTACCCTTCCCCACAGCACAAAAACAACGTGAAACAATTAAAACTATTACAAGACAAGCTCGGTGATTTTAACGACACTTCAAGTCAAATTGAATTTTTCACTCGGCTCAAAGAGGCAGTAAACCTCAATAAACAAGATCGTAAGACCCTGAAAAAGCTGCTTAACGTGCTTAGTGAACATCACGATACTTCGCGCCAGACCATCTTAACGCACTTAGATCAATTTGAGGCTTTCATCCACGATACCAACACACAAAGTCTCTACCAGCACTAACCTAGGTTCACGTATTTTTAATATTCATTAATTACAGTCAGTCGTTAGGCTCCATAAAGAAAGATAACGTGAAACCATTAAAACGATACCAATATGAGCGCTATGCCGTACTCTGTAATCTCGCCTATCCTCGCGTCTTCAGACAAACTCAATACGGATTCGATCCTAATGGGCAACGAGTCATTAGAAATGAACACGGTAAGATTATGATTCGCGTGCTCTGGAGTAAAAAACAGAGTGAAGTGGTCGTAGTGATTAAAGGCTCACACAGTATCAGTGATTGGTTGTTAAACTTCGCGATGTGGACGAGAAGCTGTCGAAGGTTGGGACTGAATTACCGCATTCACGCGGGTTTCTATCATCTGCTGTTTCAAGAAAGTTTACCGAGCCGAAATGAAGATCGGTTGGGGTTGACCGTGATCGAGCGCCTCGAAGGTATCGTTGTACCGCTCATTCTTAGGGGAAAAAGAATCACCATTACTGGTCACTCTTCAGGTGGCGCGATTGGCAGTGTTTTTGCCGATTATATAGAGAAAAAATACCCAAAGAGCATTAAACGCGTTGTGACTTTCGGTCAGCCCGCAGTTGGAGATTGGGCCTTTAAAAAACGCTACCGTTTGGGGCACAAAACTTACCGGATTTGTTGCGACATCGACATCGTGACATTCATGCCGCCAGTGCCTTTTCTCTATTGGCATGTAGGCAAAATGCTATGGTTGTATAACGGGAAAATATACGAGAATACGCCAACGTTCATTCGACTTGGCCGTTCTCTATTTAGTTGGTTAATGCGACCATTCTCTTATCACTTTATGAGTAAATACATCCGCGATAAAGACTTCTTTGACGAACGCTGAGTTAAGTACCCTAAAACTATGATGTACAGGCACTAAAAAGCCGGACTTAGCCGGCTTTACGTTTTTGTAGTGAATTACAGAGAGGCAATTTCTTTTTCAAGTTGATATTTGCTATCTGTGACTATGCGCTCTAACACTTCAACGCGTCGCTTCAAGTCACCAATTTGCTTGTTAAGGTTATCTTGTTCTTCTTGGCTCATCGTATTACGTTCAGATATCTCCAAGGCTCTTACTTCTTTACGATGATTCAAAATTAACTTAATTATCCCGCCCCCAAATATGGCACCGAACACAATAGCCACAACCAATACATCAGCAATAGATTCCATTCTTCATCTTCCTCTAGATAATGCTCAAATATAAGTTACTCATTTGTTATATGAATATCAAATAACGTATTGATTCACTGCAAAGTTTCATCAAAATTTGCCTGTTCTGTATCAAAATCACAAGAATAGATTACTCAACGCTAACCCAAACCGAGACAGATCCACCATTTACAGGGAACTCAGCCCACCCGTTCGCATCTGTCCAAATGTCTTCAGTTCGGGTGCCCAACTTGTCGACATAGCGTGTACTTGGCTTGCCCGTATACATCCACTTCGAGCCACCTGGTCCATCGCTCATGATCACTGCCATTGAATGTGGATGTTCTGCATCGCCCTCGCGAGTCCAGCCAATTACATCCCAATGGTCGAGATATGAATGTTGTTTACCATACGCATAGTCTTTACGCAGTGTTACGAGCTCTTCGATGTAAGGCACTTTGACCATATTGATGTCATGCCCTTTATCACTGTACTGCGAGCCGTAGTAATCTGCATAAAACACAGATGGATAACCTTCTTCACGCAATAAGATAAACGCGTAAGCGAGCGGCTTAAACCACCAATCAACCGTCGACTCCAACGCCTGCAAAGGTTGAGTATCATGGTTTTCTACTAAGGTTACCGCTTTGACTGGATTGTCCTTCATCAGCGTACCATCCATGATTTGACGCATATCGTAGCTACCACCCGATTTAGACGCATTGTAGAAGTTCATATGTAACGGTGCGTCGAATAGAGACATGCTGCCAGAAGTTTTGGTGATAAAGTTATGCAGCTGATTCACATCGTAGTTCCAGTACTCTCCGACCGTGAATAGTTCTTTCCCTGTTTTCCAACGTAGGTGATCAATCCATTCTTGAAGATATTGGTATTTGATGTGCTTCACCGCATCCATTCTAAAGCCATCAACACCAGTCATGTTGATGTACCACTCACCCCAATCTTTCAGTTCTTGTTTAACTTCAGGATGATCCATGTCTAAGTCAGCATACATAAGGTAGTCGTAATTCCCCTTTTCAGAACTGACTTCCCAATCCCATGCCTTACCTTCACCTTTGAATTTAAAAATGGCTTTTTCTTTACCTGCATCGTCCCAGTCCACGCCATCAAAATGGTACCAAGTCCAATGGAAGTTAGAGTACTTGTCGTTGCGTCCAGGGAAATCAAACTCCACCCACGCTTCAATCCATTTATCACCAAGTTCAATGTTGCGGTTGTTCCAATCTACCCGCTTAGTATCAACCCAAGATTTCCCATCTGCACCACCACGGTGGTTAAACACCACGTCACCATAAACCTGGATATTGTTATTGTGAGCGGCATTGATAGCGCTAAGATACTGATCTTTCGTGCCATATTTGGTGCGCACTGATCCTTTTTGATCAAACTCCCCCAAATCGTACATGTCATAAACGCCGTAGCCGACATCATTACTGCCACCCGCTCCTTTGTATGCAGGTGGTAGCCAGAGCGCTGTGAATCCGTTTTCTGCTAGCGTTGGAGCGTTATTTTCCACTTGAGTCCACAGTGTGCCATCGTTAGGCACATACCAATGGAAATACTGCATCATTGTGCCATTCTCAGCAGCCAATGCAGATGAACTTAGCAACAAGGTTAAAGGTAAAATAGTGCGTTTTAATTTAAATGTTTTCATTATTTTTCTCTCACGTTAAGGACTAAAATCCTCTTTTCTGCTCATACACACCAAGCATTGCCAACGGTCACGCTAGCCAAGTTGCTGCCTGTGATACAAAAAGTTCGGATTACAATCGAAGAGAAATTAGCACCAATCACCCTATACAATTATTGAGTTATTTAACATTTATAAAATCAATGACTAGCGCATTGAAAATATTGAATGGTGATCAAAACATGGGAGGAATTTAGGAAGCGTGAACGAGTATAGATTGATGGATTTAAAACGAAGAAAGCCAGTCATTTAAGACTGGCTTTCGAAATAGTGGAGGCGCCTCCCGGAGTCGAACCGAGGTCCACGGATTTGCAATCCGCTGCATAGCCACTCTGCCAAGGCGCCTTTCTGATTTTTATATCTCTGTTACCAAAGATTTTGATGGTGCCCCGGGCCGGACTTGAACCGGCACAGCGCGAACGCCGAGGGATTTTAAATCCCTTGTGTCTACCAATTCCACCACCAGGGCAACGCAATCATGCGATGGGTTAGACACCATCTGTCTCAGCGACCTTTGCCGTGAGAACGAGGCGTACTTTAACGGATTAATTTATCTGGTCAACAATAAATTTTATCTTTTTGATTTAAGTGCTTAAAAAGCGATCCAGACGGTACAATTGGCATTCAATTAGGCCAAGAAACACTCGTTAGCTTTCATCAACTCTAAGTCACACACATGTTGATGCCCATAACTGCTTAGCTTGTAAACGCCTGACTAACGCGGATCGTAGTCACCACTCTCTTCAGCTCTGTAACATCTGTAACAATTGGAGCCCCTACTCTTGGCACTGTTTCACACGCAATATCATATTTTGTTACCGATAACTTTGCATCGAATGTGGTCGTACCTTTATAAAATCATTGACATTTTTTATTTTCAAAAAAAGCTCAATTCATTATCGAAAATATCAATAAATAATGATAGCTTACACTCGTTGCAGTAATTTAATGGACATATATCACATATAAGGACGTGGTTTACTTTGGCGACACACCATAAGAAAAACAAGGTATATCACTAATGTCTATCAAGAATCTTTCTATAGCGAAAAAGATATCGCTATCGTTTTTACTCATTGCCATCGTCAACATTGCGTTTGGCGTATTTTTATCTACAGAGCTCAAAAGCATTAAATCTGAGCTTTTAAACTATACCGATGATACGCTTCCTGCTATGGAAAGAGTAGATTCGATCCGAGATCACTTGTCTCGCTGGCGCCGTGCTCAGTTTGCGACATACACTTATGAAGACGCAGACCAAATCAGAAACAAAATTGCCAGCAACATTCGCGAACGTGAAAAGATCAGCAAAGAGCTCGATTCTTACGGTGAAACGATTTGGCCTGGAGAAGAGCAACAAACTTACCAGCGCCTTATGCGTCAGTGGAAAAAGTACTTGGTCACTATGGATCAGTACAACGAAGCGATGCTAGCCAACGACAAAAGCAAGGCCCACCCTATTTTGGCGAACTCTTTACCTGCTTTCGAAGCGGTTGACTCTGAGCTCGGTGAACTGATCCGTCTACTTAAAAATGCTATGGACAGTAACAAAACTCATATTCTTTCTTCTGTAAATGGATTGAGTAACTCGTCAATTGCAAGCAACGTGATTATTCTGCTTATCATGGTAGGCATGACGTACGTGTTGACACGCCTTATTTGTGGCCCACTAAAACTTGTTGTCGAGCAAGCAAATGCCATCGCAACAGGTGACCTATCAAACGACATCGATCGTAAAGCCATCGGCAATGACGAGCTAGGTGAGCTGGCAGATGCGACCACTAAGATGCAAGATGACTTGCGCCAAGTTATCGACAACGTGATTGCTGCGGTCACACAGTTAAGCAGTGCAGTAGAAGAGATGAATCAAATCTCTGATATTTCTGCGTCTGGTATGAAAGATCAACAACTGCAAATCACACACATTGCTACGGCAATGACAGAAATGAAAGCAGCAGTAGCCGATGTTGCACGTAATACTGAAGATTCAGCGAACCAAGCTAACGAAGCAAACCGTCGTACACAACATGGTGTTCGTGAAACGCAAGGCATGGTTGACGCGATTCATGAAGTTTCAAACGTAATTGGTGCTGCCGGCGATACTGTGGCAGAGCTTGAACAGCAATCGAATAAAATTAACGTTATTGTTGATGTTATCCGTGACATTGCCGATCAAACCAACCTACTTGCGCTTAATGCAGCCATTGAAGCTGCGCGTGCTGGTGAGTCTGGTCGCGGTTTTGCCGTGGTTGCGGACGAGGTTCGAACGCTTGCAGGCCGTACGCAAGATTCAACCAGCGAAATTACGTCGATCATTGAACAGCTACAATCGCTTGCAAAAGACGCGAAATCTGCGACAGAACTTTCTAGAACCAGTATCTCAGAATGTGCAGAGCAAGGCATTCAATCAAAACAGCTGATGAGCGACATTGAACACTCGATTTCTGATATCTCAGACATGGGCACCCAAATCGCCACGGCTTGTAACCAGCAAGACTCTGTTGCAGAAGAGCTTAACCGCAGCATTGAAAACATACACTTGGCATCTCAAGAAGTATCACAGGGCTCAGAGCAAACCGCACAAGCTTGTCGTGAGCTAAGCCAGCTGTCAATTTCTCTTAAAGATGTAATGAGCCGCTTTAAACTGAGTTAAACTCAGTGGATACCTTAGTTGATATTGAATCAACCTCGATTTGCACAAATTGAGTGCAATCACTTAGGTATATTGAATCATGATCTTCAAAAACGCTCCAAAGCACTACTTGGAGCGTTTTACTTCGTCAGGTACTTTCCCCAAGTACTCAATAACATAACCAATACAAAAAACGCGTACGGAGACTTTATGCGCTTAAATAAAACCTTACTATCACTGACTATCGCTGCTGCAACCGTTGCTCCTGCGATGCAAGCTACTGCTGCCCCTCTTCAAATTAGCAACACTGTAGTAAAAGCAGAGCAAGTTCAAGGCGCTAACGCTTGGCTGGAAATAAACTTAGGTCAGTTCCGCGATAATATTGAGCAGTTCAAATCGCACATGGATGGCAAAACGAAAATCTGCGCCGTGATGAAAGCCGACGCATACGGTAATGGCATCGCAGGCCTGATGCCGACTATTATCGAACAACAAATTCCTTGCGTTGCCATTGCAAGTAACGCCGAAGCACAGACCGTTCGCGACAGTGGCTTTAAAGGTCAACTTATGCGTGTACGCTCGGCGGATATTGGCGAGATCGAAGCTGCAATCGACTTAAATATTGAAGAGCTGATTGGCACTGCAGAGAAAGCCAAAGCACTGTCTAAGCTAGCAGAGAAAGCGGATAAAGAAATCAAAGTTCACCTTGCTCTTAACGACGGTGGTATGGGACGTAATGGCGTTGATATGACGACAAAATCGGGCAAGCAAGAAGCGCTAGAAATCGCTCAACAAGCTGGCGTTAATATTGTTGGCATCATGACTCATTTCCCTAACTACAATGCAGACGAAGTTCGTCAAAAGTTATCTTCGTTCAAAAACAGCTCTGCATGGCTGATTAAAGAAGCGGGCCTAAAACGCGAAGATATTTTGCTGCACGTGGCAAACTCTTACACTGCACTTAATGTTCCTGAAGCACAGCTTGATATGGTTCGTCCTGGTGGCGTTTTATACGGTGATCTGCCAACCAACCCTGAGTACCCTTCTATCGTGTCTTTCAAAACACGCGTGGCATCCGTTCACCACCTGCCAAAAAATAGCACTGTCGGTTACGACAGCAGCTACAAAACGAGCAAAGAAAGCCTAATGGCGAACATTCCTGTTGGTTACTCTGATGGCTACCCACGAAAAATGGGCAATACGGCAGAAGTACTGATCAATGGCCAACGAGCAAAAGTTGCAGGTGTGGCTTCAATGAACACCACCATGGTTGATATTACAGGTATCAAAGATGTTGAGCCTGGTTCTGAAGTTGTACTGTTTGGCTCTCAGCAAGGCAAAACGATTTCGGCAGCAGAAATGGAAAAACATGCAGAGGTCATCTTCCCAGAACTATACACGGTTTGGGGTACTGCGAACCCTCGTGTCTACGTAAAATAAACCCTTTCAGTTATTCGTAACAGAACGAAAAAGCGAGCCTCGTGCTCGCTTTCCTACTTATATACTAATCTGTAACAATCCGTGCTCTTCTCAATTGAACAGAGTTTGCTATTTGCGTTGCGTTACTTTCCTTGAGCCCTGGCAAGTGACAAATCCTCTAACCCCTTCATCTGAAAATCGTTCAGGTATACTTGTTTTTTATATAGCACTTAGTGTTTGAAAGCCCTTTCAATTGATGTTAAACATGAAGTTTACAAAAGAATAACAAACGCATTCATATGGCACTGCCCTTTTTGCCTGCTGGCTAGGTATCTCTATGACAGAAAATACTCAACATCTTCAGCGTTCCTCATCTGAGTTGCACGAATTTACTCGGGTCGACGTGTGGAACGGTTTCACCCAACTTTTACCTCTGTCCATGTTTGTGGTCATATTTGGCCTCGCATTCGGTGTTGCCGCCGTACAAACTGGACTAGATGTATTTCCCACTATGTTGATGAGCACACTGGTCTTCGCCGGTGCTTCACAATTTGCCACGCTAGAAATGTGGGGAGCAGAAGTACCTCTGATTCCAGTGCTTATTACTGTATTTGCTATTAATGCTCGTCACCTCTTGATGGGCGCTACGCTTTATCCATGGTTACGACAACTCCCACCGACAAAACGTTACGGTGTAATGCTAGTAGCATCAGACGCGAACTGGGCAATGGCACTCAATGCATTTGGTAGAAAAGAACCAGGTTTTGGCTTGCTTGTTGGTGGCGGCTTAGCGATGTGGTCGTTTTGGATTGTTGGCACCTGGATCGGCATTTATTTTGGTAACGCAATCAAAGACCCGGTGGGCCTCGGGCTCGATATGGTTATGGGATGCTTCCTGCTGTCTATGGTGGTGGCAGGGCCGAAAGACTTAAGAATCTTTGCGATTTGGGCCACAGCAGCAGCCTCTTCTATGTTGGCGTACTGGTATTTACCAGAGAATAGCCACGTAGTGGTTGGCGCCATTACTGGTGGAGTCTTAGGTGCTTGTTGGAAGGAGAAAAAAGCATGAACATCGAAACGAGCGTAGGTGGCACACTGCTTATCATCATCGCTATGGCGTTAGTCACGCTCATAACCCGCTGGGGCGGAGTGTATGTTATGTCATTTATTCCAATTAGCGAGCGGGTTCAACGTTTCATCACTGCGATGTCAGGTTCCGTATTGGTTGCCCTTTTAGCCCCACTAGCGGTTGAGGGTGATTACGGTGCTAGAGCAGCACTTTTTTCTACTGCTGTCGTCATGTTCATCGTGAAAAAGCCTCTGCCCGCAATTGCAGCTGGCATCATCGCAGCCGCCGCGGTACGCGCTCTTTAACCGTTGTTTCAACGCCGATACCAGTCATCAATAAAAAGCCCCAAAACACGAAGCCCTGATGTCACGAGTGTCATCAGGGCTTGTCTTATGCTCATTATTTTAACGATGATCAACGATATTAATCACGGTGAGATAGCACATTACGCACAGCAGTTACAATTGCGCTTATATTTGTCCATTTTGCCAATACCAGGGTTAAAGGTGTTGGTTGGATCTAGCTCGTGGTAAAACTTCTGCAGCGAATTTTCAGCTTCGTACAAGTGACCCACATTATGTTCTGCTGGGTATTTAGCACCACGGTTATTGAGGTGTTCTAGCATCAGCTTTTTCATCAACTTCGTGTCGGTCCCTTTTTTGAAAATGTAATCTTGATGGAATACATAACACATAAAGTGACCATAATAGAGCGCTTGAACAAGGTTCTTACTCACCTCTTCCGGTAAAGTTTCTAGCCACTCTTCATCATTACGTCGCAAAGCGATATCAAGTGCAACGATGTCTTCTACGTCTTTTCGGTGAATCGTCTCGTAACGAATTGCTGCACCTGCTGCTGCAAAGCGATGTAAATAAGCTTTTTTACCCTCTTCCGGCGTACACTCGAAGAAATCACAGTCATCTTCAACAGCCCAAACTTCATTGAGGTATTTTTGCGCCTCAGCAATACCACTATCACTCATTTTTAATACCAGGTGATGCTCATACTTGTCGCGGAAATCCAGCATTCGTTCTGGTAAATGTTGTGGGAACAACTTACTCGCGTAGTACAAAATGGTGTCTGGCAGGTATTTACTAACAAACGGGACGCGCTCTAAGACATTTTCTACTTTAGCTTTAAGTGCAAACATTTTTGGCAGCTTATCTGTGCCTAGCAAGTCGATGGATAAAAAGACGTCTTTGCCGTACTTCTCTGCCATGTTGAAGATATCTCGATGCAAGTATTCTCCCATCTCAGGCAAGTTCTCAAACGTAGATAAGAAATCTTTTCGCAGCTTCGTCAGTTTCGCAGGATCATTGGTGCCAAGGTAAAAAACCTGCTCTTTTTCGGGTACTGGGTAGCTATCAACTCGAACGGCGAAAACACCCAATTTACCAGCGCAGCCACTGGCTTCAAATAAACGACGTTCATCGGCATTAAAGCGAGAAGGAATGTCAGAAGTCACGTCTCGAACACGTTCATCGTATTCTTTGTCTGATGCCATTCGCTCGTCATGAATGATCTTCGCTGGGTCAAAGTTTCCTTCTTGCAGGTTTGTCAGAATTTCTTCTGGCGTTTCACCTAAACCTTCAATACCAAGGTGATTAACCAGGTGTAACTGGCCTTGCTTATCGACCTGCGCATAAATCGCCAACTCCGTGTAAGCAGGACCACGCTTGACTAACGCACCGCCTGAGTTATTGGCGATACCCCCAACCACAGTGGCACCTAATGATGAAGAACCGATGATAGAGTGCGGCGCTCGGTTCACCGCCTTCAATTCTTTTTCCAATGAGTGCAAACTTGCACCAGGCAAGCATACTGCCTGCTTACCGCCATCTAATAAGTGAATCTTCTTGATTTTGGTAATATTGATCACGACCACATCACGGTCATAATCATTACCACTTGGAGCTGAGCCTTCTGTTAAACCTGTTTTGGCAGCCTGCATAATAATAATGCAGTTTGCTTCAACGCACTGTTTAATGATCTTCCATTGTTCTACAAGAGTATTAGGAAACACGATAGCAAGCGCAGTGCCACTACCTGAGCGAAAACCCGAACGGTAGTATTTTGTTTTAACCTCGTCGGTTAGGACATTTTCTTCCCCAACGATAGTTTTAAATTCGTCAATCAGCTGCTTTTGTTCCATATCCGTATCTCTAGTTATTGTACTTCGCTCACATCACCGTTTAGTGACGGTAATGGGCGTTTGAGCCACTATAAGCAGTCCATTTCTCGGAGTCTATGTCAGGCAGGCGAGCAACACTTAACCAATAGACAACAAACAAAATAATTCTTTTATTTTTCTGTCACTTATCTTTCACATTCGGAAAATTTAACGCAAGAAACAGACCGTTTCTTAAAAGAAACAATAGCAAAACCATTTGTTAACAGTTGTGCGCAGCATCTTGTTATCAATATCAGTGATAAAACAAGGAGAAAGCTTAAGCTTCTAAATTTATAAGAATTATTAGAAATGAAGATGGAAACAATAACTCAACACCAACATAACGATTGGTGTTGAGTTATTGTCTTAAAATCGATGATTTTGACTTTGAAAGCTGGTGTATAGATGATCAATGAAGATCTTGATTTTTTCTGGTTGTTGACGAGTGTAAGGATACACTGCATAAATACCCAAACATTTGGCGGTTTCGTCTTTGAACAGTTGAATCAGGCGGCCTTGCTTTAAGTCTTCATAAACCAAGACACGTGGCACATAGATGATTCCCTGCCCCAACAGTGCGACGTTTCTCAATACCGAAGAGTTGTTGGTACAGAGGTTACCGTCGACTGTAATTTGATACACCTCGTCTCCCTCTTTAAACGACCACTCACACGCCCCGTTTTCTTGGTAGGAATAAACCAAACAATTGTGCTTATCCAAGGCTTGAGGTTGCTTAGGAATGCCATGTTTAGCAAGGTATTGAGGTGACGCACAAACAATCCAATTGGCATCCACCAGCTTTCTTGCGATCAGGCTAGAATCTGGCAACACTCCCGTTCGAATGGCCAAATCAAAGCGTTCATTCACGATATCGACAAAACGATTATCTAGATCCATGTCGATATTGATGTCAGGATATTTCTGATTAAACTCATTGATCACTTGAGGAAGAATTAACTCACCAGAGATAGTGGGTACAGAAACTTTAATGTTTCCAGATAAATTCTTACCCAACCCCACAATGGATTCTTCTGCCGTTGCCACCGCTTGATAAACGGCTTTTGCATGAGTAAAGAACGCTCGCCCTGCCTCCGTCAACGTTAACGTTCGCGTTGTTCGGTAAAGAAGCTGTACACCAAGCTCTTGCTCAAGCTTCGCGATGCGTTTACTGACAACCGATTTGGTCAATGACATGTGTCTTGCAGCAGCACTGAATGAGCCTTGCTCGATCAGATGATAGAAAATGATGTAATCGTCGGTATTTCTCATGCTTCTTCGTCAAATCCTTTGTAGACCGATATTGTAAACGGATATTGGTCAATCTGCGAAATATCGGATCATACTTAACAGCATAACTCGCGACAGAAACAAGGGTTATACGCACAGTTCAAGAAATTGAGATGGCGTAAATTTATCGATATTCAGATACAAAAAAACCAGCTTTCGCTGGTTTTAAGTTGATGCATTTGGCATCGAGATACCGCAATTGCTATATCTTAATAATTTGGAGCGACACACGAGGTTCGAACTCGTGACCTCAACCTTGGCAAGGTTGCGCTCTACCAACTGAGCTAGTGTCGCATTGATTCTCGAAAGCCATTCACTCTCAAAAGAATAATGGAGGCGCCTCCCGGAGTCGAACCGAGGTCCACGGATTTGCAATCCGCTGCATAGCCACTCTGCCAAGGCGCCTTTTTTACTTCGCTTCAGGGCTCTTCCCCGTTGCGTTGGTGGCTACTTTACGGATTGAGAGAAGATAGTCAAACAAAAATCTTTCATTTTCTGTTTGTTTGATTTCTTTTAAGCCAATTAGACCAAAGTTCGATCTTATCGGCTTAAAACGAAGCAATATAAATCTAGCTTTCTGTACGTTTTACTCAATAGAATTTCAATGCCACTTAGTAATTACCGACCCGTTTAAGCAACCTGCCCACAACATTAGGATGATAAGACCACGTGTGATCAAACATCGACATTAATGCTGGGTTTCCGTATTTAGATAGGCTGATCGCGTGAAAACGGTTTTTCTTCGCTTTAAGCGCACCCACTTTGGCAAGCAACTCGTCTTGTTGTTTTGGCGCGATAAAGTCGGAAATGACCACCATATCGGCATTTTTGTACTTATCACCGCTCATCAAGTCGATAGATTTGATCAAAGTTGGCTCTAAGTCTGTACCACCATGGAAGCTATAAGTTAAAAAGTCCGCCGCCTCGCGCAGACCATCTTGTTTGGTTAGCTCGTACGTAATGTGTTCCGTCGAAAAGATAATGACATAGCAATCACGTTGCTCCGCTAATGCAATTTGCATCAGAGCATAAGCCATAGCCTTCGCGCATTGCTCAGGAAACCCGCTCATGGAGCCGGACGCGTCCACACACACAATAAACGGTCCTTTTTCGATATCTACCGCTTTGTTGTCAGGTCGGTGAGCTTTAACTTTACGTAACGTGCGCGATTTGCCTTGTGTACGGTAGTTCATAAGTCGTTTATCGACTAAGTGTTTATAGAACACGACTTCGAGTTCAGGATACGCCAAAAACATCGTTTCGTTGGGAAGTAGCTTATTTAAATCATCGCTTTCGTGAATGCCGACAATATCATCTGTCGCTTCATCACTCTTCTCTTCGATCATTTGTAGCTCTTCAGTAGGCGCGCGGTTAAGTTCGGGATCATTCACTTGCCCCGCCATACGGCCAAGTTGCTCGGCTATTTCTTGCAAGCCTTGATGTTTCTTCAGAAACTCCGCATGGCGTTTCATCACTGTTAAGTCAGTTTTGCTCAACTTGGCAGATGCCATATCCCATAAGCGCCCTACACTTTCAGCATCACCCGACTCCGTGACCTTATCCATATTACGCATGGTCTCCATACGCTGATACAGGTCATTCAGCACTTTCTCTTTATTGGCCTCAAGCTCGCTTACTTGCGCTTGCTTAATCGCATCGGCTAGACTTTGGTACCATTGATCACAGAAGTAATGTGGGAACATGGGATTATTCATCCCCTTGTTCTTCTCCATCATTCGGCGAGCCTGCATATAAAAAGCGGAGTGCCACTCAAGCTTTTTAATCACATCTTCGATGTTTTCGAAAAACGCCTCTTCATCCCAGTGAATGACCTCTTGATATAAAGACAGCTCTTGTTGGAAACGCTCTGTCTCACATACCTTGGTAATCCGTTTTTTAACACTGCCTCGCCACTTTAATAAGTGGCCTTTGACTGAAGATTTAACGCCTCGGTTTTCTGCCATCATCATGACTTGTGAACGCGCCATTAAATCATTAACTGCACTATCGATGATGCCAGAGTCGGCTACCATCAGCGCGAGGTTAAGTCCGTCTGCACCTAGCATGTCGTCTCCTTATGAGAAAAACTGATGTAAGTTTTTAAAGCGTTGGATAACTTTCTCGCTTTCAGCTTGGATAGACTCAAGTCTCTGACTGACCTGCTGCAGACTCGACTCCATTAGGCGTGGTAATTCAGGATCAACAAAGCTATGCGGAAGCGCATCATGAAAATTCGCTTTTACCTTGCGCATATGGTGCTCTGCTTCACTGAGTTGATTTACGGCTTTTTCACTCTGCGTTAACCACTTTTGGTAAAGCTCTACATCCAAGCCCTCTTGAGTCACTAAGCTCACCAGGATGCCTCGGTTTGCGATATCACGAATAACTAGGTTATTTGCGGCATCAACATCAAATCGTAAACGACACATGTTGGTGTTTTGATTGACGTAGCCATACACATCACCGTGTCCTTCTTTGATGACTCGGTCTAGTTCATCTTTTGGCACGTAAACCCAGCGGCTATCGCCTTTCTCTGATTCTGAAACCGACATGTTGCTTTGCAAAATAACCAGTTTAACTAAGTTAACGGCTGCGCCAACTTTGTAGGTCTTAGCTTTAGAGGTATCAAAACGCATGGTTTCTTTGCGCAGAATACCCGTTGCCGCTTCAGACGTTAACGTCATGCGGTAGGCATCTTCAAGCTCATGCTGAACATCGACCAAAGACTCGCGACAGTATTCAATTTCCTGTTCGGCGTCTTGTTGGTCAAATGCATGTTTTAGGGCGAACTCTTGGACCACTTCGCGTACCACGTCTCGCGATTCAGGGCTGTTCCATAAACAATCTTGCAGCAACAGTAGATCAAGTGGGTTGATTTCATCGCGGCCATTAAAAAACGCGCTCGCTTTTAGCAATTTCACGGCTTTCTTCCAGCGGCGGTCAGACACATACATGTCGGTATTAGCGACATCGCCAAACTGAGCTTCGACTTTGCTTTCTAACATCGTTTTAAGCTGGAAAAGCTTCTCGAATGCATTATCGGTTAACGTCAGCTTGTCGAGCTGCTGTTGCCATTGATGATATTCTTCATCTGTTATTGCTAGCCCTTCTGGCACTTGTGCCTCTTGTGACGTGCCTACCGTCAACATCGACTTAAAGTTTTGTTTATTCTGAATTCGATTCACAAACACGCGCACCAACATGCGGTCATAGAGTGCATCCAAACCGCTGTCTTCATCTGGCAGTTCATTGGAAGCCGATACCAACAAACGCATTGGCACACGCTCAATATCGCTGCCATTTTTGAACGTTTTCTCATTGACCACTGTCAGCAATGTATTCAGAATGGCGGGGCCCGCCTTCCAGATTTCATCTAAAAATACGACTTGTGCGGTTGGCAAATACCCTTTAGTTAAGCGAACATAACGACCGTTATCTTTGAGTTCTTGAATACTCAGTGGCCCAAAAACTTCTTCAGGTGTTGAGAATCGAGTCATCAGGTATTCAAAGTAACTGCTATTATCGAACGCTTGGATAAGTCGCTTGGCAATTAAGCTTTTTGCAATGCCAGGTGGGCCTAAAAGAAAAACACTTTCACCAGCAAGTGCCGCAAGGAGGCAGAGCTTGATGGTATGTTCGCGTTCATAAACGCCATCCGTTAACGCTTTAGCCAACTTGTTGATGCGTTCTGAGAGAAGCGCTTTTTCGGCATTTGAGGCAAATAAGGTTTGTGTCATACGTTCTCCGGCTGCTGAACTGGTATTGCGTTAACATTTTTATACACTTGTTATAACTTTGTTACAAATGTATTTTGTTGAATTCCCCTTATAGCAGATGCTTACCCCCTTCTTTAGCAAGCAATCAAAGTTTCCATTTATGAGATACAGCTCACTGAAAGTGCAAACGCTTTCGTCGTGTTGCAACATTTTTTGCTTTTGTTTCCCACCATTTGTGGTTAATGTCGAAAAACGTCAAAATGCGGTAACAGCTAGGGTTAATAACTGCATGAGCAAAATAATTCATAAATGGAAGCAAATTTCTCTGATTGAAGAAGAGGTTATGCTTCCTACAGGACAGGCAATTACGCACACCACAATCCATCACCCGGGCGCTGCGGTGATTCTCCCGATTACAACGGAAGGAGAGATAGTCCTTGTCCATCAATTTCGCCCTTCACTTAATAAATGGCTTTTGGAGCTTCCTGCTGGTACAAGAGAAGGCAATGAAGACCCTCTCTGCTGCGCGAAAAGAGAGCTAGAAGAAGAAACGGGCTATAGTGCAGAAAAATTCACCTCTCTCGGCCAAGTCACTCCCCTTGCCGGATTTTGTGATGAGATACAGTACCTATTTGTTGCTGAGAAGCTCAGCCAAACCAACCGTTACGAATGTGATGAAGATGAAGTGATTGAGGTTGTTACCTTGTCACTCCAACAACTCGAAGACAAGATTGTTGATGGCACAATTACCGATGCCAAAACGATCGCTTGTTTAAGCAAAGCGCGCCTTTGCGGATATATTTAGGACTTTGACCAAGGAGACATTCATGGATTTTCGATCAGATACCGTTACACAGCCTACCCAAGCCATGCGAGAGGCCATGTTTAAGGCCCCCGTTGGGGATGATGTTTATGGTGATGACCCTACG
Organism: Vibrio sp. J2-3(2022); assembly: GCF_021725735.1. NCBI lineage: Bacteria > Pseudomonadati > Pseudomonadota > Gammaproteobacteria > Vibrionales > Vibrionaceae > Vibrio > Vibrio sp. J2-3(2022). The sequence continues at coordinate 966,738 of NZ_JAKKCK010000001.1, forward strand.
GTCAATGAGCTTGAGGAGTTTGCCGCAGAGCTTGCAGGATTCGAAGCGGCTTTGTTTACCACTTCAGGCACGCAAGCCAATCTGCTCGGCCTAATGGCGCATTGTGAACGCGGAGATGAATATCTGTGTGGGCAGCAAGCACATAACTACAAGTACGAAGCTGGCGGCGCAGCAGTACTTGGGTCAATTCAACCTCAACCAGTCGAAAATAACCCAGATGGCACACTCCCATTTGATAAACTGGCAGCGGCGATTAAGCCAGATGATTGTCACTTTGCTCGTACCAAGCTGCTCAGCTTAGAAAACACGATTAATGGCAAAGTGCTACCTCTGTCTTACTTAGCAGAAGCTCGTGACTTCGTGAATAAGAACAATTTGAAGATGCATCTCGACGGCGCAAGAGTATTCAATGCAGCGGTTGCTTTAGATGTTTCGGTAAAAGAAATCGGTCAGTATTTTGATTCAATGACGATTTGTCTGTCGAAAGGTTTGGCTGCCCCTGTTGGTTCGTTACTGCTTGGTAGCAAAGAGTACATCGCAAAAGCACGTCGCTTAAGAAAGATGGTCGGCGGTGGTATGCGTCAAGCGGGTATTCTTGCCGCAGCAGGCAAACTTGCCCTTACCGAACAAGTGGAACAGCTAAAACAAGATCATATCAACGCAAAAACCTTAGCGGAAGGTTTAGCTGAACTGCCTGGTTTTTCAGTCAACCCTGAATTTGTTCAAACGAATATCGTATTCGCGAAGCTTGATCCTCAAGTGGACATAGTAAATATCGCTGCGAAACTAAAGGAACAAAATATCACGATAACACCTGGAAACCCCATTCGTTTCGTGACTCATAAAGACATTTCAGCGCAAGATATCGACAATTTCTTATCAAGCATTAAATCTCTGCTTTAGTTTGATTTTGATCATTGAGCTTCCCCTAAGGGGAAGCTTTATTGTATCGATATGACTTTTTAGCGAATAGACAATCTTCATGTTCAGATTTGTACTTCTAACCTCTCTTATTTTCTCTTCCGCTAGCCATGCCGCGCCTTTTGGTGATGCTGATAAAGGTAAAATCAAATCCCCTAGCTGCGTCTATTGTCATGGTGCAACAGGCGTCGCAGGTAATGATGCCTATCCAAATCTTGCAGGTCAAAATGCCCAGTATCTATACGATGCGATGAAGTCTTACCAAGCAGGCGAACGTAAAGGGCCGCTTGCCGAAATGATGGGCGCACAGTTAAGAATGTTAAATGATGAGGATCTTCGTGATGTCGCTGCATTTTATGCAGAACAGACGCAAGACAAATGATTTGTTTATCTCGGCTCACAACAAGAGCTTGTGAGCCCCCGAACCGAGCCAAAACATTTAACCAAGCTTTGCTTGTAAAATAATCATAATGACTTCACTTCAAATATTTGATGAATTTATAGTTCAATATTTCCATTAATATTGACTTTTTATTCTGGTTTATTGATATTTCATGCTTCATTGAATTTAACGTGAAGTAAGTTATGTCTCACACACATGCGCAACCAGCAGACTCGGTTGCTACACCCAAATCATGGCAGATGCCAGATACCCTCATTTTGATCTTCATTGTTGGTATTCTCGCTGCGATTCTTACCTACTTAATTCCTGCTGGCCATTTTGACAGTCAGCAAGTGACTTATATGGTCGATGGTGCGGAAAAAACACGCACGGTTATTGATCCATCTTCATTCTCTTATGCAACCGATGAAAACGGTGAATTGGTTTACAACAAGGTTGGCCTGTTTGCTTCTGGTGGTGGCATTGGCCTGATGAACTTCCCTTTCGAAGGGCTAGTTTCTGGCTCTAAATGGGGCAGCGCGATCGGCGTGATTATGTTCATGTTGGTTATCGGCGGTGCTTTCGGCGTTGTAATGCGCACAGGCACAATCGACAACGGTATCCTGCGCCTTATCGATAAGACCAAAGGTAACGAAGCACTATTCATTCCAGTGCTATTTTTGCTGTTCTCGCTAGGCGGTGCGGTATTTGGTATGGGTGAAGAAGCCGTAGCATTTGCGATTATTATCGCGCCGCTTATGGTTCGCCTTGGTTACGATGGTATCACTACGGTAATGGTGACCTACGTGGCGACTCAAATTGGTTTCGCAACATCTTGGATGAACCCTTTCTCTGTTGCTATTGCACAAGGTATTGCGGGAGTACCTGTTTTATCCGGCATGACAGTGCGCATGGGGTTATGGGCTGGCTTTACGTTAATCGGTATCGCCTTCACCATGATCTACGCCGCTCGCGTGAAGTCAAACCCAGAACTTTCTTACAGTCACCGCACAGACAAATACTTCCGTCAGCAAGAGCTTGGCAATCAAGATTCTCGTTGGAATATCGGAGATACACTCGTCATTCTTACGGTCATCGCTACCACAGTATGGGTTGTTTGGGGCGTAGTGGCTAACGCATGGTACATCCCAGAAATCGCTTCTCAATTCTTCACTATGGGCTTTGTTGTCGCGATCATCGGTACGATTTTTCGCTTAAACGGTATGACGCTCAACTGCGCAGCCGATGCGTTTAAAGAGGGGGCGGCTATTATGCTTGCTCCTGCTCTATTGGTTGGTTGTGCGAAAGGTGTGTTACTTATCCTAGGTGGCGGTACGACCGATGAAGCGAGTGTACTGAATTCTATTCTGAACAGTGCTGGCGGCGTGATCAGTGGGCTTCCTGACGTAGCTGCGGCATGGTTAATGTATGTATTCCAATCTATCTTCAACTTCTTCGTTACTTCCGGATCTGGACAAGCGGCACTGACGATGCCTTTATTAGCGCCATTGGCGGATATTGCAGGTGTCACGCGCCAAGTTGCCGTTTTGTCATTCCAACTTGGAGATGGTTTTACCAACGTTATCGTCCCTACTTCAGCATCCTTGATGGCAACACTTGGTGTCTGCCGCATCGACTGGGGTGACTGGGCAAAATTCTGCTGGCGATTTATCCTATTACTCTTTACCCTGTCGAGTGTCGTCGTTATCGCAGCTCACATAATGGGGTTTGCGTAAAACGAAATCAATTGGCACAAGGCGAGACACGTTCTCGCCTTATTAATACTCTTCGTATGGCGACGTTAAGGTTTTAGATTGGCTTATGGTTTTGGAGTGGTAACTTTAATGGCAACACAACTTCTCGATGACATGATTCAAGGTCATCAAGTGATTCAATCTCTCAATGTAGCAGACCTAGGTCCGGGTGAGCATAAGTTTTGGTTCCGCATCGCGACCAACGCGATCTCTCAGTGGCAACATCTTCCTGTTTTGGTATTCAAAGGTGAAAAACCTGGCAAGAAAATCATGATCACCGCAGGGGTTCATGGTGATGAATATAATGGTGTGTTAGCAGCGCAGAAGACCGCTAGAGAACTCATTGGCACTGAAGTCGCTGGTACTGTCACTATTATTCCAACCATTAACATGCCAGGTATGCTAAACCACAGCCGCGATTTCTATTCCGCAGACCCGGATGCGTCTCCTGCAAACTTAAACCGCTTTTTCCCTGGTGACCAAAACGGCAATGAGGCACAACGCTACTTATATGCATTGTGGAATGATCTGCTCAAACCAAATGCTGATTTAGCCATTGACCTTCACACTCAAACCAGTGGTGCGGCCTATCCACTATACGTGTTTGCAGACTTCCGAATTGAGCAATCATTAGAAATGGCTCGTCTCATTAATCCTGATGCGATTTTAAATGATCCCGGAGATGCAGGCGTCCTTGAAACAGTTTGGAATAACCATGGTGTCCCAAGCATTACGGTTGAAGTGGGTATGGGGCGCTACACAGAGCAAAAACTCATTAGTCGAACCGTATCAGGCATTTTTAATGTGTTGAAGCAGCATAACGTCGTAGAAGGTGAGATAGAGCCTATCACTTCATGCTTGGAAGGAAACGAGATCGTCAGTGTGAAAGCGACACATGGCGGCTTTGTACTACCTCATGTCGGTTTGATGGATTTTGTCGAGCAAGGCCAACTGGTTGCGATTCAATACGACAGCTTTGGCACTGAAGTTGAGCGCTACACCGCCCCTACAAGTGGTACAGTGCTCAGCCACAATGTGGAATCTATTCGGGCGCCTGGCTCTCTGATCGTTCGTTTGATTAAGTAAACCATAACCGTTTGTCGATAGATCTACCTTTCGACGCTCACTCAAATTTATATAAGCCCCATCACGAGTAATCACAAATGATGGGGCTATATTTTTGACCACATGAGGTTACAAGGTAACAAAAATATTCCAAGCAAAACTCAAAACCGCGAGACAGAAACTTCGCTTCTGTTGATTTTAGAAGTCACATTGATGAACTTAAAACTGTCGTCCACTCTCTTGATCAACGAGAATTAGCTCATCTAACGCGAAACCTTTCTCTTTAGCAACCTGCTTAAAACGCTCCAGGATTTTCTCATCAACGTTGGGTGTTCTAGACAATAGCCACAAGTAATCGTGGTTGTAACCAGAGACAAACGCATAGTCATAGTTTTCACCTAGCTCAAACACAATGTAAGAAGAATAGATTGGCCCAAAAAAGGAGACTTTTAAGTGCGCAACCGTTTCGTCTTCAACAAAATAAGCTTTACCTTCAGCTTCGGACCACTGTTGATCTTCTTCTGAATATCCGCGGTTTGTCACCTTAACCCCACCATCCTCGCGAAGCCGATAATCGGCCGTAACGTTGGATAGACCACGCTCAAACGAATGATCGAGCCGTGCGATTTCATACCACTTGCCTAGATAAGGCTCTAAATCAAAATTGTTAACTGGCTCCACCCCATCAGGTTTAGAGGTACAGCCAAATAAAGTAACAAGTGATAAAAGTAATAATGTTTTTAGCGATTTCATACAACACCTAAATTTGATTTAGTGATTGATTTTACTGTAGAAGGTAGCAAATCGATCACTAAGTCGCACCACTGTCCCAAAGGTACGTAGCTACACATCACAGTTCTTCATTATCAATAGCATGCTGAACACCAAAACCTCGTTATGTCAGCAATTCCCTAACAATATTGTTCTATGTTTGACTTACAAGTTGGTCATACTTGTATATTTTGTCAGCATTTAACCGTATGCATATAGAAACTTTGCACAATATAGACATACGCTGTCATATCACCCTCCTATAATACGTCGCGATATAGACAGAGGTTATTGTTATGAAATTAAAAACAGTGTCAGTTTGTGCACTTTTGGTATTGCTTGCAGGTTGCCAGCAGGAAAACCCAAGCCAAGCGACACAATTAACAACCTCGGCAGATGTATGTAATACACAAGGAAACATGCCAGGTGGGTGGAATGAGTTTAATGCTACCCCTGATGCACAAAAGGCAATGGCTTTTGTTTTGAAAAGAATGGACACAATAGCGTCGTTCAAACAAATACTGAACGTTCACGCGCAAATCGTTAGCGGCGTCAACTATGCCATTGAGTTTGAATTGGATGATGGCTCTATTTGGAATACAGTTGTTTATCGCAACCTAGATGGTGAGTATGCGATTACCCAATCGCCAAAAGAAGGCCACTTTTGCGAACAGTAGCGATTAAGTAAGAAAGCCCCTAGATAGGGGCTTTGGGTTTTGTGATAGCAACTGAATTAGACAGCGAAGCTACATTGAGATTTGACCGATACTGTCGAACCGACTCTTGATGGTTCAACATCAATCCTCTGCGCCATTTGTTCTTTTAACTCAGAAACGTGAGAAATAACACCGATCATGCGTCCAGTCTGTTGTAAATCCACTAGCGTTTGAATCGCGAGATCCAAAGATTCTGGGTCTAAACTACCGAACCCCTCATCAATGAATAAAGTGTCTAAACGGATACCACCACTATAGGATTGCACAACATCCGACAAGCCAAGCGCCAAAGCAAGCGCTGCCATAAACGATTCACCACCGGAAAGTGTCGCAACATCACGTGTTTTTCCTGTGTAACCATCTTCAACCATTAAATCTAAGCCGCGACCCGCAGCGCCTTTGAAGCCCTCTGTTTTTCGAGCAAGAATATAGCGCCCTTTACTCATGAGGCTTAAACGTTGAGAGGCCTGAATCAACACATCATCCAACAGTACACCAAGAACAAAGCGATGCAGGCTAACCCTGCTGCCTGTTTTACCGCTGGCAACGTCGTATAACGTACCAAACACTTTGTACTCTTCTTCTAACTTACTATTTTTCTCATGCAGCGTATCAATATCTTTACGAACTTTTTCAATTCGCTCAAAGGTTGAGCGCGTGGTATCGAGCTGATTCCTTACTTCAATATACTGCGCCTGCAGAGTGGTTAAGCTGTCGTTAAGCGAATCCAAGTCCGGTCTTTCAAGCGCTTTCAATGCATGGTTTAAATCATGTAGTGTTTGTTCAAGCTTGGTTTGTGTCTGTTTGAAGTTGTCTATTTCTTTCTGCCACGCTTGAAGCTCATCATCTGTCACTCTGCTATTTAGATAACTGCTTTCATCCTCAAATTTACTCGCCTGTAATGCCTCATTCCACGCTAATTCTGCTTGGCTAAGCTTTTGTTCTGACTCAGATAGCCACTGCTTGTTCGTCACTAACTGACTTTCAGCATTCGATTGCGCTAATACCGCTTGCTGCAAAGCGTTTTGCGCCTTTTCTAAACCTGTATTCAAGGTCAGAATTTGCTCTTTTGTGAGCAAAATGTCACGCTCAAGTGCATCAACGGAACTGTATTTCGGATCAATGGAAGCTTGTAATTGAGTCAATTGTTCTTGGTTTGCTTGAACGGTTGATTCATTTGCCGCCATTTGATTCTGCAACTCATGAATTTTATTTTCACCCACTAAGCAGCGTTGATTAAGCTGTTCAACGTTCTTTTCTAGCTTTTCAATATCAATAGATTGTAGACGTAGAAGTTGATCATTAAGCGCCTGCAACTCAGTTTGAACCGTCGAGATCTCAGATGCTGCATGCTCACCAAGCTCTTCTTTCAACTGGTCGATTTGATTCTGATGCTGAATAATGACAACGTTATGTTGTTCTTGCTGATTACTTAGCTGGTTCAGTGAGGTTTGAGCTTCTCTTTCTTTCACTCTGGCAGCCTGAACTTGCTCTTTTGTAACGACTTCTTCAACAAACGTCGCAGGGTTAGGATGCGCTTGGCTGCCACATACCGGACATGCTTCACCTGCCTTTAGTCGCTGCGCTAATACTGCCGCTTGAGCGTTGTGCCACTTAAGCTCTATCGTATCAGCGGCTTGTTGACACTGCATATAGCGCTGACTGGCCTCCTGTAATGACTGCTGCTTGCTTACGGTTAACGCCGTGAGTTTAGAGAGCTCCAAAGTAAGACCATGCAGCTTTTGTAGATCCTGTAGTAGTCGTTGTTTTTGTTTTATTTCCGCATCGATGCTGCCAACAAGCGCAACATCTACTCGGGCTTGCTCTAGATCTTTCTGGCCCTGTTGCGCCTGAAACGCCAACTTGTCTTTCAGCTCTATGTACTGTTTTAACGTTGCTTCAAATTGTTGCTTTTGTTGATGACCTGCCGTTATTTTTCTTTCCAAGTTGGCTTTTTCAAGCAACTTGTCTTTCATGCTTTCAAGTTGATACTGCAGTTGCGTTAACTGTGGGACTTTTGCCGCGGCTTCTTTTGCACTTTGCTGCAAGTTTTCTTTTTCTTTCGTAACAGCATTGGCTTTATCAAGGCTCTCTTTCAAAGCTACGATTTTTTGTCTGAGCTCTTGAGTTTGAGTTTTTGCATTTTGTAATGAGACGTAGGGTAATTCTATCTTATTGGCATTTTTAGCATTTTCTAATTGCTGTTGACGAACTTTTATCGAGTCTGAGTGTTCTAGATGCAGCTTGAGTGCGTTTTCTGCTTGCTCTCGTTTCGAAAACTCTCCATTAATAGTTTCCGCTTTTTGCAATTCAGATTTAGCAATATTTAGCTTATCTAACGAAGCTTGTTCTTTCTTTCTATCGACCTCTAGCTGCTCAGTTGCTTGTTCGAGCTGGTGTAATAATTCCTGCTCTGAACTCACTCCTGCAACTTGTAAAGCGCCTCGAATTTGATTATCAAATTCATCTTTCGCTTTACTGATTGCGCTCGCTTTATCTTTGAGCGCGTACTCAATTTTTTTATATATGTCCGTTTGAAAGAGCTGACCAAAAATTTCTTCGCGCTCTTTAGAACTAGCAAGCAACAGCTCCCGGAATTTTCCTTGAGGCAATACCATTACTTGGCGAAATTGCGTTTCATTCAAACCAATAATATTGCTCACTTCTGTTTTAACTTGAGTCGTCTTGCTAGTGATGAGCTTTTCGGTCTCGCCGAGTTCATAAAGAGCCGCAGTGTGCTTTTTTACCGTCATCCCTTCACCACGCGCTTTGGGCGCTTCCTGCTCTGGAGATCGCACAACTCGGTATTGTTTGCCATGTAACGAAAATTCTAGAACGACTTCGGTTGGTAAGTCTTGCGCCGATAAGTCACATCGCATCTGGATGCCTTGCCGCTCATTACCGGTAGTTTCACCGTAAAGGGCAAAGCAAATGGCATCTAAGATCGACGTTTTACCTGAGCCTGTAGGACCATTAATCAAAAACAGAGGGTTACGGCCAAGCTTTTCAAAGTCAATGACTTCGGTTTTTGCAAACGGACCAAAGGCTTGCATGGTAAGTTTAATTGGTTTCATCTTTGGTCCCTATTGCTGTGATAATTGCTTAATAATGTCAGTAACGGCTTGTTCTTGCTCTTGGGATAATTGACTATCTTGTGCCTCAATAAAAAAGTCTCGGAACATATCAATTTCGCTTCGGGCCAACTTTGCTTGCGCCATTTCCTGCTCTACCCCAATTAACATACCCGGTTTCTCAAGATGTAAAACGTTTGGATACACCGAACGAAGCTTTTCCATTGGATTTAAAATCGCATGTTTATCCATCAAACGAACGAACAAATAATCTTCATTTTTAGGGTCAGTCTTGCCCTGCTCTATGACTTTATCTAGCTCTCCCTCAACAATGCGCATTTCATGAGGGGCAATTAGCTCAATATGTTTAGCAGAGACAAATCCTTTCTTGTCTAGTTCGACTAACGTGAAGCCTTTCTTCTGGTTCTGTTCACCAAAACTATACTTCATAAGTGAACCAGAATAACGGATATGCTCTGCGCCTTTCTTCTGAGGCTGATGTAAATGACCAAGTGCGACGTAGTCGAAATCTAAGAAATGCTCATGACTTACGCGATCAGAGCCACCAATAGATAGTGGTCGTTCAGAGTCAGACTCAATAGCACCATCAACAAAACAGTGGCTAACGAGAACACGCCTTTGCTCTGAAATGAAATGCTCTCTTATTTGCTCTACAAGCAGTTGATGTGCCTCATCATGAGTTGATACCGAGGTTTTGTAGGCAAATCTGACCTGTTCAGGGTCGTTATAAGGCATGCCATAAAACGCTACCTCACCCGCAGAGTCCGTTTTTATGATGATGGGAGTTAGCATATCTTCAAAGTTACTAACAATATGAAGGCCTGCATTTTTCATTTGCTCTGAGCCAAAACCTAATCGTTCTGCACCATCATGGTTGCCAGATATCAATATCATCGGTGTTTTCAGTTCAGTACAAATACGCTTCACGACTCGATTTAGCAGTTCTATTGCAACCGTTGGTGGCACCGAACGGTCATAAATATCTCCCGCCACTACAACGGCATCGACGGGGTTGTGTTCAATATAGTTAATCAGTTGTTCGAGTACTGCTTGTTGATCTTCGAGTAGTGATACATTGTGGAATTGTCGACCAAGATGCCAATCTGAGGTGTGGATAAACTTCATTCGAATTCACTTTCCGCCAAATCTTTAAGCAAGGTTTGCTCCTGCAAGAATCCGAATTTCAGCCGTGTAAACATCAGAGTATTACGTGACTGGCTGAATCTGGCACAAACCAAAGCTCAATTTATTTAATTTGGGTTAGGATATCTTGAGTCGAACAGCTTTTCATGTAGTTTATGTTCTATGGTTCACTATTTCACCGGAAAGCGAGAAGAACGTTGTATAAACACCTTTTAAGCAACATTAAGTGATGGTCTCGAGTAAACATAACCGTCACATTTAAACCATTAAAAGCCAACGTTTAGAAGGGACAAACTAGATCCAGAACTACTCGTTATGCCAATTGTATAGAACTCCCACCGTATAACCATCTGGCTCGATATCAGCTTGTAAAACGTGGAAGTCTGAGTTGAGGCTACTTCTTTGATGCTCCTCAATCATTAACACTTTTAAAACACCTCCGCATGCGCCCAGCCCTCCTAGTTTAACATCAATAAATTGATACTGAGTTTGATCGGTCACCCAGGGAGACAAGAGTTGCATAGCATTTAACCATCGAGGCTCATCTCCATCAATGGATAAATGCAACTCACTAAGTGAGTGATCACACCCTACTCCAAGTTGTTTGAACACTTTATCGACAGCAATGCTTTGTTGTTTGGTATCTAAATCAATTCGAACATCATCAGTAACAAGGCCGGACTGTTGAAAAAAGCACTTCGTCAAAATGATCGAGTTTTGAGATTTGGCATGCTCTTCTGCATCGCGAGCAATTTCTATAGCCAGTATCCAAGTTGCTTGTGTTTCGTTAACTTCACGGTTTATCCGATTTAGCGCCATCAAGAACGCCGCTTGACCATAAGGATAAAAATAAATTTCTCTATTGGCAGAGTTACCAAGGATAAGAGAAAACTCGTTTATCAATGCCTTAAGCAAGCTTTTATCTACCGAAGACGGTAAAAGAACACAGATATTCCCTTTGATATCACTTTGCTCCAGTATCTCGCGCTTAGAGCGCACAAGATTTAATATCTGCTCATACAGTGATTGATCAGGATAGGATCTTGGTGTTTCTGCGGGCAATCTAAAACATTCGTTAGCTATATCACGAACAGTGTATGGCCTGCCATTAATGGCAAGAAGATGAGTTTGAAATGCGAGTGGCATCTAGCCTCCGATTAAAACCGTAGGCATGCCAGACAGAATTTTACCACCATGAGACGTTGAATCCCCGACCCTTGCCGCTGGCTTACCGTTGATTGTAACGCTAGAAGAGCCTGCTGAGATGCTATCCGGAGGACCTATACAGATAAGCTTATCTCCCTGCCTAGCCGCTGGAATGCCGCCAATTGTCACGTTTGGCGAGCCAACTACGACCGGGCCACCTACATGAGGAATTTTTCCTGTTTTTTTAGGACAAAGATGAAAGCTGCCCAATATTGCGGCTGGTTTACCCACTTTAAATCACCTTAGTTCAATGAAATTTGCCCAGCTTTAAGAGCGATAGCAGAGCCGTTAATAGATATTTTATTGCCTTTGATGTTGATTTCTCCGGAACTAGACATCTGAATCGAAGCGCCACCGACTTTGATCTCGATACTCTTTCCTGCATTAAAAGACAACACTTCACCCGTTTCATTAGAAAAGTTTTTACCTACTTTCAAGGTCGCATTCTTGCCAACCTCTTGATTGACATCATTCGTCACTTTTTCGGTTTTACTGTTTTCAACGGCAATATCAACACAGTCTTCAACTAGCATTTGGAAAAGTTTTTCGGCATGAAGATAGATGTGTTCTTCACCGGGTTTGTCATCAAAGCGCAACTCATTAAAATTAGATGTGCCTTTTTGTACAGAACGCGATTTATAACCACTTTGAGAGCTTTGCTCTGGTAACGTGTAGGGAGGGAGTTGACTACCATTGTACAGTGACCCCGTAACAATTGGCTGGTCAGGATCGCCATTGACAAACTCGACGATGACCTCATGTCCTACTCTAGGATGAAACACCGAGCCCCATCCGTTACCCGCGATATTTTGCGCAACACGAATCCAACATGAACTGTTTACATCGTATTTGCCAGCACGATCCCAGTGAAACTGAACTTTAATACGACCGTGTTTGTCTATGTAAATTTCGCCATCTTTGTTTCCCGTTACCACTGCGGTTTGCAAACCTTTCATCTGAGGTTTCGGATAGTTCACAGAAGGGCGAAGGATTGTTTTTGAGTCAACACAACTAAATGATACTTTAACACCTTGCGCAGCAGTGCCACCTTGACCAGTCTGATTATAAACAGCCGCAGATAAAAAAACGGCGGACAGTACGTATTCTTTGCCGACTCGAGACTTATCTTCATGCTTTTTAAACTTAAAGCACTTTCCCACACTGAACGTTCGACACGTTGCCTCGCCACGACACAGATATGCGTTTTGCTGTAGTGCTTCTATAGCGTGCGTGTTTCTAAGTGCGTATTGATCATCACTTTCCGTTTCACCCATGTATTCAAAATACTCGCTTTCAGGCACGGTAAAAAAATCACTTTCACCCTTGGCAGTATTTTTAGGATTAGACGAAGGCTTAAGCATGTTATAGCCAGACTTTTGGCTTGCTTTAGTCGTCAAAACTTGGGTTTCATGCCAAGAAGAAATATGGCTAGACTTAGCCGTACCTGTATCAAAATCGACTAAAAACTCTGTACCCGGCTTATAGAAACTGATGTCATCAAAAATCTTAAGCGTGTGGACAGACTTAGTGTGTGTGAAACAGAACGATAGCCCTTCTTCTGACAATAAGCGTCGGACAAATTCAAGGTCTGACTCTTCATATTGCACTTTGTATGTGTATTTAGGGTACGACTTAGTTAACTCAAAACTAAAGGCGACACTATGCTCCGAGAGTACTTCGGAGATAATTTCTTTTATATCTTTATGCTGAAATATTCTGCAATTTTTTCTATAATCGGCGAAACGTAATTTAGGCTCTATTAATAACTCTATATTTTTATAATTCTCACCATTATGAGTATTAGAAACTCGTTGCCCTTCTAATCTTGCAGCAGATACATAACCATGTATATAACGAGGTTTTGAAGAAACATCCTCACTATTTTCAAGGGTAATTGTTACTTCTTTACCAATTATTTCGTTTAACTCACTTCGTTGATCATTAAAGTAAGCTTTAGCACGCAATGAAAAAAGTTCTGAGATCTCTTCTCTATACTCAAATGAGTTTAGTATGATGGCATCTTTTCCGAATGGAGAGGAAATTCGGATGAAATTGTTATCTTGAGTTGCTCTTTTCATTAAATACTTCTTTCAAAAAATGCGGGGGAATATTCCCCCGCATAAAAATTACATTTGTTGACCTTTAACACCGCTGTAGCCGTATACCAATGGCGCAGAAGTGTTGTTTTTATCGTCAGTAGGAGTCACTGTCATCATCATTTCAGTGTAAGAAATAGTGATGGTTTCAACTGGACGATCATCCTGGATAGAAACTGAGTAGTTAGAAATCATCGCATCAGTCAGTTCGATCTTCATGATTTCTTCAACTTTCTCACCTTGCTTAGTAATATGGAAAACCGCAGGTTTACCTTTACCAATTGTCGCTTCTTTAAATAAGTCAGGAGAAGAACGGTCTTGAAGTTTAGTGATAGTCAAATCATATAGACGAGTAGCGCTCGCTTCACGGTCCATCGCTGTACCAGTGTATGATGAGATCTCACGACCTACACTCCAATCTACAGATAGTAGTGTAATCAAATCCTTATATTGCTCGGCAGTTGCCTCACCCTTAATATCTGCGTATTTAAGATACGTATTAGACTGCATGCTAATCTCCTATAGCATTATTAATTGACATATATCGTAGTAATTTAATTATCTGACGTTTGATGATAATTAGTGATTAATGTATCAAAAACTTCATTTTAAATACGCCCTGTTATATCTTTAAATAAGACTTAATTTAAGCGTTTTTTATAAAAAATAATAGTTAATATGAACCAACTCCCAATTATTATTGAGAGTGTAAAGGATGTTAAACTATTGAGACATCAAGTCCACTAGTTGTACCTTTAACAATAATTTCATCAAACGTCTTATCATTAAGAATTGCATGCAATATTTCATGAGAAATCTTAGGAAGTAATGTGTTTTCTATGGTTGTCTGTACCACACGTGCACCGCTCCCCGACTCATTACTATTGTCTACAATATCATTAATTAGTTCTTCATCAAAAAATAGGTCAGCGCCGTAATTTTTACGAATGCGATTCGTAACTTTGGCTAATTTTAATTTTGTTATTTCTATCAATACTTCTCTTGATAGAGGCAAATAAGGTAATACATTAACACGTCCTAAAAATGCAGGTTTAAAGTCAACCAACAAATCGTCACGCAAAGCATCTTTTAGTGCTGAAGGTTCTGGAGATAAATCAGGATCAGAATACAAAGACATCGTCGTTTCGGTCCCTGTATTCGCGGTCATAATAATAATAGTGTTTTTAAAATCTATATCGCGACCTTCACCATCTTTAATTGAGCCTTTATCGAATACCTGATAAAAAATATCTTGAACTCCAGGGTGTGCTTTTTCCATTTCATCCAAGAGAATCACACTATAAGGTTTGCGTCTGACGGCTTCAGTAAGTACACCACCTTCGCCATACCCAACATAACCAGGAGGCGAGCCTAATAATAAGGAAACTTTGTGCTCTTCTTTAAACTCGGACATATTGATAGTTGTGACATTCTCTTCACTGCCGTACACTTTCTCTGCAATAGCTAAAGCAGATTCAGTTTTACCCACTCCACTTGGTCCCGTGAGAAGAAATACACCATTTGGTCGTGTCTCATCCGTGAGCTGTGCACTGGCAGTTTTTATCACTTCAGACATGACTTCCAAAGCGTGATCCTGTCCGACAACTCGTTTACACAAACTCTCTTTCAAACTCAGTACAGCTTGGATTTCATCATCCTGAAGTTTGCCCAGTGGTATCCCGGTCCAATCTGAAATTACTTCTGCAACAAGCGCTTCATTGACATGCGAAAATACTAATGGCTGCGAGTTAGCGGAGAGGCTACTTTCGAGCTCTTGTAACTTGTCCCTAGCAGTCTCAGAACCCTCCTTGATTATTTGAGCTCTAAGTGACTTAGCTTCACTTACCCACTCTTTTTCTTTCTCCCACAGCATCTCTAGTTCAACTATTTCACTAGATAGAACATCAATCTCTTTTCTGACATCTTGCAACTGCATATCAAGAGGTGCACCTAGCTGACTTTCTTGGCTTAGGTGCTCATACTCAGCTTGCTTAGCTTTTAGTTTATTCCTTTTCGCATCTAGACCTCCCGGTGTAGACGATTGACTTAACGCGACTCGCGAGCAGGCTGTGTCTAAAACAGACACAGCCTTATCTGGCAGTTGTCGGCCATTAATGTATCGAGCTGAGAGTTGAACGGCAGCATTGAGAGCCTGGCTAGTGATGTGGACGTCATGGTGTTGTGCCATTACATCAAGTAAACCACGTAACATCTCGACCGCAAGCTCAGGCGCTGGCTCGTCGACCTTCACTACTTGAAAGCGTCTGGTAAGAGCCGCGTCTTTTTCAAAATACTTTTTATATTCTGCCCAAGTTGTTGCTGCGATCGTTCTGAGTTCACCTCTCGCTAACGCTGGCTTTAGAATATTCGCTGCATCACCTTGTCCTGCTTGTCCCCCACCACCAATCAGACCATGTGCTTCATCGATAAACAAAATAATGGGTTGTGGTGCGTCGTTAACTTCTTTCACAAGGTTTTTAAGTCTGTTTTCAAACTCACCTTTCATGCCAGCACCAGCTTGCAATAACGCCAGATCCAAAGACTTAATCGCTACATTTTGTAGAGCAGGAGGTACATCGCCATCAATAATCTTTTGCGCCAAACCTTCAACAACGGCTGTTTTTCCAACGCCAGCTTCACCAGTTAGAATCGGGTTGTTTTGTCGACGTCTTAATAAGATGTCGATCATTAAACGGATTTCATTGTCTCTACCAATAACCGGATCTATCTTACCTTCCCTAGCCTGCTCAGTAAGATCTGTTGTAAATTGATTCAGCGCAGAATTCGCGTTTGATTTCCCTAGGTCATTCGATCCTGATTGACGCGTATTACTTTCTTTAAAGTTCAATAACCGAGATGGTTCTATCTTGTTTAACTCAGGGCTAATCGAACCAGCCATGTTGACTAACGTATCATCAGACAAGTAGGCAAATAAAAGATGAATGCAATCCAACTGCTCCTGATTGAACTCAATCGTTGCCGATAGCAAAGCATTTTGCATCACAGTCACTGTGTGAGCTGAAAGACCTGGGACCGATTGACATCCCGTTTTGTATTTTTCAAGTGTCTTTTGAAGATCAGTTTCAACCTTGATTTTATCGACATCAAATTCGTCGAAAACTTCTGAATAAATATCGGCAGGATGTTGAATAATCGTCATTAACCAGTGAGACATTTCAATACTGTGATGGGTTCGAGAGCTTGCCATCGCAGCTGCTTGTTCAAGTGTTTCCTTAGCCTGAGGAGACAATCTTTCGACCAACGCTGAAAGTGAGAGTGAAGCCATTATGTTTCCTTTAAATAGTAATTGTTATGGTTCGATCTTTTGTGCGTTTATGTTTTTTAAGTACAGAACCAACACCTAACTGACCATGTTTTTTTGATAAACAAACTTGAGGTAATAAACTATGTTTGGTGGTGAGCTGCCATTTCACTTGCTTATGCTTACCAATAAATTCATAAGCCGCACGTTTAATAATTTCTACATTTGGATGGTTAGGCAGTAATTTACTAACCAGATCTCTGTGCTTTGGCAGAAACTCGATCGTTGTTCCTGCGTTTATATTCCAAGCTTTCGAGCCTAAGGATGCTCCGGAACCAAGTTGAGCAAACTGCCCTTCTGGCATAGTTCGAGATGAAAGACGTGTTTGCTCTTCTTTTGCAAGATGTAGCCACTGCCCTTGAAACTCATGAATCTTTACTTGGCATCCAGATAAACATTCAAGAACACTTTTTAGTCCAGCTTTACTTCTCGTCGGTGAAGCAAAAACACCACCATAGTGCAGGGACAAAGAACTACCCTGCCCAGTTAATGCCGATTTACAATCTTCTAAAGGTGAACGTAATCCCTGTGCATGAGCACGAGACTGAACGGTCAATTGACTTAGTTGCCAGCATCGATAGTAAAGAGACAGTAAACGATGGTTAAAAATATCGTAGAAGTCCACCATTGCCGTATCGCCTTCTTTTTGACGATGCAAAGCTAACTCGCTGTAGTGCTGAGGAAGCACCCCCTGCTCACCCGTTAGGCCTATCAGATTAGTTTCTAGTGCTAGCTTGTGGCTATCAATATGTTTCAGATCGCAAAGCTGCGCATTTTCAAAACCTAACGATGGGTTGACCTTTAGGTTTAGTTTTTCATGCTTAGGTAGAGCATCTGTCCCTATTTGTGCCTCGGCTTGCAAGATCTCGTGTTCGATAAGGTGAATTGCTTCAAACAACGGATGTTGCTTTAGATCTCGATAAAATTGCTCCGCGATCATAGCAACGCCTTATCGCCAGTTAATGCAGGCCATAAGTGGAAGGGTTTTCCCGTTGACTTAAGTCTTATTTCTAGCTGCGTAAAAATGTTAATTTCAGCATATTGTGCAAAGTAAACGGATAAAACACTACCTAGGAGGAAGATTTGCTCTTTAGGTAAAATTTGATCAGAAACCGTCAAAATGATTTTTATACCGTGCGCAAAACCAACTTTACCTTTCTGACTTACTCTGCCTGTAGTCGGCTCGAACTCTAACTTCGCTAAAGCATCAATTACCGCTTTCGTTTCTGCGGTCCCAGAAAATGCATAGAGATTCAGAGTTTGCTTCAAAGTTGTTAATCCATCTTCTTCGGTAAAGTGGTTTAAAGTTAGAAGCTTAGTTAGCTGCCATCGTGTACTTTCATCCATTTCTGGCCGGAGGGTTTCTGATATAGAAACTAAACAACGAACTGACTCGAAGTTGTCATTTACTTCCGGCAAAGAGACTTTTGGAAGACCGCCTCCAAATGGAAGCTTCTGCGCTAAATTACGATTGCAGCACTCAGCTTCAACGTACATTAACCAGTTTTCTCGGCTCTCTGGACTGAACAATTGATGCCTTTTATCAACAAAAGAAATGTACGTTTCCCTACCCGGCTCATCGTATCCACCAGCCCAGTTTTTATCCTCACGTCTCATCAACCAATAAATTTCACTGGCGTTCATATAATGCGTGTGCTCACCAGCGTGATAACATGGCAGGTTGTGATACGTTTTGTTCCAGTTTCTCAATGTTACGTCAGAAATAGAGACAACCTCGTTACTCTCGGCTTCCTGGTATTGCGGTGATAAGTGGTAATCGTACTCGGTTGGTAGAATACGCTTTGGCTCCATAACACTTTTAAATAAGTTTACGACTGGCACACAACCAACCATCAAGCTCTCTTCATCCACTTGCTTAGGAAGCCAATCATCATTGGTATCAAAGTAAAAATACAGCTCAACTTGCTCTCCAAGAGCTAGTTCTGATAATCCGAGTTCAGTGATATCAAAGAACATGAACTTCTCAGGAAAGTGCAGATACTCAACAAGTAATCTTGCTCCCGAAAAGCTTCTCTTACTGTATGGAACAACCTTCTCATCTTCTGAAAATCCCACTTCAATAAGATGCCTTTTCGTTAAAGAACGGACTTCTTTGCCACCCGCAACGACAGATAAACCAATTAGATTTTGAAATAGCATTTGGTAAAGTTTAAACGTCAACTGAGATTGCCCGTTTAAATAAAAGCGCAACCGTTCTAATCCCATTTCACTCAGAGATGTCTCTTCATCTTGGGCGGTGAGCTGGATTTTCAGAACTGAATGAGCATGGCTTTCCCATTGGGAGCCCACCGATTTAAGCGGTGCGTTTTTGAAAGCGCCAGAGGTCACATCAACAGGGTACATTCTGACCGGATAACAGGTTCTAAACTCGCATTCGTGGTATCCAGGAGCACCGATAACGACTCGCTCACCTTCTTCTACGTCAAAAAAAGAGGAAGTGGAGCTAGAGCAGTTCATCTTAATGACGGACATTGATGGAATTGGTGCGTGAAAATCCGGATATAACTGCCCCATCAAAGATTCAGTGAACTGAGGATAACTATTGTCTAAACTTTGTCTAATCCTTGCCGTTAGAAATGCACAGCCTTCTAGCAATCTTTCTACATGTGGATCGTCAACCTGCTCCTCACTGATACGGAGTCTCGCAGCGATCTTAGGATACTGCTCCCCAAACTCTTGTCCTTTGTGACGTAAATAAGCTAACTCGCGATTATAGTATTTGAGAAACTCTTCACTCATTTCGCTCTACTCAGTTTCATACCTAAATTTACCGGCTCTACTTCAGAATTGAATCGCACTTCATGAATGCTGTTATCGATTAAGCAAGTGGCGCTAATTTGTAACCTCAACACCCTATCAATAGCGTTTTTCTCGTCCGAAATCTGGACATAAGGATTCCTTAACCTAGGCTCGAACTCTTTAATTGCATCATGAACAATGTCACAAAGCTGATTCTGCCCCTCTTGGCTGCTATAAGGCATCGAGGAAAAATCTGGCAGACCATAATTCAATATTGAATAGCGAACCTCTAAAAGGTCATCAGGAATGTTTTTCCATCCGATACGACTATTTAACATAGACTCCAGATCTCTAAGCAAGCTGTTCAACATCTGTTGTTGGCTCGTAGGGAAGTCTTTTTCATCTCTAGTTGAAGGATCACTATCCATCAATTTGTCGAGCAGAGAAACGGTTAAAGACATGTTATTGTTACGCTATTTGTTTCGACTCTAACAATGTAATCAAGTCACAGATTGGGAGGGCTGAATCACCAACTAGCCAACATTTTTGGCCTAAACCCACGAAGGATTCTTGCTCACCAAGCTGTTTCCAATCTGTTTCTCGA
The DNA here is from genome assembly GCF_021725735.1 of Vibrio sp. J2-3(2022). Taxonomy (NCBI): domain Bacteria; kingdom Pseudomonadati; phylum Pseudomonadota; class Gammaproteobacteria; order Vibrionales; family Vibrionaceae; genus Vibrio; species Vibrio sp. J2-3(2022). Next base: position 986,570 of record NZ_JAKKCK010000001.1, read on the forward strand.
CCTAGCTTTTGTGCGTCAGTTTCTGAGTCAACATAGGTCAATGGCATATGGCCTTCTCCTTCGCCAAGTCCGTCAATATCAAACTCTACAGGTCGCCAAATACTTTCTAATAAAGAGGTAGGTGCTTTTATTTCTAGCGCTTGAATGCTAGAAATTGGAACAAGAAAATAGTTACCCGCGGTGGAAAACAGTTCAATGTAACCACCTAAACGATCATCAATATCCCTAGCATCTTCATAGTTTGTACCGTTTATGTTAAAGCCTTTAATAGTACGATGCTCTTCAATGCTATGCGCTAGGTGTGACGCTTCTGCATAGTCTTGATTTTTGAGAGCGAGGTTAAAGCGAACAAGCTCTTTAGTGAATTCCTCGTCACCTAATACCTTGGCACTAGCCGCACCGTCGATAAAATCTTTTCTAGCCTGGGCCGCTTTCACTAAATGTCGCAACTGACTTGCACCAGGTAGATACTCAGGAAACAATTTGATCGATTGCATAAGTTGCTCATCCGCACGCTCGAAGTCTCCATCAATGCAAAGCAGCTCAATGAACGAGCTTCTCAAGCTTGCATCTTTAGGCGCCGCTTTAATTTCATCAATTAATAGCTCTAGAGCTTGTTGCAATTGGCCTTGGGACAAAGCATTTTTCCATTGGGTCATTGTTATTTCCTTACACCAAGTGCTCTGGTGATAATTCAGTAATTAATTTAATGCTAGATACCATTTGATCGAGCTGGAAGTGCGGTCGCAAATGGATAACAGAGTAATAGTGTCCTGGAGTTTCTCTTTTCTCTCGAACCGTAATTTTCGCTTCATTTAAGGGGTACTTCGCCCTAAGTTCATCAGATGCTTCATCCGACGCGGTAGTGTACTGATGCAACCATCGTTGAAAGTCTCGCTCAAGGCTTTCTGCATCTTGATATCCACCAATCTTGTCACGCCCCATAACCTTGAGATAATGTGCGACTCGCGACACACACAACGTGTATTGCAACATCGACGTGAGCTTTGCATTCGTTGAAATGTGTTTTTCTGCATATTGCTTAGGCTTGTAGAGAGATACATTCGAGGTCATCCCTACCATATCGGTTTCAGGTACAGGAGAAATAGAAATGAAACCGCATTCAGACAACTCTTGTTCTTTTCTCTCAGAGATCTTTAAGTTTAAAGGACATCTTTCACGGTCATTCTTGCCATTAACACGCATTTTGTTCCTAGTAGGAGCAACGATAATACCCTGACTATAATCCCCTTGCTTAATGCCTCGCATGTGCGTAAACCACCCATGCTCCTGAAACGCTCTAATTGATACGGCCGCAAAACAATACGCGCTACTCCCCCATAGCAAATCGCGATTAGAGTCGTAGACATGCTCTTGAAAGTCGAACTGATCGTTGCGTGAACCATCACTTTTATATGGCTGACGGAATAAAACATTCGGCGCAGTCAGGCCAATAAATTTGGTATCATCGTTGTCTCTCAAACTGCGCCATTTTGCGTAATCTGCCTGTTCAAATTGGGCCGCAATATCTCTTATCGCAGAAAGCTGTGAAAAACTGTCAACACCAAACATCTCCGGCGATGCTGACATAATGAACGGGCTGAATGCTGCCGCTGCAGACTGAGAGATCTTGCTGAGCACAGACAGATCTCTATCAAAATAATTTTTACTCGCATCACAACGAAGTTGATAATCGCCAACTACCACGCCAAAGGGTTCTCCCCCGGCCATGCCATATTCATTTTGATAGAGCAGCTTAAATAGTGCTGATTGGTCAAACTCGATGGCTTTTAGTGCATCTTTACTGACTTCATTCCATGTTGCCGCCAACACCTTGACTTTGACGGAGTCTGATGAGCGAGTGTCGACCTGTTCGCATAAATACCTCACGCCGATCCAACCTCTTTCGAGTTGTTGAAACTCAGGATGATGTATTATTTCGTTTAATTGAGATTCTAATAGCTCATCAATTCGGTTTATCGTGTTCATCACACTATGACGAAAACTGTCCAAATCTCTTGAACGCGTACCTTCTAGCCAAATTCGAGCTGACTCTAAAAGATCAGAAGATTCATTGAATCGAGTCAACCACGGGCTATCAAGCTCAGCATAGCCTCCTGTGCTGAATTCATGCTTTAGCTTGCTGGGATCGCGAAAGTTAAGTGACACTGCTATTTCCATCTAGAACATAACGATTTGGTATGGCTGGCCCTACGACCAGCCAATTCATTTCTTATCCACCCGACTGAGGGATCTTTGCAACAAGTCGCAAAGATGTCGTCAATTCTTCCATTTGCAGCCAAGGCTTAAGCCATGCTACAGCATTGTAAGAACCTGGTGCGCCAGGGATTTCCTTAACCTGGACACGAGCATCTGCTAGAGGGTATTTCGCTCGGATCTCTTGACCACCACCCTCTGAAGCATTTACATAGCCTAGAATCCAGCGGTTCAACCAAGACTCAACGTCTTCTGCTTCCATAAAGCTACCGATTTTATCTCGAGCCATTACCTTCAAATAATGCGCAAAACGAGATGTCGCCATCATGTAAGGTAGACGTGCTGAAATCGCCGCATTAGCCGTTGCTTCTGGAGATTCGTGGTTCGCCGGTTTTTGACAGGTTTGCGCACCGAAGAACACCGCATAGTTGGTGTTTTTGTAGTGACAAAGCGGTAAGAAACCAAGTTTACCCAGCTCTGCCTCACGTCGGTCGGTAATACCAATCTCTGTTGGACACTTCATATCAGGATCGCCATCATCACTCATGAAGAAATGTGTTGGCAAATTATCCACTCGACCACCACCTTCTGCACCACGGATAGCTGTACAGAATCCATATTTTGAGAAGGCGTCTGTTAACTTAACACCAAGAACATACGAAGAGTTCATCCAACAGTAGTCATTATGCTCAGCATTGACAGCAATACCTGACACTGGATCTACTTCGAACTCTTCAAATCCAAATTCCTCAACTGGAGCAGTGGCTTGTCCGTATGGCAAACGAGCCAGAACTTTCGGCATAGTCAGGCTAACAAAACGTGAATCAGCACTCTCACGGAACGAACGCCATTGAGCGTATTCTAGCGACTCAAAGACCTTGTCTAGATCGCGTGGTTTTGACAGTTCAGTCCACTCATCAAAGCCAAATAGTGCTGGTGAGGCCGCGGACAAGAATGGGGAGAAGCCTGAAGCGGCTACATTTGACATTAGGCGCAGCGACTCAATATCCTCTGGGTGGTTGGTAAACTCATAGTCACCAATTAATGCACCATAAGGTTCACCACCTGCACTGCCAAACTCAGACTCGTAAACTTTCTTAAAGATCTGGCTTTGGTCAAATTCAACCGCTTTACTCAAGTCTTTATGTAACTCTTTCTTGGTCATACTCATCATGCGAATTTTCAGAGTAGAGCTCGTCTCTGAGTTCATCACTAGATAATTTAAACCACGCCAAGAACCTTCAAGTTTCTGTAATTCAGGATGATGCATTACTTCAGACAACTGATCAGAAATCTGTTTATCAAGTAAATTAATCGCTTCACGAAAAGTTACCGTTAGGTTTTTGTTCCAAGTAACCGTCCCTTTCATTGCTTCTTCAGTGAGCGTTTTAATTAGCTCTTCAGCACGAGAGGCTTCTGTCTGCTTAGTTGCACCAATAGCTTGATCTAAAAATGAAGTTGTTTGTTCATTAACAGTTGGATCTAACTGCTTTTCAGCTTCAGTCGTCATTATTCCGCTCCTTCAGTACTGTCTGACTTCGCTTGCTTGCCAAGATCTAACTCGCCCGCAAGTTTTGCCAGATTGTCTGTGTTGTTCAAAACATCCTCTAAGATGTTTTCAAGCTCTTCAGAACGGTCAACTTTTGTCATCAAATCACGCAGTTTATTACGCGTTTCCATCAGTTGGCGCAGTGGATCAACTTGATTTACGATCGCAGCGGGCTCAAAGTCTTGCATTGATTTAAAGTTCAAATCCACCTCAAACTGTGAATCGTCGTTCGCAAGCTTGTTCGCAACTTTGAACTTAACCGATGGGTTCATCTTTTTGAGCACATCATCGAAGTTGTCTCGATCGATCTGAATAAAACGGCGGTCTTTCAATGGCTTCAACGCTTCAGTGTTTTGACCAGCGAAGTCACCCATTACACCTACAACAAAAGGTAGCTCTTTCTTAAGAGTTGTACCTTCAGTTTCAACATCATAGGTAATGTGGACACGAGGCTTCCGTACTCGTGACAGTTTCGAGTGGATACTCGTCATACCATTCTCCCTTTATTAATTTTCATTTTGTTCTGCTATGCCAACCAAACGGAAGTAGCTTTTCTTTGCATCTCCGTCGGAGATAAGTTCCGCCAGTAACTCCGGCAGAGGCATTCCACACCAACGAATGATCTGTTCGATGGAGTAAGAAACTGGTGAGTGAGGCTCACTCTCTCTGAAGAAATCAGCCACTTGCTGCAATTGTCTAATCGCCTGCTCTCGTGATTTCATGTTTGTCGCTAATAGTGCATCAGAACTTTGTGAACTCACTTGTTGTTCCGAAGAAGAAGATTCATCCACCTCCTCCAGTTCTTCAAACACAGCTTGTGGTTGATTAAAACGCTCTCCAAGGAGATGCTTTAATGCCGAGTGTATTGATTCAAGCCTTTTTGATATATAAGAGCTAGGAGTGACATCACCTACCGCTTCATCTAATCGCTGACTGAATTCATTAAATGACTCTGTGGCGAACTCCAGATCAGCGATTAGCTCACGATAAAAGGCATCAGAGGTAGATTTAACTGTAGTTGTAATATCAGATAGCTCTGTAGCGCCAAGATCGACTCGATTTCGGCGCTTATCTTCATCTAAACGCTCCAACTCAATAGCTTGCTGATATTCCCAGTAGGCATACGCTTGCTCAACGCCTACGTCAGTAAGCGGGATACAAGCAATAGGGAAAATAAGTGTTCCTTCGCTATCGATACCATTGAGGCCAGTAATCGCCGATATTCTTGTTTCAATACCATCCTCATCAGGCATTGGATAGAGATCATCCCAAAACTTCTCGATGAACTCGGTTGCGAGTTTGTACCCAACGCCCATACCACGAAAACCATGCAATCGAGTTAGAGCCTCTATAAGCCAAGCCACAAACTCTAAATCTTTAGATTGATTCGTAAGTATCTCTGGTACTTCTTCTATAAATACCCGCCATAAGTTACTGTGGGTATAAATACTTTCTTCTTCTATAAGTGCATTGCGCTCTGCATTTCGCGCAGCCATACGCTGATCTTTTAATCGGTAATAAGCAGACTGTGGCGATACATCTTCTCTAGGGTCAACACCTGTGGGATTCTCTTGAGATATAGGAGTCAACGCTTGTTCATACCAATCGAACATCTCACTATTCATAAGACCTCCCTCTAAGAAAAACGGGGATCGTCGCGTCTTCTCTCGTTACTGCTTCAAATTCCGTCTGCGCTTGGCGAACTTTGACTAACGCACAAGTAACGTTATCACTTGCACCTCTCACTAACGCCGAATGCATGAGTGCTAATCCTGCTTGATTTACTGAGTCCGCATACAATGTCCGGTGAATTTCATCACTCGTTAATTCTTTAGAAAGCCCATCACTACACAGAAGAAATTGATCTCCATCAGCCAACTGCCCTGAAACTTGATCAATAGTGATACTCTCATCTACCCCAACAGCTCTGGTAATAACATTTGCGAGAGGATGTGACTCAGCATCTTCAAATGCCAATAACCCTTGATCGACTAAATCCATAACTTGACTATGATCGCGTGTTTTTTGAGAAAAATGACCATTTCTAAGCTGGTAAATTCGGCTATCACCGACCCAAAGACAGTGGTAATACCCGTCCTGGATAAACAACAAAACGAGAGTTGTTCCCATCGTTTTACCGTCTAAGTGATTTTGTGCGTATTGATAAATTTCTAAATTCGCGGCTTGAACCACACTCCGGATATCATCGATATTGGTATTTGGGACATCCTGCATATGGCGCGCGATTCTATCCACTAGCATCTGGCTTGCTATGTCGCCAGCACTATGCCCACCCATTCCATCGGCTACAACCCAAATATGCTGCTCTGTCATATCTAAAAGAGCATCCTCGTTATAAGGGCGTACTTTTCCTGCGTGCGATTTAGCAAAGGTAAAATAGTTCCAATTCATTCTTCTATCCTACCAATTCCACTTTTTCCAACCGCCATCAAGCATGGCAGAAAATTGACCAATAGAAGGGAAACCGCTGGTCATAAACATACATGGTTCAACTAGAGTCGAGCCTTCAGTCCACCAAAAGCATGGCTTACTCAATTTTTCTTTAATGAGGTAATTCAAAAGTGCGCTTTGATCTGCTCCACCTTGATCATGAAAAATCGTAGATATTTGGCTTTGATAAAGAAACTTAAGAGGCCGCACTTCACTTTTTACATTCGCCACTAAATCGTTTTTTTCTTGCATGCTCTTATGCCAAACATCAAATACAAAGTCGTCCTCAAGTACTGCTAGGGCAAGAGATGCACTGTCCTCGGTCCAAGCTTTGTCCCCCCAATATTGCGCAGCTTCACCTTTTACGGCACGAGCTATAGTAAAGAAAAAGTATCTACCGCATGCATCTACACTAGGAATCATGCTACCAATGTATGTCGAGTCTTCTAAGTAACTAACATCCAGAGCAAAGTGCCACACAGGCGCGGTTAAAAAGTGTTCATTCCAACTTTCACCCAATTGTTCTCTGCTGACTGCAATAACAGCCTGCTGCCAGTCATGCCAGCGCTCTGAAAAATCTTGTGATAAGCCATCTTTCACAAAGTCTCCTTTTGCAGGCATTTTACCGATATAACCCCAGGCTGATGTTACAAGGTTCGTGGACATCTGAACCTCTCCATTTCATTTGACCAAAACGGATTAATGGCACTAGACGGAATAAGCTCTAGTTGCACCTTATTTCCCTTTAAATCAATCATAACTATGTTGTCTTTACGCGATTCTGGTCTTGCTTTAAGTGATTGATCTAACAGTTTGAATATGCCCCACTCACCTTCATAAGTATGGGCAATCTCACGTTTAGATTCTGGTGGTGTGAACACTATTCGAGTCTGGTCTTGACCCGCAGGCCAGCTCAAGGATTTAGCTCGTGCTGGTCCATGCTTATAAACCAAATCTTGCTTACCTAACTCTAGAACAAACCGAGTAATGTGCTGATCCAGATACACTGGTTTCATACCGAACTCTACGCGCAATGAATTATCAGATTCAAAGAAAGACTGCCTGATACGCTTCGCTCTTTGAAAGACCATCAGCGTTTCTGGACGAACTCCAATTTCCTTTTCTAATCGCCAACGACTTTTCGACGTATCGACAAACGGTTCAAGATACTCTTGGAAGAATGAGTCAAGCGTACCTCCATAACCAAAGAAACGTTTGAAGTCCTTCAGCCTTACTTCTCTGCTCGCATTTGGCTCGAATGGGTATCTACCCGCAATAGTCCGCTGATAAGGGCGCACCACTTGCGTAACCCAAAGCTGATTTAGATGATCTTTCGACCCGCTCTCCGCAAACTTAACTGACTCTTGAGAAAGTTCACCTAGCCATTGATTAAATGGCCTAGGCAAAAGTTCTTTAGCGCGAGCAAAGGAAGCAGCCACATCTTGTGTAACGGTCCCATCTAAAATACTTTTGTAAGCAATTTTCTGATTATTACCTGAGCTTGATAAATCGCTTAAATACGAGCGCAAGTTAACCATAGCTTGTTGAATATCATCAAAGTCTTGTTCGCCGAGACGTAAGATCTCAGAAAAATGAGATTCGACTTCTTTACCTGGCAGTGCAACATTGAAACCATTTTCTTCAGGCAAGTACATGTCTAGTCTATCTGCCGTATTCGAAAATTTAACTTTGGCAACCTTACCTGCGACTTCAGAAGTGGCCTTCTGATTTTCTGACAATGATACTTTCGACAAACCAACTTCTTTTTGGATTGCCCTCAACAACGATTCGATTGGCCTTTCAACTCCAGATAGAACTCTAGCTTGTTCTGTTGCAAGCTCTAGGCTCGGAGCCTGCTTAAGTTGAATATCTTCGATCAGAGTTTTCCATTCATTCACATAATCTTGATAGTATCGAGATTGGACTCCTTGAATAGCGCTATCTTGATCAATTTCATGAGCCTTAAGATCGTCACCATAAACCCAGTTCTCTTCCATTAGGCTTTTTACTGTACGGTTGATCTGAATCTGAAAAATGCTATGAAAGCCATTGTACGTATAAAAGCCCGAAATGCCTTGTGATAACGGCTTTCCACTCGCTCGTTCAAACTGCTCAAGCCCTTTAGGCCCCAAGACATCAGTCAAACGAAATGAAGGAACATGACTCTTCGAAAATTGTATCTTCATTCGCTGATAAGCACGTTCTGGTAGAGACATTTGTGTCAAAACCTCGCGAGCATTAGTCACGGCAGCAGTATTATAAGAAAAGCCTTGTCCATTATTCTCTAATAAATTTTGAGTGTGCTGTAACAGACCTTTTCTTAAGTCTATATTTAGTTCACCCGGATATTGACGTTCAAAATAGAAGTTAAACCAAGCCAACACTTCATCTTGTTGGTATTTGTCTGGATTAAACAACATCAAATAAGTTTTCAACGTTTCATACAAATACTCTCGATGCTGTTGATTACTTTCCATTTCCGTCACCAAGCTATCAAGAAGCAAGGGAGCGTAATATTGGGTCAACGCATCAGAATATGCATTGTTTGCCGCCTGTGAGACTTTATCTCCTTGATAGAGACCAAACCTTTTTACGGAATCAGCATCGCCGTAGTTGCTTTGCTTTCCTAGAGGAAGCGTCATCAATCGGTCTAATGTCTCTACGGCTGAGATAATATCCGCCTCAAAATCTAGGCTCTCAGCACCAATCATTGCTTCAATATGGCCGGCTTGCTCATTGGTATCGACAATCAACTGAGAATTCCACTTGTAGCTCATAAGCCAAAGTGCAGACGCACCTAGCAGTAGAGAAGCACAGCCAATGTAAACACCTCGGCGCATCCATCCTGACTGCTTTTGATAGTGACGATTAACCGTTCCTAACAGTTGTTCCTTGAAAATAACCTTATCAAACAAGTTCTTCACGAAATAACTATGAGACCCTGTTGGGCTCTTTGCTAGAGCGAGGCGATTTAGTCCAAGTCCATTGGTCGATTCATTCATTAACTTATCGACTGGTAAGCCTTCTTGGACCGAGCTCAACATAAACACACCACGAATCAAGGCTGGCTCTTCAAAACTATTTTGTGCAAATATTTCCGCTAAAAATTCATCAAGGTTAGCTTGCAATACCCTTAGCTGTTTAGGAAACTCAAAAATAAGTGCTCGCTTCTCTAAATCATCTTCAGTTTCAAGGATTCTCAGCATTCGCGCATCAAGGCGCTCCAACATGCCATGAAATTCTTTATTGAATAAAGAAATAACCCCTCTTTCATCAGCCACTTCACGCGGAAACATGAAACCGAACAATTCCTCACGCTCTTCCTTACTTAGATCAGAGAAGAACTCATTGAAACCCGCAACTAAATCCATTTTGGTCAGTAGTACGTAAATAGGAAATTGCATCCCTAACTGATTCTTCAGTTCTTGAAGGCGCGACTTGATAGCTCGAGCATGAAGGCTTCGCTCGGTTCTTGTCTGCGACATCACACTGGCTAAACTGATCGTGACAATTGCACCATTAATTGGCCTTTGCGTTCTATATTTTTTCAACAACCCTAAGAAGCCGTGCCATGCTTTAGAGTCGACTTTTTCTTGACTGTCTTGTGTCGTGTATCGACCGGCCGTATCAATCAGAACGGCTTTATTTGCAAACCACCAATCACAATGACGAGTTCCACCGACACCAGCAATAGAGTCAGAACCAAGGCTATCCGCTAACGGAAACTCTAGCCCTGACTGCTTTAACACTGTTGTTTTCCCTGTCCCTGGAGGGCCGATCAACACATACCAAGGCAAGTCATATAAGCTTCGCTTTCCTTTATGTGTTTTCGTTACTACTTTGACAGCTTGCTCAATACGCTCGCGCATTAAGTCAATTTCACTCGCCGCTTCTTTATCTGATTGACTATCAACCTCAAGTAACGTTTGAATACTTTCGTCTTCTTTAACTTTTTGCTTGTGCTGCTTAGTCACGTTGAATAAAGCCCAGACAAACACCAGCACCAAAATCGTGACGAGTCGTTGGAAGTCGCTCTTTAGTGGCTCATATCCCGCTATCGTGATAAGTGGACCAACAACCCAAATAAAAATTGAACAAGCAGCGACACCGATAAGACCGAGAAACCACCTTTGAGTAAATATTCTGCCAATTTCTTTAATACGCATCTCTATCTACCTGTTATTAATTCGCGACAAGGAGGTCGATTTCAATTCGACGGTTAATAGCTCGGTTTTCGTCACTATTGTTTTCAACCAATGGTCTTGCATCACCCAGCCCTTCTGGTATGACTCGACCTTCTAGTGCGCTATTCGAGATAAGTTGTTCAGACATAGCAGTAGCTCGAGCTAATGATAGATGCCAGTTCGAAGGATATTTACTCGTGAAAATTGGCCTATCATCGGTATGACCTGTCACAATGATCTTGCCTTGGGTCGACTCCAACGTTCTAGCGAGTTTAGAAATTACGGGTTGGATATACGCAACAACATCAGCACTACCTGATTCAAATAGATCTTGCGACTTTAACGAAATTCTTACCCTGTCTTGCAACGGCTCGACGTTAATTAGCCCCTTCCCGATCTCGGTTGCCAGATACATAGAGATCCTTTCTGAAATTGGCGCTGATTTTGATTCTGACGTTGTATCTTGGTTAAGCTGTTGCGGTTGAACCAAATTGACTAATTGAGAAAAGGTGCGGTTGGAAGCCTTGTTTAGCTCATAGCTAAAATACATAAATATACAAACCAATAATGCAGCCGTTACGGAGCACACAACCCAGAGAGGAGCTCTGTCGGAAGCCTTAGAGCCATTCAAAATGTGTTGTTCGATACTATTGCTTAGCTCTTGAGGTATCCCTCTTCCGTAAGACTTAAGAATAGCGATAATCTGCCTTCTCAGTTTTCGGTGAGACTCCAGTCCGTTTTTTTCCAAACGATATTGGCCGAGAAACCCAAGCGATAAGCACACGTACATCAATTCAAGCAAATCTAAATTTGTATCTGGTTGCGCCATGCACTTATCAAGGTACTTAAAGAACGCTTCCCCACCCTGGCTGCTGGCATAGAAAGAACTAAGCAATGAGTCATGGCTCCAAAATGAATGCCCCCCCCAATTAGTATTGAGCACCGCTTCATCTAACGAGCAACACAAACAGTAACGAGCCGTATCAATAGTGTCCAAATCAACGTCGTGGTGGCGTAGTCGGTTCTCATAATCTCTAAGTTTTTGTGCCAACGTCTCTTTTAGAAACAACGGGTCAGAATGAGTCGCTGTCGCTCGAATTTGACCAATAATGGATAAAAGACCATTCGCTTCTGCCAATAAAGGGTTGTTCCCATAAGCAACCACTGAATCGTTATTCACCAATTCAGGACTTTTTGAGATAACTACCGTATTATCTGCTGACTTTTCTGATTGTGGTTTCGGTGCGGGCGCTCTTCCACCCGGTGTTGGTTTTACGATCGTTTGTTCCATACTGAGCACACCTATTGACTAATACTCCACAGCTCAAGGTCAGCATTCGGAAAATGCCCCGATAAATGCAGCGCAATACCACCACTGTCTTTCAGCCTCATCCAAAACGGGCCTTTCTTGACTACTTCGAAGTAGACATAACCCGTTTGGTAAGGGATCTGCCTCGGTACTACACTCAATGGCGCTACGTTTATGCCATTAATCTGATTGTTGATCAGATCACGAATCTGCTCCGCTGGTCCAAACTTGAGCTGCGCCGGGACTAAACGTCTGATTTCATCTGTTGTCGTATCAGCTTTGACCGCAAGCACAAACTGGCATGATTCAAGTAAACGCTTATCTGGAAGTGGCGTCACTTGAATTCCATATTGTCGTGGCTCCAAAGGAAGTTTGCTTGCAGTTTGATCAAGGACAACGCTCAGATATTGACTCAGAACTTGATTCAATTCGCTATAAACACTTGATACATCTAAGTGATCGTATGCAAGTAAGCTTGGCATCCTCTTGGTTTTGTCAGAAAACGTAGCTAATTCACCAATATAACCTTTCAGGGTCGTCGCTAATTCCAATGGATGTAGCCTGTCTAGGTCACTAAAGTGCTTTAACATCGCCTCATACCTGTTCAACATTTGTAGCATGATGAAATCAACAGCAGATGCAGATGCGGCTTTGCCCTTAATCAATCGCTGCGCAATAACGTCGGCACGCATCTTTGTCATCGCAATAACGTTACGCAAGTAAGCCGACATAACTTTGTCGTTAAGTAAATTGATAAGCGGTGGAACATACGAATCGTCTAGTATTACTTCGCCTTCTGCCGTTACCTCTTTTATTTTCAATATCGGTAACTCAACATAACCCGCTAATTTGTCATTGCTGGCTTTCAGTTCCAGGTTTAGGGCTGCGACTTGAATCGTTTCTTCATCCTGCCCTGTGAGATTATCTATAACGTCAACGTCTTTAAGTACATAACGAGAAACGATCGCCTCACTTACATCAGAAACATTTTTACCTTTGACATTTGAAAGGGGAAGAGTGATTTTTACTAACGTATTTTCTACGTCTTTATCAATAAATAAAGGCACAACCGAATCGCTGGCTGTTAAGGTATTAACCAGAGTCATATCTGGCAAAACTGCCTCAAAGTGATCTAATTCAATCAGACCATCTTTTAATGCATGTTCTTTTACTCGACATTTCCAAACCCCCCAATTATAAGCCCCACCAAACTGATGTAAGCCTTTGAATTCTTGAGAGGTTGCGCGTTCATGTTGTTGAAAGTGCTGGGGACGTAAAAACATCCCTTCGCACCAAGCCGTCTTGGAGTATTGCGTCATTTATAATTAGCCAACTAAACGTTATTTTACGACCAAAGACAGATCTTCTAACAGAATTTGATAGGTGTTGTAACCGGTCTTATCCACTTCAATGACTTGTCGCCAATTTGAATTTTCAATATCTCGAAACGCTGCGACAATGCCTAAGTATTCAGTCTTTGGAGACATACTTGCCTGATATGTTTCTTTCTGACCTGGAGTTAATGATATTTCATATTTATTCACTAAATCAGGGCCTAAGACTTTTTCACTTTCTTCATAAATTGAAAAAAAATCCTGACTTTCAAAAAGGGTATTTGATGTTAATTCAAAAACATACACGACTACAGGGGATGGCCTACCATTGGAGTCAGGGTTAATATTGTGATTTGCTGTTATTTCTAAATCTGAATATGGATCAACAACTAAATTGGCTGCTGAGCATCCAAATAAAACCATTGAAATTAATAACAAAATGTACTGATAAACTCTTTTCATCACCCTATTTCCTAGCTTTTATTTTTTAATGCTAACTCATAGTGTTTAGCGAAATCTTCTAAATAAAATGGAGATTCTTTATTGACAATGTCATCGGATAGCTTTTCATGAATATCCTCAAACCGCTTCCAACTTTGAGCATATTTCCTTGCTGGAATAACCTTATTAATAACCGTGTCTTTAGCTAAAGCTTCTGAGTATATCGACGTAGGCTCAACAAGCGACATAACACTTGAAACCGTACCCTCAACACCTTTCATTAACGCTTGTTCATGACTTTCTATATCACTAAACGCTTCTTTAATGGCTGCACTTGGTTTTAGGAAACTTGCAGTTTGACGGTTATATAAGTTATGAATTGCATCTTCTAAATTCGCAGAGAACTTCAGAGGATTATTTTCTGACTTCCGAAACGCAGTATGACTAAGTCGATTTGTTTGTTTAAATACCGCTCGATTGTGCAGCGTTTCCATTAAACCAACTAACATCAAAGAAAATGATTCCCCCAGTTGTTCAAACCATTGCTCTCTGTTGTCGCTGGGAATCATCGTTGGATCAATACCCGCTCCTTTAATGAACGCCGCAAGCTCGCTCCCTTTACTATCAAATTTGGGAGTTGGTTGACGTTCTAGCTGTCGCGGGGTTTCCGGTACAGGTGTAGGATCTACACTCTGTTTTTCTGGTTTGGGGATATCAATAAAATCATCGACTAAGCCAATATCTAATTGAAAGTCAGAAGGAACACTCTCATTCAAAAGCTCACTGGCACTAAGGCCGAGGTCTACAAACTCTGCTTCAGATGAACTCGAGAATGCTTCAGGTTCTGAACTGGAACGAAAGTTATTTTCCTGATTATTGAATGCCTCAGTGCTAGTTTGAATACTTACTGAAATTTGGTAATCCCCTAAACTAACCGTATCGTCGTCACTTAGTGCAATCTCATTTCCTTGGCCCACAGGTGTCACAGCGTTATTAACAAACGTGCCATTAGTTGATAAGTCTTTTATCAAGTATTTATCACCAAACTTGATGAGCTCTCCGTGAGTTCCGGATACTACTCTTTCAGGGTCTGGCAGTGTCCAATCACATTGCTCAGACCGACCAAATGTAACTTTGGCATGCTCATCACTTGATTCAAACACAAACTCACTCTCAATCTCTGGAGTAAATTTGTGAAAACTTGTTATGGTTAAAACCAACTTCATGTAAACCTCGCCAAAGACCTGCTAAATATTATTTTTAATTTTATTATTAGTCACTTTCTTATTAACAGTAAGATTAATAAAAACCTTAAAACTGCCATTGAAAATCATGCACGGAATAATGAATCATTTTTTTATCAAAGCAATCACGTAATGTTCAACAATTTTAATTATCCAACCAAGTTCAAATTTTTGACACTTAGACTTTCATCAATAAAAAAACGAATGTTAGTTTGGCCGCGAAATTCTAACATAATGACTTTTCATTGAGCAGAAAGGTATATATTCCCCCATCATTTATACGGAGTTCTTGTGATGGAAGACAGTAATAAAAACAATTCTATAAATAATAAAGATAGCGGAGACAAAACTAAAATTGTAAAGACTCAAAAACGAGACAATGCAATCCAATCAAATAAAGTTGCTAGCAATGAAGGCTCCGTTCAAAATAAAAATGAAACAAATACAAAACTGTCTCAAAAAGAAAACACTCCGTTAGTTAATAAGAAAACAAACAATAAAAATAACACATCAAATAATGACAAAGATGTTATTAATGAGAATTTAATAGGCACAACTGTCAAAAATCGATATGAAATCGAGTCGGTTCTTGGCCATGGCGGACTTTGTGATGTTTATTTGGCTAAAGATAAGATATTAGAATCTTCAGGTTCAGAAACCCCTTACGTAGCATTAAAGATTTTACAAAAAGAGTTTGCATCTCAACCAGAGACTGCACGCATGTTGATACGTGAAGCTCAGCAAACACAAAGATTAAGCCACCCTAATATTATTAGGGTTTTTGATTTTGGTGTTGATGGCGAAATATATTTCTTAGTGATGGAATATATTAACGGGGAAACATTAGAGAATTTAATACAACGATCTAGGCCGCATGGGCTGAAGTTTAACGCAACTTTATCGATTCTAAATCAGGTACTTGAAGCGCTGTCTTACGCCCATTCACTTGGTGTCGTGCATGCCGATTTAAAGCCCGCTAACGTCATTTTAACGTCTGAAGGTAATGTTAAATTACTCGACTTTGGTGTATCTAAAACTCATCAATTAAAGCAAGATCAATACGCAGCTAAACGTAAATCCGAAAATGTGGAGACTCTTGGTTATACTCCAAACTACGCATCGCTCAACTTGTTGTCGGGTAAAGAGCCAAACTTAAGCGACGATATGTTTGCGCTATTTTGTATTGCTTACGAGTTATTGAGTTGCAAGCATCCTTATTCAAGAACTCCTGTTAATGAAGCTCTCAAAAAGAAAATGAAGGTCTCGAAACCTGCTAATATGCCAGCATCTAAGTGGCCTATCTTTGCACGCGTTTTTTCAACTGGCATCATCCCCAAAGACCTTACCCCAGAGCAGTTAAAACAAAAGTTGAACATGCGATATTGGCCTATCGTTAGCGGTGTAGCTGCAAGCGTACTATTGGTTACCGGAATCGTATTTGGCTATCAACAACAACAAGAAACCATCTCTGATTTAGAAATAGCTATTAACAAGCAAAATGATCAGATTAATGGGCAGGAATGGTTGCTTGATACACCGCCAGAAAAAAGCTTGTCACTGATTAATAGTGAGAAAAACTTACACCCGGTGATTAAAGCTGGCTTACTACGACAGCACAAGAGCTACCTTCTAAGTGAGTTTGAATCTGAGATTGATCAGGTTCTGAATTCTGATGCTAACAACTATCCAAATTATGATGAAATCGAGTCTGTACTAAACAAAGCAAAAGCCTACTACCCTGACTCACATAAAATTGAAGTTCTGGCGTTAGATATTCAATCAAGCAAGCACTCCACATTGCTTTCGATAGCCAGACAAATCAATAGCCAACTGGAAAAGTCTCGATACAGTAAAGAAGAAGACAGTAAGTCCATCTATGAACTGAAAGATGAGTTAAATCAAATTCATCAGGATTACCCATTTACACCAAGCTCATTATCTAGCGATGTTTTTGGTAAACACCTAACTGAAGCACTCAAAAATAAAGATGCTGCAGCACTTGTTGCGCTAATTAAGGTTGGGAATACTTTCTTCTCAAACGTTGAAGAGCATCAAAACAACTTAAAAATAAGCAACGCGATGAAAGATGCAGTCCTCGAGATGAAACTGTATGAGACCGCGCTAGACTCTAACGATCCTCTACCATTTCCGGACGAGGCTGCTCGAATTTTGTTCCAAGAGGAATTTGAAAACTTCTATTACCGCCTAGAAAAGGCAAGAACAACAACTCACCTCGATAACTTAGTGAAAGATGTTGATCAGTTTTCGAAGAACTTTCCTATCGGTTTTCAAGATATTAACGATTTGAGATTCAAAACTGCAGATAAATACCTGCGCTTCTCCGACATACTACTCAATAAGAGAAGGACCACAAGCGCAAGACGTGCAATGAAGAAGGCGAACGAGTTAATGAGGCAGGTAGAACAGGACTCCAAGCAAAGCTAATTGTACAAAAGGGGCGCAAGGCCCCTTTTTTGCGTCAAGCTACTTGCCATTATGCAACTAGGTTGCTAGCTTGTATTTGTACTCAATTAGGAGAGTTAACCTTGACTGAAGGAATAGTCAAAGTTGGCGAGCGCTTGGCTTACTTGTTTGATGATTACTTTAAACTAGGTAGACAAGACTGTTCCCAACCCAGCATTTTATTTGGAACCCACTATCACGTAACTTGTGTTGCCACGACACGAGTGCAAAATGCTTTGCACAAAAGATTAGATCATAGACACTTGTATATAAGTCAAAGTGTACCGAACAATAACTTTGTTTTTATGAGTCTAGCTCAAGTGATAAGCACACTGTTCAGCGCTCAACTCCCCCCACTTCAACGTTCCTATCCGATACATTTTTCTACCTCGCGGTTAGTCAGAGGTAAACATGATTAATTTTGATGTTCTCAATAAATACATGGAGAACGACGTAGATCTTATCGTCACCGTTTTTTCCACATACTTAGAAGACCACGCCAATGACATACAGCGTATCAATGAGTTGTACGCAAACAAATGTTGGCCGGAACTCTACTTATTGGCTCACAGTCTAAAGGGCATTCTAGAAAGCTTTGGTGAAGAAACCGCTGTCATTGTTTTCACAAAAATAGAAGCAGAAACAAGAAACGATAACGAGCCAGATAGCTCAGATATAGCTATAGTTACTAAAGAGCTAGCTGCCATTAATCAACAAATCTTTGCTTACTTGAAGAATATGCAATAAAACAAATTAAGGCTTAACTGGGGGAAATATGGCAATGAACAATAGCAATTTCAAGGAGCTGATTGAGTCTCTCAAAGACTTAACGCCAACTCAAAAGAGGTACTTGCTTAGTCGTACAAAGATGGCGTTAGATGATGAGAGCAATATGCTAAACATCAGTGATATACTGACACCAGAAGAGTTGGAAGCATTATTGTCACCTGCACCAACCACAAATACAAAATAACAATAACATACAACGTAACCGTCAGATTGACGCTAGGGACCAGGTGGGGTGAATAGATCTTGCTTGGTTGTTAGTTTTTCGCCGTTCCTCTTCACTAAAACAAACGTGTTTTTTCCAATCTCTTTTTCTAACTTGAACTGGTCAGATAATTGAGCGACTAACATCAGTCCACGACCTGAAGCAGACCAACTATCATCATCCATTAAGTTAGGAGCCTCAATCTGTTTATTTTTATGTTGGTTGAATGTCATTTCATTGATTGACGCTCCGTAGTCAGAAACCCTAAGTTCAATGAAATCTGACATTTGGTCGCATCTAATCCTACATTCCACGTCTATCGGCTTGCCTTCAATTTCGCTGTAAGAATGGATGTAAGCATTGTTCATAAGCTCAACAACACAAAGCTCCAATGACTGAGCCGTACTTAACGATACTTGATTATCCATTAAAAACTTAGCAACCTCTTTGCTCGCACTTCGAGAGCGAGTAAGGGATCCACCGTAAGTTCGTTTAAACTCGCTCTGGAACATTCTTTTCCTTTATCCCTAGGCTATCAGCCACGCCACCTTACTTGTAAAAGACTCGCATCATCATCAAACTCATCTTTGTTCTGCCACGATTGTACTTGTTCAAAGACACATCTAGCCTGCACTTCTGCTTCTAATTGCGAAGTACAAACAGCTTTTATACTTGATGCCAACCTTTGTACTGAAAACATCGCCTCGCCTCGCCTCGCTTCTATCAAACCATCCGAATAAAGCCATACTACATCCCCCTCACTCAGAATAATTTGATTATCAACGTACTCCATCGGCTGCAAAGCGCCAATCATAAAGTTGTCTTCACCCGCCAGCTCTGTAGTTTCGGTGCTCGCTCGCCAAACAAGGAACTTAGGATGACCAGCAGTACAATAGCGAAGTTGTCCTGATTCTGTATTAAGAATGGCATAAACCATGGTGAAATAAAGCTGACTGTTCCTAGTTTGCTGATACCGTCGGTTTAGCCGATCAATAACGGCTGCTGGTTCACTGATACAGTAGTCACCATCTCTTAGCTCCATGGTTATCGAATCAGGTCCCAGATTTTGAGATAACGTCTGTTGGATAGAAAAAGCCATCAAAGCAGACGAAACACCATGACCTGAAACATCGAAAACATAAAATGCGACATGTTGTTCATCAAGCTCAAAATACCCCAACATGTCACCACCAATCTGGGAGCACGGTTTGTAGGCGTAACTAAATTGCATGTTCTGGATAGACGACTCCGCTGGGAGTAGTTGCTCCATCAGGTGACTAGCAGACTGTAAATCTTGATGGATCATTCGATAGGCTGCATCTAACTCTTTATTTCTATCAACGAGTTTGTTGTGCAGCTGCAGAGTGCGAAAACCTGCTCGAATTCTCGCTTGAAGTTCTTCGACAGACGTTTTCTTATCCACAAAGTCATCTGCGCCAGCATCGATGCCTTTCACGATCGAGCTTTGGTCATTTCTAGAGGACAATAAAACAAAGAAAATGTAACGTTCGCTAACTTGCGATTTTAATTGCCGACACAGCTCAATACCATTAATGCCAGGCATCATTAAGTCACTAAGTACAAACTGAATATCTTTGCGATAAGTCAGCACTTCAAGTGCGGATTGTCCGTCTTCAACAGCAATAACTTCATATCCCTGCTTTTCTAATGCACTGCTGATATAAAGTAGTACTGTTTTACTGTCATCGACCAAAAGAATGGATTTCATTCGCCTCCTTAAGACGGTAGTCGGGCACGCTAACGTAGAACACTAGTCACTGATTGCTCATTTCTAAAACGACTATAATCTTCAGCTAATAACTGGTGTTGATATCGAGTGTAGGACAGCGCCTCATTGGAGATTAATATCTGATGTTCTTTCTCTATTAACTGACTTTGCAGTTTTTCAATCTGTTCATTCTGCTGTGTGTTATTGAGGTACAGCGCGACGAGACCAAAGACCGAAACCATTAAAAGAGCAATAAGAACATTATTGATAGTTTTAACTTGAATACGCATGACCTCTCCTTGTCTATTAATAGACTTCCCACTATGAAAAGAACGTCTACAGACTAAGAGCGCTAGGCTCTAAAACGCATTGAAGCCCATTGAGGTTGTTTTTCCAATTATAGGCGATAGGAGACAAAATAAGAAAAAAGCTGAAGAATTTGAATATCCTTGTGAATTCGAAAGGCAATAGCAGCGAGCAATGATCTACTCGCTGCTGGTACATCAACTTAGAAATGCAGGCCGAGCTGAAACTTGCTCATACCAACGCGCAATGTTTGGTGCAGTAGTAAACACATCGATTTCTAGGCCTTTAATTGCAAAACCAATCAAAATAAAGCCTGTAATATCGACGATAGTAAAATGGTCAGCGGCAATGAACTCGCTTTCACCAAGTCGCTTATCTAACAACGGTAAAAACTCTTGCACGCGTTGCTTGGACTCTTCGCCCCACTCTTTAACACAACGCTCTCTATCTTCATAGATAGCTGTGATGTTTCTAAATGCTTGAAAAGCAGCATACAGACCTTGAAACTCCACCACGCGATGCCACATTTCCACTTGCGCGCGCTCAAGTTGGTTTGCCCCAAACAGAGCTAAATTATTTTCAAACGCTTCATCCAGATAACGACAAATTGCGACGCTCTCACAAATCGTCGTGCCATCTTCAAGCTCAAGCAATGGCACTTTTCCATTGACGCTTTTTTGCTTGAAATCTTCCGCTAGATTTTCGCCGTCACGCACATTTAAAGCGATGCGTTCAACATCGCCACCAATTTCCTTTAAAAAAATGCTAACTCGCTTACAACTTGGAGTTATCGCGGTTTCGTAGAGCTTCATTTTATATCCTTTTTCTTTTTCTAACCGATTGGTTAGGATATACTGTATCCAGTTTATAAACGATCAGTCAAGAACTTCATTTCCCAGAAGTTGTTCAATAAGTTTAGGAGTGGTTTGAGAAAAACCGCTCAGGTAGGTACGCATATGGCAAGAAAAGCCAACTTCGATCGAGAAGAAAAACTATTAGTCGCTATGGACGTTTTTTGGCGCAAAGGTTTCGCTAATACATCCATTTCTGATCTCACCGACGAGTTGAACATCAACCGCTTCAGTCTTTACAACACCTACGGTGACAAGCAACAGCTCTACTACGAAGCGCTCGATACTTACTTGAAAAAAATCTCGCTACCCTCACTGAATGATTTGGAAAAAGACGATGCGTCTTTACCCGAGTTGGAATCGTTCCTTAAATCTTTTGCTGAGCTGCAACGCAAACGCAACTGTGGGTGTTTTATTCAAAATGCGTTGATTGAGCACGCTGGTGAAGACGATGACGTACTGCGCAAAGGGCATTTTTTGTTTGACCATCTTATCGACATCATTGCGGATTCACTAACCAATGCGCAAAAAGAAACCTTAGTGCCGAAAACGCTGAAACCAGAAGAGCTCGCTCGTTTCGTTCTCAACAACATGCAAGGTATGCGCGTACTTGGCAAAGCCAAACGTTATGCAGACTTGGATACGGCGCTTTCCTGCTTGCTGGTTTTAATTAGGAAGTAATATGTCGATTGAAGTGATAGCAGTTCGTCTTACCAAAGGCATGGACTTAAAGCTGAGCCTAGCGAAATTGGTCGAGAAGCACGGTATCAAAGCAGGCTCGATTGCCTCATGCGTTGGCTGTGTCTCTGACCTCAATCTTCGTTTGGCAGGTGCAGAGTGTACGTTAACCAAACAAGAGCCATTTGAAATCGTCTCTGTGATGGGAACACTGACGCCTGAACATCAGCACGTTCATATCTCGGTGTCTGATCGTGATGGACGAGTCTGGGGCGGGCATTTAATGGAAGGCACGGTTATAGACACCACCGCAGAATTGATCATCCATTCTTATCCAGAACTTGAGTTTACCAGAGCGATGGACGACTCGACTGGCTATACCGAACTGCAAGTGAATTCTTGCAAATAGTCAAAAGCTCCAGAGCCACACTGTGCTGTCTCTGGAGCCTTATTCGCTTGTCTCTTACGCCAATAATTTATTCATATCGAGCAAGCTAATTTCGAGGATCATTCTTCGACTAAGTAACAAACCTGATTATCGTCGACCGTTACTTGCCACGTTTTTAGACCGTGCGCTTCGTCTTCCAAACACTGCCCGCTCTTTAGGCTGAAATGCTGTTTGTACAGTGGTGACGCAACACACATCTCACCATCAATATCGCCGACAATCCCTCGACTCATCACATAAGCCTTACCAATTGGGTCCCAATCCTGAACAGCGTAAACACCGTTATCGGGAATGTAGAATAACGCGACATGCTCGCCTTCAATCAATACAGTGGCACCGATAAACGGCATCAAGTCATCAAGCTGACACACTTTCACTTTGGTTAACGCTGCCATTTACACCTCCTGTTTCACTGGAATACGCTGACCGCGCACACGTTGGTACGGCAAGACTTTGCTGCCCGACGTGCTGTTCAAGAAAGGACGGAAGCGTTGCAATTTTTGAGGATTATCCAACGTACTCTTCCACTCACATTGATAGGTATCTACGACTCGTGCCATTTGCTCATCCAATGAGTCACATAGGTTGAGAGAGTCATCCAAAATCACTTGTTTAAGGTAGTCTAAGCCCCCTTCCATGTTCTCCATCCACACGGACGTGCGCTGTAAGCGATCAGCGGTGCTGACGTAGAACATCAAAACCCGGTCGATCATGGTGATCAACTCTGATTTAGATAAGTCGGATGCAAACAAATCCGCGTGTCGTGGTCTCATGCCGCCATTACCACAAACGTATAGATTCCAGCCGTTTTCAGTGGCGATCACCCCAATGTCTTTACTTTGCGCTTCTGCACACTCGCGAGTACAGCCCGATACGGCAAACTTAAGCTTATGGGGCGCTCGCAATCCTTTGTAGCGGTTCTCTAACTCAATGGCTAATCCGACCGAGTCATCAACACCATAGCGACACCAAGTAGAACCGACGCAAGATTTCACGGTGCGCACCGATTTGCCGTAGGCGTGCCCTGTTTCAAAACCAGCATCAATTAAGGTTTGCCAGATTTCAGGAAGCTGTTCTAACTGCGCGCCAAATAAATCCACGCGCTGACCGCCAGTGATCTTGGTGTACAAATCATATTGCTGCGCAACTTCGCCTAGTACGATAAGTTTGTCTGGTGTAATTTCGCCGCCCGGAACACGAGGCACAATCGAGTAAGAGCCATCTTTTTGCAGATTAGCCATAAAAGCATCGTTAGAATCTTGTAGAGACTGATGCTGCGGCTCCATGATGTGTTCATTCCACAAAGAAGCAAACACAGATGCTGCTGTCGGCTTACAGATATCACACCCATGCCCTTTGCCATGCAGTGCGATTAAGGTGTCGAAGTCTTTGATCTGTTCCACTTGGCAAATATGGAACATCTCTTGGCGACTGAGATCAAAGTGCTCACAAAGGTGGTTGTTAACCTCTACCCCCATGGCTGCCAATTGCGTATCCAATACCGACTTCACCATATTACTACAGCCACCACAGCCAGTACCGGCTTTGGTGTTGGCTTTAAGGTCCGTCAGGTTGGTAGTGCCAGCTTGAATCTCGGCAACTAAGTCGCCCTTTGTGACGTTGTGACAAGAACAGATGATGGCGCTGTCTGGCATCTCTCCATCAAGCATTCCGGTATCAAACAGCAGGTTCGCCGCGTGGTCTGGCAGGACTGTTTTGTTCAAATAACACTGCAAAAGCGCATCGTAGTCACTGTTGTCACCAACGAGAATCGCACCAAGCAATTGGGTGCCGCTCGCATCAACCACCAGCTTTTTGTAGATACCTGCAACCGCATCTTGCAACACCATTTCCTGTGCGCCTTCGGTTTGCATTTGTGCATCGCCGATAGACGCCACATCCACCCCAAGCAGCTTAAGTTTGGTGCTCATGTCTGCACCTTTAAAACCTTCGCTCAACATACCAGTCAAGACATCGGCTGTAGTTCTCGCCATGGTGTAACCGGGGGCGACCAAACCAAAGATCTTCTGTTCCCACAGTGCACATTCGCCAATCGCGTATATGTTCTCATCGCTGGTTTGGCATTGGTTATTAATCACAATGCCGCCTCGCTCGCCGACTTCTAGCTCAGCCAACCTTGCCAACTCATCTTGAGGGCGAATCCCTGCGGAAAAGACAATCACATCCACTTCGAGAGGATCTTTGTCTTTAAACACCATACGATGCTTAGCCGTTTCACCATCGCAGATTCGCTCCGTCCCCGTTGAGGTATGCACGGTTAGCCCTAGCGCTTCAATCTTCTCTTTTAGCACTAAGCCAGCACCATCGTCTAACTGCACGGGCATCAGGCGGGGTGCAAATTCAATAACGTGAGTTTCTAACCCCAATAGTTTGAGTGCGTTTGCCGCTTCTAAACCCAACAAGCCACCACCAATCACTGCGCCTGTTCTTGCGCCTTCACATGCCTTCTTGATTTGTGAAAGGTCATCAAGCGTGCGGTAGACAAACACGTTGTCGCGGTCTTTACCTTCAATTGGCGGCACAAATGGATACGAACCGGTCGCGAGCACGAGTTGGTCGTAACCCAGCACATCTTCACCATCAAGCAGAATGCGCTTTTGCTCTCTGTCGATGCCTGTTACTTGGCTGCCAAGTACGAGTTGGATGCCATGCAGGTCGTACCATTCTTGGTTACTCAGCATCAAATCATCATGAGACTTACCCGCAAATAAAGAAGAAAGTTGTACACGGTCATACGCGATAAAACGCTCTGCACCAATCACGGTAATTCGGTGCTCCAAATGCGCGTTTTTCTGTACTAATTGCTCGACAAGGTGTTGCCCGACCATACCGTTACCTACCACAACAATGTGGCTCAATGCGTTCTTTACTGGGATCGTTAAAGGACTGTTCATCGCTGCCTCCTTATGCCGTTTGCGCTGCAGTTTTGGGTTTGTCTTCTTTCGAAGCAGGAATCTCGACTTTGGATTGCTTCTCGTAAAGGAACTTCAACACCGCTTGTCGACACTTCTGATACTGCGCATAATCTGCCAGTGCGACACGCTCGCGAGGACGCGGTAGATTCACTTCTAACACTTCGCCTATGGTTGCTGCCGGTCCGTTGGTCATCATCACGATTTTGTCGGATAGCAGCACCGCTTCATCCACGTCGTGGGTAATCATTATCACGGTATTGTTTAGCTCGGCTTGAATCTTCATCAGTGCATCCTGTAAATGCGCGCGTGTTAGCGCATCCAACGCGCCAAATGGTTCATCCATCAATAAAACCTTTGGTTGAAGTGCCAGTGCTCTCGCGATGCCGACTCGCTGCTTCATACCACCAGAGATTTCATCCGGCTTTTTGTGCGCGGCATGCTGCATTTGAATCAACTCTAAATAGTGATTCACTTGTTCCTGAATCCACGCTTTGCCCTTTTTGCCGGCAATTTGTTTTACTGCGAGCTCAACATTTTGATACACGGTGAGCCAAGGCAATAGTGAATGGTTTTGGAACACAACCGCACGGTCAGGTCCCGGCCCTGCCACTTCTCGTCCATCGACGATCACGCCGCCGTCTGTTGGCATGTGCAGACCCGCAACTAAGTTCAATACCGTTGATTTTCCGCAACCAGAGTGGCCAATCAGCGATACAAACTCGCCTTTATTGATTTGCAAATCGACGTTCTTAAGCGCGATGAATTCGCCATCTGGCGTTGGGAATCGCATCCCTAAACGCGTTAGATCTAATAATGCTTTTTCCATGATCTTTTCCCTTATCTCAACGCTTGTTGTTTATTCCAAGACAGCCACTTTTGAAGTTGCAGCATGCCTCTATCGAGCATCAAACCGATAAAACCAATGGTGATGACTGCCACCATGATGCGCCCCAATGATGCTGAACTGCCGTTCTGGAACTCATCCCAAACGAACTTGCCTAACCCTGGGTTCTGAGCGAGCATTTCTGCCGCAATCAACACCATCCAAGCGATACCTAAAGAGAGACGTAAACCGGCGAAGATCATTGGAATGGCAGAAGGTAAAACGATGGTGCGTATGTGCTGCCACCACGAAAGTTGGAGCACTTTGCTCACGTTGATTAAGTCTTTATCAACGCTCGTTACACCCACTGCGGTGTTAATCAGCGTCGGCCACAAGCTACACAGCGCCACTGTGATCAGAGAGTTAATGAACGACTTAGCAAACATCGGATCATCACTCACATAAGTGGCACTCACCACCATGGTAACGATAGGCAGCCAAGCCAAAGGTGATACAGGCTTGAGCAATTGAATGATTGGGTTGAACGCTTGATACAGCCCTTGATTAAGACCAAGCACGATACCAAGCGGAATCGCAATGACCGTCGCCAGCAAAAAGCCCGCAGTCACAGTCACTAAGCTTGTTATGATTTGATCGAAGAACGTCGGCTTACCTGTATAGGGACGAATCTTCACTTCCGCATCCGGATTCTTGGCTAACTTCGCAGCATTGCGCTTTTCCTGACGCTCGATAAACGCTTGTTCCTTTTCTCGCTCTTGCCAATGGTCATCGACAAGGTTGCTGAACTGCTGAAAAGTTTGCACTGGCCCTGGTAGCGTACCTAATGAGGTTTGCACTTCTCTCGCCGCTAAGTGCCACATTGCCAAAAAGATCAGCAAGCCAATGACGGGCAAAAGCACCAACCGACTTCGGTTCACTACCTGCTTAGCAGGAAAAAGGGAAATGACATTACTAGACATACTCACTCCTAAGAAATTTACATCCTTGTTGCCACAAGCGAATTCCCTCGCCTGTGGCGTTTATCGTTATGGTTAAACCTTGTCCTTTCCTTTAAGCCCGATAGAGAACTTCTCTAGATATTTATTTGGCTCGCGACCGTCATAAACGATGTTGTCGATAAAGTGTGTTTGTGGCGCACGGAAACCATCTTCAGCACTAAAATCTGGGAAGTCTTTTTTGCTCAACACACCATCTTCAATCAGTGCTTGAGCTGCTTGCTGGTAGATATCAGGACGGTAAACCTCTTTTGCTACATCCATGTACCAATCATCGGATTTCTCGCTTGAGATCTGTCCCCAGCGACGCATTTGGGTCAGATACCAAATCGCATCGCTGTAATACGGATACGTGGCGTTATGACGGAAGAACACGTTGAAGTCTGGAACGTCTCGTTTGTCGCCTTTCTCGTATTCAAATGTGCCCGTCATTGAGTTGGCGATAACTTCGGCATCGGCTCCAACGTATTCGCTTTTTGATAGCATCTTCACTGCTTCTTGGCGGTTGGCATTGTCGTTTTCATCCAACCAATGTGCCGCTCGAATCAAGGCTTTCACTACGCGAATGTGTGTGTTTGGGTACTTCTCAGCCCAAGCTTTGGAAACACCAAACACTTTCTCTGGGTTGTTCTTCCAGATCTCGTAATCGGTCACGACTGGTGTACCAATGCCTTTGAACACGGCTTGCTGGTTCCATGGTTCACCTACGCAGTACCCTTTGATCGTGCCCGCTTCCATTGTGGCTGGCATTTGTGGTGGCGGTGTAACACTCAAAAGAACGTCAGCATCCAACTGGCCACTGTTGTCACCGGATTCTGGAGCATAAAAGCCTGGATGAATCCCACCTGCCGCTAACCAGTATCGCAACTCATAGTTGTGCGTCGATACAGGGAACACCATACCCATGTTGAACGGTTTACCTTTATCCAGATAGCTGTCCACAACTGGTTTTAAGGCATCCGCTTTGATTGGGTGAACTGGTTTGCCATCTGGTTGCTTTGGAATGTACTGCTTCATCTGCTCCCAAGTATCATTGGAAACCGTGATTGCGTTGCCGTTCAAATCCATACTGAACGCGGTAATCACTTCTGCTTTTGTGCCGACACCAATCGTCGCGCCCAATGGCTGACCAGCAAGCATGTGCGCGCCAGCAAGCTCACCATCGATGACTCGGTCTAATAGCACCTTCCAGTTTGCTTGCGCTTCTAAAGTTACGTACAAGCCTTCGTCTTCAAAAAAGCCTTTCTCATAAGCAACCGCCAGCGGTGCCATATCGGTTAACTTAATAAAACCAAACTTCAGGTCTTCAATTTCTGGCTCACCCAACTCTGCCTTTACGCTGACAGTGGTAAATACCGATAACGAAATTGCTGACACTTTCAGCATCGAACTCCATTTCATTGGTTTGCTCCCATAAAAAAAGCGCCACTACTCCGAAGAGCAGTAGCGCCGTTGCTAAGTCTACAATTACCGCCGTTGATAATTGAGATAAGCGATTCAACAATAAACCCAATTCTACTAATCCAATTACTGTGCCAACTTATTTTCTACTTTAAATACAGCACATTAGAGTTTACCCCGATTACCAAACAACTGTTTTTGCTTGCTGTTAGTGCAACACGCACCACGGTAGAATTTCTGCCATAACTCCAAAGTAGTAGAGAAGTTAATCCATTAACTGCAATGCCGTAATCAGATTCTTCGCCACTTGTGAGAGCGTTTGACTCGATTGCATGGCGGAGTTTCTTAACGCTTTATAAGCCTGCTCTTCATCAACGCTGTGCATCTTCATCAGCAGACCTTTGGCTTTTTCCACCAGCTTGCGCTCTTCGATCTTATGGGTCAGCAACTCAATTTCCGATTGCATACTTTCGAATTTCGCTCTCACTAATGTCGCATGTTCAATCCAAGGTTGAAGTGCAAACTCGCTATCGTTCGGCATGAGAACATAGTCCATTTTTTCTGATAACCGATTGATGTCATTCGATGATAACTGCTTTAAGACGATAAGAAGTGGTGCCGATTTTCTGCGGCAGAAATCCACAATCAAACGCAGTTCTGCCGTTGGCTGCTGCCATCCAACCACAACGCTTGCCGACGGTTCTCGTTGCATTAACGTTTCTAGTTGTGCCAATTGGCAGCCGATGATGTTGTCGTAATCTTTGCTCAACAAGCCGGACAGTCGAGCCTGCTCTTGAAGGCTATCACAGCACACTATGATGGGTGTTTTTGACGTTGATCGAGTCATGCACATTCCTTGTTTATATCTCACTCACTAAGAGAGACATAACAAGGACTGTGCCAATTAAAGTTGAAGTATTTTAACTAGAGGTAAGATGTTCTTTGAAGAAGCCTAGTGTGCGTTCCCACGCGAGCGCCGCTTCTTCTGGTGCGTAGCGTGCCGTTGAGTCGTTGTGGAAGCCATGATTGACGTTTTCATACATTAACGCCTGATATTGCGCATCGTTCGCGATTAATTGCTGCTCATAGGCAGGCCATGTGTCGTTGACGCGCTTATCGAGCCCTGCGAAGTGAATCATCAACGGCCCTTTGACCTGCTTTTGAATCTCTTGCGCCGCTGGTGTTCCGTAGAAAGGCACACCTGCATCCAGCTCTTCTGGCATTACCGCTGCAAGCATATTGACGATGTATCCACCGAAGCAGAACCCAACTGCGCCCAATTTACCGTTCCCACCCTCGTAGTGTTTAATGAAATTAGCAGCAGCAATAAAATCTTGTTCGATCTTGGCTCTGTCCATCTCTTTCTGCATGGCGCGACCTTCATCGTCGTTCCCCGGATAGCCACCGAGTGGATAAAGCGCGTCAGGAGCAAAAGCAATAAAGCCATCTTTCGCTAGTCGCCTGGCGACATCTTTGATGTATGGGTTTAGACCTCGATTTTCATGAATCACCAACACTGTCGGCGATTTTAAGGTCTTCTTCTGTGGCACAACCAAATAGCCGCTACCTTCCCCATGTCCATTGGGCGAGGCAAAGGTTTCATAGGTTGCTTTGATCTCAGGATCATTAAAGGAAACTTGCTCTGCGAGTGCATAATTTGGAGTCAGAGCATCAACCAGGGCCGTCATACTAAAACCTAAAACAGCGAGGCCACCAAGACGGTTGAGAAACTCTCGACGAGAGATTTTGCCATGTGCGTATTCGTCATACCAATCGAAAGCTTCTTGTGGAATGGGATGTGACGCCTTGTTGTTAGAATTTGAGTGCTTTAGAACCATTATCCTTGTCCTCATTTCTTATCGAAAAGTAAACTCATCAGGCCTCACTGATGTTTGCCCCAACCAGTTGTGAGACACTTCAAGTGATAAATACATCACTGACAAGCTTACACAAACAATAGATAAAGGATTCCGATCCAACAACGTTTCGCGGTTAGCTCGTCACAGGATTAACTGCCACAACAATAGTTTTCCCAATAAGCAAACGCACGTTCAAAGGCCTGTTCCCTATCGTGCACTTGAGCAAAGAGCACAACTGTCATCGTTGCCAAAACCGTATTCGCCATTTGGTTCATGTCATCTTCTGACGTCCCAAACGGACAGTTCGTAGGCATTGGCACCTCAGACAGCATTTGCTCCGTCCAGTAGTGCGATGTCACGCCGCTTGTTTGGCTTAGCCATACCGTTTGGCTTACTTTCGGGTTGTATTCTGACTCACCCGATTGTCCTTTGAATGACACAACGGCGTGAGCGGTTTGACCGATTTCATATTCAACTTCAGCATGAAGTTGTTGGAATCCAGGATGGAAGCTACCACGAATACCAACCGTCGCCTGCCCCGGATTCAATGCACGAACCACGGTATTAATCGGCGTTCTCAGCCCATAACGATTCTTCCAACCGATCATGGTTTCTGCTTGAGGAGCAAATGCACTGAGCGGTAGATACACGATGTTTTGCGTTTCTAACACACGCTTTGCGTCTTCTGCTGATTCCGCTTTCGCAATAGCAAATTTGCCGAGGTAGTCTTCGGCGTGTAAACGACCAGATTGGCAGTCGTGATAGCCATGCATCAGCACTTTATGACCATTGTCAGCAAGGATCTTCGCTGCTAACAGGTGCCAAGGCTGACCTGCCGCTTCACGTTTGCCTGCGTAACATGGCCAGTCGATATCTGCACCAATAGCAGGCATGCGGGATTGGAATGCTTTCACAAAGCCAGCGATTTCTTGTTGAGTCTCGTTTTGTACGCGGATCAGCATCAGCAGAATAGCCATTTGATCATCATCGCACTCTCCGTTTAGGTATTCATCCATAACTCGAAACGCTTGGTCAAAGTTCAGTGGTTTTCTACCACGTTCGCCACGACCGACTGTTCTGATACACTCCAAAATGCTGCTCATATTCCCTCGTATTCCGTCACTGACTGTACGGTTTCTATTAGTTGTTCGTGCAGTTTGACAACTTCTCCCATCACAATCAATGCTGGGCTCACGCCTTTAAGTGCAATCGATAACTCATTGAGCTGATTGAGTTGGGTAACATGAACTTGTTGCTGAGGGCTGCAACCATGAGTGATGACCGCAACAGGGAAATCTTGGTTCAAACCAGCGCCGACTAAACCGATTTGTATGTCTGCCGATTTTTCTAATCCCATGTAGAACACCAATGTTTGTCCGCTTTGCATCAGTTGGCTCCACGCTTCAAATGCGCCTGTTACCACTTGCCCTGTAACAAAGGTAACGCTGCGAGCAACGCCGCGATGAGTCAGCGGAATCAAGCTGTTTGCGGAACACCCAATCGCAGCAGTAATACCCGGTATGACTTCATAAGCGATAGAGTGTTTGACGAGCGCTAATGCTTCTTCGCCTCCACGACCAAATACAAAAGGATCTCCCCCTTTTAAGCGCACAACT
This sequence comes from Vibrio sp. J2-3(2022), assembly GCF_021725735.1. Classification (NCBI taxonomy): domain Bacteria; kingdom Pseudomonadati; phylum Pseudomonadota; class Gammaproteobacteria; order Vibrionales; family Vibrionaceae; genus Vibrio; species Vibrio sp. J2-3(2022). The sequence goes on from NZ_JAKKCK010000001.1 coordinate 1,018,416, forward strand.
CGCTTTCCTTGCTGAGCGAGCGACACCAACAAATCACAGATTTCTTCCTGACCAATACTAGGTTGTCCGCATCGTTTGCCCACGTAAATCCAATCGGCTTGTGGCGAGGCCAACTCCAAAATATCTTTGTTTACCAGACGGTCGTACAACAGCACCTCTGCCGACATAATCGCTTTCACTGCCTTCACGGTTAACAAGTCTGGGTCGTGCGGTCCTGCTCCGACAATAGAGACAAAACCTTTGTGGTTCGCATCTAGATCTTCGGAGTGATTTTCTAAAAGTTGGTTCAGTTTGCTTGCTTGGTCATGCTTAGAAAAGCGAGACGAGCGTTCTTGACTCTGGTCCGCTTGTCCTTTCTTAAACCAAGACTTTTGATAAGGCGCTTCCATGTGCTTATCCTCTTTATGACTTACTTTATTTGAATCGCCAGACTTTGCTGGTTCGCTTGCAGTTTACCCTTTTGATGCAGATGGCTGTCGAGCATTTGTTTGATTTGAGAAACGCACGAACCACAGTTGGTACCGCATTTGAGTTTGTTTTGAAGTTGGGTCAGTGAAGTGCAGTCTTGTTTCTCCATCGCGTCATGTATCTGTTTATCAGTAACACGGAAACAACTACACACCAGTTTGGCGCTGCTTTGCGATTGAGTGATGGTAAGCAGTTGCGATAACTCCATCGGCTTGCCAATCAAGCCGGTAAAGTTGGTGTAGTCGGTTTGAATCGGTTCACTAGACACCACCAAAACAGAACGAATGATACGAACGTCTCCAACAAGGTCGTAATCCACCGCTAGCCAACCTAGGGCAATATCTATCGTAATCCTGCGACTCTTTTCCGTTCGACAAAAACTCTGCTTTTTTGGTCGTTTATCGTGTGCGAAGCGCCAGATGCCCAAATTACTTTCTGCTTGAAATGCGCTGTAGAGAAACTTGCCAGAATCAAACTGTGTCCCGATGAACATACCGTAGGTTTTTACCGCTGCGTCTTGCACTTCAACATAAGACGACTTAAACGCAGGTTGCCCAGAAATAGGGTCTTTTGCGCTGTTTATTATCGCGTTAACACTGCTTTCACCGCCATATCGGCCCGCCCAGTGCATTGACATAAACAGCTCCTGAAAACCTAAACCTTCATCAATGGCAACTTTGGCATAAATACCGGTGTTTGAAGTAGGCTGAAACAGCTTGATGAGCTGTCCGGCTTTTAAGCGATTTTGAGTGGCGGAGAGTGTATTCATGTACACGGTTGGCTCTAACTCAGAGGCGGCTAGGTGTGCGATATGCCCTGTACGCGTCATGGTATGCCATTGGTCACGTTGCCTGCCCGTATTGAGCCACCAGCCTTTTGTTCTCTCTAAGCGTTGAGGTAATTCGCTGGTGACGACAAAACGCGCTTTTCCATCTGGGTGTGAATAGATTCCATCAGCAAAAGGGCGCCCTCCTCCCCATTGAGTCGGTACCCACTCTTCGTATTCTTGCTCGGTTAAGTTCGCGTGTTGAGACAGGTCGAGCTTCAATGGCGAATCTGCATTCATACCTGTCATCGCCGCATATTCCCTGAATACCGCCCGCTCAGAAGTAAACGCAAAGCCATTTTGTGTTTTTTCCAATGTACACAGAGCTTGTCCGACTTGGCTTATCGCCCACCAATCTGGTTTTACTTCACCAGGTGGTATTTGAAACTGACGTTGACGAGACATTCTACGTTCAGAGTTAGTCACCATGCCTTGCTTTTCACCCCAACCAGCCGCTGGCAATAAAACATCTGCATATTTAGCAACGTCCGACTCCGCGGTAATATCAGACACAATCACAAAAGGACAAGCCTCTAACGCGCGCTTAACCATCTGATTATCAGGCAAAGAAACCACGGGATTGGTTGCCATGATCCACAGAACTTTAATCTCACCACGTTCTACCGCCTCAAACAGCTCGACGGCTTTTAATCCAGGCTTAGTGGCAATTTCGGGTGAATCCCAAAACGCTTGGACTTGCTTTATAGAATCTGCGTCAAAAGCGCGATGAACCGCTAGTTGGTTTGCCAAACCACCGACTTCTCGCCCACCCATCGCATTCGGCTGACCTGTAATAGAAAACGGCCCACAACCTGACTTAGCAATTTTACCTGTCGCCAAGTGTGCATTAATGATTGCATTGCCTTTATCGACACCATTTTCGGCTTGGTTAACCCCTTGGCAAAACAGCGTGATTGCGGTTGGGCTTTGTGCGAACCATTGGAAGAATGTCGTGAGTTTTTCTTCTGAAATACCAATGGAATACGTTAAATTAGTGACATCGTAACGCAAATCAGAAACTTCTTCTGCAAGCGCATCAAACCCGTCGGTATGGGAATTTATGTATTCAGAATCAATATATTGCTGCTCGATAAGAAACTTGAGCAGCCCATTAAAAAGTGACACATCCCCATCGTTTTTAATCGGTAGATGCAAATCCGCTTGCTGCGCGGTGACCGTTTCACGCGGGTCAATAACCACTAATTTAAGGTTTGGATTATTCTCTCGCGCTTGCTGAACACGACGGAATAACACGGGATGCGTCCAAGCGGTATTCGCACCGCAGATGATCAACAGCTCGGTATTATCAATATCGTCGTAATTGACAGGAACCACATCTTCGCCAAATGCGCGTACGTGAGCAGCAACCGCCGAAGACATGCATAAACGGGAATTGGTATCGATGTTCGCGCTACCCACGTAACCTTTCATGAGTTTGTTCGCGACGTAGTAATCTTCAGTAAGCAACTGCCCTGAAACATACATCGCGACAGAATCTGGTCCAAACTCCGCTTTCGCTTGATGGATCTCTTGTGCAATTAAGTCTGTGACCGACTGCCATGACACTTCTTTTTCCCTTAGCTTGGGGTAGAGCAACCTTGAAGGCATTTTTAAGCTTTCTGCTAATGCGACACCCTTTACACACAGTGAACCGGAATTGGCCGGATGAAGCGCATCTCCAATAATCTTGTTATTGCTGATTTCAATTCCGCAGCCTACTCCGCAATACGGACAAGTTGTCTTTCTACACCCTTGTGACATAACGCCTCCTGCGCGACTAATCCTAAATTACAGGCAAAAAAAAGCCTCTCCCGAATCGAGAGAGGCAGCAATGCCTTTAACGCTGTTAGTACATTTTCAAAAGTAATACCCTATCCCGCTCTCGCCTGCTATAGAGAGCGGCGCATCGAGTTAACGATGAACATTTATCTCAAAGCAAACGAGGTGCCAAGATTGAAAATCATTAATTTACAAAACGTTAGAATGTAAACAACTATTGCAAAGTAATACCGCGCACTGATTGAGTGCAAGTTTCGTTCATTATCGTGCAGGGTTACTTTACTAATTCCATGACCAATCTAGACTCTTCGTCACCGAAATAATGCGCTTCTTCTTTTAATACTTTGAAGCCAAGGGAGAGGTACAAAGACAATGCAGGCTGATTATTCGGATCGACCGTCAACTTCACACTTGAGCCCAACTTCAACGGCGCAATGGCACTTTCAATCAGAGAACGCGCAATACCCTTACCACGATGTTGAGTATCGACAGCCAGTGACATGATCCAATATTGCTGCGCATTTGTACTTGTCGTCAGCAAAATATACCCTGCGACTTGCTCCCCCTCTTTCGCCACTAGTAAGCTTTCCCCCCAACAATCAAAAGCTTGTCGAAAGAAAAATTGAGGATAGGCATGTTCTCCAAATAAAGTATTTTCAAGCGTATACACAGCCAATAAGTCGTCTTTATGTGCAGACAGAATGTCCATTCAATGATTCCTCCTTTAACATTTGTGGCGGCAGTATATACCTAAAACTCATCTAAATGCAGGACTCATAGACCTGTCACTTGCTAGCCCTCCAATATGCACCATGGCTCATTAAGTAAGAGCAAGCTTCTTTAGCATATACATCCATGATTAAGTTTTAACCACAAAATCAAAAACCACCCATTAGTAAAAATTTGAAATATAACACCAATTTATCACTTAAAATTTAGATTAAAATTCTAGTTTTTAAAAAAATTCATAGTTTGATAAGTTACAACCACCCCTTATATTCAGCATGATTCACCACACTTCCGATGTGATAACAAACACCAAAACCTATACCATTCTCCGCATTATTATTTTTATAAAAGCGAGTTTTAAGTGAAAGAATCTCGAAATACGTTAAATTCCAGTGAATTAAACACAACAACATCTTGGTCAAAACACGACACACATTGGGTCCTTAGTCTGTTTGGAACAGCCGTTGGTGCAGGCATTCTATTTCTGCCGATCAACCTTGGTATTGGCGGTTTTTGGCCGTTAGTCGCAATGGCTTTGCTTGCTTTCCCAATGACTTATCTCGCCCACCGTGGTTTAGCTCGCTTTGTACTGTCTTCCAAGATCAAAAATGCAGACTTTACTGATGTAGTAGAAGAGCACTTTGGCGCAAAAGCGGGTCGCTCTATTTCACTGCTGTATTTTCTTTCGATCTTCCCGATCCTGTTAATTTACGGTGTCGGTATTACCAATACCGTAGACAGTTTTATGGTTAACCAAGCTGATATGGCTTCTTTGCCTCGCCCTCTGCTTTCAGGTGTACTGGTGTTTGCATTAATTGCCATTATGATGGCGGGCGAAAAAGTCATGCTACGGGCTTTTGCCATTATGGTTTACCCATTAGTGGCTATTCTTGCCTTTCTTTCATTTTACTTGATACCAAACTGGACCATGCCAATCATGGACGTCCCAGAAGCGTCTGCTTTTGCTAGCACTATGTGGTTAGCGGTTCCTGTGGTTATTTTCTCGTTTAGTCACGCTGCTGCGATTTCAAGCTTTGCAAATGTGCAACGTCGCCATTATGGCGATCAAGCGGATGCGAAATCCGAAGTAATTCTTCGACGCACTAGCATCATGTTAATTGCGTTTGTGCTTATTTTTGTCTTTTCGTGTGTATTAGCGCTGTCACCAGAGCAATTGGCTCAAGCTAAAGAACAAAACGTGTCGGTGCTGTCTTATTTAGCCAATGCAACAGACAACCCATTTATCGCAACGCTTGGTCCTTTGGTGGCTTTTGTTGCTATCACTTCCTCTTTTCTTGGGCACTTTTTAGGTGCACGCGAAAGCTTAAATGGTTTAATTACTAAACACTCTAAACTGTCTGAAAAGCGAGTTGATCGTATCAGCGTTGCAGTACTTTTCTTTTCAATCTGGGCAGCAGCGATCATGAACCCAAGCATTCTTGGTATGATGGAAGCGTTGTCCGGGCCTGTTATCGCGATGATCTTATTTATTATGCCAATGTTAGCGGTATACAAAATCGATGCATTGAAACAATATCGTGGGAATAGCTCAACTTACTTTGTTTTAACTGCGGGCATTGTAGCGGTAAGTGCATTGGTTTTTAGCTTCTTCAGCTAAAAAGTAGTTATTAGGTTGGATTTTCAGGGGAATACCTTATACGAGATTAAGGTGATTCCCTGAATTTTCTTACTCTTAAGCGGGTAACCATCGTTACCATTGACTCTTAAATAAGAGCAAAAACGCCCGCAATCATAAGTACTGAAGCGATACAAGTGCGGCCAATAATACCGAAGTGTGAAGGTTGAATCATTTCATTATGCATAGTTAATCTCCTGTTTATTATAAAAGCCATTTTTTATTGGCTTAATAACACTATGTCTAATATCGAGTTTTTTAACAACCCATACAAACATTAAATATTTATGACAGAAAGATAATTTTTTAGCGAACCAGCCACCTTTCGAGATGCTAATCGCACCGACTAAATGATGAAACTTACACCACTAACAATGTTCGTCACACTAGATTCATCGCACTGTTTATCTTGTCGTTAAATCAATCTTTCCACTTTTGAACAGATTTATCATTATAAATCAGAATATTAGCCTCACCTTTCGCGAAACTTTCTTCACAAGCCGTTTGTAACTCGGAATCCATCCGCACTTAGCCAATAAGAAGTGATAGACTTACCTAGTATTAGGGTTAAACGAGATCACATTTTATTAATAAGCTCATGCACTTTCCGATTAAAACGCTAACTTGCGCGCTGTTCTCAGTACTTGGATTCTTCTTCCATCCAACCCATGTACTTGCCAACACAGAAAAACAGAGCTATCTGGAAGAACACATTTCTCCTCAAAGCAGCTCCATGCTCAATCTCTATTTTCGTTCAATGGGTAAGCCGCGCTCAATTGAAGAAGATGAATTAGTTGCGCCACAGAATGCGTCAGCGGAATCTCTTGCGCTTTATTACTTTGCGCGCCTATACCTAAAGCGCTACGAAGGCGTTCCGCTGCCCAAAGATATGCCTGATTTAATTGAGTTTGGGACAGAGCATAATTTACCGTGGGTAGTCGCTGAAGCACAGCTTAATAAAGCGGTAACCATGATTGAACTAGACGACAATTGGAATGCAGAACTTGTACTCCATGACATCATCGCTGAAGCCCGCGATCTCGGCTATTTAGCGCTAGAAGGAAGAGCATATCGCTGGCTAGGGAACTTAGAGGTTTCACGGAATCAACTACGTAGCGGACTCAAGTATTACCGAACCGCCTATGAGTTGTTAGAGAGAACCGTATTTGAAATGCAAGTTGCCATGACGCTGAATAACATCGGTACCGTCTATATCGATGCATCCGATTGGGCTCGCGCCAGTAGCTACCTTACGCAAGCACTCGATACCTATTTAAACAGCGAATATCAATATGACAACAGCCTTTTCATTGGGGTTATCTACGCAAACTTAAGTATTGTTCACTTAAGCAGTGGAGATAGCGAAAAGGCAGAATACTATTTTAATGAAGCAATCCGACTCTCAATGCAAACGGGGTCAGACGTCATCAAACACTATTCATTATCCAGCTTCTCACAAATGTTAAGTTCGATAGGGAAAATTGATGAAGCGTTGATGGTTGCACAGCGTTGCGTAGCTCTCCCTATCACGGGAAACGTAGAGGCGAAGAAAATGCCTTGTTATGAAGCATATGCAGAAGCATACCTCGCAGATGAACAATACGATAAAGCTATTTCGACAGCTATCAACGTACTTGAGCAAACTAAATCAACCGATGAGCTAGAAATACGACAGCGCATTGATATGCTGTCGGTCCTAGTAAACGCGAATCAAACCCTTAATAATTTTGAAGCGGCTTTTCGTTACTTGACTCAGTTAAGAGAGCTAGAAGCTGAATTTTCTCATCATATTCACGGCGAAGAGATGATTAATATTAAGTTTGACCTCGAAGCTAAGTTAGCTCAGAAAGAACTCAAGCTACTAGAAACGAAAAATGCGTTGCAAGCTTCAGAGCTGCGTTCACAACGCTATAGAGAAATGTTCTACTTTATCGCTATCGCAGCGATTGGTGTCGTTGGCTTTCGTTACGTACTACGCGTTAGGCGTATTAATAAAGCACTCACTCAAGAAAATACTACCGATCCATTAACTCAATTGCACAACCGTCGCTACCTTCCCATTTGGCTGGATAAAATGGCTCGTAGAAGCCCAGATAGAACGTTTGCCTTAGCCGTATTAGATATCGATCATTTTAAAACGTTTAACGATGAATATGGGCATGATATTGGCGACAAGATGTTAATTCATATTGCCAGGTTATTTAATGAATCGACTCGCTCTGGGGACCTACTCATCCGTTGGGGTGGAGAGGAGTTTGTCTTATTATTTGAAGTAAACAGAACTGAAGATTGCGCTAAATTCTTGGATCGATTGAGATATATCGTGGAAAACACGCCACTAGTGGTTGACTCTAAGTCATTAAACGCGACAATTTCTCTCGGGGCTGTCGACAGACTGTCCGTAAAAACTATTCAACAAGAATGGGATCAATGGTTTTTCTTCGCAGATCAAGCTTTGTATGACGCAAAGCAAGCAGGAAGAAATCGCTTCGTTATTCACCCGACGTCATAAGAGCAAAATGAAAAAAATCCTAACCATCACTATTTTTGCGCCTGCACTTCTCACTGCGTGTAGTAACCATCAAGCCTCTCAACTGGGAATGCGCAGCAGCAGTGTTAACGTATATGCCCAGCAAATGAGCAACACTCAATTGTGCGAGACCCTCTACTACAACCGTGCAACCAACCAAACCAAAGTTGCGATTGGCGCTGAGTTTAACCGACGTGGTTTAAACAAGAAGTGGTGTGATAGTGAGTTCAATAAGCTATACATCAAAAAGTGGATTGATAACGTGTTACCCAAAGAAAAGGCCAAACCGAAGAAACCAATGGCGACAATTCAACCAGCTTCAACTAAATAATCCTTCCTCTCAAAGCAGACAGTACGACCGTATTTTCTGCTTTTTACTTTTCATACGTGCGCTATTCGACATTAAAAAACCCTATAGTTTCAGTGAATTAACACTGACTCATGTTGTTCGTCGAACTTTTTATGTAAACAAGTTGTAAATGGTTTTCGTCCTTATTCTTTGTCGTTAGGTTTGTTTATTCCTGTTAGAGGAATATGAAACAGGAGCTAAAAAATTCCAAACAAAGACATGAGGTCAAAAATGGAAATACGCATTAACCGCCTACTTGCTGCTATGTTGGCAGTAGGCATTGCACCTGCCGTCTCGGCGTTTGATCCACTCTATTCTGAACAATGGCACTTAGACAACACAGGGCAAACTGCTTTTGCAGCTAACCCAGCTGTTGCTGGGAACGACCTAAACACCAAGCTCACTCAAGCAATGGGTATTGCGGGTATCGGTGTAAAAGTCGCGGTCATTGATTCTGGAGTGCAGATCGATCACCCAGATCTTGCAGGTAATATAGTTACAGGTAGCAGAAACTTCGTCGAAGACTCTTCTTTCCCATTAAGTTATCCGGTTGATACCAATGGTCACGGCACTGCTGTAGCCGGTTTGATCAGCGCAGTCGGCAACAATGGTGAAGGTGGACGCGGTGTTGCTTCTCACTCTTCTCTTATTGGTTTTAACTGGTTAGCCAACCAGACATTAGAAGGCTGGCTAATCTCTCACGGCATGGACCCAGCCACACGCGATGTTCGTGTATTTAACCAAAGCTATGGTTTCAGCCCGATCAACCCAATAACTTTTGATGAAAGCGATCCTCAACTTAAACTTGAAATGGACGTGATAAAAAATGTCAGTGAGAGTAACTCATGGGGACGCGGTGCTGTATTTGTTAAGTCAGCCGGCAATGGTTATCGCTATTTCAATGCGGGAAGATTCTTCGTATTACCAAGTAACTTCTTTGCTGGTGGAGACAACCAAGGCTTGCCGATGCACAACTCCGCTCAGTCTTATGACAACGCCAACTACTTTAATTTAATCACCAGTGCACTACGTGCGGATGGCACGCGAGCGAGTTACTCATCGGTGGGATCTAACGTATGGGTTGCCGCACCAGCAGGTGAATATGGGCAAGACTTCCCTGCCATGGTCACCACCGATTTGATGGGTTGTGAAGAAGGGCAAAATACCAGCGACGGCCTTGGTATCAATGGCTTACACGGCGGTACGGAGCTAGACCCGAACTGTAACTATACCAGTACAATGAACGGAACCTCGTCGGCTGCGCCAAACACGTCCGGTGCCATCGCGGCAATCATGTCCACAAATCATGCACTTTCTGCTCGTGATGTACGTGCTTTACTAGCAGAAACAGCAAAAGTAACGGATAAAACGCATCCAGGCGTACAACTTGAATTTACTAACCACAAAGGTGAACAGGTTAGCTACGAGGCTATTTCTCCTTGGCAGAAAAACGCTGCAGGCGTAGATTTCCATACTTTTTATGGCTTCGGCGCTGTCGATTTGGATGAAGCAATGCAACGTGCTCGCATGACAAATCGTGTTTTACCGCCTCAAGTTATTACGCCTTGGGTTAATAATGCTAAAGAAGTCAGTGTACCCGATGCGAGTCTGGCTGGCGGTTCATCAAGTATCGCTATTGCCGATGATCTGAAGGTAGAATCCGTTCAAGTGAAATTGACATTAGACCACTCTCGCCTGCCCGACTTAGCTATCGAGCTCGTTTCGCCATCAGGGACTCGTTCCGTTTTGCAAACACCACGTAATGGTCTTGTTGGTCAATCTCTTGACCCAACGATTACTGGCTACAAAGACCAACTAATGTTGTCTAACCAGTTCTATGGCGAAGATGCAAAAGGCGAATGGACATTACGAGCAATCGATACGAATGGCGACGAAGTCTTTTCTTACATTGCATATTTTAACTCTTCAACCATCTATGACGTTCCGATGGCAAACAACGCTCAGCCAGGTGTTATTAAGAACTGGTCGATGCGCATCTTTGGACACTAAGGAGTCAATTACATGAAATACATATCATTTTCTATGCTGGCTCTTTCTATGATGACGGCTAGCGCATACGCTGAGCAACAACTCTCTCAACAACCCGCACCTGAACTGTTTGTGCCTTCAGAAGCTGTTGAGATTAATGGCCAAGATTATCGCAAGGTGCAAACGGGTACAGCTAGGAGCCTATCCGAAGAAGTAAAGCTTCAAGCCGGTGATGAAGTGTTTAAGAATGCGTTTAGCAATGTATCCAAGGCCACTGGACTGGTTTACATCACGGTAAACAACCCTAACGAAGCGAAAGCGGTCGCCAAAGAGCTAAAGCTGGAAGTTGTCTTCGCAGAGGGAGAATCTGCGGTGTTAAAAGCATCTCAAGATCAAGATCTACTGAGCATTAGCGACTATCTAAACGCAGACAGCCGGGTAAAAGCGTCTAAAATTGAACTAAACAGCGGTAAGTACCGTGCACAATAATTCTCTAGCAAGAGAAGTTGGCTGATAAAACCATGCCTCAGCGATTGCTGAGGCATTTTTATAGGTGGGTATAGAGACCCTCTTTTTCTTTTGTAGATTACGACGGAACTAGCATGATATTTAGGGGAGCGTGTCCGGCTGCGCCTGTCATTTCTTAAATAAAATAACTTCGGTTCTTAGTTTATCCTGCGTGGTTTCTTGCGGATTATCTAAGTAGCGCTCAATCCCTAATGGGCTGGTTTTGGCTTTCATACCACTCTGGCGAACCAAGTTCATCGCTAAAGCCCACGCATTTCCCAAAAACTGATATTCCCCACGGTGCTCGACGACAAATGTTTCACTCTCAGGTATGGTACCAGTAACCGCCCCCTCTGGCGCAGTTACCGCGTTATCAAGTGGTAAGCAAGTGATAAACTCAAACATACCTTTCTGCATATCCATCGACTGGTAATAACAAAATAACTCGCCGTTCACAGATAAGCCCTTGTCATCAACTATCTGCTTTAACTTGTGAACTTGTTCTTCTATTACCGGACCTAATTCTGGAATGCTGGCCTCGCCTTTTATTCCGATGTAATGAACCTGAGGCTGGGTTCGATTACCAATTTCAACCAAGTCTGAGAGCACTTGTCCGGTTTCAAGTTTGCTTTTGAGCATGCGTAGCCCACGTTGATAATCCATCTCTATCATCGACTTAAACATACTTTTCAAAAAGAACAGATACCAAGGAACGCGTGATTGCATTTGCCATTCGACTAAACAACCACCTTGTGACGGCGTCACTATTAAAGTCACCTTTCCGTGACTCTTGATTGGGCGAAAGAAATGAAGCTCCATATCTAACCGATGTTCTTGAGTGCTTTCAAGTACGATGGCACCAGTCCCAATACGCTGACCATTCCATTGGTAACTGGCTCCAACGTGACCTTGATTATCGCTGAATGTCAGCTCGCAACTCGGTTCAAGAATGATCCAAGGTGACCAATCAGGCCAGTTATTAAAATCCTTGAGATAGCCAATAATCTCGCTTTGATTCTTATTAATTTCAATACTTCTGCTGACCTGATAAGAAAGCATAACGGTTCCTCAAGTTTCCGCGTCACTAACTTCAGTCTAATTCAAATTCCAGTTTTTTCTTGTTTGACTGTGGGTTAGACGCACAAAGCTAGGAACAGAATTCCACTTTCGCACTAAATCGAACACCATCATCGTCCAGTATTAATGCCCATCCCATCCGTTCACATATGCGTTGTACGATAACAAGACCACAACCGTAACCAGCGTTGTACGTCTCGTTACCATCGTGACGATTCAGGATCTTAAGAGCATGACCATCCAACTCAATCTCAATATCTCCCACACTATAGCTAAAGGCGTTTTTAATCAGATTGTTGATTACAATGATCACAAAACTCTCCGGTGCATTCACGACACCACTATGTTGTTCGTGCAAAGAGTAGTTCGAATCTTGCTTGGCAAATAAAGGAGCCAGCTCTTCCAGTTGTTTTTGTAAACAAGTAAGAAGCTGATGCTCTCCGTAATGCTGAGGCTCTATTTTCTCTTTACCGAGCAAGAGAAACGCTTCTGTCAGTACGCGCATGTCTTCACAAGCTGACTGCATTCTCGCGATGGCTTTTTGCGCGACTCGAGGTTGTTCTGGAATACGCGTTAGAATGTCTGTTGAGCCTTTGATCACCATGATTGGCGTTCTCAACTCATGCGATGCAAAACGACTAAATTCTTGTTCTCGTTTGAAATAGCCCGCGATATCGTTTTTATTATCCAGCAAAGTTTGCTCTATCTGGCGTGTCTCGCTGAACTTGGTTTCAACTTGGAAAGCGGGTTGATCCGGTGACATTTGGCTGATTTTGTCTTCGATTTGCGCTAGTGGTCGAGACAATATTCGCACCATATAAATGCCATACCCGACCATAACAAATGAAAATAAGCCACCGAGCAGTAGCGTAAACTGATGCAGCGAGCTTTCGTATTCGTCGAGGTAATCATCGGAGTCATCTTGAAACACAATGTACATAAGCCCCTTCCCTGAGGGGTGTTTCAATACGACAAAGTGTTTGTCTTCTTCACCAAGCAGATATTCGTAAAAACCGGGCGAAGTAAAAGAGAGCAACCAATCCGGTGTCGGTGCTTCACTCCAATATGAGTTGAACTCCAATACGTTTGGCAATGGCGCATCCCAGCCCTGTTTCTCGAAATTCTCACTATAAAGTGCAGCTTCAGTATCAAGCCAGTGATGTAAACTCAGCACTTCAAGTTTGTTTTCTGCCACATAAATCAGCGACCAAAAAAGAGTAAACATCACAAGCGTCATCACCCCAAAACCCCAACGGATCTTGCGATAAATACTTGGATATTCGTTATGCTTTAAGTCGGTAACCTTGTCCATGAATAGTCTCTAATCGTGATTCTTCAAAACCTTTGTCTAACGCGGTTCTTAAACCATAAATATGGCTACGAAGTGCATCACTTCCGGGTGGTTCGTCTCCCCACACACTATCGATCACTTCTGTGCGCGAAACCGATGCTGGAGCACGTTGGAGAAGTAACTTTAAAATCTTGGTTTGAATTCGGCTCAGCTTAATTTCTTTGTCTTTTCTCGTCACTTTGCCTGTGCGCGCATCTAAACAAATGTCCGCAAACTTGAGCGTGCCAATATCTTGCCTTGGACCGCGATTAGCCAAAGCATGAACACGCAAACTAAGCTCTTCCATCGCAAATGGCTTCATTAAATAGTCATCGCCTCCCGCTTTAAATGCCGCGATTTTGTCATCTAACGTATCTTTTGCGGTTAGGAAGAGGATTGGCGTTCCACAGAGCTGATCTTGTCGAAGTTTCTGTACCGTACTAATGCCATCGAGCTTAGGCATCATGATATCCATGATGATTACATCGTAATGATTATCCTCGATTAACTTCAGTGCGGCCTCACCATGATACGCACAATCGATAATCATGCCTTCAAGCTCAAGATAGTCCGCAATCGTCTCCGAGACATTGTGGTTGTCATCTACAATTAAAATTTTCATAAAAATCACACTTCTTCACGATCTCTTCACGATATGCCCAATAAGATACAGGCAATTTCCTAAACTAGCTCGTAAATTGAGGTTAATACAATGAAAAAACTCGCTCTTATTTCTGTAGTAGGTTTGGCATTGTCTGGTTGTGGTGGTTCAGGTGGTGGCAGCAATAGCGATAGCACACCAACTCAACCAGTAGTGAAACCAAGTGTAGCGATTGGCTCTGTTGAAGCGGTCAACGCTGAAGAAAACACGTTAACCGTCAATGGATATACATACCATGTGTCTGGGGTGGTTTATGGCGATACATCAATGCAATTGGCCGATGTAGAACCCAAAATGATGGTTCAAGTAGGAACAGATGTTCGTAAAGCGTCTGACGATGGCTTCTTAGTAACACTTGAGCCAACCATTACCGGACGTGTTACAGCAATTGATTATGTGAAGAAAACATTTACGGTAAACGGCGTAGATCTGCAGTTTGACGGTTTAAGTGATGATATAGAGATCAACGACTGGGTGATGGTGTCATCCTTGCCGACTGCGGATGCGGGTTATCGAGTGTTGTCTGTGGTCGAAATCGACGTAGATAACGATTACCCAACTCTTGGAAGCTACTACGAACTGGAAGGTCGCATTACTAGTATCGATGAAAATGCTGGCACGTTTAAGCTTGGTTCAAATATAACCGTATCTTACGACAACATTAGCCAACTTAGCATCGGCCAATGGGTGGAAGTAGAAGGTGAAATGCAAAACGGCGTCTTCATGGCAAATGAGGTAGAAGTTGAAGGCTACGACGTCATAAGCAATGACAGCGATGTGGAAGGCATCGTGACTTGGGTTGCAAATGATTACAGTGAGTTTTCATTAAACTACCGAGGTGCATTCTTCATCGATAACGCAACACGATTTGAAGATGGCAGCAAAGCGAACCTAAAACAAGGCCAAGAAGTGGAAGTAACGTCTGTCATGAAAAATGGCAAACGCATCGCTACCGTTATTGAGTTTGAGCAACCAGACTTTGACGATAACAACCAATGGCGCGGTAAAGAATTTGAATGTGAAGGATACGTATCAAACTACGATGCTGAAGCAAGAACATTTGACATCGAGCGTTGCGAAAACGACGCAGATCAATTGCTAAACAACACGACCGTTGTAATTGATGTACAAACACGCTTCCAAGGCATCGAAGAACTTAACCTAAATGGTGCTCGTGTCGAAGTCGATGGTGTAATCATCAACGACCAAAATATTGCCCGTGAAGTGGAGTTGGACGTTTACGACAACTGATACCTTCTACGCTAAAGAAAAAGTGTCACGTCGGTGGCACTTTTTTGTTTTTCTATTTTTAAATCCTCTCTCTTCTTTTGGCTCACTTTAGTAGCGAAACCTTACAGTAAAAAAGAGCGCCGATTGACGCTCTTTTCGATCTCTAATTGATAACCAATTATGCGGCCTCTGTCTGACCTATCCAATGATAATGGTGGTTGGCTTTTTTACCCACTAAACCGAGCTCTGCCAATTCCTCAAACACCTTGTCTACCTCTTCCGCAGATAGCCTAAATTGTTTGGCAACGGCTTTTTTTGTGCACGTAATTTGATGCGTTTTAAGTGCATCGCTAACTTGCTCTAACAGAGTTTTCGGTTCTTTTGGCTCTTCAGGCTCCGGCGTTACTGGTATTTCTTGCTCTTCCTCCTCTTTGATATGAGGAAGATATCCCGCTGGCTCTGGATCGATATCGCGAACCGTTTTCAGTATCATGCCCTCATTTCGGCGATAGAAATGTCTAAACCGTTGCTCTTCACCAATCAGGCCGACAAAAAATGCAGCAAAGAAATCCAACAGAATCGAAAGAAATACAACTAAGCCAAGCTGAGCTTGCTGAGAGGTGGTACCAAATGCGTTGGCTAGGCTATCAATCAAACCAATCACTGAGCCTTGCGTGACCGGTGGCAAACTATCACGTTCCATAGCCAAGCGTTGCTGCTCTTCGCGTAAGGTTTTGTTTTGCTCCTGAATGCGAGTTACACCAGTCGCGATACGCTCCATCTCGATGTATTTCTGCGCTGCCATATTGTTGAGCTCAATCTGTTTATCGATTGCCGCAATTTGGCGATTAAACGCTTCCACTTTCGCCTGCTCTACCGAAATATGGCTTTGTGCGCTGTTTGTTGCACTGTTAATGCCACCAATACTACCGCCAATGGAGATCGCAGCTAAGACTAAATAAAACACGAGAGCGGTTGCCGCCCCTGTATAGTTGCGATGGGCTCGGCGCTCACCGTATTCATACCAAGCGTAGAACTTACCCGCTTCAAAAATAATCGCTAAACCACCAAATAAGGTTTGCATCATCGGGTTTTCGTCGATCGACAAAAACAGCAATAGAGAAAAAATAGTCGATGCTAAAATCGCAGCACCAGTGAATGCGTATACACTCACCATGGCAAATCGACCTTTAGGGTATCGATATCCAATCTGTTGTTCGTATTTCATTTGAGAAATTTCTTAAGATTAATCGTCCCTCCGACTAAGTAGGACGGACGTTCTGGCATGTACAAAGGAGCGCAGAATACCGTATCCTTTATTAAATTACTGTCATAATTCCGTTAATGGAAAACAAGTGAAGATTCGGTGTGCATTTTGAATCGATATCAGCCAAATCTAGCACGTAAAAACACCACTTCGGCACCCACTAACCGAAGTTTCAGTGACATATAAGAGAGATTAATTCAGTATCTTCAAAAGCGACTAGGCAAGACAGACAAGCTGAATTGGAGGTTATGAATGCAAGCCGAATCAAGACATGCCATCTGCCGTAACACGTTGCTTTAAATCGTAAAGAGCCAAGCTATTAAAGCGTTAAAAATAGGCAATAAAACAAATAATGCACACTTGCATCACCTTTTAGTAAACTGATAATTACATTGTTTGGTTAATTTGTTAGTATCCCGCGCCGAAGAAGATAAGCACTCAATTGTATGGAAAACACTCTAATACAGCATAAACACCATCGCTTGCACGCTATTGCGGTTATTATCGCGGTGTTGTTTCAGTTGTATTTAGCGTCCACAGCGACTCTTAACCCAACACAAGTTCACAGCACAACCTGGCTTAACAAAGTTCAAAGTGAAAAGGTCTTACTGTGTACCGCAGATGGTTTCAAATGGGTGGATATCAATACGCTGATTGAAGCTAACGCTCAACCTTCTTCTACGCTCATTCAAGATCTTAATTTACATGAAGGCTTTCAGTTTGAATGTCCGCTTCTTCAAGCAGTTCAATTCTTTCTTTTGGTTGCGATTGGGCTATACCTGACTACCATCCATTGGCAGCGCCGAGTCAAGAAAGCTCTGACGCCTTACCGATTTTCAAAATGCGATAAGCTCGTTTACAAACACATCGCGCCTAAGCACTCTCCGCCGAGTGTTTTTCCTGCCTAACAGGCATCTAATCATTAACAACTTTATTCAAAAATAACGATGACTCTGTTTGTTGTCCATTCAGAGAAGCTATTCATTCAAAAGGAAAAACACATGCTTAAATCATTAAAAACCGCCGCTATCGCGCTTATTGCTGTCATCGCTAGCCCACTGAGTTTAGCGCACGATTATGAAGCAGGAAAAATTCATATCGACCATCCATGGAGCCGCGAAGCGCCACCAAACGCACCTGTTATCGGTGGTTTTTTTCAATTAACCAACCACGGTGACAGTGAAGATGCATTGATCGCAGCAGAAAGCCCAATCGCAGGACATGTCGAAATTCACACGCATAAGAAAGAAGATGGTGTGATGAAAATGATTAAGATTGACGAAGTGCGCGTTCCCGCCAATGACTCAGTGTTGTTTAAGCCAGGCAGCTTCCATTTAATGATTTTCAATCCAACACAAGCGCTCAAAGAAGGTGACCGCTTCCCTATGACGTTAACATTCAAAAACGCGGGTAAGGTGGAAGTAGAAATGGCGGTTGAAAAACAAGGACACATGGAAAAACACATGCACCATTAATGACGTAAACAAAAATGCCCGCTGATTTAGCGGGCATTTTTATTTCAGCTTAGTAGAAATCATTATTCCGATAGATCATAACCCGATTCTTCAGAAGAATAGCAGCGCTTCGCGAGACGAAGTCATAAATTTGGTAACAATGCCCATAGCGCAATTAGTTTTCTTTCTACTTGAAACAGACCTCAGCCCAACGAGCTAGGCCAGCAGTTACCGAGCCAAAATAATTTCCACTGACAACCGGAATATTTGGCAGTACGGTTTGCACCGCATCGCGCAAGATTGGCGAGCGTGCCGAACCACCAGTCATAAAGATAGCATCGGGTTTCACCCCAGCTTGCTCTACCGCTTCTGTCACCAACGCCGTCATTTTATTCTTCGGCGACTGAATCGCTTCGATCATTTCGTCTCGTTGCACATCGACTTCAATCAGTTCTGACAGTAAGTTGATGCCAGTTCGGTAAGATGCTTGCTCTGAAAGCGCCACTTTCGCTTCTTCGGCACGGCGAACAATGTTATAGCCTAAAGACTCATGATACACCTCTAGCAAACGAGCAAGCTTTTCTGGCTCTTGAGCCTGCTTTTGAAGCAACTTCAACGCGGATAGGTTCTCTCGAGAATAGAAATCACTCTGCGCTTCTACATTGTTGATTGCTATCGGGTTCCAGAATTGGGTGGTCGGCATCACAATACCTGACTCCATTTTACTTTCCATGCCAAACGGAAACATGAGCTGCTTAAATGCTAACGCGATATCAAGATCATTCCCGCCGACGCGCTGGCCACTATGAGCTAACAAGCTTGCGGTCCTATCTGCTTTGCCACGCCAAGACGGCCCCATTTGAATCAACGAGCAGTCCGTTGTACCACCGCCAATATCGACCACTAGAATGGTTTTGTCTTCGCTGAGTGTCGCTTCATACTCTAGGCCCGCCGCGACAGGCTCAAACTGAAACTCCACATTTTGGAAGCCCGCACGTTTCGCTGCCCGCAACAAAATGCGTTCAGCCTGAATGTTAGCCGTTTCACCGCCACGCCCATGGAAGTTAATTGGCCGGCCGATAACAGCATCGGTAATACTTTGCTGCGCATCGTTTTCGGCTTGCGACTTAATATTGTCCATCATCGCGCAGACAAGATCTTCGAAGAAAGCCAATTGCACGTCACGCAAACCAGAAGCGCCAAGAAAAGACTTCGGCGACTTTACGTAATAGATATCACGAGGATCTTCCAAATAAAGATTAAGCGCCGCCTGACCAAATGCAATGTCGTCAGATTCGAGATCAATACTTTCTTCTCTGTTTAAATTGATTGCCCGGCGTAAAACCTGCTCACCAACTTGATCTAATGGTTTAATATCTCGATGGCGAAATAAGTGCTCGGATACCGATTCACGAGTCGGTGCAGCAAGGGTGGAAGGAATAAATGGACTGCTCCCTTCTAGGTTAAGCATTACTGGCTCACCCGATTCCATTTTTGCCACTGAACAGTTTGCAGTGCCATAGTCAAAGCCGATAAACATAGTTCCTCCCACTAATAAGGGCCTGTAGACCGTTAAAAAGCCGGCAATGCTAACTTAATGGCATAGGAATTACTATCCTAAAATCGTGTGTAATTTAACGTGGCAAGTCTATCTAAGGTTTATTGCTCTCTTTTTTCATAGATGGCAAAACAACCGCAACCAATAACGCTAATAATAAGAATACAGGAGTAAGCGTTAATCCGTGCCAGATCGAATAACCGTCATGGAACAACCAGAAAATACCAACAGTCAAGAGATACGCAAAGTAACTGCAAAACACTAAGCTAATCGCAACAAAGCGCGTTCGATTGATAATAAGAATCCGCACTAGATACTGACTAAGAATACCAGAACAGTGCATGGCAAGCTGCCAATTGATGATAAAGAAAGCAAGCGCAATAAACCCTGCAACCACTAGTGAATCGTGAGTATTTAAAATAAAGTAGCTACCAAATCGGCTTATGATGATCGGGTAATCCCCTTCATATACTGTTGACCAAGATATCGCATTTGCTGCTGCAATATAATTCGCAAAATAAGCGATGGCGTAAAAAGTCGTTTGAGAACTGAAAGGCTGAAATACATCCGTACAATATCCTCGCCATTCTTCTTTGCTGGCTGTAGGTCCAACCCAGTTACGTTTTTGATGAGCGACGCGCTCGGCGAATGCAGGTCCGTTGCGAAACAACAACCAAAATATATACAGTGAAAGTATGACCAAGAGTATCGAAAACATACCCTTCCCCCTCAGAAATTATCGGCTCCACTGCCAATGGCGTTGGGGTCGTAAACTGCACTTCCCTGCTATACCTATTTCATTTATCTGAACTTATTATTTTATTGCTGCCAAAACTTATTTGACGACATGCTAAACAGAAACATGGTCTCACTGATGCTTAAGCTCAAAAACCTACTTGTAGGTTTAGCACACAAAAACAGGGCCTGCAGAATGGAGAAAAGGAAATCGCGACTTATTAACGAACATGAAAACGCTAACTTGCTACGGTGACCGCGATGAGGGGAGAAGCATTCAAAGCGGTCATACATGCGGGAAGAGAAGCTATTTCTCTAGCTTCTCTTCAAATACACCAATCTCTCTACCCAGCCAAATCGCGCGTTCCGTATGATCGAGCAACTCTTCTTCACTCACAGGATGGATAAGCACAGAAAAATCACCTCGAATCGTATCGAGCCAAGCTAAAAACTCTTCACTCAATGACTCTAGGTGAATTTCAAACATCGGCATTTTATGTGGGCCAACCAATCTTCCAACCAAAGGAAACACACGCAGCACATCTTGACGCTCTTGACGGATGATCTCGTTCAAGGCTTGCGCTTTATCTTGTTCTCTTAAAGGAAAATAAACATGAGCGTGATACATAATTTCTCCATAATCACTTCGACTTGAGCACCATCTACTGTTGATAAGCTCAAGGACCGCCGAGGGTATACATTTGTAATGCCGTCACCCTACCCTGATTCCACTCTGTTGGGAAGAAGTTATGTATTCTCATAAGGCCGGAGTTTCGGGTACAACAAAAAATCTCAATACAACACATAACAACTACTTGAGTTGATTCATTAATAATGACTCACTTTGTCAAATTTTACAGCCAAATTTTGTTGCAAATATGTTTCATTAACCAGTAATTAAATTCGAGTTTAAAAATACCAATAGCAAAATAACAGCACATTACTCTGCCAAATTAGGGTGTAAGCAAAACTTTACTACTGGTCAAAAGTCAAAATGAAGCACAATTTAACAACTTGTTTACACTTATTGTATCTGGCTATACCACGATTTAGTTAGAGGGTTAGATGCAGAAAAAATGTTTCTCTGTGTCTTGCGATGAAATAGCCGCAGCGGTGTTATCGAAAAATAGTTTAAAGGACGTACAGATGCCTACAGCTATAGAAAACACAAGCAACCTTAGGTATGGCCTTTGCGCTGATATCAGAGTTTGAGTACCCATACAAACTCTGGTTTGATATGAACAGCTGCAGTCCAAAAGACACGCAGCGTCAAAAGGAGCTTGAGATGAACGTTCAGGCATTACCCATGCATCGGTTTATCGACCATCATGGGGACCTAGTCGGCCAACTACCCAACTGGGCTGACACTGAAACTTTGGTCGGGTTTTACCGAGACATGGTATTAACTCGTACTTACGACAACAAAGCCGTTGCGTTGCAACGCACCGGCAAGTTAGGGACCTACCCTTCGCACCTAGGTGCTGAAGCCATCGGCATTGCGGTCGGCAGAGCGCTGAAAGCCGATGATGTATTTGTCCCTTACTATCGCGATATGCCTGCAATGTGGTGTCGTGGTATTGGCATGGAGAAGAATCTTCAATACTGGGGCGGTGATGAGCGCGGTAGTGATTTTGCTCCTGAGGGCAGCCCAGTTCCTAGCCGAGATCTTCCATTCTGCGTCCCCATTGCGACGCAATGTACGCACGCTGTCGGGGTGGCTTCCGCATTGAAAATTCAAGGTAACCATGAAGCTGCGCTAGTCATGTGTGGCGATGGCAGTACATCCAAAGGGGATTTTCTAGAGTCAATAAACTGTGCGGGTGCTTGGAATATTCCACTTGTTTTCGTTGTGAATAACAACCAGTGGGCAATTTCAGTGCCGCGTAGCCTTCAATGTGCTGCCGATTTCTTATCAGAAAAAGCGCAAGGCGCTGGTATACCGGGCATTACGGTAGATGGTAACGATGTCGTCGCCGTTTATGATGCAACCAAGACCGCACTTGAGAGAGCGAGAAAAGGGAAAGGCGCAACACTCATCGAAGCGGTCAGTTACCGATTAAGTGACCACACTACTGCCGATGATGCGACTCGTTATCGTAAAGAGGACGATGTTCAAACCGCATGGCAATACGAACCTATAGCACGTCTTAAAACGTATCTCCTTAATCAAGGAGCTTGGAGCGATGAACAAGAGCAACAATGGCTAGAATACTGCAAGGAACAAGTGGAACTGGCAGTTGAGCGCTACCTCAGCTTACCGTCACAAGCACCTGAAACTGGGTTCGATTATTTGTATGAATCGCTTCCCCAAGAGCTTCACGCTCAAAGAGATGAACTCATCAACAAAGCAATGCGAATGCAGGGAGGCAAACATGGCTGAGCTAACGTTAGTTGAAGCAGTAAACCTCGCTCTGCACCACGAAATGCAACAAGACCAAAATGTTGTCGTGTTAGGTGAGGACGTGGGCGATAATGGTGGCGTATTCCGTGCCACTGTAGGGCTCAAACAAGAGTTTGGTCTTAAACGAGTCATCGATACGCCCCTCGCTGAAGCGTTAATCGGCGGGGTTGCGGTCGGTATGGCAACGCAAGGATTACGACCTGTCGCCGAATTTCAATTTCAAGGTTTTGTTTTTCCGGCAATGGAGCACTTAATGTGCCACGCGGCACGCATGCGTAACCGAACTCGCGGCCGCCTCACTTGCCCTGCGGTTTTCCGTGCGCCATTTGGCGGCGGTATCCACGCTCCAGAGCACCACTCAGAAAGTGTAGAGGCGCTATTTGCGCACACTGCTGGCTTTAAAGTAGTGATTCCTTCTTCACCTCAGCGCGCATACGGCCTGCTTCTCGCCGCGATTCGAAGCAATGATCCTGTTATGTTCTTCGAACCGAAACGCATTTATCGAACCGTAAAATCTGAAGTCGTTGATAATGGCGAAGCACTTCCACTCGACACCTGCTTCACCTTACGTAAGGGGCGCGATATCACGCTTGTTACTTGGGGCGCATGCGTCGTAGAGTCACTTCAAGCCGCACAGACCTTATCTAGTCAAGGGATTGAAGTCGAGGTGATTGATTTGGCGAGCATTAAGCCAATTGATACCGCAACGATTTTCAGCTCACTAGAAAAAACCGGACGTTTACTCGTTGTTCATGAAGCGAGTAAAACTTGTGGTGTGGGCTCTGAGCTTTTAGCTCGAACAGCCGAACACGCCATGTGCTTACTAAAAGCCCCGCCTAAACGAGTAACTGGAATGGACACCATTATGCCTTATTACCGTAACGAAGATTATTTCATGGTTCAGGAAGAAGACATTGTGACCGCAGCGCGCGAACTCGTGGAGGATTGGAAATGAAGACGTTTAACTTACCCGATCTCGGCGAAGGCCTCGCTGAATCAGAAATTGTAAAATGGCACGTTAATGTCGGTGACATGGTTAAGTTGGATCAAGTGATCTTAACTGTCGAGACAGCAAAAGCGACGGTCGACGTTCCCGCCCCCTACTCGGGCCGTGTAGTCAGCCGCCATGGGGAAGAAGGTGATATCGTCAATATTGGCGCATTGCTACTCGAAATTGACGAAACTGGCGCAGAGCGTGGGGCAACGGTAGAGAAAAAAGAGACCGCTGACGCCGCGACCGTTGTCGGCAATGTTTCTCATCAAGCGCATCACGTTAACGTCGATGACTTCTGGATTGGTGGCAATCACAACACGACTGAGAGTAATCTAGTTACTGCTCTACCGTCGGCTCGTCTATTGGCACAAAAACTTGGGGTAGATCTTAATCTCGTGTCAGGCAGTGGTCCAAACGGTCTTATCGTTGATGCCGACATTTACGACGAAGCCGGAAAACAGCGTCCGGGCACCGAAGTATTGAAAGGCGCTCGACGCACCATGGTGTCGTCGATGACTGAGTCACACGAGCACGTTGCTGCCGTGACCATTACAGAAGAAGCGTTGCTGGAAGACTGGCTGCCGAACGAAGACATCAGTATCCGCCTGGTTCAAGCGATTGTTCATGCGTGTCAGGAAGAGCCCGCTTTAAATGCTTGGTTTGATGCAGAAACCATGACGCGTTGCGTGCACAATACAGTTAACCTTGGTATTGCTGTAGATAGCCGTCATGGCTTGTACGTACCCGTATTGCGCCACGCAGATGAATACGAGCCACAAGATGTTCGTCGTTGGCTCGATCAAACTGTTGAAGGGATCAGAGAGAGAAAAATCGGTCGAGAGCAATTACAGCACGCGACGATTACGCTTTCCAACTTCGGAGCGATTGCCGGCATTTACGCGACACCTGTCGTCACACCTCCACAAGTCGCTATTGTTGGTGCTGGTCGAATACTCGACCGAGTGGTGATAAGAAATGGTCAAGCAATTTCGGTGAAAGCAATGCCGCTATCCGTAACGTTTGATCATCGCGCTTGTACTGGTGGTGAAGCAGCAAGGTTTACTAAAGTGCTTGCAGAACACCTGCAACGCCCGAGCGAAAAGTAACTGGTAAAAACCAAATGATAAAGGCTTCCAGCTCGGAAGCCTTTTGTTTGAGAGAACAGATTATATCTACAGCTTCTCTAGCAACTCCGGCATCACCTCAAATAAATCGCCGACCAACCCATAGTCAGCGATGTCAAAAATAGGCGCATCGGGATCGCTGTTAATTGCGACAATCACCTTTGAGTCTTTCATTCCCGCTAAATGTTGAATAGCACCAGAAATTCCGACGGCAATGTATAATTCAGGTGCAACAATTTTACCAGTTTGCCCGACTTGATGGTCATTAGACACATACCCCGCATCAACCGCCGCTCGGGACGCTCCTACCGCTCCACCTAGCTTGTCAGCCAATTGTTCGACTAAAGCAAACTTCTCTTTACTCCCGAATGCACGACCACCCGATACCACCACTCTAGCCGCTGGCAATTCTGGTCGCTCACTTTCTGGCGTTTGCTGCGAAATAAACTCACTCAGTTTGTTGATAATCACTGTATCGACTTGAGTAACCTTAGGGACAACTGGCGTGTCTAACAGCTCTACGGCATCAAAAGCCGTACTTCGTATGGTCATAACTTTATAGAGGTCGTTCGACGTGACTCTCGCCAATGCATTCCCGGCATATATTGGACGAATCACCGTATCGATAGACTCGATGGTCATCACATCCGAAAGTTGCCCTACATCGAGCAACGCCGCCACGCGAGGCATTACATTCTTACCAAACGTACTAGCAGGAGCAAGAATGTGCGAGTAATCTCTGGCTACTCGTGAAATCAAAGGCGCAATGTTTTCCGCTAACCCATGCTCGTATTCCTTTGCGTCAACCCAGATAATTTCTGCAACGCCCTTAACACACTTCAACTCATCCAAAACCGATTGGCACTGATAACCAATAAGCAATACAGAAACAGGAAGCGATTTATCACCATCCTTGATATCAAATGCCGCTTTAATTGCACACAGCGTCCCTACAGCCAACGACTGGTTGTCATGTTCCGCAATGACAAGTGTTGCTAATGGTCGGTCGTCCATGGTCATGCCTCGTATAACACGTCAGATCCATTACTTGAGCTTAGTTCACTTCACGTTAACGTCAACTGAGCTATAGTTTTCTGTATAGAAACCAAAAACCTGTCACGCAGATGACGATAATAGAAAGGAAGCAGATAGATGGAACGAGAATGCATGGAGTTTGATGTCGTGATCGTGGGAGCCGGACCTGCGGGCTTAAGTGCCGCTTGTCGCCTAGCTCAACTCAACCAAGATAGTGAAGGTGACGCACTTTCAATTTGCGTTGTAGAAAAAGGCTCAGAAGTGGGCGCACATATTTTATCTGGCGCTGTTTTTGAAACCAATGCCTTGGATGAACTTTTCCCCGATTGGAAAGAAATGGATGCCCCGCTATCAGCCTCAGTTCAGCAAGACCATTTCCTTTATCTTACTACTGAGCAAAACCATATTCGCGTCCCTCATTTCCTTACGCCACGTCCAATGATAAATGGCGAAAATAATTATGTAATTAGCCTTGCCAACCTTTGCCGTTGGCTCGCTAACCAAGCAGAAAGTCTTGGGGTGGAAGTTTTTCCTGGCTTTGCCGCTGCAAACATCAATTATGATCAGAGTGGCGCCGTGACAGGCATTAATACGAGCGATATGGGACTAGATAAGAACGGCCAAGCCAAATCTAACTTTGAGCCAGGTATCGAGCTAAAGGCAAAATACACCCTTTTTGCTGAAGGTTGTCGCGGACATCTGGGTAAAGAACTTATTCAAAGGTTCGACCTAGACGCAGGCAAGCAACCTCAGCACTACGCGCTTGGCCTAAAAGAGATATGGGAATTACCCACTGACAGCAAGGATGTATCCGGCAGTGTTATCCACTCCGCTGGCTGGCCTTTGAGCGAGACAAATACCACTGGCGGCGGTTTTCTCTATCACATGGAGAACAACCAAATCGCGGTCGGTTTGATCGTAGATTTAAACTACAGTAACCCTTACTTAAGCCCGTTTGACGAGTTTCAACGCTTTAAGCATCATCCAGCTATCGAGCAACACCTAAAAGGTGCCCAACGTATCGCATATGGTGCAAGAGCCATTGCAAAAGGTGGACTTTCTTCTCTGCCGAAACAGCAATTCCCCGGCGGTTTATTGATTGGTTGTGATGCAGGGACTTTGAATGTCGCTAAAATTAAAGGCAGCCACACAGCCATGAAATCCGGAATCATTGCAGCAGAAGCTGTATATACCGCCCGACAAACTGGAGCTTCTGAGCCAGACTACCAGTCATTGTTTGAATCATCATGGTTGTATGACGAGCTCACCGAAACACGTAACTTTGGTGCGAACATCCACAAGTTTGGCAGCATACTGGGCGGTGCACTTTCGACATTTGAGCATAACCTATGGCAACCACTGGTTAAGAAGCCGTTACCTTGGACTGTCAAGGACTATTCGTACGATCACGAACAGTTAAAACCTAAACAAGAGTGCCAACCAATTACATACCCAAAACCAGATGGTGAAATCAGTTTTGATAAGCCTTCGTCGGTATTTTTGTCGGGAACACAGCACGAAGAGAACCAACCTTGCCACCTTGTTCTGACTTATCCTCACATTCCAATTGATGTGAATTTGGGTATGTATGACGAACCGAGTCAGCGCTATTGCCCCGCTGGGGTTTACGAAGTGGTGGAAGTGGACAATAAGTTGAAGTTTCAGATAAATGCCGCCAACTGCGTGCATTGCAAAACCTGTGACATCAAAGATCCTTCACAAAACATCACATGGAAAGCGCCAGAAGGTGGTGGCGGACCAAGCTATCAAAACATGTAACCAAAGAACCACTTAAAGTGCGAAGCAGTGCATTTACTACTGCCAATTTTTGAAGTGGTTAGGCAAAAAGTCGGTAACTAACAACAGCAGAAAAGAAAAACAGCACCTGATGATTCAATCAGGTGCTGTTTACTAAAATAACTTTATCTTCAGGTAATACTAATCCACGTTAAAAACTTGGTGATGGAACAGCTGATCAACAATTTCATGAGATGTCGCTGACGACCCTAGCTCCAACCCTGATAAATCAAAGTTCTCTAATGCCACTGACATTGTGTTGCTGCCTTCTCCAGTAATCGTCAAATTCAGAGTATCTTGGGCACTATCGTAGTCTGCGCTTACGTGTTCCAACAAGTTATCCATATCCGTTGTGTCGTCACCGACAAACTCAAGAATGTCACTCAAATCCAACTTGTCTTCATCCAGCCTAAAGTCTTTAATCACATCTCTTGATGACGTCATGTCCAGTGATTCTTGAGTAAAGGTGAAGGTGTCAATACCCTCTCCACCTGTCAAGATGTCACTGCCTAGACCTCCCGTCAGGATATCGTTTCCAAGCCCACCAACCAGAATGTCATCGCCTGCGCCACCACTCAACGTATCTTCACCTGCTTGTCCTAGCAAAATATCAATGCTTTCGCCACCAGTGATACTATTCGCAAACTCATCTCCCACCGACGCATGGCGCTCAGTTTGGGCAATATCGGTGCCAGAATCGTTCAATGTAAGTGTAAAGACGTTTTCACTTATGCCACCTTTACCATCAGACACTTTAAACAAGAAATGCATATCCGCCTGCTGGTCACCCTGTAGAGTAAGCTCATCGCTTTGAGTAAAGCTATAACTGCCATTGGATGACACTTCCAAGGTGCCGAACGCTGTCTGGATATGAAGCTGACCATCTACGTCACTGGATGAAGAAACTAACGGCTGATTTACGCTTACACCGTGCAGTTCTGCGCCCAACAGAGTGAAATCGCCTTCTGCCAAAGAAACGGTCATGCTATCACCATCAGCGTCCTGGCTTCCCGCCAGTAACTCACCGGCAATTGGATCGGGAGAGAACTGGTTTAGGTACTGCCCCAAGTCTTCACCTGAGTCGATAAACACCACTTTGTCGCTAAGCTCATCTAGAGCCTCTGCTGCTTTGACATTATCAGAGAGAGCAATACCAATCCCATATACTTTGGCGTCATGAGTCTGTTTGTAATCCTCCCAGCGCTCGGCTAGATCAGGAGAAGTAACAGCGCCCTCGCTAGGGTTGGGTTCGCCATCTGAGATAAAGAATATGGTGTCCTTACTCTCAGACGGTTTTTCTGGACCGAAATAGTCCCAACCATCCTGCCAAGGGTAAACGGCATTACTCGCCTCACCAGGCTCCATTACAGCCTCTAAAGCTTTATCGTAATCCGTATTAGTACCGTATTCTACGTCACACCAGTTACGCACATATTCTGACACTTCATTTTGGAAACTTAAATCGTTTGAATCACGGCCATTCATCTCTGGTGGGCGTGTCATCAACTCAACTTCACTCAAGGTCAGCCAGCTATGTGTGGATGTATCACCGTCGAAACGTACCAGACGGATATAGGTGTTTGATTCTCCTCCATCGGCAATCATGTTTTCAACCATGGAATGTAACGCTGCTGCTGCTTTGTAAGCTCTCGATTCAGTTTTCGGTGCGGTTGCATCACGACCCACGGTATTCTCACCGTCAAAGGTACGGGTCATGCTGTTCGAGTGGTCGAACACTACCGTCACTTTATTGATCGGTAAGTCTTCCATCTGAGCAAAGCCCTGAACTGGAGATGAGGTTGGGGCATGGTTCTCAGTGACATTCAGGATAACCTGAGTTGTATCGGTATCAACACCATCGCTTGCAGACACTTCCAACTGATACGTTTGCTGAGTCGAGTGATCCAGTTTTACACCATCTTTTAGCCAAATCTCACCGCTATTCGAGTCAACACGGAATAGATCAGCATCACCACCACTCAATTCATACTTTATGGTGTCACTGCCATCCGGATCAAACGCTTCCACCTGGCCGACTAATACCCCAACTTCTTGCTCAGCGACGTCAAAGCTTGCTGTATCTTCTGTTGGCATACCGTTGGCATCGGTGCCTTGGGTTTGGTCTGTATCACCGACACTGATGAATTCTGGTGCGCGATCTCGGATATCAATGGTAACTTCACTATTTGTAGTATCACCGTCAGCATCGATAACCGTAACGTCAAGCTTCTCTTGTTGATGACCTACAACATTGCTCGCTTGATAGTCGTAGTGACCATTTTCAAAGTTAATGGTCAGCTTGCCGTGGTTGGTATCAATTTGCGCCAGAGAATGATCCGATATTTTCGTGCCATCGCTGGTAGTGACATCACCGTTTATTTTGTTGTAGTAATATATCTCGCCATCGATAGTGATGTGATCTACCCACTGAGCATCACCGCCATTGTCATCCAGAAGGTTACCTTGCAACTGGCCTGAGACCGTTTTGCTAAGCAAATCCCCAATCTGAGAATCATCTACAACGACAATAGCACTGCCTTTATCTGTCGCGATCGACTCCAGGTGTTCCAGAGACGCACCATTACCGATACCGACAGACCAGATATTTTCAACATCCTGACCGCTACTGCTGATGCCATTTTCCATCGCATTTTGCAGAATGATGCCCTCTTCTTCAGAAGTAGGCTGAACCCGACCATTCACTATGTCCTGATAACGCTGTTCACTTTCAAAATCATCTGATGTTGACCACTTAATCAAGTTTTCACGGGTTTGAACTTCTCCCACGTTCGTTTGATTTGTCCAATAGGTAAAATCGGAAGGTCGACCATCTGAGATAAAGTAAAGCTGGGTATCGGTATTACTAAGCAATGCATCATCTTCTGGATCACTAAGTATTTCATTTATTTGGTCAACGGCCTGGTTATATGGCGTCGATGCATATGGATGTATACCAGAGATAAAGGCATCAATGGCCTCGGCAGAATCTAGCCACTCAGAAATCTGGCCAGATGGTTGTCCGCTGTAAGTTGCAATTCTAAAACTTACTGGACCCAAATCTTGGTATTGCTCAAACATTGACTTAATAGAGTCTTGAGCAAGTTGCCAGCGAGTAACATATTGTCCGTCTGCATCTGTTACCCAGTCGAGCATTGATTCTGACGCATCAAGTGCAATCACAACACTATTACTTTGTGAATCAACATCATTTATTTCGTAGTGAGCTGAAGACGATGACGGTAATGAATCCGTCACATTCAGATGCAAGGTGGCACTCTCAGACTGACCTCCGGCATCCACCTCGACGCTAGCGCGGATATCCAGCATGTCCGCCCCCTGCTCCGCATGATCAAGAGGCATATGTTGATCAACTGTGAAATGACCCGTTTTGCTATCTATGTTGGCTTGAACCACTTTGATGCGGTCGGCACCTGTTCCAGTATAACCAGTTAGAGTGCTCTGATCTGCACTCACTTCAAACACAACCTCTTTACCATCACTGGTGAAACCACCTAGGTTTTGATCGGCGTTGAAGTGATATTCAGCCTCCGTTGCAGAACCGAGGTTTGCGATAAAGTTGCCTTCAGCATGTACGCCAGTATCCGTATCAACTTGAGATTCATCCAATGCTGCGTGTGCATCACTGAGCGACATAGGCTCACCCATCACACTAACGGTAACTTCTGCTTTATCAGTCAGGCCGTCGTCATCACGGATGGTGTATTCGAAGGTATAATCTTTCACTTCACCCGTTTTCAGGGTTTGTTGATCAGCTGGCAGTGACTCTAGGTACTTGGCCGCATCAAAGACCAATTTACCATCTTGCAGACTAAGGAAACTTTCTGATGGATAGTCGATAATAGTCAGAGCGTCACCATCCGGGTCGCTGTCATTCGCCAGAACATCCAGCTCTAACGTGCCTGAGCCGTTGGTCTGGTAAGCTTCATCAAAGGTCGTCAGGTCCGCTGATACCTGAGTAATAAAGTACTCTGAGCCTTTAGGATCAATGACACCGTCTTTATAGCTGGTAGTAGACATTTCAATACTATCGAAGAAACGCCCATCTGCATTGATGTTGACTACTTGATTACCACCACGGGTACCTTCAAACACACCTGTCGCAACCAAGTCACCTTTGTAGTAAGCCTTCCAAACACCGCGCTCAATACCAGGCTCCCAGCTACCGTTCGAAGTGTCTGTCCATAGGTTTTTCACTTCAACTTCAGCATGGTCGGCAACCTGACCATTAGCAAAGGAGAAGCGCATTGCTTCACTTTGTCCGGTTGCATCATCATATCGAATCTGACCATCTTGAACCCGGTCTGAGCCGCTGTCTAGCGCAGAACTAACGCCATATTTGTGGTCGCCGTCACCAACATAATCAGCTTTCGATGCATCAGAAACCTTGTTTCCAGATCGAGTATCAATCACATAATAATCAACTGTGATATCAGCACTGTCATCCCAGTTGCTCTGGTCAATTGTCTTGGTTATTTTTTCAATGCCCTTATCATCTTCAGCAATAGGGGCTTCATTAATATCGCGAACCAACACTTCGACCTGAGCGGTGTCTTTACCGCCAAACTGGTCACGAGCTTCCACTTCTAGCTGGTAGTTATCGATAGATTCATGGTCCAGATTTGCACCATTTTTGACACTGATCTCACCGGTAAGACTGTTGATTTCAAACAGTTCGCTATGACCGTTTAAGTGATACGTTATCTGACTGTCCTGATCGACATCGAATGCATTTACTTTTCCAATTACACCCGATTGACTGTTTTCATCAACGCTAAACTGGTAACTATCGATGTCGGTTTTACCTTGGGCATCCAGACCAAAGTTGTCATTACTCCCACTAACAAATTCAGGAACATCATTAGTGCCCGTAATATCAATCACGATGTTTTGTTGGGTGCCATCGGTTGCCGTCAGGGTGATGGTGTCTTGCACCTGGTCACCCTCGTCCAGCTGTTGAACCTGGCTTTGATCCAGCGTATACGTCCACTTTCCATCCGCCAATACTAGCTCACCGTAGGTGCCCGTAACGGTAGTGTTGCTGAACACTGGCTCATCGCCATTATCAACATCAGAGATAGTGATGGTGCCTGTTGCGGTCGCGACATCACCGAGATTGCCTTCAGTCACCTTGCCTGTGAACGTGCCCGTCACGACTGGCGTGTCTTCGGTGCCCGTAATATCAATCACGATGTTTTGTTGGGTGCCATCCGTCGCCGTCAGGGTGATGGTATCTTGCACCTGCTCCCCCTCGTCCAGCTGTTGAACCTGGCTTTGATCCAGCGTATACGTCCACTTTCCATCCGCCAATACTAGCTCACCGTAGGTGCCCGTAACGGTAGTGTTGCTGAACACTGGCTCATCGCCATTATCAACATCAGAGATAGTGATGGTGCCTGTTGCGGTCGCGACATCACCGAGGTTGCCTTCGCTCACCTTGCCAGTAAACGTACCGTCAACAATAGGCGTGTCTTCGGTGCCCGTAATATCAATCACGATGTTTTGTTGGGTGCCATCGGTTGCCGTCAGGGTGATGGTGTCTTGCACCTGGTCACCCTCGTCCAGCTGTTGAACCTGGCTTTGGTCCAGCGTATACGTCCACTTCCCGTCCACCAATACTAGCTCACCGTAGGTGCCCGTAACGGTGGTGTTTGCAAAAATCGGATCGTCGCCATTATCAACATCATAGATAGTAATGGTACCTGCTGCGGTCACAACATCACCGAGGTTGCCTTCGGTCACCTTGCCAGTAAACGTACCGTCAACAATAGGCTTGTCTTCGGTGCCCGTAATATCAATCACGATGTTTTGTTGGGTGCCATCGGTTGCCGTCAGGGTGATGGTGTCTTGCACCTGGTCACCCTCGTCCAGCTGTTGAACCTGGCTTTGGTCCAGCGTATACGTCCACTTCCCGTCCACCAATACTAGCTCACCGTAGGTGCCCGTAACGGTGGTGTTTGCAAAAATCGGAGCGTCACCATTATCAACATCAGAGATAGTGATGGTGCCTGTTGCGGTCGCGACATCCCCGAGATTGCCTTCGGTCACCTTGCCGGTGAACGTGCCCGTCACGGCTGGCATGTCTTCGGTGCCCGTAATATCAATCACGATGTTTTGTTGGGTGCCATCGGTTGCCGTCAGGGTGATGGTGTCTTGTACCTGATCACCTTCGTCCAGCTGTTGAACCTGGCTTTGGTCCAGCATATACGTCCACTTCCCATCCACCAATGCTAGCTCACCATAGGTGCCCGTAACGGTAGTGTTTGCGAAAATCGGATCGTCGCCATTATCAACATCAGTAATAACAATGGAGCCTGTTGCGGTCGCGACATCACCGAGATTACCTTCGGTCACCTTGCCGGTGAACGTGCCCGTCACGACTGGTGCGTCTTCGGTGCCCGTAATATCAATCACGATGTTTTGTTGGGTGCCATCGGTCGCCGTGAGAGTGATGGTATCTTGCACCTGGTCACCCTCGTCCAGCTGTTGAACCTGGCTTTGGTCCAGCGTATACGTCCACTTCCCGTCCACCAATGCTAGCTCACCATAGGTGCCCGTAACGGTAGTGTTGCTGAACACTGGCTCATCGCCATTATCAACATCAGAAATAGTAATGGTACCTGTTGCGGTCGCGACATCACCGAGATTGCCTTCAGTCACCTTACCGGTGAACGTGCCCGTCACGACTGGCGCGTCTTCGGTGCCCGTAATATCAATCACGATGTTTTGTTGGGTGCCATCGGTCGCCGTGAGAGTGATGGTATCTTGCACCTGGTCACCCTCGTCCAGCTGTTGAACCTGGCTTTGGTCCAGCGTATACGTCCACTTCCCGTCCACCAATGCTAGCTCACCATAGGTGCCCGTAACGGTGGTGTTTGCAAAAATCGGATCGTCGCCATTATCGACATCAGTAATAGCAATGGTGCCTGTTGCGGTCGCGACATCACCGAGATTGCCTTCAGTCACCTTACCGGTAAACGTACCTGTCACGACTGGCGCATCTTCAGTGCCCGTAATAGAGATCACAACTTCATGCTCAGTGCCATCTACAGATAAAACGGTAATACTTCTGATGACTGGGTCACTGTCATGATCCAAAGCCTGCACTTCTCCGTGCTCATTATTCAGCTGATAATTCCAGTTACCGAAAGCATCAATTGAGAAGACGCCCCAATAACTATCTTGAACCTCACTCTGTGATTGGAATAACGCTTCACCTGTATTTGGATCAGTAACACTGAGGTTGCCAGAAGTTCCAAGCGTCACGTCTTCTTGAACGGCACCTCTATCTTCACCATCAATCAACGCTTCAGTTTCACTAAGCTCTGAGGTTGTGAATCGAGAAATATTAAATAGCGTTGTACTTTGCTCTGTCGTCACGCCGGCGGTTTCAAAAAAAGTACTTGCTAGTACTTCTGCCCCCGTTCGTTCAACAGTACCAGAGGCAGTCAAACTTGAACCCGTAACTTCACCAGCTTCAGTAGCATATTCATCACCTAGTTCACTCGGGTCTTGTCCTTTTTCGATGGCCTCTAATATTTTCGCAAGCTTGTCGGTAGAATCAGTTTGAGCTTCACCTTCTGTGTCAGCAATATATACATGCTGAGGTTGGATCTTCCCCTCTACTAATTCAACGACCACTTCTCCCGGTAACAAGTTTTCTTTAGACGCAAAAGCTTTAATTTGACCATCTAGGCCGATTACAACATAGGTTTGTGCGGTTAATTTTGATGGTCCAACCAAGAGCTTATACCTCATTTAGTAAATACAAAAATCTCAAAGTCCATAAAACTAAGAAAGTAATAAGACTTATTTTCAAGAAGCGATATACACAATTGGACGTAAGCTAGCATCAATTAACCCATCTAAAACACGCAATTATCCTATCAATAATTTTCATGTTTTAAATTTGTTTTATTTTGCACCGTAAAAACATATGTTATGCGACCTATTTTTAATATTCTTTAAACTTGTCATTAAATTTTCATTGAAATAGCAGCTTACATTCCAAAAAAGCAAGCAAAAGGAAACGTTTGCCTTGGGTAATATTAGTAATCTTTAATATTTATTTTTGAAAAATAACTGGCGTTAAATTATTTGGGGAGATTTTAGTGAAGCTAAGTAATATTAGTATCGCGTGTTTTGGTTTGCTAATACCACTGGTTTCTAGCGCACAAACTTTAGAACAAGCAATAGCGACAACATTTGCAACGAACCCTGATATCAAAAGTGCGTTTAACGAGTATATGAGTAGTCGTTATATTATCGATAAATCACGTGGAGCATATAAACCTAGTCTCGATATTGACGCGGGTATCGGTTACGAGAGCATTCACCCTTCCGACTCTACTGGTAAGAGTGATACCGAGATGACCCGCAAAGATATGGCAATTACTCTTACCCAGTTGATCTGGGATGGTTCAAAAACCCTATATGACATTGATCGTACCTCTGCAGATGCAGAGTCTGTGCGCTATCAGTTACTTGCAGATGCCCAAAATGTTGCGTTAGAAGTCATCAAAGCTTAT
This sequence comes from Vibrio sp. J2-3(2022), assembly GCF_021725735.1. Lineage (NCBI taxonomy): Bacteria > Pseudomonadati > Pseudomonadota > Gammaproteobacteria > Vibrionales > Vibrionaceae > Vibrio > Vibrio sp. J2-3(2022). The sequence goes on from NZ_JAKKCK010000001.1 coordinate 1,054,438, forward strand.
TTGGATGTAGTAAAAACACAAAAGCTGACTGCGCTTTCCACTAGCAACCTAAACACACATAAGCGAATTTATACTGATATTAAAAAGCGTACAGAGTCAGGAATTGGCTCAGTTGCCGACCTTAACCAGGTTAAGGCTCGTTTAGCAAAAGCTCAAAGTAATGTTTTAGCTGCACAAAATAACCATAAAGACGCTCAAACAGCATTCTTTCGCTTAGTTGGTGAGGCACCAACTAACCTTATTTTTCCGCACGCAGACCAAAACTTTATCCCCAATTCTCTAGACGAGGCCCAATCGCAGGCTTTTGACAATCATCCTGTCATAAAAATAGCACTCGCAGATGTCGATTCTGCCAGGTTCCAATATAAACAAGCGGATGCAAACTATTTCCCAGTCATCTCATTTGAAGCGAAACAAAGCTGGAACGATGATGTAGGAGGAGTAAATGGTCTCAACTCTGAAACACAAGCAATGCTTCGTGTCCGATACAACCTTTACAACGGTGGCCGAGACTCTGCAAACAGTGACAGTATGGCCTATCAACTCAATAAAGCGAAAGACCTCAGAGAGCGAGCATACCGAAGTGTGGAGCAAGAGCTCCGCCTTTCTTGGAGCGCTCTTGAGCTGACTAAACAACAAAAGTCTTTTTTAATACAACACGTTGATTCCATGTCAAACACCGTTATTGCATACCAAAAACAATATCGTATTGGAAAGCGCACCCTACTTGATCTGCTGAACACTGAAAACGAGTTGTTTGAATCACGCAAAAACTACTTAGAAACACAATTTGCGCAGCAATACGCACAATATCGAACCCTGACTTCAACCGGGCAGCTTTTAGACGCATTGCGCGTCGACATACCGGAAGAGTGGACTCAATCGGTGGAGTACTAAATACAATGAAAAAGAATCTTCTAATCACTCTGGCTTTAGTCATAATGAGTCATCATAGTGCATACGCAAAAGATGAGCTGGCGTACATTCCTATACCAAAGGCGAATCAGATTGCTGACCTAAACGACTTGGACCAAGATGGTGTGATAAACGCTCGTGATCTTTGCGCAGGTACTCCAATAGGGGCAGAAGTGGACAATGATGGTTGTGAAACCTATTTGAATAAAGAAGAGCAACACCAACTTAAGATTTTGTTTGATAATGACTCTGCTCTTATTAACCAAATTTTTAAAAACAAGATAGATGAGTTGGCTGCATTTCTTAAAAAGTATCCAACTACTTCTATAGAGATACAAGGATACGCAAGTAAGGTAGGACGCGCAGAATACAATTTAAACCTATCTCGCCATCGTGCAGAGAATGTACGCAATCTATTGATAAAAAAAGGAATCCCGGGTGACCGCCTCGCAATTATTGCTTTTGGCGACACACAGTTAGCAGAGCCGGGTATGGATCGTGTCAGCCACGCATTAAACCGTCGCGTTACTGCCACTGTTGTCGGCCAACAAGGGATGGTTAAAGATGAGTGGACGATATTCACTACCTTCCCAGAAGTAAAATAAACTTATACCCCTGCTTATTTGCATAGATGAGTGGGGGTATTTTTATGCCATTACGCCCAACTAATTAGACACAACTAATAAAACAAACACTAACATTAATCATAAGTCACTAATATTATAGTAAAAATTAAAAGTGAGCCTTGGCTCTATATTAGTAGTAATATATTAGAGTCAAAATGAGAACCACCAATACTTTTAAATGGGAAGAAGATAAGCCAATCAATAACACTGAGGGGTTTAAGCAATCACCTTTCTTCACCACAATATGAAATCAATTTATTATATAACTTTAATAAATCAATCATCTATTGAGGAAACATAATAAAACATGACAGAAACATGTCTTCGTAGATTGAGCCAGTTATTAAAACATTACAAACACTCTCAAACGTATCAGGTAAACCTCGACGATTTAGAACTGGTTTTTTCAACTTCTAGACGCAATATATCTAATATACTGAGAATACTTGACAGCTACAATTGGATCCACTGGGAGCCAGGTCGTGGCCGTGGGAAAGCCAGCACACTAAAAGTGACGGTAACAATACACCAAGCCCTCTACTTTACGATTCGTAATGAAATCAACAATGGTAGTTTTGACGTCATCTCGAGGTTACTTGAGCATTACCGTAGCACCGCTGTAAGCGCACTTAGCCAAGCACTCGCAGAAGTTTCAGAAGAAAACAAAGATTCAAATACACTCATCGTCAGCCAGTATCCTTGGGTAGATGAGCTAACCCCTTCACTGACTTATCGTTTTTCAGAACTGCAGGTAATACGCAGCTTGTATGACACCCTATTTACCGTTGATCACTACGGTCAATTAAAAAATCACCTCGCTTGTGAGTACAAAAATGAAGGCAGTTGTATATATATTTGGCTCCGCCCTGATATCTACTGTCACGATGGGCTAACATTACAAGCAGAAGATGTCGTACACTCTTTAAATAAGCTCATTACAACAGATGGTCCCGTCCAAAAATTACTTCAGCAAGTCACTCGTATCAGCTTCGATAATGCCAAACAAGCTATACGTATTGACTTAAAGCAGCCTAATAACTTATTCATTTACTGCTTAGCAACCGCAAATGCGTCTATCACTACTCGACGTCAGAAGAGCTTTAAAGGTCGCAGTATCACAATAGGTACTGGCCCGTTTGTACTTAGGCATTGGGATACCGACAAAATAGTACTGAAAAAACATCATAACTATTTCGCAAAAAAGGCATTATTGGAGCAAATCACGCTCTCTCATCAGGGGACTGAGCTGGATCAATACATCAGTTATAATCAGGAAACTGACGATACCGAATGTTATATGATTCAGGCATTTTCTTTTCTAGCACGTAACCGTCGCGCCGAGTGCTCACTAAGCGAGCAAACTTGGCAGCGCCTATTTTCTTTTATCGAGAGTCGTAGATTTGAATTTGCCAAAGCGAATGGCTTGGAAACGATGCACATTCTCGATGATAGCTCTCACAACGAGATTGTTCCTCAGCTTGAGGGAACGTTAGTCATAACCCATCCAAAGTGGACGATTGATTATTTAAGTAAAGCGAACCAATGGATCGTAGATTTAATCCGTCAAACTGGGTTGCATGTAGAATTTGTGGAGCTAACTGACGCTAGTAATCCTCAACTTGTAAAAGAACAAGCCGACTTGCTCTTTGTCGAAGATGTCATTGAGCCACCTTTAACCTATGGAATTTATGAGTGGCTATTAACAGGTACAGGTATTCGATTTGCTCTTCACTCTGATGAATTTGAACAGCATGTTAATCACGTACACGATGCAGTCTCTGATCCCACGCCTGAAAAACGTTTGGAGGGAATACTCTCGGAGCTCAGAGCTGATACAACAATCTTACCATTGTTCTGGGGGCAAGAAAAAATCACCAGAGCGAAAGGTGTAAGCGGTGTTCAACTCCGTAAATCTGGGTACAGTGATTTCTACAAACTAAGAGTCAGAGCTGGACAAGACTAATCTGTTAGAAGCTTCTGTTTGCTAATTACTTTTGTAATCTACGATGTGAGTTTTCAAAATAACGCTTAATCGCACTAAGCGAGCACAAAATTGAACTCACCGACGACACGACCATCAATGTTGACAGGCTCAAACTGCAAATAATCACGGGCTTTTCCGCCCCACCACTCGTTACCAGTTCGCCCTTTCAAATAAAGCTGAGTCGTTAACAGCTCTTTCTCTCCACGCCATAGTTTGACGTGGATGTGGGGAGGTCGAGAGCTATATGGAACCGGAAATAACGTTTGAAAAAGGTAATTCCCATCTTCGTCAGTTAAAACTGCACCAAAGCCTGCGAAGTGAGGATCAAACTTATTATTGTTAGGTTGATTCGGGTGTTCATAGATGCCTTGTCCATCACATTGCCATATTTCTATTTTCATTCCAGACAATGGATTCCCTGCTGTATCCATTACCTTACCCTGAAGAAAAATGGGCTCACCAATAAGACCTTTCGACTGCAAAATCAAATTTTGACGAAATGGCACTGGAACCACGGGATAAAATGGCCCTTCCGTTTGAGGTGGTGTCGGATTCATTGGGCTAGCGGATTTTAGCGAAGGCGCAAATATTAGCGACCATAAAGCTAAGAAGTGTCGACGTTCCATATCATCACCAGTGATTGTTTACCTTACTTAAGTTTGGTGATTCTTGATGATTTTTCCAGCATAGCAGCACACTAAAACAAATATGCCTCTGTTCAGGGCAACGCTTGAACAGAGGCATTTACAAATTAGCTACTAATAATTAAACGGCTTCAAAGGCTAGTGCTTTCTTCTCTACCTGACGGAAAATGAGAGTTAGCACACCATTTACCGTTAGATAAAATGCGCCTGCAATACCAAATACCGTCAACGTATCGTAAGTTTGTGCGTTAATGCGCTGCGCGTAACCCATCAGATCCATGATCGTGATCGTGCTTGCTAGTGAAGTACCTTTGAAGACCAAAATCACTTCGTTCGAATAAGCCGGAACGGCACGACGAATAGCGTATGGCAGCAGCACTTTTAGCGTTGCGGTTTTGTTCATCCCTAGAGCACGACACGCTTGCCATTGACCAGAAGGGATCGCGTTAAACGCGCCTTTAAACAGCTGAGTGCTGTATGCAGCGGTATTCAGTGCTAGCGCTAACATCGCACAAAACCAAGGTTGGCTTAACCATGTCCAGAATACGCTTTCTCTTACGACATCAAACTGACCTGGTCCGTAATACACCAAGAAGATCTGCACCAACAAAGGTGTACCAGTAAACAAGGTGATGATGCCACGACTTAACCAATGCAAACCCGGAGTACGCAGGATCAGAGTCAGCGTCATCATCAGAGCTAAGAGACAGCCCACAACCAAGGAAGCGGCGGTCAATTGGAGGCTAGTGCCTAAGCCATCCAGCATTTGCCAAACGTGTTGTTCGTTCATGCGGTCGCCTCCTGTCCCATGCTCATACCTTGAATTGAGAATTTCTTATCAATCAGTTTTACGGCACGTTGCGTAATCAAAGTAATGCCTAAGTAAATCGCCGCAGCGGTTGCGTACCATGTAAACGCTTCATGCGTCGCTGCAGATGTTAGCTGCGCTTGTTTCAACAAATCCGTTACGCCAATCAGTGATACAAGCGCGGTGTCTTTCAGCAGAACCAACCATTGGTTAGTTAAACCTGGTAGTGCGTGTCTTACTGCTTGTGGTAAAACAATGCGAACGAAAGCGTGTGCGTGACTGATGCCGAGTGCACTTGCTGCTTCTCTCTGCCCTCTTCCAACGGCTTTTAATGCGCCACGTAGAGTTTGAGAAGCATAGGAAGCGAAGATCAATGACAACGCCACCACGCCAGACAAGAACGGGCTAACTTCAATAAAGTCGCCGGTGATTAAAAACAGAACCTGCGTCGAACCAAAATAGATGAACAACACGACAAGGATTTCTGGCAAGCCACGTACAATCGTCACAAACGCCGTCATTGGCCATTTAACGAAAACGCGGCGAGACATTTCACCACTGGCGAATACCACTGCCAGAATCAAACCGACTAAGAGGCTTGTGAAGGCTAGCTGGACAGTCATCCAACTAGCTTGAACAAGCGATAAAGAGTAACCCGTTAGTGCCATATTACTTACCGAAGTACTTGTTGTAGATTACGTCGTATTCGCCGTTCGCTTTCACTGTTTTCAGTGCCGTGTTCAGCTTGTTCACTAGCTCGTCGTTACCTTTGTTTACTGCGATACCGAAACCGTTACCGAAGTATTTAGGGTTGGTTACGTGCTCGCCCACGTATGCTAGATTGTCTTCTTTCTTGAACCATTCAGCTACGACAGCTGTATCGCCGAATACAGAATCAATACGACCGTTCTTCATATCGATGAATGCGTCTTGGTAGCTAGAGTAAGGAACCGCGGTTACGCCCGGCATTTGCTCAATCAGGTAACTTTGGTGTGTTGAACCGTTTTGAACACCAACGCGCTTACCTTCTAGTGCTTTTTGATCAGCAACTTTTTCTTTGATAGAAACAAACGCTGCTGAGTTTTCATAGTATGCATTCGTGAAATTCACTTGCTCCAAACGCGCCTCAGTAATATCCATTGCAGAGATAGCCGCATCGTAACGTTTGAATTTTAATGCAGGGATCAGGCTGTCAAAAGATTGGTTATGGAAGGTACATTTGGCTTCCATTTCTTTACATAGTGCGTTCGCCAGATCCACGTCAAAACCTTGGATTTGGTTATTTTCATCCATGTATTCGAATGGTGCGTACGTCGCTTCCATCGCGAATTTGATCTCTTCTTGTGCTGCTGCGTTTGCTGCCATAGTTGCAGAAGAGAGGCCGATTAGTGAAGCTAGTAGAATCTTTTTCATTGCAATACTCCGTGTGTACTTAGTGGGCTGACACTCGCAATAACAGCCGAGCTTATCTGTTAAATAGACTGAACGTTAAAAACGTAATTTAGTGATTTAGGTAGTCAGCAAACTGGGCGGTTTGCGGGTTAGAAAACGAATCATTTGTGCCGTGCTCGACGATGTGTCCTTTTTCTAGATACAGTACGTGGCTAGCGATTTTTTTAGCAAAATCGACCTCATGCGTTACTACGACTTGGGTGATGCCAGTTTCGCTTAAATCTTTAATAATCTTAACGACTTGGTTAGTAATTTCCGGATCAAGCGCAGCGGTCGGTTCATCAAAAAGCAAGACTTCCGGTTTCATCATCAATGCACGAGCAATCGCCACACGTTGTTGCTGACCACCAGAAAGCAGCATCGGCCACGCATCCGCTTTGTCTGCCAAATGAAGTGTTGCGAGAATTTGCATTGCTTGGTTCTTCGCTTCTTCTTTATCCATGCCAGATACTTTTACCGGAGCCTCAATCAGGTTCTCCATCACTGTCATGTGCGGCCATAAGTTGTACTGTTGGAACACCATACCTACTTTACGACGAAGTGCTAAACCTTGTTTCTCTTTGATTTCAGTAGAGAAGTCAAAAACATCATTTGTGATGTTTAACTTGCCGTTATCCGCCCCTTCAAGAAGGTTAAGAACACGCAGTAGAGAGCTCTTACCTGCACCACTTGGACCAAGTAACACCAGTGTTTCGCCGCTTTCACACTTAAAGCTGACATCGTGAAGCACTTGTGTCTCACCGTAGGATTTATTGATTCCGCTTACCTGAATAGTCATGCTGACATACCGCATTAATTGTCACTTGGTATTTATATTACTCAATTGGACTTTTTATGCAATAAAAATGTATAAAAATTTAATTTGTTAATTTTTTGTATGATCAGAAACCACCAAGACAGAGTATCTGACTGGTTTGAAGAGTGAGTTTTAACTGAATTTGTTGAAGAAAATCCAACGACATGGTGACGACCGAAACAAGGTTAAAATGGTGGTTACTTTTGTGCTGACGTGTAGAGGAAGTTTTGAGTCAATGAGGATACTCTATTCCAAGCACACCCGCTCATTTTTGCACAGCATCCCCTGTTAGTTTTCCTGTAAAGTCCTCTATGGTAGGGGCCAGATTACGACTTCGCGAATGGACTATAATTTCTCTTTGTATCTGACTCTTAATTTGAGTCATCTAAGTATTAATGGGATAACTCCATGTTGAAGTCGCATTGTTTTTCTCTCGTTACACTCGCTTCTCTGAGCTTGCTTTCTGTACCCGGCGTTTGGAGTAGAACAGCAATCGTGTTACCTGGATTGCATGAACAGGGTATTGATCTTCAAGATAAGCCTATCTCTGCTGCGGCTGCACTTGAATGGGAGTTGGATAATGCCGATATCGTGTTTGGAGCTTACGAAAATAAGAGTGATAACGAGCGTGTAAAAGCGCTTGGTTACATGTACAACCAAAAGCTGGAACTTAACTCAGGTTGGCTGGAAAACGATATACGTAACCAAGCAGAACTGAATGGAGTTGACTACGAAGATTTCTTTCTCCACTTTTCTGAAGACACTATCATCGCAGAGGTTGACTCAAGCCATGGCGAGAATACTCTGCTAAATCGCAAACCGATGATCGTTGGCTATACCGCCAGCGCTGACCACGCCGGTTTTTGGCTATATCAACCACCGCCATGGGATGCTGATGTATTCGGTCAGGCGAATAATGGTGGTGCCCTCTATGTTTATCACTCAGAGAAGTTCGACCGCTTAACCCTTACGTTTTCCCAGTTTGCTCAAGGTGGCAACTTCATAATTGAATACCCTTCTGCCATCGATTCGTTTGGTCTGGTAACAGAATGGAAAAGCTTCGCAATTAGAAAAGACAAGACTGAGAACATGACTAAAAACCAAACGGTAAACTGGTCTGTTCCTTCGGATTGGGTTCGCGCTACGACACACGATGGTAGCGGACAAACCTATGGTGGCGGTCAGTATTTTGGGTCCACTTTTTTACGCGACGGCGGCCGCCTTTACGTTGCGAAAATTACTTGGCATGACGACAACATAGAAAACCGCCCACGCCTCGAAAACATTCAACTCAAAGATAGCTTCCCTGTCGTCAATGTCTCAGGAGCACCAACAGAGACACCTGAAGGTCAAACCATTCAGCGCTGGCGACAAATTCGAGGTTTTGACGAATCAGCTGATCGAAACCAAGATAATTATCTTTCTTGGCAAGAATTCAAGAGCCGCTCAAATAAGAATGCAACGGCACGATTTCGTTGGGAGTCACGCGTTATTCCATTTGGTCGCATGTGGAATCAAACCTCTTCTTGGGCATTAACCAACCTCGGCAATCCCGATCTTGCCAACTCAATACACCACTATTACCAAGCTGAATGGGCGAAACAAGGTTTAAACGGTGCGTACAACGACGATACGAATAAGTTACTCGGAGAAAATCAGTTCTACGTTTATTCCGGTGGTACAGTGGATGAGCTTGGTTTGGTGGCGGGAAGCCAAGCCGCTGATGATGCATACAAAGCGCAATTCTCGGCGTTCTTAAACAAATTGGCGACGCTGGATGCGGATGCGTTAATTGGCCTCAACATAGGCACGGCCAACTTATTCGGTCGTAACGGCCAAAACCACTTAGTTGGTGCTGGCTCCTTGTACTTGCGCGAGCACTACCTTTTCCCTTCCACTGGCTTTAGTGGCTATGCTGGCTTGGCTAAGTTTTGGGATAACTCTGCTCTCGCCAAAGTTGGCCAGAACGTGATTTATCAAGCAACAACTCGTTATGGTCGCGTTCAATACTTTGGTAACACACAAAACAATTGGAAGCAGGACCAATATTCTGCACTAGCGGTGTTCTACTTAAACTATCACCCTGAGCGCAGTTACTTTAGTCAGTGGAATAATGGTTACGTATATGGAAGCAATAACACCACCGGTAACAACTTCTGGAAGGCAGGCGTACCAAAGAATATTGCTTATCAACCTAGCACCTTGCTTGCCATCGATTTAGGTACGCCGGCCAATCAAATCCCAGATGGGTATCAGGCGACTCCGCTAATGATGTCCACCAGCACGCCCTATTCCGTCGATTACACGGTGATTGGAGATGCTTCTATGAGCAAAGTGGCTCATCCTGACTTGCCTAATGGCGCTATCGATTTGTTACCAACCCATACGTACTTTGCGTATCGCTCAGAAGATACGGTAGTGATGCATGGCCCTACGGAGATGGTGTTAGCTCGCGAATTTACTAAAGGCCGAGTGCTGTATCGGACTGATTTCTTTGGCAAGAATATCGATTATTTCTCCTCACCGAAGATAACTATCGCCCTTCCAGAGTCTATGCGACCTGTAGATCAAGACGGTAACATCGGCGACTATGTTTCTCACATTGAGCTCGGCGGCTACGAAGGGGTGTTCTTGCTGTATTAACTCCCTTTCAAACACTCTCACTCAACGCTTCATAAATCGCCGTTTTTATGCTTAACGTCACTGAAAAAACCTTGTTCACTGAATCTTTATAAACCGATGTATATACTGAAGTAAATGACAACGACAAGGAAATTCAGTCACATGAAGACCACACCTTCAATGCTCTCTGTTCTGCTGCTATCAGCATTATCAACTCATGCAAATGCGGATGAATGTGGAAAAATAACCATCGCGGATATGAATTGGAATTCGGCCAGCTTAATGGCGCACATCGACCAATTTGTCTTAAATGAAGGCTACCAGTGCGATGCGGAATTGATCCCTGGTGATAGCGTTCCTACGGGCACCTCTATGATTGAAAAGGGACAACCTGACGTTGCGCCAGAGTTATGGACAAACGGCATTAAAGAAGCGCTTGATAAAGGCATTGCGGATAAACGCTTGCGCATCGCTGGTGAATCGCTTGTCAATGGCGGTGAAGAAGGGTTTTGGGTTCCCGCCTATCTGGTAAAACAGTATCCAGAGCTCGCGACGATAGAAGGCGTCATTAAACACGCCAAGCTGTTTGAACACCCTGAGGATGATGACAAGTTCGCCTTTTATAGCTGCCCTGCTGGTTGGACATGCCAAATCACCTCCGGTCACTTGTTTAATGCATTAGGGTTAAGTGAGCACGGCTTTGAGATGGTTGACCCAGGCTCTGGCGCAGCATTAGCTGGCACCATCGCCAAAGCCTATGATCGCAAAATGCCTTGGTTTGGTTACTACTGGTCACCAACACCCGTATTGGGCAAGTATGATATGGTCAAAGTGGATTTTGGTAGCGGAACGGATCTGGAAGAGTATCGCAACTGTACCACCCAGCCTGATTGCGCTTCACCAAAAGTAACAATGTACCCACCTTCTCCAGTTCGCACAGTAACAACTGAGGCGTTTGCGAGCAAAGAACCCCAAGCATTCGCGTACTTGCAGAAACGCGGATTTACCAACGAGCAAATGAGTGAAATGCTGGCCTGGATGGAAGATAACTACGCGGACGGTGAAGAAGCGATGTTTTACTTCTTTAATACCTACCCTGAGTTATGGAAAGGTTGGGTATCTGAAGACGTAGCGATGAAGATCGAAAAAGCGCTCTAGTGATTGACGTCTAACTCGTACCAAATAATTTAGCCTCCCATACCGTTTGAATAAATAGTATTGGAGGCTAATCAACGATTCGTTAATACATGGTGTGACCATTCAATGTTTCTTTAGGAATCTCTTGCAGAGCGTCCCAATGTTCGACGATTTTCCCATTATGATCAAAACGAAAGAAATCCATCGTCACGTATTCAATATCATTAGGCCATGTTTGGTGAGTGTGTAGTGCCACCAAATTCCCCTCAGCAATGGCTCGCACAAACGTAATGTCTTTATTGGGATACTCGTTTTGCATCCGCTCAAAATACTCGATAAAAGCCTCAGGGCCATTTCCAACTAATGGATTGTGCTGAATGTACTCATCGCCAACGTAGTCTTCAACTGCCTTTTTTGGATTACCTCGATAGGCGGTTTCGTAAAACGCAATGGCATTTCTTTTGTTCTCTTGCAGGTCCATTTTTCTTCCCTATGTCGCTCTACTTGGTATTTAACGATAATCATAGCCTTAGAACCTAAGAAGTGACCGAACATCGCGCACAAAAAAGGCCGCTAAACCGCAGCCTTCATCACTTGAAACTTGGAATCACTGTCCCTTCAGAGCTTAAACCACACCACCAGCACCCTGCATGGAACGCTCACTGTTCTCCACTAGCAACGCGGTTGCGGTTTGTTTCAGTGTTTCCCACTCTTGGTCTTCGACAAAAATACCATTTTGCCAAGAGGCTTGTTGCGTGTTGCTTAACTCATCGCCTTCAATGTGAATGGTGTATCCTTGTGCGCTTTTCTCGATATCGAAATCGTTCACAGAGAGTTCGATAACCATACTATGCAAATCCGTATCATGCCCATCAAACTGATCCGAGAAAAAGACTTCTGGCGCGATTCGTCCACGATTTAACACATAAAGCGTTCGTTTTGGACTAGAGCCATTGACCCATTGTGCACGGCACGCAATGCCTTTTGCAGAGAGCTTCAACAACTCACTAAAACCTAGCCAACGGTTATGACACTGTTTCAACGTGATAGTAATCGACTTACTGTTAATCATTTTCTCAAGTGCGAAATCCAACACGGCGGGTAAGTGGCACGCCACACTGCCATTGTGCAAATCCATCTCGATACTCGCTGACGTGTTGTTGGTCACCGATACGGCGCAGTCCGAATCTAACCCAAGAAACAGGCTGGCGTTATTAAAGTGACGCACCCCGTGCAAGCCAACCATTTGCAAGTCCGCCACCATGTTCGCAATGACATCCGCCTCACCACAGTGACGGCGCATGCCAAGAAATGCCTTATTAACCGCGGCCACCAATTCGTTGTGAGAGACGATCATAATGCAAATCCTCCGTTGATTTTTAGATTGTCACTTTGCGCAATTTCTTCTCGTTCCGGCATGCTTGGGAAAATCCATGTGTCCGCCAGTTTAGGATCGTGAATTTCATCTAACAGCGGCGCGCCCTGGAAGAAAGTTACTCGAACCCAACGATCCGAGCGCGGATCAAACTTAGTCGCACCAAAGATCGCCAACTTACAGCGCAATAAGTGCATTGGCAGTGCATCTTGGCGTAGCACGTTCATTTGAATATCACCCATTGCTCGGTTGCCTAACGTCCATACGCGACGTGTGATCGAACGGTAAGTCGGATTTTGCAACAGAAACTCTGCTACGGACATTTCTTCATCACAACCAAGCAAGGCGTGGTACAAGCGATTCACTTGTCTGCCGATATCAAGCGGCAGCTCTTTTTCTTCTCCTGCTTCCTCCCCACGAACACCAAGCCTTGGCTCTTCTTTGTCTTGTGAGCGATACCAGAACCAGTAGTTGTTCTCGGCTAGTGAGTAATCCGCATCAATCGCCCAGCGGTACTTGCTTTGCAACACTTCCAGTAAATCTTGGATCTTTTTCCCGCCCGGAATAGATAACGTTTCATCCGTATTCATTTGGCTAGCAAATTCATCCACTAAAGATGGGTAGAGTTCGATCAAGCAAGAGGTGAGGATTTCTTGGGCTTCCACACTCATTGTTTTCTTATGCTCGACCAAACTCGCCCAGTTCGGATGTAATGCCATTAACGTTGTTAGCTCCGATAGCAGTTGTTTGATGTCTGCTATCGCTTGATGATTGAGCCTGTCTTGATGTTCATTGATGGTGATGACTTGCTCTAAATGACGCTGTGCTTTTTGCAGCAATCCTTGCAAAGGAGCATGAAATGACGCTTCACACGGCATCGCAAAGACTCGCGCTACCGCACGCTCGCGAGAGGTCATCCATTGGTCAACGATGCACGGGTGATTAATCAAGTATGGAGCCATGCCTAAGCCAGTCGCATTGCCGACACCAAGGTAGCGCTGCAAGCCACGATGCAAAGCTACCGCGTTGTCGCCCCCTTGCTGAAGTGCCAGGTAGTGTACCCAGTCTAGGCTGAATTCACGCAACATATATACGGCACACATTTGCGCACTAAAAGACTGACTGAAATCTGAGTTGTTCTCTAGCAGTTTGAAATCGGCGATGCCAAACTTGCCGTTCCCATACACAGCTGTGGTACGCAGGATATAACCCACTTCCGCCAGCTCTTTTGGCTCGGGCTGCTTGCCTTGAGAAAGTGCGCTAACAATGTGTTCAAACACACGCACGCTTTTGTTTGCGCGAGCCAGAACAAGTACGTTGTTTGGATTACGTCCCGCTTCTTGCAGCGGTACATTTGCTCGCAATCTTTCCAACAAAGTAACATCAACATCGCCTTGAACCAGTGCGAATGTGACGTCCCACTTTTCAGCAATGACGCGGTCATTACGCTCGTCATCAGCAATTTCATCACAGAACACCACCAAATGATAAACGTGCTCTAGCGTGGTCAATTTGTAAATAACGTGACCATAACCACGCGGACAAAGTTGCCACTCATGCTTGGTTACTTGCCAATTTTGGCTTGCCATATTACGAATCAGGCTACGAACAAAGCTGATTCGGTTTTGGTGCATTGCGCCAAGCCTTTCGGCTGCCATGACAATCGCTGCGTCGCGCATAGTTGCTTCCGTATAAGTAGAACGATGTGCATCCATTTTGCTCACCACCTATTTGTTATTGTAAGAATACTAGGGTTTGTGCGGATGCAGGAGGAAAACACCCGCACAAGCTCCACGTTGTTTGAATTAGATAATTGTTATAGCCCTTGCTCTTTCGCCATTTTGATTGCGATTTGCGGTGCATTCCAAAGTGACGGCAACAGAATCAGCGAAACCGGAACCGCGGTAATCACAATGAAAGATTGCAGTGCAGAGATGCCACCAGAGCCAAGCGAAATCAGGATCAGAGCTGTCACACCCATCATTACGCCCCAGAAGGTACGGATGATCGCATTCGGCTCCGTTTCACCACTGATCACGACACTGATTGTGTAGGTCATTGAGTCGCCCGTCGTGACGATGAAGATCGTGGTTAAAATCAGAAATAGAATTGAAGTCAGCATTGGCATTGGTAGTTGCTGAGTCACCGCAAGCAAAGCACCTGGCAAGTTAAAGCCTTCAAACGCCGCACTCACACTACCCGGTTCAGCAATTTCAAACGCAAGGCCAGAGCCGCCTACAATCGTGAACCAAAAACAGGTGGTGAGCGGAGCAACAATACTGATGGTGGAAATAACTTGGCGAATAGTGCGACCACGGGAAATACGCGCAATAAAGATTGCCATCATCGGACCATAACCAAGGAACCAGCCCCAGAAAAATACTGTCCACCAGCTTAGCCAACCTTCGTCACCGCGATAGGTCGCCATTGGGATAAAGTTATCCAGCATGCTCCCTACACCTTGAATGTATCCGTTAAAGATAAAATTCGTAGGGCCAAAAAACAGGATGTAAACCATCAATGCCATTGCCAGAATCACGTTGTAACGACTAAGTAGTTGCATGCCTCGGCTTAATCCACTGAGTGCAGACAAGGTGTAAAGCGCAATCGCAAACAAAATGATGATAAGCTGAGTCGTAAAGCCATCAGGAATATCAAACAGCGCATTTAACGCGTAGCTAACCTGCAAGCCTAGAAACCCAATTGGCCCGATGGTGCCCGCGGCTACCGCGATAATGCAGCACGCGTCAATCAATGCACCGAGTTGGCCTTTAAGTGCTCGTTCGCCCAACACTGGATAAAGTAAAATACGGGGTTTTAGCGGTAAGCCTTTGTCGTAATGCAGGTGCATCACCACGATGGAAGTTAAGCTACCTACAATCGCCCAAGCCAGAAAGCCCCAGTGCATAAAGGATTGCGACAACGCATTCACCGCACCTTGCTGCGGGTTATCTTGCGCGCCGTACAACGGGGGTGGGCTAACATAGTGTGCTATAGGCTCAGCCGCGGCCCAGAAAACACCACCACCAGCCAACAAGGTACAGAAAATAATCGCCATCCAGCGGAAAGAATCCATTTCTGGTTTAGCAATCCCGCCCAACATCACTTTGCCTGTTCGCCCTGCAGCCAAGCCAAGACCAATAAGAAAAGTGAGAAGCAGCAGTAACTGCCAGTAAGGACCAAACACTTGAACTGCCCAGCCAAAGCCAGCGTTAACGATCGTAGATAACAACTCGCCGTCATAAAGTGCAATAGCAACGAACAACGCGATAAAACCACCGCTATACCAAAAGGCCGGGTTATTCAGTCCCAATTTGTCCGTCGTGTTTTCTGTTGTTGATGTGTTGTGTGTTGCTTTTGACTTGCCCGATGGCACGCTCATCGTGGAAGCTTTCATGCTATTGGTTAAATCAGACATACTCTGGCTCCAGAGGTTCTTTGCAGCTGCCAAAGACTGGCTACAAATGTGAGTTTTACGCCTGCCGTATTGTTGTTATGTAGGCAGGCGGTTCCTAATTTTGGGTGTACTATGAAATAGGCTCTAATCCTTCTTTGAGGAAGTTAAACCAGTTTTCACCCAATATTTTTCCTGCCTCAGATTCACTGAATCCGTGACGCATTAATCCGTTGTAGATGTTCTCCATCCCTGCACTGCCGCAGAACCATGGCAGCGCATCTGGCCATCCCGAGTTACTTGCTGAACCTTCGCCGTAATCCATCGCTTTTGACCAACGACCGTTGCGCATCCACTCCAACACTTGTTGCGGCTGGTTTAGGCACAAATCGCTACCGATACCTAAATGGTCAACGCCAAACATGTCTGCGGTTTTCGCAACCATCTGGCAGAAATCATCCAGCGTGCACTGGCTGCCATTTGGTAAATGGAACGGATATAAACTGAATCCGATCAAACCGCCGCGCTCCGTCAATGCTTTGATCACGGTGTTGGACTTGTTGCGCAGTGCGTCATGCGCAAATGTCGGGTTAGCATGGCTGATACAAATTGGACGCGAAGAGAGCTCGATAGCTTCCAACGTTGAACGCTCCGCGCTGTGGGACATATCAATGATCATCCCAACTCGGTTCATCTCTTCAATCGCTTGCTTACCAAAGCGAGTTACGCCGGAATCGTTTTGTTCGTAACAACCTGTCGCCAGTAAGCTTTGGTTGTTGTAGGTCAGTTGCATGATCAGCAGACCTTGGCGGCGCATCACTTCAATCAAGCCAATTTCATCATCAATCGGTGAGCAATTTTGCGCGCCGAAGAAGATGCCGACTTTGCCTTCTGCTTTGGCTTTTTCTACATCTGCCATTGAATAAATAGGCATGATGAGGTCCGCATTTTGCTCGAAGCGCAAGTTCCACTCAGCAAAACGCGTTAAGGTTTCGCGCGCAGTTTCGTGGTAGACGATGGTGGCATGAACGGCGGTAATGCCACTCGCCTTAAGCGTTTGGAAATACTCTCGATCCCAATTGCAGTACTGCAATCCGTCAATCACAATCCGTTGTTGGTACATAACCACTCCTTAAACAATTTCTTAGCCTTTTAGTTCGGGTAACTGACACCATCAGCTACCCTGCTGTCTTAGTAAGGGCGCTGATAAGCGGTTTTCACCACGGTGTAGAACTCTTTGGCGTACTGACCTTGCTCACGAGGGCCAAAGCTAGATTCTTTACGGCCACCAAATGGGACGTGATAATCTGTACCCGCAGTTGGCAAGTTAACCATGACGCAGCCCGTTTGGACTTGCTGTTTGAAGATCGCGCTATTGCGCAGGCTTTGCGTGATAATGCCGCCTGTCAGGCCAAAGCGCGTATCGTTCGCGACTGCAATTGCCTCATCCAGATCAGAAACGCGAATCACGCTCGCCATTGGCGCAAAGACTTCTTCTTGGTTCACTTCCCAGCCATTCTGTGTATTTAAAAACAGAGTTGGTGACATGTAGTAACCGTCATGCTCTAGGCTCAGACGCTCACCACCGAAAGCCAGCTCCGCGCCTGCTTGGCGTGCGTTTTCGATCCACTCAAAGTTCGCATTCAGCTGGTTACCATCAACAACAGGGCCCATGAATACGCCCTCTTCTAGAGCGTGACCCACTTTAAGTTCGCTCATGCGTTTGATTAGCGCTTCAACATACGCGTCGTGAATTCCGTCCATAACCACAAGACGAGAAGACGCGGTGCACTTTTGACCTGCACCCGAGAATGAGCCTGCGATTGTCGCTTCGACAGCAATCTGAATGTCTGCATCATCTGCCACTACGAGCGCATTTTTGCTACCCATCTCTAGCTGACAACGCACAAAATTTGGTGCCGTTGCCGCTGCAACTTTACGGCCAGTGCCCACAGAACCAGTGAAGCTAACGCCGTTCACATCCTTCGAATTGATAAGGGTATTACCGACTTGCGAACCGCTACCCAAAACGAGGTTAAACGTGCCAGCAGGTAAACCTTGGCGATGGATAATCTCTGTCAGCGCAACGGCACTTGCTGGGGTTAGGTTGGCAGGCTTCCAGACGACACTGTTGCCAAACGCAAGTGCTGGCGCGATTTTCCAAGCCGCTGTTGCTGTTGGGAAGTTCCAAGGAGAGATAATGGCGATAACGCCGACGGCTTCGCGAGTAACTTCAACGGAGACACCTGGACGGACGGAAGCAGCGTTATCGCCAATTTGACGCAGTACCTCAGCAGCAAAGTATTGGAAGAATTGGCCAGCACGGTAAATCTCACCTCGACCTTCAGCAAATGGCTTACCTTCTTCACGCGAAAGCAAGGTACCCAATTCGTCACATCGTGCAATGAGCTCATCACCAATCGCTTGCAGCACTGCTTGTTTGCGCTCGATTGGTGTTTTTTCCCACTCTGGCTGCGCTGATTTAGCCGCTTGAATCGCTTGCTCTACTTGCGACACACTCGCTTGTGCGAAATCGCCAATGTTTTCGCTGATATCAGAAGGGTTAATATTGGCGATGGTGTCCATGCCCGATTGCCACTCACCCGCTATATAGAGGGATTTTTCTGCTTGAACATTGTTAATAAAAGTCATGGTTCTTTCCTTGTTCTTCCGATTTGTGATGGCAAGCCACCCACTCACTGATCTCTAATTGTTCTTATTGGATTTATTCTGGTTGGCTTGCCGACGCGTAGACGACAAACTCCACCAACATCTCTTCTCGCGCTAACCCTGCAACCACCATGGCGGCGCGATTTGGGTACGGCGCTTCAAAATATTCCGCGTACACTTGGTTAACGGTTTTTAAGTATTCTCTGTCGGTCACGTAAATCAGGACCTGCAATACAGAGTCCAAAGACTCCCCGGCACACTCCAGGGTGTGAATGAGATTGTTAAAGGTTTGACGTGTTTGTGCTTCGATGCCGCCTTCCACAACCGCACCTGTGTCATCAATAGGAATTTGAGCCGTATATAGGGTTCCGTTGTTGACTATCGCCCATTCAAGCGGCGCTTTAGAAGCAAATAGACTGGTTTTTACTGGATGTTTTTTAGTAGGAGTATTCACGTGCCTTTCAACCTTTGTAACAGCTTTGTTTCAATATAGTTAAATGATGCACATTGACAGGCGATAAATCTAACGGTAAATTTTTTACATTTGATAAATAAAACTTATCACTTCATTGAGAATAACGTAAATAAAGGGATTAAGAGGCATTAGGGATGAGTATTAAGCTTCAACAATTAATGCATTTTGTGATGGTAGTCGAGGAAGGTGGGTTTCGAGCCGCTTCACATCGTGCAAATCGATCTCAGGCTGCGCTCTCCACGTCGATAAAAGAGCTAGAGAGAATGCTAGGACAAACGCTGTTTGAACCCGGCAACAAAACCAAATTAACGCCTTTTGGTGAGATTTGTTTGCCCAAGGTGGTTCAGTTTCTCAATATCTACAGTGCGCTGGACAACGATCTCAAAGCTGCCGCGGCCGGACAGCAAGGGAGAGTGCGAATTGCGAGCGTTCCTTCTGTTGCAGCGAAACTCATCCCGAGCGTGTTGGGTGCCTTTTGCGAGCAGTATCCAAATGTAGAAGTAAGCTTGATCGATGATAACGCGGCGGGCGTCGAGGCTCGCTTACTCTCCGGTGAAGTCGACTTGGCGCTCGGTAACCCCTCTCACCTTGATGAGGGCGGCATTGACTTTACGCCGCTGTTGTCCGACCCCATTGGCGTGGTGTGTTTAAAAGATAACCCTATTGCCAATCAAACAGAGGGAATCGAGTGGCAAACTTTGCTCGAACAGCCTTTTATTCGTAACGGCACCTGTACGCTTCTCGATCCAACCCCAGCCAGAGCGCTGAGTGAGCAAGCGCTCTATTCGGTCGAGAATATCACTTCGCTGTTTTCTGTCTTAGAACTTGGGATTGGTGTCACGACCCTACCGAAGCTTGCTTTCCCAACCAATGAAACACGCTTGGTTTGGATCCCGCTTATCGATCCACCGCTTGAAAGGCAAATTGGTATCTTTACGTTGACCGACCGCACGATCTCGCCTCAAGCTAAAGCGTTTCATGATTTGTGTGTACGTTATCTAAACTATCAAGATGAAGAAACGTAGTTCGAAGGTTTTAGCTAACAGTGGCTCCATTAGATTTTAGAGCCACTGTTATTTGATATTAAGTGACAGATCCGGTCATATGAAATGACGACGCTCTTATTGCACTTATTCTGGCTTGATATTCTGATTCATTCTGAACAAATTATTTGGATCAAACTTCTTCTTCACTTCTTGTAAACGCGCAAAGGTTGGACCGTAGGCAGACTCTGTACGTTCAGCTTCGTCTTGTGTAAGGAAATTGATATACGCTCCGCCACTTGCATAGGGCTTAGTCTTGGCAAAAAATTCCCTTGCCCAGCTGATGCAAGCTTCATCATCTTCTGCTAAATCCCATCTTCCATGTACATTTAATACATAGTTTGCATCACGGCTAGAATAAGCCATAGACTCGGGCTCAGGTCTAGAGGCAGCGCAGCCAAGAGAGGCGATAAAAATCTCACACTGAGGCGATGGTAACTTACCTGCGTATTCTATCGCTGCATCAATCACACCTTCGCTTAGCGAGTTAAAATTATGCGATTTCCAATAGTTACGTGCGCCCGGAGTAAGCAATGGATCAAACGCTTGCTGCCACGCCGCAAATGGCTGTACACCAACATGCTCACCATGTGCATCACCAAACTCTCTCAACGGTGCAATTAACTTCTCACCTTCAGCCGGGTCACCCGCATAACATATCGCGAGTACAACCACTTCTTTTCCGTGAACGCTTTCAGGTAAGAATGGGAGTGGCGGCGCTTTCCGACTCACCATCCAGACACTTAGATCATCAGGGGCCGACTCAGTGAATTTCGCAAACTGGGTGATAATGGATTTCGCTTGCTCAAATGGAAAGACAATGAGACCACTTAACACCTCTGGACCGACAGGATGTAGCTGGAATTCAAAACGCGTAACGATACCAAAGTTACCGCCGCCCCCACGTAACGCCCAGAACAAGTCGGCATTTTCTGCCTCATTCGCGAGCAGTTGACGACCATCTGCAGTTACTACATTTGCAGAGACCAAGTTGTCTATCGTCATACCATATTTTCGGCTCAACCAACCAAAACCACCACCAAGCGTTAACCCCGAAATTCCCGTGGTTGAATTAATGCCGACAGGCGTTGCTAATCCATATTTTTGTGTGGCCTCATCGACATCAGCCAACGTACAGCCAGGTTCAACGAAAGCCCTTCTTTCGCTTTCATCCACTTGAACATGATTCAAAAGCGACAAGTCGATCATCACACCATGATCGCAAACCGCATTGCCCGCAATATTATGCCCACCACCTCGGACCGAAAGTAGCTGATTGTTATCCCGAGCAAAGTTAACCGCCATCACGACATCATCGGCAGACTTGCAGCGAGCGATAACACCGGGACTGCGATCTATCATGCCATTCCAGATTTGACGAACTTCGTCGTACGTAGGATCTCCGGGCAAAACAACATCACCCTGAAATTGATTTTTGAAGTGTTCAATGGTTGCATTTTCTAGACTATTCATATTAGTTGCCTCTCACGTTTTACATGAGGCTTGCAAAGCACAATGCAACGACAAGCTAATACAAGTCCCTCACAATTAAACGTGACGTTTGAGTAGCTATTTTCAGCAAATAAACAAGGCCCCACAGTAACGATACCGTAGGGTCACAAATTCCCTTACTCTCTTGGGTTCGATAAAGCTGAAACACAGTTATAAAAATCAGATAGTTATAGCAATGATACCGCACCTCAAAGCACCTTCTGTATTCTTTACCCTGCGTGACACTCGCACCTAATTATTAATAAGTTCATTGTAAGTTTAGAATGCAATTTAGTTTCAGATATGAAACTTTGTCTTATAATTAATATTTTTAATAATTAATTATATTACCTTTATTTATCAATTAAATAGGATTATAAAAATATTTCGGACTGCGAATAGTGAATAGCCGTTAGAGGCAGTGATATTGAATTAAATTGAATAGCCTTCTTAGTGTTTTAGAAGACTATTGCGCTATTTATCAATGATATACCGCCACTTAAGGTGAGTTATTTACGACGATTTCGGTTCTTATACACCACGCAAAAGTTACCACGTTTGGTTCGGCATTTTGAGCAGCGCTCGCAATCCACTGGCGCTCGATTACCCTCTTTCCAGCGCTTTATTAACTGAGGCTCAGCCAATAAAGGACGTGACACAGCGAAAAATTGGATATCTGTGTTTTCTGCAATTTTCTCAATCGCATCAATGTCACTCAATCCGCCGACAGTAATCACCGGGATGCTCACATCTTGACTGATCACATGTCCATATTCGTGAAAATAGCCTTCTTCTTGTAGTGTGTAACCATCGAACGTTTCACCAACAAGCTCGTTTGCTTTGCCGTGAATATTGCCAGACACGATGATCGCATCAACGCCCACTTCTTCGAGTTTCTTACAAACGACGCGAGTTTCATCGAACGTTAAACCGCCGTCAAAGAATTCTGTCGCGGTAAGCTTCACAAGGATTGGGAAAGTATTCCCAACCAGCTTTCTGGTTTCAGAAAAAATTTCTAAAAGGAAACGCATGCGATTTTCTAAGCTACCACCGTATTCGTCTTCGCGACGATTATAGTACGTGCTTAAAAACTGGTTAATTAAGTAAGTGTGTGCCGCATGTATCTCTACGCCGTCAAAACCAGCGTCTTGAGCACGTTTACTCGCCAATGCGAATGCCTTTACGATGTAGTCAATTTCGTCTTTTGTCATCGCTTTGCCTTGCGTATTCGTGCCACGCTCAGGCACGTCACTCGGAGCGAAGATGACACGCTCACCGACGTTGTAGGTGGTTTTGGTTCCACCGTAAGCAATTTGCATTACGATTTTAGAATCGTGTTGATGTACTAGCTCTGTTAGCTTTTTGTATTCTTCAATAAAAGAGTCGTTGTAGATCCCCATCATCCCAGCGTTGGGTTTCTCTTCTTCCACGATATTGGCATAACCAGTAACAATTAAACCCACTTCACCTTTCGCCAACTCTTCGTAAATATCGTAAAGCTTATCCGTCATGTGGCCATCTTCGGTCGCCATGTTCTCCCACGTTGCGCTGCGCACAAAACGGTTCTTTAGGGTCATGTTGCCAATGCGGGCTTCGGAAAACAAAATGCTCAAAACCAGTCCTCTTAAATGTTGTCTTTATGGTTCTATCTTTTCCCAAGTAACCAAGAACAAAAAAGGAACAGCGATACACAACGTATGGCTGTTCCTTCTCTGAATCCGTGAGACCTGCAAACTACAGGCGCACCTTAATGCCTCGTGGGCGGCAAAACTTTAATCTGGATTAAGGTTTAGTGAGATAAGCTTGTAAGCAAAGCAACTCGGCCGATTTCTCAGTTTACCTTCACTCTACATTCTGGGGGTAAGATCTTTTCTTTTTCGAATGAGACTTCACAATCCACAAGAACGCTTCCTCCCCCATGTAGATAAAAGTAATCAAGCACGAAAAATACTTTATTATCACGCTCTCCATACTCTTCTACAAAAACGCCAGCACTCTGGTTGAAATCCAGTTTTTCATTATCTAGAGAAAGGGAGGAAACTCGAAATACATCATTTATTTCATAATCTGAACGATTAATTGTATCGACTTCAATCACTGGATTAATCTCCATGTTGTGGATAATAAGCCTAACAAGAGTATCTCCAATACGATAAGTTTCCACGGAGCTAACCGAGGACGGAACTTGGGCTAATACGTATGAAGAAATTGCAACAATTGAAAGAAGAGTAAAACGACGAAACATGAACCACGGCCATAGTTAAAATGGATAATCATATTATCTCTTTTAGGCATGAATTCGAGTCTAGCAAAGCATGTAGCTCTCAGAATGGGAGCTACATGGAAGTGATATTAAAGAACTTCAAACTCAATAAATAAACGGCAACGGAATAAGCTCTAATCCTAGTACACCACTAATCCCCATCACCACTAGCAGTGAGACTTTAAATACCGACTTTGACCAAGCGATGTAGTTGCTGTCATCAATGCTGCGAAAAGTCACTTTCGTCCACATAAAGCAAACGACCGCTGCAACCGCTAAGTATTCATACCCGGCTTCACCAAGTAAAAATAACCCCAACGATACGGCCCCAAACGCCACGACATACGCTTTCATGTGTCGATGCGCTTTATGAATGCCCTCTTTAACTGGTAATACGGGAATCCCGGCTTCTCGGTAGTCTTGCATCCGGAACATGGCAATCGCGTACGAGTGCGGCATTTGCCAGAGACAGAACATGGTAAAGAGTAAAATCGCTTCCAAGCTAATGAAGT
Source organism: Vibrio sp. J2-3(2022) (assembly GCF_021725735.1). Taxonomy (NCBI): domain Bacteria; kingdom Pseudomonadati; phylum Pseudomonadota; class Gammaproteobacteria; order Vibrionales; family Vibrionaceae; genus Vibrio; species Vibrio sp. J2-3(2022). The sequence goes on from NZ_JAKKCK010000001.1 coordinate 1,078,645, forward strand.
TTGTTACCGCCAAGTAACCCACCAATGGCGGAACTGCGCCTGAGATACTTCCCACTAAGGTTCCATACACCGAGTTACGTTTGTACCACATCGTGTAAAAGAACACGTAATACACGTAGCCAAGCAACACGACGACAGCGGATAGTGGGTTCACTCGGATAAATAACAGTGCGGTGCCTACCAGCAATAAAGCAAGTGCATAAACAAACGCAATATCGATATTGATGTTGCCTTTCACTGTTTCACGACTTCGTGTACGTGCCATCTTTTGGTCGATATCACGATCGAAAATATTATTCACCACACAACCTGAAGCGATGACTAACCCCACACCAACTAACGTTGTAACGAACAACATTAGACTAGCTGGTTCTGTTTTTGCGGCGAGGAAGAACCCCGCCGCAACAGAAATCAGGTTGCCGAAAATAATGCCCGGTTTGGTGATAGACAAATAACTTTTCAGCATACCTTGACCTACAACTTCATGTTGACGTTCATGTTGTAGATGATCCATACCGAGCCAGCGATAAGGATAAGTACAACAATGGCGGTAAACATCAGTGATACAAGGTTCCAACGTCCGTCGGATGTTTTTGTTTCCATGTGCAAGAAGTATTTAAAGTGAACAAATATCTGCACTAATGCACATCCAAATAGAATCGCATAGGTCGTTGTATCTGGTAATGATTTCGTCCAAACAAAGTAGAACGGAATTACCGTCAGAATCAGTGAGGCAATAAAGCCTTTCACATAATCTGACGCACTGGTTTCTACATGTTGATCCATTACATTACCCCCAGTAAGTAAACGATGGTAAAGACACAAATCCAAACGATATCTAGAAAGTGCCAGAATAGGCTTAAGCAGTTAAAGCGCATTGCCATATTGTCGTTTAGACCTTTCGTCGACAGTTGATGGTACGCTACCGCTAACCAAATCAGACCAAAGGTTACGTGCAGGCCGTGCGTACCAACCAAAGTAAAGAATGCCGACAGGAATGCACTTGTTTGTGGGCCATAGCCTTCTTCAATCAGGTGATGGAACTCATAGACCTCCATACAGATAAAGCCAAGACCAAGCGCGAACGTGGCTAACATCCAACGTTTGAGACCAGCAACGTTGTTGCGCTTCATCGCGATAATGCCAAAACCAAATGTGATACTGCTAAACAGCAGCAGCATGGTTTCGACAAAAACGAATGGGAGTTCGAAAATGTCTTTACCTGTTGGGCCCGCAATTGAATTGCTCGACAGCACGGCGTAAGTCGCGAACAAGGTCGCAAACAATACACAGTCGCTCATCAGGTAAACCCAAAAGCCAAATAGCTTGTTGCCATTCGTGTTATGGTGGTGATCATGGTCGTGATGTGCTGCGAGATTAGTTTGCATACGTCACCTCCAGATCATCTTTACTTTCGCTGTCTTTCACTGAGTTTTTCTTCGCTTCTTCAAGCTGAGCTCGACGCTCGGCCTCAATTGCTTTGATCTCTTCAACTTCCACGTAGTAATCCACGTCATCGTTGTAGCTGTGCTGAATACACGTCACGATAATACCGACCAAACTTGCTGCCGCTAGCCACCAGATGTACCAAATCATGCCGAAGCCAAATAGGAGCGACCAAGCCGACACGTAGATGCCTGTTGCCGTGTTTTTTGGCATATGAATACGTTCGTATTCCACTTCTTTAGTTGGATCGAACTCGCCACTTTGTTTCTGGTACCAGAAGGCATCCAGCACATCACCTTTTGGTAGGTGTGCAAAGTTGTAGAACGGCGGTGGAGACGATGTTGCCCACTCAAGAGTACGACCACCCCACGGATCACCAGTTAGGTCACGGTTTTGCTCGCGGTCACGGATACTCACGTAAATTTGGATGAACTGAGACAATACGCCCAGCGCGATCACAACCGTACCTGCTGCGGCAATCGATAACAGTGGGAAGTATTCAGGGTTGATGTCTTGGCTTAAACGACGAGTCATCCCCATAAAGCCCAGCGCGTAAAGCGGTAGGAACGCCATTAAGAAACCAATAATCCAAAGATAGAACGCGCGTTTGCCCCAAGTTTCATTCATTGTGAAACCTGTCGCTTTCGGGAACCAGTAAGTGATCGCAGCGAAACATCCAAACACCACACCACCGATGATAACGTTGTGGAAGTGAGCGATAAGGAATACTGAGTTATGCAGAACGAAATCTGCGCCCGGAACAGCCATTAGTACGCCCGTCATACCACCAACAGTAAAGGTGATCAGGAAGCCCACTGTCCACATCATTGGCGTCGTAAAGCGGATGCGGCCTTTGTACATGGTGAATAGCCAGTTGAAGATCTTCACCCCTGTTGGGATAGAAATAATCATCGTGGCAATACCGAAGAAGGCATTTACGTTCGCGCCAGATCCCATCGTAAAGAAGTGGTGTAGCCAAACGACAAACGCAAGAATCGTGATAACTACGGTAGCCCAAACTAGCGATGTGTAACCGAACAACTTTTTACGTGAGAAGGTTGCGGTGACCTCTGAGAACACACCAAAAATTGGCAAGATCAAAATGTACACTTCTGGATGGCCCCAAGCCCAAATCAGGTTGACGTACATCATTACGTTGCCGCCAAGATCATTGGTAAAGAAATGCATGCCTAGGTATCTATCCAGCGTTAGCAGAGCGATAGTCACCGTTAGGATTGGGAATGAAATGATGATCAAAATGTTTGCACACAGAGACGCCCAAGTGAAAACTGGCATCTTCATCATTGGCATAGACGGTGTACGCATACGCAAAATGGTCGCGAAGAAGTTCACGCCTGTTAACGTCGTACCGACACCTGATATCTGCAGCGCCCAAATCCAATAGTCGACCCCGACTCCTGGGCTAGCCTCAATACCTGAAAGCGGCGGATACGCCAACCAACCGGTGCGACCAAATTCACCTAAGCCGAGAGACATGTTTGTTAGAATGACACCAACAACAAACAGCCAGAAGCTCAAGTTATTCAGATACGGGAAAGCTACGTCACGCGCACCAATCTGTAATGGCACGATGATGTTCATCAGACCAATAACCAATGGCATCGCTACGAAGAAGATCATGATCACGCCATGGGCAGTAAAAATTTGATCGTAGTGATGCGGTGGCAAGTAACCTGCTTCACCCGCAGAAGAAAGGAGTTGCTGACTACGCATCATGACTGCGTCAGCAAAACCACGAACAAGCATCACCATCGCTACTGCGATGTACATGAAGCCAAGTTTTTTATGGTCTACTGAAGTAAACCATTCATTCCACAAATATTGCCACTTTCCGGCTTTAGTTACCGCGTAAACTACGGCTAAACCAACCAGCGCCACAACCGCTAAGGTGATGACGATAATAGGTTCGTGGAATGGAACTGAATCAAGAGTTAATCTTCCAAACATTACGATTATCCTTGGTTTTCAGGCAAACAGTTCATTGAACCAGGATGCTGAGTCACAACGTCGGTGAACAAGAACGGAGGAACGCTAGAGAACAAAGTGACTGGCTCTGCGATACTTGGCGCTGCCAGTGAGCTGTATTGCTCCCAATCTTCAATACGATCAGGGCTCGCCTTCACTTTCTGCACCCAATTTAGGAACGCAGCACGATCAGACATTGCAGAGGCTGTGAACTTCATTTGCGAAAAGCCTTCGCCGCTGTAGTTCGATGCAAAACCCTTGTAGTCACCTTCGTGGTTCGCTATCAGGTTGAGCTTGGTTACCATGCCTGGCATCGCGTAGATCTGTGTACCTAAGCGAGGTATGAAAAACGCGTTCATGATGTTGTCCGAAGTCAGTTTGAACTGCACTGGCACGTCTTTCGGGAACGCCACATAGTTCACCGTCGCAATGTTTTCCTCTGGATAGATGAACAACCATTTCCAATCGAGTGACACCACTTCGATGGTCATTGGTTTAACATCACTTTCCAAAGGTTTGGATGGCTCTAGTTCATGAGTCGAACGCCATGTGATCGTCGCAAGAATCGCAATGATGATGATTGGAATTGTCCATACCACCACTTCGATTTTGGTCGAGTGTGACCACTCGGGTGCGTACTCTTCTTCAGTGTTAGAGGCGCGGTATCGGTAAGCGAAGTAAATCGTCATTAGAATCACAGGGATTACAACGATCAACATCAGCAAAAGAGCAGTAATAATTAGCTCTTTTTCCTGCACACCAATGGCACCTTTGGGGTCAAGTAAAGCTGAATTACATCCTGAGAGCATAAGTATGACGGACGCCAAACTTCCCCTCGACAAGATGCGTTTATATCTTGAGGCTTCCATTAACTTTCTCGATGGTTGTCTGGTTTCAAAGCCAATGCCAATCACAGTAAATAAGAGCTCAGAAACAGCGCAGGGGAATGTTTGATAAAAAGGCAAAAATTTTGATAAGTATTTATTCTACTTACAAATTTTTCAGCGCCGTTATCAAGCATCTTAACCAGCTAGAATGAACAATTACTTGCTACGATTGGTATCAAGCTAAGAACCAGTTGTTATAGTCATTAGAATGTTTATGTGTTGAGCATGAGTAACGTCGGGATCAGAGCGAAACAAAACGGAATTGAGTGGAGATCAAAACCACACTATTAGTGTGAGTTTATTGTTACACTTTGAAACACAATGTTACATTTGGCGCATTATGAGGAGTAAAAAGTTAAAGCTCATTAGCCACAACTGGAAACTAACCTTCCATTAATGAAACTCACACTCTTTCAATAGGACATTAACCTCAACACGAACTTCACGTGCTTCAAAGTTAATGTCTTTTGAAACAGACAGTTGCAAATTCATTTTGATGAGACTGGCTATCAACTGCATTTACATAGATAGCTTGATTACGAAGGGGAAATTAAAAGTGGAAAATTGTGATCAATATCAAATTAATGATTTCACTTAGTATTTGAGTGGTATTTACTTCTCATTATTTACTTTTGGCAAACCATTCGCAGGGTGAATCCAAACATGAGTAATAAACACACTTACGTTGCCCAGAACTGGCTCTCGGAAAAATAGGAAATGTTGAAAGGGAAAGAAGCTTGTCATTCCGGTCTGTGGGGCCTAACCCTAGGGCTTTACATACGAATGCCTCCATCCACTTCTAAAACTCTGCCAGTAAAGTAATCACTCTCAAGAATGTATTTTACTGCATGCGCGATTTCACTTGTTTCACCCATCCTTCCAATTGGGATCATCTTTTCTAGCCGTTCTATGGCTTCTGGTTTCATTTGCTCTGCCATCGCGGTATGTACCACACCTGGTGCAATCGCCGCCGCGCGGATACCGTATCTTGCTAACTCACGGGCCCACGTTGTCGCCATGGTTGCGACCGCCGCTTTAGATGCAGAATAATTGGTTTGACCGATATTCCCTGCTCTCGCGACACTAGAAATATTGATGATAACGCCTTGTGAGCCGCTCTCAATCATCTTAACGGCAGCTTCACGCCCACACAAAAATGTCCCCGTAACGTTGACGTTCATGACCAAATTGAATTGATCCAAAGACATCTTACTGATCACGCCGTCTTTTGATTTTACAAGTAACCCATCTCTTAGCACGCCAGCGTTATTGACTAGCCCATTGAGTTGGCCAAAATCTTGGATAACCGCGTCAAACGTGGTTTCAACGTCGATTTCGCTCGTTACATCCACTTGATAAGTCAACGCTTTTGCGCTCAGCATCCGGCACTGCTCTTGTGTTTCCATTAAACCGCTAGCGTTTACATCTAATAACGCTAAATCTGCACCGGCTTGAGCAAGCGTAATTGCCATCATTTGCCCAAGTCCTTGCCCTGCACCTGTAATGGCAATGACACTATTTTTAATATCCATAGTTACTGCACTCCATCGCTAATAATGTTCCCTATTTCAAGCCTGTTTAGGTGGTCCGAAATGATGAGTTTTACTTCACCATTTCAGACGGCTTTGTAGCAAAACTCAGTCTAGCCTTTCTTCCTCTTGTAAAACTCAAACAAGCTTGAGAAGTCGATCTCGCCGTGGCCGCTCGCGTTGTGGAAAGAATATAGATTACGCGCCAGTGAGCCCATAGGAACCGAAGAGTGTGTTTGTAACGCCGCATCTAACCCCAAACCGAGATCTTTCAACATGAGTTTGCTCATAAAGCCCGGTTGGTAATCGTTGCTGGCTGGTGCACTGTCCATCACTCCTGGGCAAGGATTATAAAGCTCCAATGCCCAATTTCGGCCAGAGCTTTGCAGCATGATGTTTGATAACACTTTGGGATCGAGCCCATGATCGATACCTAGATTTAGCGCCTCGCACGTACCAGACATTAAAATGCCGAGCATAAGGTTGTTACAGATTTTCGCCATTTGACCATCGCCCGCTTTACCGGCATGGAAAACATTTTTTCCCATGTACTGCAAAATGGCATTGGCTTTAGAAAATGCTTCATCCGAGCCACCAACAATAAAGGTTAATGTCGCCGCTTTAGCGCCGGCAACACCACCCGAAACGGGCGCGTCGACAAACAGCACGCGTTTATTTGCCGCTTCATTGGCGACTAATCGCGCAGAGTCCGGATCAATGGTTGAACAATCAATCATCAAGGTACTTGGCGAGACAAGATTGAGGACACCTACGCCGCCGTGTAAGTCGCCAAGATACACGGAACGAACGTGAGATCCTGCTGGTAGCATCGTGATGACCGTGCTTGCACCATCCACGACTTCCTCGATAGAGCTCGCCACCACCGCACCAAAAGGTGCAAGTTGCTTTGCTGCTTCGCTATCGACATCGAATACTTGCACGTTAAATCCAGACGCTAATAAGTTTTGCGCCATCGGATGCCCCATTCTTCCTAAACCGATAAATGCGATGGTACTCATGATCATTCTCCTTATTGACCTAGTGTTTGTTCACCCAAATCAGCAAGCGGATGTTCGTCATCCGGCCAAAGTGAGGTAAACAAGGTATCGATGACATCTTCATCGACTTCACTGACACTGTTAAACATCCAGTTAGGTTCGCCATCCCGGTCAATAAGCCGAGAACGGACGCCCTCTTTAAACTCACCTAATAAGGCGCTGCGAACCGATAAACTCAGCTCCAATCGGAAGCAATCTGCAAGTGGTAAGCTGTGGTATTCTTTCACTTGTCTGAAGCAAATATGTGCGGTGATCGGACTGCCCGCGGCGAACGTTTGTTTCGCGTTTTCTATCCACTGACTGTTCCCTTCGATAGCCATGATTCGCTGTGCTATTGCATTAAGATCAAAGCCTTTGCACGCTTCCTCTATCTGATCTAAGTATGGACAAATTTGCGTGGTTGGTTTGCTATCAATAACCTGTTCTTCCATTAATTGTAGTAGCGCAGTTACCAACTCTTTCGCATCTTCTTTGCCCCACTGGAGCCGCTTTAGCTCATCCAGTAAGGTGGGATACTGCTCTTCCAACAGTAACCAATCGGCCAAACCAATAGTGACAGCGTCACTTGAATTCACCATTGAACCTGTCAATCCGAGGAATAAACCCACTTGCGGATCTATCTGGCTTAAAAACCATGTACCTCCCACATCGGGATACAGTCCAATATTAATTTCTGGCATAGCAAGGCGTGATGTTGTTGTCACAACTTTGTGGCTGGTTCCCATAAAAAGTCCCATTCCACCGCCCATGACAATACCTTCTCCCCAACCGATAATAGGCTTGTTGTAAGTGTGAATGAGATAGTCACACTCATACTCCAACGAGAAATAGTCCGTACAGAACTCTACGATTTTTTCTTTACTCTCGTTATGCATGACGTGATACATAGCTCGAACATCGCCACCAGCACAGAATGCTTTTTCTCCAGCGCCAGTGAGTACCACACAAGTCACATGCGGATCGTCTTGCCACTTGATAAGCTGATCGTTGAGTTGGACCAACATGTCATACGTCAATGCATTCAATGAAGCGGTGTTGTCTAACGTTGCGATACCAATGCGGTGCACGCCATCTAAGCACTCTATTTCACTGATGGTTACCATCCCTGCCATGTGGCCTCCTATCGGTTTTTCCATTGCGGTGGGCGTTTTTCTAAAAAGGCGCGAACACCCTCAACTTGATCTTCCGTATCAAAAAGATTCAGAAACAACTCTCGCTCTTTCATTAAGCCGTGCTTAAGTGGCGCAGAGCGCATATTTTGAATGAGCGCCTTACATGCGGCGACAGAAGATGGTGACTGGTTCGCAACAGATTCAGCAAGCTCCAACGCTTTACTTAACGCTTCGCCTTTGGGAACCAACTCCTCAGCCAAGCCTAGTTCTTTTGCTTTGTCAGCGCTAACTTGTTCTCCACATAAAATGATGCGCTTTGCCCAGCCTTCTCCTACTAACGCTGTGAGGTTTTGGGTACCGCCAGCGCAGGGCAAAAGTCCGACTTTGGCTTCAGGTAAAGCAAGTACCGCTTGCTCTTCAACTACTCGAATATCACAAGCTAATGCCACTTCTAAACCTCCGCCCATGGCGTAACCATTAATGGCGGCAATGGAAACACCACGGAATTCCGAGAGTGTTTCAAACGCTTCACCAAAGCATCGCGCCATGTCTAACGCAACCGCTTTGTCACCATCAGAAAATAGCTTGAGATCCGCACCAGCAGAGAAAAACTTTTCTCCACTGCCGGTTAAAACCAGTGCGTAGACCTGCTTATCATCGTTAAGTGTGAGTATCAGCGACTTCAGTGCCTTGAGGCTCTCTGCTGTCCACGTATTGGCTGGCGGGTTGTTCATCGTCACCACCGCAACGTGATTAGCGATCGTATGTTGAATGGCTTCTTGGGTTAATGGCATATATGAATCCTTTCTCAATGAACAAATCCAATACTTCGCTACAGCAAGGTCGACTCCTCAGAGAGCAAACGGCGCGCGATGATTAAACGCATGATTTCGTTCGTTCCCTCCAGAATTTGATGCACACGCACATCTCTGAAATGACGTTCCATTGGATACTCTTTGATATAACCATAGCCGCCATAAAGCTGCAGCGCTTGGTCGCAAACCTGAAAGCCCACATCGGTTGCGAACCGTTTTGCCATCGCGCAATAAGCAGTGGCATCTGGGTCATTTCGGTCGAGTTTACTGGCGGCATAGCGCACCAACTGCCGCGCAGCCACTAGCTCTGTCGCCATGTCTGCCAATTTGAATTGTAAGGCTTGAAACTGCGCAAGCGGCTTGCCGAACTGCTTACGTTCTTGAATATACCGTGCCGCCTGATTAAGGGCCTGTTGCGCCGTACCGACGGAGCAGGTCGCAATATTTATACGCCCTCCATCAAGCCCTTTCATCGCAAAGACAAAACCTTGACCTTCTTCGCCAAGTAAATGGCTAGCTGGAACAACGACATTTTCAAAAGTAACCGCTCGTGTTGGTTGGCTATTCCAACCCATTTTGGGTTCTTTGCGCCCATAGCTGATACCACCTGTTTGAGCAGGAACAACAAATGCAGACACGCCTTTGGCACCCGCTTCTCCGGTTCTCGCCATCACGACCAAAACATCTGTCTCTCCTGCGCCAGAGATAAAGGTTTTGCCGCCGTTGATGACATACTTATCTCCCTTTTTTGTAGCGGAAGTGGTCAGTGCAGCGGCGTCTGATCCTGCGTTGGGCTCGGTTAAGCAATAGGAGCCTAACCATTCCCCCGTAACTAACTTCGGACAGAACTGCGTTTTGGCTTCATCGGTAGCAAAACTGGCTATCATCCAACTGACCATGTTGTGAATCGTCATAAACGCCGTAGTGGACGTACATCCCATGGCCAGTTGTTCAAAGATAATTGAAGCATCTAAGCGACTCAGCCCTAGGCCACCTTGCGCTTCTGGAGTGTAGAGACTGAGAAACCCCAGTTCTCCCGCCTCTCTAAATACGTCTTTGGGGAAGATCTGTTTTTCATCCCACTCCGCCGCCATCGGTGCTAAACGCTCATCGGAAAATTGCTGAGCGGTATCGGCAAATGCACGTTGATCTTCATTAAGTTCAAAGTCCATAAAAGCTCCTTCTATTCACTCAGCGCAGTTGGATGGTCAAATTAGGCCCCGTTGGAATATCGTCATCAAACCAACGTGCCGTCACCGTTTTAGTCTCGGTATAAAAACGTACCGCTTGTTTACCATACGCATGCAAATCGCCATAGAAACTGCCTCTCCAACCAGTAAAGGAGAAAAATGGTAAAGGGACTGGAATTGGCACATTGATCCCCACTTGACCGACTTGAATGTCATGCTGATATTTTCTTGCAGCAGCACCATTAGCGGTAAATATGGAAGTGCCGTTACCGTAAGGGTTGCGATTCACCAACTCAATGGCCTCTTGCAACGTTTCGACTTCCATACAAACTAAAACGGGGCCAAATATCTCTTGCGTGTAAATCGACATATTCGCTGTTACACCGCTAAACAAGGTTGGGCCAATCCAGTTTCCATCGGGAAAGCCTTCCACTTCACACTGACTGCCATCCAGTTCACACACTGCGCCTTGTTGTTTGCCATCTTCAATTAGGTCCAATACGCGTTGTTTGGCTTGTTCACTGATGAGTGGGCCATAAGCAGCTTGCTCATCGTCCCAAGGCCCTGGGTGTACTTTCGCCATTGCCTGTTTGAGGTCTGTAATCCATTGTTTTGAATCGCCGACAAATACCGCAACAGAAATTGCCATACAACGCTGCCCCGCCGCCCCAACGGAGGACCCCACTAGGTTATTCACCACTTGTTCCTTGTTCGCATCAGGCATGATCACCATGTGATTTTTAGCACCAGCAAAAGCTTGAACGCGTTTAAAGTGTTTCGTACCCGTGGTGTAGATATAACGGGCAACAGGAACCGAGCCAACAAATGACACCGCTCGAATGTCAGGATGAGCCAGTAGAAAGTCGACTTGGTCTTTGCAACCGTGAACGATTTGCAACACTCCTTTCGGCGCGCCAGCTTGCTCAAATAGTTCGGCTAGACGGATAGAAGTCAACGGCACTTGTTCGGAAGGTTTAAGCACAAACGTATTGCCCGCAGCGATAGCGATTGGGAACATCCACAACGGAATCATGGCAGGAAAGTTAAACGGCGTGATGCCGCAACACACACCTAGGGGCTGAATCATTGAGTAACTATCAATATCCGTGGCAACGTTTTCGACGGTTTCGCCCATCATGTTGCTGGCAATGTTTGCAGCCTGCTCAACAACCTCTATGCCTCGCCACACATCGCCTTTAGCATCCGCTAAAATCTTACCCGTTTCATGAGAAAGCAGTGTGGCAAGCTCATCATGATGTTCTTTGAGAAGGTGCTGATAACGAAGCATGACTCTAGCACGCTCAGATACTGCCACTTCCTTCCAGGATTGGAATGTCTCTTTCGCATTATCAATGGCGGCTTCCATCTCGTGATCCGTAGAGCAGGGAACGTACGCAATGACATCATTAGTGGCAGGATTAGTCACTTCAACCCAATCCGAAGTTTGAGATTCACGAAACTCTCCACCAATAAACAAGGGAACCAAACGAGTCATCATTTACTCCTTTCTGATTTCAATTAAAGCGGTATTTCAATGCCTATCGCCGTTGCCTCTCCACCACCGATACAAAGTGACGCAACGCCTCGCATCACTTTTTTGGCGTCTAGATCACCGTCGGTACCTAAAGCTTGTAGCTGACGCAAACTATGAATCAATGTCACCAGAATTCGAGCGCCACTTGCGCCTATCGGATGCCCGAGTGCACACGCTCCGCCTTTAATATTAACTTTGCTTATATCAAGCCCAAGTTCTGCTACCGCGATTTGTGTCACGACAGCAAAGGCTTCATTGATTTCCCACAGATCCACTTCGTCAATTGACCAATCCAATTGGGACAACAACTGTTCAATCGCATAAACGGGAGCCAAAGTATATTCAGCAGGTTTTCTGGCGTGTGTGGCGTGAGACTTGATAACGGCGAGTGGCTCAAGACCTTGGTGGAGCACAGTCTCTTCATCCATTAGAACAAGCGCTGCAGCGCCATCGGAAATCGCACTCGAATTAGCAGCGGTCACTGTGCCTTTTTTATCAAATGCAGGTTTGAGTTGAGGGATTTTATCCAGATCAATCGAGCGCGGGTGCTCATCGTAATCCAGCGTTCCTTGTTCAGACTTGGTGTTGAGTTCAATCGGTGAGAGCTCGTCGGCAAATAAGCCTCGCTCTTGAGCTTCCAACGCACGTTTTGCCGACATCACTGCCCATTCGTCCATTTGCTCTCTGGTAAACTTAAGCCTGTCTGCGACGTGCTGAGCATAAACACCCATTAAGTGCCCTTCGTACGCATCTTGCAATCCATCGAGAAACATATGGTCATACGTCGACTGGTGGCCCATGCGCATTCCCTTTCTCGCCTCTTTCAATAAATACGGCGCATTGGTCATACTCTCCATACCACCAGCAATGGCCGTTCGAATCGTTCCAGCTTTGATAAGATCGTGCGCCAACATGACGCTCTTCATGCCGGAGCCACACACTTTGTTGATAGTCGTGCACCCTACACTCATGGGTAAATCCGCACCAATTGCCGCTTGTCTCGCCGGGGCTTGCCCACAACCCGCGGGGAGCACACATCCCATGAAAACTTCATCTACAGATGTCACATTCACTTCGTGCATTGCCGCCTTGATCGCCAGTGCGCCTAATTGGGGAGCGGAGTAAGTTTGCAACTTTCCTTGAAAGCGCCCGATCGGCGTTCTCTTCGCGCTGACAATCCAGATGTCTTTTTCCATGATTCGCATTCCCTTGAGGTATATGTGAACACTAGACTGACTGATAACGCCCTTGCATGACATTGCTTACCAAGTGCTACGCCAGTCTTTGTCGCCCTTTCTCACTGACAAACTTTCATACTGCGATTTCTTGACGTTTACGTAAGCATAGCACTAGCCTTTACAATGAGATGAAAAAACACACCAAGTAGGCGTTTATCTTTCAAAATTTGCGTTCGGCCTTTCCGTTGAAGGTTCGATTTCCAGAAACTGGATTTTTATTCGAGGTAAGTATGTTATGGAAAAATACAAGATCAGTGACCTCGCCAAGGAGTTTGATATTACCACTCGCAGTATCCGGTTTTATGAGGACGTAGGTCTGATTGAACCAGAGCGAAAAGGCAACATGCGCGTTTATCAACGCAGAGATAAAATTCGTCTCAAACTGATTTTAAGAGGGAAACGGCTCGGTTTTTCACTGGCAGAAATTCGTGAACTTTTCGAGCTCTATGACATGCAACAAACCGAAGGACAGTTATTGAAAATGCTCAATATCATTGAAGAGAAACAAGCCGTCCTACAACAGCAACTCAATGACATCAGCGTCGTAATGGCAGAGTTGAATGCCGCTAAAGAACGCTGTATTCAAACACTCAAAAGCAAAGAGACATAACCGCTATACTCAAATAGCGACACTGCAATCGGCTTTTCCACCTTTCTGATATCGGGAGACGTTATGAAAAGCACCTACGCCCCACTGAATTTCGGACTTGGTGATACCATCGATATGCTCCGAGACCACGTTAATGCCTTTGCTACGGAACATATTGCTCCCATCGCCGCAGATATAGACCGCGATAACCAGTTTCCGAACCATTTGTGGCCTTTGTTTGGAGAAATGGGGCTGCTCGGTGTCACCGTCGATGAAGAACTTGGTGGTGCAGGCATGGGATACCTTGCTCACGTTGTGGCGATGGAAGAGATCAGCCGAGCCTCTGCCTCCGTCGCTTTAAGCTACGGCGCTCATTCTAATCTGTGCGTCAATCAGATTTTTCGCAATGGCACGCCTTCTCAACGCAAGAAATACCTTCCCAAACTCATCGACGGTACGCACGTTGGCGCCCTAGCTATGAGTGAGCCCAATGCCGGTTCAGACGTGATAAGCATGCAACTGAAAGCGGAGAACAAGGGCGACTATTTTGTACTGAATGGCAACAAAATGTGGATCACCAACGGTCCCGACGCTGACATAGTGGTGCTTTACGCTAAAACGGATGTCAATGCAGGTTCACGAGGTATTACCGCATTCATTGTTGAACGCAACATCGAAGGTTTCAGCCATGCTCAAAAGCTGGACAAACTAGGCATGAGGGGCTCGAACACTTGCGAACTTGTATTTAACAATTGCGTAGTGCCGAAAGAGAATATTCTTGGCGATCTGAATCAAGGCGTCGAGGTGTTAATGAGTGGGCTGGATTACGAGCGCGTCGTCCTCGCTGCCGGACCACTCGGGATAATGCAAGCTTGCATGGACATTGTGGTCCCGTACATACATGAACGAAAGCAGTTTGGAAAATCCATTGGCGAGTTTCAGTTAGTTCAGGGCAAGATCGCCGATATGTACTCTCGAATGAGTGCAGCAAAAGCGTATGTATATACCGTCGCAGCGGCTTGTGATCGAGGTAACGCAACACGCAAAGATGCCGCAGGAGCGATTCTGTACAGTGCAGAACTCGCCACACAAATGGCACTTGATGCAATACAGTTGCTCGGTGGGAATGGCTACATCAATGAATACCCTGCTGGTCGTTTGCTACGTGATGCAAAGCTTTATGAAATCGGCGCGGGTACCTCAGAGATTCGCCGCATGTTAATAGGCCGAGAACTGTTCGAAGAATCTCGCTAAGGGAACATACGACAAGGAAGTCATTATGGCCATTATCAAAAGTAAAACTAAGCCAACTGACGAGTTATTTCTTTCCAATAAAGCTGCGATGGAAACGTTGATCACTCAACTGAATCAACACATCGAGACCATCAAACAGGGAGGCGGTGAAAAAGCCATTCAGCACCAGAGGCAAAAAGGAAAACTCCCCGCACGAGAACGCATCGCGCGCTTGCTTGATGACAACACTGACTTTCTTGAAATCAGCCAGTTTGCCGCCTGGCAAGTGTATGACGAATCCATCCCCTGCGCTGGCGTTATCGCCGGCATTGGTTTCATAGCGGGGATTCAATGTATGGTCATCGCCAACGATGCTTCGGTAAAAGGCGGAACCTACTACCCACTCACGGTAAAAAAACACCTTAGAGCGCAAGAGATAGCCCAACGTTGCCAACTCCCCTGCGTGTACTTGGTGGACTCCGGTGGCGCAAATCTCCCTCATCAGTCCGACGTCTTCCCCGACAAAGAACACTTTGGTCGCATTTTCTTTAACCAAGCGAGGATGTCAGCAAAAGGCATCCCTCAGGTTGCTGTTGTGATGGGGCTTTGCACTGCTGGGGGCGCATATGTTCCTGCCATGGCGGATGTGTCCATTATGGTCAAAGAGCAAGGCACCATATTTTTGGCGGGACCGCCTCTGGTGAAAGCGGCCACTGGCGAAGTCGTGACGGGTGAAGAGCTCGGCGGTGCAGACGTGCATTGTCGTAAATCTGGTGTTGCTGATTATTACGCTGAAAATGATGAGCATGCCCTAATGCTTGCTCGAGAAGCCATTGCCAATGCCAATAGAGCGAAATCGATTAAGCCGGAAAACACCGTGCTACCTCCCCGCTACGATGCTGAAGAAATCTACGGAATCGTGAATGCCAACTTACGACTATCATTCGACGTTCGAGAAATCATTGCCCGCATCGTCGATGATTCTGATTTTGACGAATTCAAAGCCTTGTACGGCAGAACGTTAGTGTGTGGCTTTGCTCGCATTCACGGACACTTGATCGGTATTGTGGCAAACAACGGTATCTTGTTTTCTGAATCGGCACAAAAAGGCGCGCACTTTATTGAACTTTGCGCCAAACGGAAAACACCGCTTCTCTTTCTCCAAAACATTACCGGATTTATGGTCGGGAAAAAGGTGGAAGAAGAAGGCATCGCAAAACATGGCGCCAAGCTGGTGATGGCCGTCGCTTGTGCTGACGTACCGAAGTTTACCGTGATCATCGGTGGGTCGTACGGCGCTGGCAATTATGGCATGTGCGGCCGAGCTTATGATCCAACCATGATGTGGATGTGGCCTAACGCGCGTATTTCTGTGATGGGCGGAGAACAAGCGGCAGGCGTCTTAACACAAGTTCGAAAAGACGCGAAGGAACGCCAGGGAGAAGCGTGGTCAGAGCAAGAAGAACACACTTTTAGAGAATCAATCATAGACTTGTATGAAACACAAGGACATCCCTATTTTGCGAGCGCTCGGCTATGGGATGACGGAATTATTGACCCCAAACAAACGCGTCAGGTGTTGAGTCAGGCGCTAACGGCAGCATTAAATGCCCCCATTCCTGATAGCGAGTTTGGCGTCTTCAGAATGTAAATATCCAGAGATAAATTAAGGAAGTAAGTATGCAGGAAATGCAACCAAGCATTATTCCCAACGCCCAAAGACAAGATGATGTTCTTTGGCATGTCGATGACAATGGCGTAGCGACCATCACTCTAAACAGAACAGCCAAGCACAATGCTTTTGATGCTTGTACGATCGACTTGCTGATCCACCGCCTAGATTATCTCGCTTTACGAACGGATGTGCGATGCTTGGTATTAAAAAGTAACGGCAAGCACTTTTCATCCGGGGCCGACCTGAATTGGATGCAGTCGATGGCCGACAGCACGAGGCAAGATAATTTCGTTGATGCCCAAAACTTGGCAAGACTCATGGAAACACTAGATTCGTTCCCTCAACCCACCATCGCGGTTGTACAAGGCTCCGCTTATGGCGGCGCGCTGGGATTGATTTGTTGCAGTGATATCGCCATCGCGAGCCAATGTGCCAACTTTTGCTTAAGTGAAGTTAAGCTTGGTTTAGTTCCGGCAACCATTGCACCCTACGTCATGCGCGCGATGGGGAATCGACAAGCTAGACGTTATATTTTAAGTGGTGAAGTCATTTCAGCCGAGGATGCCGAACGGTTTGGTATTGTGCACGAAGTGAAAGAAGCCAAACAACTTGAAAATGCGGTCGATAGCGTGATCAAGACGTTACTACTTAATAGCCCAGATGCGATGCGCAAAGCGAAAACGCTCTGTCACCAATGTCATCAAAACCCCATCGATCAACAACTGATTCACTATACCAGCAAGCTCATTGCGGACATTAGGGTATCGCCACAAGGCCAAGATGGCTTGCAAGCGTTTCTTGAAAAACGAAGCCCAAGTTGGGTAACCAAATCACAGGACAAGTAATGCTGCCTTCCAAAGTAAATATTGTCGAAGTAGGTCCACGAGATGGGTTGCAAAATGAATCTCCTGTTGCGACCCAGACTAAAATCCGGTTGATCAACTTACTCTCTGATACTGGGCTAACGCATATTGAGGCGGGCTCTTTTGTTTCGCCCAAATGGGTGCCACAAATGGCGGACTCAACAGAGGTCATGAAAGCAATAACAAGGCGAAATAATGTTACTTATTCTGCCCTGACACCAAACCTAAAAGGCTTCGAACAAGCCTTGGAGGCTGGTGTCAATCAGGTCGCAATTTTCACTTCATCATCAGAAGGATTCTGCCAACACAATATCAATTGCTCGATTGCAGAAAGTTTAACTCGCTTCGAGCCTGTAATGCGATTAGCCACCAAACACGGCATCCCTGTTCGAGGTTATCTATCCTGCGTTGCCGATTGCCCTTACGACGGTCCAACAGCCCCTAAACAGGTGGCGAGCGTGACCAAATCGCTCATCGATTTAGGGTGCTATGAGGTGTCTCTAGGTGACACCATCGGCACAGGCACGCCAAATCGAATTGCAGCCATGCTGGAAGCCGTCATGTTGGTTACACCTCTCCCCCAACTTGCTGTCCATTTCCACGATACATGGGGACAAGCGCTCGCCAATATTCATCAAGCATTAAGTATGGGCATCAATACCATCGACAGTAGTGTAGCTGGGCTAGGTGGATGCCCATACGCTCATGGGGCCTCGGGGAATGTCGCGACGGAGGATGTACTGTATTTATGCCAAGGATTAGGGATCGAAACGGGGATCGACTTGGAGCTGTTAGCAAAAGCTGGCTGGATGATCAGCGAAGAGCTTAATCGAGAACCCACGTCAAAAGTATCGCTAGCTTTGCGTAACCGTATGACATCTCTAACATAAGACGTTTATTAAACCTCGTAGTTTGCTTTAATACCAATATCAAAATGAAGTGGCATCCGCCACTTTGATATAGACAGGAAACCCATAATTAAGCCAGACAACCCTGTTGCAATATTCGCTACCGTCAGTATTTCGAAACAAAACGCAAAGGTTGCGATGGCAAGTAGCACTGGCACCGCTTTCAAGCCTGGAACTTTAAAACAAAAGGACTCTTTCAGCGCCACACCGGAAAAAGTGACAAAGACAAAACCGAGAGAAAGCCACACGCGGGATAAGTCTGGAT
Source organism: Vibrio sp. J2-3(2022) (assembly GCF_021725735.1). NCBI lineage: Bacteria > Pseudomonadati > Pseudomonadota > Gammaproteobacteria > Vibrionales > Vibrionaceae > Vibrio > Vibrio sp. J2-3(2022). The sequence goes on from NZ_JAKKCK010000001.1 coordinate 1,096,973, forward strand.
CGCTCACCATGAAGAGCAGTCCCACCCAAGTTGACCAGCTGATGACAGTACGCACAGTTTTACTGTAGACATGGATATTGGCTGCAGTTAATACACCTGCAATGGCGATGAGCAGCAACACATTTCGATCATAAAATGCTGAACTTTCAATAAGGTGCAAACCCGATATCGTCATCGCGATAAGTCCAAAGGCAAATACGCTAATTCCTAAACGGTATAAACAGACACTTAAAATATCTAAAAAGTCTAGTGATTCCTGATGCTCAGTATTGGCCATGCTTCACTCCTAAATTGTTCCCTACCCAAACCTCTTGAAGCTACCTAGGGATAGACAAACGAAATCGCCCACCAGTACGGTAAATAATAAGAGAAAATAAGATAAGCACACAGCCTACTAGCTTATTTGCCGTTAGCACTTCGCCATACCACAGCACGCTCAGAATGACGGTCCAAACTGGCTCTAATATCATGATCAAGGCAGCATTACCTGCCTGAACAAATTTTTGCCCCATGGTTTGCATTACGTAACGCAAGCTCGTCGCTAGCAAAGTGCTCAACGCGAACCACCACCAAATGGAGGAGTCAACCTCTGCCGGAAAAGACTCCATAAAGAAAGAAACCAACAAACCTAAACAACCTGCAGAAAAAAGCTGCACGCAAGTAAGCAGTAACACAGATAATTTTTGAGAGTATTTACTGTTCACATTAAAATGAAGCGCCAGAACCAGTGCCGCCCCAAGAAACCACAATTGACTGGCCGATTGCTTCCAACCGCCAACTAAAGAGAGACAGGCGAGACCTAATACCGCGATAGGCAAAGAAAGCCAGAAAATTCGTTGTGGTCGTTGACGAAACATAACCCACGCAACAATCGGCACAAATAGCATGGAGAGACTCATGATAAATGCGCCTTCCCCGAGCGTGTCGCTGATGGAGATGGCGTAAATCCATGTCATAACGGCACTACCTAACAGTAGCCCGACACCACCAGCAGAAAGCACATCTCTCAAATTCGCTTTCAACAAAGGTCGATAGCACAACGGCAGCAGACAGAGCGATGCAATAGTAAATCGCGCCCCGATAAAGCCGAAAGGTGGTAAACCCTGTATTGTTTCCTTAGAAAAGATCCAACCAAGTGCCGCGATCATCGTTGTCGCAACCAGAATAACCGTCGCTTTGCGTTCTGAGTTAAACATAAGTACTCACAAAATATGGAACACAGTATCGCAGCAAGGGAAGTTTGCTGCGCTGTTGTATCAATTTGAAAGGAGTTTCTGTCGAGCGGAAGTGAAAGCCCGATTCTCTCCTATGTTGTTAAGCAGATTGAAGTTCTGCGGTCGGATACATTAAAGGCAGGCAAAGTCTTAAGGCAAGCGTTTTCGTATACTAAATTGCCTAAGCATCTTATGCACTAAACAAACTGGCTAAAACTTGGACCGGATGTCGAACTACCTCTCCTTCAAAACGCTTAACTTGACTGCGACAGGAATACCCCGTTGCTAACACACGCTCAGTGGGCAGGTTCTTTATATTCGGTTTCCAACTCAGTTGATAAATAGCTTCAGACGTACTTTTCTTATCCACTTCATGGCCGAATGTCCCTGCCATACCGCAACATCCCGCAGGTATCACATGCAGTTTTAAGCCAAAGTGATGAAAAATAGACTGCCAAGATTTCTCAGTCTGCGGTATTTTTGTCTTTTCTGTGCAATGCGCCATCAAATACCAAGGCTCTTCATCTGATGCGCGTACAGCTGGCCATTCATTGAGTGTATCCACCAGCCATTCATGAGCCGTATAAACTGTAAACTCGTCCCGCTTTTCTTTTAGAACCTGATGGTATTCATCACGATAACAAAGCACTAAGGCTGCATCGATACCGATCATAGGAATTTCAAGCTCAGCAACTTGGTTGAGAAAATCCGAGGTGTTTTGTGCATTTCTGGCGAATGCCTTAAGGAAACCTTTTACATGTTGAGCTTTCCCATTGGGTTTGAAAGGCAGAACAACAGGGTGTTTCCCTAACTGCTGCAATAAATGAATAAAGTCCGCAACCAACTCTGCTTCATAAAAGCTGGTAAATGGGTCTTGAACAATCAAGACGTAATTTTGCTTCACTTCTGGGGAAAGCGATTCTAGATACGCAAAGTCAAACGGGCTCACGCCAAGTGCGTGACATCGACTTTGCAACGTAGGGATAGATAGCACTGGCGAATCAACAAAACCGATGGATTTTTCTAATACTTGCGTAACGGGCCGAGTAGATGCAATTTGATTAATCAACTTAGGAGCTTTTGCCATAATCGGCAGCAGTTGCTCAATATTCGACACCAGATAGTCGCGCAGAGGTCTGCGATAACGTGAGTGATAGAGGTGTAAAAAACGCGCTCTAAAATCAGGCACATCAACTTTAACAGGACACTGACTCGCACACGCTTTGCACGCTAGACAACCGTTCATCACCTCATAAACTTCATGCGATAAATCATCAGATGCGGGGCGAGATATCAACTTACTCAGCTTCTGAGTCAAAAGCTTAACCGATAATGTTTGATTGAGAAGCTGTTGTTCGTTAGCGAGAAAATCGAAGCCACTGTCATTAAGGCGACGCAGCCATTCACGCATTATCCCAGCCCTCCCTTTCGGAGAGTGGCGACGATCGGCTGTCACTTTAAATGATGGACACATTGGGCTATCAGAATCGTAATTAAAACACAGCCCATTGCCATTGCAAGACAGCACGGGCTTAAGCGACTCTCGGACTTCTACGGGGATCTGACGATCATAGTAGCCACGCTTGGTCGCTGTGACTTTTACCATTTCAGCGTCGCTATTCAGTGGCGTGCAAATCTTGCCCGGGTTCATTTTATTGTCGGGGTCAAACGCCGCTTTAATGCGCCTTAATTCAGTAAAGAGCTCATCACCAAAGAAGGCAGGTCCATATTCTGAACGATATCCTTTACCGTGCTCTCCCCACATTAAACCATTGTATTTTGCCACCAGCGCGACCACATCATCGGACAGTTGATGCATCAACGCTTCTTGCCCAAGGTCACACATATCGAGCGCCGGACGCACGTGAAGGACGCCAGCATCCACATGCCCAAACATGCCATAATGCAGGCTATTGCTGTCTAGCAACGTACGAAATTCCGCGATAAAGTCCGCCAAATTTTCAGGCGGCACACAAGTATCTTCCGCGAATGCAATCGGCTTTGCCTGACCTTTGGTCGCGCCAAGCAGCCCAACCGCTTTCTTGCGCATGCCATAAATAGCCTCGATGTCTTGGGGTTCACGACAGACTTGATAACCTATGATACCACTGCGTCGGTGAGCTATTTCTTTATCGAGAATTGAAAGTAAACGTTCAACTTTATCCTCAATATCATCGTCGTGACTGCCTGCGAACTCGACAAAGTTAATCCCTTGCATCTCTTTGCCCCGCACATCTGAGATCGCGTGTTTTACCGAGTGCCAGACAATGTCTTCTTTTGCAAGATTGAGCACCTTTGCATCAACCGTCTCTACCGATAGCGCCTCTGCTTCGACCATCAAGGGAGCATTTCGCAATGCAGAATCAAAGCTATCGTATTTAACGTTCACTAACCGTCGCGTGGTAGGTATTCGCGTAAGATTGAGCTTGGCTTCAGTGATAAAAGCTAACGTACCTTCAGAGCCACATAATATTCTCGTGACGTCAAACTCTTCACTCTTGTCGTTGATGGCATTTTTTAGGTCATAACCAGTAAGAAAGCGATTCAGAGGAGGAAACTTATCCAGAATCTGTTGACGCTTGTCTCGACAAACTTCCTCCGTAATTTTTAACGCTCGCGATACTACATCACTGTTTAACCATTTGTTTTGTTGAATTGCTTCGGTATCGAGCACCGAACCATCCGCCAATACGGCTTTGAGCGCCAACACATGATCCGAGGTTTTACCATATTGCAAAGAGCCTTGGCCTGATGCATCGGTATTAATCATCCCACCTAATGTTGCGCGGTTGCTGGTCGACAGATCTGGCGAGAAGAAATAACCATAAGGGCGAACGATGTCGTTGAGTTGATCTTTGACTATCCCAGTTTCCACTCTCACCCAACCTTCCTGCTCGTTGATCTCTAACACTCGATTCATATAGCGAGACAGATCAACCACGATCCCCGAGTTCAATGATTGTCCGTTGGTGCCCGTTCCGCCTCCTCTGGGCGAAAAGGTCAGGTGTTTAAATTCATCACGAGCACTGACCTTGCCAAGTATTACCACATCATGATGGTTGGCAGGAAAGACGACCGACAACGGAAGTTGCTGGTAGACGCTGTTGTCAGTCGCCATACTCAATCGAGTGGTATAGCGAGCATCAGTATCCCCCTTGAAACCAAGCTGTTTAAGGGTGTTAAAGAACTTGATAACCACAGGATCAGAGGAAACCTGTAGCGGAAGTGCAGGAAGCATAATTTGAATCGGTGCCTTACGGTTGTCTTTTTAGGTTCGTAACATGAATGCGGAGTTAAAAGTGGTAGAGGCGCTTGGGGTTATCGACCAGAATCTTGCCAAACAGTGTCGTATCTTGCGTCCAGTGCCACAAGGTATCTAATAGCTGGCCATCATTTGGCATCTCAGCAGCAAAACATGGATGAGGCCAATCCGAGCCCCAGACGCATTGCTCTTCATTCGCTTCTAACAAAGCTTGAGCAAACGAAGAAACGTCATCATAAGGCGGTGATTGAAGCGACAAACGATACGGCGCCGACAATTTTGTCCACACTTTCCCTTCGTCCTTAAGCTTCAATAAGGTTTGAAAACCAGGATGAGAAATAAGCTTGTTTGTTGGCATATGCCCAAGATGATCAATCACTACGGGCACGGGTAAAGCCCTTAATCGCTGATATAAGTCATCAAACTGCGAAACATCAATTAAGCATTGAAGGTGCCAGTGTCGCTCTGCAAGGCGAGCCGCTAAACGTTCAACATCACGCCACTCAATACCACCTTTAAACAGTAGATTCATCCGCACCCCACAAAATCCCGCATCTTGTAGCTCATCCAGCGTTTGCTCGGACACATCCGCATCCACGACCGCGACGCCTTTGTAGTCGTAACCTTGCTGGCGTAAATACCGTAATGTATCAAGATGCAACTGGTTGTCATTGCCATACACACTCGGCTGAACCAGCACGCCATGACGGATGCCTAATTGCTGGTGCAAATGCAGGTACGCGCCGACGCTGGCATCAGGTGGTGTGTAGGTTCGCGTTTCACAGTACGGATAACGTGAAGAAAAAACGTGGGCGTGACAATCAACCGCGCCTTCAGGAATCGCGATTGTTGGTTTATTTACAAATGGGTCAGCCGCTTCACAAAATGGAATTATGCTCATCGAAAATCATCCTGTCAGAAAGGTAGAGGTGCCATCAACGAAAGCACCTCTTGAAGACTTAACTGAAGTTCTCACTCAACCAGTTCGCGATCACGCCAGAGAACTGAATAAACTTAGGATCGTCGTCCAACATCCACTCGGTGTGACCACCTTCCGGCAGTAAGAATAGAGATTTCGGCCCAGGGTATTTCGCGTACAGCGACTTTGCTTCGGTCACTGGGTGAAGGTCGTTTTCTGCACCGTGCGCAATCAAGATTGGCGCGTCTGCAAATCGCTCATCCAGTAGAGCTTCCGGTTTGAAATTGATGAGAGAATCCGCAAAATCCAGATCAGATGTCACGCCGTAGCCCGGCGCTTTGACCAGTTCAGTGAATACATATTCGCGGCTTACTGGATCAAGCGGGTAGATTTCAAATGGATCAATCCCCTGCTTTTCTCCACCAAGAGCAAGACGTGTACGCTCTTCTAACATAAATTGACGGAACGCTTTCCAGCCGTGCTCGCCACGTTGAGCAACCTGAACACGTACCGCATCATAAAAGCCGTTCATGGAGATAAGGCCATCAATCGCATCTTGACAAACTCGGTAAGCATCAAGAATTAATCCACCCGCCATGCCCCAGCCAGCCAGTACGACTTTGCGGCCTTCCTCGTCAGCGCGCTTTTTCACAACCGCAACCGCGTTCGCGATGTCACGTACTTGTTCATCTAGGATAACTCGCTCACGAATACCCTCAGATTCACCAAAGCCACGGTAGTCAAATCCGAATACCGTAAAACCCTTCGCAGTTAAGGCTCTCGCGTAACGCTCTGGGTGAATATTTTTTTGCCCAGTAAAGCCTGAGCAGACAATAACGATCGGTAAGTCTGGGTTGTTAACGTTCTCGTCAGTAAAGAAAGCGCCATCAAGGCGTAGACCATCACTAATTACTGGGGCTTTTTGTTCAATCATAATTATCTCGTCTAAATGAATGTGTATGCTCGACAAAGAAGTCCTTGTCTTAAGTCACATCATGTTCGAATTTTGATAGCAATAATTTAACAATTGCGACATTCTTATCCAGAAATACGACATAGACGAACTGCCCACTTGGTGACCACAGAGAATGAAAACGACACACACGTATCGCATTGGTTTTTTCCTTATTCCTGATTTTTCGATGCTCTCTTTTTCGGCGGTTATCGAACCTCTTCGAATGGCCAACCGCCTCGCTGGTTGCGATTTGTATCAGTGGGATATTTATGGATTCGAAGATAAAGAAGTATCGGCCAGTAATGGCGTTTCATTCTCGCCAACACAGTCAATCAACAACATTGCTCATTTAGACTTGCTGCTGGTTGTGGCAGGTATTGGCGCCCATGTTGCTGCTGCGAGTGGCTCGGTGAATCAGTGGTTAAAACAGGCGCTTCGTCAAGGCATCGCCGTGGGCTCGACTTCGACAGGCAGCGTGTTGTTAGCAAAAGCTGGCCTGTTAAAAAACAAAACGTGTACCGTGCATTGGGAGTCCGCCAACAGCCTGGCAGAGGAGTTTCCAAACATTAACGTGACCAGTGAGTTGTACGAATTCGACCCACGCACACCAACTTGTTCGGGCGGCTTAGCCGGTTTGGATATGATGCTTCATTTAATTACAAACCAACATGGGAGCGACTTGGCGAATCAAGTGGCTGAGCAATGCATTCACCCAGCGATTCGACCAGCGCATGATAAACAGCGGATGTCGTTAATCCGTAAACACAACATACGCCACCCGCGCCTGCTCGACGCTGTAGAGATCATGGAAGCCAACATGGAAGAGCCGCTAAAGTGCTATGAAATTGGCGAACAAGTAGGGTTATCGGTCAGGCAGATGGAAAGGTTATTTTTGCAATACTTGCAAGACAAACCAGGCAATTACTACCTTCAATTGCGCTTAGAACGCGCTCAACATTTGTTGTTGCAAACCATGCTGTCCATCACTCAAATCAGCACCGCTTGTGGGTTCAGTTCTACATCGTATTTTGCGCGCTGCTACAAAAAACGCTATGAAAAAACGCCGCGTGAAGAGCGACGTTTAGCTTAAGATTGAGTAAGAGAAAAGAAGTTCGATCTCTTCGATCTCATCGTGATGTGTCAGACGGCTTATCAGACAAAGTGCCTTGGTAAAGCAGTGATAGCCAAGCAAGTACCTGCTCTTTACTGGCTTTATCAAGTTGCAAACAGCCCTCTTCTATCGCTGACACGCGCGAAGCGGACAATTCTTTCTCTGCCAAAGTGCGAAACTTACCTTGCATCTCGTCTCGACTGAGAGGATTTTCAGGATTACCTCGCGCAATACAGGGAGGCGAAGTCAGTTTGTCGCCATTTTTCAACGTCACCACGACATGCGCCCAGCGTTCGGCTGGAAACTTATCATTGTAAGCAGGCTCTTCAATTAACTTCATCCGCTCCGTAATTGCCAAGCGAGCAGGATCTTTCAGTCCTTTGGTAACGGCTTCTACCGTGACCGTATTATCCATGACCGCACTCGCGACTGAAAATGGCAAACTGTACTGAGCCTGCTCGGTTGTCTCAGGGCGCTTGGTATGCAGGCACACCGCCTGGTGAAAGCTGTGAACTTCGATAAGTTCAATCTCATCAGGTTTTAGTTTATTTTCTTGTTGCAGTGCTCTCACCGCTTCAACCGCAGGTTGAGCCCAACGACAAACCGGATACGGTTTAAAGTATTGCTCCAGAATATACCAGCGCTGCCCTAAATCTGCCCACAAAGCGTGAGTTTGTTGGTCCAGCAGAGTCACGGCTGGCGCGCCAGTAAATCCTTCTTCTGCCAGCTCTGCACTGGCAAAGCCCGCCATTGCTCCCCAGCCAGAGCCGTCTTTGAGCATGGTTGGATGTTCAATACAACGCATCATTTGGCTGCGTGGACCATAAAACTCAGCAATGCCGAGCGCATGCCCTGTTTGTGCCTCCGTTAATTCTTTTCTTCTTGCAGATACTGCGGCGACGCCCAGCGCATTCCAAGCACCAGAAGTATGGTAGTCACAAGCGGTTTGATGCAGCGCGATTCCGGCGCGAGTTGCTATTTCGTAGCCAATGACGAGGGACGTTAATAACTCTTCTCCCGTAACTGCTGACTCATGCATACTGGCGAGCAGCCCCGGCAAAACAGCAACGCCTACATGGCCTTTCGTCAGGACTTGGCCGTCGTGCGCGTCCATACTGTCAATCAACATGCCGCCATATAGAGTCGCCCCACAACCACTGGCCGTGTGATCAGAAAACAGCATCGGCGTATCGCCGGCAAACTGCTTCTGCGCGAGTTTGGCTACCATATTTTGCAGCTGCGTCGCTTTACCAGCTGCGGCGACACCTAACAAATCCAAGACGCAATATTTCGCTTGTTCAATAACGTCAGCAGGAAGCTGTTCAAAGGTTAATTCGTGAATAAATCGATGAATAGATTGCATCATCTACTGCTCCAGTTTTAGCGTTTTGCCTTCGACAATAGCGTTGTGATCAATGGTGTATTGCTGTCTCGCATGGTAGGCAGCTCGAATCTGGCTTTATCAATATCGTCCAATGACAAGGTCGCAGTTATCAAGGTTTCACCGTCTTCTGCCTGCGCTAAGAGCTCGCCCGTTGCAGACAAAATACAGCTTCCTCCCCAAAACCACGCTTCGCCCTCTGGCCCGTAACGGTTGGCCATCAAAACTGGAGTTCCGTAGAGCACCGCATAAAATTTAACGTTAACCAACCAGTTGTCTTCATTGGAAAAATCTTTACTGACAATACTGCTGGCCGAGTTGATCGGCGCGAGCAAGATTTCAGGCTTATCGAGTAGCGCGCAATGAACCAAAGGTGGATTCCATAAATCGGCGCAAATTAAAACCGAGCCTCGCCAATTATCATCAAGAGACACGCTGGTGGTTGCGTCTCCCGAATGAAACCACTTGCCCTCTTCAAGCCCACCATAGGTTGGTAAATTGATTTTGCGATGCACAGCAACCACCGTACCACCGAGCAACCAAGCCATCGCGTTGTAGTACTCTCCCGGAGCGGCCTGTTCAACAAAGCCGACAATCACGGACATGTGCGGTGCAAGTTGCGCCAGCTCTTTAAGCCGAGCATCATCACGCTTCATGGCGACTTCACGCACAGAGGATTGGAGCTGGTATCCGGTCAAGGAGAGTTCAGGAAACAGCAATAGCTGCGACCCCAAGGCCGCTGCTTGCTTTATGTAATCCTGATGAGTATTCAGATTGGCATTCACATCGCCTAACTGGGCGTTGATTTGGGCCACACTGACTTGCAGGATAGTCATGGTATTACCCCAAGTTATGCTCAGATAGGAACTGGCTTGCGACTTCTGAGATCGAACGTCGCTCCACATCAACTTGTTGATTCAAAGTCGACATCGTATCGCCATCGATCGCCGCAGAAAGCGCGTTCATTTGCTCGGCAAGCTCTGGGTTCGCATCTAGCGTTTCTTGGCGAACCACAGGAGTGATCGCGTAATCAGGGAAGAACTGTTTGTCATCCGTTAAAACGGTAAAACCAAATGCTTTGATACGACCATCTGTTGCAAATACGAGCGCAGCATCGACTTCTTTCCCTTTTAGCGCATCATAAGTTAACCCAGTATCCATGCGTTTCACTTGGTCTCGTGAAGCTTTGAATTTGTAGGTTTTCTGTAAAGGTCGGAAGCCATCTTTTCGTGCATAGAATTCCGCATTCAAAGCAATGGTCATTGGCGGGTCTTGGCGCATTTGCTCGGCGAAGTCGGATAAGGTTGAAATGCCACGTTGTTTCGCATCATCACTGCGCATAGCGAGCGCGTAGGTGTTGTTCGCTTTTGAAGGGTTAAGCCAAACTAGGCCTTTCTTCGCATCGAGTTCCTTAACGCGTTGATACACTTGATCTGCTGGGAGCTTGTCTTTGACTTTGTTGTAAATGATCAGTGATGTGCCCGTGTATTCCCAATAAAGATCAATCTGGCCGTTTTCTTGCGCTTTACGCAAAACCGCACTGCCCATGCCCGAACGTTTATCAACGTCGTAGCCTTTTTTGGTTAAATATTGAGACGTAATTTCCGTTAAAAGCTGTTGTTCTGTAAAGTTTTTACCACCTACGACGATTTCCGCAGATGCGTGAAAACTTGAAAGCAGTACACCAACGGCCAGCAAGCGGCGAGTAATTTGCTTCAACATGTTTGACTCCTGTCTGTGTTCAATTTTTAGGATTGTTATTGTCTAGCTCTAATAGGGTTACAGCCTTTAGGTACAGTGACATAGGAAACGGCTCCTACCACACTGTCGATAGCGATAGCCAGCATCGCTGTAGGAATAGCGCCTGCCAGCATCATGATGGGTTCATCCAGATCAATACCAGTAAAAATGAGCTCCCCTAACCCACCGCCACCAATTAAGAAGGCCAGTGGAACGGTGCCCACGTTGACAGCTAACGCCGTGCGGATACCGGCAAAAATGACGAACAGCGCATTAGGAATTTCAACCTGAAACAACATTTGTAACTCGGTCATACCAATGCCTGACGCCGCTTCTTTTAAATAAGCGGGCACTTCTTTCAGTCCAATGTAGGTGTTTCTGACAATCGGCAACAACGAGGCAATCGTCAGCCCAAATACCGCAGGCACGGTGCCAATGCCAAGAAAGCTCATTGCCAGCGCGAGAATGGCTAAAGTAGGAATCGTGGTCCCCACATTCAAAACCTGCATCGCCGATTCTGCGACTTTCTGAAAACGGGGACGGCTGAGCAATACGCCGACGGGAATCGCGATTAGGATCGCCAATCCACCAGACAGCAGCACCAGTTCAATGTGCTGAACCGTCAAATAAACAATGTCTTCTTGGTAGTAAAGAAAATCATCGATCGTACCCGCGCCTTGTAAATAAATACCCAGCGCAAAGACACACGCCAATAAAACGAAATAGTAGATTTGTTTGAGCTGGTTGGTCACGATGCCTCCTTAGCCTGATGCAATGGCTGTGGCTGACTAGGAGAGATATCGCGCTGATAAGTTGCGCCTAGATAATGGGTAATGCCGCGCTGTGTGACTTCGCCCACTAAGCGGCCATTCTCGTCAACACACGGCATCCAAACAATGTCGTGCGTGAACATCTTCGACGCGACTTTACGCAGATCATCCGTGGTTCGGGCGATTGTTTTCAGGCCGACATAATGTTCGCCGCAGTACCCCTTCATATTGATTGCGGTAGCTTTTGGCACATAACCGATAGGTTGGTGTTGGTCATTCACTAATATCACGGCGTCGCGATACCCATACGCGTCAATTTTGGTTAGGGCGTCGGCAAGCGTCTCGTTAGGTTTCACGTGCGCAAAGGTGGTCTGCATGACGGATTCAGCCGTCACTAAGCGAAGACGTTTAAGTGCACGATCATCTCCAACAAAGTTTTTCACGAAATCATCTTTCGGGTGTGCGAGCAAATCGTCAGGCGTATCGTACTGAACCAGGTGACCATCACGGAAAATCGCAATTCTATCGGCCATTTTGACCGCTTCATCAATGTCATGACTGACAAACATGATGGTCTTGTTGAGCTCTTGCTGCATTTTAAGGAACTCATCCTGGATTACTTCACGGTTGATCGGGTCAATCGCGCCAAAAGGTTCATCCATCAGCATAACGGGAGGATCCGCCGCTAGCGCTCGGGCAACACCAATTCGTTGCTGCTGTCCGCCAGACAACTCATTTGGATAACGATTTAGGAAGACACTAGGATCAAGAGCCACCATCTCCAATAGCTCTTTTGCACGCGTCATGTACCTTGCCTTATCCCATCCTAATAACTTGGGAACCACCGCGATGTTTTCGCCGATCGTCATGTTGGGAAATAAGCCAATTTGCTGAATAACATAGCCAATGTTGCGGCGCAGAGTGACCGTATCCATCCCAGAAGTATCTTCACCACCAAGGTAGATCTTGCCCGATGTCGCGGGAATAATTCGGTTGACCATTTTCAGCGTGGTGGTTTTGCCACAACCGGATGGGCCAAGTAACACACATATTTCACCACTGGGAACTTCCATCTCAATGTGATCTGCGGCAGTCACCGGGCCATTAGGCGTTTCAAAAATTTTGGTTAGCTTGTCAATTTTGATCATTTGAATGTCCCTATTATTTATCCTTTATCGAGCTGCAGTCAGGCCCGGTGGCGTTAATCTTTTTTGTATTCGAATCAATCCATAATCCGCGATGATAGCCAGAAGGCTGACGGCGATGGCACCAACGATCAGTTGTCGAGGATCACTTTGCGAGATGCCACGACTGATAAACACGCCTAGCCCTCCTGCTCCGATATACGCGGCGATCGCCATAACGCCAATATTCATTACTACTGCCGTTCTCACACCCGCCATAATCACCGGAATCGCCAATGGAATTTCCACCATTTTCAAACGCTGAAAAGGCGTCATCCCGATGCCGCGAGCTGCCTCTCGGAGTGACGGTTCTACGTTGTGAATGGCGGTATAAGTGTTGCGAATAATAGGTAGCTGAGAATAAAGCAGTACGGTAATCACGGCGGGCACGTAGCCAATCCCATGACCAATGGTCGATAAGAGAGGAATCATCAAACCAAACAGTGCGATTGAAGGAATGGTGATAATGATGGACGCTACGTAAAGCACCACTTTCGCAACGCGCTCATTTTGTGTGATAAGAATGCCGATAGGTACGCCAGTTAGGATGGCAAGCCCAACAGCCAGAGCGACCAAAGAGATGTGCTCCATGGTAAGCGTACCTAGCAGCGCTAAGTTATCTATGGTGAAATTTAGTAAGTCCAAGTAGGTCTCCCCCAACTGTGATTCGCAACCAAGTTAACAGGGGATTAAATTACGCTACTTTTTATTAACAGTGTTGTAAAATAGCGACACGTTAAGATAGAAATACGAAATATTAAGGAGGGAAATAATTAGCTTTCTCATCACCAAAAAAGCGCTTTATTGGCGATGAGCCGCAGTAGTAAACAAGTTGATTATATCGGAACTGAAAACAGCCATTGATAGCATGAAGAACCCACTACAATGAGCGGTTAAATTGCTCCACAGCCTCTACGACACGGCTAGCGCCATCTTGTATTTCGTTCATCACATTCCCCGCTTTTTCTGAAAGCTCTAGCGTATCTAGTGCTTCTTTTTGGCATTTGGCGATCAGTTGGACAGCATTATCGGTTCGCTCTAAGTTTTCAGTTACCATTGTGACAATTTCATCAGTGGTCGCATTGGTTGTTGTGGCAAGCTGTCTGACCTCGTCAGCAACAACGGCAAAGCCTCTACCATGCTCACCCGCGCGAGCTGCTTCTATCGCCGCATTTAACGCTAGTAAGTTAGTTTGGTCTGCAATACCACTGATGCTATTAACCAGTTCACTAATGCGTGATGAGTGCGCTTTGAGCTCGTCAATGGCCGTATTCGCTTGCTGCATCTGGTCAGACAGTGTTTGCACCTTTTCTAGCGTCGAACCTATCACTTGCTGACCTTGCAGTGTTTGTGTTCCGGTCTCTTGAGAAACTTCATTAGCCAATTGCGCAGCCTGAGCCATTTGCTGCTCTTGCATCACCTGCTGGGTGATGTCGGTCGCGAACTTGACTACCTTGTAGAGCTCTCCTCTATCGTTACGGATAGGGTTATAGGAGGCTTCTAACCATACCTCTTCACCGTAACGGTTAACTCGCTTAAATCGGTCTGAAGCAAACTGTCCTTTTGCCAAACGTTGCCAGAACTCGCGATAAGCTTCAGAACCAGCCTCTTCCTGATCGCAGAACATACGATGATGCTTTCCTTTAATTTGATCCAGTGTATAACCCATCGTACTAAGGAAATTATCATTGGCTTTTAATACATTACCATCTAACGTGAACTCAATAACCGCCATAGAACGGCTCAACGCATTCAGCATGTCCTCTTGCTCACGCGATGTTTTGATCGTTCGCGTAAGCTCAGAAGCAAACACAAAAAAGCTTTCAACTTCTTGATGTTCGTTCAAAACAGGCTGGATAACCGTTCGTAACCACGCTTCTTCGCCGTTGCCTTTAAGTACTTGCATCGCGCCATTCCAAAATACTTTGTCTTGAACGGCTCTCTTCATTCGATGAAAGTGCTCTGTATTACGCGAATTTGATGGAACCAACTCGGTAATCGGTTTCGCTAAAATATCCGCATCAGTGAAAAAGAGTTGTTGCTGAAGTTTTGTATTTGCAGAGGTAATGCAGCCTTTCTTATCCAGCGTTAAGCGAAGCATTTCTTCATCTAAACTGTGTTGGATTTGCTGCAAGCGTTGCAGATCCTGCTTTAATCGTTGGTTTTCTTGCTGAAGCGACTTATTAAAAAACATGACTTTCTCTCATTTGACTAATCTTCGAACTAGTCAACGGTTTATTATTTATATGCCCAATAGCCTGCAAAGATCCGATTTCGTTTGATCGTTCTTCAAACGCAATTCCTGTCTCCGAGCTGAGACACCTACATGACATAAGGCTATTTTTCTTTGTTATGACTTAAGCGCAGTATACTGAAATTTCTTCACCGCCCAAGTTGTTTATATATTTATCAATATTAAGGCAATTGGCAGCTATTAGAGATCCGTATTAATGCGGATAGTTGTATGGAGAAAGGATGTATTTGGATCAAAAAAAGCCCTTTCCATAAAGGAAAGGGCTTTGACTTAGTTCCCAAAATTTTTGCCGTTTTACAGCAGTTCCACCGACTGTTGAGCGATTACCCACTCTTCATTGGTAGGAATAACTAGTGCTTTCGCACCGAGCAACTCAGATGTTGCAATAACACCTGCGTTGCCAAATCTTGCATCTTCGTTGCCTTTCTCATCTTCAACAAAACCTAGCAGTTTTAGGTTTTTCAAGATTTCACGACGAATTGGTAGTGAGTTTTCACCAATACCACCAGTGAAGATGATGCCGTCTAATGAATCCAGAGCAGCTAGGTAAGAAGTAATGTATTTCGCAACACGGTAAGTGAAGATTTCAAATGCCAACTTCGCACGTGTGTTACCCGCTTCCATGGCTTCTAGTACACCACGTGCGTCACTTGTTACACCGGATACACCTAAGAAGCCTGACTTCTTGTTCATCATCTCGAACACTTCGTCTTTTTCCCAACCTTTACGGAAAAGGAACTCGATAACACTTGGGTCGAGGTCACCACAACGAGTACCCATCATTAGGCCAGCTAACGGCGTCAAACCCATACTTGTATCAACACATTCGCCATTTTTAACCGCACTCACTGATGCACCGTTACCTAAGTGCACGGTGATAAAGCTGCTTTCTTCAACCGGTTTATCTAGCATTTTCGCTGCTTCACGGCTTACGTAGTAGTGGCTTGTGCCGTGAGCACCGTAACGACGCACTTTATGCTCTTCGTAAAGCTCGTAAGGAAGCGCGTACATAAACGCTTTGGCAGGCATTGTTTGGTGGAAAGCAGTATCAAACACAGCGAATTGAGGCAGTGAAGGGAATGCTGCCATTGCTGCTCGCATGCCTTCTGCATTCGCTTTGTTATGAAGCGGCGCTAGTTCAGCAAGACGCTCAACTTCTTGAATAACTTTTTCATCGACTTTCACTGTGCCTTTAAAGGTTTCGCCACCAGCAACAATGCGGTGACCTACTGCTACAAATTTTGAGCTCAAACCCAAAGTCTCGAGTAGTTTTACCACTCGCTCAACAGCGTACTGATGATGGTTACCGCCAGCAGGAATTGCTTCAACGGTTTTTTCTCCCTGATATTTCCAACTGATTTCAGCTTCAGGTAGGCCAAAACACTCACCAATACCTGATACCAAAGCTTCACCGGTTTCAGAATCAATAACAGCAAATTTTAATGAAGAGCTACCAGAGTTGATCACCAGTACAAACGAATTAGACATGAAATAGTTATCCTGTTGTAGAGCAGAGGTTGTAATAGCGCTTGTGCGCTGCGTACTTCTTGTTTGCCCCTCTATTATTCAATAATTTTTTAATCTTTCAACAATCTTTTAGTAAAAGCGATTTGATTGAACAAGTTTTGTTGATCTGTAGCAAGTTTTGATTTTATTTGAAGACTAAAAAATATGACTTGTTAAACATAATTTATGAATAGGTCAATTTGTACAAATTCAGAGATATGAGCTACGTTGTTTATTGGGTGAACAAAAATAACAAACCAATCAATAAATCGGGGTAATAATGTGCCCACTATTGCATTTCTATTAGTGATCTTAGGTTTGATTTTGCTCTGCTGGGGATGGCAGATGACAAAAAACATCTGCTCGAGAACTGATGTACCCGGGTGGACTTTCCTATTGTTGTTAATCAGCTGTTTCATTTTTGCGTATGCCGCTTTTTTACACGCTATAATGCAAAAACCTA
Organism: Vibrio sp. J2-3(2022); assembly: GCF_021725735.1. NCBI lineage: Bacteria > Pseudomonadati > Pseudomonadota > Gammaproteobacteria > Vibrionales > Vibrionaceae > Vibrio > Vibrio sp. J2-3(2022). The sequence goes on from NZ_JAKKCK010000001.1 coordinate 1,113,732, forward strand.
TCGCTTCCCTCTTGGAAACCGGAGTTTCTCTCATTTTATTCGGTGGCAGCATTTTTGTGGTGCTGGTTATCAAATGGAGCAACGACTCCATACTAGAACTTCATACCGTTGCTGAAAAAGAGAAGCGTAATGCCGTTCACGACGCACTTACTGGACTCCCTAACCGTAAATACTGCTTTGAGTTAATCGAAGATAGAATACAGTCTGGAGACCCTTTCTCAGTGATCCTTTTCGATGTCGTTAACTTTAAACAAGTCAACGATGCTATGGGACACTTTTGTGGAGACCAACTACTGATTCAAATTGGGCAACGTCTCCAAGAGAAACTTAAAGGCAGTGACAAAATTTTCCGCGTTGGTGGCGATGAATTTGTCATCCTCACCTCGTCAGCATGCGAGGAAACAGGCAAAAGTCTCATCGAAGAGTTAGATTCGGCACTGTCTAATCGCTTCCATTTAGATGAGTTTCAAGTCTCTTCCCGCGTTGTTTTCGGTGTCAGTACCTACCCTTATGACGCTCTGTCCAATGATCTATTGATAAAACACGCAGACATTGCCATGTATCACGCCAAACGAAATGGCAATCTCTTTGCATTTTATAATGAGGACATGAACGTCGGGGCCAAATACCAGCTCGAAATCTCTTCTCGTATTCAATGTGCGCTGGAAAAAGAGGAGTTCCAGCTATACTACCAACCGTTGATTGACGCACATACTAACTTAGCTGTCGGCTTTGAAGCCGTGATCCGTTGGCATGACGAAAATGGTAAAACGATTTCGCCTAACGACTTCATCCCCATCGCGGAGCGAAGTAATCAAGTGCACAACATCACCATGTGGGTCCTCAACCAAGTTGAAAAAGATCTCCAGACCTTTATAGAAAAAGACATCAAGCTTCCTGTCCACGTTAACTTATCTGCAAAAGATCTCTCGTCTAATTTATTGTTCAACCGCTTGGAAACACTGCTCAAGGTAAACCCTCAATTTGCTGACCTTATAAGCTTAGAGATTACTGAAACGATGGCGATTGATAGAGTTGTTGAGCTCAACCCCCTAATTCACCAAATCAAAGGATTGGGTATTAAGATCAGCTTGGACGACTTTGGCACCGGGTATTCATCTCTGTCGCTTTTGAGAGATCTCCCGGTTGATCAAATTAAAATCGACCGATCATTTCTTTGTACCGCAAGCCGGACAGAAGGCACCCGCTCTATCGTTGAGAACACAATAGCGTTAGCGCATGGCCTAGGGTATTCAGTCGTCGCAGAAGGCGTTCAAGACATGGATACACTGCATTTTTTGCGCAGTCGTGGCTGCGACATCATTCAGGGCTACTTGTTCTGCCCAGCCCTACCCTTAAACGAAGTAATAACCTGGGTAAATGAGCACGATGAAAAACAAAGCCGTATTCGACGCGCATAGAAAAGCCGAGCATTTCGCTCGGCTTTCAATTCTTGCGGCAATTTAATCAATTGCTCTAATCACTGATTCGTGATTATGCTTCTTGAGTGCGACGACCACGGCCGTGACCACGCTCACCACGGTGGTTACCACGGTGATCACCACCACGGTTACGATCGAAGCGACGTTCGCCACCTTCACGGTTACCATCGCGGTTGCCGTCACGGTTACCACGGAAGCCACCTTCGCGACGACCGCCTTCACGACGATCACCACCACGGTTGCCGCCTTCGCGGTTGCCACGGTAACCGCCGCCATCACGACGACCACCATCGCGACGACCACCGTCACGGCGACCACCACGAGACTCTCGGAAGTCATCGAAGTCACATACTACAGCACCAACATCTTGTTGACGGATGCGTAGTTTGCTTAGCTTGCCCGCAGCTTCAGAAGTCATTGCTTTTGGTAGCTGAACGAATGTATGGCCTTGTGCTAGCTTGATCGCACCGATAGAGCCTTTACCTAGACCTAGTTCGTTCGCTAGAGCACCAACGATGTCTTTAACTTGAACACCTTGCTCGCGACCAACTTGAAGCTGGTAAGTATCCCAATCTTGGTTGTTGAAGTTACGACCGCCGTCACGACCACCTTCACGGCGCTCTTTACGACGTTGCTTATCACGCTCAATCGCTTCAACCATTGGGTCTTCGCCAATGTAGAACAGAGGACGTTTACCTTGCTGGCGCTTAAGAAGCATAGCAGCAAGCGTTGCTGGGTCGATTTCTAGAGAAGTTTGTAGTTTCTCTACTAGCTCAGCAAATTTGTCTAGAGCTTTGTGCTCTTTCTCTGCTTCAAGTTCAGCGCCTAGCTTAGCTAGACGAGCTTCAGCAACTTGGTCACGTAGAGGAAGTTGAATCTCTTCCATAGATGACTTAGTTACACGCTCGATAGTGCGAAGCATACGAATTTGGTTAGTGCGAACTAGAAGGATCGCTTTACCTTTACGTCCAGCACGGCCAGTACGACCGATACGGTGGATGTAAGACTCAACATCGAATGGGATGTCGTAGTTGAATACGTGCGTAATACGTGGAACGTCAAGACCACGTGCAACAACATCAGTTGCAACTAGGATGTCGATAACACCTTGTTTGATGTGATCAACAGTACGCTCACGTAGAGACTGAGGAATGTCACCGTGCAGAGCAGCCGCTTTAAAGCCACGTGCAGATAGCCAATCAGCTAGACGCTCAGTGTCTTGACGAGTACGTACGAAGACGATTGACGCGTCAGTTTCTTCCGTTTCAAGAAGACGAGACATCGCTTCATCTTTCTCTACACCCTTCACTACCCAGAACTGCTGTTGAACTTTGTCTACAGTGTGGTTCTTACCAGCAACGTCAACCATTACAGGCTCACGTAGGAAACGCTCAACGATTTTCTTAAGCATCGGAGGCATTGTTGCAGAGAATAGAACGCGTTGAGCAGACTCTGGTGCGTGTTCCATGATCGCAGTAACGTCATCAACGAAACCCATGTTTAGCATTTCGTCAGCTTCGTCTAGTACAAACGTGTTTACTTCATCTAGGTGTAGACGTTCACGGTTGATAAGGTCTTGAACACGACCTGGAGTACCAACGATAACTTGAGCACCGCTCTTAAGAGCACGCATCTGATCTACGATAGAAGCACCACCGTAAATCTCTAAAACTTTAAGACCCTTGATGTTCTTACCAAGGTTTTTCATTTCAGCCGCAACCTGGATCGCTAACTCACGCGTTGGCGCAAGAACGATAGCTTGTGGTTTACGTTGGTTGAGATCGATCTTATTTAGAAGAGGCAGAGAGAACGCTGCCGTTTTACCTGTACCTGTTTGAGCTTTACCCAGCGCGTCAGCACCTTCCAACAGGTGTGGGATTGCCGCAGCCTGAATTGGAGTTGGTGACACGAAACCCATTCCGTCTAGAGCAGAAAGGATAGAATCATTCAGAGATAAATCGCTGAATTGAATAACAGAATCTTGCATTGGGATCCTACTTAATTAAACAAAAAAACAGTCCCATATGCTCTTCCAATTCGATACTGATTCATCCAGTTACTGATTCCATTCAGACAGGAACACAGCACAGTACACAACCGCGATAAGCCATTAGGGACGACTAAGGGAGGCGGATTATTCCTTAAAAGCATAAAAAAAGCCAGAAAAAATTGAATTACATCACAATTTATTCTCAATAATGGCATTTTTAGCATATTTTTCCACCAGCCCCACCATTCCCCGTAGATTTGCGCAGCTCGCAGATGAGTTTTTTATCAATATTTAAGCCGATTTCCTGCAATTCGATCAGCAAAATTCACGGCGAAATTGCGCTCCACAGGTAGTAATAATAGCTCGCAATGATTATAGTGTGCCCAACTCCATAGGTAATTTAAGAAAAGATGTTTCAAGATAACCCACTACTCGCTCAGCTTAAGCAGCAAATCCAAGAAAACCTGCCGAAAAAAGAAGGCTCAATAAAAGCCACAGATAAAGGCTTTGGCTTTTTGGAAGTGGACAGCAAGACTAGCTTCTTCATCCCACCTGCGTACATGAAAAAGTGCATGCACGGTGACAAAGTCGTCGCCATTATCCGCACAGAAAATGAACGCGAAGTTGCAGAGCCACAAGAGCTGTTAGAACAAGCCGTGACTCGCTTTATTGGTCGAGTCAAAATGTTCAAAGGCAAGCTAAACGTAGCACCTGATCACCCGCAGCTTAAAAAGCTTTCTCTTAAAGCGAAACTAAAGAAAGGTCTAAAACCTGACGAGTTCTCAGAGGGAGATTGGGTTGTCGCACATCTTATTCGCCACCCTCTAAAAGGCGATAACTCTTTCTTCGTAGAAATTTCTGAAAAAATCACAGACGCGAACGACAAAATTGCACCTTGGTGGGTAACGCTTGCTCAAAACGATCTACCAAACTCTGAGCCAGCAGGCATCGAGAACTGGGAACTGAAAGACGACGCCGATCTAGAACGCGTAGACATGACACACGTTCCTTTCGTGACTATCGATGGTGAATCAACCAAAGATATGGACGATGCGCTGTACGCAAAGAAAACCGAATCTGGCGATTTCGAACTGACTATCGCTATCGCAGATCCAACCGCCTACATCACACCAGAAGATGAAATGGATAAAGTAGCACGTGAGCGTGGCTATACTATTTATCTTCCGGGCCGCAATATTCCAATGCTGCCTCGCGATCTAGCAGACAACTTATGCTCTCTGATTGAAGGCGAAATCCGCCCTGCTATTTGCTGTACCGTAACCGTAAATAAAGACGGCGTAATTGGCAACGATATCAAGTTCTTTGCAGCAAACATCAAATCACACGCACGTCTAGCATACGATCACGTGTCTGATTGGCTAGAAAACGGCAGCTCAGAAGCATGGCAACCATCTGAAGAGATCGCGACGATCGTTCGTGACCTTTACGACTTTTCCCTTGCTCGCGCAGAATGGCGCGAGAAAAACGCAGTGGTCTTCCCAGACCGCCCTGACTACCGTTTTGAGCTGAGTGAAGACAACGATGTGGTTGCTATCCATGCAGATATGCGCCGCAGTGCAAATCGCTTGGTTGAAGAGTCAATGATTACCGCAAACATCTGTGCTGGTCGTACACTGCGCGATAAATTTGAAACAGGTGTTTTCAATACTCACGCTGGCATTAAGACTGAGAAGATTGAAGAAGTGGTTCAACTTGTCAATCCAGAAGGTGCACTGGAATTCACAGCGGAGTCAATTACCACTCTAGAAGGCTTTGCTGCATTGCGTCGCTGGTTGGCTGCGCAGGAAACCTCTTACCTTGATAATCGTATTCGTAAGTTCCAAGCCTACAGTGAAGTAGGTAATCAGCCTCTTCCTCATTACGCTATGGGGCTGGATATCTATGCGACTTGGACATCACCAATTCGTAAGTACGGCGATATGATCAACCATCGCATGTTGAAGGCCGTCATCCTAGGCAAAGAGCCAGTGCAAAAACCTGATGATCAAGTCGGTGAAGAACTAGCTCTGCACCGTAAACATCATAAAATTGCTGAGCGAAATGTCTCAGATTGGTTATATGCACGTACGCTTGCTGATGAGCCGAACAAGAAAACTTGTTTCACAGGTGAGATTTTCGATATTAATCGTGCTGGTGCACGTGTCCGACTTCTCGAAAATGGCGCAGCAGCCTTTATTCCTGGTGCACTAATTCTTGATAATAAAGAAAGAATTGAGTGCAATGGCGACAACGGTACCATCTCTATCGATAAAGAGGTCGTATACAAACTTGGTGATACATTGGAAATTGTCCTTGCGGACGTAAACCAAGAGAACCGCAGTTTAGTTGCAAAGCCAACCCAGGTATTTGCTGAACAACCAGCAGCACAAGCAGAACAGACTGTAAGTGAATAATACCGAATGAAGTTAAAAGGCGCTCTATTGAGCGCCTTTTTTATTTGTTATGTAAAAATGATAAGAACGAATATGCCGAACATTGAGATCATTCGCTTTAATCACTTCACTGCGCGCAAAAGTGAGCGTTACACAGCAACACATAATGGCTTATATGTTGTTGAAGAAGGTGCCCTATTAGTTCATCAACCAAATGGTGAACAGTTTGAACTTAAAGCTGGAGATTTTACTCTCTACAACTCCGCTGATTTGAGCAGCGCAGAAGCCATTCCTAGTGAAGATGGCTTTAAAGCACTGGCTCTAGTCTTCAACCCAAATCTATTCTGTGACTTTAAAAAAGCACACCCAATGCTACGCTCCAAGACGGAAGAAAGGCGCTTCTATCCTTTTTCAGCGCAAACCAGCTGCGAAGTAGCACAACTAAAAGACACATTGGTCAACTTAGCGAGTCGCAATGCTCCAGACTACACACAAGGTCATATCGCAATGGCACTGCTGTCGTTAATGGTGGAGGTAGAACCAAACATCCTATCAATCATAGATGATGCAAGCAGCCTAAGCGACTCTCAAAAGGCCATCAAGTATATTGAGAACAATATCGAGAAAGATATCACTCTGGAAGGCTTAGCGGCTCATATGAGCATGTCTATTGCGACCTTAAAACGCCGCCTCGCCGCAGAGGATCTTTCATTTTCACAGATATTAAAAGTGAAGCGGATCAACTTCGCCGCAACCCAGCTGCGCATGTCAGAAAAATCTATAACAGAAATAGCGTTTGAATCTGGATTTAAAAGTGCAGCGCATTTCAGTACCGCATTTAAATCCGTTTACAACATGACACCGAAAGACTTTAGAAACCAAGTCGTTAAATCTAAAGCATAAATCATGGTGACATTGGCAGCTGTTAGAGTTGGAGCGCTCCCTATTCCCAAAAACACGCTTGAGGATCGCTTTCCAATTCGGTGAGTAGGTTTTCAAGCGTTTGACTGTATGGAAGTGGCTTATAAGGCACCCACCTTAATAATTCGTTGCGGTAAGTTGGGACGTAGAAATACCAAAGTTGATTGCCCTCATCAAACACAATCTTCGCGACGGGAGAGGTATATTCGCTGTGCTGTGAATCAAGTAGAAAGTGCGCCCTATGAAGCTCGACGCCATTCTCCACTGGCTCATATAGGCACTTACCCTGCTCGACAGGCAGGTTAGCATTACGCGCAGAGCAGAGCGATTGAACTGATTTGTATAAACGACTTGTCGCCATTTGGGACACTGACATCAACGTTCTCCCGATGGATGATAGTTAGAGCTGTCGATCCTAGTATATAACCTTTACACCACCATCGATGGTGATTATCTGCCTACCTCAAACAAAGGGTGGCTATATTCTCATTTACTCAGATTATCATCTCACTTTGCTTGGAAACGCTACCTACATCACCTCTTGGTTAGAAAGAATTCCCTTGTTTAGACCTGACAGTTCACAAAAGTGTAACCTGAACGCAATATCATAAACGCTGCTTTATACCGTATATGGAGTTTAATATGTTACGTTTTACTGTGGCGACGTTATTGGCCATAGCAGTCTCCCTCCCCGCCATTGCAAAAGAAATTAATATCTCTGGGTCAACCTCGGTTGCTCGCGTAATGGATGTACTTGCAGAGGAATACAACAAAACACACCCGGACGATTACATTGCAGTTCAAGGTATTGGTTCTAGTGCGGGTATTACAATGGTTAATAAAGGTGTAGCCGAGATTGGGATGAGCTCTCGCTATCTGACAGAAAGCGAAAAAGGTGAAGATCTCAACGTATATCCTATCGCTTATGATGGCCTAGCTGTTGTTGTAAACCGTACAAACTCTGTAAAAAACCTTTCTCAACAACAACTGTTTGATATCTACAAAGGTAAAATCAAGAATTGGAAAGAGGTTGGTGGTGCAGATCAACCTATCGCTGTTGTCACTAGAGAGGCATCTTCAGGCTCGCGCTACAGTTTTGAAAGTCTGCTAGGACTAACCAAAATCGTAAATGATCGCCTCGTCTCAGATATCAGCCCGAACAACTTGGTTGTAAATAGCAACAGCATGGTAAAAACCATCGTGAACCATAATACTCGTGCAATTGGGTTTATTTCTGTGGGATCAGTAGATCGCTCAATAAAAGCGATTCAATTAGATGGTATTGACCCAACTTCGGCAAACATTAGCAATCACAAGTATAAATTGGCGCGGCCATTCCTAGTGCTCTACAAAGTCAATAAGATTAGCGAACCAGGTAAAGGATTCGTCACCTTCCTTCGTTCAGAACAAGGACAAAAAGCGATTGCTGATTACGGTTACACTCCAGTAAAAAGCTTTAATCAATAAAACCAAAAAGAGAGCATATTGATGCTCTCTTTTCATATGTTTTCTATCTGGCTCTGGAATTAGAAATGCAGTTGAATAACAGAAACGACAACAGCACCAGGTCGACGAATGCCTTCTATTTCCACTTTAATTTCACGCTCGATCTCCAAACCTTTTTTGATCGGCGTTACTTTTGTTAACGTGCTGACAGCACGAACGTTGTTTCCTGCTTTAACAGGGTAAGGGAAACGAACTTGGTTTAAGCCTAAGTTAACGACCATTTTGGCTGTTGGGAACATTGGCTTATCAGGGTCCACTGAGTCAGTCAATTTAGGCAACAATGCTAATGTTAAAAAGCCATGAGCGATGGTTGTCTTAAATGGAGATTCAACTGACGCGCGTTCTGGATCTGTGTGAATCCACTGCATGTCTTCCGTTACCGCACCAAATTGATTGATACGTTCTTGAGATACATGCACCCAGTCACCAGTGTGAATCACTTCACCAATTTTTTCACTTAACTCGTCATACAGCTTTTGAGCCTCAGGTGCCATTACGATTGGTGCAGGTTGAGGCGCAACCTCTTCGTTAACAGCTGGCTGTTGGTGATCACGAACTTTTGAGAAAAGAAAGCTATTCTGAGCTTTTCCCAAAAAGTCACTCCAATAATCGCGTAACGTTGGAGACATCCAATTCATAAACTCGGATTGATGAGCAGAAATCGCATCAACTTTGTCTTTAAATAGATTTGTGACCTTCATAAACACCCTTAAAAAATTTAAGCACAACTGGCTATACCAGTTAATTTTGAATTAGTTCACAAAGTCTTGCAAATACTTTCGGGCGAACACCTGTACCCTAAAAGCAAGTTATTTCTTAAATATCATAAAGATAACAATAAAACACCATTTTATTGACTTGCGCCAAGATAAAGTAAAAACTCTATAAATTGCTACTATTTGTCTCTTTTTTACCCCATTTTCAAACTGTTTAACATTACATCAGCGACTATAAAACGAGCAAACAGTACTTCTATTATAATTCAGCACTTTACAAGTCGGACTATGCTCCCTATTATACGTTCCGCAATGGAGAGATGGCTGAGTGGTTGAAAGCACCGGTCTTGAAAACCGGCATACGTTAATAGCGTATCTAGGGTTCAAATCCCTATCTCTCCGCCACTTATTCTTAGAAAAAAGCCTTTGATTATCAAAGGCTTTTTTCGTATCTGAAGCATAGAAAAGTCACCTAACACAGATAGGTGATACATATGTATTTGATAAAACTGGCTTCTGGCGTGTACTACACACGTATTGCCACCCCTGCTTTTCTACAAAACTCCCATGACTATCCGAAGGAAGTTCGCTTCTCTTTGCTTACTAAAACGCGTCGTGAAGCGATTAAACGCAATACTCGGTTAGCTAGTGCTATCTGCTCTCTCTTTGACAGAGCATTCAATCAGTACATGCCATACAAAACGTTCAAAGCCATTCTCCTGGTGTTGATAAAGCGTGTACGCGAGGAGTTTAAGACGAGTTCGAAGATGGAGCCTCATCATGCGCCAGTTACCGTCGAAACTCCGCCACCAACTCCTGTGGAAGCCTTACCTGAACAACAATCTAAGGACTCGAAGTTCTTCGCAACGGAATTAGATGATTTTATTCGCTCTAAAAGCCTTGAAAACATTACTCATCTATCTCCTGTTCAGCTTAAGCAACGTTGTACAGACTTCATCTTCTTTGTGAAGAAGCGGAAACTTCCAGTAACGCCTAAAACAGCCATACCCAAAAGAGACAGGTCACTCCTCACAAATCTTCATTTAAAAAACAGTTTAAAATAGACACTATTTTGTAGACAGTTTAACGCAGACAAAATGCCATTCTAGGGACATAGAAAATGATAAGAGCTTATTTAAGAGCCTCAACTGATGAGCAAGACTCTTCTCGTGCTAAGCAGGAATTACGAGAATTCGTTAAATCCAATAATCTACAGATTGCATCTTTCTATCAGGAGAATATATCAGGTACAGCAGCCGAGCGTCCTGAGCTAGATCGGCTCATTGAAGACTCTGAAGATGGCGATGTCCTATTGATTGAAAAAATGGATAGATTGACGCGCTTGCCGTTCCAAATCTGGGAAACCCTCAAAGCGCGAATCAAAGCTAAAGGGATATCAATCGTAGTTGTAGATCAACCTATGACCCACCAGTCTTTATCTGATGCAGATGTGTCAGTCTCGGCAATTCAGCAGGCGTTAACAAACTTCATGTTGGATCTGGGCGCAGCGATGGCTCGTGATGATTACGAAACGCGCCAGAAACGTGCTCAGCAAGGTATCGCAAAAGCAAAGGTAGAAGGACGCTACAAAGGACGACCTGTGAACGCAGAGACAGCACAAAAGTGCCGAACTGTTAATTTGCTAGTTTCTGACGGTGAAACCGTCAGTGCTGCATGTAAAGCACAGGGTGTAGGTAGAGCAACTTATTACAAGTACCTATCCGCCCGAGGCTGACGGCTCAAATATACTCTTTAGCGTATAAATAGAAAATATACGCCATAGAGTATATGAGGATTTGAATTACTGGGTAAAAGGAAGATAGAAGATGTACGTGAGTGATCCATTAGCGTTGGCAAACTGGATGCGAGAAGCAAGGCAAAACAGTGGATTGACACAAAAGCAGGCTTCAGAGTTAAGCGGGCTACGGCAAGCAACGATATCTAAAATCGAAAATGAACCAGCATCTTGCACCATCGAAACCTTGTTATGCCTGGTTAGAGTCTATCAATTAGAGCTTCACCTGTTGCCGATGCTGGCTAAGGGAGAGAACTACAAGCACGAAATTTCTAAGTTGAAATAGTGAATAAGTGGTACCAATATCAGTAAAAATTTGCTATTTAACCTGATGACAATAGCTAAGAGTAAGTAATCTATAACAATCTTACTAATAAATTACTTAATGCAGTTCAAAGTTAGGAGCCGTAAGTAAAGTTATATAAGTTTGGAAACATCACCTCGCTACCAAGTTTTTTGGATAAATCACCATAACCATAATACCGAATTAGCTTTATATAACTTACAAAAAGTATCTCAAGCACAAACTTATCTAACAGTTTATTCTCAATGTCAAGAAACTCTTTAAATTTCCGCTCATCTAATTCTATGTGACCATTTTTATTACGACAAAACTCGTATGCAGAAATACTAATTACATTAGACATTTTTATAATATCACTTCCTAGTACATCTTCGTCGTGTTCATTATTCATGAAAAAACGAACCTCATTATAGAATTCATCACGAGACATAGGCACTTTACCATTATTATGGTAATTAAATCTAATAAATTCATGAAGCCTAACTTCTAATTCTAACTTCGAGAAGAGATATAATTCATGAGAAGAAGGATTATTCGACAATAATAATCTCTCAAGATTAGTTTTATTTTCATATATAACTTCAGCCAAATCGCCCCTTAAATATTGGACTAGGTGCATATGTTCGTGAGAAATTGTTCTTTCTTCACGCCTGCTGCCTTTATTATTTATAAAAATTAGATTTCCCTTGATAGGAGATACATGACCAAGCACATTTTCTTCAACGAAAATACCCTTTGTCAACTGTTTAATGATTGCAGTGAACAATTTGATAACTGAGAAAATAAAGTGAGCAAATAAAATCGGAATTGCTAACAGCATCATAAGTGATGCGAAGGTTAAGAATATTAACCAAACAAATTTATTATTGTTACGAATATAGTTTGATTTTATTATTGCTTCACTTATTGAATCTCGAACTGAACTAATTGAAAGATCCAACTCCTTTATTGGTTTAAGGTATTCCCTACCTAATAAGGTAACGTGCCAATAATTTATAATGATTATTGGAAGATTTACAATTATAGCTTTAAGTTTTCCTATGGCAGTATAACAAATGTCAAACTTAAAATCAGCGAAATCAATTTTTCCCATTCCAGGGAAAGGAAATATAATAAAATCTTTCTTAAATTGATTTATACTTTTTCTTTTCATGTTTATAATCAAAATTAATAGTAATTAGTAACATTGGTCATCACGGTTTTATATTTCTACTGAAAAATCCTTTATATTTACTATCATAGCAATCAAAAATAACCAAATTTTTCCTTGCTCTAGTTATACCTGTATATACCATTTCTTCGTGATCATCATTTAACAAAATGCAAAACACTGTATCAGACTCCAACCCCTTGAAACTATGGGTAGTAGACATTTTTATAACGCCAGAGTTCTGCATGAAAAAGCATTTCTTCCTTCTTCTGATTTTTTCTATTCTATTGACACGTTCCTTTCCTGTAATATGTTCAATCTGCCTTAAATCATCTGCATCCTCAAACATAATTTTAGTTTTTTCAATACTTCGTATTTTCTTTTCGATGGCAATAAGAGGTTCAACCTTAGAACATATTATTGCTATATCATTTGGATTTATACTCTTCTCTTTTACATAAGAGTTGATCAAGTCAATAACCTTCTCTGTATTAATAATCGAACCATAAGATTCATATGCTAGTAAGTCAAAGTTCATACTTCCTTGGATATAATTCGATTCAAATACATCACTATCACTATATTTACTTACCAGAAACTCTTCCTGGAAGCCTTTGAAAAGCTGAATCAAAGGCGTATCAATTTCTGATCGATAAGATTTACTCAACTTAAACCAACGTCCGAAGCCTTGTACTAACGCTGACTCTCTTTTATTATCATCACGCTCATAAATATTTTGAGATTGATCACCAAATAAAATCATTTCACCATTAGGTTCAAGGAAGCAATCTCGAATAATCTTTATCCAATCTGGTTCATAATCTTGAACCTCATCAATAAATATTGTCTTATATTTTTCATTTATAGGTAAAGACTCAAATAAGTTTCGATCCTTATACAGTTTTTCAAGCTTCTCTTTATCTGTGCCTTGGTATTTTTCTAACAACGGAGCTACATCTAAACCATACTCATTTAGTTTATTATTGATAAAACCATGATAATGCATGATTTCAAACTGATTACCTGCTCCTTTGCATTGAATCTGCGAAATCTTATCGCGAATGTAATGCCTTAAAGTAATGTTGTATGTGAGAATTAAAACTTCACTACCATGCCGTTCAAAGGCACTTATCGCTCGTTTTGCGAGAATTGAAGTTTTTCCACAACCAGCCACCCCTTTTACCTTACGTTTTTCAGATACGCTATTAATTAGAGATTCTTGCTTTCTATCAAATACTATAGGTAAACCTTGATCTAAAATGTGAGTAGGAGGAGATAACCTACGGATGAAGTCAAGATATATGTCATTCGTAAAAAGATTATTCTTCCTCATTCTCTTTATTTTAGATACAAGATCATTAATATTATCTTTACCATAAGAGATGTAAGCGTCACGAGAAATTTGTTTTATCTTATTACTCAAATACTTTTGTTTTTTATCATACTCGAAATGAACTATCTCTCGATTCTTTATAGAAGCATTTAGTAAATTCAACTCCATTCTTACTTCATTTTCTGGAGTTTGGTATAGCTCTCTAATTTCTAACTTGCTTGCGCAGTTAAAATATACATACGTACTAATTACATTATAAAAGTTTCTATTTACTAGCTCCTTTAAGCCTAAAATAGGGAGGTGCAATTCAAACATATTCTGTTTGTATCTGAAAACTTGTGTTTGAGGTGAGCGAATGACGCTATCTTTGATTAACCACTTGTTGTCCTTTGTTACTACATAGTTATTAATTGACCAATCTTTAACCTCTATAATAATAGCCCCATAGTCTCTTTTTACGATAACTATGTCAGGTCTGTCTCCATCAAGAAATGGGTTAAAAAACACCTCATATGATTCATCAAGACTTTCATCTATTTTTTTCAGGAGATACAGTTCACCTTCAGTTGGTTTAACAGTTAGTCTTTCAATATTGCTCCAGGAAGGATAGATCTTAGCCATACAGATTTCCGCATTAATGCTTGGTTAGATGGGACATGCATTAGATTAGTGCTATTGAAATAGAATATAAAATTCTAATCTAAAAAATTGGTTCTATTTAAATTGTAGAGCCTCATCTTTTGATGAGGCTCTACTCGTTAACTTTTATTAACTATTTGACACCGTGATTTTCAATACCTTTTCCAACACTTCGGATTAGGTCATTTGTAGCATCAATTTTTTCGTCAGTTTTATCACTATGAGTTTCAATTGCCTTCGTCTCAGCAATTACACGCTTTTTTTGTTGCTCAATGATGAATAACTCTAACTCTTTAGCTTTTAAGTCTTGCTCTAGAGCTTTCGCAGCTTGTTCCTTTTGCTTCTCATCCTGTTCTTGCTTTAACTGTTCTTGAAATTTTAATTTCGCAGCGTATTCACGAGTCTGAGCAACCTCAGTAAAAGTCTGTCCGTTGTCTAGATAAATGTTACCACTATTAAGCACCTGACCATTTAAAAATAGAGTCATTTCACTACCAAAGCAGATATCTGCTTGTGCTACACCACCACTAACGTGTTTATAGCTGTAAACTAAGCAGTCTTTACCAATACTTTGCTCATCGATGAGGAAAACAAATACTTGATCTCCAAATGGCACAGTAATAGAGCGCTTTGAGCCAGCGACTAGTGCACGCTCAGTGAGACCGTCTGCCCACTCCAAAGTCGCATTAGAACGCATCTTTTCTGGCTGTCCAACATTTGCACAGCCAGAAATAACAAGTAATGCAGTCGCTAATATGATTTTCTTAAACATTAATTCAATCAGCCTTACTTAGTTACTACGTATTGCAGACTGTAACTTGTCGCTTGCTCAATCACGATATTGTAACCACCAATTGGGAAGGACTTCGTCGTCATAGGTACTTTAAACTCAACTGTATTTGGTGGTAATTGAGTAGATTGAGCATCTTGCTTACGGTATGTAGTCGCTGATACGTTCCCCCAAGCATCAGCACTCATGTAAGTACGATCCGAGCCATAGCGAGACATCGTTGTCTCATTGCTTTCAACGACAACATCTGTGAATCGAAAAACCACTTCATTATTGTCAGACATACCCATGAATCTTAAATCAGAGTAACCTGTATTAACTTTGCCGCCATAGATATCAGCACCTCCGAAAGCGTTAGGGAGATCTTTAGTCTTCTGTAAGCGGAACACGCTACCACCGATAGAGGTCTGTAGACTTACGTTCTGGTTTACGCTGATATTTTCATAATGCTGAATATTCGCACATCCCGTTAGAGAAAGAGAAAGGATTAGACCAAGTGTCGCTAGTAATTTAGCTTTCATATGCACCAAATAGTTTAGTTGTAAAAAATTCAGTGCATTCTATGGATTAAATGAACGCTAATTTTGATATAAATCAATAATACACTTTTGATTGATAGGAGTTATTTGTCGTAAAGATAAAGTTTGATGGTTTTTTGCGTCAACCTTAAATAACTGGTTAGTTCTATGATAATGAGACACTTTCGATGGCCAAAAGGCAGTTGCTATGTCACAAACATTTCAATCAGGCTTGTAAATGATATCTGGTAGCGTATCATCTAATATGACACATTACTGTAACTTAGACTTTTCTAATTTTGATGGAAAAACCTCCATTTAGTCAAAGACTTTGATTTTTATAGGTTTCAGTGTAGATAGTTTTCAAATCCCTATCTCTCCGCCACTTATTTAGAAAGCTCGCATTTATTGCGAGCTTTCGTCGTTTTAGTGTTTGTAAAATGACGGAGGTTCGAACCCCTAGTCGTATACGGCCCCAGAACTTCACCACATTCCAATAAAGAGCCCGCTAAAAATTAGCGGGCTCTTTATTTCTATTTTCTAGTGTTTAAGCAAACTTCTTAATCATTTCAGATAGGTCATTGGTACAACTTTGCACTTTAGAGTTCATCTGATTCGTTTCTGTCATCAGATCATACGATTCACTGTACTTTAAGTTAAGCGACTGGATGTTTTCGTTAATCTCATCCGTTACGTAAACCTGTTCTTCTATCGCTACCGCAATTTGTTGATTTCGCTCGACTACATCCTGAACGAGAGATTGCAGCTGTTGGATGCTCTCTAAAGCCGTGCCTAATAATGTTACCGTTCCGGTCGACATTTCATTACCTTTCTCTAGCGCAGAAACCGCTGATTTACTGCCCTTTTGAATTCCTTCAATGGCCGCTTTAATTTCTGTTGTCGATTCCTGTGTTCTTTTAGCAAGGGTTCTCACTTCATCCGCAACGACTGCAAACCCTCTCCCTTGTTCGCCTGCCCTCGCCGCTTCAATTGCTGCATTCAACGCTAATAAGTTGGTTTGTTCAGCAATATCATTGATCACTTCAACAACAGTTCCTATTTGCTCGGTTTGTTGGTTCAAACGCATGACCACTTTAGAGATTTCGCCGAGCTCATCCACCAGCTCTAGTACCGAGTGGTTAACATTATCGATAACGCTACTGCTATCTGTCATCGTGTTCTGCGCTTCTAGCGTAGCATCGGCCGTCGCTTGAGCATTATTTGATATCTCAGATGATGAGGCTTGCATCTCGTTGACCGCTGTAGCGACCGAGTCGATCTCTACTTTCTGTGCACTCAAGTTTTCCGTCACTTGCTGGCTATTAGTCGCAGCACTGTTGGCACTTGCACGCGTTTCTTCGCAAGAGTCTTTTACAGACACCCCGACTCGCCCTAATAGCGCATCTGCAAATTGCTTACGCATCTTCATACCCAGCTCAATTTCAGCCAGATCGTTAATTTTTCCGCAATAAATATACTCCATTAGTGGATTGTTGAAGTCTTGCCTAGCCTGTCTAGCAAGCTTCTCAACTGGCCTGGTTAATACATAAATTGAGAACACGGAAAGTAATGCAGCAATGCCAAAGGCCACCGCTGGTGATTGGTTCATTTGTAGAGTTAGCAAGCCAAGAAGGTTTGAAATGAAAAGAAAGAAGGCTGATCTCATCCACAAACGCGTACGAGGAAGATACATTTGCAATGGTTTACCGTTATTCCGAAGCTTTGAATACGCTTTTTCCGCTCGTTGAACGTGTATACGCTCAGGTTTAAATCGAACCGATTGGTATTCAACAACTTCACCATTGGATTTGATAGGAGAAGCAAACGCATCAACCCAATAATACCCTCCGTTTTTACGTCGGTTTTTCACCATTCCCATCCAGTGTTTTCCGGCTTTTAGGTGCGTCCATAAATCTTTAAAAGCCTGTTTCGGCATGTCTGGGTGGCGTACAACATTGTGAGGCTTACCGATAAGTTCACCATCATCAAACCCCGCGACTTCATTAAAGTTTTCACTGGCATATTTGATATAGCTGGACGTATCGGTGATAGAAACTAGGCTGTAACTCGAAGGGTAATCATATTCCGTTTCACTCATAAACATGTGTCCTTACATTGATTAATTAAATAAACGGCAAGTATGAGTGTAGCAGCATAACATTTATGCGCATAATGATAAGCTCATTGTAAAATTCAATAAAATTACTGATAGGTCAATTTATTACCTGCAAACATAGTGGCGGTTTCACTCTCAAATAGCACTACCCTTGAGTGCTCACTAGATGCTGCATTGATTAAAATTAATACACAAAAGCGCTTCCTTACTGAGTTCGTAAATTGTTATAAATAAACGATTACAACGAAAACAAGGAAGACAAACATATGACTATTCGTTTTAGTCAGCTTGCCGCTCAAGGGAACACGGCTCACCTATTTATTGACGATTGGAAAATAGACACTCAGCAATCTTGGGGAATATTCAGCGCGGATGGGGATATTGGAGCTCTACTTGGAGACCTTATTTGTGGTGAACTTTCACCAATAAGCGGGAAACTTGAGCTTGATGGGCTGTCCGTTGCTCAAGTGTCGTTATCAGAGCAACAGCGATTACTGGAAAGGGAATTAGAAAAGGACGATACAGACTTTCTTGATCGTATCGATCAAGGCAGTACCGTTTACTCACTCATTCAGGAGCGCAGCCAAGACGCTAATTTAATAGATCAGCTGATTACCGATCTCGACCTAACTCACCTTAAACACAGTGGCTTTCGTGTTCTCTCTACAGGGGAAACAAGACGAGTGATGCTAGCTCGCGCTTTAGCAACACAGCCTGATTTGTTACTGCTAGATAACCCATTTACTGGTTTAGATATCGCCCATCGAGCAGCTCTCGCTCACTATTTACACTCGCTTTCTCAAACCGTACAGCTGCTGGTCACGTTTTCTCGCGAGTCTGATATACCTGAGTGGATTGATCGCGTTGCGCTTTTCAGTGCGGGAAAGCTGGACAGTACGATGGATAAATCCAGTTGGGATAATCATCCAATCATTGGACAAATTAAATCTCAGTCCGAGCAACAGAGTGAAGAAATGATGAACTTGATACGTCAGCATCAGCACTCGACACACTTCGACAACCCAATATTTGAACTAACAAATGGGTCTGTTGAATACACTGATAAGAAGATCTTTACTGACTTAAACTGGCGAATAGACAAAGGTCAGCATTGGCAGGTCAAAGGTCCAAATGGCTGTGGGAAGAGCACCTTGCTTGGGTTAATCTTTGGTGATCATCCTCAGTGCTACAGCAATGACATTGATATCTTTGGTAAAAAGCGAGGGTCTGGCGAGACAATCTGGGAAATTAAGCAGCACATAGGCATGGTATCTTCAGCGTTACACCTTCAATACCGCGTTAACTGCAGTGCGCTAGACGTGATTTTGTCCGGTTTTTACGACTCCATAGGGTTGTATAACCAACCTACTCGTAAAGAAGTGGACATCGCAAACGAATGGCTCGACATCCTACATATGAGCCAATACCGAAAAACCTCATTCAAGCAATTAGAGTACGGTCAGCAGCGCCTGTTGTTGATTGCAAGAGCCATCGTTAAACAACCAACATTACTGATTTTGGACGAGCCATATCAAGGGTTAGATTTTCTTGGTAGGCGTTTAGTTAAGAATACACTTGAGCTCATCGCCCGAGAGAATTTAAGCCAGCTATTGTATGTATCTCATTACCAAGAAGACCGCTTGGATAGTATCAAGAATGAGTTAGAGTTTATTTTTGATGACAATAACCAATGTTATCGGGCTAACGTTTACCAATCATAATGACTTCGCTGAGCAAGTTGATCATAAGGTAAAGGCTTGGAGTAAAAATATCCTTGATGATATCGCACTCCCATTTTTTTCAAATGGTCGGCTTGCGCCGTTGTTTCTACACCTTCAGCGATGAGTTGTACTTTCAGCTCTTCCGCAAAGTGAACAATAGCTTTTAAAACAGAAGCACTTAGGCTAGGTATACCAATAGTTTCGACAAAACATTTATCGATTTTTAGGTAATCTATACGCATGTGCTGCAGGAACGCCAGCGAGGTTTGACCGGTACCAAAATCGTCGATTAACACATCAATGCCATGTACTCGCAGCGCTGCGATGCACTTTCTGGCTTCAGCATCAATGAGTTGACGTTCTGTTATCTCTATGCCTAATGAGACGTTATTTCGACTTAACTTCCTATCAATGAGTTGAATCTTTCTAATCGCGTTTGGCCCAACTAAGTAACCGGGCGGCACATTAATACCAAGGTGAACAGA
Source organism: Vibrio sp. J2-3(2022) (assembly GCF_021725735.1). Taxonomy (NCBI): domain Bacteria; kingdom Pseudomonadati; phylum Pseudomonadota; class Gammaproteobacteria; order Vibrionales; family Vibrionaceae; genus Vibrio; species Vibrio sp. J2-3(2022). The sequence goes on from NZ_JAKKCK010000001.1 coordinate 1,133,551, forward strand.
CTGATTAAAGTCTAATTTACTAAAGTCTTCTGCCGCTTTATCGAGAACGTAATCCGTGAGCAAAAAGACCAATCCACTTTGCTCCGCCGCTGGCACAAACTCATCAGGAGAAATGAACCCTTTATTCTGATGTTCCCATCGCACTAGGGCTTCAAAACCAAATAGTTGACCAGTATCGACGTTAATCTGGGGCTGGTAATACAGAGTCAACTCGCCTTTCTTTATGGCTTTCTTTAAATCCAGGACCAAGCTTCGATGAGGATCGATAAATCTATTTAACGCATATAAGCAAAGATAGATAACAAAAATGATTGGAATTGAATACAAAAAATAGGAAAGTGTTCTCTGTTTGACGAACAGATCGCTAGCTTCACTCAAAGCTTCATACTCAAACATTTGCGACGATTTGATGCCAATAGGATTACTTCCCGTTCTCAACGCTTCTTCAGGTGCAACTTGGTCATGGATAAATAAGGCAGAGCGTTTTAAACGTAAATCGTTATTAAATCCTATCTTCGCATTAAAGTAGTCATGATCAATAATCGTCACCGCTTGATAACCTCGCTCTCCTTCGGTCACGACGAGCAAAAATTGGTCATATACGCTATCCACGTTTCCCAGTGCTAACGCTTGTCCCTCAGGAAATGTAATGTGCTCGGCTAACGGCTTAGAAATTACGCCCAGTTTAGAAGAACACGTAATGATCCCATCTTTTACAATCAGCATTTCTTCGATATCTCGTTCAAACATCAAGTTTTGCTGAAGCTCTTCACATCGTCTAGGATGCAACAAAGCCGTGCGGTTTTCGGTCTCTATTTGGAATAAAATTTCGTCTGCGATTTGAACGTTTTTTTCTAATAGATGATTGAGGTTGTTTTGCACGCTTTCACGAGCTAAATACAAGACCTCGCCAACAATCAAAGGAATGGGCAACAAAAAAATGATGGCTTTTTTAAAAAGCGCCTTATTCAGCATATAAAAGTAACCTTTTATAAAACCGATTTACTTAGATGGTATCTGGATTCTGATACCCACTAGCAACTCTCGTTTATAATATTATTTATTTAGATTAACTCAGTATGCGAAACACTTGGTAATACCGCAAACTAAACAATGCCTTAATCCCTCCTGTTCCAATTTAGCATCAAACGACTCAAACCTGAGACGTCAATACGACATCATTTTTGAGCCTATCGGTACCGAGGTAAGCCCTCAGTCGTCAAATTCTCACTCTACGAGAATTACCCATTAAAATTATTTTTCTTTTCTCAGTGATTAAGAATTATATTTGTCGTAATTCATATAACACGTTACAACACTCTCATGACGACAAACAAAGCTAATGCGAACCAGGTAAACGAAAAAGCACTGCAGTTGTTAATGCAAGTTGCAGTTAGTCCATTCCCAGTCTCTGCGAAAACGCTAAGCGAGCAATTGAATGTTCCTTTGAGCAGTCTCTACCGACACTTGAAGCTACTCAAAGAGTGGAACTTGATTGAAGAAAGCGTACACGACAAGACATTTGTCGTTGGCCCGGCTGCATTGCTGCTCATGCATAGCTATGAGACCGCACAGCATGGGTTAGATATGGTCGAAACCATACTGGCTCGGTTGGTACAACAAACAGGGGAAATGGCCGCTTATATGGTACCTGCAGGGTATCGCGCGCTTTGTGTCAGACAAAAAGAAAGTATGCAGGCGCTACGTTGCAGCTTCGTCCAGGGTCAAAGTCAACCACTGCTACGTGGTGCCTCATCTAAAGTGATGCTCGCTTTTATGCCTCAAAGTCGATGCGAGAAAATCTTGAGATACTTTAATCAAGATCACCGACGAGACGAATGGGAACAAGAGCTCACAACCATCCGTAAACACGGATATGCCGTCAGTACTTCAGAAATTGACCCGGGTGTTTCTGGCATCAGTGCACCAGTGATGAAAGGAAGCAAACTGATCGGCGCGGTCTCGGTGATGGCTCCGGCCCACCGAGTCGAAAAGGATAAGCAGCGCATTATTTTGCATGTGTTGCAAGCGGCAAGGGCACTACCACCAGAAAGGTAATTCATCATGTTAAGCTTTTTCAAACGCTATAAACTCCACCACACCGTGAAACAGCCGCAGCATTACCCTTTTTCTTTTATGACAGTGTGTGAGTATTTGCCTCCCATGTCTAAGGGCGCGTTTGAATTAGCTGATCAAAGCTTGGAAAATGCTAGCGATTGGCTATACCAACAGCATGATCATGAAACCGCTGAAAATTTTGGTCACTTCAACCACGACAAGCTGGAAAATGGCGAGTTTCAGGAAGCGTTAAGTCTTTCGCTTTCTCGTCATTCTATTCCCGTTTTAGTGACCAACTGTACCGAGGCAATCTTGTCCATGTTACCTGTGGTCGTGTCCTATCGAGACGAAGTGGGTGTGGTAAATATTGGACATGACATGAACTTGAAGCCAACACTTGAACCACGTTTAGGCTCCGCATTCCATTTTGCTCTTTCTCGCTATCAAAACGTGCGATTATTTTTTGCTGGTGTTAGCGAACAAGATACAAAGCAAGAAACGTGGGAATACGCGGAGGATCAAGGTTGTGACTGGGTAACCGATAAAGAGTTTTCTTTTCGTCATCGCAATAATGTAAAGCAGTTGATCGGCAATTACCTCGACCATTGCGACCAAATAATCCTCAGTATCGACCTTGGCTCCCTAAAAACCAAAAACAGCCTTGATGGTACCTCAGAAATTGATATCCAAATGGTTCTACGCACCATTAGGCAATGTCTGGTTACAGGTAAAGTCAGAGCCATTCAACTCGTAGGCGATCGCGATCGTCTGGTCTATTCGAGACAAACGAAAGCCATACTAGAAGAGTTATATCAAATGGCCCCACTCATTGTTCACGCAGCCTAGGATTAAGTTCGGTTCAGAATCAGGACGCTCAAGCTACTGATTCTGAATCAACATGGTTAATTATTATCTTTTACCAACAAATAGTTACATGAATCAAGCGACTCATGTCACACTTAGCTATTGAACTAATCTCATACTTACGTTCTAATAACGCCACTAAGCTTTGGTATGACATACGAAATAAAAATAGCCAAAGTTCAATAAGTAAGCGGATTAAAAACCAAAAACACCGCCGACATTTCAACTTCTGTGAGCATTTGCTCACGCTCGCTTGATGCCATCTTGTTCCACTTTTTTAGGACATTTGATGATGCGTCTTTGCAGTATTTTCGCTGCGGTTCTTGTTTTACCGCTAGCCTCACACGCCACCACTTATGACGTCAAAGATCTATCTGAGCTAGGTCAACTTTGCTCACACAAGAGTTTTAATATCGGAAGCGATGGTACGACTTATCACTGTACAGGGAAACTAGTTCTACCCGCTGGTGACAAAATTGTCTCCTCATTACCGGAAAAAGAGATAACGCTAGAAGCAGCTCATGGCATTGTGTTAGAGGGGGACAATACGATTGGTGAACCCAATAAGCGTATCTCTCTCCACGCACTCGCTACCGGATTAACGGTTAACAATGAGAAAGCATCAAGCATTGACGATTACCAAAACAAGCACACTGTTATCTATGGTGATCTTCTATCGGCTTATCCAACAAAGCTGCATAACGTTCTCATCGATGGGGATATAGAGCTAACAGGTGAGGCCCTTCATATTGATGGTGAGTACAACACCATTATTGGTGACATTTTGACTCACAGTACGACCGATATATTCAACGCTAACGTTTGTGGCACCATTGAATCAAAAGGCCATCAATTGCATCTCAAGACGACGAACCCTCTCCAACGACATTTCGTCGTCGGTGATATTGTGGCGCACAGTTCTCTGCTTATTGATGACATGGAGATCTACGGCACTACTGAGACTAAAGGAGCATCTGCCGCATTGAACGGTTCGTTCTATGGCTCTACTACAGCAATTAAATACTTCCAAACATTGAACTTCAACAACGCTCCAAATCAGCCAAGTCAAGTTTGTGGTGAAATCCAACAAACGCCAGGAAGTGCACAAACGAAAGCACAAGACAACAAATACACGCAATACTGTGGATTAGACGACACTGATTGTCACTACTCCTCTCAGGTCTGTCCGATTACCCCTCAAGATGTTCCGAATTGCAGCATGCAACCTCCATCGGAGAACGACTTCGACCTAAGCGTCACACCATCGGACGATATGGCACTGATGTGCGGCGACGATCTTCCGCAATTTACAGCAACAACAACCAATAATGGAGAAGTTGTAAGCGCAGAAGTCAGTGCTGCCCTATCACACCCTGACTTGTTCACTTTAGAGGTGGTCAAAGGTCAGCAGACATTAAAAGCAAACCAATTTATGTCTGACGACAATGGTAAGCTCGTTGTTCGAGTGGTCCCGAACGATATTGATACCATCGCGTTAGATACGAACTACACGCTGACTTTCACTATGGCAGAAGACACCAGCAAGCATCAAACGGTTAGCTTTATGTTTACGCCATTTATGTTTGAGGCCTACTCAAAGACGAAAAGCGCAACTTTAAATGAAATACGCGTTATTGCAGGTAAACCAGAAAATGTGCATACGCGATTGCTTGCTTGTGCCTCCACCGGCGAACCTGTAGTCGCAAGCAACTACAATGGTACTCCTAAGGTTTTTCATCCATTGGTTCAACCAGTAGGAGGAAGTGAAGGAAACTTTAGCTATTCAGCGGAATTTAAAGACGGCTTGTCTGAGCATGGTCTTATCACGAACGAGTCCGGCATATTTGAAGTGACATTATCCGATCATTTTGAATGTGAGGGATTTGAAGAGTGCCCAGAAGAAGGCAAAGTGGAAGTGAAAGGAACATTTAATGTGTACTCGCGACCATGGACACTGGCTATTTGTGACAACCAGCGTGCTTTGCGTTCTGGTACTTCTGAACAAGGAGATGGGTTTATCGCGGCTGGAGAACTTTTCTCTCTAACAGTGAAGCCCATCATTTGGCAACCTGACGGCTCTGTAAGTGGCTCTGTGGAATCAGCACGTTATTGTGATGCCTCTATCACCCGTAATTTTATGCTTGATGATGCTCCAGCAGCATCGGTTGTCTTGTCGAGTGAGCAACATACGCCATCTGAGACAGCGAACCAAACCTCGAAATTGCTAAAAAGTAGTGACTCACTGGCTCAGGCGCATAATTCAGCCAAGAATGATCAATTCGTCTTTAATGGATTATATTGGGAAGAAGTCGGGAGCTTGAGAGTAAAAGCAAACCTAGAAAGTAAATATCTAGGTATGACTGTTAACGAAGGCTATCGTTACATCGGTCGTTTTTACCCAAAATATTTTCAAGTGCAAGACCAAGAATGGCACTACCCACATGGCCAAACTTTTGCTTACATGAATCAACCTTTTGAAAAAGTCACTTACGATGTTGTCGCACTCAATGCGAATAAGGAAAACGTGAAGAACTACGTCCACTTTTCATCTAACCTTCAACAACATTTCGACTTAGGCGAGCTAAGCTCATACTCCGATCGGTTTTTGCCGCCTAAGCCTAAGAAGGTAGACTGGAAACTACTGGGTAACGCGAGTGTCGGAACGTTTGTTATCGAGAAGCCCTCAACCAATGCGACTTGTAACAATAGCCCATGTTGGAAAAAGAACACGACCGATAAACAATACCCTGATGGCCCATTTAATAAAGGGACTAACAGTGATATTAGCAAAATAGGTATAGTCACGACTAAAGCCGTTGATGAGGTAAACTTCTTTGATAACAGCGAAGTGCTCACACAACAACCAGATATTCGATTCGGTCGTTTGAACTTTCAAGATGTGGGTGGCAACCAAGGCATGATGATCAAAGTGCCACTTGATGTGGAAATTTGGCAAAACGGTCGATTTACGACTAACTTCGATGACAGCTCAACAACGGCGAATGGTGAATATTACTTCAGCACGCCAATTTGGTCGCATGCGCCAGCAAACAACGCCCTGCTTTCTGGCGTTGGAACGATGAGTATTGGCAGAATGACCGATATCGTTGCAAGCCAAATTGACTCAGCGCGCGAGCAAATACAATTCCACCTAGATTTAGACAGCTCAGGCAATCGCATCCCTTGGCTAAAATACGACTGGGATAGCTCTACAAGTGAAGAGGAAAACCCACCCGTCATTGTTACGTTTGGTATTCACCGAGGAAACGATCGCATTATTTATCGTGGTGAACCCAATATGCTTGGCCTAAATTAACACGAAACGGCAAACAAAAAGAGCCCCTCAATTGAGGGGCTCTTTTCACACAAACTGTGTAATTTACTTTGCGCCACGACGCGCTTTCAGGCGCTTCACCATAGCAAGACGACGCTCTGCCGACCCTTGGTCTGTTGCCGACTGGTTCGGATTATTACGACGACCTTGACGATTCTTGAATGCTGGTTTTGAGTGCAGCTTTTCAATGTAAGATTCACGCTGTTTTGGTTCATAGCCTGCAAGCTCAATACGGCGAATGCGTTGCTGGATTAGATTTTCAACCTGAACCACCGTGAGCTCTTCATCTCGGTTTACAAATGAAACAGCATGACCTTGTTTACCTGCACGACCCGTACGACCAATTCGGTGAACGTAATCTTCCGCTAGGAAAGGCATGTCATAGTTCACAACGTGAGGTAAGTCTTCAATATCTAGACCTCGAGCAGCGACATCGGTAGCCACCATGACACGTGCTTTGCCAGACTTGAACTCTTCTAGCGCACGACGACGAGCACTTTGAGCACGGTCACCATGACAAACCACCGCTTTGATACCATCAAGTTTCAGCTCTTTTACCACTTCGTTTGCGGTCTCTTTGTAGTTCACAAATACCAACACTTGTTTCCAGTTTTTGCGACCAATTAGCTCTGAAAGCAGTTCCGTTTTTCGCTCTTGATCAACTGGATATAGCACGTGAGCAACTGTTTGTGCCGTAGTATTTGCACGCTCTACTTCGATACGTTTTGGTTTACGCAGAATGTCTTTCGCTAACAGATTTAGCTGGCTTGAAGTCGTTGCCGAAAACATCATGATTTGTGGGTCTGTATCTACATCCAGCATGATCTTACGAACTGCATGAATAAAGCCCATATCCAAGATACGGTCTGCTTCATCAAACACCAAAAACTCTAAGTGTGCCACCGAGACATTACCTTGTTCGATGTGCTCTTCCAATCGACCAGGTGTAGCCACAAGGATATCAACACCATTTTCCAGTGCCGCAACCTGAGAAGACATTTTACGGCCACCGAAAATCGCCGCCACCGACAGATTGGTGTACTTCGTGTAAGCTTTGATGTTGTCAGCAATTTGTTCAGCAAGCTCGCGAGTTGGAGCCAAGATAAGTGCACGAGCAGTCTTACGAGAAGCGCTACGGTTACTGTCTAACAACTGCTGAATCATAGGCAGAGAAAACGCAGCCGTTTTACCAGTACCTGTTTGTGCTGTAGCGAAAATATCATGGCCTTTGCGAGCCATTGGAATCGCCTTCTGTTGAATTGGCGTTAACTTTTCATAACCGCATTCTGCCAGTGCTTTAACCACTTCTGGCGCAAAACCTTGAGATGAAAATGACATTGAGCGTATTCCTTAAACAAACCACTAAAAATAGCTTTAAAAATTTAGCCGTGCACTATACCCGAATTTGAGTGATTTATCTCACTTTTCTCATTGAAACGCTACAAAAGCAAAAACGGCGAACGCAGACAGATTGCAGGTTCACCGTTTCCGTTTAACATTTGTTCGATTTAACGCTTGATGCCAGACAACTGAAGGAGAATTTGCTCAAGTTCATCCCATGGCAACAGCTGAGAATCTATCACTTCTAATCGTGATTCAAACCCTTCTAAGCTGATTTCATTCACCGACACGACTCGGTTGGCAACATTAAACGCGTAACACCCCTGATCTGTGTTGACCACCGCTTTAACACGTTCCGCCGTTAAGTCCGAAAGCATTGAGAAAAGTTTATCAAAATCAAACGTGTACTCTGCCCCAAACAACCACCCGCAGCTAAAATACCCTTGCCCTTTGTTCTCTTTGCGCACAAAGGCTTCACCTGGCGGCAACTGGAATTGAGGCTCTTGGTGAGCATGGTCATGATGATGTGACTCGATATGGGAAGAAGCGCTGCCGTAAACCCGTTCGATATCCAAGACTTCTATCGGTAACTCACCGTCATGAATAAGCTTACTAAATACTTTTGAGGGAGATTGGTCCGTCACCCAGTCATTAAACACATCAATGTCGTGACTGGTACAAAGGTCAACCTTACTGCCTATAACCACATCTGCGCTGTCTAACTGGTCCACGAAATTTTGGTTAGAAAGGTACTTTTCATCACTTAAATTACGCGGATCAACCAGAGCGATCGTCGCTTTTAGATCAACGTAAGGTTCATACTGTTCGGAGGTAAGCGTCGCGATAACCTGTTTTGGATGACCAAGGCCTGTCGGCTCAATCAATAAACGGTCCGGTTTTTGGCGCAGTAACGCGGTAATACCGACCGACATCGGCACACCCACCGTGCAACACATACAGCCACCCGGCACTTCTTTAATCAGCGCACCTTGGTCGGTCATCAATGCACCGTCGATGCCAATCTCACCAAATTCATTGACCAAAACCGCCCAGCTTTCGTTTTCCGGTTTATTCTTCAGTAGATTTAAAATCGTGGTCGTTTTACCGACACCCAAAAATCCGGTCAGTATGTTGGTTGGTACTCGATTTGACATGCTTATCTCCGACACGTTAGTGCATTAATGCTCCAGCAAAGTATACGGAGAATGTGACTCGCTTCAACGCTTTTTATCGCGCTCATCAAGCTCATTGCGTGATGCGTGGGTACACATTTTTTGAGAATGATCAGAGTGACTTATCAACTCTGAACGCTTCATATCAGAAAGATACATACTGGTGTAAATGACGCAGATAAAAAACGCGATAATAGCGACTACGATGGGAAGAACTCCGAGCGTGTTTTCGAATTTAAGCGCAGCGATAGCCAATACGAAAATAACGACAGAGATAAGTGCGATTGACTTACTTTTGTTGCTTTTCATGATAACTCGCCTTTCGTAAGGGTAGCCCCTAACACCTCCTGTACTAGGGGAGTGCCAGTTTGAACAACATCCAACCTGACTATTCAATGCTACTCCTTTCGCTACTTGTGAAATTTGACAAAGCTAACATTTATTACAACATCAAACGATGAACTTATTACTAGCTTTCAGATACTTAGTGGACTGTAAAACGCTTGCTAGCAAATCGACCCGCCGCTGACCAATATGTCGTTTTCATTGGCAATACAAACTTGAGCCACCAGCCTTAGCCCTTCGACTATCATCTCCAGAGACATGGAAGGCTGACTGCCATCTACTGCTTGTTCTGGCAATAATGGGATATGAACAAACCCATGACGAATAGGTTTGTCTTTTAGATAATGTTGGATGCCATAAAAAAGGTGGTTACATACAAATGTTCCGGCACTGTTGGAAATCTGGCTAGGTATCCCCTGCTTTTGCAGCGTTTGAACAATACGCTTTATCGGCAGTGTCGAGAAGTAAGCATCTGGGCCGTCAGCCACTACGGGTTCATCAATCGGCTGATGACCAGCGTTATCTGGAATACGAAAATCATCCACATTAATTGCGACACGCTCTGGGGTGATCGCGCCACGTCCGGCCGCTTGCCCAACGGTAATCACACAATCTGGCTGGTGCGCTTCTATTGCATCAATAACGGTATTCACTGACTCATGCCGAATCACAGGAACTGGGCAAGTAACGATCATGGCATCTTCTATTGCCGCAGCCTCTAATCGCTTCACCGCTTCTAAAGCGGGGTTAATGGCGTCACCACCAAAAGGTTCAAAACCGGTAATCAGGACTTTCTTCATAACAGCCTTTAGGAAAAGAGTTTCACAAATTATTGCACTCCCCTTCACCCCATCCAATAGCAAAAGTATTGTTGACATAAACCAGACAACATTATGTGACTCATGTCTAACCAGCGAGGGTTTTCACCTTTATTGAATCTAGACAAGTTCCGGACTATCAAGACTAAACATTGATGATTAGTCGCAGGACGGGGCTCTCTCATTTCATGACTCACGCAGAAACTTGGTTTCCACGCTTAACTTAGGTAGAGTACGCGACCGCAATGCAATTCGAAGAGATTGAATACAATGAATATTGATAACCATGTAATCGAAACGATTGAAGAGTTAGAGGCATTTCTGCATTTAGTAGAAAGCGGCGCTCTGGGTCTTGAAGGTGTCACTGGCGTTGCGCTAGCCACCTCTAATACCGATGGCCGTCCATTTGTTGCCGTATTAGGAGAAAAGCACCAATTGCTCCTTGGCCGCTGGGTTTCGCAGCACGTATATGACAATGGTAAAGACATTGTTCGTAACGGCCCAACCAGAAAACACTAAGCGCTCCGCACCATCTATAACACCATGCCGTCTTATACACCAAGCGTATGCTTTGAAAGCAATGCGCTTGGTATACTTAAAAAATAAAAAAAGAAAAGGCTAGCCTTTATTAATTTTGTCGGTATACTGCACATCAGCTCTTACGGAAAGAGCTATTAATGTAATTAAAGATCAAAGTTTCTCTCAGTTCCACATCGAATTCCTCGTTTACGTTCCTGCGACAAAATAGTTATCTCTAAAATCATATAGTAGCACTTGATATTAGCTAAAAATTCAATATTTAAAACAATCAAATATAGAGGTATCTATGTCTAATAAATTAACTGGTTCAGTAAAATGGTTCAACGAAACTAAAGGTTTTGGTTTTATTTCTCAAGACAATGGCGGTGATGACGTATTCGTTCACTTCCGTTCTATTGTTTCTGAAGGCTTCAAAACTCTTACTGAAGGCCAAAAAGTATCGTTCGTTGTTGAACAAGGTAACAAAGGTTTACAAGCTGCTGAAGTAACTGCACTGTAATTCTTTGTGTGGCATCAACGTTGTTGGTGCCACCATCCCCTTCCACTTATTGCCGCCCTTAATATTCTCTATCTAAGTTTATATACCCAAATCACTTACCTCTCCCACGCCGTCATTAATCACTTTCAATAAAGTCACTTTGGTATACATCTTTAGGTAATCACACTACCTACCTTGCAATTCCAGTTTGGAATTAAATTAATCTGATTCATATCTGAATCACTTCGCCTCATGCTTTGCTCATATAAATAAAGTTTATAAAATAAAAGCGATTGGCGAATATAAGAGAAAAAAATGAAATTAAATATATCCGCACAATCAATAAATTCTAATAATTACGAGCACATTATCCCTAGCCGAGACGCTATCCTTAGCCTATTCGATAAAGTTAAAAATCACTTAAGTCACGAGCAAATTTCTCGCTCTACTGGCTTAGATGAGAAACCACAAAAAGACGCTTTAAAAAAACGTTTACGCGCTATGGAGCGCGATGGCCAGTTGATTTTCACGCATCGCCGTGGTTATAAAAAAGTCGATCAAACCGCTTTGGTTTCTGGAAAGGTCAGCATTCACGCAGACGGCTTTGGTTTTGTCACTTACGACAGTAATGAAAAAGACCTTTTCTTACCTAAACACCAACTTACTCATGTGTTTGATGGCGATATCGTACTGGTTCTGAAAGGCAATGCTCAGCATCAAGGACGCTCAAATCATCGTTTCATCAAAATAGTGGAACGAAAAACAACCCACATCGTAGGCTTGTTAAAGAGAAAAGGTTCGAACTTCTATCTAGTGCCAGAAAGCGCGAAACTGACTCAAACCATTCATGTCACACCAAATGATCTTATCGCCAAAAGTGCCGGTAAACTCATTCATTGTAAAGTCACGGCCTATCCAGATCACAGACAATCAACAACAGTTGAAGTGGCTGAAGTATTAGGGCGTCCGGGAGAAGCAGGAATTGAAGTTAAATTGGCGTTACGTCGACATGGCATCAATGACCATTGGGATGATGAAGTTCTTCACGCTGCTTCCGCATTTGGCAATCACGTAGAAGAAAAAGACAAAACGTCACGAGTGGATTATCGAGATTTACCGTTCGTCACTATCGACGGGGACGACGCGAAAGACTTTGATGATGCCGTTTATGCATACCAAATGGACAATGGGCATTGGAAGTTATTCGTTGCGATTGCAGACGTATCTCACTACGTTCAGCCAAACGACCATTTAGATCTTGAGGCGCAATCTCGTGCAACGTCCGTTTACTTCCCCGGATACGTTGTACCAATGTTACCAGAAACATTATCTAACGGTTTGTGCTCGCTTAACCCGAATGAAGACCGATTGGTTATGGTATGTGAGATGACCTTTGACGACGAAGGTAACATGCTAGATTCAGAGTTTTCTGAAGGGATCATTCACTCGCATGCTCGTTTAACTTATAACGAAGCTTACCGCATTGTTTCCCAATCAACGGAAGCAAAAAAATACCAAGGTAAGAACCCAAAACAAAACATTAAACAGCATCTGGTGAATCTCCATCGCTTGTATTTGAACCTATCAGGTCAACGTCAAGTCCGTGGTGCCATTGATTTTGACACGCAAGAGCTTTCATTCACGTTAAACAATAAAAAGAAAATCGCGTCCATCGTTCCTGTAGTTCGAAATGATGCCCACCGAATGATCGAAGAATTCATGCTGTGTGCCAACGTTGCCACCGCTCAATTTTTGCAGCAACAAAAAATACCGAGCTTATACCGCGTGCACTCTGGTCCTCAGATGAAAAAACTGTCCTCATTAAGAATGATGCTTGCAGACAAAGGGCTAACGCTTGCGGGTGGTGATAAACCAACTTCTCATGACTACAACGCATTACTGGAACAAGTGCAAGATTTGGATGAGTGTGATGTGATTCGTACCCTACTGCTACGTTCTCAGAGTCAAGCCGAGTATTCGCCGAAGAATATGGGTCACTTCGGTTTAGCCTATGACGCATACGCGCACTTTACTTCGCCAATTCGTCGTTACCCAGACTTACTCGTTCACCGCGCCATTCGCGCTAAACTTCGAGAGCAAAAAACAGGCAAGCTACGCAGTCTGCTCATGAAACTAAAACCTATTCGTCAATTGACAGGTGCGGCGAACAACTACCCTTACGATACAAAAGTAATCGAGCAACTGAGCGTGCACTGTTCACATCAATCTCGTCAGGCAGATGAAGTGAGCCGAGAGGTTGAGTCTGCACTGAAATGTCATTACATGAAGCCATTTATTGGGCAACACTTCACGGGGAAGGTGTCTGGAGTCACACACTTCGGAGTATTTGTTGAGTTAGAGGAAAACCGAATCGAAGGTCTCATTCCTTTATCAAGTTTTCAAAATGGTGAGTTCGAATTTGATGCAGTCAAACAAAAAATTTCTAGCCAGAGCACCACGTTTACTTTAGGGACTAAAGTGCACGTGTTAGTTAAAGACGTCGATTCGAAACAAAGAAAGATCATGTTCAATTTAAAAGATGCAGAACACACGGTTGGTTAGTCTGTTGTAGTCTATTTTCTAACCCATTGTTCAAAAATAAAAAATAAGCTTTAGATACCGCGATTAACTTGTGACATTTCGCTGACATCAGCTTATTCTAAAACCCTAATATCTGGCAAAGGAAACGAATCTAACTTTTGTTTCCAGACACCATCGCAGAGTGTATTTCCAGCACTCTGTTTGCCTCGAGAGGTTCTTATGACAGCCTAGGATCTCTCGGGGCTTTTTTGCGTCTCTTAAATCCCATCTTATGCTGTATCCAACCCGTTACCAACCACACAAATTGTACTTTTTAACTAGTTCACTAGATCGCGAATTCTGATTTAAGCAACTGATCACACAACCTCTTCCAAATTTTGGGTATAAAAGTATCAATACTTTCGTTAACTAGGATGTAAATAATGAAAAACTCGTTTGATCTCACCATGCCCAATGAAGAAGGATACTTTGGTGAATACGGTGGTAGCTTCGTGCCGCCGGAGCTTGAACAAATCATGCGTGACATCAACGCAGCTTATGAGGAATGCAGCAAAGATCCTGAATTTAAAGCGGAACTTGCTCGCCTGTATAAGCACTTTGTTGGACGACCTAGCCCAATCTTCCATGCGGAAAACTTGTCTAAGAAATACGGAGCAGACATCTACCTAAAGCGCGAGGACTTAAACCATACAGGCGCACATAAAATTAACCACTGCTTAGGAGAAGCCATTCTCGCTAAAAAGATGGGTAAGAAGAAACTGATTGCTGAAACTGGCGCAGGGCAACATGGGGTCGCGCTTGCGACAGCCGCCGCACTGGTCGGCTTAAAGTGCGATATTTACATGGGTGAAGTTGATATTGCCAAAGAGCACCCGAATGTCGTCCGTATGAGAATCCTTGGTGCCAATGTCATCCCTGCTACTCACGGGCGCAAGACTCTCAAAGAAGCGGTTGATTCTGCCTTCGAAGCCTACCTAAAAGATCCTGACACACAACTTTACGCGATAGGTTCCGTCGTTGGCCCTCACCCATTCCCAAAAATGGTACGAGATTTCCAGTCAATTATCGGCAACGAAGCACGTGTTCAATTCAAAGAAATGACTGGTAAGCTACCCAATAATCTCGTTGCATGTGTTGGGGGAGGATCTAATGCGATGGGGCTATTTACTGCTTTCTTAGACGATGAACAAGTCGCTATTCACGGCGTCGAGCCCGCGGGCCGCTCTTTGCAAAAGGTTGGCGAGCATGCTGCAACACTCACACTTGGTGAGCCAGGTATTATGCACGGATTTAAGTCTTACATGCTCAAAGATGAGCAAGGCGAACCTCAAGAAGTGTACTCTGTAGCAAGTGGCTTGGATTACCCATCGGTTGGTCCTCAGCATAGTTACTTAAAAGACATTGGCCGTGTCAATTACGGCTCAATCACCGATGACGAAGCAATTGATGCATTCTTTGAACTGTCTCGCGAAGAGGGGATTATTCCAGCGATTGAATCCTCACACGCTGTCGCTTACGCGATTAAACTCGCGAAGCAAGGAGAAACTGGCTCAATTCTGATCAACTTATCCGGTCGCGGTGACAAAGACATTGATTTTGTCGTTGAACACTACGGCGCAAAATATGGCATTGAATCAATCATTTAGTCCCTGTTTGGTAGGCTAACTGTCTATACAAAAAGCTACCTATTACTAGGTAGCTTTTTGTTTGCGCCTTACTTTCCCTACATGCGCTTTAAAGGCTTAACTACACAGTTCAAACCTTTTACTTTTGAGAAATAGTCATAGCTTGAGAAAGCCCTCTCACTCACCACTCCAACGATGCCTTTAGAGCATAATTCGATTAACCGATCAGAGCAGGAATGCCCGGAAGTTGACCAACGACAGCAAGCGAGCCTGCACAGACGATAAATGCAGTACCAGGAATCAGGTATTTATCTTTTCTCGAGAGTTCGTTGGCACGCTCATGGTCGCCGATAAGTCCAAGGTTATCCAGCAGCATCGTGATTGCCCAGCCAAAGACTGGATTAACGAATGCACAGGCAAAAATACAGATACCGGCACTGAGTGAATCTTTATGCTTGTGGATCATCTGCATACCCGCTTCTAAAAGCGGTAAGAATACACCGACAATCAAAGCAACACGCAGAACAGGCTCCCACATCGCTAGATCCATAGGGTAACCAATTACCGCGGCGGCAATACACATGAAACCCGTTAACAGTGCGCCACCTGGAATAGGACGTTTGGCAATTGCGGCTGGAATCATGTACGTTCCCCAAGAAGAAGCTAGGTTTCCGCCACCTAATAGTGAGCCAACTCCCTGACGAACAGACGCTCCGACCATCGTGTCGTCGACATCCATGAGTACGCCTTTCGCTTCTTTCGGGTAGTTAAGTTCTTGAAACACACGATGGCCAAGATAATCAGGGGACCACATAGCGACTGCCAGTAGCGCAAATGGAGTCACGGCAATAAAGTGCTCTAAGGTTGGCCAACCTAGTTGCCAGCCTGTATCTTCACCCCACCAATAGAATGGACTGAAATTAGGCAGGCCCGGTTCTGTGGTAAAAGCAAACTCAGCGCCCATCAAATAAGCAACAATACCCGCGAGTGCAGAGCACAGTGGGATTGCCAACCAACGCTTGTTGATCTTAGCTAGGTAGGCATAAACCATAACGGTTAGGCCAATGACCACAAACGAGATGTAACCTTGGTCTGTACTTGCAGCCCACGCCTCAGTCTTATTAATTTGTCCGAGCAACCCAACAGCGCCTAGGTAGATCAATAACCCTCCTCGAACCCCAATGCCAGTCAAGGTCATGAGTTTAGAACCGCCTTTAGTCAAAGCGAGAATTAAGCCAAAAGCACATACCATCAAGCCAAGCGCCAGAGGATGCCCTCCTGCGGCAGCAATCATGGGAATCAGCGGTATCATTGGGCCGTGGGTACCGGCTAAGTTTGCATTCGGGTTTAGGATGGCGGAAAACAAAATAACGAACAGAGCACCCGCGATAAGCAATTCGTAACGCACGTTTTCTGCAACGAACTCCGGAGATAAACCGAACTGAGCAGCAAAGGCAGCAACCATAGCGGTGACCATCACCACTTTACCAATGGTTGCGGCTAATGCAGGCACCCAGTCTTCGATTTCAATACTGTAATCACGTGATGGCAAATGAATACCCCAGCGACGAAAGCTCATGATGGTTAAATCATGGTTTAGAAAGTCTTCACGATTTTCAAATTCATGCGGTTTTTTGCGCACATCCCTGTAAAAGGTCTTACTTGAGTCAGACATTGAGCTATCCTTTGTTATATTTCAACGTTGAACTATGCCAACTAGAGTTTCGCTTGGTATACAGACCAATACGAGACAACACCCACATCAAACATCGAGGCCACACCAAGAAAGTGGTATGGCTAATTTTTGATTTGAACCTATTAAGCATGTATTGCTATCGGTAGGAATATTAGACATTAGTAAAAGAGCAACAAAAATCTCACTTATTACACAAAGATTTAACATTACATTAGAGTACGCGGATCTTTAGTGAGAGTTTTTGAAAAGCAATTCAGCAAGATGAACAGCCGCAACTCCACCTGTGCTTTTCAAGGTAGAAAAAACATATCCGTATTCACACAGGTAATTGGTTAATTTTGCTCATGCAAGTACGCACTAACAACATCAAATCGAGTTGCAACCCAAACCATCGCTGCCTAACTATAGATATCTCTGTAATGTATACTTTGCTAAACTCCACCCTTTGATGAGTAAGGCCCCTAAAATGATGACTGACGAAGAAAGAATCGAACTGCAACGGAACAACCCACTGCACGGGTTAAAGCTAGAGACAATGTTGCAAGAGTTGGTGGATTTTTATGGCTGGGACATTCTAGATACAGCAATGCGCTTTAATTGCTTTAACACTAAGCCTTCGATTGCAAGTAGTGTGAAGTATTTAAAGAAGACCGAATGGGCGAGAGAAAAATTAGAAAACTTTTACCTTTATCGCTTTAAGCGCATGCCACGCGCAAGTGAAGAAGAATATGATTTACCACCGAGAGCTCGTACTTTCCCTCATGGTCTTGAACCTAAAGAGCCAATGCCGCTAACCGTTGACTCTATCCTTAAGTCACAAGCTAAAGCTGCATCCGCATTTAAAAAACGTTCACCTCGTGGACGTCCGACGCGTCGATAGCACATTACCTTGAAAAGCAATAGAGCCCTACTGGTAGCTCCAGCAAGGCTCTATTGTTCTTTAAAGAAATGGCTAGAAGCGAATACTCAAGCTAGTGCGCCCCCTTCTCCAGCGCCTCCCGTAAGTAAACTCACAGGTTGTTTACGTTTTCTATTGACTACGCTTTTTCTTCTTTTTACCCGTACCTGCCGGCTTTGCACGCGGCTTCATCGGTAAAAAGTAGGCTTCACTCTGGTCGTCTTCCACTTCAAAGCCCTCTACCTGCTCACGTTCAAGTTGGAACTTATTTTTCTTTTCTATCACTTTGAAATGGTGATAGTCATCGTAATCGATAAGGGATAGCCCTAGACCCACTTCACCAGCACGACCACTACGACCGATTCGATGCATATAGTCAGCAGGACTACGTGGAAGATCGAAGTTAATCACCACTGGCAGCTTTTCAATATCAAGGCCACGTGCTGCGATATCGGTAGCAATAAGAACTTGAATCTCGCCAGACTTAAAACCGTCAAGGACACGAGTACGAGCGCCCTGCCCTTTATCACCATGGAAAACTTCAGCAGTAATACCGCGTTTTGACAGCTTTTGAGCTAAATGGTTACAGGCATTCTTAGCATTCACAAAAATCAAAGTCTGTCGCCACTGATGCTGTTTGATTAAGTGCGCGAGTACCGCCGTTTTCTCACCTTTATTTACACTAAACACGCGTTGCACCAAAGTGCTGGCTTCTGCGCTCTGCAACTGAACTTCAACAGGGTCGCGGAGCAAGTGCTTAGCCAGCGTCGTGACTTTATCAGGGAAAGTAGCAGAAAATAGCAGCGTCTGTTTCTTCTCTGGCAGTAACGCAAGAATCTTATTGAGTTCTTCGGTAAATCCGAGGCTCAACATACGGTCAGCTTCATCGAGCACGAGCGTTTTTACTTGGTCCAACTTAATCGCGTTACTGGATACCAGATCAAGTAATCGACCTGGCGTAGCTACGATAATGTCACAGCCACCGCGAAGCGCCAGCATTTGTGGGTTCACCGACACACCACCAAATACGGCAACCGTTTTGATCTTATCTCTAAGATGGTATGAGTAAGATTTGACGTTATATGCCACCTGTGATGCCAGCTCACGAGTTGGAACTAAAATCAGGTGAGAAACGAAGTTACCACGGCGATTATTTGATTCATCTTGCTGAACAATTTTTTGCAGAATTGGAAGCGAAAAAGCAGCGGTTTTACCAGAGCCCGTATTGGCACCGCCAACAATGTCTTTCCCTTCAAGGATATAAGGAATGGTATGAGATTGAATGGGCGTCGGTTGGCTGTATTCTAACGCTTCTAGTCGCTCGACTAAGGTTGGAATCAGGCCAAGATCGGCAAATGTCGCTTGCTGTGTTTTATCTGTCATTACGATGAGTGGCTCAGTGCTAGTAAAGGCCGTGTATCTTATGCTATTTCGCGTCTGGATGTTAGAGATAATGGCCCAAACAGAAGATTGGTGAAAGAAGCACTTGCTTATGTTGGGTGAGTAAATGTATGCAAAACCTCAGTACATAAAAACGAACCTAATTTAGGTAAGCTCTTGGCAACTATATGCCACGACTCGAAAAGTAACGCGTGGGTGAATCGCCATAGACCCGACGAAACATCGCGATAAAGTTACTGGGCGTCGAATAACCCAAAGCATGTGCAACCGCTCCTACTGATTCTCCGCGAGCCATCATTTCTAACGAATGTATTAGCAGTGCTTGTTGCCGCCATTCACTAAAACTCATGTTTAACTCACTTCGAATCAATCGTCTTAACGTCCGAGATGAGACAGCCCCGATATTTGCCCAATGCTCCACAGAATGTTTGCTGTTTGGGTCTATTAAAATTGCTTGAGTAACTTTTTGCAGTCTCGGATCTCTGGGCTGTGGGATGTGGAGTGACTCATGAGGGCTATTGACGATTTCATCGGATATTACGGCAAGAATACGTAAAGACTGTATGGATAGATCGTCTGTTTTGCTCCATATCGATGCTCTAACCGATAGGGCTTTCAACACATCGCTCATTTGGATCACACAAGGTCTCATTGGAAACCGCTCACAACTCTCTGGAGTAAACAGTAATGAACGACCTTTCAGAGAACCACAAAAATAAACACTGTGCATCGCACCCGGGGGGATCCAACCAGCTCGGTGAGGTGGTAGTATCCACGTTCCTTCATCAGTTTTGACCTGAATTAGCCCTTCATCTATACACAGTAACTGGCCTCGATGATGGCTGTGCCAATTATGTGGCCGTTGATCCAAATGGTTGAAGTCGCTCCTTTCATGCTGCCACTCCTTAGCGATCAGTGCGGCGCCATTTTTCCATTCGCTGTAATCAGAGTTTGTCACTTTATTTACTCAATTCCATTTTGGCCATTATTCATTATTTTCTGTCCTCTTAACGTTACCATAGCAAGTTAGCGTTCGAGTAACATTTTAGCAACGACCATTTTATCGAAGGCAGAACCATCATGAACGAACCTATCTTTATTATCTATTACATTACAGCAGGCTTGGGCATTGGCTTTCTCGCTGGACTCGTTGGTGTGGGTGGTGGTGGAATGGCCGTCCCTATTTTTGCGTTTCTGTTTTCACTACAGGGAATAGCTGATACAGAAGTGGTCCATCTTGCGTTAGGGACATCAATGGCTTCAATGATTATTACAACATTGGGCAGCATGCGCGCTCACTACAAAAAAGAGAATGTAGACTCGACAATGGTAGTAAAAATGTTGAGCGGAGTTCTAGTCGGAACATTTTGCGCCACATTCGTAGCATCGTATCTACAAGGAGTCTATCTGGCAGGCTTTTTCAGCGTATTCATGTTGTATGTAGCTTATAAGATGTTTCTCAACACTGAAAATGAGTACAACCCTAACCCACATGGGGCTATCGGTAATATCACTGTAGGCTCGGTGATTGGCTCTGTATCAGCACTTGTCTCTATAAGCGGTGCGGGGTTGATCATCCCCTATCTTGTCCAGCAAAATTTTGAGGTAAAACGAGCTATTGGCACCTCTGCTGCGATAGGTTTCCCTATCGCGCTATCAGGAAGCCTCGGTTACATGTTAAACGGATGGGAAAATACAGATTGGAACAACTTAGTATTAGGATACATATATCTTCCTGCAATGATCAGCTTCTCCATTAGTAGCTACTTAACTACTAGCCTCGGCGTGCGTTGCGCAGAGTATTTCCCAAATAAAGTTCTTAAGAAAATCGTTGGTATTTTGTGTGTTCTTCTAAGTTTTAAAATGCTGGTACAAGTACTCCATTAGGGCAAATAATACCGTCATTAGTAGGTCTTGCAGTATGGTGGAGGGATAAGCCTGCAAAAACTTACTCCTCGCTTTGCTGGTCCAAGCACACAATGTGTAAGAAAGCTCCGCATTGTTGCACTCTTATGACTTTGTTAACCTAGCCAGAATTACATCCAAAATTTGCTGATGATTGTCCTTTCTGGAAACCTCGTCACGCTCCTGGCAAAGTGCTTCCTCCCCTTCTGATGCGAGAATTTTAATGCCACGCTCAGTACATTCTGTGAACGCACTAAACTGACTCGCACTGGGGATCTCTTGAAATGTCACATTGGGAAGAGCAACAAGTGATTCGGCTGGTGTCAGTGCGGGATGTAGCCGATCAGAGAGCGCCACCACGGTGATAGCATTGTTCATCAAGGCCAAAGTTTCAGGGACAAAAGTTTTCGTTAGCTCAGGGTTGACAACGACGACCGATTTCAGTTTGTTTTCAGACTGAAATCGGGGGAATTTTTGATCCGGGGTGTTGGTAATATCAACGTCATTTTCACGTAACCAATGACAGTCTACATTGGTTACGTTGTGACACGATGTTCGATATTTTTCCGGGCTTATTTGCGCTCCGGAGAGCATCAGCATAGATGTCCCGCCCAGAAAAAAGCCGACACCCTGCACTGCATCTGTATCTACGCCTCCGGACAGTATCCCGACCGAACTTAATTCGTTCAGCCCAAGCACCAAATCACTGGTTCTGAATGTGATTTCATCAACAGCCATTTCTGCATTGATTTCGTTTGGTGCAGGAGGCTTTGGTACAACAACGACATAACCTTGTTTCGCTAGGCCCGAAGCTATCCAACCACTATGGGAAAATGCTGACCGTGTTCCGCCCTGCGACAAAAGCACAACGGGAAATTTTCCACTTGCTAACGGGGCATCTAACTGCGTTTCGACTGATTTAAAAATGTTACCCATACCAAACGTGAAGTTGGTTTTTCCGTTCGTTGTGGGATACCAATAATAGACTTCTACTGGCTTACCTCTGTCTTCACTGAATACCGTTTTGACTGTTAGCGCAGAATGGTATTTCGGCTCATTCGTACTGGCGCTGACACTGACACACAATGTAGCGAGTAGAAACGACATTATTATTTTGGTTTTCATTTTTCCCTCAGCCGGTCAACACATTATTCTGCACGGCATCTGGAAAAATAACGTGCAGGAGATTCTCCATATATTTTGCGAAACATAGCAATAAAGTTACTTGGAGTCGAGTAACCCAAAGCAAGTGTCTGCTTTGAACTACGCCAGCAAGCTTTTGGACATGGATGTGTTTGAAAGCTCTTCACTACGTCTGAAAGAACTACATCCCGAAAAACTTGCCAGAGGAGTGAGAACAGTATCCTTTTCATCAAACCACTTAGCGATACAGAAACGATACTTTGTTGAGTGATGACTATGATGATTTGATTGTCCCATCGTACACTATTAATACCTAACTTACTTTGTCGTTGCACAACGAAGTCCGCCTTTCCCTGTATGCAAACATCGTGATCAATCCAGAGAAGAAGCAAGCATGAAAAACTATGTTGGACACCTCTGCACGAGAGTACTCGAATAGTATGTTCACGGCTTAGTCATCAGTCTTTACTTACCTTTGTATGCTCAGAAACTCTGTGACGTTAAATTGATACTTTTACCAGGACGGAGCAGCATAAACTTGGAGTTGCTTCCATTTTCTACAATCTGTGATGCATATGCACTCTATGGATATTCACAAGATCTACAATTTTGAGACATCAAATCTACATAGGTGGCTGATCATGAAACTCTTGGTTTACACAACCCTAGTGGCACAATTGATGGGTTGCAGTGCCACTCTAAAGACCACTTCAACTGATACTGACGCCATTCCATCTGGTACTCCAATCCCGTTACCAGGTTCACTGTTGCAGGTGACACAAACGTACACGCTAACAGGGTGCAAGCAAGAAGCCCCAAACCAAACTCCTCAAATAACCTTTGACTCGGAGATTGACGTTGTTCCATTATTTTTCCCCGCTCAGTATGTACACGTTGACCCCAAAGAAGCCTCAAAGTTTAACAACATGATGGCTGTTACCGCTGAATACCATAATAACGGACTCACTAAGAGCTTTTCTGTAAAAGGAGAAGACAAGACTGTTGATATCGCAGCGTCCACAATAAAAGGTGCGATCAACATTGCACTCGCATCCCAAGGCATCCCCCTAATCGAGATACCTAAGGCAGAAGGTTACGTCCCCTCAAAATCACCAGAGGTCAAGTGTAAACACTCTGATAGCAGCAAGGCGCCAGTGCTAACCGACACAACGATTTTGCAGTTCAAGGAGATTGCAGGGGCAAAACATGACTTCACTCCAATGGATAGCTCACAGTTCCAGCAATGGTTTGAAGGTGATATTAGCGCCATAAAAGGGATAAACCTGCCTAATCGGAAAGACGCTGCTTTCACAGTGGAACTGTTGGCTTTAGGAGGGACGCCGAACCAAGACGGAGATTATCCTTATAATGCACAGCTTAAGAGTATCACAAAGACCTCAAATAGCATGCCGCAAGGCGTACCTATCGCTATGCCAGGCGCGGGACTATTAACTGTAACATCTAGCGACGGCAAGGTGACGAGATCTGAAATGATATCGCTACCAGAACTTGGTCATATTTCATTCATTGGTTATAGCACAAGAATAGGCAAGGATAATGAACTCAACATCTTGTCCTCCGAGCATGGAACCATTACCAAAATTGAATACAAGGAAACGAAAAACGAGGTGTCAAAAGGCATAGACGATATAAGCCAAGCGATAGCTTCCTACGAAAGTGCTAAGACTGCTCAAGATGCCGCCGAAGAAACAAAAGCACAAGAGCAATCTAGTAAGCTTATAACCGCCAAAGCACTGGCAATATCGATGAGTTATGGGGTAAAGCAACAGCATAGCCTCACTGATACGGAGGCGGCATCGAGAGTGGGTATACTGACGAGTGCGCTCAGCAAGATTGACCTAAACAACCCACAACAACTTGAGTCCATTAAAAGTGCAAACAACATAATTGCCAGCAATGACACATTGAGTAAAGCACTATCAAATCTCTAATTGCGTCGCCCCGGACTGGCCTGGGGCGAGATGTTGAGCCTTACTGACTCATACTAATCTTACATATATTGTGATGAGTCGCGA
Source organism: Vibrio sp. J2-3(2022) (assembly GCF_021725735.1). Lineage (NCBI taxonomy): Bacteria > Pseudomonadati > Pseudomonadota > Gammaproteobacteria > Vibrionales > Vibrionaceae > Vibrio > Vibrio sp. J2-3(2022). The sequence continues at coordinate 1,157,746 of NZ_JAKKCK010000001.1, forward strand.
CTAACTTGTACAGACTATCGTGACTCATTTTTGGACATTTCTGAGTTATGAACTTTACAGAGCCCTGATTTTTCGGATTACTCCTAGTATTGTAACCAAGCGACCAGCCTACATGTGTCAGGCCAAATTCCCTTACTCACTACATACCGAAAATTAACTCTATATTGCTAATAGTGATAAATATCATAAAAGCTCGACAACTACCAAAGTAATAGGTCTTTATTTTTTCTCAACAATAATCTCTACTTGAATTGGTTGATGGCCTCGAATAAACAGGTAAGCACTACACTCGAACTGCCAAAACCAACGTAACCTAGAAATAAATAAAAACGCAAAATCTACGTTTTCACCGCCATGAACTATACCTTGCATAGCATTGATGTCATTGATACTAGGATCAACTGAGAAACTTGGGTGTGTGTGCCACTCTCCTAAATAATTGAAGCGTTTGTAATCAGAGCCTGTTTCTTCATAAAACTTCTGCAATGCCAAATCGTGTTCATCAGAATCTCTGAAAAAGCTAGAAGTCGTCCCTCTTTTCACATCGACAGAAAAATCAACGATCCGGAAGGCCTGTTCGCCTAAGTCTTCCCCCATAAGCATTCCACCTATTTCACGCTTGCCAGCCTTTAACATATGGAGCCGAAGCTTTTTCAAAACACTATTCGGAAGAACTATTTGCATCTAATTGGTCCTTAGGTGGAAGGTAAGCTTGTAATAGTTGGATAATCTCTTCTGAATCAATATGTTCAGCAGTTTCTCCCCACTGGCCTTCTGGTAGCAGGTCGATAGGGCGAGTATCAAAAGGCTGTTGAAAAAGCCATTCTGACGACATGCCAACGATATACGCAGAATAAGGGAATATACTAGCTTCAGGTCGAGCTAGGGTATCGGTTGCGAACTGAGTAGCATGAGCACTCATAATGGAGACTTCAGCATCATTTGCTATTAACGGTGTATCGTCATCCACTTGAGCACTATAGTCATTTGCTTTTGTGCTGTGCAAGAACTCTACACCTTGCCCCTCACACCAATTATATATTTGAGCTCTCGCAGATAGCGGGACAGGGTCTAGCTCAGGTCTTGACCTTGCCACAAGACCGCCAATCCCACCACCAAAAACTTCTACCCAGATCATTGGTTTTTTCTTGCGCACTGAAACAGACGCAATCAAGTTGAATGCTAATGGCTCTGCTGTAGCATCTATAATGAGATCGCAATTACCGAGTGATTCTAACGCCCCAGACATTGAGCTAGAGCTTTCTTGTCCACCTAACGATAATCTAAGGATCTGTGTGTCAACACTAGGATTAATGTTTTGTAATCGCTGTTGTAATGCAGGTGCTTTATGAGCTCCAACATAGTTGAGATCTAAGTCATTTCTAACAATGTTGTCAGGAAAAAAAATGTCTTCATCAATGAGCAAAAAATTTCCTACCCCAGATCTACACAAACTTGCGGCAACTTTGGAACCGACAGAACCACACCCAACTAGTCCTACTTTTTTATCGCTCAATGATAAAAACTGATCAGGTAATCTATTTTTGTGCTCCGGTATTTTAATCGTCGTGTAACGTATTAATTTTCGTTCATAGATAGAACCAAAGAGAGTCAATAAAACCCAATTATCTTTATCCCCCATAATCAAGTTTGCAATTGAATCTGTTTGCAGAACTTCATGATACAGCTCTAGCATTTCTGATGTTTCAAGTAATTTTTTTAAATCAGATACTTCTGGTTGTTCTGATATTTCTGCACCAGAAAAACGTACTACGAAGGCTTGTTCTTCTCTATTACCGTCAGGTAAGTTGAGATTGCTTGTCCAAATAGGATTCTCTTTGTCTCCCACCTTTAAAAGAGAACTAATGAAGACCCCGCCCACCTTATGCTCTCTGATCCAAGCTCTTGCTATTTTTCTCTCTGTGAGGGCGTTGAGCGCATTTAGGTCTCCTTCAGTAAGCAAAAAACGAAAAGTTTTGATGCGCGTATCACGTCCTAAGGAAGGTATATGTGCTGATTGTGCATGCGCCATATATCCTTCTTCTCCTTGCTCTTCTAAAAGTAGTCGGTAAACACTCTCAATCATATCTGAGCCACCTATTGACGATTGCCAATTATCAGGTCTATGCTCTAAACATAGTTCACCGCTCGCCCCGTACTGATGCAAAGAGACCCTCGTTTTATCTTCTGTATAGATCATTGGTGGTGAATCAGGGAATACGCTTGGGTACACCATCTTAAAGTGAAAAGTTCTATTTAGATGCAATACTTGAAATGTCAAACACATTGCTAATTCATTACCTGGATCAGCCTGCCACTTGCCTACCTCTAACCAGCCTACTTTAGACTCAAGCTCCGATACAGCCGCTCTTTCTAAAGAAAACCTTTCTTTTTGAAAAATCCACCACATCACGCAAATCCATCCGGCTTCTTAGGTTTTCTTGCAACATCACCAAATGCAATGCTTGGGGTTGCTACGGTTGATGCTGCCGTCGCAGCGGACAACAAACTAGAGGCTCCAGATTTTGTTAAACTTAATAGATCTTGGTGAACTTGATTCGTTACATTCTGACCGATTCTGCTTTCCAGGATACCCGCCATTCGGCGGTGTTCAGCTTGTTGTCCTACTGAATAAAAATCTTCTCGAGCCTGACTTAGCCAGGAGAAAAAGGCTTCAGCGCGTTCAGGATGTGTTTCCCATTTGTCGGCAAAATTCTCCATGGCATCTGTCGGATTGTTGATTACATACTTATGTCCATCATAATGTATTCCTTCCTCCATCCTGAATAATATGGAGAGCAGTGCCGAACCTATACTATCTTCACCTTGATATGCATGAGCAGATAGCGTTGTAAGAATTATTGATATGGGTTTATCTTTTGAATTATCTTCAAACATCATGTCACGATGACGTTTAAGTATCATTATCGCTGATTGCAAGGGTGTTCTGACGCGATAACTCGGGATGTCTTCAATACTGGCTTGTATACCTTTAGTTTCCATTTCTTTGAGTATTTCGCGGCGTTTTCTTTCAAAGTTCTCACCCATTCGAAATTTAAACCATTCAGCATATCCACGAGGGTTCGATCTCGGCCAGTCTGATGTAATTTGATAGTACTGAGGTAGTACTTCATTGTCTGTTATAGCTATTGCTGTCTCAGCAAATTTAGTATCAAAGTTCTTCTGTTCTAGTAAAAGGCGTTGTTGCTCAGCGTTTGGTATACAGGGAACGACATCCATGTGGAATTGCGCGCCGTCAGCATATTCTAGCCTCCAACAGCGCCTCTGCTCAGCGACTGGCTTTTTGATACCCTTGCTTTTGCGATATAACTCTAGTTCATCCCCCATGAGCACTTTTAAATCTTGTTGCGAGAGAGACGACTTATCGAGATAAGTCAAAGAGCACGCGCAATCAATATCGTATTCTTCCTGTGCTGACAAAGGTTTAATGACTAATCCTAGACGAAAAGAGCCTTGTACATACACGTCAGGAGAGTAATCTTTTACCGTTGACTCCTCTCTATGAAGCCATTCCCCTACAGACTTATAGCTTTTCTCGGCCTGTTCATATCTAGACTGTGGGATCTCTAATGCTTTGGCCAAAGCCTCTAGATAAGTATCCGCTTGCTTTGTAACTGATACAGACATACAACCTTCTCCTGCTTTGTAAGAACATTATTCCGTTACTTCAATAATGCAGCTTTTGAACGCTGATGTTGTGTAAATGCCAAAAGTTGCATAACTAGAATACTCCTCAGAGTCAACCATGTACAATTTTCAACCGCCATTTTGACAACGCCATATTTAAAATATGTAAATATTTTTTGATGTCTCACATGGTTTCGTTACTTAATTAAATAACTAATTTCTTGGTCTTTGTTTATTTGTAATGACCAAGGGTAACCAGCACCATCGAAGTGGTGTACGTTTATCTGTTGACTAAGGTGATTTTGATTAAACTCCGCCCCTATGCGCATGATTAGCGAGGCTTGAGCCATAAGGGTCAAATGAACTTCAGTCACGTAGGGGTACTTCTTAAGAAGGGTGTTATTTATTTCGGTTCTAAGAGAGGCAACAAAGTTTGATTGCTCTACATCTGAGAACATATTTCCAACGTTTCTACTTTCAACTCTATAAGCAATAGCGCGATCTAACTCTAGATCTTCAAAAAAGGTCTTTAAGTCATTATCAAAAGAGACTTCTATCGAAATGCCTAGCTTTGTTACCTGAGAATCTAGGACCTCTGGCTTTTCCATAATTTCTGAGCACTCTAATTTTTGACCTCTACTTCTAGCATCTCGACAGTCTAACCATCGTTCCTTGTGTTGCTTCTTGTTGTCACGGTTCCAGCAGTAGTAATTTACCAAACGCTTATTTCCAACCAAGTAACCTAAAGTAAAGCAATGCGGAACATGAGCTATAGCTCCTAAAGCGAGTGGCTTGTTTGGTTCAAAGCCATTTAATTTCTGAAGTGATTCGTCGTAAAACTTCTGAAGTTTGGCGCATGATTCTTTTAACCAGTCCTCAAGAGTCTGCTTTCTAGATTTCCACATGAAAAGGTCATCATGTAACCCGGCTGGTTCGATTGTGGAACTAAAACTGCTGCACAGGGTTGGAGCGGCAGCCCCATCTAAGCTTCTTAAATCGATACTCTTTGCTCTGTTCTTTGAGGCTGACTCACCAAATAGCATTGAGTAAACTTCAAAGAAGAATCCTACGACGATCATTACTATTGAGACATAAACACCTACCAACGTCGCAATTTCATATGTTGAGTCAGATGCTGTATCAATGAAGAATGAGTATTCACCATTGCTAAACTGAAATGCAAGTGAGCCAATAGCCGTAAGAGTAAAGAGCTTTATGCCTAAGCCCATAAGATAGCGCGAACCTGAAAGTCGGCGCTGAAAAATTACATAACCAAAATCAAGTAGTTGATCTATCCACTTCAAACTTCAAGTCCTTTATATCTAGAAAGTAATTGATTCTAGCCTATAAGGTACGTATTGCGCATTGATATGTGTGTATATAAATGCATATTTATATTTGGTTATCTATTCGTTTGTACAGACTTTCACCCCGTATTGCATCTCGGGGATTAACAGCCAACAGCATGAGAAGAAGGGATAACTTTTAGTATTGCAAAAGCTCATGAACAGGGGGTGAATGTGTAAAAGGTCCAAGCAACTTTGGGGCAAAGGTGTGTTGCAGTTCTTAAATGGGGAAGTGTTTTTCCTCATATTCCTCAACCAATGCAGCTAGCCTTTCAAGTTTACAAATTAGTCTTATATTTGCTCTATCTAAAGGGATTGAGGTTACTTACCTTGGCGAGATTTTTTAAAGTGCTCAATACCGTGTTGTATGCGACATTCAACACTTGTGCTGTTTCCCTAACTCCAGAGCTATTCATTGACATATCGACAATTTTTTCTTTTACATCTGACTTGCAGGCTTCGTAAACTTAATCGAGTTGAAAGCCCTTTCGACACTCGATAGACCTGAAACGAGGAAAGCCAGAATGCCCTTTTCCATGTTCACGGACGGGCTCTGTTTTATTACAGAAACGACATTGAACTTAGATAGTAGCCATGAGTTAAAAAACATCAGAAACCAGGTGGCTATATTAACATCTATCAACCAATTTGAGTCATGACCAATGAAAGGATAGTTAGGTTTTTATTGCGTAAATTATCGGTAAGAATAGTGCATATAACAGGCAATAAGCCAGGTGTGTAGAATTATTCTATTTTAGGGATTTTGCTCTAAATCTAAATGAATCTTTGCATTTCAATTTCAATAAAGCTTAGTTATTGATCATGTTTCTGAGTATGCGAATTATTATCAATTATGCATATGATTACTCATTGTCTAGTTTGATTTGTGTAACGTCACTGCAGCACGTATTGAGCGTACTCGCTGATTGTCTGTGTTTTCGTGTTGACAGTTTGGTACTAGGTAAAATTCAACAAGACTATGATTTCAAGGAACATTTTATGTTAAAGAAACTACTAAGTTGTTGTATCACCTCCGCGCTCTGTTTTCATTCTTCTCTCGCTTTTTCGCAACCCAATGAGATTGCGGACAGTGCAGAGTTGCAACAAGCTCCCGACACATTGCCTGCCACATTAATGCTTGCACCGGACGACATCGCCATTGCAGATCGATATATAGTGGTATTTCAACAACCGCAAATGATGGCGAGCAGCTCACCGGAATTCGAGCAATTCACGCAACAGTCTGTAGACCGCATGTCCGGTTTATATTCGATACAAGTGGAGTCGGTTTTTGACCACTCGATCAGTGGATTTGTCGCTAACTTGAGTCCTGAGCAACTAAAAGATCTGCGTTCTGATCCTCGTGTGGACTACATTGAGCAAGACAGAATCCTATCTCTTGACCCAATAGTCTCGGCAGACGCAAATCAAACCAATGCCATTTGGGGACTAGATCGAATCGACCAACGTAACTTGCCACTCGATAACAACTACAGTGCCAACTTTGATGGAACTGGTGTAACGGCTTATGTTATCGATACTGGTGTGAACAATGCACACGTTGAGTTTGGTGGGCGCTCGGTTTCTGGGTATGACTTTGTCGATAATGATGCAGATGCAAGTGACTGTAATGGACACGGCACACACGTGGCGGGCACCATTGGCGGCAGCTTGTATGGTGTTGCGAAAAACGTCAACCTTGTCGGCGTGAGAGTATTGAGCTGTAGCGGATCGGGGTCTACGTCTGGTGTTATCGCCGGTGTGGATTGGGTGGCTGCGAACGCTTCCGGACCTTCAGTTGCCAATATGAGTTTAGGTGGCGGTCAATCTGTCGCTCTCGATAGCGCAGTGCAAAGTGCGGTTCAGTCAGGTGTCAGCTTTATGCTAGCAGCAGGTAACTCCAATGCCGATGCATGTAACTACTCTCCTGCACGCGTTGCTACAGGAGTAACTGTCGGTTCGACCACAAGCACGGATGCACGTTCGAGTTTTTCAAACTGGGGCAGTTGTGTGGATGTGTTTGCGCCAGGCTCACAAATCAAATCTGCGTGGTATGACGGTGGTTACAAAACCATTAGTGGTACATCGATGGCGACGCCACATGTAGCGGGTGTAGCAGCACTGTATCTTCAAGAAAACAGTTCGTTATCTCCAAGCCAAGTAGAGGCCTTGATCGTGAGCCGCGCAACTAGCGGAAAGGTGACGGACACAAGAGGCAGCGTGAACAAGCTACTTTATAGCTTAACGGATGCTGATTGTGGCCAAGACTGTGGTGGCCCAGATCCAACACCGGATCCAGAAGGTAAGTTAACCTCGGGTGTGCCAGTGAGCGGTTTAAGTGGCTCAACCGGTCAAGTCGCGTATTACTATGTTGATGTCGAAGCTGGGCAGCGCTTAACCGTACAAATGTATGGTGGCAGCGGTGATGCGGATTTGTATCTCCGTTTTGGTGCAAAACCGACACTGAATGCATGGGACTGCCGACCTTTCAAATACGGTAACAATGAAACATGTACGGTCAGCGCGACACAAAGTGGACGTTATCACGTCATGATTCAAGGTTACTCAAACTATAGCGGTGTCAGCATTCAAGCGAGCTACTAGTTATTATTTTCGTTATTGAAAGAGAACAAAGCCCACTTGTCGGTGGGCTTTGCTTTGGGAATACTGAGTTTAATAGGTGGCGTTCGATGCTATTCAAACGCACCGGCCTTTTTCTTCAAGAACTCAACTCGAAGCGGAATCGAAGCTTTCTATTAGTACACCGCATAAGTCGGGTTCTCCAAGTCGTGCACATCAAATAGGATGCGAACTTAATCTCCTCGAGCTAACTCTTTCTCCATCATAAATCTTGGCATGATGGCAAACCCAAGATGATACAAAACAAATTCTTTACTGTGACCGCGGTTCTCACTTGCACTTTTGGGCTGTGAGACAAACGCGTGACCTGACCTTGGCTGTTGGTCATCGTGAACGATATGGTGGCTAATCCGAGAAGATTGTATCCACTCAAAACTCAGACCCTATACTGCACATGTTGATGGGCTGACAACGGTAACATTGGATGAAATGGGCCTTGAACCACGCAAGATCATTATAAATGGGAACTATTAGGCAAAGAGACGATCAAACGAGCTAAATTGGAATGGGGCAAAGACGTTACAAACCATACAGACACGCCTCTGAATATAAATGCTCTAGTCCTTTTCTATTAAATCATTAATAACCAAGGATATTGCAAAGAGAGTTGTGGACAGTTAGCAGTATCAGTAGGCTTGTGCCAGTCAGGGCACCTGACTTTGGGAGAGCACTAAACATAAACCTTGGATTCTGCTACCGTAAAGCCCATATTTAATTTGAGAGAGATAGATAATGAACGACAGTTGGGCTAACTTCTTTCCGTACTTTGCTGGAGCTTTTAAGCTTATTGTATTAGGTATTGGAGCTTACTTAGCTATTAAATGGCATTTTGATGAAGAGCGAAGAGTAAGGGAGGCCGAAGGCGTGGTATTCGATAAACCAAGCTTCAAGAAAAAGTTCGTAATGATGCTAACCTTCCCATTCCTTCTAGGTCTTCTAGTCCTTCTCGTTATTTATGCAACTAACTGGTTTCTCTACTGACAGACTTTATTGATACGATCAATGTTTAAGCTCTCAACGGGTTGGGAGCAAAAAAGAGTCAGCCTAACGGTCTGGCTCTTTTGAATGAAAAAAATAGTCTGGTGAAATAACTTGTAAGTCTGTGCAGGTTACACTCACTTACTCCTTAGGCAGGTGACCAGTGTCCTTCGCAAGCTTTTGCATCGCCTCGGCAAACGTTGTTGTCCCGCCTTTAGCTTTCACCTGTATTACCTTATACCCCATTTTTTCCAACGCTTGGCGCTCTGCCAAAACAGCTTTGTCATCTTGCTGGCTACCTTGAGCTGGCTGATGAATGTAACATCCCTCTAATTTACCATCTTCGACCAATTGGTGGTGTTTCAGTGCATCGATATCAAAATTCATAATAAGTCTTTTCATTAAAAGTGGCAGTTTCTGTGGCTAGTTACATACGCTTCAAAGGCTTCACGACACTATCTAAGCCTTCAATTTTGAGCGCTAAACACAGCTTGAGCAAATCCCCTAGTTCGCCGCTTGGCCAGCCCTTTTTATCGAACCACAGTAAGTATTCTTCAGGTAGGTCGATTAACACTCGCCCTGCATATTTCCCAAATGGCATTTGCATTCTAGCGAGTTTAATGAGGTTTTCTTTTTCTAACATAAGTGACAAAGATTTGAGGTAACTCGTCCAAGAATATCACTGCCGCCCTCTCCTCACCAGCAAATCGCACTCACGTTTATTTTGGCGGCCTTGACTCGCTTTGTGCTAGAGTACGCGGCATAAAAAATGAGAACGAGAAAGCAATGAAGTCACCTTGTCGAGCAGCATGTAAAAATAACGCCGGAATATGCTCTGGTTGTCACCGAACAATGGATGAAATCATCCAATGGAAAGACAAAACCGATCTCCAACGAGATACGATTATCGAACAAATCGCAGGGAAAGATTCAACGCACAATTGTCCTGAGTGCGGGACTCAAGCCCATTGTGATATCGCCGCAGGCAAAGAAACCTGTTGGTGCTTTACTATTGAAACCCGTGATTTACCCAAGCCAAGCGCCAACCAGCTGTGTTTGTGCCGAAAATGTCTAGAAAAAAAGCCAGTCGCATAATACGACTGGCTTACTGTTCTGCGTTTTCAGACTGGTGTTTATTTAGCGGTTAAAGCGGGTGCTTCAAACCTAATACCATCCCACCCTGTTACCATAAAATTACGAATATTCTGGTGATCGCTATTCTCTGGATGCAGCAATACATCTTCACGATAAAAACGGCCAAAGCAGGCTAGTGTCGCTTCTTTGTCTAGGTTATGTAGCAAGCCGAAAGCGAAGATCTTACACGAACCGTTGTTCTCACCCGCGTTGTTTTGCGTCTCACCATTAACAAAAGCGGTTGGCTCAAACGTATAGTTTTCTTCGATCACCGCCATCGTTGCTTCAAATTCGACCTGCTCTGGTGAAGCTGCCAACAAATCTAAAAACGATTTTAATTCCATTATTCCTCTATCCCTACTTCATCATTTTGATGACACATTAGTTTCATAAAAAGCCAATATAAGAGTCATCAATCATACATATATTCAGAGCCTTACCAAATCACACGTCATTCAGCGCTCCATCATTCCAATTGCGGAAATGGACAGCAGCATAAACCCCATGCTGATTGACAACGTATCGGATTGATAAGGAGATATCATGATCACCCCTTTAAAGGCAATCGGTGCACTCGCATTGTCATCACTTGCCATCGCGTGTTCATCACAACCCGAAGATACCGTGGCTTCATTCGCTACACAATGCAAACCTACCACTGCGCCCGTTGCTGGGGAAACTTCAATTCAAGGGTTAACGTTTATCGGGACATCCGTTGCTGATGCCCCATTCGACACATCGGCAGCTGAAATCGTCAGTTATGACGCCTGTACGGATAAGCTCTATGTGGTCAATGCTGAAGCAAAACGTGTCGATGTAATGTCTATGGATGACAACGGCGTACCAATGCAAAGCGCATTCATCGATCTCAACAGCGCTGGCGAAGCGGCTGGCGTTGAAATTGGCGCTGCAAACAGTGTCGCTGTATTCAATGGTTTGGTCGCGGTTGCGATTGAAAACAGTAATAAACAAGCGAATGGTATTGTTGGTTTGTACCGCTCCGACGATTCGTCATTAGTCATGACTTTCCCAACAGGCGCATTGCCAGACATGGTTGGCTTCTCGAAAGATGGCCGATATATCGCAACCGCTAATGAGGGCGAACCAAACAGCGATTACAGCGTCGATCCTGAAGGTAGCGTCACTTTGATCGATCTGAACCTTGGCGTTGCTCAAGCAGAAGTGACACAAATTGGCTTTAACGAGTTTGATGGTTCACGAAAAGCAGAGCTTCCAATGAATGTGCGTATTTCGGGGCCAAACGCCACCATCGCACAAGATCTAGAGCCGGAATACCTCACTTTTGCAGATAACGGTAAAATCTATGTCGCGCTACAAGAAAATAACGCCATGGCAATCGTCAATCCAGAGAGCAAATCAGTAGAGCGAATTGTTGGCTTAGGTGAGAAGTCTTGGTCGGACGCTAAACTCGATGCGTCTAACAAAGACAAAATTATTGGAAACTTGAAAAGCTACCCAAAACTGGTTGGCTTATTTATGCCTGACACCATCGACAGCTACTCAGTGAATGGGAGTACTTACATCGTATCCGCAAATGAAGGCGACGGGCGTGAGTACGGATTCAAAACCACTCAAGAACTGTGCGACAAAGCTGGCTTTATGTGGGATGAAGACGATTACCTTGGTACAGATGAATACACATCTGAGCAAGGGAGCTGTTTAAGCCATATTGATGAAGTGCGCGGTAAGAAGCTGAAAGTAGCAGCAGAACACCCATTGGCAGAGGCACTAAAAGACAACAAACAACTCGCGCGTTTAAAAGTGATTAAGCCGGAACAAACGCTTTCTGCACAAGATAAGGTTCAAGCATTTGGCGCGCGTTCATTCTCGATTTGGGATGAAAACGGCAAGTTGGTGTTCGATAGTGGTGACGATTTCGCGACTATCGCGCTGCTGAATGAAGGCAAGCACTTCAACAGCACCAACGACAACAATGACAGTGGCGATGACCGAAGTGATGATAAAGGCATTGAGCCAGAGGCGATTGAAGTAGCACAAATCAACGGTCACCATTACGCGTTTATCGGTTTAGAGCGCCAAGGCGGTATTATGATTTATGACATTACCGATCCGAAAAAAGCACAGTTCCTACATTACGTAAACCGTCGCGATTACAATCAGCCAGTGTGTACACAAGTGGAAGATGGCGAATGCACGAACGACACATACAATCCAAAAGCAGGCGATTTAGGCCCAGAATCCATTAATTACTTTACTCGCAATGGTGGTCATTTTATCGCCGTTGGCAATGAAGTATCTGGCACGACTTCCGTCTTCCGAATCAATCTATAAAGTAATGTAAAAGTCATTTAGAACCAAAACGCCCGACGTAAGCCGGGCGTTTTTTGTATGAGGTAATGTCCTACTCTGCCGATGCTAGCGCGTCACATTTTGATGCGCAGATAAAATCGTTCTTATGCAGACCTTTGATCGAGTGACTCCACCAAGTTACGGTGACCTTACCCCACTCCAACAAAATAGAAGGATGATGGAACTCATCTTCTGCCAGTTCCGCGATTTTGTTACTGAAAGCCCATGCTTGTTTGAAGTTCTTAAATTTATACACCTTTTCTAGTTGAGGTATGTCTTCTCTTTCAATGATCTGCCAATCAGACAATTGCAGCAGCAGAGATTGTTGTTCTTCTTTGCTTAGTGCAATGGCATCGATACTACAAGCTTCGCATTTTTGTTCATTCAACATGAGCAGGTTCCTTTGGTTCAAAAAGTGGAGGAAGCAGTCCAGCTTCAATCGCTAGATCGGCTTGTTTCAATAAATTTAACTGACTGATTTTAAAGAGCTGAGAAAAGTCATCAATCACGTAGTACTTCGGTTGCATGATGTCGATACGATAAGGCGTTCTCAGCACAGTTTGTAATTCAAATGGGTCGCGAATTGCTACATCACTCTCTAATGCGTAGAGGGTTTCGCCAGGAGATGAGAGAATACCACCACCGTAAATTTTGGTTTTGTCCCCTTCTTTCACCAAGCCAAACTCTACGGTAAACCAGTAGAGACGAGCGAGATAGGCTCTTTGTTTTGGTGTAGCGGCTTGCCCTAGTTGACCATAATGCTCGGTAAATGCAGCAAAATCTGGGTTGGTTAACATCGCACAATGACCAAATATTTCATGGAAGAAATCCGGCTCTTGCAAGTAATCGAACTCTTCTCTGGTACGCAAGAATGTGGCGACGGGAAAGCGCTTATTACCGAGCAGATTAAAAAAACGGTCGAAGTCAATAAGCGCGGGAACGGGCTCCACTTGCCAACCTGTTGTCTCCATCAGGACACGATTAATTTCTGGCAATTGAGGAACGCGGTCTTGAGGTAAATCAAGCAGCGTTAAACCGTGTAAATAAGCCTTACAAGCTCTGTTTTGGATCACACCCATTTGTCGTGTTACCAAATCTCGCCAAATGGCGTCTTCTTCACGGCTCCATTCAACCCTGCCTTCCTGGTTTACGGGTTTAGAGCGATACTGAGTCATGGCACATCTCCATTAACAAATCCTTTACATTAAGCCTATCTTCAGTCTTAAGAGCTTCCAATCCCTACACGATTTTCTCAGTATCGACTCGATGTAACATATTGTTTACAACGCATCGTAACTGCATGATTTTTATGACACGATATAATATCTAGCTTGTTTGACTTTATCGTGTATTCCTCTCAAACTAAAATCTGTTACCACTTTGTTATAGAGGGACCTATGCGCGAGAGCAGCAAAGTATGGCAACCGAGCGAAAGTCGTATCGAAGAAGCCAACATCACACAGTTTATTGAACACATTAATCGACAAGGAAATACCATTGAAAACTTCGCCGATCTGCATCAATGGTCGCTCGATCATGTGGAAAAATTTTGGCAAGAAGTCTGGTTATTCTGCGACGTCATTGGTACTCAAGGAGAGACCGTAAAGGAGCAAGCAAAAAGTCGCTGGCAGCAACCCGTCGAAAATAGGGACATGAAATGGTTCCCAAACGCACAAATTAACTACGCAGAAAACTTGCTAACCTACGCGTGCCACCAACCCGATGATCTCGCGATTTGGTTTGAAAATGAACGTGAAGAAAAGCAAACCTACACATGGAAACAATTGTGTGAAGAAGTTTCGAGTGTCCAGCAATGGTTGAAAGAATGTGGAATCAAGCAAGGTGATGTCGTCGCTGGTTATTTACCTCACCTACCTCAAACGGTGATAGCCATGTTAGCAACCACCAGTTTAGGGGCAACCTGGACTTCTACCTCACCTGATTTTGGCGTTGAAAGCGTTTTGGAGCGCTTTGGTCAAGTGAAACCTAAAATCCTGTTTACTTGTGATGGCTATACATTCAATGGCAAAACTTTCGATATGTCTGAGAAAAACCAGCATATTGCGGATCATCTTGATGGTCTTAAACAGGTTTGCCAAATTAGCTACCTGAAACCACACATTTTTGAATGCGACGTCTGCACTCAAGATTGGCAAAACGTCCTGAATCAATACACACCCGAAGCGCTGACTTTTACTCGTGTTAATTTTAACGATCCGCTATTTGTGCTCTATTCTTCAGGCACGACAGGCAAACCGAAATGCATCGTTCATTCCGTCGGTGGAACAGTGCTTAACCATTTAAAAGAGCACCAACTGCATTGCGACATTCAACCTAACGACAGAGTGTTTTATTACACGACCTGCGGTTGGATGATGTGGAACTGGCACGTTTCTTCACTCGCGAGCGGCGCATGTTTAGTAATTTTTGATGGTAGCCCTGTTTATCCCGCTCATAACGTGCTTTGGGACCTCGCTGAACAAGCCGAAGTGACGCTGTTTGGAACTTCGGCGAAATACCTAGAGGCATTGGAAAAAGTTTCTTTTTCTCCGCCGAAAAGTGATGCATTTCCAAGTCTGAAAACCATTTGTTCAACGGGCTCGGTTCTGTATCCAGAACAGTTTGATTATGTCTATCAGCACATTAAAGAAGATGTACACCTCGCCTCTATTTCAGGCGGGACAGACATTTGTGGCTGCTTTGTGTTAGGTAACCCTATTTCTCCCGTTTATCGAGGAGAGTGCCAATCAGCAGGGTTAGGGGTAGATGTCAGAGTCTTTAACCCGCAAGGTAATAGCGTAATTGGAGAGCGCGGTGAGTTGGTTTGTGCCAATTCATTGCCCAACTTCCCTGCTGGCTTTTGGAACGACACCGGGGAAAGATATCATCGTGCTTATTGGGATAAGTTCGATAATATTTGGCACCACGGCGACGATGTTGAACAAACCAGCGTTGGTGGATACGTGTTTTATGGTCGAAGTGATACCACGTTGAATCCCGGTGGCATAAGAATCGGCACAGCCGAAATCTATCAGCAAGTGAACAGTATAGACGGTATTCTAGATTCCATCGCAGTAGGAAAAGAAGTCGATCGCAACGAACAAATATGGCTATTTGTCCAATTAATGAAAGGGATAGAGCTCAACGACGAGATGATCGCCTCCATCAAAGCACAGCTAAAATCTGCATGTTCTCCAAGACATGTACCTAGTGCAATTTACGCAATAAGCGATATACCTAAGACCCGTTCGGGAAAATTGGTTGAGTTAGCCGTTAAGCAAGTCGTTAACAATCGGAGCGTAGGAAATTTAGGCGCAATAGCCAATCCTGAAGTGTTGGAGGAGATACGCAGGATAATCGCCCCAAAATAACTTCAGAACACTTGGTTGTTAGGGAACCACTTTGCTTACACACGCAGCGACAGGTTGAAGAACAAGTGAGATTAACTTGGGTACATACCCTCAACCGATAAGAAAAAAGCGAGCTAGGTAGCTCGCTTTTATCATGTGGTGTTCTTTATTCAGTCTTAACGGCGACCAAGCCCCATTAATACCGACATCGTTTTACCGTCAGATGTAATGTCAAAAACGTGTTGCGATTCCACTTCAGTAAAACCTGCATCTTTCAAAGCACGTTTAGACTTCGCAAGGGTAAAACCGTCTTGTTCAGATTCTGCAATCCAATCAAAATGAACAAAGTAACCGCCGTGGTTAAGTAAAGAATGCGAGATTTTTAATGACGCGTCTAAGTCTTCCACAAACGCTAAAACTGACGATGCAACTACTAGGTCAAACTGTCCACGAAACGCTGGATGCTGAGCGACCAAGCCGCGAGACAATGCATCTACGACAGGTTCTACATTGGCAAGCTCTTTTTTATCGAGTTCTTCAATCATGGCTTCCGATGCGTCTAATGCTACGATGTCTTTAACCATCGGTGACAATCGTTGACTTAACTGCCCTGTTCCGCATCCAAAATCTAGTACTTTAATGCCATCAAGCTGAGTTAGCTGTTGTAACTGCTCAAACACCGACTGCGCAAATTGCTCTGTTGCTGGATTTGATTCCCAGTTTTTTGCTAAGCCGTCCCAATCTTGTGCCATCGTGGCCTCCATGTTCACTTTTTGTAACCCACATAGATTACCGCAAAACCGTTAAAAGACCATAGACTTATCTGGCGGATTCGCGTTTTTTTCGATAATCTTTCACGGCTTTGGGAGCACATCTGCATAATACCCAAATTATTTGAATTCATTTATTGGTTGTGTCAAATCATGAACTTAACTCAAGTAGAAGCCTTCTGCACCATCGCTGAGTGTGGTTCTGTTTCTGAAGCAGCAAGGCAACTCGATTGTAATCGCACCAAACTCAGTATGTCGATTAAGGCTTTAGAGAAAGATCTCAACGTTGAGTTATTTACCCGAACTGGCAACCAGCTCACTCTCTCTGAAGCTGGGAAAGCCATTTACAAAGATTGCGAACACCTACTTATCATCGCACAGCGGATAAGAAAAACCTGCGCTCAAATCTCAGAAGGTTTTAACGCGGAAGTTTGGGTTGCACGTGACGACTCCTTACCTGATGATCTCTGGCAGGAGCTTTCTCATACACTGAATAACCGCTTCCCTTCCACAACCTTCAACTTAATCTTGGCATCCAGTGGCGACTTAGCCAACTTAGTCAGTACCCACCAAGTGGATTTTGCCTTTGGTGTTGATTATGAGCGCGTCGACGACCCTCGTATCGTGTATAACCCGCTAGGCAAGATACGTATGATGTCAGTATGCAGTGCAGAACATCGCCTAAGTAAGATGCGCCGAGTCTCAGACGAAGATCTACGCAGTCAGATGCAAGCATTGATGGTGTACCTAAATGAGAAAGACAACCCTGAACTGCAGCCTTTCTCGACTCGATACATTGGCTTTTCGAGTTTTGACTACATGCTCAACACCATCTTAGAAGAAGACGCTTGGGGTGTACTGCCAGAACCATTAATCCGCCATTACCTTCGCCAGCAAAAGCTCGCCGTTATCAAGCATACATACGGATTGACACAAGAAGACTACTGTATGTTTTCACCTAACGGTCAAACTGAGCACCCAGCAATGACATGGTTAGCGGATAAATTGAGCGAGTATTTATTTGACTTCTAAACATTTTATCAGTGAGCGCCAATTTTATTGGCACCGAGAACGTGTAGCAAGTCATTGTTTTATAAGAATATAAACAAAAACGCAACTTTTTAGATTAGAACCTGCTCACTTAGTGGTTGCCTAAATTACCTTATGCGAGAAGAATAGTAAGGTATTAAAATTTAAAGGCATCTTTTATGTGTGACAGGACAAGCAAAAACGAAAACCGTATTCTAACCATTTCAGCCCTTTTAGCATCTGGGTTCGCTGCTGGTGGTATGGTACTTGGCTTGCTTGTAGGATCAATTGTCATCGTTTTTGACGGTGTTTACTCTTTGGTCAGCTTACTGTTAACTTTATTGTCACTGGCCGCTTCCTACTATATTAACAAGCCCTCAAAATCTGTATTCCCATTTGGAAAAGCGGTCTTAGAGCCAATCGTTATTGCGATAAAAGCGGCTGTTATTTTAGTGGTTGTAAGCTTTTCTCTTTACTCTGCAATTTCAGCATTGATGTCCGGAGGCCGTGAAGTCGATGCTTCTATTGCCACTCTATTCGGCATCGTAAACGTCATCGGTTGTGGTTACGCTTGGTGGTTTATGGCTAAACGCAGCCGTCGCTTCTCATCAGGCTTGATTGAAGCAGAGAAAAAACAGTGGCAGATGGATACGCTATTAAGTGTAGCGGTGACGGTAGGATTTGTAGCTGCTTGGGCTGTATCACTAACGCCATTCGCTGAATATGCGGTTTATGCCGATCCTATGATGATGGTGCTAATGGGCTTCTACTTTCTGAAAGTTCCTTTTGATATGTTGGTTGGTGCACTACGTGAGCTACTAATGATGACACCAAGCAAAGAGCTATGTCAGGTCGTTGGCAATGATGTACTAGAGATAGAAAAAACATCTGACCACCAGCTAAAGTTAGCGGGTATCACTAAAGTGGGCCAAGAGCTTCGCATTAACATCGATTTGCACGTCGATGACGACACCATTGCATTGGATAAGTTGGAACAAACTCGTACTCAGTTAACGAAACGTCTGTCGAAGCACAGATTCAAACTGCAACTCCATTTAAACGTCGCAAACTGTTAGAGCACGAAAGAAAAAGCTCCCGACCGAGGGAGCTTTTTTCTTTCTGTCATTTGAGCATACAGCGCAAAGATAAAACCAGATAATTTTGGTTTAACCTGCTGCTTCACGCTTCTCCTTGGTGACAACCCAGCAAAGCAAAGAGCCCACCGTAACCATCACAACCCCCTGCCAAAAGCTCGGGCTCAACGTCACACCAAGAATAATGGAAGAAAATAGCGCAGAGAAAATGGGTGTAAAGTAAGAAAGTGTCGCAAGAAAGACCATGTTTCCGCCAACAATCGCGATGTTCCACAAACCATAACCGCCAGCCATCAACGCCGCAGAAGCAAAAAGGTAGCCCATTGCTTCCCATGAAAAAGTCATCTCTGGCTCATCGGCAAACGCATATTTCACCCATAACGAAACAGCAGTAGCAATGAAAAACAACGTAATCGCGTTATGTTTGGATTGCTGCCTCTGGGTTAAATTACAATAAAAAGCCCATATAACTGCTCCTGCGAAAGCCATAAAGTAAACCAAAGGGTTACTACTGACATTGGACATAATCTGAGTAACGGATAAGCCATTCTCACCACTCACCGTCCACGCGACTCCGATAAACGCCAGCGCAACCGCTGGATAAAGCAGCCAGTTTGTTTTTTTGTTACTGCCTAAGACCGCAAACAAAACGGTGAGAGCTGGCCAAAGATAATTGACAATCGACACCTCAATAGCCTGCGCACGCGAGTTGGAATATCCCAGAGATAAAGCGAGAAATATTTCATAACAAACGAACATCGCGCCACCAAGCACGAGATACTTTGAAGAAAAGTACGATAACTTCGGAATGCCAACTACGATAAGAAGGAAAATAGAACTGAGAGAGTACAACATGGCCGCCCCGCCCACGGGACCTAAGCTCTCGGTAACCAACCTGGCAATGCCAAGTAAGCAACTCCAAGAGAGGATGGCAATACAACCATAAAGTGTGAAACGAAATTGCACTGATTTCATGTGACCTACCACTCACGAATGCCAAAGGAAACATCAGCTTAACTCAAAAATGATCAGGTTCAACGTACTGTTTTATAAAAATCAGTATAAAAATCACTCCATTACGCAGTTGGAGTCGATATGAAACATTTTCTGCCCTCGAGTGTTATGCTTACACCTTTTGTTGTGCGCTACTATGATGAAGAAGACGACGATAGCGAAATCGCCGAAACTGATTCGAGCACTCAACATCTAAAAGAAACAGAGCAACAAACGGAAACCTCAGACTAAAGGAATTCTCAAATGAAAAAAGTCGCAGTTATCTTCAGTGGTTCAGGTGTTTACGATGGCACAGAACTGCATGAAGCCGTATTAGCACTCCATGCCATTGAAAAAGAAGGTGCATCATGGCATTGCTTTGCTCCTAACATCGATCAATTACACGTGATTAATCATCTAACTGGCGAAGAGATGGACGAAACACGAAATGTGTTGGTGGAATCTGCACGCCTTGCACGTGGCAATATTGATGATGTTGCAAGATTAAACCCAGATGAGTTTGATGCCCTACTCTTACCTGGCGGTTTTGGTGCCGCTAAAAACCTCACTGACTTCGCTGTATCAGGAGCTGAGTGCTCGATTAATACACACGTAGCTCAAGCATGTCGCGCATTCGCTCATGCGAAAAAGCCAGCAGGTTATCTGTGTATTTCTCCTGTCATTATTCCGATGATTTATGAGCATGGCGTGAAAGGCACCGTAGGCAACGATGAAGCGATCTCGATAGCATTTAATCAAATGGGCGGTGAGCACATCACTTGCTCTGTCGAGGATATCGTTTTTGATGAAACACACCTCGTTCTATCAACCCCTGCTTATATGTTGGCAGAGAATATCTCTCAAGCGGCATCAGGTATCGAAAAGTTAGTATCAAAGCTGATTGAAATTGCCTAATTATTGATAGATAACTTATAAACCTACCTCTCATCCCCATTGATAGTTAAGTTATTAATGGGGATTTTTTATACTTTAGTCTAATTTAGAGATATATCCGTATTAGATATCAATTTTTGCCAATCGATTGCGTCACTGGTTTCATATTTGTTCTACTTTATATCTGTGTTGCACCTATACGCTGTGCAACAAGATCACTGTCACAGTTTTTCTCTTGCAAATACCTCTAAATAGGTAAACTTGCTTCAGATCAACTTCAATCTGGAAACGAGTGTGCGACAGTAAATGGCAAATTAAGAAAGATTATTAAAAATAACGACGGAGCTATCCAATATGACAAGTGCATTTTTTATCCCTACGGTAAACCTAATGGGCGCTGGTTGTTTAAAAGACGCAGCAGACAGCATCCAATCTCAAGGCTTTAAAAAAGGTTTGATCGTTACGGATAAGATCCTTAACCAAATCGGTGTAGTCAAACAAGTTCAAGACCTTCTCACTGAACGCGACGTAGCAACCGTTGTGTACGATGGCACTCAACCAAACCCTACTATCACCAACGTTAATGATGGCTTAGCTTTACTAAAAGAAAACGAATGTGACTTCGTTATCTCACTCGGAGGCGGCTCACCGCACGATTGTGCAAAAGGTATCGCTTTAGTGGCGTCAAACGGCGGCAAGATCGGCGATTACGAAGGCGTTGACCAATCCGCAAAACCAATGCTGCCTCTCGTATCAATCAACACAACGGCTGGTACTGCTTCTGAAATGACGCGTTTCTGCATCATCACAGATGAAGAGCGCCACATTAAGATGGCGATTGTGGACAAACACACAACACCATTGATGTCAGTGAATGATCCTGAATTGATGCTTGCTAAACCTGCGTCTCTTACTGCCGCAACAGGTATGGATGCGCTAACACACGCGATTGAAGCTTACGTATCTATCGCTGCGACACCAATCACTGACGCGGTAGCAATCAAAGCAATTGAACTGATTCAAGCTCACCTTCGCACAGCAGTGAAAAACGGTGAAAACCTTGAAGCTCGCGAGCAAATGGCATACGCACAGTTCATGGCAGGTATGGCATTCAACAACGCATCTCTTGGTTACGTTCACGCAATGGCGCACCAACTAGGCGGCTTCTACGACCTGCCACACGGTGTATGTAACGCGATTCTTCTACCTCACGTACAACGTTACAATGCGCAAGTATGTCCAGAGCGTTTACGTGACGTTGCTAAAGCAATGGGTGTTGATGTTGAAGGTATGTCAGCAGAGCAAGGTGCTGCGGCGGCCATTGATGCTATCGTTGAGCTTGCTAAAGATGTCGGCATCCCATCAGGCATTAAAGAGCTTGGTGCGAAGCTAGAAGACATCCCAACCCTAGCGGACAACGCGCTAAAAGACGCTTGTGGTTTCACTAACCCGAAACAAGCAACGCACGAAGAGATCTCGAAGATCTTCGAAGAAGCGATGTAGGCTCGCTAAGTAAACAATTCTCTAGTCTTAATTCAATCCCCGATCTCGTATTGGGGATTTTTTATGTTCGCATACCCTGCCAAACGTCCTCTTTTAGTGTTAGCTTTTAAGTATCTTGGATTCATATTGGAAGGAACCATGAAAACTATCACTGCGACCCTACTCGCTTGCCTAGCTTTTTCTATCGATGCTGCGGACTATCGTGCCAATGAGGTCGCCAATGGGTTTCAAATCCCATGGGGAATTGAATTTCTCGATAAGCAACAAATGATCGTGAATGAAAAAAACGGCACCGTTTCATTACTTAATATTGCTTCGGGAAAACAGCAAACCCTCTTCAAAGTACCGAATGTGAACACCAGTGGGCAAGCTGGTTTATTAGATGTAGCTCTAGTGCCGAATACCGCTCCACAAAATCCACAGGTTTTCTTTACTTACAGCAAACGTACCGATAAAGGAAATACTGTAGCCTTAGCGACCGCACAATTGAAAAACAATCAACTTGTGGGTTGGAAAGACGTCTTTGTCGCCGACGCCATCACGGACACCAGTCGTCATTACGGCAGCCGTATTGCGTTTGTCGATGACAAGGTTTACTTCTCAATTGGGGACCGTGGCGAACGTGGTAATGGGCAAGACACTCAAACCCATGCAGGCACTATTCTTCGCCTCAACCTTGATGGCTCGGTACCACAAGATAATCCATTCAAGACTTCTGAGGCTCGCCCTGAAATATGGAGTTACGGGCACCGTAACCCACAAGGCATGTTTTACGACGAAGCAACAAAACAGCTTTGGTCGATTGAGCATGGCCCTCGTGGTGGTGATGAAATCAACCTGATTAGGAAAGGTGCAAACTACGGCTGGGCAAAAGTCTCTCAGGGTAAAGAGTATTGGGGACCGTTAGACGTTGGAGAAGCGAAAAGCTTACCGAATATGGAAGACCCAAAGTTGGTTTATATTCCGTCTATCGCGCCAAGCAATATGGTGGTGTATCGTGGTGATAAGTACCCAGAGTTGGATGGAAAAATCCTCGCCGGTGCCTTAAAGCTGGCGCACATCAACGTGGTTTCTATTGAGAATGGCAAGCTCACCGAATCAAAAAGATTGATGGAGAATCTTGGCGAGCGAGTCAGGGATATCACCATCAGTCCGGATGGCTATGTCTATTTTTCAACAGATACAGGCAAAATTTTCCGTCTTGAAGAGAAGTAATCAAACACCAACATCATTGAGACTATTTAATTTGTGACGTATCAGTGATTTATTTTCGTACAAGTAACACGTTTGAATCTAAAATTAACAATAACCTTTTGTTTTTAGAAAGATAGCTTGGTTTAAGTCGTACGAGGTCATCATGGTTCCTTTTCCATTAAAACTTGAAAGAGTCAAAGCCGTTATTTTCGACTTAGACAATACGCTCGTCAGCTCCGATATGAACTTCAAAGATCTTCGTCAGCAACTAGGCTGTCCACAAAACGAAGATTTATTGGATTTTGTTGATAAGCTTGACCATCCACATCAGAGAGAGCATGCCCATAATGTTATCTTTGATCATGAAATTTCTGATGCTGAGCAATCATCTCCGATGCTGGGTTGCCACGAGCTTTTGGCATACTTACATCAGCATAAAGTTAAAACCGCGATAGTAACGCGCAACTGTTTGATCGCTACGCAGCGTAAGTTGGAACATAACCGAATTGATGTTGAACATGTCCTCACTCGTGAATGCTACCCAGCAAAACCTGATCCTTTATCGCTCCAAGTCCTAGCCAAAGAGTGGCGATTAATGCCAGATGAAGTACTTTATGTGGGCGATTTCCTTTATGACCTACAAGCCGCATACAACGCCCAAATGCCATCCTGCCTTGTTCACCACAATACGACTGCACAATTCCGCGACTCCGCCTCTCTTGCGGTAACAGAACTGACCGATTTACTCGAACATTTTCAGTCTTTTAAGCACATTCGCGACTAACTAGGTACTTTCATAAACAAAAGGAGCACTCGCGTGCTCCTTTGACTTATTCCCGATTTATTTATGCGTCCCCAAGTGAGTGCTTGGGTGATGCGTCGCTTAGTCTTGTAGGTAAGCGTTAAGCATCCACATTAATTTTTCTTGCTCACGGATGTAGTCACCCATCAATGCCGCGGTACCTTCGTCGCCTGCTTCACCCGCGTTTTGTAGAATCTCACGCTGTTTTAGAAGTAGAACGCTAAAGCCTTGAACCAGACCTTGTACACACTCCTCACCAGAAGTCGCGTTTTGATGTTCTTTAATTTCACTTGCTTCCAAGTAGTGGCTGAATGCGTGCGCTGGTGTATGACCCAAGGTAAGAATACGCTCTGCAAGCTCATCGATTTTTGTTTGCAGATCAGTGTAGATCTCTTCAAATTTTACGTGCAGTTCGAAGAATTGCGCACCTTTAATGTTCCAGTGGTAACCGCGAGAGTTCATGTACAACACTTGGTAATGCGCTAGCAGTTGATTTAGCTGTTGAGCTAGTTGTGCTGATTGTTCGCTGTCTAGACCAATTAGGCTTACTTGTTTGTTCATAATCTTGCTCCTAGAAGGATGATACCAATCGTAGTAACGAACGATTCTCTTACCGGGATTGGTATAAAATTTAAAAATTCTTTTGCAGTATTTGCTGCCGATGGAGTCATATTACGACTCCGGCTCGGTGAAGAGAATTTGGTTTTAGCTATGATTTAAATAGCTAAATCCAATGAGCAAGTAGACGAATATCGGCGTATCATCCAACAAAAAGCCCCAACCCTTTTTGTGTAAAAAGGATTGGGGCTTTTTTACTATTTGGTTAACGTTCAAAAGTCGATGAACAAATGTAAACCTTATCTACGCCGTTTTGAAAGTTGCCATCTGTTGATTCAGCTCAGTAACTTGCTCTTTTACTTGCAATGACGTCTCTGATGCACGTTGGCTGTTATTCGAAACCTCATCCACTGATTGAGTAATATCGGACATTAATCCAGTGATCGAATTGGTCGCATGAGATTGCTGCTCTGCCGCTGCCGCAAGTTCTGCCATTTGTTCATTCAAAGAGCCAATTTGCTCAGTAGTAACAAGCAAACGAGTTACCGCTCTTTCAATGTGCTCCGCGCCCTGCTCCGCAAGTGATTGGCTGTGTTCAATTTCCTCAACTACCGAATTAGTCGAGCGTTGAATCGCATTGATGATGCCGTTGATTTCTGTCGTCGACTGAGTAGTGCGAGTCGCCAACATACGCACTTCGTCCGCCACAACCGCAAAGCCTCGTCCTTGGTCGCCCGCACGCGCCGCTTCTATCGCGGCATTCAATGCCAGTAAGTTAGTTTGCTCTGCCAAGCCTTCAATCACTTCAGTCACTCGACCAATGGCTTCGCTCTCTTTGCTTAACTGCATCACTTGCGTACTCGCGGTTTCAATGCTGCCATGTAAGCTTTCCATAGTGACTTTGTTTTGCTCTAAAGCATCACGACCTTGTTCAATCTCACCTTTTGAATCAGAAAGCTTCTGCACTGATTGATTGGCTTGATCTAGGGTGTTACGCGCGGCTAAAGCGATTTCATCCAATTGGCTTCCCATTTCAACAATGCTGGTTTGTTGCTGTTCTACATTCGATGAGGTGACTTGCGCCGATTCCAACAAAGCCCCCATACTGGTATCCACTTGGTGCGCTTTCTCACTCACCCCTGCCACGATGCTCGCTAACGATTGGTTCATGCGGTTAATCGAATCGGTAAGGTCTGCCAATTCATCTTTCCCAACAACAGTGAGCGGAGGCTGAGAAACGTCCCCTGAAGCGATCGTCTTAGCTCGCTCCGATAAGTTTTTCACTCGGCGACCAATGGTGTTACCCATGTATTTTGAAATCGCTACCGCGGCAAACAAAACCAACGCTGCCGCAATCAGCATGGTGGTGAGTACGTTTTTGATCGACTGATTAATACCCTGTCCACTTTGATCTGCACGACTTTGTTGAGCCAATACGATCGTTTCTAAACTTTGGTCTAGGGCATCCGCTGCTGGCAACAGTTCGTTCGCCATCAGCAAGTTTGATTCGTTCCACTCTGGCGACTGACGCAATGCAATCACCTGCTCTGCTAAAGGAAAGTACAGTTGCTGCATTTCTTTAAACAGTGACCACAGTG
The DNA here is from genome assembly GCF_021725735.1 of Vibrio sp. J2-3(2022). NCBI lineage: Bacteria > Pseudomonadati > Pseudomonadota > Gammaproteobacteria > Vibrionales > Vibrionaceae > Vibrio > Vibrio sp. J2-3(2022). The sequence continues at coordinate 1,183,608 of NZ_JAKKCK010000001.1, forward strand.
ATTGGTCGTTATCAGTAAGTCTGTCGAGTTTGCTGTCGATTTCCGCCACAGACTGATTGTGGTACTTAATCAAGTCATGGTATTTGTCTAGGTGATCTTGCTGCCCGTACAACAGGAAATCTCGCAAGGCGGACAGAGCATTGGCGAGCGAGGTATAGCTGTCGGCGTAAACTTTAAACAGACGTTTTCTGTCTCCACCAAATGGGTTTCCTGACTCTTCATTGATTAAGCTTTGAAGCTGATCAAGTGCCACTTCTGCAATGGGTGCCGCTTCGTTAATAAAGAGGTTGTGCGCGGGTAAGTTCTCATCACTGTGGCTGAGCTCAATCAGCTTGTTCAAAGAGACTTTGACCGCATCCCACTGACTTTGAATCGCTTGAAAATCCTGTTCAGAGATCAAAGCCTGCAACGTTGGAAGCGACTCGTCTGTTGACGCCATGATATTGCGTACGTCCTCACTCAAACGTGCGCTCGCCTCTTCATCGCCACCTAGCAACATGTAGGCTCGAATAGAGGACAGCGACGCCTGAACGGACTGTTGGATACCGCGACTGGTGTCGACGGTCGGTAAATCGGATTTAAGTAACGAAGAGGCGTATTGCTCTACAGTGGTGACGTTGCGATACGTGAATACCGCTGATGCCATAAAAAGTACGGCTAGCAGCACAAAACTGAGCTGCAACTTCCCTGATATCGTAAGGTTCATCCATAAACTCCTGACAACGATGAGCCTTAAATATAACGATGTTTACAAAAATGTTAAACGCTTGTATCAAAAACAACTTCAGAACAAGGCATTATTTGTGATTGATTGCATTATTTAGGGATAGCAGCTAAATGAAAGGCGTCTTTAGTAACTATACCGGATATTAGCAAACACCAAAGTTGCAGGTGTTTCTCCAAATAAGCTGCCGTCCGTACCGTTAAAATGTTGAACTACAGTTAGCAGTTGCCAATTATTACTGAGTGAATAGCTGCTGGATAATCCAGCAAAGTAAGAGCCATCATCATAGTAACTAGCCGATAAGGTGACGCGGTTGAGCGCCGTTAAGTCGAAGCTAGCATCGGCATAAACAGTATGCTCCGTGAAGCTCAAGGTTTTCGCAGAGAGAGGGAGGTTTAGGTAAGTTAATGCGCTGCTCGCTGGCTTTGGTTCAGAAATAAACAACCAAGCACCTCTCACCATCCAGTTACGCACACCACCAAAACTGTAGTCTGATTCCAAACTAGCGACTGTCGTATCCTCAGTAGGCTGACCTTGATGCTTTGTATCAATAGGATCAAACCAGCTTAACTCGCCTCGAAACCCAGCTTGATAGATATCAGTCGCGAACCCTGCTCCAAGAACATAGTCTTGCCGAGATCGACCCGCAATGATTTGATAGTCCCAACCAGAAACGTTGGAGAAATATCGTAGTGACGTGCTGTTTTCTTTAGACTGCTTTGACGGAGAGAAAACGAGATCTAACCCAGCGGCAAACCCAAGTTTTTTACTCACCATGACAGCGTCGGTGCCCGCCCGCTCTTCGTAATCAAAGTCGTAAATAGAATAGGCGTTGTAGATGTCGTTTGGGTTCCAAATGGTGTTCATTGACCAGTTGACCCGGAACCGCCCTAACCTTGCACTCCAATCTTGGTCACTCCAAGAGACGTAGAGTCGATCCAGTTGGGTATTGAGGATTGCATTATCTTCTCGCCAGTTTTTGCTTAGATCAAAATACCCATTATCAAGCGCCACGAGTTCCGCATATCGAGGGATCTCAAGCGCATCGCCCCACAATGCTCTATTCCTTATACCGAGATTTATTCGCCATTCAGGAGAAAAGCGATATTCAACGTTAATCCGGTTATGGAGTAGATGGTCAAGGGTATTATCCTGCTCGTCAGGCATACTATAGGTCGCCATGTATTTCACATAGCCATTGATATCCCATGCTTTTTCAGGCTCCAAACCCGGTATGCTGGCATTAGTTTTAATGCAAATTACCGCAGGACTTAACGCAAAAAAAAGCCGCAATAACTTGGATAGTAAGCTTACGCCTTCTACTCTACCACGCATGGCTCTTCTCTATGGTGTTATCAATGTTGGCAAAATCTCGTGCCAAACGCCCGTCCTCAAATACTATGATTCGATGTGCGCGCTTAATAACTCTAGGATCATGGGTAGAAAAGATAAATGTCGTGCCTTCTTTTTCACTGAGTTGTTCCATGATATCAAGCAGCTCGGCTGTACTTTTTGCATCTAAGTTGGCGGTAGGCTCATCTGCCATTACAAACCTTGGTTTTGGTGCCAATGCTCTTGCAACCGCAACTCTCTGTTGTTGGCCTCCAGACATTTTACTCGGACGTTTATGCATCTGCTGTGATAATCCAACCTGTTGCAGTAGCGCGCTGGCGCGTTCACGACATTCCCTTTCTGTTTTCCCTTGCAATTGCATAACAAACTCGACGTTTTCAAGAGCTGTCAGTACGGGGAGCAGACTATAATCTTGGAAGATAAAGCCAATGTTATCGCGTCGATAAGCGATCAACTCTTTTTCTGACATATCAGAGATTAAGCATCCATCAATTTCCACTCGTCCTGATGTAGGGGAATCGATCCCGCCCAACATGTTTAGTAGGGTCGTTTTCCCTGAACCAGAAGGTCCCATAATAGCGACAAACTCACCTTGCTTGATCTCCAAATCTACGCTCTGAACCGCATGTACCGGAAAGTCACTCTTTGGGTTGTACGTCTTGGATAAGCCTTCCAATTTAATCGTCATTACGTTTTCTCCGCCATGGCATCCGCAGGTCGATGTTTGAGAATTTGCCTTGCTGGATACAAAGCCGCAAATAAGCTTGCGACAAAAATAGCCACAATAATCAATTGATATTCATAAAACGACACTCTTGGATAAAGCAAGGTATCGACGCCATAAGCACCTAATCCATCCGCAAGTGCGCCAAGCGATAAGCCAGTAATACTCAGTATTTTCAACATGACTGCGCTTCCTAATAACCCTAGCGCGCAACCACTCAAACCAAGGAATAGCGTTTCCAAAATAATCAGTGTGCGAATTTTATGCTGCTGCATGCCAACCGCCATTAACACCCCAAACTCTTTCGTTCTTTCAAAAACTGACATCAGCATGATATTGATGATTCCCAGAGTCATGGCAAGTACGAAAACGACCAACATAATTTGGTTAGAGATATCCATTGAGCTCATCATTGTTGCGAGTAAAGGCTGTATTTCTTGCCATTTTCTCACGACCAATTGTTCACGGTTGGCTTGTGGCAATATTGATAACGTAAATGCCTCAGCACTTTCTAGCTGTTCAGTCTCGTTGGAGTTCAACAAAACGCCAATTTCATGCGCACCCGACAAGCCTGCGATTGTTTCGAGATCGACTTTACGTACGTAGACATTACCGTCATCAAACGTGGTGGATGGCGTTTTAAAAATACCTCGAATGCGAAAAGCTGCGCCAGATACATCACCCTTGATGTCAGATAATGTTAAAACCACTTTCGATCCAACACGCAGCTTCAACCGATTTGCGGTTTTTTGCGAAACAAGAATGGGGTTTCTTCCCACTTCGTTTAACCATTCTCCGTCTATCACATGGCTTTTAAGCGGTGTGATACTTTGCTCTTGTTCAATATTGATGCCATTGATCCGAACGCCTCTCGTACTACGCGCAGAAGCAATCATGCCATCAGCAAGAAATCGCGCCGATACCGCTTTAACATCTTGATGTGCAGCCAAAGCGGCCGTTATCGTTTGATAATTCGTTATTGTGTCACTAAGGTCAGGATTATTAAGGTAGGATTTCTGATGCACTTGTAGATGACTGGTTTGCCACGCAATCGCGTTTTTGATCATGCTGTCGACCAAACCGTTCATGAATCCAATCATGGCAACAACGCCCATTAAGCCGAACACCATCGCTCCCAGCATAATGGAAGTTCTGAGCTTGTTCCGCCATAAATTACGCCACGCCAATTTAATCAACATGCGCGCCCCCTTTTAGCCCACTAGCAATGGGCAAGCGAAGAAGTCTAGCCATCGGATACATCAGACATAACGATAAAATAACGAGAACGACAAGAATTTGATCCATTAACAAATACGGGTCTAGCGAAACAGGTACGATTGGTTCAAAGCCACTCTCCAGCATCACTTGTGCAGCATCGCCTGTAATCTCAATCGGATTGATATAGAAATACGCAAGCACAGGCGCGCTGATCAAGCCACCGAGCACAAGACCAATAACGGAGATAAACATCGATTCAATGGCGACGAGCCCCATAAGCTTGCTGCGCAACATACCCGTCGCGAGCATCACCGCAAATTCACGCTGGCGCTCTAACGTCATCATCAAAATCGTGGCAAACAGGCCAAAACCAACAATGCCGTACAAGATATAGATCAAAAAGATCCCACCCGCTTTGTCCAAGGCGATCTGTTGGGAAAGTTCTGGCGACAGCTCCTGCCAGCTTTTTACTGCGACGCCATTCCCGTAGTGGCGCTTTAGTTGTTTAACAATGTCAGGCAACACGCGTAAACTTTGAGTGTTAAGGACCCATGCGGTGACTTGGTTATCAAGCGAATACAGCGCTTGTGCGGTATCAAGAGGCATGTAGACCAACTGAGAATCTAACTGCTGCAAAGGAAAGTGCAAAATACCGGACACCTGATACAGTCCAGCCGCCGTTTGACCACGATAACCCGAACCATACAACACCAGTTCATCACCAACGTTCAAATGAAGGTAGTTTGCCAAACCCTCACCAACAAGCACCGAGTTTTGTCCAGATGCAATAAAGCGCCCTTGTACGATTTTGTCACTAATGCTGGAGTAGCTATCTTCAGCGTCAGGCTCAACGCCGAGCACCATCACGCCTTTGGATCGTTCGTCTTTGGCGGCAAGCGCAAATGACTCAATTCTCGGCAGAACGATGTCGATATCAGGGTTGTTTTTAGCAGATGCAATGAACGCTGACGTTTGTGGAAGGACATCATCAATGCTGGAGGAGTCCCCAAAATCGGGATGTTGTAGCTGAATTAATCCCGTATAGAACTTCGCAGCGTTTTTAATATTTGAGGAGTAACTTCCTTCTTGGAACGCTCGAGTCAGTAAGGAGAGAAACAGAACAAGAGCTAACGCAGAAGCGGTTAACAATGTCCGCCGTTTTTGCCGCCATAGATTTCGCCATGCGAGCTTGATGAGCATCCGATTCTCACCTCTTATCTAAACCAAAATCCACCCTAATCTCGCAGAGCCTTCATTTGCTGCTGGGAGAAAAAATCATCATCGATATCAAAATCAAATTGCGCTTCGTGCGTAATCAAAACCGTTTTATTTCCTGGTTTATCTATCGGCTGCATCTCCATGCGAGTCGCAACGTCTCGCCCACCCAACGTTTTCACATCGTAAGTCGTCAAAACATTTACCAGTTCATCAAATTCATCGTAAAACTCGACTTTGCGCTGTAAAAAGCTCGTTTGAGAGATCCACAGTCTGACTTTGCTCCAAACCACTGGGGCGTCAGGCTTGGCAAGTGCATCAACTACCCAAACTTTGTCACCATCAAAGGTTTCACTTTGAAGCAGTTGATGTTGATAATCGACAACAATAGAAGATTGGTTAATTAAATCATCATTCGTGAAGTCTGATCCCATCCAAGACTGACTGAGCATGGATGGCGCAATTTTAATCACTCGCTCGATACTCGGCACCCAATTCCACATTTCTCTATGACGTTTTAACGAGGCGCTACCTTTATCTTTCGCCGGAGCAGTCACCAAGACCAAAGATAATTCCGTACCTTTCGTCCAACTCTTCATGGTCATTGAACGTGACCAGTCAGGGCGAACAATTTTCATGGTGGCTTCGCTATAACTGGATTTTCCGCGCATCGCTTGATCAGACTTTTGGACTATATCGAAAGCGCTCTCAGCGTAAGAAAAAGAAGAGAGAAGTACACAAGCGAGAACACAAAACGTTTTATACATACCTTCCCTTTGTACCGACACGACCTAGAATTTGAATCGAAACGGGTATAATAATTTTAAATTCAATTGAGTATAGCAAGTGAGGATTTAGAAATAGCGATTGGTGACTCAAAAATGCTAAGGGACTTGACGAAGCTCAGGTTGAAACTGGCTGTCTGTTATGACTTGAAACACCGCGCGATTTTTACCTTCAGACTTACCTTGATACATCAGTTGATCAGCGTCTTGTAAATTCACGATATGAGTAAATTCAGGGTAGTATGCGCAGCCTAAGCTAATGCTCAAATGAATCGCTTGCCCACCAAGGATAATAGGTTGTTCGTACACGGCTTTGCAGAGCATTTGAGCAAAGTTGCGCGCTTCTCGCTCAGAGAGCGATGCCGTCACGAGTGCGAACTCTTCTCCGCCAATTCTCGCCAATGTCATACGTTCATCAGTCATTGATTTTGCTGTTTCAGCCACGGCCACTATCGCTCTATCTCCGACAAGATGACCGTATTGGTCATTAATTGATTTAAAATCATCAATATCAAATACCATTACCGTCAAGCTTCGCTGCAAGTGATTCAAGAGCGCCAATTGTTCAATCAAGTGTCTACGGTTGTAGAGTTTTGTTAGGGAATCCGTTAACGTCATCTCCAGCAATTGCTGGTTAGCAATCGTCAATTGTCTTGTGCGCAGCGCAACCATGCGTTTGAGTGCGAAGATATGATACAGCGTCGCGACCGCCATAACGAAAATCGCAATAGGTAGGAGATAAAGAGGATAGACCGTTTTCACCACACTCCAGCGATTGAGGATCCTTTCTCGATCTGTATCGATAACTTTTTCAAACGCTCGAGAGACATCCAAAATGGAAGCAGAACTATGCAACCCTGCTGCAATCCGAAGGTCTTTACTATATAAATTTATTACAGGAACAAACATGCCTGCTCCCGGCATAGTTGCCATATAAAAGTTAGCTACTTGAAGGTCCGCGACGAAATACAGCACCTTCTTATCGACAGCGGCCTGTATCATCGTGTCGTTATTAATGTACTCTGCAATAGGCGCATTAGGATAATTCGTCTTAATAAACTCAGACTCGTAACTTCCTTTAACGACACCAATTGGCAACGTCATTTCACCAGCTAAAACACTTTTGACATCAATCGAAAGCACGTCTTGATTGACATATAATTTAGTTTGAATGGGCATGATAACTGCGCCAAAATCCAAGTAATCGGCTCTTTCCGATGAGTAAACCAATCCCGCGTGAAAGTCAGCACGCCCCTCTTTTACGGCCTGTAAAGAAGCCTCCCAATCAAGAAGCAGAAACTGAACATCAATTTGGTTGTCCGCCGCATACGCTTTCCAGAAGTCGATCAAAATGCCTTTGGGTTCACCGTCTGGGCTAAGGTAAGAGAATGGCTTCCAAGCTTTGGAGTTAGCAACTATTAAAGAATGAGACTCTGACTTGTGCGCATACGTCATCGGGCAAATAGACAGCCATAGTAGTAACAAAGAAGCACACGCTTTTGTACACTTGCAACCATAAGTACCATAACTCGTCGATGACATACCTACTTCTCACCAGTCTTTTTAAACCATAATCTCGGCTGTTTTGTCTGATCTAAAGATATAGCAGAGCGGTGTCGGACAGGAAGTGGCTCCTATTGATATGAATCTAACTTAGTAGGTTTTAGTACTTATTTGGTACTTTTCAGCGTCTAGTTTTAAGAAGAAAGCTAGCCAGTATAAGGTGAGATAAGAGTGATTTAACTAACACTAAACCATTGAATTTGAATAGGTTGATAAAAAGCAGCATCAATAAAAAAGCCCTATTCAAAATCCACATCGGGGAGAACTTTGAATAGGGCTCTTTGCCTCTATGCTTCATTTTCCGACTGAAGCTGCCTTTACCTTTTTTCGCTTTTACGACTCGTGTTCTGAACAATTGACTGGTGACAACCGCTTTTAACGCATTGTCCTTGATTTCACCTCTGCCGAAATCGGTCTCGTGTTGTAACTCATTCGGCTGAGGACTGGTTTTAGGTTTTGCCATAAATCCTCCTTAATGGTCGAACCAGATTGGACAATAATTATATAAATAAGTCAAATTTATAGATTTAGTTGAATTTTATGCTGAAAAACTTCACATCACCGTCATTTATTTGAAATTTAATCAAAAACATGCTGGTTAAATAGTGACTAAATACAAATATTTGTCCATAAAGCACTAATATATGTTGACTCTTCGTGGAATTAACCTAGACTCAAACACGGCTAGAAAGAAAGTTCTTTGTTTTCACATTTCGTTGGATTACTTGTAACCCGTCGTCCTGTGGTACGCAATAGCAATTTATTTTTCCACGCTATAAGCGCCGTTGAGGCGAAAGATTACATTATTTAGATATTTAGGAAATAGACATGTCTAACACAGCTACTGGCACAGTTAAGTGGTTCAACGAAACTAAAGGCTTCGGTTTCATTCAACAAGAAAACGGTCCTGACGTATTTGCTCACTTCTCTGCAATCACTGGTGACGGCTTCCGTACTCTAGTTGAAGGCCAGAAAGTAGAATTTGTTATCTCTCAAGGTCAAAAAGGCCCTCAAGCAGAGCAAATCAAAGTACTTTAATTCTTAAAGAATTTGATACGATAGCCAGCTTCTAAAGCTGGCTATTTTTTTGTCTATAACTTATTTTTGCCAACAAAAACGATATAAATCCATGGCTCTTAAACCGACTATTTATAAATTTCGTATCGCCATTTCCGATATGAATAACGACTATTACGATTCTAAAAATCTAACTATCGCCCTTCACCCTTCAGAAAAACCTCAACGAATGCTGGCTCGTGTTTTAGCTTACTGCTTAAACGCTCAAAGTAATTTAGAGTTTACGAAAGGGCTTTCTACAATTGAAGAGCCTGATTTATGGCATGTTGGCGATGATCAAAGCATTACTCACTGGATTGAAATTGGCGAACCAGAACCAGAAAGAATTAAGAAAGCCTCTCGCCTAGCAAAACACGTGAAAGTCTACACTTATAACACTAAAGCGACGGTATGGTGGGATAAAATGTCAGGAAAGTTCTCAATGCTTCCCGTCAACGTAGAAAGCTTTGACTACGACGCTATCGACTTGATTTGTCAGCACCTTGACCGAGGCACTAGCCTTTCTGTTATGATTACCGGCAGCTCTATTTTTGTTGATATCAACGATCAACACGTCGAAGTAACGGTGAAGGAACTAAAAAGCCATGACGTCTCTTAATGAACTGAGTCAAGAGATGGGATTCAAAGAAATTCCCTTCGTTAAAGAACATAAAGCGGCAAAGCGACGTTGGTTAAAAGAACAGTCACAACTGTTTACAAAAGTTTGTGAGAACAAACCCGCCACGGCGCCTACTCTTCACCTGCTTGGTCTTTTGACTAAGTCGCATATTGAAGCCAGCGCTAACGAAGCCAGCGCTAACTATGAGCAACATGCGCATTCTGCCCAGCAAATGCAGCAAGTGCTGACTGACTCCTTGGGTGATGAGCACGCGGATAAGTTCACTAACCAGTCCGCAGAAGACCTTATCTTGATAACTCACCTTTGGCTTTATACTCAAGGCTATTTGAATATGGACTTTAGCTTGGCGCACGATCATGCCGAGCAAACTCAGAATACATTGCAACACGAGCTTGTTGTAAAACGCATGGATGTTGATGCATTCAGAACCGAACTGATGCAAAGCTTTTATCTAGGTAGAGAAGCCAGTCCAGCTTCGACTAGCGGTTTTTGGGGCAGGTTAAAACGCTTATTTTCCGCATAAAATACATGGTTTTATCCATTTCAAACAACTGATAGACTTCACGCTCAATGCAACAAGCATCATTATTGCATTTTTAAAGGACAATTACCCAATGAACATCAAGGGATCATTATGAAGTTTATCCGTTGGATTTTAGGCAAGGTTATCTTATTGCTGAACGCCGTGTTCTCACCTCGTGGTATTAAACGCAGTGCAGAAGAACAACAACGTATTGATGAAAAAGCAAAGCAATACGCACTTTACCAATTTGAAGCTTGCCCTTTTTGCGTAAAAGTCCGCCGTGCAATGAAGCGTCAATCAGTGAACATTGAGCTACGTGATGCAAAAAATAACCCGACTCATCGAGCTGAACTAGAGCAAGGTGGTGGACGAATTAAAGTCCCTTGCCTGCGTATCGAAAAAGATGGCGAAACACAGTGGCTATACGAGTCATCTGACATCGTCGCTTACGTTGAAAAAGAATTTGCCTAAGTTCCCCCTATGAACATTGGCGGATGTAAAAGAGGCACCATACAGGTGCCTCTTTTCTATTCAGTCTAGCTGCTCGTTGCTATGCCTAGCCTTTGGGTTCACTCTTCTTGCTCATTCCCAGACGGAAACGCCAGTAAACACATAAGGGCTTAGTGAAAACAACACGACGTAGTTTATCGACCAACCATCGCCTTACTCATCAACGATCAGCGTTAGCTCTACGCGTCGATTACAAGCTTTGCCACTGGCTGTCGAATTACTGCACTGCGGCACATACTCGCCAAAACCTCTAGAAAATACGCGTTGACGAGGAATACTCGTCGCCAGCAGTTGCTTTTCCACTTCACGAGCTCGCTTTTCTGACAACGTGTCATTAAAGCTGGCAGCTCCCGTGCTATCGGCATGGCCATCGATCACGACATCCACATCCGTTCTTCCTGCTAGATAGTGACCAATGTTTCGAATCCAGTCTTGAGATTGCGCTGATAACTGAGCAGAGCCAGTTTGAAAATGCACTTGCTCTTTCAAACGTATCATTAAGTGACCGCCACTGAGTGTCTCATGAGGAATATTGTGCCTGTTCAGAAACATTTCCAGAGAGGTCACATTTTGCGACTTTTTTACTGATGCCCTCTCAGTCTGATACGTGCGAGGTGAAGAAGCCACACTGGAGGCGCTCGGATAGCCCCACTCAGGATGTCTCAGCTCGGTGTTTGTTTTAGGAGCTGTATCTAAAATGTTCCCGCCAGGAACCATGTCTTGATCAAGGCTACTGCACCCAGTCAGAATGCCGCAAACAATTAAAAACCACTGCTTCATACCATTACCAACGTAGAAAAACTCTTGTCCATTGTGTCGACAAAACACGCCAAATCTTTAGCGCTTTTATCCACCGATTGGTTTGTATATGCAGCGTTCATGCCACTAGAATCAATATCAAGTCTCTCTCAAATAAAAAGCGATGCCAAAATACCTCCCTGCAGCCTACACATCAGGAAAAGTCTGTTACCAATCGTCTCACTTTATTGTTATTTAATGGTTTTAGTCACTATCGTTAACCGATAAACTAACGCAAATTTCTTACTTAGAGCATTATTATGTTAAAAACCATATCGAAAGGCTTTGCTGTGATTGCCGCCATGATGGCTTTGTCGGCATGCGATAGCGGCAACACTCAGCCTCAGCAAGGCAAGCAATACAAAGTTTTGCCTGTATCTCTTCAAGAATATGATTTGGCGCCATTGACAGAAGCTTTTGCCCTAACTTGCGGCCACTGCCGTTCAATGGAAGAGTTTGTCCCTCAAATCGAATCGCTAACTGAGCAAAGCGTTGAAAAAATGCATGTAACTTTCAATGAGAGTGCACAAGTAAGCGCCATCATCTTCTACACTGCAGTCATGCAACTAGAGTCGACACCTGACAAAGCATTTATGGCGGATCTTTTTGCTGCCGTACAAATGGGTCCTGATGCAACTGCTGAGGAACGTCAAATCGCCGTAGAGAAAGCCTTTGAGTCTCGCAACCTTATCAGCCCTTACCATTTAGATGAAGCACAGCAAAAAACGCTGTTTGAGTACATCACTAAGGCAGAAGCGATCACGACTCGCGGCCAAATTAACTCCGTTCCAGCCTTTATCGTTAATGGAAAATACCAAGTCATTACTAGTGGTCATGACAGCGTCGAAGCCATGGCAGAAACCATTAACTATTTGCTAAAACAACCTAAATAGACAAGGAGCTTACGTGTCTAAATTTTTGTTTCCTCTCATTATTTTCATTCTGGCGGGCTTTTTCATTTACCGTACTTGGACAAACCATAAAGTAGCGGATGAAAACTTTGCGAAAGGCCAAGCATTCTTGCTCGAGAATGCGAAGAAAGAAGGCGTCATTACAACAGAAAGTGGTCTTCAATATATTGTTCTTGAAAAAGGCGAAGGTGAGGTTCACCCAACCGCGACAAGCAAAGTCAAAGTGCACTACCACGGCACGTTGATTGATGGCACTGTGTTTGATAGCTCCGTTAATCGCGGTGAGCCAATTTCGTTTGGTCTTAACCAAGTCATTAAAGGCTGGCAAGAAGGCCTACAATACATGGTCGAAGGTGAAAAAATCCGCCTTTTCGTACCAAGCACGCTCGGTTATGGCAAAAGTGGCTCAGGCCCAATTCCACCAGCAAGTGTTTTGATCTTTGATGTTGAATTGTTAGAGATTCAATAACTCTAGAAACTTTGCATTAAAGCCCAACTATCAAAACCAAAAACGCCGCGAACCACGCGGCGTTTTCTGTTTAAAGAGAGGCTACAAACCAATATAGTGATCCGAAAGCAATGCAATGAACAACGCAAAAAGGTGATAGATAGAAAATTTAAACGCCTCCATCGCGGTATTGGGCTCTGGCGCGTATTTTAGCTTCCATGCATGGTACATAAAGCCAGCGTTAAGTAGTAACGAGGCAAAAAGATAAACTACGCCGACCATTCCAACCAACACCGGCAGCACACAAACCAACGTCAACAATACTGTATACAACAGAATGGAAGTTTTGGTGTACTCGATACCATGTGTCACTGGCAACATTGGAATATCCACCTTACGATAGTCCTCTACGCGATGAATTGCGAGTGCCCAAAAGTGTGGTGGCGTCCAGATAAAAATGATCATCACAAGCAGCCAAGCATTCGCATGCAACTGCCCTGTTACGGCAGTCCAACCGAGAAGAGGTGGCATCGCACCCGCAATACCTGCAATTACGATATTTTGCGGAGTAGCGCGTTTGAGGTACATGGTGTACACCATCGCATAGCCGACTAAACTCATCAAAGTCAGCCATGCCGTCAGTGGGTTAACCAGCGCATACAAAAGAACAAATCCTATGACGCCTAAAGCCGTCGCAAAGGTTATCACCGATAACGGCTTAGCTTCACCCGATGGCAACGGACGTTTGTGTGTGCGAGCCATTCTCGCATCAATGCGGCGGTCAATCAGGTGATTAAACGCTGCCGCGGAGCCTGCCATCAAACCAATGCCTGTTAGGCCAACCGCCGCCTGCAACCAAGGAAACTCAGTAACAGGCGCTAAACTCATCCCGACAACTGCCGTCACCAGCATTAATGCGACTACTTTAGGCTTCGTTAACTTCAAATAAACGAAACTTAGTCGCTTTCGCTCATTTAACGACAGTGCGATTTCTTTACTCATAGCGAACTCCTTTCGCGGTGTAACTCCAAGCTTTTTTGCCCTGCCACAAATAAAACTGACTCACACAAACAAGACTCAACATAATGGCGGCACCCAAGTTATGTGCTACGGCGACATAAATAGGAAGTTGGAATACAACGTTGCTCACGCCCAACATAATTTGACACGCTAAAGTGAGTAGTAACCATCCTCCAATGCGCTGTGAATGATGGGAATCTTGCCTCATGAGCATAATGCTATAAGCCAATACGACAGTGGCGGTGACAATCGCACCGAGGCGATGCGTAACATGTATGGTCATTCTTGCGGGATACTCTAATACACCAAACTCGTAATTCTCGAATCCGGTTTGCCAGAAAGAAAACGCCTCTTTCCATGAGAGATGACTCATCCAATCTCCCTCACAAATCGGCAGTGAGGTGCACATGAGCGCGGCATAGTTTGACGAAGTCCACCCTCCTAGCAGCACCTGCATAAAAACAACCAGAAAAACCAATAATGAGAAGCCTCGCAGCGAGCTGGAAGATGGAGAGAAATAGAGATTATTTTGCGCTTTTAACTGGCAGTAAAAAATCGCCTGCAGAACCAGTAAAGTAAATCCACCAAGCAGATGAAGCATTACGATGACTGGCATTAATTTGAGCGTCACGGTCCACATCCCCAAAAGTGCTTGCCCGACCACCAGTACACTGAGCAGCATCGGAATAGTAGGATTCACGCGCTCAGACCTCATTGATATCACTGTCATGGCAAAAATGACCAAACCCAACGTTCCTGCAAAATAGCGATGAATCATTTCAAGCCATGCTTTCTCATGCTCGACTGCCCGTTCAGGGAAATTAAGATTGGCACGTATTACGTCTTCTTCTTGATGAGGCACACCAAGGTGCCCGTAGCAGCCGGGCCAATCAGGGCAACCTAACCCTGCATCAGAAAGGCGAGTATACGCGCCTAACATGATCACCACGAAAGTTAGGAGCAAACTGAATTTAACCAACTGAATTAACTTCATATACGCCCCTTTCTAACCAACTCGTGACAATTTTAAGAGCTTGCGTAAATCCGCCAACATACCTTTGTTGAACGAGACTAAATCTTCATTCGGTTTTGGCGAGTAAGACATCACCAATTGCCCCAGAGGATCAACGATTAACATTTGTCCGGGTTTCACTTTGGCGGTAACCGATTGATTCATTTGCATTGTCGTCATCGATATATCTACGGTACCGGACAACTCTGTCTGCCAAAGCACCGGCACCACACGCTCTTGATATTTTCCTAAAGCGACATGGCTTTGCTGAAGCAGGTAAAGCTGCTGCCTGCATTGTTCTGTGCACTCATTAGGTAAAACATAAGCGAGTTGCCACCTGTGCTCCTTGAGTGGTGACTCTTGACCAAGTAGCTCTAACGTTGTGTATGGTTCAACCAACACACCTCTATTGGTCACACCGCTTTGATACCACCCTTGGGTGAGAATGACCTTAGCGATGACGGCAGGAAGCGCAAACGTACACACCAACGCAATCAACATTAGCCGCCCTTTGGTTACTTTAGATGTCATGCTTCACCTCCATGTGACGCAACTTTCTTTGCCAACGAACAAAAACAATTAAGGTCAATAACAAGAAAACGCCCGCCATCGAAAACCACTGAATCGAATAACCGAAATGCTTGGCGCTGTTGAGCGGCAATGGGTTCCAAGGAAAGTCGTAAGGCCAATTTTTTAGATTGTCTGGCTGCAAGACTGCGGGCATAAGTTCAATATTAAGTAGCTGATTCAGATGCACGATATTAAGGTTCTGCACACGAATGGCATCGCCAACTTCTGGCATTAATTCAGAGCTCAACGGGTTAGCAGATTTTCGGTACAGACGTCCCGAGATAAAGGTCGACACTTCGAGTGTTGTGACGGTTGGTAATATTGAACGATCTGCTATTCCCTCCACAAAACCAAGCTCTAATAATGCATAGGTTCCTGATTCATCACTCATAGAGACAATCTGAAATGCTAAATAGCCCACATTGCCCTGATGCGTTTGGTTATCCAGTAAAATCACGGGAAACGCCTGAGGAACAACATTAGCTTCCACTTTTTTCCCGAGAATGCTGCCTTCTCTCCAATCGTTTTCTTCAAGAACTTCGCCTAATGCTTGGTACGCACTATCCGCTCGCGCAAGAATGGCTTGTTCCAAAGCCTGTTTTTCTTGCCCTCTCTCAAGCTGCCAAAAACCCAGTTTGACCAAAAGAGAAAACACAACCACAGTTAAACCAACTGCAACCCAAAACCGTTTCGATAGACATAATTGTCTCGATAACAACAACGATGAAACCGGAGGTGCTATGTCCACCGTATTTCTATTCAAACTGACGCTTGTCCTTTTGCTGCTTTTCATTATCTTCAACCTCGCAAAAGCGCTTATCGAAATGGTTCGTGAAGACCCAGATAATCCCGAAAAAAGAGACAAACCTATGAGTCATTACTTAGGTCGTCGAGTCATGTTCTCCGCTTTAGTAGTTATCCTTCTACTTATTGCGCTCAGTTCAGGCTGGTTGGCTCCGAATCCCCGTCCTTACTAATCGCCCAATGCACCTACAGCACGTACACAAACACAAACAGACATAACCAAACCACATCCACAAAATGCCAATACCAACTACCAGCTTGGAAGGCAAAATGGTTCTTAGACGAAAAATGATCTTTAGCGATTCGGAGCAATAATACGATTAAGAAAATCGTCCCAAGACAAACGTGCAAACCGTGAAAACCCGTCAGCATAAAGAAGGTGTTTCCGTAGATACCAGATTGCAACGTAAGCCCCATTTCTTGATAAGCATGAGCGTACTCGACCGCTTGGTAATATAGGAAAAAGCCCGCAAGCACGATGGTGATTTCCAACCAAACAATCAGTGCCGTTCTTTTGTCTTTTTCAAGGCTTATGTGCGCCATATGCAGTGTAATCGACGACAATAACAGCAAAATAGTATTAGTAAGGGGAATGCCCTGCCACGGCATAGCTTGTGTTGTTTCTCCACCCGGAGTCAGTGTGAGTGGCCACATCGCTTCGAAGGTTGGCCACAAGACCTCGTTGGTCATGAAGTTGTTATCTGCCCCACCTAACCAAGGCACAGAAATCATCCTGGCGTAAAATAACGCACCAAAAAAGGCACCAAAAAACATCACTTCAGAGAAGATGAACCAGCTCATCCCTTGGCGAAAAGAACGAGTAATTTGCGAGCTGTACTTTCCACTCAGTGACTCAGTAATCACATTACTAAACCAGCCCGCCAACATGTAAAGCAAGAACAGAAAACCTACCGCTAGCACAATGCTACCAATGGTTCCCACAGCCCCTTCACTTTGTGTCCCCTGAACGGTCATTCCTGCACCAACGGCAACTAAAAATAGAGCAAATGCACCGATGATCGGCCAGCTACTTTGAGCGGGAACATAATATGTTCCTGGCTTGTTACTCATAATTTCTCTCCTTACTGACCAGCCTTGGTCTGTATCTCTCTCCTTGAGTGGCTAAGAACCTGTAGGAGGGGGAAGTTTATAGAGTGTGTAAGACAGCGTTAACGTGTGTATCGACTTCGGTAAGTCCGGTTCGATATAAAAAATCAACGGCATTTGAGCTTGTTGTTTGCCATCCAAAGGCTGTTGGTTAAAACAAAAGCACTCAATCTTATTGAAATAAGCGGCACCATTCCCGGGAGAAACAGAGGGAACTGCTTGCCCTACCAACTTCTGCCCGCTTTCATTAAATGCAAGGTATTCGGTTTGCACGACTTCTCCGGGATGAACGTCCATCGAAATCACTTTGGGTTTAAACTCCCAAGGCATATCGGAGCTTACATGCGCCATAAACTCCACGCGAATGGTTCGGCTCATATCTGGCTGCATACCAGTTGGTTGAATGGCGGCCACTTCACTTGTTTTTCCATTGATACCCAGTGCGTCGCACATTACGTCATACAATGGGACAAGTGCGTAGCCAAACCCGAACATCAAAAGGGTCGCTAAAAGCAACTTCACTGTGAGCTTTTTGTTTGATGGATTCGGTTTCATCTCACTCACCCTATTCGTTTCTAATCGACTTTAGGCGGCGTAGTAAACGTATGATGGGGCGCTGGGCTTGGCACTGTCCACTCTAAGCCTTCCGCACGTTCCCACGGTTTTGCAGCGGCCTTTTCACCGCCACGAATACACTTAATCACCACCCATAAAAAGATCAATTGTGACAACCCAAACGCAAATCCACCAATGGAGACGATTTGATTGACATCAGCAAACTGAATAGCGTAATCCGGGATACGTCTTGGCATACCCGCTAAACCTAGAAAGTGCATCGGGAAAAACAAAACATTAACTGAAATAATCGAGCACCAGAAATGCCACAAACTCAGCTTGTGGTCGTACATATTGCCTGTCCACTTAGGTAGCCAATAGTACGCTGCCGCCATAATCGAGAATACAGCACCAGATACCAACACATAGTGGAAATGCGCAACCACGAAGTAAGTGTCATGATATTGGAAATCCGCCGGCACAATCGCCAGCATCAACCCTGAGAAACCGCCAATCGTAAAGAGCACAATAAAGGCAATGGCAAACAACATTGGCGTTTCAAATGTCAGAGCCCCACGCCACATGGTGGCGACCCAGTTAAAGACTTTCACCCCGGTTGGTACCGCAATCAGCATGGTGCAATACATAAAGAAAAGCTCTGCAAAAACTGGCATCCCCGTTGTAAACATGTGATGCGCCCACACAAGGAAAGACAACAACGCAATGCTGCACGTCGCGTAAACCATCGAATGATAACCAAACAGCTTCTTGCCACTGAAAGCAGGAAGGATGGCAGAAATGATGCCAAACGACGGTAAAATCATGATGTACACTTCTGGGTGACCAAAGAACCAAAAGATGTGTTGGAACATCACTGGGTCACCGCCACCAGCAGCATCAAAGAAGCTAGTCCCGAAGTATTTGTCGGTAAGAACCATCGTCACCGCACCCGCTAATACCGGCATAACCGCGATCAACAAGAAAGCGGTGATTAACCAAGTCCAAACAAACATTGGTAACTTGAACCAAGTCATTCCCGGAACTCGCATATTTACTATCGTCACGATAACGTTTATCGCGCCCATAATGGAGCTGATACCCATGATGTGAACAGAGAATACAAACAGCGCGGTGCTATCTGGACCATAAGTCGTGGACAGCGGAGCATAGAACGTCCAGCCAAAATCGGGGCCGCCGCCAGGTAAAAACAACGAGCTCAATAAAATAAGAAATGCAAAAGGTAGAATCCAAAAGCTCAAGTTGTTCATACGAGGTAGCGCCATATCTGGAGCACCGATCATCATTGGAATCATCCAGTTAGCAAGGCCCGTAAATGCTGGCATCACAGCACCAAACACCATCACCAAACCGTGTACCGTAGTCATTTGATTAAAAAACTGTGGATCAACCAGCTGAAGTCCAGGCTGGAATAGTTCGGCACGAATGACCATCGCCATCGCCCCACCAGTCAGAAACATCGCGAAACTAAACCAAAGGTACAGGGTGCCAATGTCTTTATGGTTTGTGGAATACAACCAACGAGCGATACCTTGGGGAGCATGGTGATCATCAATCGCAATGGTACTGTTTGCACTGGCTTCCGCTGGTGCAGACTTCACTGCCTTATCTATTGGCTTACTCATATTTCCTCCTTAGCACTGCCTTGTGCCTTAAAGGCATTCACATCGGATGCTTGCACCGTATCGCCAGTGTCGTTGCCCCATGCATTTCGCTGATATGTAATGACCGCAGCAATTTCTTTGTCACTTAACTGGTTCGAAAAAGACTGCATTGCAGTGCCCGGACGGCCATTCACAATCACATCAATGTGCTCTGAAATTGGGCCTGTTGCGATAGGGCTGCCTTTAATCGCGGGAAATGCACCCGGAATCCCCTCACCATTTGCCTGATGGCACACAGCACAACGCGCCGTGTATATAGATTCGCCCTGCGACATCAACTCATCCATGGATAAGTCTTGAGAGAGCGCTTCTTGTGCCGCGGCTTTTTGAAGTGCGATTTCTTCCTTCTTACTCGCTAACCATTCATCAAACTTTTCTTCTTCCATCGCATGCACCACCACCGGCATGAACCCGTGAGCACGACCACATAGCTCCGCACATTGGCCGCGATATACGCCTGGCTCATCAATTCTTGTCCATGCTTCATTAATAAAACCAGGGATGGTGTCTTTCTTGACAGCAAAATCCGGCACCCACCATGAGTGAATGACATCATCAGAAGTCATCAAAAAACGCACTTTACGATTCACAGGCAACACCAAAGGGTTGTCTACTTCCAATAGATAATGCGCGCCTTTTGTTTCGATACCATCAATTTGCTTTTGGCTGGTGGCAAGCAAACTGAAGAACTCAACATCTTCACCAAAATAGCTGTAATGCCATTTCCATTGCGAGCCTGTGATCTTGACCGTGATATCTGATTGGCTTGTGTCTTCCATTGCGACTAAAGTTTTCGTTGCGGGAATCGCCATGGCGACAAGAATGATGATAGGTATGACTGTCCAAATAATTTCCACTTTTGTACTTTCGTGGAAATGTGCGGCAACTGCTCCTTTTGACTTGCGATGACGAAAGATGGAATAGAACATGACACCAAATACAATCAAAGCAATTACGCAGCAGATATAGAAAATCAGCATATGTAATTCATACACTTGCCCACTTATCGCTGTGACCCCTTTGGTCATGTTGTAGTCACTTTCCTTTGACCAACTGAAAGAGGAGAATGTGATTAAAATCACATTCAGTGATAAGGCTAGAGTAGTCGTTAATCTTTTCAAAAGATCTCTCCTCTGCTCAGCCGCTACGCTTGCGCGAGCTTCCTTGCGTCCCGATGCAAATATCGAACAACTTTACGAAAAATCACAAAAACTACGATTTCGACACGGTTTGTTATATTTATGTTAAAAGGCTAGTTATAGTTCCAAGGTTCTTCAAGAAATTAAATATGATTAAATTTTGTTCGGATAAGAAAAATTAATTCGGTTTATCGATTGCCCTCTTTGAAATGTAATTGAGAACCATTTACATTAATTTAAAAGAAAACATTGAGATACTTACAAAACGAAGTGTCCAAGAAAGTAGGCGCCCCCTACTAAGGAATGATTGATATGACAGCACTAATTACTCAATGGCTAGAACGAGACCCTGATCCTAAGACTCGCGAAGAGCTACAACACCTCGTCGATACAAATAATGAACAAGAGCTTACTGATCGCTTTGGATCGCGCCTTGCCTTTGGTACAGCAGGGTTACGCGGCAAAGTGGGCGCAGGTCCAAACCGAATGAACCGTTTGGTGATCCAAGAGACAGCCACTGGCCTAGGAAACTATTTGCTAGAGCAAGTCAAAGATGCCGCAAGTCGTGGTGTCGTTATTGGCTACGACGGTCGTCCTGATTCGAAACAATTCGCGCATGATACCGCTTCCGTACTGACTGCCCTTGGCATCAAGGTTTACCTAACGTATGACGTTGCAGCAACCCCAATTGTTGCATTTGGTGTCCGTACATTGAATGCTGCAGCCGCTGTTGTTGTTACCGCTAGCCACAATCCACCAGAGTACAATGGCTTTAAAGTATATTGGGAGAATGGCGCACAAATCATTCCTCCACACGACTCTGGAATCGCAGCGAAAATTGATGACGCAACAACGAAGCCATTACCTTTAATGTCTCTCGATGATGCAAAACAGCACGGTTTGTTAGTTTGGTTGGAAGACGACTACTACCAAACTTACCGTAAAACGATGAACGAAAACGCGCTGCTTACTCCTGACAACAACACCGATATTTCTATCGCTTACACTGCGATGCATGGCGTTGGGGCGAATATGGCGGAAACGCTCCTCGCAGACGCTGGCTTCAAAAAAGTGGCAAGTGTTAAGGAACAGCGCGAACCTGATGGCAGCTTCCCAACCGTCAACTTCCCAAACCCTGAAGAAGCCGGTGCAATGGATATGGTGATGGCGTTAGGTAAGTCCGTAGATGCTGATATCGCTTGTGCTAACGATCCAGATGCCGACCGTTTTGCAGTGGCGGTCAAACGCCCAGATGGCGAATACCAAATGTTAACCGGCGACCAAGTGGGGTCACTGTTTGGCGATTACTTGCTAGAACAGCAACCTAACGCTCTGGTTGGCAACACCATCGTATCATCAAGAATGCTGAGTAGCATTGCCAAAGCGCATGGCGCCCAATACTACCAAACGTTAACAGGCTTCAAATGGCTCACGAACGTTGCAATGGAGCAAGAGACAGAAGCCAATCCATTCTTGTTTGCTTATGAAGAAGCGCTCGGTTATACCGTGGGTAACAAGGTGTGGGATAAAGATGGTTTATCTGCAATCGTCGCATTTGCTCAGCTAACAGGTAAACTTAAAGCTCAAGGCAAAACACTATGGGATAAACTGGAAGAACTGTACCGCGAGCACGGTTTCTACTTTAACGCGCAGCGCAGCATCGCTCTCGACCCGAACTCTCCACCAATCGGCGACAAACTCCGAGCAAATCCACCAACAGAGATTGCTGGTAAAAAAGTTGCAGTAACCGAAGATCTAAAAACATCGGTTCGCATGTTTGACGACGGCTCTGAAGAATCCATTGACTTACCAGCAAGTGACGTATTGATTTATCACCTAGAAGATCAATCTCGCGTGATTGTTCGTCCATCTGGTACTGAGCCAAAACTAAAATGTTACTACGAAGTCATCAACCTCTTCCCTGCGGATATGAGCTACGCACAAGCACAGCAAGCGGCAGAGGCGAAGATGAACGAACTTATTGACGCGCATCAGACAAGTTTGTAAGTCAAAGAGAAGTAGAGACACCTGATACAATAAGAGGCGCAAATTCGCGCCTCTTTTTTGATTTTTTACTAGAGCAATACAAGTTAAATGCGATTTATCTCTAGCCTACAATTTCTTTTTGCAGAAAGTACTTGTGGATGCCCTCTGCAGGATAGCCTGAGTACTGCCCTACTTTTTCAAAACCTAATTTAAGATAAAAATCAAGAGCTTGGAAACTGTAAGTATCCAAATAAACATGGGTAACCCCGTGAGGCTTTACTTTTTGTTCTAACATCGCCATTAACTGGCTACCGAGACCGGAGGTTCGACTTTCAGCATCTACCCACAAAAACTCAACAAACACCGTGTTTTTAAACATTTCGCCAGTCAGACCACCCATGATCTTGCCATTCTCATCTTTAGCAAAACATCCCACAGCATGCACCTCCCCTTCAGGCAAGTGCATTCGGTTATAAGATCGAATACCTTCACGAACAGAATCAAGGTCTGTTTGATCTGGATTTAAACAAAATTCAAGCTTCATACATCCTCTCCTTAGGAAACACCAATATCCTAAAACAAAAAGCCAGCAATTGCTGGCTTTCTGATGGAATATGATAACTTTATAAGGCGAAACTGCTCAGCATCCACAACGCGAGAATAACGAACACTAAACCCATTAGTTTATGTTGATACGTGCGGAATTTTTCGTTCTCGAGCAGCCCCTTACCCAATGTGCCTGCCAGCCCAACAAGTAATAAATTGAATGACAAGCCAAGGACGTTTAACAATAACCCTAGTGCTAGCATCTGCTCACCAGAAGACGCTGTAATATTGCTTGAGACAAACTGCGGCAAAAACATCACAAAAAATACCAACGCTTTAGGGTTAAGCAAATTACTCATCAAAGCACGTTGATAATAAGTTGACGCCATTTTGTTTTGACCATCAAGCTCTGGAGCCGAAGATGCCTCAGCTCGTAAGCAGTCCCAACCCATTTTTAACAAGTAAGCGCCACCTAAGAGATGAAGGACTTTAAGGGCGATTGGGCTCATTGCAATCAGGGTAGATACTCCCATTGCAGCAAGCAAAGTAAGAATAACACCAGACGTCGCATTGCCTAAGCTAGCAAACAGACCGACCTTCTTACCGTAACTCATACTAGAGCTCGCGATAAGCAACATATCGGGCCCTGGTAACAGCAACAAAGCCACTACTGCGGTGAGATAAACAGGAAGTACAGATAAATCAATCATGATGGAACCGCTTTTTCTACAACAAAGCGGCGAATGTTATACCAACAAAATGACAACAGCCAGCCCAAAATCACCAAGATAATTCAGAAAATAAAAATCATAGTTTGCTAGGACGAAAAATAACAATCAATTCGCCTATTTATAAAAATCGAATAGCAATTTTGTACAAAAATAAGCACGATGGATCCGTTACACTTCTAAGATGATTTTCTTGAGCAGACCGGATAAAGATGAAAGAAAAGAATAAGGAAATCGCTACCTTCAAGATAGCTCAAGAGCTCGGCGGTTTAGAACTTCTCGATGCAAAGTATGAGAAGCAGAATTTTTCACGCCATAGCCACGAAGGTTACACTATTGGCGTCATCGAGAAGGGAGCACAGCAGTTCTTTCGAACAGGCGGAAATCATATCGCGCCACAGGACAGCATCATCCTTGTTAATGCCGATGAAGTACACAACGGGCATTCGGCCTCAGAAGGCGGTTGGGAATACAAAGCAATGTACCCCGTACCACAGCAGTTTCAGACCTTAGGGCAAGAGCTTGGTTCACCAAATGTAGCGCTGCCCTATTTCCCTCAACCTGTGGTTTATGATCCTGAACTAGCAAATCAGTTGCGATTGGTGTTTGAAACGCTAGAAAAATCAGACAACCGACTACTACGAGAAACTTTGATTTACGGCACGTTGATCAAACTAGCCAGCAAACACAGCACCCACCGGGCACCGCTCAAAGAATCAACCAGAGCTCAGCGACAAATACAGTTGGTCAAAGAGTTTTTGGAAGACTTCCCGCAAACGGACGTCTCGCTAGAAGAGCTCGCAAAACTGGCTGGGTTAAGCCCTTTTCATTTGCTAAGAGAGTTTCAAAAACAGTTTGGCTTCCCTCCCCATGCTTATCAAATTCAGCAACGTTTACGTATGGCGAAGAAGCTACTAAAAATGGGACAAAAAATTTCAGATGTGGCACAAGAATGTGGCTTCCATGATCAAAGCCATCTGCATCGACACTTTAAAAAAGCCATGGGCGTCACTCCCGGCCAATACGTCCGTCACAGCTAAAGCAGCAATATTGTACAAGGCGTTATGCGACTACCGAGCTATCTTGGTAGCCTGATTTAGGAATAACTAAGAAGAAACTATGGACCACACTTTGCCGTTACAAGAAGAATCAAAAGCCACGCTATTTTGGCAAGGCACACTTGCGATGATGCCACTGAGTATCGCGGTGTTGCCTTGGGGTTTGCTCGCAGGCTCATTCGCGATTGATACTGGGCTTCACCCTTTGGAAGGACAAGCACTATCCGCCATTCTGTTCGCAGGTTCCGCGCAGCTCGTCGCGATGGGGATGATTAAATCGGGGGCAGGCCTAGTAACCATGTTACTAACAACGTTTTTTATCACCTCTCGACACTTCCTCTACAGTGTATCGATGCGCAGTAAAATTGCACCACTTCCTCTTAAATGGCGGTTATCACTCGGATTCTTACTCACTGATGAGCTGTTTGCGATTGTAGGTCATCATTCCGATAAACAATTTAATCGCTGGTATGCGCTTGGGGCTGGTTTGAGTTTTTACCTGTTTTGGAATATCGCGACATTGACGGGCATTATTGCGGGAAGCCTGATCCCTGAACTGAACGAAATGGGATTGGAATTTGCTGTGGCCGCGACTTTTATCGCAATTGTAGTTCCGACTATTAAAAATATGGCGGTGCTCGCGAGTGTTGTCGTGGCATTAGTGAGCTCGGTCGCCCTAACCTATTACCAAGTGGAAGGAAGTTTGATGATTTCGAGCATTTTAGCCATGCTTACAGGCTACTTTGTGGAACAAGTACAGGAGAAACACTAATGATCATGTTGTCTATTTTACTGATGACGGGACTTGTTTTCACCAGCCGCTACTTGTTTTTAGAACCCAAGCTACCACTGCGATTAGGGACACGTACACAAAAAGTGCTCAACTACGCCAGCCCTGCGGTACTCACTGCGATCTGGGCGCCTATCGTTTTCATTCCCGATGGAGCACTCAGCGTGAATGTGCACAACCCATTTTTATTGGCTGCCTTGCTGGCTGCGTTAATCGCGTACTTTACTAAAAATGTTCTTTTAACGACGGTGATCAGCATGGTGGTATTTCTCGTTCTGCGAATTTGGCTTTAGTCCGCCACCCATTCAATCTCCAACAAGGTGACATCACCACACTTTAATCGTCCAAGGAAGATGTCACCTTTATGCACCTCACCAACTCCTTTTGGTGTGCCGGTCATTACCACATCGCCATCTTGAAGTGTTGTGTAACTCGTTAATTCATCCAAAATGGTTAGCGGCGGATAGAGCATCTGGTTAACGTGACCTTTTTGTACACGAACGCAGTTAATCAAGAGCTCTAGGTTAAGATCATTAATATCAATGTTATCCAAAGAGACAAATCGACTAAACACTGCGGAGCCATCAAACGCTTTAGCACGCTCCCAGGGCAACCCTTGTTGTTTAAGTGAAGACTGCAAACCGCGCTTGGTCAGATCCAATCCCAAACCGACCGCTGAATAGCGTCCATCTTTGATCAGAAAACAGATTTCAGCCTCGTAATGAAGAGGCTCTTGATGAAATGAACGCAGAGTCGTCGATACGGAAGTCGCGGGTTTATTAAATACCACCATTTGCTCAGGTATCGCATTATCAAGCTCATGAATATGTTCAACGTAATTTCGCCCAACACAAAGCACTTTACCCACTTCTACTTTCTTTTCTTCAACTTGAATAACGCTCATCGCTCTTCCCTGCAAAACAAAAACCTCATCATAATCTAACCTATTGACTTAACGACACTAAATCCCATCCTCTAGTGTGAAAAATAAGACATTCACCCCGTTTTGAGTTTTGTATCATCTAATTGAAACATCACGGTATTTACAAAACAAATAGACAAAAAAGCCAGCACGAGGCTGGCTTTAAATCAATAAGGGTGAATGATTGTTCTCGCTAAATCCTATTATAGGTAGTAACGAGCACCTATCGCCCATTTGTCATCAGTTTCACGACCATGGTCATCATTTAGGTCAAACTGGTAACCCGCGTAACCAACAAATTTAGGCGTGAAGTTGTACTCTGCCTGCAGTGCCATTTCTTCACGAGCGGTTTCTGTTTTAGAATTTTTGAACTCTTTACCTTCAACCATCTCGTAGTTAACGCTCAAGTTTAAGCTGTTCGCTAGAGCGTATGCGATGATCGCTTCGTACGCATCACTTTCCGCCAAACGGTCGCCATTTACACTGAAGTTCATATTTTCATTTGAACCATATACCGCGGCAAGGAACAGACCTTGGCCGTAAGCGCCGTAAGATGCAGACACAACATGTGATTCTGCGGTGTGTTTACCTGTGTAAGCAGGGTGTTGGAAGTCACCACCGTTGTATGAGTAGCCAATTTTCGCGCCCATGATTGCGTAAGAAAGCGCAACTTGCATGCGGTCATCGTATTTAAGACCACCAGTGATAGTACCTGCGTCGTTACGCGTGTATTCATCATTTGCGCCTTGCCATCCAAGACCAACGTTAATCGCACCTGCTTCGCCTAAATCAAAGCCATTTCGATAAGACAGCATTTTATCCGCACGACCTGTGCCTAGGTTTCCGTGATCGTCGTAAATGAAGTCATTCGCAAACGCAATTGGCATATCCGCGATGCCTGCTACATCATAGTAAGGTGACCATTGCGTACCACCTACTGCACGACCGTAAACCTCATGTGTTAAACCTAAGTAACCTAGACGAGTTTTAAACGACTCTTCACCGCCATCTAAGTAGTTTAGAGCCCATTCACCACGTGCGTCTGCGGTGAAGCCATTGCCTAAATCTTGTGTCGCAGAGATATTGATACGAGGAGAGTTAGTACCAACATCCGTGTCACCTTGCTCTGAACCATTTAAGTTAACAGAAACGTGGCCGCCCATCGAAAATGTTGTGCCATCGTTATTATAAAGTTCCACTGCCACTGCTTGAGTGCCGAAAGTTGCTGCTGCGATTGCCGCTGCTAATAATTTTTTATTCATTTCTAAATCCATTACTTATTAGTTGGTTAGTCAGTTTTAGACCCAGCTCTGATTCACTTTCGTAAAACGAAATGATGAACACAGAAAGGAATACAAAGGCCCTCTGGGGCATCTTTTCCGCCAGAATGGATTTACCTTTGTGTAACAACTGCCGACACTTTATTTGATTAGTTCCTGATAACCGAGTGAAAAATTCTCAGCAAAAAACTAAAAAGCAAACGTTTACTTATCCGAAAAAAATCCAGGCGTAAAAACCTTACAAAAAGAAATGCTTTAACGAGATAGTGCTCACAAATACTTGATGAACCCCAACTTTTGAAAATAACTTTCCCGTCAAAATGAAATATTTACTTACATTTTGGAACAAAAATAGGTTCAGGAACTTTTTGAAAAAAGCACGGTCTCCAATAGAAGGCAGAAAAACCTCAAAAAAGATAAAACCTTTCTTTTTATAAGAGATATAAGAAGGGGCACTTATTCTCGCCAGCAATAAAAGTGCAATCAAATCATAACTTAACAGAAATCTATCTTTCATTTTCAGGGTTTACCTTAGCGTCATCAACACATCGGGCAAGAAAGCCCATCGATTACAACTAGGGTAATAAGAAAATGAAAAAGGCAGCACTAACTACTGCAATTCTTACAGCATTGGTATCAGCACCATCATTCGCAGCAACAGTATACAAAAACGACGGTACTGAATTAAAAGTTGGCGGCCGCGTTGAGTTCCGTGGTGACTTCATCGGTTCAGGTGGTGCTGAAGTTGAAGGCTCAATGGAAGATAAAAGCCGCGCTCGTCTTAATCTAAAAGGTAAAACGGACATCGGCAATGGCCTTTCTGCATTCGGTGTTTACGAAGCCGAGCAAAAAACGGGCAAGAGTGAATTCAAAAACCGCTACATGTATGCAGGTGTCGACTCTGATATCGGTGCTTTCTCTGTAGGTCGTCAAGACATGGCTGCAGTCATCATCTCTGACATGACGGATATCACTGAGTTCTCTGGTGTTCAGCAAGTTATCGATTCGTCTTCTGATAAGCAAGACAGCGTTTTCGCATACCGTGGTGCGTTTGATGCGCTACAACTGCAAGCAACCTACCAAGCAAACTCTAGCGATAACGAAGATAAATACGGCATCTCTGGAATGTACTCACTACCAATGGGCCTCGACTTTGGTCTTGCATATTCTGGTGGCGACGTAAATAAAGACAACTCTGAAGATCAAATTCTAGGTGGTATCGCCTACTCGATGGATAACCTATACCTAGCAGGTACTTATTCTCAAGGTTCCCTGACTGACGCTGAAGACTTTACGGCTTACGAGCTGGTCGCAAGCTACAAAGTAGCAAGCAAAGTGACACTTGCAGCTCTATACACAGCTCAAGAGAATGATCCAGACAACAGTTCAAAGTACGACACCGTTGAAGGTATCGAGCTTGTTGGTTACTACAAACTAAACAGTAACTTCCGTACTTACCTGTCTTACTACATCAACCAACTCGATGAAAAGAAGGATGTAGTAGATGGTAAAGTGAAAGTGGTTCAAGGTGAAGACACACTACGTCTAGGCGTACGTTACGATTTCTAATTCACTCTTGTCCTAAGAGCGAGTCCAATTGGCCAGCATGCTTGCTGGCCATTTTTTTGTGTAACCCAAGATAACTCGATAAATTTTCACACTATCCAAACGTCGCTCAGCAATGAAAAACGAGCGTAGTGACTCCTGCCTCTGCCCTCTTTTAATGCGATTTGTCACTAAGTTAGTGCATTTCTCCTAATAGCCAACCGAACTAAAATAAAAAGACAATTAAAATCAAATAGATAAAAATTGGCACGCGTTCTGCAATATTATTTATGCAAATGCATGGCAGCGTTTGTGCTTCTCGTTCTTTGTACCTGTTATAACAGGCACGTCCTTTGAATTGGTAATGTCGCCTCCCTCTGGGAGGCATTTTTTTATTGGCGCGAAAAACAATAGGACGTATGATCCCGCCACCTCTATCAAACTGGAATTTTTCAATTGAATCATCATCCTGTTCAAGGTGCGTCCTGGATGCTAACAGCTGGCTTGGCATTCGCCATAGTGAACAGCTTCGCCCAAATTGCTAGCATCAACTTTGGTGTCTCTTCCACCACATTCGCATTATTCCAATACGCTATTGCCTTATTTGTCATTCTGCCCTATCTGCGTACACTTGGAATTAGACGCTCACTAAGAACCCAACACTTTGGTTGGCATGCCTTCCGTATTTTTCTCTCTGTTATCGGGATTCAGCTTTGGCTTTGGGCACTCGCTTATCCAGTTCCGATTTGGCAAGGCATTGCGCTGCTGATGACCTCTCCATTATTTGCAACGGTTGGATCTGGCTTGTTACTCAAAGAGAAGGTAGGTACTGCACGCTGGTTAGCAACATTAACAGGGTTTGTTGGTGCTATGATCATTCTTGAGCCGTGGGCAGATTCATTTACATGGGCGACCCTGCTTCCTGTTGGCGCCGCATTTTTCTGGGCAGCGTATTCTCTGATGGTAAAGAAAATGTCGGTCAACGATCCGCCCTCAACCATGGTTGTCTATTTATTACTGCTGATAACGCCGTTTAATATCTTATTGGCAATACCGACATTTACGATGCCAAATACCTGGACGATATGGGGCGTACTTTTAGCCGCAGGCGCGCTTACAGCACTCGCTCAATGGGCTATCGTTAAAGCGTACGCAGTTGCAGACGCCTCGTTTGTGCAACCATTTGATCACGCAAAACTGCCTTTGAATGTCGTTGCTGGCTGGTTGGTGTTTGGCTGGGTACCACCTGGTCGTTTATGGCTAGGCGCCGCGATTATTATTGCCTCCATTGCGTTTATTACGCACTGGGAAGCGAAAAAGACAAAGCTAGTTGAAAGAAAAGTCTAATTTCAAGGTTCTATATTTTCAGGAAAGGAAATGAGGAACACCATATGAGTCAACCAATCAAAATTACACTGTACCGCTGGGCTGGTAGTTGGGGTCCATTCAAAGTCAATATTCCTTGTGGTGAATGTACGTTAACTAAAGATATTTTGACGGATACTTTTAAAAACGAACTCGCTGATGTCCCCGTTGAACTGGAAGTAAAAGATTGGTTATCACATTGGTGGGAACCATTAAAAGCAGGGGCCTGGCATGCACCGATTCTTATTGTCGAAGGAAAAGTGGTCAGCCAAGGAGAAGCGCTAAACCGGGGCGTGCTTGTGCAATCAGTTATCGCTGAATGGGTCAAACGCGATGAGCTAAAAGGCAACATTGTTTATGGTAAAGCCACCTGCCCTTACTGTGTCAAAGCGAAACAACTACTTGACGATGCTGGTGTTCAATACGAGTATCATGACGTGGTTAAAGACAGCGCCGCTTTGTATCGCATGATCCCCGAAGTAAAAGCCATCATTGGAGAAAAAACGCCGGTAACAGTGCCGCAGATCTGGTTGGATGGAAAGTATGTTGGAGGCGCTGACGATTTAGAAAAGTGGTTAGCAGCAAAGGGGCTAGATAAAGTGCCTAATAATGTCGTGGAGATACCAAGCCAATCCGCTTAGCGTTTGATTCAAATGCCATCCGTCTTTGAGTAGTGGTTTACCAATGTTGTTCAATATGTAGGCTGCCACTAAAAACAAGACAGATAAAAGCAAAAAGCCCTGATTCTTCAATCAGGGCTTTTTAAATTATTTCGCCAGTTTTTTCATAACACGAGTAAAAACAGAAGCTTTTTTCTTCTTCGCTTTACCGTAAAGCGCTTTGTGCATCGCGTCTTTTGCAATCATCTGGCCAATATAAGCACCACCAAGTTCGTTACCCATGACCTTCTCCTGAATGTATTGACTTAACTATGTTGTAATTTTACACCACAATTAGATAAAAACAAGACTGGCGTCACATTTATTTTGTAATTAACTTTCAGGTTAGTTCTGATTACTTTTTCGAAACGGGCGCCTATCGCTTAGGTTGCTGGTATGTTTTACCCGCTGCGACGTACGTATCTTTCTGTTTGATTTCAAAGAATGTTTCAAAGAACCACGCAGCAAATTTGATCAAGTGATCGCCTTCATTCATGACGTGCTCCACGTATTCTTGCTCTTCTCCGGACTCGTCTTCTTGAGTGGTAATATGGTAAATACGTTTCTCGCCATCAACTTCTGCAAGACCAAACTGACCCGTTAGGGATTGTGCCGCTTGTGCAACTTCTTCTTCCTCACACGCCTTCAAGACTTCGAGTGCCTTTGGCATACTTTCTTGCTGAGTAATTTCTTTTACCAGTGTTTCAAATTCGTTTTGTTGCATTCTTTCACCTAACGATTAGAGATCGGATAGTCATTTGGGCAGAAAGGTATCCCCAAGCTGAGAGGAGCATCAGGCATTGCCCTCTTCCTCTCAAACTGAGTCATTCAATATACACAATGATCCTGACTTAATTTAGCAGCGCATTTTAGAAAGCTGCCTCTTTCGTTGCAAGTATATTCAGGTGGAAGTTTCTGCTTGAATCGTCCCTTTGGGTACTTTACGAAATTGACTCAATGCAAGCACACAGCAAGAAAGTAACGCAATAAACAAATAAAACACCCCAAGCTGGTTTTGATTCGTGACCCAAGAATCTACCAAGTATCCGCCAAACAACCCGGCTAAACACATTTGAATTGCTCCAGATAGCGCAGAAACCGCTCCGGCCTGTTGCTTATGTGGCGACAGCAACAAACTAATTGATACCGGAAACGACATGCCTTGGGCAAAACTTAAACACGTAAATGCCACTAGTAATGAAAATACACTGAAGGGTGTAACCAACAACATGAAGCCAGCAATAGCAACAATCGCGAAACTCATCAGCAAGATTTGCTGAGCTTTGTAACGAGCGTTGATCAAATTAAGCACCAAGCTACCCGTCAGCAAACCAACTGACGGTATGATCATCAAAGAACCGTAATCTGCCGCCGTTAAGCCTAACTCTTGTTGCATTAAAAATGGATACAAGGAAAGCGTTACCAGAGCCGACAAATAACTAAGCCAGTTGTAGCTCGCACTACCAATCACTTGAGTATTCGTTAACAGGCGCAAATAATTTGCACTCACCTGGCCTACTTTAAATTTTCGCTTCGGGTAAGGCAGCGTTTCTGGCAGCACCAATAAACCAAGCGTAAAAATTGCCATTAAGTAAATCAGCACAAACACAAAGACAGCATGCCAGCTCAGGTGAAAAGCAATCCAACCACCAAACAGCGGAGCAATAATTGGCATCACAGATGCCGTGACTGAAATATAAGATAGCGCTTTGGTTAATTGCATACCGTCATAACTGTCACGCAATACGGAGCGACCAAGCACCGAGGCACTGCCCGCTCCCAAACCTTGAAGTAACCGCCCCGCTTCAAGAGCAATAATGTTGTCCGAAAAGGCGATACAAATAACCGTACCAACTAGGTACACACTTTGGCCCAGAATAAATACTGGTCGACGACCAATCGCATCAGACAATGGGCCATAAAAAAGCTGAGAGATACCGAAACCAACGAGAAATAGTGTGACGAGATTCTGAATCGAATGTTGCGGCAAATTCAAGTCATGACCAATCAATGGTAAAGAAGGAAGATAAATACTAACGCCAACTTGGCCTGTGGCAATGATCATCATCGCTAATAACAATGGTGTTTTACGCAAACGTTCCTCCTACTTTGTGACAGATTGATGGCAAACAGTGTATATTTGATACTCAAAGATGATAATCAGCTAAGTTGGAAAGGAATTAATTCCCAAGGAGACACAATGGACTGGATTCAAAGCGTGAAGAGTTATATTCGTGTGGTCGAAGAAGGTAGCTTTAATGCTGCAGCGCGGAAACTCAATACCACCAGCTCAGCTATCAGTAAACGAGTTCAATGGCTAGAAGATAAAATTGGCGTTCAGCTACTTAAACGCACGACCCGCTCTATTAGCCAAACCGAAGCTGGTGCGCTGTTTTATCAACGAGCAAAAAATCAGTTGGATTCATGGCAATCAGTATTAGATGAAACTCGCTCAGTCAATCAATCACCAGCGGGGTTATTGAAAATTGGCGCGACACTGGCGGTTGGTTCTAAGTTTTTGGTGCATTACCTAGATGATTTTCTTGAGAAATATCCAGACATTACGCTTCAATTAACGACAACGCTACCGGGCCAATTGCCAGAGCTAAGCTTAGACCTGTTTATTAGCCGGGAATTAGAGCAACTTAATTCGCTAAGTTTCAAAGCCACCGCACTTTTCGAACATAAAGCCCAGTTTTACGCCGCGCCTAGTTACCTAAAAAAATATGGCACCCCACAATGCGTTGAGGATCTGACAGAGCATAATGTCCTGATTTGGGGTGAAAAGCCCTCACGAGAAATCAAAACCAATCGAGGCAAACGTATCAGCTTGTCCGGTAACTTTGCCACGACCAACCCAGAAGCGCTGTTTCATGGTGCCAAAAGAGGCATGGGTATTCTGATGACGAATAACGTCATGATCAAAGATGATCTCAAATCCGGAGCTTTAGTGCCTATCTTGCCCGATATCACAGCGGATAAAGCCACTGTATATGCCTACTATCCAAAGCTGGATTATCAGCATACCCGAACTAAGCTGTTCCTCGATTATCTCAAATCGCGATTAGAAGAGGAGAAGCGCGCCTAGCTTAGCGTTTTTATCGCTATACCTTTAAAAGGTTCAAGCATAAAAACATGAAAATAATGATTTGTTCGTTCACAAAATTTGAAAAATTCGCCTTAGTAACCGATAGTTTATTTGATGCATATCAAATAATAATTCTTCGTGTCTCACACGATATGGTAATCACAACGCTAGGTGAAATGCTCAATGGGTCAGGTACAAATCAGTTTCCACAAAATTGATGAAATATTGAAGCTAAACGGCACGGCTCAGCTAAACCGAGTCACGTTAGATATTCATCAACAATTGCAGAGCCATTGCACTTGCGTTGTGGAAGTTGCGCATCTTCAACATTCGGCTCATACCATCTCCTTCGCTAGCAATGGAAAAATTACAGACAATCTAAGCTACCACCTTTCAGGCACCCCCTGTGAAAAAGTGGCAAAAGACATTGGCGAACATATTTTCTATCAGGACCAAGTTTACAAACGCTTTCCTGAAGATCAGATGTTTCAAGAGGATGGTATTCAAGCTTACATTGGTCTGCCATTAAAGACACAAAATGGCGAGGTTCTGGGAATTTTATTGTCCACCTTTACCCGAAGCATCCACGCTAAGGAAGCGCAAGATATCCTCGACTTCCACCGCTTTTATGCCAATGTCATTATTCACAGCTTACGTGAAAAGTGGGTCAGTGAACGTTCAGATAAGCTTCTTAATCAGCTTAGCTATGAAGTATCGCATGATAACCTAACTGGGCTGCTCAACCGTAGCTGCTTAGCTGATACCTTGGAGACATTGACGCAACAGGCCACTCGTCCATTCAGTTTGGCTTACCTAGACATCGATAACTTCAAATCGATCAATGATATCAACGGAAACTACATCGGCGACCAAATTATTAAGTTTACGGCAAACGCCATTCAACAAAGCTTGTCATCGCCAAACAACGCTTTTCGTGTCGCAGGAGATGAATTCGCCTTCATTACTTACGACGAAGATCCTGTCGCCGTATGTCAGGAAGTACTCGACAAAATTGAAAGCGGCTACAGCGACAAATCTAACCGAATTTCTTTCACTGTTAGTATTGGTATCGCGCGCGCACCAGTACATATGTTGAACAGCGATGAGCTGATTTTGAATGCTAGCCTCGCTCTCAAAGACTGTAAAAAACATCGCGATACACGAATTCAGCATTACGACACACACCTTAGCGCCCTTTATCACCGTAGAACGCAGCTTATTGAAGCTATGCGCATTCAACTTAGCGCTGACATACATGATAGCGAAGAGTTGTATGTCGTTGTTCAGCCAATCGTAGATATCACAAGCGATCGCTGGAATTACTTTGAAATCCTAGCCCGCTGGAACAGCAATGTTTACGGGAACATCTCTCCTGCGGAATTCATTGAAGCTGCCGAACAATCAGGCCTGATTATCGAGTTGGGTGAACGTATTATTGAACTCGCATGTATCGCAAAACAAGAGCTAGAAGCCAACTTAGGATACAAAGTCAAACTCTCTATCAATTGCTCTGCGTATGAGTTGCTCGACTCTAACCGCTATATTAACCACCTAACTAACATGGTTGAAAAGTATCAGCATGAAGCAAAAGACTTTGTTATAGAGCTCACCGAGACCGTTTTACTCTCGCAAAGTGGCCGTGAACAGATGGTACTTAACTCATTGCGGTACTTAGGTTTTAAAGTCGCGTTGGATGATTTTGGTACGGGATACTCAAGCTTGAACTATATACACAATTATCCGATTGATAGCATTAAAATCGATGCAACCTTCGTCCAAAACATGCTCTCAAATACAACCTCTGAACAAGTAGTGTTTTTGATAGCGCAATTGGCAGAACTGCTTGATGTGGATTTGATTGCCGAAGGCGTAGAAGACGATAGAGCACTACAAAAGTTAATTGAAATGGGCTGCCACTACATTCAAGGCTATTTCTACTCTCGCCCACACAGTGTTGATGAAATCGTACACCTGATAAATGAACGTGAAGTGCGGAGCGCCTAAGAGCTCTAAACAAGCGACGGTCATGGAATGTAAATCTAGTTAATGCACAAAGTAAAAGAGACCAAGCTATGCTTAGTCTCTTTTTATTTTTTGAGCGAAGTACTTTGTTACAGCACTGCTTTCTCTTTATCGCGTAATAGCTTATCCATTTCATCTCTGTTCGCGACAAAGGTTGCCATCTCTTTCTTAGGAACAGAGCTCGCCATTGGGATGTTTGCTCGCATAGCGTTAACTGGACGGCCGTATTCAATCAATTCATAGTGAAGGTGTGGCCCTGTCACTCGACCTGTTTTGCCGGAAAGACCGATACGCTGGCCTCGAGAAACCTTTTGCCCTTTCTTCACCAGAATCTTACTTAGGTGTAAGTAACGGGTTTTGTATTTGCTGCCGTGCTCAACAACCACGTAGTTACCCGCATAAGGGTGTTTACGAGTCATGATCACTGTACCGTCACCAGTAGAAACGACTGGAGTACCGGTTGGTACGGCAAAGTCAGTACCGTTGTGCGGTGCGACACGCCCCGTTACTGGATGTAAACGATTAGGATTGAAACCAGAACTGATACGCCAACGGCTACTTACAGGATAACGCTGGAATGCGCGTTGCAAGCTTTCGCCTTTAGCATTGTAGAATTGACCATCGGTATGAAGGTAAGCCGTGATTTCACGTCCGCGATTGTAGATCTTAATCGCCTCAATTTCGTTCTTGCCCGTTGGTACACCATTGATGCTTTGCGAACGACGAACGACTTCAAATCGATCACCTGCACGAAGATCACGCCCAAAGTTGAGCTGCTCTTTGAGTAAGCTCACAACTTGACTCACTTCTGCCGACGTTAGACCTAATCGACTTGCAGAAGAAGAGAAACTGCCTTGAATAACACCAACCAATGGTTCTTGGCTCCACACGCCAGGAATCGAGATATCGGTAAAGTCATAGCTACCATCACTATTTAGTTGGTAGACCACTTTATCTGCAATAGAAAATTGCAGTTCCATTTTCTCTAACTCGCCTGTCGCATCATCACGCCAAAAGCGGAGCGTATTGCCCGGCTTTAGTGTATCAAGTGCAAGGTAGTTCAAATCCGTTTCCATTACTTTCATTAACGAGCTGTAACCGAAACCGAGCTGGCTAAAAATAGTGCTTAGGTTGTCACCTGCTTGGATTTGATATTCGAAGTTCGGGGGAGTGACAACTTCGGCAGTTGTCGCATCAAGAATTTTTTCAACGACCTGAGATTCAGGCAGGTTCAATGCGATGGTTTTGGTTAAAGATGACTCTTTGAGAGAGTGAGAAACACCAATCGCAACTAAAACTGGCAAGGAGTATAACAGCAGCGCTCTACGACTTGTCAGATTCGGCAACCGTCTTGTAATTTCATTTGTAGACACGGGAATTACTATCTCCTTTCAAACAAGGCTCATAGCTTATGCATTCCCGTATAAGAAATCACTATGAAATTTCGAGATCTAGCGCAGAAAACACTGAATTTTTACAGAACTCAAAAAAAATTCATCACTGTTGCATATGTAAGTTATTCCCTACACGCTTTAATGTGGATGAATTTAATTGATTTGGCGTATCTGCCATTGCTTGATCGTCACCATGCGCTAAATATGAAAGCGTGATAATGGCATCACTTTCCCATGTAATTTGGGTAAATTTAACGCGGTCACCGACAAAAATACTGTCTAAAAGGACAACTCGGCTCGGCACGGGGTCAAACTTGAACAAGCCAACATAGTTAAACGAACCGCTACCTTGTGTCGTTACAATCATCGGTGCAGCAATCCATGAAACACTCTCAATCTCACGCTGACTAATAAACGCAGTTGGAACGAGTACCTGACCTTTTGTCGCACCTGCATCATAATCGCCTATCAAATAGCCGTTTTCTTTATCCCACTCATCAAGAAAAGTGACCGCTCCCTGCTCTGGTACTTGAATCGTCCATGGGTTGCGTGAAGTAATTCCCAGCGTCTCTTGCACAATAACATTGGTTTCTGCTTCCGATTGAGGGAACTTAGCCATGATCTCTTCATCAGACAAACTAAAGCGATAAACACCCGCGATCACAACCACGACCAATAATACGATCGGAATAAGAAGAATAAGTGGTATCGGCAGGATTCTTTTGTGAGCCATGAAGACTTCCTTGTTTAAAGGTATAAATGAAAAAGCGAGTATAGCATTGTATACCCAAATGATTTCATCCCTTCAAGTGTTTCAAAATTAAACTAAACTGACTGTATCCAAATGATTTTCAAGCCCAGATTTCATAACTGGCCACTGACACTGCTCTCAGTGTTCCAAATTCATTGGTGTATTGGGAAGAATAGGTAATCACGATGACAACAACCATTCATACATGCGAATGCGCCTGCGGTTTAGTTGAGATCCGTTGTAAGGGAGAACCCATCCATACGTCTGTCTGCCATTGTTTTGAATGCCAGAAGCGGACAGGCAGTGTGTTTGGGGTACAGGCTCGCTTTGATAAAGAGCACGTAACCTTAAACGGTGAAGTCACCTGCTATACCCGAATGGGGGATGATGGCAGCGAGGTTCAGTATGAGTTTTGCCCTTCTTGCGGCACGACAATGCGCTTATTGGTCTCTACATTTCCTGAAATCATGATCATTCCCGTCGGTCTTTTTACTGATAAAGAGTTCCACCAACCAACGGTTTCAATCTATGAACAGAGGAAACATGGATGGGTGAGTTTCGAATGTACAATGGAACACATCAGGTAGGGCCCCCCCCCTCTATGTCGTTATCACGGTCAACGCAAAAGCTCTATAAATGAGGTTTTTTTGAGAATGATCAACCGAGTTTTACTGTAAGGGGTTTCGTAACGCGGTGTGAGCGTTATAATCGGCTCCTAACATTTGGTGGGGTTTTATTGTGATTTCCAGACTTCCTCGTTGGGTGGAATATGGCGCGTTTCTACTTGCCCTTCTCGCGGGCTGCGTCAATGCCGTTGGTCTTCTCGGCTTTCAACATCAAGCGATAACACATCTTTCGGGAACCGTAACTCAGCTAGGGAACAGCTTGCTAACAGGTGTGGATAGCTCCATTCACCTGCTCTTCATCGTATTTAGCTTTTTGATCGGTGCTGCCTTTAGCGGCTTTTTTATTGAGAGCAGTGCGTTAAAACTAGGGCGAAGATATGGTGTTGCACTGTGTATAGAAGGGAGCTTGCTCCTACTCAGTTTGGGCTTTTTGGTGCAAGGGGATTTGTACGGCCAATATCTAGCGTCAGCAGCATGTGGATTACAAAACGCAATGATCACTACATTCAGCGGCGCAGTAGTCAGAACCACACATATGACTGGGATCATCACCGATCTGGGGATTATGATTGGAGAAAGCTTAAGAGGTCGTCAATTTGATCGACGTAAAGCAAAGCTATTCCTATTCATTTTCTTCGGATTCTTGCTTGGCGGTGTCGCAGGAGCCGCACTATTCGTGGTGTATGGATTATATACGCTCGTTTTCCCTGCAATATTGGCTTTCGCTACGGCTCTGATCTACTGGAGTTACCTTTACGTGCTTAGTCGCCAACAAAAAGCATAAAATCTCGAACCGATTGAGGCCGAATGCTTCAATCGGTTGTAGCTCAACTCTCTCACCGCTGCACATCATAATAAACGTTTTGTCGTGTTGTAACACAGCTAAAAAACCTTATAAGAGCTAGGGCTAACAGGGCTTCCGGCAAAAAGTTAGTTAGATCAAAGTCACATTTGTTTACCGTTTTATTATTCCAGTCACAATGCGCCCCATAATTCTCTGCGCTGCCCGCGCTCCGTGCTACAATTTTCTAACACAAGCAACATATTCGTATACACTTATACGTTATTTGACCAATTACCCGACAAATCGGCTGAATAACTAGATGTATTTAATGAATAGTATTGCAATGGATGCAGTTTGCGGGTACCCTCCGCAAAACTGTGATTAAATACGGATGTTTAGTGAATATTTATGTCATGGAAATGGCAAGTATTGACTAGTAGTAACACGAGACAACTATGCATAACACCACTAATGCTACTGAAGCTCCTAAGGGCAACTTTTGGATGTTTTTCATCCCTTCCCTAATCGGTCTTCTACTCTTTATGGCTCCGATCTCATACGATGGCGGCCTAACTATCCCTGTTGCGGTTATGGCAAAAGTCATCCCGGCAGTATTAGGCGATACCTTGATCGCTATCGTCACCAGTATCATCGCTTTCATGGCAGTCGCTTCTGTTCTTTGCAAAATTTTCAAGCCTGCAGCGATTTTACGTAATGGATTTTTAAACGGTCTTTTCAATCCATCGCCACTTTGGCTTATTGTTCGCTTAATCGGCGGTGCAGCCGTATTAATGACATTCTTCCAAGTGGGCCCAAAAGCGATTTGGGAAGAAAACACAGGTGGCCTTGTTCTTACCGGTCTTCTACCAACTTTGTTTGCGGTGTTCATTTTTGCGGGCCTACTCCTTCCGCTTCTTCTGAACTTTGGTCTTCTTGAGCTGTTTGGCGCATTACTGAGCAAAATAATGCGCCCGGTATTCAACCTGCCTGGCCGTAGTGCAATTGACTGTATGGCGTCTTGGTTAGGCGACGGCAGTGTTGGTATCTTGCTAACCAGCAAACAGTACGAAAATAAATTCTATACTCAGCGTGAAGCCGCTGTTGTCGGGACAACGTTCTCAGCAGTATCGATCACGTTTAGCTTAGTGGTTATCGCTCAGGTACAGTTAGAGCATCTGTTCCTACCTTTCTACGGCGCAATCTGTTTAGCAGGTATTGTCGCTGCGGTTATCATTCCTCGCTTACCGCCGCTAAGCCTGAAGAAAGATCGCTACATTGATGGCAGCAACCCAGATAAAGATGCTGACGCCGTACCAGAAGGCCACACCACATTCTCATGGGGTATGGATCTAGCACTTAAGC
Organism: Vibrio sp. J2-3(2022); assembly: GCF_021725735.1. Classification (NCBI taxonomy): domain Bacteria; kingdom Pseudomonadati; phylum Pseudomonadota; class Gammaproteobacteria; order Vibrionales; family Vibrionaceae; genus Vibrio; species Vibrio sp. J2-3(2022). The sequence goes on from NZ_JAKKCK010000001.1 coordinate 1,224,871, forward strand.
GTGCGGGTCAGGTAACATCTGTTCAGTCGGTATTTAAAGAAGGCGTACATAACGCAATCGACATGGTGTTTGGTGTACTGCCTGTGGTTATGGGTCTGGGTACCGTGGCATTAGTGATTGCAGAGTACACTCCTGTATTTGAAATTCTAGGTCAGCCATTCATTCCATACCTAGAGCTACTGCAAATTCCAGAAGCTGTCGCCGCATCACAGACTATTGTTGTTGGCTTTGCGGATATGTTTATCCCGGCAATTTTAGCGGCATCAATTGATAATGAAATGACACGTTTTGTTATTGCAGCAATGTCAGTAACTCAGCTTATCTACATGTCAGAAGTTGGCGCCCTACTACTAGGCAGCAAAATTCCAGTAAACATTGTAGAACTGTTCGTTATTTTCATTCTGCGTACGCTAATCACATTACCTGTGATTGCTGGTGTTGCTCATCTGATTTTCTAAAATCAAAGCATCAATCAACAAAGGCTCCGCATTGTCGGGGCCTTTTTTATGTCTAAAACTCTATCTACAGCTCTATTCAGATCACTTAATTAGCAAACGCTCATAACTTACAACGAACAGCTCCAATCACGCCCCTTTTACGACAGTTAAGTCGCTCTCATCTCACCAATAACGCCAACCTTAATCACTATGCTTTACGCAATTCTTTTCATTATGACGCTTTCATTAACAGAGCGCACAAATCTGATCAAACTCACGGTTTTTGTCGTAACTTACCGTTTTGTTTAAATTTGGTTAAAAAAGACAACAAATAGACTCATGTTTTTGACAAAGATGTCGATAAAAAAGATAACCAAACACAATAGGTTTCTCTTGATGCCGAATTCACTCGTTTAAAAAGAGGTGAAAGCATAGTGAAGCCAACCGGGAGAATCAGAGGAAAGCTCATGAAATTTAGACATAAGGTTGTCACAGCCTCGTCATTTTTGCTGCTAATTACCGTGTCACTACTGTCGACGCAACAAGTTATGACGATCCGCTCCCAAACGCAGGAGCACATTGACTCGAGTGTGAACGAGATATTGACCAGTGTTGGCAATACCGTGCAATCAGAAATGAATGCTAAAAAGGATCTCGCTCGTTCTATTACTGAAGTTATCGAACTTAATCCAAGTTCACACAACTACGTTCAGAACATTCTTGAGCGACCAACACCAAAAGCCAGCTTTCTTGCGATTGGCTTTGGTTATGAAAGCAATGGCTTCGTGATTGAAAATGACGACGGCTGGGAAGCAGGACCAGACTACGATCCGCGTCAACGTCCTTGGTTCATCGCAGCTAAAAACAAAGGCGATTTGGTCGTAACAGACCCATACGTCGATGCGTCTTCAAAAAACGTCATCATCTCTGTTGGTACACCAGTAAAAGAAAACGGCCAGTTCTTAGCTGGTATGTTTTATGACCTCGAGCTCACTACCCTTTCTGACCTCGTCAACCAAGTGAATCTGTTTGACGCTGGTTACTTATTTTTGGTCACCGCTGATGGGACAACCATTGCCCACCCTCAAAGTAAGTACAACGGTGAAAAAGTTGGTAGCTACCTACCACAGGTCGATCTTACACAATCAACGCAACACATTGAGATCGATGGCGATCGTTATATGATTAACTTGACTCACATCCCGGGCGAGAACTGGTACGTAGGTTCAGTTATTGATGAAGCTATCGCCTACTCTGCCGTAGGAGAGCTTCGCAACAGCGCTATTATTTATTCAATCATTGCCGTGATTGCTTCTGTTATTGCACTGACTCTACTCATTCGCACGCTCATGCGTCCGCTGGACACTTTAAACAACGCGATTAAAGATGTTGCGTCAGGGAAAGGCGATCTTACACAGCGCCTTGAAACTGATACTGACCAAGAATTCTCAGAGCTTGCTACAAACTTCAATACGTTCATGGAAAACTTGCAACAGCAAATTATTGAGTCGAAGAGTATTTCTGATCAAATTTTGAATGGCACTCAAATCACCGCTGAGGGTGCAAAAGATTCGGCTGGTGCTATTCAAACTCAGCTACAAGAGCTAGAACAATTAGCCACCGCGATGCACGAAATGTCTGTTACCGCGACTGAAGTTGCCAATAATGCGCAAGGCGCAGCAAGTGCAGCCAAAGAAGCTGATCAAGCAACGGTTGAGGGCTCTTCTGTGGTCGGTGAATCGACACAAACGATCAACATGCTTTCCGATAGCATTGACCTTGCTGTCGAAGAAGTGCAAGTGCTTGAATCTGCGACAGCTAACATCGAAACGATTCTAAAAGTCATCAACGATATTGCGGACCAAACGAACTTACTCGCGTTGAATGCCGCAATTGAGGCTGCACGTGCGGGAGAATCTGGCCGAGGCTTCGCCGTCGTTGCTGATGAAGTTCGTACACTGGCGCAACGAACTCAAGAATCAACAACAGAAATTCGTACTATGATTGAGCAGCTGCAATCTGGCGCATCATCTGTGGCAAATGCTATGCATCAAAGCAAGGGTAGCGCTGTAGAAGCCGTAGAAAAAGCAGACTTGGCAAACAACGCGCTACAACGTATTCGTGATGCGATTCAGCGTATTTCTGATATGAACTTACAAATAGCCTCAGCGGCGGAAGAACAAAGCTTAGTTGCGGAAGAGATCAACAACAATACGGTGAATATTAAAGACCTATCGACTCAAGTCGCCGAATCTGCAAATCGAACTAACGATGCTATGCAGGCACAACAAGAAGATGTACATAAACAAGATCAAATATTAAACCGATTTACAGTCTAGTCTTCACCTAAAAAAACAGCGAGCCAATGCTCGCTGTTTTTGTTTTTAGACCTCTATCGCAGTGGTATCTAGACTTAGAACGCCTGGTTTTTAGTGTTGTTGCCACTCGGCTCAAAACTGTTATCACGCTTGCTATGCTGCCTTTCCCACTCTAGTTGAATTCAACATGGATATAGCGGTCATTGGAGCGACGATAATAACGATCATCCACTTTTAAATAGGTGAAATCTCCAATCTTTATGTAGGTACTATTACGAGGAATTCGGTCGTGGTAGTAGTAACTGCGTCTTGGTCGTCGAGACTCCACATAAATAACGTCACGATGTTTATACTTATGCTTATGTTTATGCTTGTGCTTGCGTTTATGATGATGATGGTGATGCTCATGATGGTGATCATATCGATGACCATGCCTATGTTTCGGGTCAGCCATCACTTCTGTACTAAACACACCTAAAGACAATATAACGCCAACCATGGCAAAAGATAATTGCTTTGACACAACAGAGCCTCTTATTAATATCAATAGCAACATAATAGGTAGGTGAATCACTGCACATGTCAGCCTTTCGCCAAGGAGTTTTACTACAAGGTCAAAGCTTATCGTGATTATCAGAGAAAGGTTAAGCATCACTGATATTGATAACTTTTTAAGTCTTCTGTGTTCGAGTTATAAACACAAAAAAGCCGCCCGTTATACAGCGAGCGGCTCAGTTTTTAAATCAGCTAGCGTGATTTTATACTGCTTGGGCAAACAGCAAGAAACAGCCGAACAGGAAGATCATGCTCATTCCCATTACGCCGCCACCAGCTTCATAAATATTGTCATCTTCTACAGGTACTCGACGCACTTTCATTGTCATTGATAATGGGACAAAGACCGCGAGAAACACAAGAATAATCCCCGCGTAGCTAAGAATAGCCAAGAAGTGTTCTGGCGCAAATACAGCACCTAGTAGTGGTAGCACAAACGTGGTAACAAAAATCACCGGCTTGCTTGCTTTCAGTAGGTCTGCATTTTGATCGTATAGCGCCATTGCCACACCTAAGAACGATGTTAGCAGTGCTAACCCAGTGAACATGGATAGGATAAACTCCAAACCCTCGTATTGCTGACCTAATACCGAGATCAACTCCGTTACGTTGGAGTATTGAACAAGCTCATGAGGTGGTAGGTTACCGACAACTGCTAACAACCATAATAAGTAACAAACAAGCGGAATAGTTGAACCCACGATAATCATATTACGCAGTTGAGTTTTGCTCGCTTCTTTGTTGTAAGTTACAAGCGATGGGATCACGACCATAAAACCGAAACTGGTGAAAAGCACCGAGCTTGTCTTAATTAGCGCCATCTTATCGTCACTCACGACTTCATCAAGTCCCTCAAACGAGACGCTTGGTGCAAGCGCAAAAAGTGTCAGAATCAGCGCCACGATCATGCCTAGGAACAAACCGCGATTAAGCTTATCTACAACCCCTGTACCTGCCGAAACAATGATACCGACTAAAAGAGTAAAACCGACTTGGCTTGCGATCGTAGATGTTGGCAGCCCAATTGAGGCTGTTACTTTTTGTACGAGATCACCCGCACCAATGATATAAGCCATCAATAGACAAACTAACAGGGCGTAAAGCAAGCTGTTGGTTACCAACTGGCCACCTTTACCTAGCGTTTCGCGAGCAATTGCATTCATGCTCACGCCGCCGCCTACTTTGCAACTGGCCTCAAGAAGGAGCAGCGCAGCGTAAGTCGTCCCAGCCCAGATGAATAACATAAGAAGAGTGCCCCAGAGGAGGCCAAATTGAGCAAGCACCATTGGTATAGCAAGCATACCAGCGCCAAGAGCAGTACCTGCAACGATCAGGGAGCTGCCGACAAGTTTTAGGTTCACGGTTAATACCTCTAAATTCAATCCGTTTATTTCTCGCCAGTTGTGCTACATCCAAAGCACACCCAACAAAACGCTCTACTCAACCAAAATTTGGTTACAAGAACCCTATATGGCTAAGAAAACATGCAGCAAAAGGTGGTTAATTCAATTGCACATGAACACTTGAGAGACGTTTTGGGCGATGTCATCGTTGATGAAATGCGCACAACTTTGGGTTCGAAGCAAAATTGTTCATCTTAATTCATCAACCCCATTCGTTGTGAATGGATTTTGTTCGAAAAGATTGTAAGGCATAAGCAGGACGATTGAAAAGCAAAAGGTCAATCTTATAGCGATATATTTTAACAACTCTCCTCATTCACCTAAGATGTGTTGTTATTTTCATCACTAATCAGTCTTTTATCGCCTAATGAGAGTAAGAACGTGCTCAACCGCTCAATTTTGGATGGGTGTACAAATTAATTTACAGTTCAAGTAAAGGTGTTAGATTCCAGGGGCGTAGCCTAGATCGGACAATATCGCTATTATTCGCTGCGTACCGACACGGTTCGGTTCACATACCTCTAAACACTGATTTACGGTTCGAAACTATAGGTAAATGAGTGTCCGAATGCTGGGTGTGGTTCCCCAGCATTTGCATCCTTTCTTTTTGGTGTTATCCAAACTGTCTAAATCTAAGCTAGCTTGCCCATTCTATTAATACGCTTTATCTAACGCTCCGATGATATAAGTTAATGCTGAAACGCCCATATCCGCGACCTGCTTCTCAGTCACACTCATATTTTCATACGCAATCTGCAACTCTACCTCACCTATCGATTCTTTATGAAGATAAAGCTCTTTGTAGTTCATCAACCTCTGTTGAGACTGTCGAGTCAGAGCGACAACATTTTCTTTAGTGACACGATGCTGCTCATTAAGCTCGCTAAATAATTGATCTAAAATGCGTTGCATTTTGCGAATTGAAGATTTTGTCTCGATTGATTTGTATGATTGATACTTTTCCATTGAGTTTATAACTGACTAAAATATGTACATTTTTATTAGATAGCTATTCTTATACTGATTGCAAAACAGGTAAATATGAGATGGTTAAACTGGTCCACTTCTTGCTTTATTTAGGTCAAAACTGTCCTTTCAGGAGAGCACATGCAGGTCGACCCTATTATTGAAGCACTGATTGCGAGAAGAAAAGCGAGTGGCCTCTCCCGTGAACAAATGGCAAACATCGCAGGGATGAGCGTGAAAACGTATCAACGGATAGAGCGTGGAGAATCCGACCTGAAACTTTCCCAATATCGCTCCATACTGCGCTCTCTGCATTTGACCGATCTCGACATCGCATTGGATATAAGAGACGTTCAACACGTAACAGCGGATGATCTAATTGCCGTTGCACGCTTGCTGTCTCCTGAAGCTCAGTCCCTACTTGTTCGCCTGTTATCGCTCGTTATTGAACAGCGGAACACAAAAAGCGGCTCATAACCTTATGACTGATTAAGAGCAATAAAATTCCCGCTCGTCCTATAATATTCTCGAATTATGGCCTTCGTTCCCTTTTTCATTGATTCTTCTTTTCACGCTTTAAATCACAGTCGCGTTGTTTGTTCTACGCCTCCCCAAAACGAATAAAACCCGCAGCTTGGCGGGTTTTAGGGCTGTATAAGAAAATACTTCATTTAATGTGTTTGGGATTTTACTTAGTAAAAATCCTTAAACTCTGGAATCCTCGCCTTACCTCTCAGCAATAAGAAGTTCAAGAATCGGCTCGTCGACGTAGTGAGTATCTTCTCTTCTTCCACACCGTGTTTTTCCAGCAAAGCAATCGCCAAATCTAACTTAGAGATCTCTTCACAGAAGTGCGCATCAGATCCGGTACTGAAGTAAACGCCAATCTCTTTGCCCAGCTCGACAATGCGATCACAACGAGAATCACTGCCCTTACGGCTTTTGCCTGTCAAAGATGTATTGTTAACTTCAACCGCAACATTGTTCTCTTTAGCACAGCGCAGCACCTGTTCCATATCGAATGGGTAATTTGGGTTACCTAAGTGACCGAGAACATCCACCCTGCCGCTTTTAATAGCACTTATCAGAGCGGCAGTATGCTCAGCTTCGGTCGCGGGCTTGAATACGGGTTCATGGAAACTCGCAATCACCCAGTCAAGATGTTGGTCAGAGGAAGGTGGTAAGTCTATCTCCCCTTTCACATTCAGCGTGTTAGCTTCTACACCGCGGAGAATACCTACATCGTGTAAAAAACGGGGCAAAATTCTTTGATTGTTGAAATGCCAGTAGTGAGGGGCTCCTGGCATCTCGGGAGCATGATCGGTGATACAAAGAAGTTTTAGCCCCTTATTCTTGGCAGACAATGCGTTCTCTAAAATGGTGCTGTAGGCATGTCCACTGGCAATAGTATGGGTGTGGCTATCAACGACGATATCCATGGTGACCTCCTAAGTTGTGGACGAATTATCGAATTTCGAACGAACCGTTTTGATTGAGAAACAGCGTGAGATCCGCTGGAATTGAGTGATTTAAAACCTTATCTACATTTACGGCATCTGAGTTCAAATAAAACTCCAATGCAGCTTCTGGATCTGTACCACCACGGATCTTACGATTGACTAAACGCTCTTGCAGAAACTCAGGCTGTGTATCGACGAAGACGGTAAAATCTGCCAAACGATGCAGTTCATTCCACACTGGTTCATTAAGCAGTAACCAATTCCCCTCAACGACAACCACATTCCGATTTACCAAAATGGCGTCGTCGACTGGATCATGCAAATTGCGGTCGTAGTATGGCCATTTTGTATCTTTCATTTTGAGCTGTTTGAGCTTGTCGATAAGCTCCGTCAGATTAAATGTTTGATAGGACCCCTTAATACTGCGCAGAGGCACGAGCTCGCCATCTCGTTCAATCGTATTGTTGTCGAGGATCTCATTTGGATAGTGGAAACCATCAAACGGCAGCACTTGTAAAGGCTCTTGGCTTTCATCATGTTCAGAGAGATGTTCCCAGAACGCAGCAAGGGTTGACTTACCGCTACCCGGAGGGGCACACAAGAACACCACAATGCGTTCCTGCTTCTCATGATAAAGACGGGTAAATTTTTCGATAAGAGGTTGATGGATTCGCTTTACGTCGGCATCAGGAAAGGTAGCTTCGGTTTCAAAACCACTGACGTTTAAATTCACTTTCATGGTGAACCCTTATTGATTGATCTCCCCTTCGATTCTTTCTATCAACATTTCACATGACAGCTTCAACACTGTTTTGATGAGAGATTCGTATCTCATTTGCGAAAAGGACTCAAACGAAGAGAACTTAAGCTGATTGATCGACTCAAGATAAAAGCTGTCTTGCTGAGAAGAGAGTACCGCTTGGTTTTTGATGAAGTCGTAAATCACGTCATCCGCAAATTCGACTTTCTCCGGTTGGCTAATCGCGTACTCCAAGACCTGATCGTACAATCCGATATCGGCGTAAGTTTCCAAAGAGATTTTGCCCATCGCAAACATCAGCTTCGATACCACATCGGTCGTCACCAACGGACCATCTTCTTTCAATAGAGGATCCACAGCATACTCCTTCACTAGATCGTCTTGGACGAACACGCTCGGAAGTAATGCTTTTAACTTGAGGTTAATTATTTTGTTAGAAACCCGAAGAAACGCAGTGGCATTTTCGCACTCGTCCAGTTTCTCCAGTAATTCATCTTCACGTGACAACGTATTATGACCTCTCCATTATGTGGCAGCGCAAAGGCTACCACACAAATTCGTTGCAACTAAACCGTTAAGCTCACGTCATAAAACTCAAGTAACGCTTTTTCTGCATGCGCGTTCCACACATAGTTGTTCGCGCACAAAATCGCATCGAGTTCCGCAAAGAACGGGTCTTGATCTGCCAGCGATAAAAAGTCATCAATCGCCGTCAATTGCAGGTCAATATGTGGGTAAATCAACTTCTTACCGCCCGGAATATCCAACTGATTCAGAATCGTATGGGGTGCAGCTTGTAAGCCACCAACATGGGTTATCATGAAAGATGGGTTGATCTTGCCTTGTGAGGAAAGCTCAATAGATTCCACCATGTCATCCTTTGAACCACCGGACGTCCCTACAATATGGGTTGATTCGTAATGCACGTTGTAGAAGTTAAACGGCACTTTGAAGTTCTTATCCGTTGGGCCAGCAAAGAAGTTGAGGCAGCCATCATTGCCAAGTAGCTCATCGGCTTGTTCTAGCACTTGAGCAACCGCCGCGTAGACCATTACATCGTCGTAGCCTTTGCCATCGTTGAGTGCTTTGAGATACGCGACCGGATCGTCGATTTGAGCGGTATTCACGTAGTGCAGTTCTACGCCCTGCTCTTTGGCTTTTGCAACGGGAATGAGGCTTTCAGCTCGGTCTAAACGCGCGGCGTCGATGTCCGTCACCACGATCAGTTTTGGCTTTACAGGGCCGTTGATCGCATAGTCAATCGCACCAATGCCCATTGGGCCAGCACACGCCAAAAGCGCTAACGCACCACCTTCTTTAATGCCCATATCGTGCTCGTACACGTATTGCGTAGTGTGGTAGCTCGCATGGTACGCACCGATAATGCAAGACATTGGCTCAGCCAGCGACGCATCAGCAAAGTAATCGCCGTGGTAAGGCAGCACGCAGCCTAGGTCGATAGCGATTTTAGGAATAATGGAATACGTCGCGTTGCCGCCAAATGTCTCATAGCTGTAGCCCGCCGAGTAGCCTGTTGGCAAGCCCATGGCAGGTTGCAGAACAAAGTAATCGCCAGCTTTGAATCGGTCTTTTAGATTCTCACCGACTTCAACAATCACACCTGCGTATTCATGACCTGTCATCACTGGCACTTCGTCAATGTTTTCAGGAACGCGTTTGTGTTTGCTACCTAGCAATGCTGCTTTGTAAGTGGATAGACAAATGCTGTTTGAAATGTTTTTAACCAGAAGTTCGTCGGCTGAAATGTTTGGTAAATCAAAGGTTCTTAATTGAACGTTTTTCTCACCACAGATAACCGCTGCCGTTGTTTGTACCATGATTTCTCTCCTAATTGGGGCGATACCTGCCGCCCCAAACTGCATTGTTAGGCTGGTTGCTCAGTCGCGACCGTTTGTTGCTTAATCTTATCCATCAGCTCGTCAAGCGCTGGGTCGTTGAGGAAGTTCTTGATCGTTACGACTGGTAAACCTGTCGCGTTGACTGCGCGGCTTTCTAAGCTCTCATGTGTCACGACGATATCGGCTTCACTCGGGACTTTCTCGATGGCAAAGTTCTTCACTTCAATCTCTATCCCAGCTTGTACTAGCTTGCGTTTGAAGGTCGAAGCGCCCATTGCACTAGAGCCCATACCTGCATCACAAGCGAATGCGACGAATGAAATTGGTTTGCTTAGTTCTTGCTTCGTCGCAGCTGCAACTGGCTTAACTGCGCCTTCCGCTTTCATCTCTTTCATGTCAGAAACTGACTTCTCAAACTCGCTTTCTTTTTCTTCTGATTTGCTCACTTTCAGAATCGCACTTGCTACCAAGAAAGAGACAATCGTTGCACTTGTCACACCTGCGATGGTCGCGATGAAGCTACCTTTCGGAGTAAGAGCAAGGTAAGAGAAGATAGAGCCTGGACTTGGACCCGCGACCAAGCCTGCATCGAATAGGTTGAAGGTTGCGATGCCTGTCGCCGCACCAGCAATCATTGCCACAATCATGATTGGTTTCATGAGTACGTATGGGAAGTACAGCTCATGAATACCACCAAAGAAGTGAATGATGATGGCGCTTGGCGCAGAGCGTTTAGACAAACCCTGGCCAAACTTCGCGTAGGCCAGCAGCATACCAAGACCAGGGCCTGGGTTAGACGCCACCATAAAGAAGATGGACTTGCCCGTCTCTGCGGCCGCTTGCAGGCCTAGTGGGTAATAGATACCTTGGTCAATGGCGTTGTTCAAGAACAACACTTTTGCTGGTTCGTTAATGATCGCTAACAGAGGCAGGAAACCCGTCGCAACTAAGGCTTCGATGCCTGATTTCACAAACAAGTTTGCTGCGGTGACTGAAGGGCCAACAATCTCGTAGGCGAACAAACACAACAACATACCGACGATACCCAACGAGAAGTTGTTGACCACCATCTCAAAACCAGAAGGAATGCGGTGTTGAATACGTTTATCCACTTGCACCACAACCCAAGCACTCAGTGGGCCCATGATCATTGCGCCAACAAACATCGGTATGTCAGCCCCGACAATCACGCCCATCGTACCGATAGCCCCCGCTACCGCGCCGCGTTTTTCACCAACAATCTGACCACCGGTGTAACCAATCAAAAGTGGCAGCAAGTAAGTGATCATTGGCCCCACGAGTTCGCCAAAGGCTTCGTTTGGCATCCAACCCGTGGGAATAAAGAGTGCAGTAATAAAGCCCCAAGCGATAAAGGCTCCGATATTTGGCAGCACCATGGCGGTCAAATGACCTCCGAAGGCTTGCACATTAGCTCGCATGTTTGCTTTCACGTTATGTTCCTTTTAGTATGCTTTTATTATGTCTAGCACTTGTTCTTTGGAAGAGGCTTGTGCCAGTTTTGCAATGTTCTCTTCATCCACAAACATCTCGCTCAACGCTTGAATCACCTCAATGTGGGTATCAGAGTCTTTCGCAGCTAAGGTAATAAGAATATTGGCCGGACCGAGATCCGATCCAAAATCAACAGGTGACGGGAAAATATGGATGCCTAAGCCTGTTTTTAAAACACCAGTTTCAGGTCGGGCATGAGGCATTGCCAATCCAGGGCATAACACATAGTAAGGACCGTTTTCTTCCGTTGAACGGATGATTGCATCAGCATAATGCTGGGAGACGTAACCTTTATTTTCTAGGTATTGAGTGGTCTTTTTAACCGCATCTTGCCATTGGTAAGCGCGATCATTAATTACATCTACTAGTTCGTGGTCGATTAACTCGTACAACATATTTAACCCTATCAACAGTTCGTCATCTGATGGGTTAATTATCAATAACAGAGTCTCAACCGCGCAACCGAGCTACTTTTGCGCTTCGAGTCACACTTTAAAGCCTGTCAATTTGTTTAAATGGACAGAGCTCAAAAATCCTACACGTAAAAAATCTACAAATTTTATTTGAGCAACAAGTCAATAGACGAATTTTGAATACAATCACCTTCTCGAAAATATTCTTAAAGTTACATTATTTAAATCAGATCACATTAGACCTATTGACTCGATATAATTCGTGATTAATTTCAAAGTTCATTTCGGACCGTTTCTTGATCACTCGCGCTCAAACGTAGATAAGCATCACACTTGTTGGCTAGAAAAAATAAAAACGTCACTGGCTTTCACCAAATTGCAGACACAAAAAACCGCCATTCAGGCGGTTTTGATCAGTCTGCAGACCAAACGGATCGTATGTCTGGCCATCCCCAGTTTGTGAGTGCGACATCTTCCAAGACCCCTTGAAAACGTAGCGTCTGAGTATGGTGAAACATCGGTGCAATCCAATATTCGCTAATCAATGTGGACGCAATCGGCTCTAACGCGCTCAGGTAATCTTCAAGCGGTGAGAATGCGCGGACATTTTCCATTTGAGCATCCAACCACGCCGAATTTTGCGCCCCTAAGGTGTGGTAAAGCACGGCATTGCTAAAGAAGTTGCTAAACGCAGACGCATGACGGTTATCGTCCAAGTTAATATTGGTGACAACCAGAGTCTCATCAAGCGTACCGTTTTTGGCTTTCTCGCTCAGTTCACGGTAGGAGTACATAACGATCTCGACTCGGCTGCCCGCATGTTTTAGACGCGAAGAAATCGCTCGTGCACACCGGCGTAGTGCCGTGTAATTGTACCCTGCGATGGTGATCAGCTTTGGCAACTTGACCGCTTCTCCAAATGGACGCAACACCGGTTTCCAGTTAGGCAATAAGTTATAAGCAGGTATGCTCCCAAAGATAATGTTTTCATTACGCATCACTTCAGCTAGCTGTTCAGGTTGAATCAATTCACTGATGTATCGGCGCTGGGCCTGAGACAAAGCGTGCTTTGCATAATGGTTAAACAGTGCGAACAAACAACCGTCTTCCGTTCGACTGCGTTTACTCGCGGGTGATACTTCACTGTTTGGCGTCGACATATAGTGGCTGCACATGTCATCAGCAGAATCAGGTTCTGGTTGCAATGTGTTTGCGGCAAGCGATGGATTTTCCATCTGTTCATCGTTGACGATCCATATCGTCACAAAATCCGTTAATACTCGACACGCGTAATAGCCATCAAACGCTTGCAGTTTCAAACGGTTTTCACTGTGCTCAACGACGGAAAATGGACCACTCCCCACCACCAACTTGTTGTTCGCAACGTTCACCTGACTCACGGGCTGAATACCATATTTCACGCCAGAAATAAGTCCAGCAAAACCCAAGTCAGGTCGGTTAAGCTTAAAAACAACCTTCAATGGATTAAGTGCCGTAATGTTGGCAACATGCGCCAGCTCTTTTTCGTAGTATTCCAAAGAGCTTAATTTGGCGAACAAACTGACAACCGTTTCAGCATCAATTGGGTTGCCATTATGAAAAGTCAGACCCGGACGAAGATAAAATATCCATTCGTACAAGCTGTCATCATAACGCCAATGATGAGCCAACTCTGGCTGCACCTGTCCGTTGTAATCGCTTGAAACCAAACAACAATAAATTTGGCGAAGCAAAAAACGTTCACTACTTCGCTGCAGTTGATGCGGAACCACACGCTCGAACATACGTTTGTAGGTCAGTTGAATGTTGAGCTGACCTTCTTGAACCGATGCGCCTGACGTTGTTTTGAGGAGTCGCCCAAATGCAGCTTCATCTTCATCCAGAATCGACAGCGCTTTCTCGTACTTACCAAGCTTGATTCGCTCTAGTGCAAGGCTTTCTTTTAGCGCGCTGAGTTCAACGTTTAACAACAATGTTGAACGCTGGTTCCGTCCCGGTTTTGGTCGCCAACTTAACCACGCTATCTCTTGCATCTGCGCCAGCAAACTGCGCGCATGACGAGGCGAAGTAAACAACAAATCGGCGATTTCTTGCAGCGTGGTTTTTGCTTCATTACCAACACCAAAAGAGAGCAAGCGTTGGTAATAACGAAATAAGTTGAGATCAGACACCGCACGCACCTTAACTCTAGGAGGCCATTCAATAGGCGTATTTTACTGAACTTGGCGGCAATAAAATAAGAAAACTTCCAAACACTTTGTTCCCCTTTTACTAACATTTCGTGCCTATATTGTAGGAAAACCCCACCAATTCGGTTTTATCAGGAATAAAGCGAAGAAATCTACTCTCTTTTTCGCCTCCCCTTTTTTCACCATACTGATTTAGCGAGCAGGAAATATAGAGAATTGCTCATGACCTAACCCCCAAGCAGAACTTAGCTCCTGATACCACACCCCCAATTCGTCGTATCTTTAAGTTCTGCTTTTTTACTGCCAACAGTTGCGCCTTAGAAAAAGCACACGTACACTTAATCGCAATTCGACGATTAACTATAAAGGTTTGCTCATGAGCAACAAATGCAGCGAAACGTGCCAAATTGCTTTTGAAGCCACGCAAAAACAACTCGATAAAGAGCAAGCACTCGCCGCTCAAGCGAAAGCGCTGTCTCATCCTGCTCGCTTACGCATTCTGCATATTCTTCACACTTTAGACACTATGGGCGGCTGCTTAAATAGCGATTTAGTCTCTGAGTTAGGTTTAGCGCAATCGACCGTATCAGAACACTTACGTATTCTAAAACAGGCCGGGTTTATCATTGCAGAACCTAACCCGCCAAAGGTTTGTTACCGCATTCAACGTGAAAAACTGAACGCGTTTAACGCTCAATTTTCCGGTTTATTTAGCTAAGACACATTGCGCGCTTTCCATGCGCGCAAAGATAAACTATAACCTTATATATCGCCTTTCGACGATAAACGAATAGAGATCACTATGACGACTGAAGTTTTAAATAGTGCCAGCGAAAAAATGAGCTTTCTTGACCGCTACTTAACGGTTTGGATCTTTGTCGCAATGGCCATCGGCGTGGGGATAGGCGCAGCCTACCCGCAAGTAGCAGAATGGAACGAAGCAATGTCCGTTGGTAGTACGAACGTACCACTCGCCATTGGTTTGATTTTGATGATGTACCCACCACTCGCCAAGGTGAACTACGGTCTATTAGGAACGGTAACGAGAGATAAAAAAGCCATCACGCTGTCTCTGGTTATGAACTGGATCATCGGCCCAATCCTCATGTTCGTTCTTGCTTTAACCTTTCTTGGTGAGCATCCAGGTTACATGGTCGGTATTATTTTGATTGGCCTTGCACGCTGCATCGCTATGGTTTTAGTGTGGAATGATATTGGCGGCGGCAACAAAGAATATGGCGCGGCCTTGGTGGCATTAAATAGCGCATTTCAAATTCTGACTTACAGCGTTATGGCTTGGCTATTCATCACCGTACTTCCACCGTTCTTTGGCTATGAAGGTTTTGTGGTTGATATTTCCATGGGAGACATTGCGGAAAGCGTATTGATTTACTTAGGTATTCCGTTCCTCGCTGGTTTTCTCAGTCGTAAATGGTTAGTCGCTGCAAAGGGTGAGAAGTGGTACAACGATGTGTTTATTCCTCGAATTTCACCCATTACTTTGATCGCTTTGCTCGCCACCATCGTGCTGATGTTCAGCCTCAAAGGAGAGATGATTTTACAGCTACCAATGGATGTGTTCCGCGTGGCAGTCCCACTAGCGATCTACTTCGTATTGATGTTTTTTACCAGCTTCTTTATCGGGAAGAGAATGGGCATCCCCTACGATAAAAATGCCTCCATCGCTTTTACGGCGACGGGCAACAACTTCGAGCTGGCGATCGCGGTTTCCATTGCTGTATTTGGCCTGAACTCCGATCAAGCATTCGCTGGCGTGATTGGTCCGCTAATCGAGGTTCCTGTTCTGATTGCTTTGGTTAACGTCGCACTGAGGATGAAAACCAAATACCAGAGCTAAAATTGGAAACATAAAAGATCGAGCCAAACAGCAATATTAAGTACTAACTGACGACAGTTTTTATGTACTCGCTGGGCGTTAAACCAAACTTCCCTTTAAATCGTTGGCTAAAACGCCCTTCCGATTGATAGCCACACAACTGCGCGAGTAACGCAACGTTGTATGAACCATTTTGCATCAGGTAGAGTGCGTGATTTAAGCGCACTTCTGCCAGCACTTCGCGATACTGAGTGCCCTCTTGTTTGAGTTTGCGTATCAACGTTGCTCGGCTCATAGCAAAGCGCTCAGCAACAAATTCCAAAGGATGGTCATCGCCCGGAGAGCGTGACAGATAGCGGCTGAGTTTCTGACTGAACGAGGTATTGGAACTCGAGAAAAGCCGATGCAATAGTCCTCGCTCTGCTAACTGCTGATACAACCCCATCATCCAATAACGTTGCGTCGCTTCACTTAAACTTTCCCGTTCAAAAGAAAACAAGGCATTTAATGTCGCTTGCAGTGCTTTGTCTGTCTCCACCGCTGGGACGTAATTTCCCAATGCATTACTCATACTCAGCTCTAACATTTCATCGCTAGGTACGCAGTGAAAACTGAACATTCGTGAAAGAAAACGCCCTTGTTGAGGAAGGTTTTCAAAATTCAGCGAAGCGTTTGCTTCACAAAGCATGATGTTAGGGTGAAGAATATCAAACGCTTCGTCTTTCCAAAACAGACGCTTACTCCCTTTAATGATCTGGATAATACTCGGGGAGTGAATCCTGACGTTACGTAGCTTTTGCTGCTGCTCCGCACGAAACAGCGTCACTTGATATTGATGCCCCATCTTCTCCCCTTTCGTATTCAATTATCGCGTGTAAGTCGCGGTTAACTTCGCTTTGTCCAATGCAACACTATTCAACGTAAATCCTACAACCGCCGCTGGCGTGTTCTCATCCAAGTTCAACTTATCACTCGGCAGCGCCCAAACGGTAAACTGGTAGCGGTGCATACCATCTTTTTCTGGCGGACATGCGCCGCCAAAACCAGTAGTACCGTAATCGATACGAGACTCCTTACCGCCGAGCTTACTGATATCAACGCCACGAGGCAGCTCGTTAACTGAGGCTGGAATATCAAACGCTATCCAATGCCAAAAACCACTGCCTGTTGGTGCATCAGGATCGTACGCGGTAATCGCAAAACTTTTTGTACCCTTTGGAACGTCTTTCCACATCAGTTGTGGAGACTGGTTCGCACCATCACATCCCCAACCTGAATATTCAAATGTCTTCGCCATTGGATGACCTTCTTGAATATCTTTGCTCGTTAGTTCAAAAGCATGGGCAGAGCCGATAACCAAAACGCTAAGGGCCAAAACAGACTTGTGAATCGCTTTCATGTGTTTATTCCTTTCAATGAGTTCAATTCAAGTCTATTCATCAACCCAAGCCAAGATACATCAATAAGTATCACAAAATATAAAACCATCGTCTATTTTGATACTTTAAGATTCAAACATAAATTTCTTATTCTCTGAGTTGCATCTGGTTTATGCTAACCAACCGCTCAGAGAACAAGGAAGACAAAATGGAACTGGATATCTACGTCGTTGACGCATTTACAGACACGCAATTTAAAGGCAACTCAGCAGCAGTCGTACCCTTGCAAGAGTGGTTAGAACCAGAGCTAATGCAAAACATTGCAGCGGAAAACAACCTCTCTGAAACCGCGTTTGTTAAAACGATTGGAACGAATCAATATGAAATACGCTGGTTTTCACCACTTACAGAAATCGACTTTTGTGGACACGCAACGCTCGCCGCTTCCATGGTGTTGTTCGATCAACTCGGCGTTACAGGAAGTATTGAGTTTCACACATTAAAAGTGGGCACCTTAACCGTAATTAAGAACGCACTTGGCAAGATTGAAATGACATTTCCGACAAGAGCGCCGCAACCCGTCAACGCCATTCCTACGCAATTAATTGAGGGATTAAACTGCGAAGTAACACACGTACTGCTTAGCCCACAAGCTTACTTCGTCATCGTGGAAGATGAGCAAACCGTTTTTGATGTTCAATATCGATCCGACCAACTGAAACAACTCGCCCCTTACGATGTCGTCGTCACATCAAAAGGCAGTCAATACGACTTTGTATCTCGCTACTTTTGGCCAGCGAACGGCGGAGATGAAGACCCTGTCACAGGATCAATCCACGCAGGCTTAGCACCATATTGGGCGCAAGAGCTCGGCAAAGCATCTTTAGTGGCGTATCAAGCATCAGCGCGTGGTGGCGTTCTGTACTGCGAAGTCAAAGAGGATTGCGTCAAAGTATCTGGTGATGGTGTGTTGTATATGAAAGGCAAAATTTACGTCTAACTGTACGTTGAAAATTGGCGTTAACTGTTTTTATCCTGAAAGCCTAGCCGCCCGCTAGGCTTTTCTATTTCCTGTTGTTTCAGCGTTAATCGTTACAAAGGTTGTTCGACAATACACACTGGAGAGCCTATCTCACAGTCATAACCCGTTGGGGTAATTTCACCTGTTTGAGGATTGCGACGAAAGCTCACCACATTGTTGGAATGTTGATTGGCAACCAGCAACCACTTTTGATCACGAGACAACACAAAATCTCGTGGAAAAACCCCTTCACAGTGAATGGCTGCTCGCCTTTTTGGCGTATCGCCAGACACATCAAACATACTGATTTTGTTCTGAGCTCGGCAAGAGACATACAAAAACGTTTCATCTTGCGAAAGACGAATCGCCGCCGCCGCTTGCTGATTCTCTTCCCCTTCTAATAATTCTGTTTGATTCGAGATAAGCCACTTATCTTGGTGCTTAACCAGAACAATCAAGGTTTCTGACAGTTCGCAAGCCACATACGCTGTCGACTCTTGTTGGTTAAACACCACATGGCGCGGTCCCGAACCTGCGGGTAAATGAATCACTTGCGACAGTGAAAAATCCGACTGTTGAGCCTCGTAATCATAAATAAGGACGCTATCGCTGCCTAAGTCTACGACAACCAATTGATCACTGTGCTTTAAAAACGTGACTTGATGAGCGTGAGGAGAAGTTTGGCGCTCTAAATTCGGCCCGCATCCATCAACGTATAAATCCGTCAACAAACCAAGCGGTTTACCATCGCGATCCAATTGAAATACGCTAACATTTCCAGAGCCATAATTAGCAACCGCCAACAACGGTTCTTTGATATCCAAATGACACGGATAATCGCCATTAATCGGCAAAGAGACGGATTCACTACCGCGAAAAAACGCGAGCTCTGCACCTTCATTTCTATCCATTTCGCTAAACGTATACAGCCCGTGTTCGGTGATCGTGAGATAGGACGGATTACGTTGAACAGCAACATCGTCAAGCCGAGTCAGTTCACCCGTTTCAGTGTTCAGCGATACACGCGCAATGCCCGTGCTCGTACTCGGTGGGTTGGTGTAAGTGCCAATATAAAAATGCACGTGACCAGTTGTTGTCATGGATGGCCTTATATGAGTAATTCGTATTATTCAACACCTTGCCTATTGTCATGGCAGACCGCAATCCATTTTACGAATCAGCAACTTAAAATGTGAAGTGATTTCTAATTCAGAATCAATTGACAACTTGCAGCCTCAACTAGCCTAGTGTTTATCGCTGGGCATTTAATTTTACTTATCAGGAAAAACCTGACCTCGTTCAAGGTTTTTTCATTCCACCTCGCGACAAGCTTGTTCCAACGCTAAGCCTCTCTATTTAAAAAGAATCGCTTGTAGATAAAATGCTAAGCTCTAAAAAGAAATCGTTATGGATGGCGGTTAGCGACGGATTGGCGGGCTCAATCAACACGCTCCCGTTCGCAAGTTATCTATTCATGCATTACTTCTTCAAAGGAAGCACCGCACTATGAAGCGAATCATTTTTGGCACATTGATTATTGCCCTTTTAAGCGCCTGTTCAAAAGATAACACGCACCAAGCGCTTGGCACCCTAGAGCGTGACCGTGTAACGTTTACCGCCACATCTAATGAGATAATTAGAGCCCTTCCCGTCAAAGAAGGCAGCTTGGTCAGTGAAGGGGAAGTGTTGGTTCAGCTCGATACTAAGAATCAACAAGCAGTTCTTGCACACGCCGTTGCCGAGCAAACCAAAGCGGGAGCGTATTTGCTTAAATTGACCAATGGTGAACGCCCAGAAGACATTGCTGCCGCATCGGCTCGCGTAGCCCGAGCGGAAGCGCAGCTCACCGAAGCGCAGAAAAACTATCAACGCAAAGCCGAACTGGTGCGTAAAAAACTCATCAGCCAATCCGAAAAAGATTCAGCTCTTGCGGCAAGGGACTCGGCGAGAGCCGAATTAGACTCAGCAAAAGAAGAGTTCAGTAAGCTCACCGCAGGTTCTCGCCTCGAAGACATCGAACAAGCTAAAGCCGCTTTAATGGCGGCAAAAGCCGAAGTGGCGTTGCAAGAGCAAAAACTGGCAGAACTCACCATCACGGCCACGCGTGACGGTACGCTCGATAATTTGCCTTACAACCTTGGCGAACGCGTACCAGTGAACGGTGTGGTTGCCGTGATTCAAGCCAACCGCGTGCCGTATGCGCGAGTGTATGTTCCTGCCGATTATCGAATCGGGTTTATTCCTGGGAAAACCGTGACGGTAAATGTCGATGGCCTGGAGAGTCCATTACAAGGCACCGTTCGTTGGGTGGCTAGTGAGCCGTCATTCACGCCCTACTTCGCACTAACCGAAGAAGAACGTTCACGATTGATGTATCTAGCAGAAGTTGATTTACCTGAGTCTGCAAAAACGTTGCCGTCCGGTGTGCCTGCCCAAGTAGATTTGGTGGAGTAAGCCAATGACCGAGTATGCAATTCAAGCTCAAAATGTAGTCAAAAAGTTCGGCGACTTTACTGCTATCAATAACATCACACTCAACGTGCCCAAAGGCAGCATTTACGGATTTTTGGGGCCAAATGGTTGCGGTAAGTCGACCACCATTCGTGTGCTCACCGGCCTTCTCAGTCCAAGCGAAGGCAGTGTGGATGTGCTTGGATTAGACATCCCAAAACAATCCGAACAACTGCGGCTAAAAATTGGTTACATGACACAAAAGTTCTCGTTGTACGATGACCTATCCGTTCAAGAGAACCTCGAATTTATTGGGCAAATTTTTGGTTTAAGCAGCAAGTCGCTGAAAGAGCGGATAGAAGAGCAGCTCACCACTTACGGGTTGGATCAATTGCGCAAACAGCGCGTAAGCGGCATGAGTGGCGGACAAAAGCAGCGTCTTTCACTCGCTGCCGCGACCATGCACAAACCCGAACTGCTGTTTTTGGATGAGCCAACATCCGCCGTTGATCCCGAAAATCGACGCGATTTTTGGGAGCAGTTGTTCGACTTGTGCGATCAAGGTACGACGATTTTGGTCACCACGCATTACATGGACGAAGCGGAACGCTGCCATCGTCTGGCGATCATGGAATCGGGCGAAATTCGTGCCGATGGCGAACCCGAACAGTTAATGGAACAGATGGGCGTTAATATCATCGAGGTGAAAGCCGACAAACTTCGTGAACTCAAAGAAAAGCTGATTCAACGTGACGAAGTTCGCTCTGCGGCTCAATTGGGGATTCGTTTACGCATCCTTATCCACCAGCATGTCAAGCAGCCGATTGAGTGGTTAAAGCAGACGTTTCCCGAACTTCAAAACGCTGAAATGAACCACGCTCGCCCTAGCTTAGAAGATGTTTTTGTCAGCGTGACAGGGAAAGGCCGCCAATGATGAAACCTATCGCTCGCATGAAAGCCGTCATGATCAAAGAGATTCGCCAACTTTCCCGTGACCGAATCACGTTTGGCATGGTGGTGATGATCCCGCTTATCCAGCTTTTGCTGTTCGGCTTCGCAATCAATACGGACATTCGCAACATTCCGGTAGGTGTTGTTGACCAAAGTGGCAGTACCGCCGGGCGGATCATTACCCAGTCCGTCAAAGTCACCCAAGTGGTGGATATCAAAGAAACCTATGCCACCGCGCAAGAGGCTGAACAAGCGATTCAAGATGGTATTGTGCGCGCCGTGCTGATTTTGCCAAGCGATCTCACACAACGCATGATGCAAGGTCGAGAGCTTGGGCAATGGATTGTGGATGGGTCAGATACCATGATCAGCTCGGCAATATTGTCGTTGCAAACCATGCCATTGACCGATTTTGATTTCGAGATTCGCCCAGCGCCCAGCAAAACATTCGAAGTCGCACTCTACTACAACCCAAGTCGGCGTTCTGCGGTCAACATCGTACCCGGCTTACTCGGTGTGATTCTCACCATGACGATGATTTTGTTCACAAGTGCCGCGATTGTGCGAGAACGTGAACGGGGAAATTTGGAGCTATTGATAACCACGCCCATCCACTCGATAGAGCTAATGGTGGCGAAAATCGTGCCGTATATCTTTGTCGGCTTAATTCAGGTTTTCATCATTCTAGGGTTGGGACATTGGATTTTCGGCGTACCAATTAACGGTGCCATCAGCCAAATTCTGTTTGGAACCTTGTTGTTTATCGCCGCCAGCTTAACCTTAGGATTGGTCATATCCACCATCGCCACAACACAGCTTCAAGCGATGCAAATGACGGTGTTCATTCTTCTGCCTTCGATTCTGCTATCTGGGTTTATGTTCCCTTACGAGGGCATGCCTGTCGCAGCACAGTGGATTTCAGAAGCCCTGCCCGCCACTCACTTTATGCGCATGATTCGAGGCATAGTGTTGCGAGGCGCAGATCTGATGGACTTATGGCGAGATACCCTTTGGTTGCTTGGGTTTACCATATTTGGATTGGTCGTCGCGTCACTAAGGTTTAAGAAATCGCTCGATTAAACTTGCCAATTTTTTCTCTTCCGCAGAAACAAAAATAGCCTCGACAATGAGGCTATTTTTGTTTGGATATTCAAATTTAGTTTTACCGGGCTTAACTAAGCAACTCACCTTAATAATATTCGCCGTACGAGCAGTCTCGTAAGTCTGAAATACTGTAGTTTTTCAAAGAGTTGATTTTAAAGTTAAACACCACCTGTTTACAGACGACACCTTCACGATCGGTATAGGTAATAAAGCCTTCACTGTAAGCACGCTTGCCATCAGAAGACGTAACATCGGCCACGAGCTCTAAATGCCCTTTGTGCGCCTCTACGCGATTCATCATCTCAAACACATCCATCCACTCTTCGCGATTTGCCATTTGTATCAACATGGATTTGGCCTGTGTTTCCAACTGCTGCGGATACACGTAATAACGGTTGTAACCAAAGTATGCGCACATCAGTAATAAAACGAGTGCAAATGAGGTTGTTCTTGTCATGCAAGCTGCCTCTTGTTGTTATAAAAATCCTGCTTCGTTAGTTCAGTATAGGAAGCGAGCAAAGTTTAGGTCATGGAACTTGCTCAAATAACAGAGAACAGTCAGAGACAGTCAATTCTATGACAAGCTCAGCACAGGTTTAACTTATGCAACACAACAAATTCTAAGGGCTTTAACTATGGAATATGCACACCGATCTGGGTTGTCACCATACGGTGATCTGAGCCTTGTGGTAAAGCAGAGGATTGTCGAGAGCAAATGATTCGCTGTCCTTGATCAGATTTTAGCCACAAATGATCAATACCTATCATCATCGGCTCTGGCACGTTTATGCCTTTGATGTTGGTTGGCCAGCTCGTCACTGGCGCGGTTTGAAAACTCGGGAACAGCGTAGAAAAACGAGGGCTAACCGAGGAAAGATTGAAATCCCCCACAACCAACACCTCTGGCTCAGGATAAAGCGCGGTCAGCGTTTCTATGGTTCGCACCAGCGCATTTCTTTGATGCCAAAGCTCGCTGGTTCTTGGTGACGGAGGATGAGCTGCAAACAAAGTGATCGGTGCTTGACCTTTAGGCAACCAAGCCGCTCTGATGACTTCTTGTCCATTTGGCGCACGATAAACCGAAACTTCCGTGATGGGGTGTCGACTAAGAATCATCAAATTTGATGGATACCCCACGTCACGTTGGCCACCATAATAATGCGGATAGACATCATCCAACATGTGCAAAAGGCTGCCAACACGCGGCGTCAGCTCTTGCATCACCACCAAATCAGCAGGATGCCTCAACAGATAGTTGATGAACTGATTGATGTCCGAGTTTTCGTAAAAAAGATTGAATTGAATGACGCTCAACGACTGTGAGCAAGATGCCACATGGCTGCGCTGCGACGGAACAAGTAACGAGACAAACAAAATAGCGACAAAGGCAGAAAATGCACTTTGCAACCATCGACGAGTGATGAAAAACGCCGAGGCTAAAGCAACGTAAGTGAACACAATGAGGGCGGGAATCGAGGTAAGATTCTCCGCCCACCAAATATGTTCAATTTGCCTGACCGCCAGCCAAATAAGAGCGGGTAGAAGCAATATGATCCACTTAAAAACGCTCGGCACACGCACAGCTCGTTTCGCTATTACATATCATAAGCTTAAATGCAATTTCTCAACTCGCCAGTGCGTGAAGCGTTGATGTTAGACGTGGTGCACCGCTTCCTCGACAGGCTCTGGTTGACCGGCCGTTTCACTGATTTCAATCTTCACCGCTGCGACTTTGAATTCAGGAATTTTCGCATGCGGGTCCGTTGCCGTAGTCGTCAAGCGGTTGACCGGCGATTCAACGAAATGAAACGGGATAAACACGACGCCTTTTTGCATTCGCTTGGTCACAAACGCATCAATTTCGATGCTGCCACGACGAGTCGACACTTTTAGGCGCTGACCATTATGGATACCAATTGCTTCGGCATCTTCAACACTGATCATCGCTCTTGGCCCAGCAAGGTTATCCAACCCTTTCGTTTTGCGCGTCATCGTACCGGTGTGGAACTGTTCTAGCACACGCCCTGTTGTAAGCACCAAAGGATACTCTTCATCAGGCAACTCGGCTGCATAACGGAACGGCACGCCCACCATTTGCCCTTTCCCTCGGGTAAATTGGGTTTGGTGCATAATACGAGTACCGTTTGGATTGTTCTTGTTACTTGGCCATTGAACACCGTTCGGCGTGATCGCGTCCCAACGCAACCCTGCATATTGCGGCGTTACACGCGCGATCTCGCTAGTGATTTCAGAAACGCACTGGTAATGCCAATCGCTGCCCATCGCGTTTGCGATCGCTTGAATGATCCACCAATCTTCTTTCGCCTCACCCGGCGCTTTCACTGCCGCATTGACGCGCTGCACGCGTCGCTCAGTATTGGTGAAGTGACCGGATTTTTCCGCAAATGAACAAGAAGGCAATACCACATCTGCGTACTGCGCCGTCTCGGTGAGGAAGATGTCTTGCACGACCAAGAAGTCGAGTGTTTCCAACCCTTCAATCACGTGTGCTTGGTTTGGATCGCTCAGTACTGGGTTTTCGCCCATGATATACATCCCGCGAACTTCTCGTTTGCACGCCGCATCGATGATTTCCGTTAGGGTAAGCCCTTGCTCAGAAGGTAAGTTCGGCGCATCCCACTCAATCGCGAATTTCTGACGAACAATCGGGTTATACACTTTTTGATATCCCGGATAACAGTTCGGCAAAGCGCCCATATCACACGCACCTTGTACGTTTGATTGACCGCGCAGTGGGTTAATACCACCACCCTCAATACCTATGTTGCCACACAACAATTGCAGGTTTGCAATCGAACGAACGTTGTCGTGCCCTGTCGTATGCTGGGTAATACCCATTGAGTAATACACCGCCGTGCGTTTTGCCGTACCGATCATTCGCGCCATCGCGAAAATATCGTCCGCTTTTACGCCCGTAACTAACTCAACTTTGTCGAGGTTGTACGCTGGCGACATCACCTCTTGAAGCAAGGTATCAAAGCCCTCGACGCGCTCTTCGATGTATTCTTGATCGTACCAACCATTTTTGATGATTTGCTGCATCACGCCGTTGAGCAACATAACATCCGTACCTGGTCGATGCGCTAAGTACAACTCTGCATGTTCGGCCATGTCCACTCGTTTCGGGTCTGCCACAATCAAGCGCGCCCCGTGATGACGAATCGCCTGTTTGATGTGCGAAGCGATGATCGGGTGCGCAGATGTGGTGTCAGAACCGATAATAAAGATCACATCGGAATGCTTAATGCTTGGAATGTCGTTGGTCATCGCACCACTCCCCAACGATGCTTCAAGCCCTGTCACACTTGATGCGTGACACAAACGTGCGCAGTGATCAACGTTGTTCGTACCAAGTTCACGACGGATGAATTTTTGAAACGCGTAGTTATCTTCGTTAGTGGTTTTCGCTGAAGAGAATCCGGCCAGTGCGTTGCTACCAAAATCTTGCTTGATGGTCGAAAGCTTCGAAGCCACTAGCTGAATCGCTTCGTCCCAACTTGCTGGCTGCAACCAACCATCTTTACGAATCAGTGGTGTCGTTAAACGCTCTTCGCTGCTAATGAAATCAAAACCAAAACGGCCTTTCACGCACAGCATACCTTGGTTAACCGGCGAATCCGCCCCTTTTACATAGCGGATTTTGTTTTGTTGCTCATCGACAAACATGGTCAACTTACAACCCACACCACAATAGGTACAAATGGTATCGACGGCTTTTAGCTGTTCGGTTCTGCCTTGAGAGCGGTCACGGCTGTCCACCATCGCGCCCGTTGGACATGCCTGAACACACGCCCCACATTGCACGCATTTTGAATCGCCCATGAGCGTCAAACCGCTGCAACTTGCGCCTTTTTCATCGGAGCGGAATCGTGGACGATCATCTGGTCGTAAAGCTGGTCGGCCATTTTTATCCGACACAAAACTCAACACACCATGTACCGCTTGCTCACGGCATGCTTGAATACACTGACCACAACTGATGCAGCGGTTAGCATCAAATTCAATGAACTCAGAACTGCGGTCTACTTCGTATTTGTGACGAAGATCTTTCGCACGTAAATCGAGCCAATCTTGATGACCAATCACGTTAGCAGAGGAAACGTCCACGGAAACATCGAAATGTTGCTCGGCATGATATTCCGTTGAGTAATCTCGCAAGGCACAGTCGGTATTCGCTTGGCAACCACACTCTAAGCAGCGCGCCGCTTCTTTCATGGCCTCTTCGTTATCAAAGCCCAGTTCCACTTCAGCAAAACTCTGCTCACGCTGTGCTGGCGTCAATTCCGGCATGATTGAACGAGCAACTTTTTGGATATTTTCGAAATGAAGTGGGTCAACCTGCGCCAGTTTTTTCTCTTTACGAGAGTTGAACGCTGGTTTCGGCATGTCCGCCATATCGCCATCGAGGAACAGATCAATCGCTTTTGCCGCAACTCGCCCATCGCCCACCGCTTCAACCGCTGTTGCAGGACCACGACGAAAATCACCGATACTGAAGATATTGCCCGTACCCGTGTGCATGGTTTGAGCATCGGATTCAGATGTGTTCCAACGCGTTAGAGGAATGGAGAGCTCATCGTTTTCTAAGAAGCTGAGATCCGGCTTTTGCGATACCGCTGCAATCACGGTATCAAATGCTTCAGTAAAGAACTCACCCGTTGGTTTCGGACTACGACGACCAGACGCATCTGGCTCACCTAACGCCATTCGTTCTAATCGAATTGCCTTCACGCGGCCGTTTTCATCCGCGATGTTTTCCGCCGGATTCGTTAAGAAATGGAACTTTACGCCCTCATGTTCAGCTTCGACGATTTCGTAGTCTTCGGCTGGCATTTCGTCACGAGTTCGACGATAGATCAAAGTGGTATCGGCACCCGCACGACGCGCCGTACGCGCGCAGTCGATCGCAGTGTTACCACCACCAATCACGGCAACTTTTCTGCCCGTCGCGTAGTTTTGTTCTGTAACGTAATCTTTCAGGTAATCAACACCGAGATAACAGCCGTCCAAGTCGCTACCAGGATAATTCATTTCTACCGCTTGAGACGCCCCCACAGCCAAACAGACGGCATCGTAGTCTTCACTCAATTGAGACAGCGTGAAATCAACACCAAGCTTTTTGTTGGTTTCAACTTGCATGCCGTTGCGGCACATCAGTTCGATTTCTTTGTCTAGAATGTCTTTAGGTAGGCGATATTCAGGAATGCCATAGCGTAGCCAACCGCCTGCTTTTGGCATGGACTCAAATACGGTGACGTCATAACCTTCATTCGACAAGTAATAACCTGCCGTTAAGCCACCGGGGCCACTACCAACAACGGCGATCTTGCGATGCTTCGCTGGTTTTTTCTCTGGGACATACGCTTCATGCGCCGCTAAATCTGCGTCTGCGGCATGGCGTTTGAGTTGGCGAATGGCAATCGGCTCATCCACCAAAGAACGGCGACACTCACTTTCGCAGAATGCCGGACACACACGCCCAATCGATAACGGCATTGGTAGTGTGCGTTTAATAACTTCAATCGCTTTTTGATGATCGTTTTGCGAGATATGGTAGAGATAAGATTGGATGTCTACCCCAGCAGGACACGCCGTTTTGCATGGAGCTTCACAGTCTGCGTAGTGGTCCGTCATGATTCGGTTGAGCGCTTTTCTGCGGTGCTCACTAAGTTGTTCTGATTGTGTGACGACATTGAGACCGCGGTACACTTTGAGATCACAGGCGCGCTTAGTTCCGCCACTTTCCACTTCGACCACACACAAATCACACGGAATTTTCTCGTTACTTTTGTTCATTCCGCACAGTGAAGGGATTTCGACCCCGCACACTTTGGCTGCTTCCAGAAGGGTTAGCCCCTCTTCTACAATTCTATATTTTCCATCGATGACAATTTCTATCATACAACCCCCGAAGCAGGCACACTAAACCTTACATTCTATAAGGATAAACCCTACCATGGAAAGTTCGTGTGACAAAAAACTCACTAGCGAGATATTTCTTAGCGATTAATATGTCCAATTGACTTTAAGATGTAGAACTCATTATCTCGAAGTGGGGTCGGTATAATCCTTGACTTTACCCCTAGGGTAACCTTTATTATTTAGGGGTTACTCGATATATAAGCTCATTTTGACTGGAAACCGTATGCGTCTGAAATCATTGCATACAATTTGGCTAACGTTATGTACAACGCTGATACTGCTGGTATCTAGCGTGGTAAATAGTGCGCCTTTAATGAGCCTAAAAATGATGTCGAGTGATGCCATGATGTCTGCTCACATGACGGAAATGGCAAGCGAGAACGATCACTGCGGCTCCCCGAGTATGAGCATGGAGATGGCCTCATCGTTGAGCTCCAACTCTGCAGAGATGACCATGAGCTGTGTTGATGGCTCCGGTATGATCCACAATTGCTGTACAGCATCTTGCTCATTCGTTTTTGTCCCATTACCAGTCACTGACAGCCAGCTCTCCCCATTGGCTTGTCGCACATCCATTGCCTCAGAAATTACCGCACCAGTGGTACAAGTCACCCATGATTTGTATCGGCCTCCGATAGTTTAATCCATACAAAGCATTCGACCCTGCATCGCTTTGCAGGCAGTTTCTTTGCGCCCAACTGATAGCGTGCTCACCTCAGCTATTCGCTCGTAGCTCCATTTGTTACCTGCTATTTAGCGATAAAAAAGTGCGTCATCCGTTTGGCAAATACCAACGCTCTCCCGCTCGGTTCAATCGATCCCGAAACGCAAAAGAGCTTGGTATCAATTTGGATGTAAATTATGGAATTCAACCCAAATCGCTTAGTGGCACCAGTATGCTCACTGGCTCTGGTTGCCCTACCTGCTTTCAATGTGGTGGCACAATCGCCAGCCAATACGAAAGCACAACAAGAAGCGCAAGCTCAATCAATCCAAGCTCAGTCAACCAATGAGCTAGCAAACCTCATTAGCGTTGCGTTGAGTAACGATGGAAACCGTAAGCAGTTCTATGCTCAATCGGAAGCAATGCGTGAAACAGGCGTAGCCAGCGCAACCTTGATGGACCCGAAATTGAAAGTCGGTTTTGGTGGTTTGCCTGTCGATAGCTTCAAATTTGACGAGGATCCGATGACCAATATCTCCGTCGGTTTGATGCAACAGTTCGAACGTGGCTCGACGCTCAATCTTCAACAAAAGAAAGCCAATCAACAAGCCGATGGTTTGTCGTTGCAAGTTCACGCACGGGAGCTTGAAGTGGCAAACAGCATGACTCAGCTTTGGTTGGAGCTGGGCTATCAGCAGAAAGCAGAGCAAATTTTGCTAGAAAACCGTCGGCTCATGACGGAAATGGAAAACTTCATTCAAACCAATTACTCAATCGGCAAAAGCGAAGCGCAAGATTTACTGAATGCACAGCTTCAAGTGAGTAAGTTGGATGAAAAGCTGCAAGCCAACGCACAAATGCAGCGCCGTTTGGTCTCGCAACTCTCAGAATGGTTGGGCTCGGACTGGCTCAATACCTATACCCAAAACGGACGCTCAACACTTCAAGCCAGCAACACACTGACTTGGGCGTCATTAAACCAAAAGTTGTCTGCAAATAACGAAACGACCAAGCACTACCAACAGTTGAGTGAGCACCCGATGGTGAAAATGGCAGACGTAAGTATTTCTGCCAATGAAACTCAAGTGGACATTGCAGAGCAAGCTTACACGCCTCAATTCGGTGTGGAAGTGATGTACGCCTATCGTCAAGCCAACAATATGAAAGGCGAACCTGCATCGGATTTGGTGAGCGCGTATCTAACAATGGACATTCCCCTGTTCACTGGCAATCGCCAAGACCGCAACTTAGCCGCCGCTCAGTATCAAGTGGGTGCTGCTCGCTCACAAAAAGATACGTTACTGACTCAGATGAACGCGAAGGTCAACACATTGCTGGTTGATCGCGCCAACTTGAGTCAGCGTTTAGAGCGTTATCAATCCACCTTACTTCCCCAAGTTCAAGCTCGTATTCACGCGGTAGAAAGGGGTTATCAAAACAACACCGCACAGTTTAACGACGTGATCATGGCAAGCACAGACGAGCTGGCGCTAAAGCTCGAACAGCAACGTCTTATTACCGATTTAAACATCGTAAACAGCAACTTAGCGGCTTTATTGGGTGGTTTCGAATATCAAGTATCCGCACCCAACATCACGACTGAAGCAAGCGCGAACTAAAACAAAAAAATGAGAGAACCCAAGTTTGGGGACGATGGCGAATGCACACCAATAACCAATCAACATCACTGTCATGCCTCATGGGGAAAATAAGGAATTAGGAATGAGTTCAAATTCAATAAAGATAGCAACCATCGCTCTGCTTGTTGGCGGGGCACTAGGGTTTGGCGTTAATCAGTACCTATCTGGTGCAAACCACGACATGAGCGGCACAGGCGGTAGCGCTGCGAGCAGCCCAAACGAGCCACTCTATTGGGTTGCGCCGATGGATCCAAATTATAAGCGCGACAAACCGGGTAAGTCGCCAATGGGCATGGACTTGATCCCAGTGTACGCTGAAGATCTCGCGGGTGAACAAGACAAACCCGGCACGGTAAAAATTGACCCATCAGTTGAAAACAACTTAGGTGTAAAAACTGCTCAAGTCTCTTTAGAGCAACTTTCACCTCGGATTGAAACTGTCGGCTATATCGCGTTTGACGAAAGTCATTTGTGGCAAACCAACGTTCGCGTGGCTGGCTGGGTTGAAAAGCTTTACATCAATGCCGTGGGTGAAAAGGTCAACAAAGGCGATGTGCTGTTCACGCTGTATTCGCCTGAGCTAGTCAAAGCACAAGAAGAGCTACTGAACGCCTACCGAACTGAGCGTAATGGCCTGGTGAAAGGCGCGACAGAACGTTTAGTGACACTGGGTGTTGATCGTTCTCAAATCAGAGCCATCACTCAACGCGGGAAAGCATCGCAAACTATTGAAATTAAAGCTCCGGAAGATGGCGTCATCGCGAGTTTGAACGTTCGTGAAGGTGGTTACCTATCCCCTGCTCAAGCGGTGATCAGCGCGGGCCCACTTGAAAATGTATGGGTGGATGCCGAAGTATTTGAGCGCCAAGCTCACTGGATGAAAGCAGGAAGTAGCGCCACTATGACGCTTGATGCTATTCCAGGCAATGAATGGAAAGGGGTTGTCGACTACGTATACCCTATTCTGGATCCTAAAACTCGTACCTTGCGTGTACGCCTCAAGTTCCCTAACCCGAATGGCGATCTTAAACCTAATATGTTTGCCAACATTGCCCTTCAACCAGTCACTGATAACGCGGTTATGACGATTCCTAAGTCTTCCGTTATTCGATCCGGCGGTATGACCCGAGTCGTGTTGTCTGAAGGCGATGGTAAATACCGCTCAACGCGCATCAAAGTTGGGCGTGAAGCCGACGATAAAATCGAGGTGCTGCAAGGTCTGTCTCAAGATGATCGCATCGTAACCTCTGCGCACTTTATGTTGGATTCGGAATCGAGCCAAACGGCTGATCTATCCCGTATTTCATCACCTACTGAAGCCAAAGTAGAAACAGTTTGGGCTAAGGGTGAAATTACCGATGTGATGAAAGATCACCGTATGTTGACCATTAATCATCAGCCCGTAGCAGAGTGGAATTGGCCGGGTATGGTCATGAACTTTACCCTCGCAGATGACGTTGATGTGGGCACTCTGCAAAAAGGCCAAGCTATCGAGTTTGAAATTCAGAAAACAGAGTCCGGTCAATATGAAGTCGTTGACTACAAAGCCGATGACAGCGTTGTCGTGACTGACGTATGGATTACCGGAGATATCAGCATGTTGATGGCGGATTTTGGGATGATAACTCTCAACCACCTCCCAGTTGCAGAATGGAACTGGGAGGCAGGAGAGATGAACTTCTCTGTGGGTGATGAAGTGGATCTATCCGGATTCAAAGAAGGTCAGAAAGTACGGTTTTTAGTTGAAAAACAAGGAGCTGACTACGTCTTGAAGCAACTTGAAGCGGTTGAGGGCTAACTATGATTGGAGCAATAATCCGTTGGTCGATCAAAAACCGTTTCATGGTTTTGATCGCAACCTTAGCGCTTGTTTTAACCGGACTTTACAGTGTAAAGAATACACCTGTAGACGCCATTCCGGATCTTTCTGATGTTCAGGTGATCATCAAAACAAGCTACCCAGGCCAAGCACCTCAAGTAGTTGAAGATCAAGTTACTTACCCGCTAACCACCGCCATGCTCGCCGTACCAGGAGCGGAAACCGTTCGTGGTTATTCATTCTTTGGTGACTCATATGTTTATATCATTTTTAACGATGATACCGACATGTACTGGGCACGCTCGCGCGTTTTAGAGTACCTAAGCCAAGTAGCACCTAAATTACCACCAAGTGCAAAACCGACATTAGGACCAGATGCAACGGGTGTGGGCTGGGTCTACAGCTATGTACTGCAAGATAAAACTGGCAACCATGATCTTGCTGATCTACGCAGTATGCAAGACTGGTTCTTGAAATATGAGCTGCAAACCGTCGATGGCGTCTCTGAAGTCGCAACCGTTGGCGGTATGGTGAAGCAATATCAAGTTCAGATTGACCCAGCTAAGCTACGTGCTTACAACCTGACACTGCAACAAGTGAACATGGCGATCCAAAACGGCAATCAGGAAACGGGCGCCTCTGTTGTTGAAGTAGCAGAAGCGGAACACATGGTTCGCACTACAGGTTACCTAACGAGTATTGAGGATATTGAATCACTCCCGCTCAAAGTGACAGAGAAAGGTACACCGCTCTTATTGGGCGACATTGCTGACATCAACTTAGGTCCGCAAATGCGTCGCGGCATCTCTGAGCTTAACGGCGAAGGTGAAGCGGTTGGTGGCGTTATTGTCATGCGATTCGGCGAAAACGCGAGTGAAGTCATCAGCAAAGTTAAAGACAAACTGGAAGATTTACAGCGCAGCTTACCGGATGGTGTAGAAATCGTGCCTACTTACGATCGCTCCACGCTGATTAACGCTGCCGTAGAAAACTTGTGGAAGAAATTGGCGGAAGAATTCATCGTCGTGGCGATTGTTTGTGCCCTCTTCCTATTTCACATCCGTTCGTCTTTGGTTATCGCGCTGAGCTTGCCCGTCGGTATTTTATCCGCGTTTATCGTCATGCATTCTCAAGGCATTAACGCCAACATCATGTCGCTCGGGGGGATTGCCATCGCCATCGGTGCAATGGTGGATGGTGCCATCGTAATGATAGAAAACGTCCACAAGCATATTGAACGAACGCCTCTCACGGATAAGAACCGCTGGCAAGTGATTGGCAAAGCCGCTGAAGAAGTGGGCGCGCCCCTGTTCTTCTCACTGCTTATCATCACGTTAAGCTTTGTGCCAGTATTTGCACTGGAAGGTCAAGAGGGCAAGATGTTCTCCCCTCTCGCCTTTACTAAAACTTATGCAATGGCCGCAGCGGCAGGTTTGGCAATTACCCTCGTACCTGTGCTCATGGGTTATTTCATCCGTGGCAACGTATTACCAGAGCATAAGAATCCAGTAAATAGAGGCTTAATTGCGCTGTATCGCCCGTTGCTGAATACCAGCCTCAAGTATCCTAAGAGTATGATCGTTATCGCTTTAGGTCTAATGGCGTCAGCTTACTATCCAACCAGTCAACTGGGTAGCGAGTTCATCCCACCATTGGATGAAGGCGACTTGATGTACATGCCGACTACGTATCCGGGAATCTCGATTGGTAAAGCACGTGAACTAGTTCAGCAAACCAACAAGCTGATCAAAACCGTACCGGAAGTCAAAACGGTTTGGGGCAAGATTGGCCGTGCGGAAACGGCCACCGATCCTGCACCACTTACCATGATTGAAACAGTTATTCAGCTAAAACCTCACGATCAATGGCGTGAAGGCGTGACGACAGAGTCGTTACGCAAAGAGTTCGATGAACTGATTCAGTTTCCGGGACTCACCAACGCTTGGGTAATGCCAATCAAAACGCGTATCGACATGCTAGCGACCGGTATTAAAACGCCAATTGGGATCAAGATTGCAGGCCCAGACCTGAAAGAGATCGAAAAAATTGGTGCTCAGCTGGAACCTATTCTTAATAGCGTTCACGGCACCTCATCTGTATATGCCGAGCGTGTAGCCGGTGGCCGTTACGTAACAATCGACATTAAACGCCGCGCTGCTGCGAGATATGGCTTAAGCATCAAAGACGTTCAGCAAGTCATCTCAACCGCTGTTGGGGGTATGAATGTTGGAGAAACCATTGAAGGCTTGGAACGCTACCCGATTAACGTTCGCTACCCGCAAGACTACCGTGACTCGGTTGTTAAACTGCAAAACCTACCACTGGTAACCCCCAACGGCGCACGCATCGCACTCGCAGACGTGGCAGATATTCGTTATGAAGATGGTCCACCGATGATCAAAACCGAAAACGCGCGTCCAAACGGTTGGGTTTTCGTGGATATCGAAGGTCGTGACCTAGGCTCATACGTCGTGGAAGCACAACAAGTAGTAGCAGATCAACTTCAATTACCTGCGGGTTATTCGCTGGCTTGGTCAGGTCAGTACGAATACATGGAACGCGCCAAAGACCGCTTAAGTGTCGTAGTACCAATCACTATTGCGATCATCATGATGCTACTTTACTTCAGCTTTCGCCGTGTAGGTGAGGTGCTGATCATCATGCTGACGCTGCCTTTAGCAATGGTTGGTGGCTTATGGCTGATGCATTATCTGAACTACAACTTCTCTATTGCCGTGGGGGTTGGGTTTATCGCCCTCGCCGGCGTTGCGGTGGAGATAGGCGTCATCATGCTGGTGTATCTCAACCAAGCGTGGCACCACCGAAAACTGGATGCAGAAGAGAAACAACGACCGCTTCAAGCACGGGATCTTACAGACGCAATTCGCGAAGGCGCTGGCTTGCGTGTGCGGCCTGTCATGATGACCGTATTAACGGTAATCATTGGTCTTATTCCAATCATGTACGGCGAGGGGACAGGCTCTGAAGTGATGCAACGCATCGCTGCACCGATGATTGGTGGCATGGCCTCTGCCCTGCTGTTAACGCTGCTTGTGTTACCTGCCATCTTCAAGCTGTGGAAACAGCGTGAAGTGAAATCAACTCAACACCAAGATAAATAACAACGAGCGCCATTATTCAGAAGAATAATGGCGCGATAGCTCATTGATAGTAAAGGAAATAAACATGAAAAAGACTCTTATCACTCTTGCTCTAACCATGGTATCGAGTGGCGTATTTGCTCAAATGGATAACTCAAACATGAACCACGAAAATATGGAGCATGGTCAAATGGATCACGGTTCCATGAACATGGATAAAATGCCGATGGATCATGGAAAAATGGATCATTCTGGTATGAGCGGCATGCCGGGCATGTCAGCGGTTGGTATGCCTGCAAATGGCGCAAAACCAGACAAAGTCGTTCATGTACTCTTAACGGATGATATGAAAATTACATTCAAAAAAGATGTGACAATAGAACCGGATGATGTGGTTCAATTTGTGGTAATGAATACAGGCAAAATCAATCACGAATTTACCATTGGCTCAGCAGAAGAACAGCTTAAACATCGTGAAATGATGAAAACCATGTCTGGCGATCACATGCATGACTCCGGCAATGCTGTCACTGTTGAACCAGGCAAAGCGAAACAACTCTTGTGGCACTTCCATGGCGATAAAAATGTAGAGTTCGCGTGTAATATCCCCGGACATGCAGAAGCCGGCATGGTCAAAAAAGTGGAACTGTAGTGAGACCGGATTAACGTATTAACACGGTTCATAGACGTTAAATGTAAATACAAAAGGAGCTAATATCAGCTCCTTTTTATTTCGCCCCAAATGCTAGATTATCGCATCACAAACAGCTCTTCATGATAGTGATGTTCTGTATCAAAACGATATGCCTCTAACTCTTTTTTCAGGGTTCGAGAGAATACCTCCGGTCCACAGAAATAAAACTCATAACGCGATAAATCGCCGCATTCCTTCGCAATTTGTTCAACATTAAGTCGAGGTGAAATCGCAGTATCTATCACGTTCAGTTTCACTTGTGCCTGACGCGCAGCATTCCATAGTTCATCCACTAAATGACTATCTAAGCCACGTGTACAATAAAACAAATGCACTGGCGGATGTCTTTTTAACGCTTTCAATGAAGATAAGATAGCAAAGAACGACGCTATCCCGACACCACCAGCAACCCAAACTTGCGGCTTGTTGACATCAAACTCTAAACGCCCATACGGTCCTTCAACAACAACCTCATCGCTCGCTTTCACGCGCTGGTACAAATTGGTCGTGAAATCGCCTAGCTCTTTGATCAAAAAGCGAATCTCTGGATCGTGCTCACCTGAAACAATCGTAAACGGATGCGGATCTTCATTACCAAAACGAACATAAGCAAACTGCCCGGCTTTGTGTCCTTGCCAAGGTTTTCCTTGACCGTTATTGCTTGGCGCCAAAACCAGCTCCATCACGCGCGCTTGAGGGAAGTAGCGAGTCGACACCACTTTGGCGGGATAGCGATTCGCTCGTCCGACAAAGCCAAACAAGCTATAAACGGCAGCCGCAGAGCCCATCAATGCAAAACCAAAAGCGATAAAATGAATGGGATCGCCCCAGTACGCGTGCTTGATCAGCAAAACGGAGTGAACAGCAACCATCAAATACACCACAGCCATTAAACGATGGGATAACTTAAACGGTTTGTATTTAACAACAGTCCAGAGTGACACTGCCAGCAATACCAATAGCAAATAAAAGCCCCACTCACCTAAATCCAAGCCTATATCACGCAGTTCTTTAACCCATAACTCAAAACCAACGAAGTTATTGCCTGATGGCCCTGCTCCAGTGTGTTTTACTGGTTTTTCCAACCAACCAGCAGCAACGAGCCACTTCGGCACTTTATACATAAGCCAATGGATCACACCCAAACTGACGCCTGCTATACCTAACCACTTGTGTACTCGATATGCCTTGTCCATGCCATGAACCCATTGCTCTATCACAGGTAAGCGCAGCGCCAGCACCATCGCAATAGACATCAAAGCTAACGACAAAACACCAGAATATTGAATAAGCGCGGAGCGCCATTGGAAGAATTGGGTCGAGGAAAGCAGTTGCGGTTCACTCATCCACCACAACACAGACACGGCGGCAATTATCATCCATACAAAATTTCGTACAGTTTTCATGAACATCACTCTCAAATTGACGACAACTCTAGTTTAGTTTTTCTAGCGTAATGCAACGTCAATATTCGTAAAGTTGAGTAAACCCACAATATGCCTAAGGTCAATAACAAACTTGGAGGTATTGCGCAGAATCCTACAAAAAATCGACATGGATTTAACAGTGGTTAGAGTATTCGCTCGTTATAGTTTGCGTAACATCGCCACAGTGCGAACCAAAACCAAAATGAAGAACACGACGCATGAAAAAGTTATTTTTGTTGGCTGGGCTAATGGTTTGCTCAACCCTAAGTTACTCTTCCCAACTGAATGAAGACATTTCTCTCATCGAACAACAAACCTCAAGCAGAATTGGAGTCTCGGTTTGGGATACGCAAACCGATGAGCGCTGGGATTACCGTGGCGATGAACGCTTCCCACTCATGAGCACATTCAAAACCTTGGCTTGCGCCACAATGCTAAGTGATATGGACAGCGGTAAGCTAAGTAAAAATGCGACCGCGAAAGTCGATGAGCGCAGCATCGTTGTGTGGTCTCCAGTGATGGACAAACTCGCAGGCCAAAACACACGCGTAGAACACGCTTGTGAAGCCGCGATGTTGATGAGTGATAATACTGCTGCCAACTTAGTATTGAATGAAATCGGCGGTCCTAAGGCCGTGACAATGTTTCTGCGAACTATTGGTGATAAAGCGACGCGCCTAGATAGATTAGAACCACGTTTAAACGAAGCGACACCGGGAGACAACCGCGACACAACCACACCTAACGCCATGGTAAACACTCTGCGAACCTTGATTGAAGGAGAAACGTTGTCTTACGAGTCTCGCGTGCAATTAAAAATCTGGATGCAGGACAACAAGGTTTCAGACTCGTTAATGCGTTCAGTATTACCAACAGGTTGGTCTATCGCCGACCGCTCTGGTGCGGGTGGTCACGGTTCGCGCGGTATTAACGCAATCATATGGAAGGAAAACCATCGTCCTGTTTACATTAGTATCTATGTCACAGAAACCGAGCTATCACTGCAAGCCAGAGACCAGCTCATCGCGCAAATCAGTCAGTTGATTTTACAGAAATACAAAGATAATTAATTCACTGCGTACATATTTACTTTCCTAAGTTCACCCTCTTTGCCCTTCTCTTCCCTGAAGGGCTTTCCTATTCTTTGGTTCTACCTCAAAAACACCCCTTATTGAGTAATGACTTACTTATAAATAGGTATAACATTTATTCATTTAGGCGTGAGTTAACGCCCACATTAAGCAATTGAACACACATAGATGGC
The DNA here is from genome assembly GCF_021725735.1 of Vibrio sp. J2-3(2022). Lineage (NCBI taxonomy): Bacteria > Pseudomonadati > Pseudomonadota > Gammaproteobacteria > Vibrionales > Vibrionaceae > Vibrio > Vibrio sp. J2-3(2022). Next base: position 1,264,038 of record NZ_JAKKCK010000001.1, read on the forward strand.
GATAAATAAACCATAATCTTACGTAGAAACGCATTTTTCTTGAAAATAGCTTCGTGTAACTTATTGTTGGTATTTGCAACATCGCAAGGAGATGTCTATTGAGACTTGAAAGAACTTTTAACCCTGATGACTTATCGATGCAGAACATGGAAAGTCCGATCTGTATGCCGATAGGGTTTGTTCACTTTTTAGCTCAATCGGAAACATTGCAGCAGGTGCTTGATACGGTCGCAGAATGGATAAATCGTATATTCAATTCCGACCGCGCGAGTATCACGCTTTATGAAAATGATGATCATCTAAAGGTCTACTCTTTCTCTGGTAATAAAGCGATTCCGGCTGAATTCTTGGTACCTATTCACCGAGCTTTTGTTGGCCGAGTGTTCAAAAAACAACAACTGATGATCTGTGACGATGTCACTCAATCTGATGAGGTCGATTGTGTGATGCTGGCATCCAATGGCATGGGAACGTGTATGGATGCGCCTTTAATGCACGGTAAAGTCTGTTTGGGAACGCTCAATGTTGCACATCACCAAACGCACACTTATACAAATGAACAAGCGGCACAGCTTCAGTGCATTGCTAACTGGATTGCTTTAAATATTGCCCTTCATATACAAATTATGAAAATGGAGCATCTCGCCACAACGGATGATCTGACTGGCATTCCAAACCGCAGAGAATTCATGCGACAAATCGAAAGCCGCCTGAATGAATACCGCACCCAAGGCATTGACTTCCATGTTGCTATTCTAGATTTAGACAACTTTAAAAGCCTTAATGATCGGTTTGGTCATGATGCTGGCGATAAATCGCTGATCCATGCAGTCAACACCATTCAAAGTCATCTACTTGACTGTGACTTACTTGCCAGAGTTGGCGGTGAAGAGTTTGCCATCGTACTAAGAAGCCGCTCATCGCAAGAAGCCCTAAACACATTAGAAACGATTCGTAATGCGCTAGAAACTACGACGATTCAACACTCAGGTCGTGATATGAGCTTTACCGCTAGTATTGGTGTAACTCAAGTCTGTAGCTTGGATGACTCGTTTGAACCACTCGTAAAACGCGCCGACTTAGCCCTTTACAAAGCCAAAGAAACCGGTAGAAACCGTGTTGAGGTTCATAAAACAGAAGAAAACTAGAAAAGAGAGTGATAAAAAAGGTAGCGACTTGTTGCGCTACCTTTTATAAATTCTAACCCGCCTAAAATAAGTAACACGAACTTTAAGCCAGTTTAGAAATAAGAGTGAGCAAATTTAATTATGCTTTCTTAAGATCTTTAGCTGGGTAAGTTAGCGTTTTCTCGCCTGCTTTTACGTGTGTGTAAAAACCGCCACTGCTTAAACCTGTAACAACCATTTCGCCAAGATCGATACCTTTAGTCGCTACTACTACGTCACCGATTGAAAACATATTGAATACCTTGTTTATTTAGATTAAGACACTAAGTCGTTGCGCGGTATTTAATATGATATTAGGCAAACCACCTAATCGAATTTTTTATCGTAAAGATTAATTTTTATTTGGCGTGAACTTTAAGTTTCCATATTGAAAAAAACACAATATTTCCCAAAAACAGATGCGCTATTCTTATTAAATACGTTAAGATTTTCTAGCATCAATTGCGGAGGTTTACTCCGCCTCATTGGAGATAAATGATGAAGAAAGGCCTAAAAATGCGTGCACTAGAACGCTCTGATTTGCGCTTTATTCACGAACTAAATAACAACCGAAATATCATGGCCTACTGGTTCGAAGAGCCTTATGAGTCTTATGATGAGCTCGAAGAACTGTACCGAAAACATATACATGATGACGCAGAAAGACGCTTTGTGGTTGAAGATGAAGACGGCATAGTGATTGGATTGGTCGAACTTATTGAGATCAACTACATTCACCGAAGCGCTGAGTTTCAGATAATCATCGCCCCAGAACATCAAGGACGAGGTTATGCGACAGAGATGATTAATCGTGCATTGGATTACTCCTTCTCGATTCTTAATCTACGTAAAATATACTTATTGGTCGCAGTGGATAATGAAGTCGCTATTCATTTATATAAGAAATGTGGTTTTATTGAAGAAGGCCATTTAGTAGAAGAATACTTTATTAACGGAGCCTATAGCGATGTTAAGCGCATGTATATATTAAAACACCAATATCAGAAAAAGATCGAAGAAAAGAACGCGATTCACTAATTTATTCCATCAAAGTAAAAACGCAGCCATCGTTGCTGCGTTTTCAATTTACTCAAATTGATATTGGTAAGATAATGCGACGCGCCTATCTGCCTCATCTAAATAGGTGTTGTTGTCCATGACAAACGTCATTACGTTAAACGAGTGACGTTTATTCACGAGATAACCAAGGCCGATACCACCAAAGAAGCCTTTGTAGTTCTCTCCTTCACTGTTTTCTGAGCCGTAAGTGCCTGCTGCGAAGCTGATTAACGTCAGCTCTTTGGTAAACGATTTCAGCGCAAATGCACCAACGTAACCGCTGCTGCCTGAAGAGCTCATCATATTGAAGCCATTCTCTGCACTTGGAGTGCCCGTAAAGTTAGGCTCGCTACAGTTGCTGCCTGCTGCACCGTCACAAACAGGAACATCACCAGTGTTGTACGTATAGCCTGCCATTGGGAAAATTTGGAAGCCTGCTGGCTCAATCCCGAAATAACTTAGCGGCATAAAGGTACCAACGCTGTAGTTGGTTTGATCCGCGCCGTTTACGTATTCATTTTTACCGAAGTTGAAGTTCACGATACCGACCGGAAACAACCACGAGCCACCAATACGCCACTCGCTCGCATCATCATTGATACGCAGGTTGATTTTGCGCGCTTGGTCAAGCGCAAGTGAGCCCGAGAATGAGATGTTTTGATCATCAAAATCGTAGTTGTTTGCGTACGACGCGCCAAATTTCGTAATGACTTTTGTTGGGTCATCCGCCAACTTGTTTTTATTGTCTTTTACTCGGTGCTCGGCACCATGAGCCAGCGTACTGACCAACAAAGTCGTACACACTAACGCTAGTTTATTTTTCATTTTTAGTCCTTTGAGATGTTGAATACCCGCACTTAGCCGCGCAGATACTTTTTAAATCATCACTCACTGGGTGTGACAGAAGCGCCCTAACTACCTTAGATAGCGTGACAGCATCCAGTGCAGGTAGTTAGGGTAGAATGGCCTGTAAGGAAGGCGTTTTAGCGATTAGGAATGATTAGTTTTTCCAGTTGTAGCTCATGCTCATGAAGTACAGAGCAGGCTCATCAAAGCCAGCTTGTGAGCTTGGCGTTTCTGACGATTCCATCAAGATCGCTTCAAACGCGAAACCAATTGAGTTTTCTGAATCCAATGTGTAATCAATGCCTGTACCAATGCGGTACGCCTTGCCAGTAGGAACGGTAATATCACCGTTTGATTGGCTCTCATACATGCTGGTATCGAATGCAAAACCTGCATTCCACATCATTTTTTCATTCAGTTTGTACTGAGTACCCAATGCGATTTGGTAAGTGTCTTGTGTCTCTACGTTCAGCGTGGTTGTGTATTCGCTCCAGTCTTGCCAGTTCACGTTCCACATCACCGCTAGGTCATCATTCAATTCGTGGTAAGCACTGAAGATAAGTTGTTGTGGAGCAATGGAGTTGCTGTTGTCGAATTCAAATTCGGTTTCAGAAGAGTAAGACAGACCAAGACGCGTGCCTGGTGTTGCCTCATAAAGCACACCTACTCGGCCATTAACCTGAGTATTTTGGTCTTCGTCTAAGTATTTTTTATGCACGCCAGAGCTAGCCAACGTCCCTTCTACTTCATACATACCGTACTGAATACCAAGCGCCGCACCCACAGACCAGTGATCATTGATGCGGTAAGAAGCGGAAGGTTGAATGGTCAAGGCTTGCGTCGTTGCTGTAGGAATATCTAAATGATTATCCAAAAGACCTTCGTACTCGAGGCCAAGACCGTAGTTGCCATATAAACCAATACCCAGCGTCCATTTGTCGTTCACTTGTTGGCTGTAAAATGCCGACGCCATAGGAACAAAACCAATCACGTTGCCAGCATCGCCAGTCATCGTGTCTAGTTGCGCGTCACCGTAAAGGCCAATCAGGTTACCAGAGAAAGATTTACCAGAAACATTCGCCAGACCAGCCGGGTTTGCAGCCATTACTGAGGCATCTTGCGCACGAGCCGCCATACCAGCGGATGCCAAACCAATATCCGATGCTGTTGTTTCGTAAAGGTATAACCCACCCGCTTGCGCAGCAGCACACGTCAGTAGAGAGCTCGCTACGACGATTTTTGAAAGATTTTTCATGCTAAAACCTATTATTGTTTGGGGAACCCACGCTGCGACGGTGGTTGTATATCAATGAAAGGCATTGGCCAATCGCACACAGCGTGGGGGTGTTGTGGAGTCAGTCGGTTGAAATCAGCGTTATTGCTCGCTCACCTCAAGTTCAGTGGGTTTCTTTCGCTTAAACTTCTCGCGCAGAGATTGCATCATCACGAAAAACACTGGCGTCAGCAACGTGCCTACAAACGTAGAAAGAATCATGCCGCCGAATACCGCAAAGCCCAGTGAGTGACGAGATGCCGCACCAGCACCCGATGCAATCACCAACGGGAATACCCCCCAGATGAAGGCGAATGCGGTCATCTGTACTGCACGGAAACGAATTCGAGCAGCTTCTTTGGCAGCATCAATGATGGATAAGCCCTTTTCTTCTCGCAGAACTTTGGCAAATTCCACGATAAGAATCGCCACTTTGGCGGACATACCGATCAAGATGACCACACCAATCTGCACGTACAAATCGAACGGTTGTCCCACCAGCAGTAGCGTGCCCATTGCGCCGAGAATCGCGACTGGAACCGCCATCATTACCGCAGCAGGAATAGTCCAACTTTCGTACTGAGCCACCAAGAACAAGTAGGTGAACAGCAAAGACAATGCGAACGCGATTGGCGCCATGTTGCCTGCTTTCATCTCTTGGTAAGTCATGCCTGACCACTCGTACGAGTAACCACTTGGCAAAGATTCCGCAGCCAGTTTTTCAATGGCTTTTACAACATCACCCGAGCTGTAACCTGGCGCTGGCGCACCGTTCACGGTTGCAGAACTGAACATGTTGTAGTTCGATAAGGTATCAGGGCCGAAGATCGGCTTCACTTTCACTAGCGTTGCCAGTGACACCATTTTTCCAGAGCTTGAGCGAACAAACAGATGGTCGATGTCGTCGATGTTGTCACGGTATTGCTCTTCTGCTTGCACTTTCACTTGGTACGAACGACCAAACAAGTTGAAGTCAGAAATGTATGCACCGCCCAACTGTGCTTGCAGTGTGCTGAAGATTTCATTCAACGGTACGCCCATCGAAATCGCTTTATCGCGGTCAATATCGATGTAACGTTGCGGAATGTTCGCACGGAAAATCGAGAACGCACGCGCCACTTCAGGCAGTTGATTGATTTGGGCAACAAAATCAGCGGTTGTTTTTGCCAACTCTTGTGGAGAACGGCCCAAGTTGTCTTGCAGCACAAGGTTGAAACCATCCACCGCACCCATGCCTTTGATTGCCGGCGTCGCGAAAACGAACGAAGCGGCATCTGGCGTTGAGTTCAGCATTTGGTTAACTTTATTCATCAACGCGCGTTGGTGTAGCTCAGGGTCTTTACGTTTGCTCCAGTTATCCAGTTTGATGATCAACATGCCCGAGTTTGGAATCGACGCCATGTTAATTACCGAGAAACCCGCAACCGAAACCACGTTCTCCACACCTTCCATCTGTTTTAGCTCATCAACGTACTTCTTCATTAATGGTGCCGTACGCTGCAATGCAGCTGCGTCTGGCAAACGCATTTCGACCATGAACACGCCTTTATCTTCGTTCGGTACGAAAGAAGAAGGTACGGTCATGAACGCAAATGCCAGCCCCGCAATAAGCACGCCATAAACACCGACACTCAGCACAATGCGGCGGCTCAAGAAGCCAACTAAGCCTTGATATTTGCGCGTTATTGCTTCAAAACCGCGGTTAAACGCACGCAAAGGCGCAATAGGTTGCGAGTGAGTTGATTTCAACATCAACGCACAAAGCGCTGGTGTTAACGTTAATGCGTTGATCGCAGAGATCAGCACCGACACACAGATAGTGACCGCGAACTGGTTGAACATTCGACCAGAAATACCCGGCAATAGCGCAACCGGTACGAATACCGCCAACAAAATAAGCGTTGTTGCCAATACTGGCCCCGTCACTTCTTTCATAGCTTGGATAGTGGCCGGAATCGGGTCTAAATGCTCTTCATGGATAACCCGTTCCACGTTCTCTACCACGATGATCGCATCGTCCACCACGATACCGATGGCGAGGATCAAGCCAAACAACGAGATCGTGTTAATGGTCATGCCCATCACGCCCATGATTGCGAACGTCGCAATGATGGAAACCGGAATCGCTAAGGTTGGAATGATGGTCGCTCGCCAGTTCTGCAAGAAAACGTACACAACGAAGGTGACAAGAAGTACCGCAATCACCAGCGTCTCGTACACTTCATCAATCGATGTCTCTACGTATTCGGTAGAGTCATACGCGATGTCGTAGACCAAATCATCTGGGAACGATTTCTCATACTCTTTCATGGCCTCTTTCACGCGTTCCATCACGTCTAGCGCGTTCGCTGTCGGCAACTGATACAAGGCCAGAACGGCGGCTGGTTCGTTATTCATACGACCATCAGCTTCGTAACCTTGTGCGCCAACTTCCACACGAGCCACATCTTTCAAGCGAATCAAAGAACCTTTCTTGCTCGCGCGGATGATGATGTTCTCGAACTCTTCTGCAGAAGTAAGGCGGCCTTTGGTTTGCAAAACATATTGATATTGCTGGTCACCCGGAGCTGGCATACCACCGATCTTACCCGCCGCCACTTGGATGTTTTGCGTTTTAATTGCGCCAATAACATCGCTAGCAGAAAGCTTCAAGGTGGCCAGTTTATTTGGGTTCAACCAAATACGCATTGAGTAGTCTTTCTTACCCAGCAGCGTAATGTCACTCATACCTTCGATACGTTTTAGACGCTCAACGATATTGAGATCCGCATAGTTAGAAAGGTAGATACTATCGTGAGACTGTTTCGGGGAACGCAGTGTGATAACGCCCAACATGTCGGAAGATTTCTTCTTAACCGTCACACCGATTTGGTTTACTTCTTGTGGGAGAGAAGACGTCGCTTGCGCCACCAAGTTGTTCACACGAACCTGCGCCATATCGCCATCTGCGCCCACTCGAAAATAGATACGTAGTGTGTATGAACCATCGTTACCAATCACAGAAGACATGTAAATCATGTCTTCAACACCGTTGACTTTGGCTTCTATCGGCTGTGCAACCGTCTTTTTAACCACGTTCGCGTTTGCACCCGGATACATGGTGCTCACCGTAATTACCGTCGGAGAGATTTGAGGATACTCAGAAATTGGCAAGACTTTCAGGGCGATCATACCCATCAATGTCATCGCCAGTGAGATCACCAAAGCAAACTTCGGCCGGTGAATGAAAAATTTACTTAACATCAGTTCTCACTCAGCCTTGTTCACTCTGTAGTTCAACGTCTTTCACCGTTGCACCCGGACGCACTTTTTGTAGACCATTGACGATGACTTTTTCGTTAGCCGCCAAGCCAGTCAGCACAGCACGTTTCACACCGTAGGTCTGACCGAGTTCAACGTTACGACGAGACACCACGTGATCATCACCAACCACCATGACGTAGTCACCCGCTTGGTCTTGCTGAACAGCCGCCGATGGGATAAGCAAACCATCAATAGTTTTGTTGCGCAGCTTGATGGTCAAGTTGCCATATTCACCCGGCATAAGCGCGTAAGTTGGGTTATCGAATTGTGCTTCTGCTCGAATTGAGCCTGTTTCTAAATCGATCTTGTTGCCAACGGCGTAGATCTTGCCATCAAGCGGGTACAATGAACCGTCTGAAAGCGTCAGTGTTAAATCAACATCCAGTTTGTCATCGTTACGATGAGCCACATCAATCGCACTTCTTACGCGGCGGTAGAGCTTCTCATCCACATCAAAGCCAAAGCGAATTGGATCGATTTGAGTGATCGAAACAAGAGGAACGAGTTGAATTTTCGAAATACGGTCACCCACTCGGAAGTTGCTGAAACCCACGCGGCCAGAGAAAGGAGCACGCACAGAGCTAAATTCAAGATCGAGCCTTGCTGAAACCAGCGTCGCTTTCGCCTCTTCTACCGAAGCAATCGCTGCGGCGTGCGCGGCAATGGCGTCATCGTATTGCTGCTCACTGATGCTTTTATCTTTGATGAGTTTCTTCACACGTTCTGCATCACGCGTAGTTTGAACGAGTTGTGCTTTTGCTTTTTGCAACGACGCTTTTGCATACGCCAGTGCCGCTTTATAAGGGCGGTCGTCGATTTCAAACAGCAATTGGCCTTTTTCGACCATATCGCCATCTTTAAAATGAATCGCGGTTAATTCGCCACCGACTCGAGGCATAATATCAACGTCATTTACCGCTTCAGTTCGACCGATAAAAGTATGATAAGGAGTGATTTTTGTTTCGGTTAGGGTAACGGTTTCAACAGAGGGTGCTTGGGCAGTTTTCGTTGCGATATCGCCAGTTTTGCATCCTGATAGTAATGCAGAAGATATAGCAATAGATACCAACGCAAATTTATATTTGGCTTTCATGATAAACCTACTTTATGTAGAAAGTGTCCTAGCCTAAATGTTTAAATATATGGATAAACACACTTTCTATTCTGGAAATAAACGAGGGAGTTAGAATTGGTAGTTAAATTCGATACGGTGATCACCATCACCGAAATTAACGTGCTCATTCCAGTTTGCAAAGTAACGAATATTTGCGCGAGGATTAATTTGATAAGACAACGCAAACTCATGAGTTAAGATATTATCTTCACCCGCGTAATAAGTATCTTTATATTGACTAGACCCTGATAGTGTATGCATATACATTGGGTTGTAGTTAATCCAGATTTTATCGGTTAATTCAATTTTTGAGTACATACCGACAACGGTGAAAATACCTGGAATTTCATAACCTTTGTCATCACCACTAAAATCATTAGCAATAGTGACACCCGCACCAGCCAAAGGAAATAACTGCAACATACCAAACTTAGGTAGACCTTGAATAAAGCTATAAGATGCATCTAATTTATCGTTATCAACATCGTAGTTTACATCTAATTGACGGCCTAGACCTTTTGCGACTTCTACTTGGAAATTACGTAGTCGGAAAGAGTCAATGCTATCATCAACATTGGCATACATTGGATCGTCATTGTCGCGAATGCCAAGTAGCTCACCACCAATGCCTTTCATTTCGATGATGTTCATCGCCATGGTGCCAGGCTGGCTAGATTGGTAAGTTTGACCGATTTTGATGTTCGCGCCTTTGTCAGTAATACCAAAGCCCGCTTGGGTGTAAACCGCAAGTGGGTCAGACATATCTTGTAGTTCTTCGTCATTATTTGTCTGAGCATAAGCAGAAGACGCGAGTTGAAGGGCTGCTGCCATGATAACAACAGACGGTTTCACTAAATTCATAAAACTGTATCCATTTTAATGATTATAAAATTATTCACGTCATGAGGTCATCATAAATAGCAAGCAACACAACTCGCTTTGGATAATATAAATTATCAAAGCAAATTTAATAATGACGAAACATTAGACGTTTTAATTAAAATAAAATAAAGCGTCGTAAAAGTTCAATCACTGCTACTTATATCTTATATAACTTGAAATTTGGTAAGCTTTACGAAGAAGGGAATATTAAAACTTATGAAAATTCAATTATCATTAGAACAAATGATTAATTAAATTTACCATATAAATAAGGAGTGCAATGGTGTTAGGTGATCGCGATCAAGTTTTATTTGTATCGTATATTACTCTTCAGGTAAAGAAGATAGATGTAATAAATTGCAAATACCTTAATTTAATTAGCCTTGCGGTCAATTTAGAATAGTTACTCCACAATAAATTAAAAGGAAATCACACTCTGTGATTCCCTTTTATTTTCGAGTGCAAAAGCACCAATGCATTTCGTTAACTAAAAACGCAAACGATTCGCACTATTGCAGTTTCTCTATCCCCATATTGAACAGTGCAAAGCTATAAATATCTGCATTTGTCTCAATTATTTTACGAGTTGGTGTGCCAGCACCATGCCCTGCATTGGTTTCGATGCGAATCAAGGTCGGATTTGAACCCGCCTGTTTTGACTGCAACTCAGCAGCAAATTTGTAAGAGTGAGCAGGAACAACACGATCATCATGATCACCCGTTGTAATCAATGTTGCTGGGTATTCCACCCCCGCCTTTACATTGTGCACTGGCGAATAATCTTTCAGATATTGGAACATCTCTTTACTTTGCTCTGCCGTACCGTAGTCATACGCCCAACCAGCACCTGCGGTAAAAGTATGATAACGCAGCATGTCCAGTACGCCGACTGCTGGCAGCGCCACTTTAAACAACTCTGGACGTTGCGTCATAGCAGCCCCCACTAACAAGCCACCATTCGATCCACCGTTAATGGCTAACTTGTTTGATGACGTTACCTTTTCATCAATTAGAAATTCAGCCGCCGCAATAAAGTCATCAAACACATTTTGCTTTTGCATTTGAATGCCAACGTTGTGCCACTCTTTACCATACTCCCCACCGCCACGAATGTTCGCTACCGCGTAAACACCACCAAGCTCAAGCCAAGCTGCACGTGTCGGGCTAAAAGATGGTGTGAGGCTAATGTTGAAACCACCATAACCATATAGGATGGTTGGTGCACTGCCGTCCATCGGTGTCCCTTTTTTATAGGTGATGATCATCGGCACTTTTGTTCCGTCTTTTGAGGTGTAAAACACCTGACGAGATTCATACAAAGCTGGATAAAATGGCGCTTTAGATTTGTAGTACACCTCGCTATCACCATCTTTGATGTTCAGACGATACGTAGTGCTTGGCATCTTGTAGTTGGTGAAAGAATAGTAGACTTCGGTTTCTTCTTTTTTACCTGAAAAACCGTACGCACTACCAATATCAGGCAGCTTGATTTCACGGATGAGTTTGCCGTTCATGTCGTATTGCTTCACCATCGAGATCGCATCAACAATATAGCTCGCAAACAAATTGCCACCCGCGGTAGAAACACGTAATACGTTCTTTGTTTCAGGGATCAAATCTTTCCAGTTTTTGGGCTGCGGCTGACTCGCATCCACCGTCACGACACGTTTGTTCGGCGCATTAAGGTTCGTAACCAAGTACAGTTTCGTGCCTTGGTTGTCTATTACCCAAGTATCAGAGCTGGTGTTATCTAAAATGGTTTTAAGCGGGCTGTTTGGCTTACTCAAATCTTTAAAGAACAGTTTGTTACCCGATGTCGATATGCTGGCTGAGATAAACAAGTAGCGTTCATCATCCGACGTATAGCCGCCAACATAACGGTATTTCTCTTCCTCAAAGCCGCCGAAAATCAGCTGGTCTTCACTTTGTTTTGTTCCAAGGGTATGAAAGTAGAGCTTGTGTTGATCTGTCTTCGCGGAGAGTTCACTCCCCTGTGGCTTGTCATAACTTGAGTAATAGAAACCTTGATTGCCGAGCCAACTGATGCCGCTGAACTTAATATCCACCAGCGTTTCGCCGACGGGCTTTTTGGTTTCTGTCTCTAGAACTATGACTTTTCGCCAATCGCTACCGCCTTCCGAAATGCTGTATGCAACTAAAGATCCATCTCGTGAAAAGCTCACTCCCGCTAACGATGTGGTGCCATCTTCACTAAAAGTATTTGGATCGAGGAAAATTTCTGCTTCACCATCACCTAGCTGCCGATAAAGCACGTCTTGGTTTTGTAACCCGTCATTTTTGTAGAAGTAAGTGAACTTACCCTCTTTGAACGGTTGGCTTTGTTTTTCGTAATCCATGAGCTTAGTAATGCGCTCTTCAATCTGCTTGCGGTAAGGGATTTTCGACAGATAATCAAACGTCACTGCATTTTGTGCCTTCACCCATTCTGCGGTTTCTGGGCTGAGATCGTCTTCCAACCAGCGATAAGGATCACTCACTTTTGTACCAAAGTAGTCATCGACAACATCCACTTTTTGCGTGGTTGGATACGTGATGGCTTTCGGGTTTACCTGTTCAACCGACGACTGCGCCGCTTCATTTGCATGCGCCACAGACAACACACTTCCGAGTGCGAGAGCCGTTGCTAATGCTAAGGTGTTCTTTTTCATGAAATTCCTTTTTATTTTTCTGTTGTCTTTTTGTGCAATACATCAGAACTCTACTATATATCGACAAAATGAATCTAATTTCATTAAACGAGTTGTGAAAGCCATCCTAACTCCCTCATTTCCTGCGAATTCTACCTATCGGTAAGTGGAAGTGTAGAGCTTAGGAACAACGCTGAAGAGCTACGATGGCGTTTACTCTCTTTCGTTTAATTCAGTTCGATTTGACGCAAAACCCCAGACTCAGAAGCGAAATCTTGGTCGTGACTAATCAGAACAAATCCACCTTTGTATGCATTTAACGCCTGACTAAGCATTATTTTTGAATCGAGATCGAGATGGTTATCTGGCTCATCAAGCAGCAGCAAAGGCTGGGAGTGTTGATGGCTGACGATCAGCATTGCGAGCTTCATCTTCTCGCCACCGCTTAGTACGCATCCCAACCGAAACACAGCGTCTCGACGAAAACCGATCCCTGCCAATAAGGTTCTCGCTTCACTTTCCGTCATCTCTTGGCAGGTCTCCATTACGTTCTCAAGTAACGAAAGATTTGGATTCACTGCGCCAAAGTGTTGGTCGAGATAATACAAAGACGTATTCACTTGCAGCTCACCTCTCAGCAACGACAACTCGCCAAGCAACGTCTTTAACAAGGTTGACTTTCCGCAGCCATTTTTCCCTTTGAGATGGACTTTATCGTTCGCAAAAATCTGCAAAGTGATAGGAGTAGAATCCCCAAAAGGCAATATACCTTCTTGTATCGACAACACTTTTCTCGAACGGTTCGGATTATCTGCAAGATAAAGCTTTTGCACTTTGAGCTGCTCATGTCGCGATTGCAATGCCCGGTCTTTGGCTTGTAAATGCACTTGTCTGAGTTGCTCATTCTTATTGCGACTTGAGGTGCTGGCGGTCGCTCTATCCTTTTTGCCATCAAGCAAAATTTTGGGCTGACTGCCGTCTTTGCGCAGTTTGTTCCCTTGCGCGGCGCGTTGGTCTGCTTTTTCGCGATTTTTCTGGGCTTGCTCAGCTAACCGTTTTTTGTGTTTATCGACCTGCGCTAACTGCCTTTCGACCGCTTGTAGCTCAGTGCGTTTTTGCTCGGCATACACATCGTAATTTCCCCCAAAAACTTGTAAGCCTAAGCCCGATAGTTCCCAAATTTCCTCCATTGATCGCAACAGCTCACGATCGTGACTAATGAGTAAAATCGCGCCGCCGAAATGCGTCATAGACTCTATCAGCCATTGTTTCGCCTCGGTATCGAGGTGATTGGATGGCTCATCGAGAATCAAAAGCTCCGTTTCGTTTTCAAACAGTTGCCATAACTGCAAACGCGCCAACTGACCACCACTGAGCCGAGCACAAGAGAAATCAAGGTCTTGCGGTAATCCCATCGCAGCGAGCTGCTGTTTGAGTTTCAATTCAATATCCCACTGCTCGCCAACCAGTTCGAACCAATGTTCAGAAACATCACCTTGTTCAATCTGCTTTAAAGCATGCAAGACCGCATCTTTGCCCAGAAACTGGGCGATCGATTGCTGACCTGAAAGCAGATCAGACGGCTGCTGGCGATACATCATGAAAGAAGAGGGAAAAGTCACTACACCGCTGGAAGGCTGAGTTTCGCCCGCCAAAATGGAAGCCAAAAGCGACTTACCGATGCCATTGCGCCCAACCAAACCAACACGTCGTTTAGTCATGGAACAAGAAATAGACTGGAATATCGTCTCGCCATTATCAAACTGATGGCTAACATTAAAAGCTTGTAAAACTGGCATAATTTGCCTCCTGTATGACAGGGACAACAGCCGTAGCTATGATTTGAGATTGCAACAAAACGCGTGCACAAACGCAGTAGCTTTATGTAAAGCTCGACGATAAACGTCAAATAAAAAATTTGTCTTGTTGCAAAGAAATATCGGAAAGTGAGCTACGCCTACTAACCCTGCAGATCCAAAAAATAAGTAAAAATATGGATAACAGGTTTAGTTCTTCATGTTGGCGTAATCTCCTAGAGAAATGATTTGCGAAGTTTAGCGGGTTTTCTGACTAAAAAGCAAGCAGCATTATTTATCAAAACTTTGAACGATTTCGAGATCTTATCTACACAAATTTTGCCCAAGCCATACTATGCTTACAGTAAAGCTAATCCACATAAGGGCGTGGTAATGAAATACAAACATATCCTTGTTGCACTCGAACTGTCCGATGAGAGCACTGTTCTGATCGACAGGGCCGTAGCGATGGCTAACTATCTCGACTCCGATATTTCATTCATCCATATTGATGGAACTCACGGGGAAATTTATCGTGAGCTCGTAGACATTAAAGAGAACCCAGACCAAAGGCCGCTGAATGAGCACTCTATGGAATGTTTGAGAACATTCAGTGAGTACATGGATTATCCACTCAAACACTTCTTCGTGGGTACTGGTGATTTAGCCGATAAGCTCGAAATTACTATCAAAGAGCAAGAAGTGGACTTGTTGATTTGTGGACATCATCAAGATTTCTGGAGCAAAATCATTTCCTACTCAAGACATCTTATCAACAAGTCACCAGTCGATATTTTAGTCGTTCCTATTCATGATTAATTAGAATTTGACGCTTGCCAAAACCACCAACTTATTTGGTGGTTTTTTATTGATATTGAAACAGCTTAAGCACTTTTCCAAGCTAGCTTGACGGCCATTTATGAGTTACATTTTCTAACCAACCTGCGCTCCTACTGGGCATGGTTATTTAGATAGCAAGGATCCTTATGGCGAATAAAAAAGTATTAATTCTCTTTGCTCATCCTTCCCAGCATCGTTCAGAAGTGAATACTCCACTTTTCAAAGAAGCTCAAAAAATTGAAGGCGTGACATGTGTTGATCTCTATGGTGAATACCCTCGTTTCGATATCAATATCGACCGTGAACAACAACGCTTGCGTGAGCATGATGTGGTGGTTTTTCAATTCCCACTATATTGGTATTCAACCCCAGCAATTTTAAAAGAGTGGCAAGATCTGGTTTTGGAGTATGGCTTTGCTTACGGCACTGAAGGAACCGAACTACAAGGTAAAACCATGCTGTGCGTGCTTTCGGCCGGCGGCAAAGAAGAAGCCTATAAAGCCGAAGGCTACAACCATTTTACGATTCGGGAACTGCTCGCTCCTATCGAGCAAATGTCAGCGCTCACGGGTATGCACTACATTGCGCCTCTTGCTTTGTTCGGCGCACGTACAGCCGAAGAGGAAGGACGAATTCCCCGTCATGTCGAACGGTACAAAAACCTGCTAACAGCATTAGTCGAAGATAGACTGGATGTTGAAGCAGCTGCGTCATTAATCAAACTCAACAGCGCACTTCCGAAGCTCATCAAGGAGGCTTCATGACAGGGATATTCTTACAAGCCTTCGTGTATTTGATTGCCGCTGTAATTGCGGTACCACTTGCCAAGCGTTTAGGGCTCGGTTCCGTTTTAGGTTACCTCATCGCTGGTGTGGTAATTGGTCCAATTATCGGTTTAGTTGGTGAAGAAACAACGACAATTCAGCATTTTGCCGAATTTGGCGTGGTTATGATGCTATTCCTAGTGGGGTTAGAGCTAGAGCCTAAAATGCTTTGGTCAATGCGAAATCGTTTAATGGGCTTAGGCGGTCTTCAAGTTGGCGGTACCATCGCGGCGATTATGGGTATTGCCCTGTACTTTGAGCAGCCTTGGACCATTGCCTTAGCCATCGGCTTGATTTTCGCCCTTTCTTCTACTGCGATTGTTTTGCAAACTTTTAGCGAAAAAGGGTTAACGAAGACAGAAGGCGGACAAAACGCGTTCTCTGTTTTGCTTTTCCAAGATATCGCTGTTATCCCGATGTTGGCCTTTATTCCATTGCTGGCCCTGCCGGAGTTAGTCGAACAAGCACAAAATGCTGTTCAAACGGCTGCTCAGCATCATGACGATTTAAACCTCGTGGCCGATTTACCGGGCTGGGCGTACGGAATAGTCATCACAGCATCGATTGCGATTGTTGTCGTTGGTGGTCACTTTTTAAGTCGACCTCTGCTGAGCTATGTTGCTAGCTCTGGGCTGCGTGAGATTTTTACCGCCACCGCATTGATGCTGGTGATCGGCATCGCAGCACTGATGAGTTTAGTGGGCTTATCTCCTGCCTTAGGAACCTTCTTGGCTGGCGTTGTATTGGCGAACAGCGAATTCCGTCACGAGCTAGAGTCCAATATCGAACCATTTAAAGGGTTGCTGCTGGGTCTGTTCTTCATCACAGTCGGAGCTGGGATCAATTTCTCAGTTCTATTTGGTGACTTCTGGTTGATCATGGCACTGACCATTGGCGTGATGGTATTGAAAGCCTTGGTGCTATTTATTCTCGCGCTGATATTTAGAGTGAAAGGCAGCAACCGCTGGCTGTTTACCTTAAGCTTGGCTCAAGCGGGTGAATTTGGTTTTGTGTTGCTAAGCTTCTCTGTGCAAAACCACGTCATTCCGTTTGAACTCTCGCAAACGCTTGCGCTGGTTGTTGCTATCTCAATGTTCTTAACGCCAGGTTTGTTCATTCTATTTGACAAATTAATACTGCCGCGTTTTGAAACTCAATCAAACGAAAGGGAAAGCGATACGATTGAAGAAAAAGGCACAGTAATCATCGCTGGTATCGGCCGTTTTGGTCAGATTGTTAACCGCTTGCTTGTTTCTAATGGTGTAACAACAGTGGTGCTCGATCACCAAGCCAACCAAGTTGATAACATGCGCCAGATTGGCACTCGTGCTTATTTTGGCGATGCGACTCGACCAGATATGCTGCACACTGCAGGCATCGAGCATGCGGCTGCGTTGGTCGTCGCAATTGATAACCAAGAATCGAGTGTGGAATTGGTGAAGTACGTCAAACACACGTACCCCAAAGTAACGGTGATCGCACGCGCCTTTGACCGTGGTCACGGCTATCTTTTGCGTCAAGCTGGGGCTGATATTATTGAATCGGAAACCTACCATTCCGCATTGGAGATGGGCGGTCACACGATGAAAGCACTTGGTATTCATCCCTTCTTTGTTGAGCAGCAAAAAGCGACATACAAGCGTGTTGAAGCGCGCAAGTCCGAGATACTCTACAAAGCTTGGGAAGATGATTCTGAAGGCGAACGTTATGACAACAATTTCCGACAACTGTTTATTCAGTTAGAGGAAAAAATGGCGGAAGAGATGCAAAAAGATCGCCATGACAAACTCTCGCGCTCAGAACGTGGTTGGACGCCACCGCCGAAAGGTTACGCCGATGACTTCAATGAAGATAACGTTCAAGAACTAACACCGCCGAGAGAAGAGCCGCTCTGACGGTAACTTGCTCAATATTAAAAACCTCCCGTTTGGGAGGTTTTTCTTTTTCAGTACCGAGTCACATGCCGTGCAGGATAAAATGATCTTCTCACGAGATTACATAAGATCATTCATTAAAATCTCATACTCTTCGTTTGCTTCTTCCACTAAGTGAGAAAGCTCTAACGCATCAGTAACTGCAAGATTGAACTGCCACTGAGTTGTGTCTTCTTTACCACAGATTCGAGTTTCACACCCACGGCTCTCAAAAGACAAATCATCAAACTCTGTGGTATGGCGCTCTTGAAGTTCTACAATCTCAACTTCTAATTTACCGACAGGGTTAACTTTAACGTGAGCATGTAAATCTGAACTGTTAGACAAACAATAATCTCTATGAACCGCAATCATGGCCGCCTCCTTGGTCTGCCAACTGACAACTCACCCATGAGTGTAGACGAGGGAGTTTGAACGTGGGGTGAAATAATAATGAAGATTGATCTGTCTCATTGGAGTAGACAATTATTGTTGTGCTGGTATGAGCCGGTATGAATCTCATCTGATTTAAATCGTTCCTAGATCACAAGAGTTGGCATTTACCGAGACTTTCCCTATTATCGAAACAAATTTACTGTAGTCATTCTTTAGAGGTCAGTATGGAGCTTGAAGCCGTCGCTAAAGCACTAAAAGAGTTAGGGCATCCTACTCGTTTAAGTATTTACAAAGAAGTTGTCAAAGCCGGATACAAAGGTATCGCGGTAGGCGGCGTACAAGAAAAGCTTGGCATTCCTGCATCCACTCTCTCTCATCATATTTCTAGTCTAGCCTCAGCCGGGCTTCTCACCCAACGTCGTGAGGGGCGAACCCTTTTTTGCGTTGCAGAGTACCAATGTTTAGATGATGTGATCGGCTTTTTAAAGGCTGAATGTTGCGTTAATGAGTGCTCATAACCTCATAGCAGAGGCGAAAGACTTCGGTTTTACATTAGACTTTACCCGTTCTTGAATGACCGCCGACAAACATAAACACCGAGCTCGCTAAGCTCGGTGTTTTATTTTTTAGTTTTCGACGAGCAACATTGAGGCTTTAGGTGGCACAATTAACTTACCGTCAGATGGAACGTCCTGATCCGTCATCAAATCCACCCAGTCGCCATCCATTTTCAATGCCAAAGACTGCTGACGCTGCGATTTATTAAGCACAACAACGCCTTTGCTCCCTCGCTTAAATACCAGCATATCATCGTTACCTTCAAGAACACTCATCGACTCGCCATGCGTCATATTGTGGAACTGGATCATTTTCGCCATTCGCGGATCGTTCCATGCGCCTTGCCATCTTGGCTTGCCATTTTTATCTGTAATACCGCTAGTGTTTAAGTCGGTATAAACCAATGGCACACCACCATCGCGGCCTAGAATGTAGGCATAAGCTAACCATTCATTTTCCTCATCCATGATCAGGTCAAGAAAAACGTCATTGTTAGGAATGTCATGCGTGACAACAAATGTAATCGCGCGACCAGGCGAAAGGGCCTGACCGAAACAGTATGGGTCAATCAACGACTTGAAACTGCCCTTTTTAGCGAACGCCTTAAAAATGGTCGAGAACAACGGGAAATCATAAGCGCCTAAGCGAGTTTCCTGTAAATACGGCTCAAGAAACAACTGATACTCTTCCTCTGTCGCACCGCCATCGGTAATAATTTCGCCAAATATATGCACATCGCGCGTGATGTCGTCTGTCCAAACACGTTTAAGATGCTCTAGCGTCATGTGTTTCGCGGCATCAATACGAAAACCTTTCACACCAATGGCTTTCAATGCTTTTAGGTAAGCGCGTTGCTGCTCAACGACATGGTCACAAACACGGAGGGTTGGCAAGCCAGGATCGGTTGGTCCACCTGTGATGCGTCCATTTTGTACCTGCCATTTATCTTTCCAGTCTTTAATACCGAATGCTTCAACAAAGTCCTCTTCATCAAAAAGCGGTTGAGATAAGTCGCCAAATAACGTTAGCGACTGATATTTCTGTTTGTTTTGTTGGTATTCCTCCAGGACCTCTTGCCTTGGGTATTGGAGGTCTCGGCGAAGGTGGGCCTCATTTGCCATATGGTTAAACACCACGTCAGCGTAAACCCACACGCCAACTTGCTCCAGTTCACGAACCATACGGATAAAGTCTTTGGTATCACCCAACGCATTGTCGATGACACGGTAATCTTGAGGTTGATAGCGCTGCCACCAGCGATCATCGTGGGCGCTTTTCATTGGTGGCGAAACCAGCACGGAGCCGTAACCTAGCTCGTGGATTTCTTTTGCTCGTTGGGCAATGTCAGCATACTTCCAATCAAACGCATGTAAGATAACATTCGCACCGAATGATTGTATTTCCTGTGAGCCACTCATGTTGTTCTCCTACTCGTTTTCACTCACGATTACTTGTTTGCATTTTTTTGTGAGTGAATTCAATAGTCGAAATTATAAGAGCTATTCATCAGACGCCCTCACCCTTTTCGCCCTAACTCAAGGCTGAAAATGAAGGCGTAGTGACTCCTCCATTGCATAAGTAGAAACGGTTCTGGACGTAAACGAGTAGATGACATTCAAGCACACCGCACACAAATCAAGATAAGTCATTGTTTTATATTGCAAAAAATTGCATTCAAAATATATAAAAGAAAATGCCCGGGTACGCCCTAAAGGAGACCAAAGACTAAAAACAGCCAAACCACTCTATTGAGTAACTAATTTTTAATAAAGTGAAACTGGCAGGTGGATCACGTTTGGCGCGTATTCAAAATAGCCTCCTTCTGCGTATCCCACCTTAAAACATGGAAGATTACCGTTTGTATCTATCCCGAAATGACTTCAAAATGCGGAACTTAGCTTATGCCTATTGGTATGAATTACCTTGGAGGGTAATCATGAATATCAAAGAGTTTTCTAGCCTCGTCGGCTTGTCTGCTCATACACTTCGATACTATGAAAAAATTGGCTTACTTAAACATGTCCATAGAAACGCGAGTGGGCATCGAGTGTATAGTGCGAAAGATCTAAGCTGGATTAGCTTCGTAAAGCGATTAAAAGAAACTGCAATGCCACTTGAAGAGATTCTGGAATATGCAAAATTAAGGGAAGTCGGCTCAGAGTCTGTACGACAACGCCAAGCCTTGCTAGAGCAACATCAAGAAAACCTCAAACTCCACATTGAACAGCAGCAAAAGCACTTAACGGCTCTAGAAGAAAAAATTGCCTTGTATAAAAGCGGAAAAGTTCGTTGACTTAGAGTTAACTCTAAGGATTAAGGTATGTTTGCATTTATTCACTAGGAACATATCGATGGAACAATCACGCTTTAACAAAGGATTAGAACTACTCTCTCACATTGATGGCGACGCTGGTCATAACGTCATCGAAAGCTTACAAGATGTTTGCCCAGATTTAGCTCAGTACACCATTGAGTATCCGTTTGGCGATATTTATGCTCGCCCAGGCTTAGACCTAAAATCGAGAGAAGTCTCAACCGTCGCCGCGCTAACGGCAATGGGGAATTGTACACCACAACTGAAAGTACATCTCAATGCAGCACTGAATGTAGGCTGCAGCGAGGCTGAAATTAAAGAAGTCATCTTACAGATGTCCGTCTACGCAGGGTTTCCAGCGGCATTAAACGGCATGTTTGCCTTCAAAGAAGTGCTAGCGGAAAGAGCAGAGTAATCACGACGTTGAAATCAATTTAAAGGCAATTAAATTAAAAACGGCCCTTGGGGATCGGGCCGTGATTTAAACAACGAGTGAATTAGCGCTCAGGGGTTTCAAGCAGTTTAACCGCGCAATCTACCGCGTTGTTAATGCCTTGACTACTCTCCAACTTGCCTGAACTTGCAGGACCAAGGGCACAAGAATACAAAGCCAGCTGCTTATCGAACGGCAGATCCAACTGTTCATATAGATTTTGTCGGATTCTTGCATGTTGTTCTGGTTCTTGGTTAGCAAGGCTAATCAACGTTTCATAAATAAGCGTTTTCATGTCTTTCCCTTTTCACTTTATTGCACGGGGTGCATATATATTGTATCCGTTTGGAAAGCACAAATCAGAAGCTAGGTCACAGAACGCGTCGCTAAAAAAGTTTATGTGCGCGGTAAATTGTAATACAAACCTAAAGCCGTTTAGAAAAAGAGCAAAGGATAACTCGATAAATCAGCCGATTAACTGGCATTCGCCGCTGTTTGATCACAATGGCATCCGATACAAACAAAAACGCCGCTCTATGAGCGACGTTTTTTATCTCGATTTCAGCTAATCGAGCATGTTTTAGTTGAAGTGCACTAACATTTCAACGTCATCTCCTTGTTCTGGTGCTTGAAGAGAGAAGTGCACATAGCCCGCTTCAGTAACAGGAATCGCAAGGTATTCGTTGCTACCTGCATAGTTGGAGACGTACTCGTGTTGCTCAACCGTAGGCCAATGCTCTCTGCTGGCGTATAGATCGACATTACCAGTTTGAGAGTGAGCCGTTAGCCATACACGAATCTCTTCAACACCTTCAGGTACATACACTGCCGCATAACGCTGCTTGTGAACGGTCAGCATTTTTGCTTCACCAGACTCTAATACCACCGGTGCCAAATCGTCTTGCACTTGTGTTGGCGGTGTTTGCGCTTCAACGTCTAAAGCAGCCACAAGATTCACTGAGTCATAGTTATCACGGCCAGTTAAGCTGATGTAGTAACGACCCGCTTTAACGTAACCATCTTGCTCTGGTTCAAACACAATCTCTTCATTGCTACCATCAGCATATTGACTCATTTCGAAATCATAGTAATGCGCGACTTTGTTGTAGCTCATGTAAAGATCCGCATCCCCCGCACCTTCAATAGATACATTAAAGCGAACGGTGTTGGCTGGTACGTCAACGTAGAACAGTTTTTCGCTGTACGCTTCGCCACTGAGTTGAAGGCTTTGGTTCGCCGTCAATTCAGTCACTTGTGCTTCAGGTTCTGTTGGTTCTATTGGCTCTTCTGGGTCAGTACCTGGTTGCTCTGGCTCCACTTCTAACGTATCCAACCAGCGCTCAAACTCTGCGTCATATTGTTGACCTAATGTCGTCACCTGTTGCGCCCACTGTTCAAACTGACCAGTGCGCGACAACGCCAACAAGCTTTCTACGTCTTGCGGATGATTTTCCAGCATGAATCGAACGGCCAAGTAACCCCAACGATAGATACGATTAGTATCGTGAGAATATGTGGTATCAAACACAGTTGAAAGGCTCAGTTTACCGCCTGCAATCAGTTCGATCGCCGCTTGGTAGCCTTGTTTGTAATGCATGTATTCAGCAAAACCTTCCAGCCACCACACGATATGACCGTGGGCTAAGTTATCACTGAATGAGCCGTACTGGTTAAATCGCGCATCCAAATAGTGCGTGTACTCATGCTCTAGATTCAAGATCGATAAATCTTCGCCATTCGCATAGCGATAAGCCACGAAACGGGCGGTATTGTCCGCTTTTGATGGATTCCCCTCAAGGTACTGACCACCGTTGTCCGTTGTATTACCAAACAGGAACGAAGAATAATCAACGTAGCTGTCGTTACTAGCAAACACCGCCACTTCAACACGGTCATTCAAGTCATCAGCAACAGGTTGATTGCCCGTATTCGCCACTTGATGGAAGTCGGCTTCTTTCGCAGCCAGTACTTCACACGCTTTCGCAGCTTGAGTATCGGTTAGATCTTCAGAGCGAATGATGGCAGGTCCCTGACACTCAAAACGATTTGGCATCACGCGCGCTGCTAGATCTTGCTTCGCTTGATCTAGGTCCAGACCGTTTAAACCTTCAGGTGCGTAGTAGCTCATCATCTCTACGGCAGCAAGCCACAGTTTGTCATGCTCACTGCCCAATGGGTAACGCTGCATCACTTGTTGCATCACAACCAAGGCTTTGCGTTTGGTCTCCTGATCTGGGCTCGCAAGCAAACGACCAGTTTCACGTAATGCATTGAAAACAATAAAGCTCGCATCCGTATCCAATGCCCAAGCGTTATCAGATGCGAATCTCGCTAATGTATCAATATGGTGAGTATTGTTTGCCATGTAGCGGTAGAACTCATCGTTTGCTACATGACCTGCCATAGAACGGAACAAGTTGTTTAAACCATCGACCCATTGCGTGTCCTGCGCGGTTTCACGGTTAAAGTGCATCAACGCGGCCATCATGCTATCCATGGTCAGCGGCAACTGCTTCACGTTATCAACCATCAAAGTCAAGCTCTTCATTGCGCCAACTTGTTCACGGCCTTGATCCAAAGCATGAGGGTTGTTAAGGAATAGGTTCGTCGACTGAGCAAAACGCTGACTCAACGCTTGCGAAAACTCAGGTGTACCAGTGCCAGCATTGTAACGAACGTAGTATGCAGCACGAATAAACTCGCCCAGATTTTCTAGAACACGAGCTTGCTCTGCTTCTCCACGATAGCGGGCAATTTCTTGATCCAACGCGACTTGGATACGGCTTAAGCTCGCTTCGCTGTAAATATCGTTCAGCGTTGCGGAAGGAGCTGAAAACCAAGCGTGGTAGCAATCATACTCTGCACCAGAAACGGCAGCAGCCAAGTCTCTCGATTGTTGTAAATCAGCAACAGCGCACTGGTTTTGTGCAAAAGAGAAGCTAGAAACACTCGCTAGCATACAAGCAAGCGCCAAACGATGGCGCGGGAAAAAACGGATATGAGACATAACAACACTCATTGATTATTAACATACATTGAGTGGGGTTTATATTCTTTACAGCTCAAACAGTGAAATCAGTGTCATAAAATTTATGAAATCGCTCCCAAAAATAGGCTTTTTACTCTAAATTTATGGGATCAATCCCAACCCAAGTTTTCTCACAATTATCAATAAAAACATTAATTTACATTTTTCTAAATAACGACTTTATGAGGAAAATTGCCCTTAAACGCCCCCCTTAACTCTTCCAGATAGAGTTCACGACAATCAAAGGTTCTAAATTAAATTTTGATGCTTGATACCATCTATTTTTATTTGTGACTCATTCCTAATAAGTCATCGAGTGCATATCAAAAGGTTGGCATTAATGGTAAATTCTCCGCCAAATCAAACACATTTACTCCTCGAGTCATTGATGAGTGAATAAAGCAGATATTTGGCTAGGGATAATACATGTCACTTTGGGGATTTTTGGGAGCGGGGATTGCCTACTTCATGACAACGTTTGCCTTTGTTTTTGGCGGCATTTTTTGGTTATGTGCTGAAGGTAATACATTAAGAGAAACAAAGCGCCAATCATCAATAATGTCCGGGGTTATTGCTTGTACTATTGGAACTTGGGTGCTTGCTTTTGGTGTTTACGTTTACGGTTACTTTTGGGATAACTCTTCTCACTATTATTTTTATTTGCTCGCTCCATGGGGACTTGCCATTTTTGGGGTAAAACTTCGTAACCGCTGGGTTAAGCAATACGCGCGTGTAAAACACGCAAAAGAAGAACAGTGGCAAAAGCGCTGGCGAGAATTATTAGGGGAAGATACTGAAGATCTTCCACCATATCCACATGATTACGAGCTCTACTCGGGCATTTGGCAAGCCAATGACGCGCTCCGAGAACAGTGCTTTGCAGCGCTTCCTCACGGGAAAGCAGTCTACGAGAGAGTGAAAGCCTTCCAAACGATGGCCTCCCCCGCTGGTGACATAAACAATCAAGTTTTGCTGAGTAAACTCGATCAACTAGAGGATGAAATCATTCAAGTTCTTGAGCAACACTCGCAAAAGAAAGTAAGCATTGAAACTGGCTCAGGTACTTTACGCAAAGAGTCAAAACGCAATGTTTATCACCATGAGAATGGCCCAACAGAAGAGCAACTGTACGACTCAATCAACCTCCAACATGATTTGGATCGAGAGCTACGCAACATTATCTATGATCGGCTCGGTTACGATGGTGAAGATGAGTACTTTTTCCTCCAAGCGCCACTCGAAGAGCTTACCGAGAATGAAACCGCAATCAACTGGATGCTCTGGGGTTTAGTAAGCGACCATTTTGCTGTTGACCCATACCAAACGGCGTTGGATCTCAGCCTAATGAATGCGGAACCAAGATGGGGCCAAAATGAACGGTTTGTAATTATGACAACGGCGGTCTAATTAAAAATACGTAGGTACATGTCTAAGTGCATTCACCTACTCATCAACCGTGGTTTTAATAACAATCTTCAACCATTTTCTGGATCATTTTAATTAATGGGTTGTGCTTCTCAGTCTGCCGACAATAAAAAGAGTAAGCAATATTAAAATTTACATTATTTGGATAAGGAATGATTTTAAAGTTATCACTTAAATAACGCTTAGGTAATTGAATAGCGATTTTTGATTGCTCAGCGATGTCCAATGCCGATTTCAATTTATCCACACGGATTTTGTACGAGATATCTCTTCGGCTTTCGGCTGGTAATATCTCCTCATATCGGTAACTGAACTCATTCCAACTCGGCACATCAATGAAAACAAAAGGTATTTTTTTGAGTTCATCCCATGTGTCTATTTGATGCTCTTTGTGAACAACTGCAACTATCTCATCCGTTTTTATCGTTTTTTGATAAATATCTTTCGGTATACGTTCATTTTGTAAATGAATAGCGCAATCTACATCTCCTTGTAACAACGCCTCTAAACTGTCTTGATTCCAAGTAGAAAGTTTTAATTTTGCTTTTGGAAATTTTCTGATTAACTTGGGATACAAGCAGGCGACGACTCGTTCATATTCCGCATCCGTTATCACGATATGAATCAGTTCACGATATTCTAGAGGCTCAAACTTTATCGGTTTATTCACCACATTAACTAACTTTAAATAAGACGCTTCTAGTTCAGGATAAATTTGTTCCAAATAATACGAAGGTTCAAAACCATTTTTTGTTTTAACAAATAGTACTTCGGAAAACTCATTACTTAACTTAGCGACATCTTTACTGATTGCGCTTTCGGATTTGCCTATGATCTTCGCCACAATTCGCATGCTTTTGTGCTTCTTCAATAAGATCAGCAAATTAATCAAATTTAAATTCACCCTATTTTCCATTTTGTCACACTAGGTATTCCGTGAATGATTAATTTTCACACTCTACACTACTTCGGTCTTCTTTACCTAGATGAGAACCGATATGACAGTAGAAAATCAGAACGTCACGGGTATTTATTCACCAAAACTACAACTTCCTAAGCTCGGTCATGATGTTTATCGCTTCCATGCTGTATCGAAGCCTGCTGCATCACGTTGTAATTTAGATTGCACCTATTGCTTTTACCTACATAAAGCATCGTTATTGGAGCAAACCCATCAAGCAAAAATGAGTGATGAAACGCTAGAACGACATATCCAACAATACATTGAAGCGCAAACTGGCGATGAGGTCATATTCACTTGGCAAGGTGGCGAACCCACACTTATGGGATTAGCTTTTTTTGAAAAAGTAATCGCACTGCAAAAGCGTTACAAAAAGCCTAAACAAACCATTCTCAATGATCTGCAAACAAATGGCATCTTGCTTAACGAGACGTGGTGTAAATTTCTAAAAAAACACCAATTCTTAGTCGGAATTTCCATAGATGGTCCAAAGCATCTTCACGATCAACACCGCTTAAGCGGCTCAGGAAAGTCTTCGTTTGACAAGGTGATGGCGGCAGTTCGTTTATTAAAACAGTTTCAAATCGAGTTCAATGCGTTATGCGTGGTCAACCAAGACAACGGCGCTTTCCCATTAGAAGTTTATCGTTTTCTCCGTGATGATGTGCAACCTCGAGTCATTCAGTTTATTCCTTGTGTAGAACCAAAAGAGTTTGCGCATAACGCTCCAATAAAGTGGGATGAAGAGACGCTCATTCAAATCGGCAACCCAGCATTAGCACCTAAACAACAAGATGCTTACGTAACCGAATGGTCTGTTGGCGCAGGACAATGGGGAACGTTCTTAACTGCCATCTGGGACGAGTGGTTTCAGCATGACTTTGGGAAAGTATTCATCGACCAGTTCGAGAACGTAATTTCACAGATGTTTGGCTATGGCGCCCAAAAATGTGTTTCCGCTGAGTTTTGTGGCAAGGCCGTTGCTATTGAGCACAACGGCGACATCTATTCTTGCGACCATTTCGTCTACCCCGAATATAAGCTTGGCAACATCACCAACACTCACATGGGCGATTTGGTGTTTTCAAGCAAGCAACAAGCTTTTGGCACATCCAAAACCAACGACTTACCGTCCGATTGTCGTCAGTGTTTCTTTCTGTCTCTCTGTTTTGGCGAGTGTCCTAAAAACCGTTTTACCAAAACCACAAAAGGTGAACCAGGGCTTAATTATTTGTGTCCTGGCTTAAAAAAATTCTATAGCAAAGTGGTTAACCACCACGCTCCACTCCAACAACGTCTACAACTCTAAGGAACCTTTATGAAAACCAAAATAAAGCCCGTGGTCGCCCTCACCAGCTTGATTATGTCAGCTTCAGGTTACGCTGCGCCCGCGCATACAATTGACCGCACTGTGCTACCTATCCAACAAACGGCCGAATTCAATGGTCAAGTTGGTAAGTCCTTTGATCAATCCAAATCGGATTACCCCCAACCTATTAAGGCGCCAGCAGGCGCTCCTAACGTTGTGGTGATCATGTTAGATGACTTGGGCTTTGGCCAAGCAGGTCGATTTGGTGGCCTTATTCCTACACCGAATATCGATAAGCTAGCCGCGCGTGGTGTGACCTACAACAACTTCCACACCACTGGTATCAGCTCCCCAACTCGTGCGGCCTTGCTCACTGGGCGTAACCACCACCAAGTTGGCTTTGGCACAATTTCTGAACTCTCTACAGGCTTTCCGGGTTACAATTCTATCTGGCCAAAATCAGTAGCTAGCATTGCAGAAGTACTGAAAGATAATGGCTATAGCACCAGCGCATTTGGTAAATGGCATAACACGCCAGACTGGGAAACTTCTCCAGCTGGACCATTTAAACAATGGCCGACAGGTCTTGGTTTCCAACATTTTTATGGGTTCCAAGGGGGGGAAACCAGTCAATGGGAACCTCAACTTTTCAACGATACAACCCCAGTTGAACTTACCAAAAAGCCCAAAGATGACTATCAGCTCAACGAGGATTTGGTCGATAATGCGATTAAGTGGATAGACCAACAAAAATCGATTGCACCTGAGAAACCATACTTCACTTATTTTGCACCGGGCGCTGTCCACGCTCCACTTCACGCGCCAAAAGAGTGGATTGACAAGTTCAAAGGCAAATTCGATATGGGCTGGGATAAATACCGTGAGGAAGTCTTCGCGCGTCAGAAAAAAATGGGCATCATCCCACAAGACACCCAACTTACCGCTCGACCAAAAGAAATCGAAGCATGGGATGGCCTGAGCCCAGACCAGAAAAAACTGTATGCGCGACACATGGAAGTCTTTGCAGGGTTTCTAGCCTATACCGATTACGAAGTGGGTCGACTTCTCGATAAAATAGAAAGCATGCCAGACGCTGACAATACCATGATCATGTATATTGTAGGCGATAATGGTGCGAGTGCCGAAGGCTCTCCAACGGGCACAACCAACAACGTTATGACACAGAATGGCGTGCCAGATACTGTTGAATCTCAATTAAAATACATGGATGAACTCGGGAATGAAAAGCATGAAAACCATTACCCAGTTGGCTGGGCATGGGCAGGTTCCACCCCGTTCAAATGGATGAAACGCGTCCCTTCTCACTTTGGTGGTACTCGCAACGGCTTGGTGGTTTCATGGCCTGCGAAAATTAAGAATACGGGAACGATTCAGAGTCAATTCCACCACGTTGTGGATATCACACCAACCATTCTTGAAGCAGCAAAACTGCCGGCGCCAACAACGGTTAACGGCGTGAAGCAAAAACCAATGGCTGGCACGAGTATGATGTATACCTTCAATAATCCCGAAGTGAAATCACACCGCACTGTTCAATACTTTGAAACCGGTGGTCACCGCGCAATTTACAAAGATGGATGGGTAGCCGCCTCATTCCACGGGGTTCCTTGGCAACTTAGTGGTTCAAAAGGCTTTAACGATTCTAAATGGGAGCTTTACAACGTTGAGAAAGACTTCTCAGAAGCAGTAGATCTAGCCGATAAAATGCCAGATAAACTGCAAGAAATGATCAAGGAATTCGACAAACAAGCTGAGATCAATGAAGTCTACCCTCTTGATGACCGATTTGCAGAACGTTTCACAAATGCAGAACGTCCATCACTAGAAAAAGGGAGAACGAAGTTTAGCTATACTGCAAATGTCACTCGTATACCTGAAGGCTCCGCCCCAGATGTCTATCAGCGCGACCATCGTATTGATGCGTATGTGACCACTCCAAAAGAACAAAAACCTAATGGTGTGCTTTTAGCAATGGGAGGAAGTGCCGCAGGTCTTTCCCTCTACCTGGACGATGGTAAGTTGGTATATGGTTATAATTACTTTGGCAAAAACTATTATACCATTGCATCGCAAACTACTATTCCTAATGGAAAATCAAAGCTATCTGCAATCTATACTCAAAAACCATTCCAACGACTGAAAGACACAACCGGAGGAACGGTAGAATTATACATTAATGATAAAAAAGTAGGTTCTGGTGCTGTTGATCACGTTGTCCCTGTACGTTTTTCTGGTACAGAAACTTTGGATATTGGTGTCGATTTAGGAGCTCCTGTGATGCCTGCTTACACAGAAAAAGCGCCGTTCAGATTTAATGGCGAGATTGAGAAAGTGGACCTAGAGATCGCACCGACTCAACCAATAATTAAATAATGGACGAACAATGCCAACTTCTCATGAGTTGGCATTCACTTTTTATTATTAGCACAAAAAATCATGCATTCCCCACCGCTTTACATGAAATAACTGCCACTATGAGTGCCCTATCGTCCAATCCTTTATATTCCAAAGGTCAAAACATAATGGATTTTAACTTAATCAATACCTTTCTTGTTGTCGTTGAATACAAGTCTTACACCAAAGCGGCGGAACACTTGGGATTAACACAACCTGCAATTAGTGCCGCGATGAAACGGCTAGAACAACTCACCAACAAAACTCTTTTTGTTAGAAAAGGGCGAAACATCGAGTTAACCTCTACCGCTCACCATTGGATTCCATTATTCAGACAGGCATTAGCCATGATCAACGATGCCGTTGTCGAACAAGCTACATTTCAGGTATGCTGCACCGAACCATCTTTTCCCAGACTGACTGCATCTCACAACTTTTCTCTTCGTTGCGCACCGGTTTCTCACCCCTTTTTGCTCGACGATCTTCGCTTACATAAAGTGGATCTGGTTGTCGACACTCTCCCCGTCAGAGAAACCTCTTTTGAGAGTCAATCAGTGTACAAAGAACCTGCCGTGGTGATTTGTCGCCAAGGACACCCACGCATTACTGGCAATACATTCAACGCATCGATGTTTTATGCAGAGCAACACTGTGTACTAGTTGATACGCACAATCACGCCGTGAACCTTGGTTGGACAACGAACGATCCTGTGAAAAATTTACACATTCGCATGACCACTACCTCGCTATCTGGGATGGTACTGAGCGTATCTAAGTTAGACTGCCTTGGCATCTTACCATTATCTTTTGCTCGAGAGTGGCAAGATGTCCTCAAACTACAAATATTGCCTTGTCCGATCAATAATCAACTTATTGACTATAAGATCATTTATCATAAACGAGATGAGTACAATATTGCTCACAAAAACCTGAGGCGACATATTCATGATGAGCTAATCAAAAATTTTGATAGTGACTAAACTGCGAGTACTCCATTTCGATCCCCCTATTCTGAAACCACCCTCGCGTTGGTTAACTTAGCCAATAAGCCGCCAACGCGATCACGCATTTCACGTCTGTCTACAATCATATCTAATGCACCATGTGCTAATAAAAACTCACTTCTCTGAAACTCGTCTGGTAACTTTTCACGTACCGTTTGTTCAATAACACGCCTTCCCGCAAAGCCGATGCTTGCTTTAGGCTCACCAATATTGATGTCTCCCAACATGGCTAAACTCGCCGAGACGCCACCATAAGTTTGGTCCGTCAATACTGAGATATAGGGTAATCTGTACTCAGATAAGTGGTTTAACGCGGCGCTGGTTTTTGACATTTGCATTAGTGCTACCAAAGACTCTTGCATGCGCGCCCCTCCGCAAGCAGAAAAACACACTAGCCCAGATTTTGTATTAATCGCAGTTTCAACGGCGCGGACAAATTTCTCGCCAACCACCGCCCCCATCGAGCCAGCCATGAAAGAGAATTCAAACGCACAAGCTACAACAGGCAAGCCTAGTAACTTCCCCTGCATCACAACCAAGGCATCTTTTTCTCCAGTCGTTTTCTGCGCGATGGCAATTCGCTCTTTATATCGCTTTAAGTCTTTAAAACCCAAAATATCCTGCGGTTCCAACTCACTTGCCAACTCTTGCTGTGTTCCATGATCCAGAAAAGCGTTCAACCTTTGACGTGCAGCCATTTTCATGTGATGAGAGCACCTAGGACATACTTCCAAATTCTCTTTTAATGCCGCGCGATAAAGTATTTGTTCACATTCAGGGCATTTTGTCCAAACGCCCTCAGGAATAGACGCTTTGCGCGAACCTATTATATTTTTATTCTCAAATAACCTTTCTAGCCAACTCATGAGTACCTCATTATTTATCACCTCGTAGCAGGACATCTGCATCGTTTGCCCGCTCTGACTTTTAAATAAAATTGTATGCTACTCAGTATGAGGATAAAGTGGGATATGCTGGCTTGATAATCCAATAAAGTGGGACAATAGAATGTTTGATGACGTCGACCAAATCTGGTTAAAAAGTTTTCACTGTGTGTATGAAAACAACAGCTTTAAGCGAGCCGCTGAGTGTTTGAATATACCAACATCGAATGTCAGCCGACATATTGCCCTGCTTGAAGAAAAGTTAAACATCAGGTTGTTCAATAGAACGACAAGGCGAATGACGCCTACCGAGGCTGGAGAAGAGCTCTATAGCAGCACTCGTCCATTATTAGAACAACTCAACAACGCGCTAGAAACCGTGACTCGCCACTCGCACACTGTAACAGGAGAGCTACGTATTCTTATGCCAGACACACCTATACTGGCCAAAGCGGTTGTCACCTTTTGCACGCAATACCCGTCAATCTCTTTGTCTTGCGATACAACGCTAAACCCTAAAGATGATGTTATTGATAGCTTTGATGTCATTTTAAGTTTTCATAGAGGGACTTTGTCTGACAGCAATTGGGTAGCAAGGGAAATAAAACGCTGGCCCAGTGCTATTTTGGCTGCGCCTCAACTGCTTAATAAGTGCGGCCGTCCTTACAAAATCACGGATTTAAATCATGTTCCCTGTATCACGACACTTACCGCAGTAAATGGTGCTCCCTGGGTGTTTAAAAACCCCGACGGAGGTCATATTACGCAAACAGTACAATCCTCGTTCAAAGTAAACAGTGGCCATCTCGCTAAATCTGGCGCGTTATCAGGGCTTGGATACGCAATACTTCCAATAGAGTCATGCAAAGGCGAGATCGAGAGCGGCAAGCTTGAAGTCATCCCTCTAGAATACGAACCTGAAGATTTAGTGCTTTATGCGTTTTACTCTTCTAGAAAGCACTTAGCCAAGAAAATCTCTATGTTTGTTGAGCACTTAAAACAACACGCGAAACTTAACGCCTAGTTAATCACTAATCATTTATCCCAATAATTATAAAAACTGACATAGTAGAGCAATTCGACATGCGATTTTCTCAAATAAAAAAGCCAGCAATCGAGATTTACTGGCTTTTGCAAAAGGATTTCCGTTGGCGTTTAAATTCTAAACGCTCCTACGTGACGATCGAGAGTTCTCGATAATTCCGCAAGTTGTTGACTTGATTCTTCCAATTGCTCACTCGCCGTTAGCGCGTTTTTCACGGAGTGACTGACGGTATCCATATTCATGTTAATTTCATTTGCTACCGTCGATTGCTGTTCTGTTGCCGTTGCCACCTGAGTATTGATATCCAAAATAGTGGTCACTTGATCTGCAATTGCCTCTAGTGCTTGTCGAGCGAGCTCCGTTTCTGCAGTGCCTTCTTCAATTAGGGTTCTACTATTACTCATTGAATTAACCGCACTTTGGGCTTCGGTTTGCAACTGATGTATCATATTGTCAATTTCATCAGTGGACTGAGCCGTTTTAGTTGCAAGGTTACGGACCTCGTCTGCCACTACGGCGAAACCTCGTCCGGCATCACCGGCGCGCGCTGCTTCAATAGCGGCATTTAACGCTAGTAGGTTCGTTTGCTCAGAGATCCCTCTAATGACTTCGAGAATACTACCAATCGACTGAGTGTTGTCCGCAAGACTTACGATAATATTGGAAGTACTGTTCATCTCGTTTTCAAGATTCGTCATCGCCGTCTTGGTGCGTTCTAGCGTCTTGTAGCCATCTTGAGTCTCATTACTTGCCGTGCTCGCAGCACTTGCTGCACCAGCAGCATTTGACGCGATTTCGTTGACGGTCGCGATCATTTCGTTCATAGACGTGACAACCAGCATGGTTTGCTCATTCTGCTCCTGCCCTCTTGCAAGCGCTTGTTGAGATTGTCCACGCAGCGCAACAGCAGAACCATTCAGATCCACACCAGTATTTACAACTTGTGTAATGATTTCATGTACCTTGCCAACAAACACGTTGAACGCCGAAGAAATTTGTGCGACTTCGTCATTACCTTTTGCTGGTAAACGAACCGTTAAGTCTCCGTCACCTTTCGAGATGTCTTGCAACGCCTCCTTAAGCGCAGATAGCGGTCGCATCAGTTTGTTGAGTAGCAGCGATAGAGCCAAAACACACAGAACGAAGATCACCACCATGGAAATCAGTTGGGAAGTAATAATTCCATTCGTCGCTTGGCTTACTTCTGTAATAGGAATACCAATATCAAACGTACCGTACAACTGACCATTCACGTAGATCGGCGCCATGATATCAAACACCCACACTTTCTGGACGTCGGCATACCACTTTGAATACTGTTGTACACCCTTGGTTGCACCTTCAACGGTGTAGTTATCATTGTAGGTTTTATTTAGCTTTTGCTTATCACTGTGAGCAACCGCCGTCACATTGCGATCAATTACGACTGCATAGCTTACGTCTGAACGTTGTTTCAAACCCTCAACGAGCGATTGTAAGTCTTGCATTGGATTGGCTGAGTTCTCCAAAATATAACTTGCATTTCCTGCTAAAAACTCAGCTTGAACTTGGGATTTGTTTAAGATGATGTCATCGATTTTCTGACTCGAAATTAGGTACGTTGATGCCATACTTGCTACGACAGCAATACCAAACATGGCGCAAACGGCTAATAAGATGATTCTTTTCATTTTAATTGTCTCGGTACAATTCAATGTGATGCTCACGACAGAGCGTTAAGCCTTTCGCCTCTTATAACCAACACAAACTGTATTTTTAGCCTGTCTGGCAAAGCTAGACGTAACTTTGTAGCCACTGTATCTGCCTGATTACCGATAACTTTAGAATGAAGGAAGAAAAGTCTTCAAAACGTCACATTTCTACGAGATTTGGCTGAAAGACAAGAGAGCAATCGCTAACTTCAAGTAGGCGGCCACACTAGCATCGAGCGTTAAAAAAAGAGTTCTAGTTAGAGCCTTGAAAATATAAATAAGCGAGCGCTTCGACCTATATTCTTACAATTCTCCTTTGCTCAATTAAGTTAATTCTATTCCAAATTCTTTGATAACGATGGTCACAATAAAGAAACAAACGATTGAAATAATGGCGCAAATTCCCAAAGAGAACCAAAACGAATATCGGCTCAGTAAGAAAGGAAAAACTAGAAACATCGGCAATGTAGGCAGTACATACCAAAAAGTATAAAACGCGTGGTTCGCGAGCTTTTCCTGACCTTGCCCTTCAATATACATCCAAATCAAAGCTAAAATAGTGACCGTCGGGAGCGCGGCAATCAGCGCTCCCGCTTTATCACTTCTCTTGGCAACTTCAGATATCAGCACCACTATTCCTGCGGTTAACGCGTACTTAGTAATCATCCACAACATGAAAGAGCTACCTTTAATAAACAAAAAGCGACGTAATAATTACAACAGAGCTTAGCTCATTAACGTCGTAAACCCGTGCATGCCCATATATACACCAACGGCGCTAATCAAGATCCCCGATAGATAAGGTGCACGACGAGCCACATCGTTCAAACCACTCCACTTCGATGTTGCTTTTTGAACGCCCACTGCCGCGACAACACCAACTGCAACTAAAGTTAACGCTAGACCAATACTGAAAGACACCACCAAGGTTGCACCAAGTGTCATCGCCTTAAGTTGCAAACAAATGAGTAAAACAGTGACCGCCGCCGGGCATGGTATTAACCCACCCGTCAAACCAAACAGAAGTATTTGTCCATTGGTAACATCTCGATCGCCAAAGCGCTTTTGAATATCTAGAGCGTGAGCACGCTCATGAGCATCTTGGTACTCTTTATTCTCACCTTCCGAGTGGGAATCCGCATGAAAATGCACCTCGAAATCGTGGGTGTGATCATGGTGCCCGACCATCAACGTGACGAAAAAATCATCAGAGGCTTCAATACAGGAGGCGGATTCCAAATAGCCATCGCGCTCAATAAAGTGATAAATATCAGAAGGCTGCCTGATTGCGTTAGGTAGCACTAGTTTAACGTTTTCAGCCGTTAAAGGCTTACCGTTAAGTGTGCGTAACTGAAAACGGCAGTGATGCCCTTCTTCTACGATAGAAAGCGATAGATGCCCATGACCAGTATCGACAACTTGCGTTCTCCAGTCTCGAGCTTGCTTATGAGCTTTGTGCCAAGCTCGCTCATCGCTCCACGTTCTCCAGAACATCCATAAACCCGTCGAAACGATAATTACCCCAGAGATAAGCTGCATCCATGGCTCCGCAGCTTCTGCAGTAAATCTTTGACTTATATACATCCCACCCGCAGCAATTATCCATACGATCGCCGTATGGGAAAGCGTTGCAGCCAACCCCAACATCACCGCCTGCTTCACTGTTCCTTTTACGGCCACAATAAACGCGGCCATCATCGTTTTTGAATGTCCTGGCTCTAATCCATGTAACGCTCCTAATAAAATTGCGCTGGGTATAAAAAACCATCCATTACCTTGTTGTAATAATGCGACAAAATCCATTGTTATTCTCAATATGCTCTTCTAAAGTTGCCCCAAACTATACTCCCCCCTAGTATTAAATACTACCCCCCAGTATAAGATAAGTGCTACATTATCAGTTAGAATCTCGCAGTCAGTAACTTAAAGAAGATAAGTCATGTCCCATACAACCAGAGATCAAAAGAAGCTCAATACCCGTGTCAGCAAAATACAGGGTCAGGTGAATGGTCTTAAAAAAATGCTGGAAGAAGAACATGAGTGCCAAGATGTGTTGCAACAAATCGCTGCAATTCGAGGGGCTGTAAATGGCTTAATGAAAGAAGTAATTAAAGGCCATCTCATCGAACACGTCGTATTGGAGGAAGAATTGGAAAAGCGTGAAGCTGATATGGAAGTTGTACTGAAAGTGTTGGACTCCTATATCAAATAACACGATTTCATTAATTTTTTGAAGTGCCATTATCGATTTTCATTAAAATAGATAACGCAAGTCCTAAGGCGATAATTTGCAAATGCCTCGCTCGATATCCAATACATAAACATTTATTTTTATAAGACTCGAGTCGCAACGAACATATTGCCTGCATAGTAAACTCCATGCATTTAAACTGTACATGGAGGTTACTATGCCTGGTGCTTTCGCACATATCACAGCGGTAAATGAAGCTTCTGCTAATAATGCATTGATGAAGTTAAACATACCTCGAGAAGCAAAAAAGGCTTTAGCTCAAAATAAACGGTATTTAGAGCTCGGTTGTGTAAGCCCCGACTATCCTTACCTTGCTCTAATGAGTTCTGCGCAAAATAAGTGGGCAGATAAAATGCATTACAACCACGTTGGTAAGCTAATTGATGCTCTTATTCAACAGGTAAAAGCCGAAGATAACGAACACTTTGAAAAAGCCTTCTCATGGTTATGTGGCTTTGTAGCACATGTAGCAACCGATATTACTCTTCATCCTGTTGTTGAATTAAAAGTGGGCCCTTACGCAGAAAACGCCCAGCAACACAGAATTTGTGAAATGCACCAAGATGCTTATATTTGGCTGTCCAGGATGCAACTCGGAAGTATTGGCCTTGCAGATAGAGTCAGAGAAAACATCGGCAGTTGTGTGGACCAGAATAACAACAACCTAATAGATCCTGTTATTCGTATTATTTGGTCTAATGCTCTTTCAGCTACTTATCCCGAATATGCTAAAGAATGCAAACCTGACGTAAACGTCTGGCACGAAGGATTTCAATCCGTTGTGGACAATGCTGAGGAGTCGCATCGCTTATTTCCTTGGGCGAGGCATGTGGCTTCTAAACTAGGGTTAACTTACCCGCTTCCAAACGAAGTTGACTCTACTTATATTCAGGATTTAGAAACGCCAGATGGTATTAAGCACTACGATGAAATTTTTGATAAGGCGATTAAGACAATCCAAATATTTTGGGAAAAGCTGGCAGCTACCATTTATGAAAACCAAGATACTGGCTTTTTTGAAAATTGGAATTTAGACACTGGCCGAAATGAAAGCGGACAGCTTAGTGCTTGGAGAAATCTATGAAGCTAATCATCGTTATCACCCTTCTTCTCTCATTGACTTCTTGCGCTAACAGCTCTCAATATCCTGAAGAGGTCATGTTTGATATGGCCTCGATTTTAAAAGATGTAGCCCAAGCTGTTGACGGTGAGCTCAAGTTTGGAGACACAGCAGGACTAACAGAGAAAGAAATATTCGAAAATGCGATGTCATCTAATCCAGCTCAAATCACCAAACTCTCACAGTTAGCTATCGATGGAAACATTTCTAATTATCGAATTCTTTCAGAGTTTCAAGGTAATAATGCAGTTATGTTGATATGTGACGGGGATACAGCACTAATGGAAGATGCAGGTTGCAACTCAGAATTTGATAAGATCTATTGGGACTCCCCAAAACCTTACTCATGCCAAATCAAACTTGATGCGGCATCTCTTTGTACTGATTAACAGTAGGGAAAATAGAGGAAATTTATGAGTAATACATGGCTTTAACTTATGCCTGTCATGTATTACTCACAATATGCAGAAACAGGTAATATTTAAAAAGCTCAAGCTTACCTGTAAGAAATCACTACGTTCTGTAAAGCACTTTTACAACATGCCAGCCGAACTTGGTTTTGACTAGGTGTGGCGTCAGAACCTCGCCAGAAAAGCACACTTTGTCGAACTGAGGTACCATTTGACCACGGCGGAACTCACCAAGATCACCACCGCGCTTACCTGACGGGCAAGTGGAATACTTCTTCGCTAGTGTCTGAAACTTTGCGCCTTTTTTCAGTTGCTTGATAATGTCTTCTGCTTGCTCTTTGTGCTTCACAAGAATATGTAATGCGGCTGCTGTATTTGCCATTGATCTATCTCTCACTATTCTGGTCGCGCAAGTGTACCCAATCCCTTTTAACACGCCAAACATTTCTTGTTTATACCTAGGCGGCTTCAAGGTTCAAATACATGGGACTATAAAACTTTCGGCATAACAAGATTAAAATACAACCAAGTTTTGCTCAGTTAATCACTATTCTTTAAGAGATTGTCTAAAAAGCTCACATTTGTCTCTCCGATGGTTGAAGCCTTCGTCTGATAAGATTAGATTAGACACAATTCGGTGGTATTTATAAGGTTATTTCATGGCAAAAGTCGTTAGTAAAGCGAATCAATCTCAGGGCATGTTGATGTTCAAACTCACCCTGCAACAGAGTTTCGCGATAGGCACGCTAAAAGTCCGTGAAATCGTTCCGTATATGCCAACCACGAAGATCCCTTACTCGCATCATCACGTCATTGGCACCGTTACAATACGTAACTTAACAGTGCCTGTGATCGACATGTCAGCGGCTGTCGGCTTTCGTCCTATCAGTGAAGAAGAATACAAGAATTGCTACTTGATCGTGACAGACTGTTTGCGAACCGTGGTCGCCTTTATGGTTCGTAGTATTGAGAAGATCATTGAATGCGATTGGAAAGCCATTGAAACCCCACCAGCAAGCGCTGGGAAAAATATTTTCGTAACAGGTATTACTCGCTACGAAGACAAAACGGTTCAGATGCTGGATGTAGAACTGCTACTTTCCAAAATTTATCCGCAATACGAAAACTCAAAGATCCCGATGCTGACAGATGTTGAACGTGAGCGCCTAAAAGCATTAAGCATTCTTTTGGTGGATGACTCTTCCATCGCTCGTAAACAGCTGTGTGATGCTCTTGATAGTATCAATATCGGATACCAAATTTGTAAAAATGGTTTAGACGCATTAGAGCTGATGAAAAGCGAGGCTGAGGCTCATCGACCAATCGATATTTTGGTCAGTGATATTGAGATGCCAGGGCTTGACGGCTACGAGCTAGCATTCGAAGTACAAAATGACTCCGCTCTTAATCACTCATACCGCATTTTGCATACGTCGTTATCGAGCGAAATCTGTGTAGACAGAGCTCACCAAGTTGGCGCACACGAGGCGCTTGAGAAGTTCAATGCTGGTGAGCTGATTGAAGCCATGCTGCGCGGAGCAAAAGAACTAGAAGCCAAAGCTATGGCTTCTTAACTCTAAACTAAACAGCCAAGAAGCAAATTGTCGAATATGGTGTTTTGCGGCCATTTTTTCGCGCAGAAGCTTTGATGCTCGCAGCTGCTAGTTTCTCAGGTCACTTCTTTGGCATCGAGTAACTACGAGATACAAACTCTGTCTCTTCGACTTGATTGATATGATTAATATAAGAAGCCAAGCTATAAAGTACATTCGCCAATAAGTTCGCGTAACGAAATAGAATGGGGGCAGGTTGCTTCTTACCTGCATGTTCGATCGCAACTAATGCTCGTACCGTTTTTTTAGCTTGGCAGCGGCACAAATGCAATTGACTGGATGCAGGGTACCCTCCGGGTAGAACGAAACCTTTGAATCCACCATCAATGCGTTGCTTAAGCGAATCATAATCTGCCTTTAGCTCCTCAACTTCCGCTTCTGTAATCGCCAGCTTTCCGCGAACCGAACCATTTAGGTGATAAACATTAGGCTGCATTCTTGTCAGTATATCGCGGCTAAACTCGTCCAGATCCATCGCGAGAACTAAACCAATACGACTACAAAGTTCATCTGCCGTGATTTCAAAGTCACAAACTGGACTGTCCTCGTAAATAAAGGGATAGCAAATCTCGCTCAATTCCTTGCTCACAGGCTTCATGCTTTTGTTCCAATATAAAAAGGGAGCCAGTATAACCTAACTCCCCTTATGCGTTCATTATTCCGAATATTCGATATTTACATGACCGGTTTACAATCAAGCACTTTCGATTTTCTTGTGACCTTCTTGAAGGTGAACAAAGTCCACTAAATCGTCGCCAGAGACTTGATACGCTTGACCAAAGCCTTTAACAAACAGTCCCGATTCTGGCTGTAAGTTAAACAACACGAAATCCTCTAGTTGGCTGAGACCATCAATTATCTCACCAAAACGCTCTTTCATTTGTCCAACAACTTGTTGCCACATCTCTGTGTCTCGCTCAACCACATTTGCTACCGCATCAAAAGTTAAGCGCTTACGAGCAAACAACTGCTTTGAAGATTCTTCATCTTCGATCATCATCAAAGAAACGTTAGGATTTTCTAGAAGGTTACGAGCATGACGAGCGATTTTAGAAATGAGTACGAAGTAGCCTTCCTGATTTTGGACATAAGGCGCGTAACTTACATTAGGGCGACCTTCTGCATCGACAGTTGCAAGCTGAAGTGTACGACGCTCCTGACGAAACTCTTTGATCTCTGGCCCTAAACGACCTTGCAAACGCTCTTGTTTAACTTGTTGATCCATATTGATACCTGACTTTACTAATTAGTATTCGAGT
Source organism: Vibrio sp. J2-3(2022) (assembly GCF_021725735.1). Lineage (NCBI taxonomy): Bacteria > Pseudomonadati > Pseudomonadota > Gammaproteobacteria > Vibrionales > Vibrionaceae > Vibrio > Vibrio sp. J2-3(2022). Next base: position 1,305,818 of record NZ_JAKKCK010000001.1, read on the forward strand.
TGAGCCTCGATTATGTTTGTGATTACTTTTTCAATTCGGCTTGTAAGGCGCGGAATGCGGTGACTTGATCTTCAAGTAGCTCGCGCTTTTCGTTACGGCCTAAATAAACTTTGAAAATATTGCTTCCGCACTCAGAGAAAAAGCCAAAATAGTGACTCTCTCTACCCATAAACGGTTTGCTGACCAACGCTACATTTTTAACATTATCTAGCTTCAAGTGACCGTGTAGCTCACCTTCTCTGCCCATTAAATTGTAATAGCCACGCGCCACTTTTCCCTTTGGGAATGGCGCTTTGACTTCAAAAATAGAGCCAAAAGAGTGAACAATAGTCGTCACCGGGCCGAAACCAACCAAACCTTCTAGAATGCTTTGTGCTTGCGCTCCTGGAGCGATGGCCACCATTTCCTGCGGCAAAGCCGCAACAACCTCAAATTCAGAAATACCGAGACGTTCTGCCATCGCTGCTGGCAATAATTGCGGTTCTTGCTCTAGTAATGCTTCAACTTGTTGTTTGATTGATTCCATATGTTTTCCGTCTTTTTTCAATTTTTTCATTAATTATTGGATACTTTCGGTACGGTTTCGTTCATCTCTGACGTAAGTACCTGAATACAACCTTGAGCCAATGAAACGGCCCAGAAACTGCCTGCAAGAGTAAGAAGTAGGCTACGTTCATGCAGTTCCACTAAACCTTTTTGCTGCCACACTTTAAATAGAGGCATTAAAAACCCGAACGTGTCCTCCCCCATAAACGATGGCAGTTGGTTTGCCTGAACGATACCGCGATCAAACCCAGATTTGAGTGCAGCAAATAGTGGCTCTAGAGGGCTTTGCTTCATCATCATAGCAATGGTACTTTGCCCTTCTTTGATGGCTTTAATATAGGTCGCCAATGTGCGATGTTGCATCATCCCGTAACCACCGATATTACCTCCAGCGCCACAGCCAATTGGCAGTACCTCTGCATATGTCTTGGCTAAACTGTTGTATAAACTACGTTCACGGTTATCGATTGCCCAATGGTTCACACTCAGTTGCTTCATATGGTGTTTGGCCATAAAGTTCACACCGAGCTCATACATGCCTGCTTTTTCTGGCGTGGTAGCTGGTGGGGGGATTTTTCCTTTTTCTACAAGGTTAAGCATGGGTGCTGAACCACCGACGACCAACTGATATAAGTCCAACCCGTGTGCGCCAGTCGAGAGAAAATCATTTAAATCTTGCTCTAACACTTCTTTGGTTTGATAAGGCAAGCCGTAGAGTAAATCGATAATGACAGGAATTTTGTCTTCGTTGGCAATCTCGCTAACTCGCTTTAGCACACCTTCTCTATCATCTAATCGTTTCGCGCTGCGACGCACTTGTGTATTAAAACTTTGTACACCAAAAGAGAAACGATTAAATCCACCGTCGAGAGCGCCTTGGTATAGCTCATCAGAAAAACGGTTGATGCGACCTTCTAAGGTGATTTCACAATCCGCAGCCAAAGGAAAGTGCTCATGAATCGCCTGACCTAACACGCGAACCTGTGCTGGAGACAGATCCGTTGGCGTTCCACCACCGATATACACAGCATGGAAAATACCGTTTTGTGTCCAAGGCAGTGCAGCTTTCTCCTTGAGCTCCTGCATCAGTGCGTCAAAGTACTCATCAACCAGTGCGCGGCTCGCAGCATTTTGAAAGAAGTTACAAAAGGTGCAACGTACGCGACAAAATGGAACGTGAATATAAAGACAACGTTTATTGGTCGCTTTAACCGAGTTAGCGGTAACGCTTGAAAAAATCGCCTGTTGCTGAGGTGGAGGTACAGGCACGCTCGCTCCGCCAGCGTGTGCCGAATGTTTCTTAACAAAGGCAAATCGCAATGGGTCAGGGCTATCGCTTCCCAACACTGATTCGTCAAATTTATCGATATCGACGCTCATATATACTCGCTTAGCTCCCACCATATAAGGGGTAGAGGCTGGTCTTTAAAAATCTGCAAGAATCATAATTTGAGCGTAATGATAATGCAATTGATAATTGATCTTATTTCGGTTGTGAGTAATAATCTGCTCAAGTTTTCATAGTTTCCCGAGATATTCCGTGAACGTACAAAGATATGTCATTGCAGGAGGTGCTTCCCTTGCCATCCATGCCGCACTTCTTTTTGTTTCTCAAGAAACGAAAGTGTTCGCGATGCCTGCTGGAAATCCAGCAAGTTCGGTAAGTTTAAACCTTGTATCGGCACCACCACCTACCGTCGAAACATCCACGCCAGAAAATGTGGCGCCACCAAAAGAACCGCAGCCTCAGGAGCAGCCTGAGCCGGAAAAGAAGATCGTAAAGAAACAGGTCGTTAAGAAAGACGCTGTTAAGAAAAAGGTAGTGAAGAAAAAAACAGAGCCGGTCAAACAATCTAAGCCTAAGACGGTGGAACCAGCCAAAGCCGTAACAAAACAAGAGAATCAGCCCGAAGCCAAACCGAAGAAAAAAACGGAACCGGCGAAGAAAGAGATGGTCGCTCAGCAAACCGCGCCAGCGAGCCAATCCAAAGGGGCAACGTCTCAACCTATTTTGGTCGACAAACCAACGTTTGTGAATCAACCAACTCAGCCTCGCTACCCAAGATCTGCACAAAGACGCGGTATCGAAGGCGTAGCCTTATATGAAATATGGCTCGATGAAAATGGCAATCAAATTAAACAGGTTTTGATTGAGTCTTCCGGCACAGAATCGCTGGACGCCTCAGCGCTTCGTGCCATCAAACAGTGGCAATTTACACCACATATTTCGGGCGGGCTAAAAGTGGCTCACCGAGTACAAGTACCTGTTCGTTTTAAGTTGGATGGATAATGGAACAACTACAAGAATTACAAACTCAACTTGGCCTAATGACATGGCCTTTGATCATTTGCTCAGCCCTCACCGTCATGATCATTACCGAGCGGTTATTCCACGTTTTGATTAGCCTTGGCGTCGGGAAACGAGCCATTCGCCAAAAACTCATTGGGTTAGACCCAACGAATGGAAACGATCTTGAGACGCTTGCAGAAGAATTGTCGCATAAGCGACCGCTCCTTTATCGTGGCGTTGCCATGTTGCTTGCCCATCACTCTTTCTCAAAGTCTCTAAGAGAAGATGCCGCAGGCATTTGGCTACAAGAAAAACGTCATCAGCTGCATTCTGGCCTTCGCTTACTGACGTTGATTGGCGTCATTAGCCCTTTGATTGGTTTGCTTGGTACGGTACTTGGCTTAATTGAGATGTTCAAAGGCATCGCTGTCTCAACGGGGAATATCACCCCGAATGATTTGGCAGACGGTCTAGGCTTGGCCATGCGCACTACTGCAGCAGGTCTTATTATCGCCCTTCCTGCGATTTCAGGAGCACAAATCATTGGTTTGTGGGCGGATCGTGTGATCGCCAAACTCGAACACACATTAAACTATGTCAACTTATGGCTTGAAGGTATCTCTCTGCAACACGTGTCGCCAGACAATTCAACATTAGCAGTGCGCTCTTCTGTAAAGGTCGAGGCAGAAGCACAATGATTAAAACGCCACAAGACAACACTCGTAACGACTTAACTCCAGATTTAACACCGCTGTTGGACATCATTTTTATCGTAATGGTTTTCCTGATGTTAACTGCAGCGGTCAAGCTCGATTCATTAGATGTCAATTTACCGAGTACAGAATCTCAGGCCGTTGCAGATGTCGATAAGCAATCCATCACGGTAAATATTCTCAAAGACGAGCCTTACTGGGCCATTAACGGCAAGACATACATCGATTGGGACAACTTTACCCTCGCGCTGCTAGAAGAGAGTAAATCAAGCGATAAACCGATTGTGATTGGAGCAGAAAAAACCGCGAACATTCAGTCGCTAGTTCAACTTCTCGGCTTTTTACAAGAAAACGGAATTCAGGCAACTCAGTTACTCACTGAAGAGCCATCATAAAAATAAGTAAGATAGAGATCCTTTCAAAATGAAGAACACACGTGCCACCATTCATGCTGTTGTTACGGCTGCCATTTCCCTACTTGCGAGTAGCCAACTTTTTGCCAATGAAACACCATCATCAGAGCGTGTTGTTAGTGCAGGCAGTGCCGTCACTGAACTGTTGCTTGAACTCGACGCCAAAGATAGCTTGGTTGCTATCGACGTAACCAGTCAGTTACCAAAAGGCATGGAGCTGCCTAAAGTAGGCTACCATCGCCGCCTTTCAGCAGAAGGGTTGCTCGCCTTACGTCCGACAAAAGTCATTGGCTCTGATGAGATGGGACCGAAAACGGCATTGAACCAATTAAAAGCAGCGGGGGTAGATGTAGAAATCGTCAATACCGATGCCAACGTTGAGGGCCTTTACCAACGTATCGATCAAATTGCGAACCTTATGAATCGCCAGGCTAAAGCGGAAGATTTAAAGCAAGATGTGAAAGCACAAGTTCAAGCACTCAATGCAAATCAACCTGCTCAAGCTCAGAAAAAGAAAGTACTGTTTCTACTCATCCATGAAGGTCGACCTGCGAACGTTGCAGGATCAGAAACCACACCCGATGCAATTATCCAGCTAGCAGGAGGACAAAACCCAGCTGCTGACCAGCTGTCTTCTTACAAGCCTTTATCCACAGAAGCCATGGTAGAGATGCAGCCTGACGTTATTCTCGTTAGCGGTCGCAGCTATGAAACGCTGGGCGGTGCCGATGCGATTTTAAAAGCAATGCCACTTCTCGCCGCAACACCTGCGGGAATGAATAAAAATATCATCACGATTGACGGTCACGCCCTTGTTGGTGGTTTGGGTCTTAAAAGCCTTGCAGAAGCCGAGCGTTTGAATACGCTGCTTTACCCATAGAGACATGGCATGTTGTTAAGACGTATCTCCCTTTCAACGACGTTATCCGTACTTAGTGGCTTTTTAGCATTTGTTGCTATCGCCTCTATTACCGTTGGTCCAATGAGCATTAGTTTCACTGACAGTTTGCGTAGCCTAACAGGAAGCAGTTCTGATCTCGCTCCTCACATTCAGTTGGTGATTAATGAGATCCGATTACCTCGCACCATTTTATGTATGTTCATCGGGGCTATTTTGGCGATTTGTGGCGTGGTTATGCAGGGCTTATTCCGCAACCCGTTGGCCGAACCCGGCATCATTGGCGTGTCTGCTGGCGCTGCTCTTGGTGGTGCATTCGCTATTGTTGTATTTGCTGAGTTTAGCCAAAACTATCCGCAGCTAATGAACTTAGCTGCACTGCCTCTTTTTGCTTTCCTAGGTGGTGCGTTGACGACCATTCTCGTTTATAAGCTCGGCACAAGTAAATTTGGTACCTCTGTGACGATTATGTTGTTAGCTGGTGTTGCCATCAGCGCGCTTTCAGGAGCGGCGATCGGTTACATGAACTTTATTGCTGATGATCAGATGCTACGAGATCTAACACTTTGGTCGATGGGCTCATTAGCTGGCGCAAATTGGTCGGGGATAGGCCTATCCGCTGTCACGCTGGTCGTCCTATTATTCTGGTTCCAGAAAAAATCGATGGCGCTGAATGCTCTTCTGCTAGGGGAATCAGAAGCAAGACACTTGGGAGTTCCGGTCCAAAAACTCAAACGACAGCTTATTTTGCTCTCTGCATTGGGGGTTGGTATTACGGTGAGTATTAGTGGTGCAATTGGTTTTATCGGGCTCGTGATTCCTCACTTAGGACGCATGCTAGCAGGCCCCGACCATCGAACGCTACTGCCAATCTCTGCACTCATGGGAGCGCTGCTTCTTACCGCTGCTGATATGTTTGCTCGTATTGCCGTGGCACCAGCAGAATTACCCGTCGGTATCGTGACCGCCTTGATCGGTGCACCCTTCTTCATCTACTTATTGTTCCAGCAGAAAGGGAAGATTTTGTAATGAACCAGATCGTTTTATCGGGTAAAAACATTTCGATGAAATTTGGCAAGCGAATTGTTCTCGATGACATCAATATTGATATCCGAGCTGGTGAAGTGACCGCCCTACTTGGCCCCAACGGTGCGGGCAAAAGTACTTTGCTCAAGCTTCTGTGTGGTGAAATCTCTTCAAATCATGACATCGCCTACTTCGGTAAACAAAAGCATGATTGGGAGCCTGAAAAAAGCGCAAAACACATTGCGATGCTTCCACAGCACAGTACCTTGACCTTCCCATTTCTAGCCAGAGAAGTGGTCGAATTAGGCGCGATTCCGCTATCGCTGTCCAATAAAGAAACAACTAAGTTAGCTTTACATTACATGGAACAAACCGATGTAATGCATTTGGCAGAAAGCCTCTACCCATCTTTATCTGGTGGCGAAAAGCAACGATTACATCTAGCACGCGTGATGACACAGCTACACCAATCTGGCGAGGAACGAATCTTGATGCTTGATGAGCCAACCTCTGCGTTAGATCTCGCCCACCAACACAACACGTTAAAGATTGCTCGTGAGGCCGCGAAAATACAGAACGCCGCAGTCGTTGTCGTGTTGCATGACTTGAATTTAGCCTCCCAGTACGCAGACCGACTTGTACTTTTACATAACGGAAAACTGGTTTGTGATGACACACCATGGAATGCACTGACGCCAGAACGCATTGAGCACGTTTATGGCTACCGCTCCATCGTGACAAAACATCCAACTTTAGACTTTCCTCAAGTTCACGCCGCCGCTTAGCGTGTATCTCTTCTGAGCCGTCTCTTCTGCTTTCCAAACGACAAAGGCCCGCAATAATCATATTGCGGGCCTTTGCTTTGATATTTAATCGAATCTTGGGCTCAAAAGAGCGGCGAGAAAATTACTGTGTTCTGCCTTGGCTTTACAACCAAAGCAGCAAACAAGTGTTCATCTAGCGCTCTCAATTGCTATTACTTACTCATTTGGATCAATGAACGACCAATCAACCACTCGAGCTCTTTGTCACCACCTGCGCCAAACTGGCTTTCAACCATTTTGTATAAACGGTCAATACCGTTAGCAGCAAATTCTTGCGCATTTTCGGCCGTGACAATGTGATGGAATAGCAGTCGTAAAATCGCGAGGAACTCAGCATCTTCCAGTGCTTTAATCCAACTTTGTGAAAATGCACTTAGCCCTTTATCAAACTCTAGGTGTTCAATAAACATTTTAAAGATACGGCCATCCAGTGCGGCGGTGAAGTCCGTTTTCTTAGGGAAGTGATGGCTAATACCGGTACGAGATATACCTGTCTGCTGACTTAGAGTCGTGTACGACATTTTGTCGTAACCTAGTCTTAGTAGCTGATCAACAACGGCATCCATGATCTTTTGGATAGTGATTTCGGTATCTTCTTTACTACGCTTTGGCATATTTTAAGCTCTTCTCTTTGTAAATCCATCTAACTCACTATTAAATGAGGCCAGAATGAAATCATTCTTAGCATTATACCCAATTAGCCCAAGGCACTTCGTTAAGCGAAACCTAAAAATTGAACCGCTAACACCTGCGCATTAAGGCCGTTTGGATATATGTACTGCGACTACTTAATATAAAGTTAAGTTCCAAATCATAACGTCTTTACACTGCGTAATGTGCAATTTGCAGTTATGTTTTTGTCAATACATGCTACTCAAAATAAGGCGAAAAGTTAGTCTCATCAAAACCTTGCGCCAATTATTCATCGAAACTATTCAAAGACCAAGAATGATAATTATTAAAAATAATCAATCAAGAAATAGTCTTATAAATTGTCCATTAGTTCAACTGGGCTGAGCGAAATCTCGTCACTATGTTCGTTAATTGATTTTAAATGTTGATATATATCACATTAACGTTCTTGATGATTTAGTAATCCAATCTTTAACCCTTACTTAACAAGCGCCTATTCTGTTCTTTTTTTATTCAAAACTCGTCATTTTTGTAGATACAGATCAAATACCTGATAGAATACCCTTAGTATTTACAAGAGGATTCGTTATGAGTGTCGAATTAGAACAAAACCAAGTATGTGAAGCTTGCGGCTGCGCAGGCGAGATTGGCTTCATCATCAAAGAAGGTGACGAAGTTGCCGACGTAACGGTTTTCGCACAGACAAAAACAGAGCTAGAGTCTGAACTACAAAAATACATTGAGCTCGCTAAATCAGTATGTGCTGATGTTGAATACAATGTTTCTGAAATAACAGAAGAGTCAAACCAAGCGACGGCTCGATTCAAATTTGAAGTAAGTGCTGAAAAGCTTATCTTTGAATTAAAAACTCGCTCACTCGCGCGTTAATGGAAAAAGCGAGCTCTGTGCTCGCTTTTTTATTTTTCCGTTATCCTAATATTAAACAGACCGTTTTTTGGCGTTTATTTATCTTTTTTGAATACCACCCACTTTAACGAACCATTCGTTTCAAAATCGTTCTCAGCTGTACACATCAGTAATACACCCTCAACATTAATCACGGCTCCGGTGGTGTAGGCTTTATCATCGTAGTAACAGATACGCTGACCTACCTTGCCGTCAGCGACCACCAGCGCTTTGCTTTCTGGCGTACTGTATGATTTAGCAAAAGCGGCCCCAGATAGTAGTACTGCGACAACACCAGCGGAAAAAATAGACGCTCTTTTTAACTTCATGAAAATCTCCCTCAGACGCTCATGATACTAACAAGGACGCTTGTTCAGTTCTTGGCAGAACCTCATATTCTTCATATCTCTACTGATATTTTTCTCACATTTACTTTTAAATAAACTATATAATCAATCACTTAATCATTCCCTAACTTGCACACTGAAGCAACTCGGCATCGTGAGAGCGTGTATGCTTTCAGATAAAGCCCTAATTTGAAGTTCTTGGGCTAAAAATCAAAAACTGTTAACAAAGTATGCATAATGAGTCTATTTAAGTATAAGATGAGCACTTAAGATCTCTATGTTTAACTAAGTCTCTGGCTATGCGTTTTGTTTCCCTTTTCCTTACCTTGATGCTGCTCTGCTTCCCATCTTTCGCATATGAGCTAGATTACTACTCTAAGTTTGGTCACACCGATAATTACGGTAATCTTGATCTACGAAACAAACCTTACACCCAATTACCTTCTGGGTTAGTGGTCAAAGGCAACTTAAATATCTCGCAAACCCCGATCAAAAAGCTGCCTAAGGGGCTTGATGTTGGAGGCAGTTTGGAAGCAACCAACAGCGCACTCAAAACCATTCGCTCAGGTACAAAGATAAAAGGTTATGCGAATCTACTGGGTAGTAAGATCGAAAGCTGGCCTAGGGGCATCAAACTCGGCGGTTATCTGAACTTGACGGATACACCATTAAAAACGCTCCCAGCTAAACTTCGAGTCAAAGGCGATTTAAGTGTTATTCGCACTCCTATCTCTGCTCTTCCTGAAGGATTGGTGGTTGATGGTAACCTTTATATAGGAGGATCAGCGCTACAAGTATTTCCAGACACGATGACGGTGAAAGGGAATATCTTTTTAGGTGGCAACAAGATTACCAAGTGGCCTAGCAATTTAACCCTTGGCGGGGCCGTTGCTCCTTAAAAAGTAGACAAAAAAAGCCCCGGAAAACCGAGGCTTTAAGGCGTTCATAATCCATCAATTCAGTGATGAATATTACTCTTGGTTGTTCACTGGGTTGGCATAGCTCGCCACCAAATAAGGTCTTGCCCCTTCAGGTAACTGCTCCAATTTATCCGCAAGATGACGTTTCACCGCCTCTGTGATGATGCTCGAATCTTCGCGTCCAGCAGCTAACAAGTTGATTGGGTACAACTTGTAGTTATTGTGAATTTGGCGGTCGATTTCACCGGCAAGAGATTCTGGCGTTTCAAACTCTTGATCAATCACATCACCAAACGCGACATGCACACGACCTTTATAACCAATGATGCCCTGAATGATGCTTTCGATATCTTCAAATTCACCTTTTTCATAACGGCCATTTTCTGCTTTTTCGTACAGCTCTTTTGCTTTGGCAATGTCACATGGATCATTTTCATAGGCAATCGAGACAGGAACGATTTTCAAAGAACGCGTGTATTCACCAAAGCTGATCTTCTGCTTGCGGCCTTCAACATGGAACATTTTTAAAATCGCAGGATCAGTAAAGTCGTTTCCATCTTTGGCACGACCTTCCTTTTGGGCAATCCAAATTGAATTACCGGTATCAAGCGAGTGTTTAATGTAGCTCGACAGTTGTCCTAATGCTTTCATCATTTCTCTAGGCGCCTTAGCAGAGCGCTTAACGATGAAGCTTTTATTGAGTCGCATCAATTCAGTCGCACATGGCTTCTTCAGCAGGTTGTCACCAATCGCAATACGAACTGTACGGTGCCCACTTTGGTACAAGCCATAGTTTACTAGCGCAGGGTCCATCGCAATATCACGGTGGTTAGAAACGAATAAGTACGACGTGTTTTTATCCAGCTTATCCAAACCAGAAAAAGTGACGCCATCCGTTGTCTTATTCAATGTATCTTTCAGATACTTCTTCACTTCAATCTGAATCGCTTCTACTGAATCAAGCTTGCTCCATTTAGCTTTCAGATAGATGCGCAGGATCGGGCTCATTAGCGTTTTAAACCACGCTGCTTTATTAGCAAAGCGATGATCGAGAATAGCAGTGATAAATTCATCATCTTGGATTAGACGATCCAGCGCTGCTGGAATTTCTTCGTCATTGTAAGGACGAATTTCAATATAAGGATCGGTATTGGCAGTCATTGTTCATTACATATCAAAAAAAGCTGGCACATTTTACGCATAGTTTTGCTGACAAGCAGCATTTCAACCCATACTTTTAACATGGTCATACCAGTTAGGCTACAATTTCTCATGCTAAAAAATTCTCTCAGCTGGTTGGAATCGTATAGGTTTAACGTTACCCTTAGCGCCAAAAAACACTGGTACTCATAATGAACTACGCAATTGAATTTCACGACGCTAAATACCCCTTTCTTGAAGTAGCTGCGCGCAAAAAAGCACTGAAGCACAGTCTGCTGTCTGTCGTCGAAGGGTTAGCCGTCATTAAATTGGGTAAGCAGGAGTATGCCATTGAACCAGGCCAATATTTTTGGATTCCTCAAGGATGTTTGAGCTCCCTCACCTTTTTACCTAATTCTCGTGTATATCGTTGTGATTTTTCTGTGCGTTTAAATGATGACTTCTCACAACAAGCAGGGTTTGTGAAACCTTCACCACTGCTAAAAGCCCTCGTCGAGAAACTAGCAACAACAGCCGAGCGCTCAGATCTGCAAACCGATCTGCTGACGGTAGTAAGACATGAAGTATTGACTCTCTCCCCTAAACTAGCGCACTCAACGTTAACAAAAACCATCAATCAGTGGACGCCTGGTTGTGACATGGACATTTCTAAAGAGCTGTGCTTGGTACTGACACTCCGTGAAGCAAGAAAAATGAAGCTGTCGGGAAAGAAAGAAGAGCAGATTGTCGATACGCTTTTTGCGGGTAACACAGAAGAATATGAGCAACTTTGTTTTTTGGTCTTTGGAGAAGCGCTATAACTCGCATTCTAACGAGCCATCTTTTCAGTATTACGCAGAGTGACGCGCGCAGAAAATAGAGACTCAGATAAAAATAAAAAGGGCGTACATGGATGATGTACGCCCTTTTTATTTTCGCTCAAGGTGACTAGAAGGGAACTTCAATCTGCATCATCCAGTCAGCGTCGTAATATTCGTGCCAACGATAATCAAATCGCATTCTTGGCTGTCCGTCGGATTTATCACCAAAACCCACGCTAAACATCAGGCCATGACTACGGAGCCACTCTTCTGTGTCCATTTTGCTCTCTTCGTCTCGGAGCTCTTCCGGCATCCAAAAACCAAGCCCAAAATAATTCTTTTCTAGATTTTGGGTTAGGAGTGGTGTGTCTTCCGGCTTAATCGCCCACTCTTCCCAATAGTTTTCTGTTGGCCCTTCGAATTTCGCTTCCGCAGCATACCAAATCAACGCATCCGTACTTAATACGCCAATGGAATCTAAAATTTCTTCACAGATAGGAAGGGTGTTATCTTCAAACACAACAGAACGATCAGAAAAATAGTTACACGCAGAATGAGCTTGTGTGACCACAAGCAGCGCACATGCACTAAATACGGCTAATCTGACCATGAAAATCTGACCTCTCAGTTCCCAGATAATGTTTCTTTGTATAAGCCTTCGTTAAGCAACAATTCACAGACGGACGGGGTTGTGTAGGCGTTTATGTCTTCACCCGTAACCAATGCGTTACGTATATCCGTGCTTCTGACTTTTACTTTTTCAGGGCACGCCATAACAGTCCAACGTTCCATAATCTCTTCTGCTCTACTAAATTTAGCAAATTTGAAGAAATTATCAGGACCTATGACAAAAGTTATATCGGCTGTTGGGTAGATTTCTTGAATTTTTTCTAACAACGCATAGGTTGTCACACTTTGTCCGGGTTGGTACAAAGCTTGCTCTGCATCAGAACGCCGAACATTAGAAAGCCCCATATCTTTGATGAATGCATCAACCATTTTGCACCGAGTTGGGTAATCGAGCATATTCTTGCCCCAAGCGTGTGCAATGCTAGGTTCAAGTAGCACAAGGTCAAAGTGGCTCAATGACTCAATAACACTTTTGTGCCCTAAACTAGGTGGGTTAAATGCACTACCAAAAATGGCGATTTTTTTCATATCCGGTGATTACCTGGTTGAAGAGAGTTTTCTAATCTGATGATTTCGGTATGATACTACTAATCTTTACAGCTTTTGACCCTAAAGTCGTGTTTATCAGTCTCAATTGCATGGTTTATCACCATTTGAGCAAGCAGGCTTTGGTGTCTGAAATATTTGCAGGAAAAGGAACCCTAAATGGAACAATCCATCCGTGATGAAATGCGTGTACTCCCTTCAATTGATCCGCATTTTGAAATTGAACGCCGTATTGCTTTTATTAAGCGTAAGCTACAAGAAGCAGGTTGTAAGTCACTGGTGCTTGGCATTAGTGGCGGTGTTGACTCAACCACGTTAGGTCGCCTTGCCCAGCTTGCAGTAGAACAATTGAATGCGGAATCTGGTACTGACAAATATCAGTTTATCGCAGTACGTCTGCCTTACGGTGAGCAAAAAGATGAAGATGAAGCGCAACTGGCACTCTCTTTCATCAAGCCAACACACTCTGTGTCTGTGAACATTAAAGATGGTGTTGACGGTTTGCATGCGGCGACTGATACCGCGTTGCAAGGGACGGGCCTGCTTCCGACTGAAGCCGACAAAATTGATTTCGTAAAAGGTAACGTAAAAGCGCGAGCTCGTATGATTGCACAATATGAAATCGCTGGTTACGTTGGCGGCTTAGTATTGGGAACAGACCACTCAGCAGAGAACATCACCGGTTTTTACACTAAGTTTGGTGACGGCGCGTGCGACCTTGCCCCTCTATTTGGTTTAAGCAAGCGTCAAGTCCGCGAGTTGGCTGCAACATTAGGCGCACCAGAACTACTTGTTAAGAAAGTACCAACGGCAGATCTAGAAGAACTAGAGCCGCAAAAAGCAGATGAAGATGCTCTGCACTTAACTTATGAACAGATCGATGACTTCTTAGAAGGCAAACCCGTTCCGCAGCAAGTGAGTGATCGTCTGGTAGCGATTTACAAAGCAACGCAGCACAAACGTCAGCCAATCCCGACGATTTACGACTAAGCGATATTTTCCGTTCACTTTTAAACTCAAAACGCTGCTAAAGTTAGCAGCGTTTTTATTGAGAACCGGGGAGCCTTCTCGCTTAGTTTGTTACCGTCACGTCCGTCTCTGGAACAGCACAACACGCCAATACGGTTCCCATCACACGTTCCTCATCTGTCAACGCAGGCACGTCCGGATGATGTACTTGACCCGACGTAAGCTGAACCTTACACGCGCCGCATAAGCCAGCACGGCAGCTATTGCTAACAACCTTCCCTGCGTCTTCAAGCTGATCTAACAACGTTTTCTGATTATTCCCTACAACTTTCGTCCCATTAAAATCGATCGCTATGCTCTTCTCTGGTCTTGAAGTGACTGAAGATACGCCAAACGCTTCTTGATGGTAGTTTTCTTCTGGCAGCCCTTTTCTTAGTAGGAGATTTTTCGCTTTCTCCATAAAACCATCAGGACCACACACAAACACTTGGCGCTGTTCAATATCTTTGATTTGCTTAATGTGTGACAAACTTAAACGCCCTTTTAACCCAAACCAATCAACGGCAGGCTGCGTCAAGCAGATTTTCACTTCTAACCCCGGGTGCTTACGCTTTAACTGCTCCAACTCAGAGCGACAAGGAATATCATTTTCGGTACGACATTGATGGTAGAAAACCACGTTCTCCAACTGATTGTGATCCGCTAAGTAACGTACCATCGATAGCATTGGTGTTACTCCACTGCCTGCAGAGAGTAACAATAGAGGCTGCGCTTCATGAGTTTTTAGGTGGAACTGGCCATCAGGTTGTTCTGCCTCTAAAACATCACCGACTTGTAAATTGTCTAAGAGCGAATTAGAGACTCTTCCACCTGCAATACGCTTAACAGAAATAGCATAGCGACCCGGACGAGACGGACTGGATGATAGCGTATAGCGTCGACCTACTTTCTTACCATCAATATTCACTTCTATTGGCAGGTGTTGTCCTGGCAAGTAATTAGGTAAAGAACCTTTGTTTGGTTCTAACCATAAGGTCACGAAGTCTTGGGCGATTTCTTCACGCTCAACACATGTTAACGTCATGCGCACTGGCGAGTTATCTGCGTAAAACTCCGGCTCTTTGTACTCCAATACTTCAACTTTATCGCCTTGACGAATAATGCCTTCATTTCGCGCGACAAGATTCTGGCCAAAGAACACACCACCGACATCGTTTGCACGGAACTGTTGCAAGGTTTTGAGCGGCTCTTTGCTCTCACGGAATGTGCCTCTTTGGGTATTCACCGTAGTCAGGATACAGCGCTCGCAAGGTTTGAGAGACTCAAACTCTACCTCACCGATTCGTATGCGCTTCCATGAATCTTCTTCAAACGGCTTAGTATCAGAGACAACTAAGTTAGTACGAAACTGATCCATTGAATGTAGCTCTGAACTTCTTCGGTTCAGCTCATCAAGTGAAGCTTGGCTGATCACTAAAACCGGATAACCATCAGCAAAACTGACGTTTTGACCTAGCTTTTCACGGACACGATTCGATTGCTCACCACTAAACAACAACTCAACGCGCTGCCCCAACACACGACTAAACCAGTCATCTGCATCATCTGTCGTGGTATAGGCAGTAAACGTATCTTTCCAAACCGTTGCAGGTGTCTCCTGCATTTTGAAATCTTGGTAACGGATTTTAAGCGGCTCCATCCCCAAACTGCTAAACACCACTCCATCGGATAATAAGGCGGACTTAATGGTTACCATTTGCGGATACTTTCTCGCGGTAATCATAGCGCCATCAGCTTTCGCAATCATAAAACGACGATCGAAGCTCAATCCTTGCTTCTCAACCCATACGGATGACAGCGATAATCCGCCAACTGACTTAACCGGAAAAACATTAATTTGGGATAAAACGGGTTGCGACATGGCCTTCTTCCTACGGGTGTTTTTTATTTGTTGCGGTATTGTATACTCAAATCACATTAAGTTGCAGAGTCTACTGCCTCTTCATCCATCGCAACTTTCTCGAAACCATATTCTTATAAATTTGGTTTTAGTGACAAGTATTTACTACACTCAATATTCGCGTTTTTTAACACCGTTCTGACCAAATACCGTTTGATAAAGTGTGATACGACACACATAATTCACCCAAGTTATCACTACTCCCATTTATCGATTTGGAGCTTAATTATGGATACAAGAAAACTGGTTCTGATTTTGTTATGTATCTTTCTTCCGCCTGTCGCGGTGTTTATGGAGAAAGGTCTAAATAAAGACTTTTTGATTAACCTAATATTGACGTGTTTCTTCTTTCTGCCGGGTACGATCCACGCGCTTTGGTTAACAATGAAGTAATCACTTACACTCTCACTCTGTAGAAAAGTGAAAAATGGGATGAAATGTGAGGGCAATTCCTCTATCATCCTGTCGCCTAAGCGCAAGCGTTTGCTCAAAAGCAAATACGGCGCTTGGGCTCCAATCAGACAACTTTTCAATGGTGGGAGCAATTAATGACAACACTGACAATCACTCGTCCTGACGACTGGCACGTTCACTTACGCGATGGGGAAGTTCTTAAAGACACCGTTCGCGACATCAGCCGCTACAATGGCCGTGCGCTGATCATGCCAAATACCGTCCCACCAGTTACTACAACTGAGCTCGCCCTAGCCTACCGTGACCGAATTCTAAAAGAGCAACATGGCGAACAGTTTGAACCTTTGATGGCGCTTTACCTCACAGACAACACCACACCAGATGAAATACGTAAGGCTAAAGCCACCGGAAACATTGTTGCTGCCAAGCTTTATCCTGCTGGAGCTACCACAAACTCAGATTCCGGTGTGACCAATGCGAAGAACATTTACCACGTTCTCGAAGCGATGGAAGAAGTCGGAATGTTACTTTTGGTTCATGGCGAAGTAACACATCACGATGTTGATATCTTCGACCGAGAGAAAGAATTCCTTGATACTGTCCTCGCTCCTATCGTCAATGACTTCCCTAATCTTAAAATCGTTCTAGAACACATCACTACCGCCGACGCAGCAAACTTCGTTAATAACGCCTCAGATAACGTAGCTGCTACCATCACTGCTCACCATCTTCTTTTCAACCGTAACCATATGCTTGTGGGTGGTATTAAACCTCATTTCTACTGTTTGCCAATTCTTAAGCGCGGAACCCACCAGCAAGCGCTGATCGAAGCAGCAACTAGTGGTAGCAAGAAGTTTTTCCTAGGTACAGACTCGGCACCACATGCGAAAGGGGCAAAAGAGTCAGCTTGCGGTTGTGCTGGTTCTTACACCGCACACGCAGCGCTAGAGCTTTATGCAGAAGTATTCGAGAATGAAGGCAAGCTGGAAAACTTGGAAGCGTTTGCAAGCTTCAATGGTCCTGATTTTTACGGCATTGCGCGCAACACAGATACGGTAACGTTAGAAAAATCCGCTTGGGATGTGCCGGAAACGATGCCATTTGGCAATGATATCGTTGTGCCTATTCGAGCAAATGAACAGATCGAATGGAAAGTGAAGTAAGTACTTTACTGACGTTCCATCCATAAAAGAGGGTCATGCCTTTCTGTGAAAAGAAGTCATGACCCTTGTTGTTCTTGTCTTGTTTTGAGCTGTGATTATTAGTGGCCGCGAATTTTTTCTACAGCAGTCCACACAGCAACCACAATCAAACCCGCCACAAAGCCGATAATGCCGTTAAGCAAAATAGGCAGAATCGCTGTAGCAACCGAATGACCACTAAAGTTCATAATAATCGGCTCTACAAAGTGATGAATGGCAGGCACGTTGTGCACTACAATCCCCCCACCGACTAAAAACATCGCGGCAGTACCCACAATCGTTAACAACTTCATCAGCTTTGGTGCAAAAGCAACTAAAGCACTGCCGACTTTCGCCATCCAGCCCTTACCTTTTGAGCGAATTTCAAGGTAGAAGCCCAAGTCATCCAATTTCACGATGCCTGCTACTAAGCCATAAACACCAATGGTCATGATGACTGCAATTAAGCTCACCACTAAGATTTGCGTCACAAGGCTCGCCCCAGTCACGGTACCTAACGCAATCACAATGATTTCCGCTGAAAGAATAAAGTCCGTTCGAATCGCACCAGCAACTTTGCGTTTTTCATACTCTTCTATCGACTCGCCAGTATTAACTAACTCTTCTTTTTCTTCGTGCGGATGGGAGTGAGGGAAGACTTTCTCAAGCACCTTTTCTGCCCCTTCAAAGCAGAGAAACAAGCCGCCAATTAGCAATAGTGGCATGATAAGCCATGGAATAATCGCGCTAATTAGCAATGCTGAAGGAACTAAAATCAATTTGTTTTTGAACGAGCCTTTCGCAACCGCCCAAACCACTGGAATTTCTCGCTCAGATGCAACACCAGACACTTGTTGAGCGTTTAACGCTAGGTCATCACCCAACACACCTGCGGTTTTCTTTGCCGCCATTTTCGACATTAAGGCGACATCGTCGAGTACCGTGGCAATATCATCCAACAGTGTGAGTAAACTTGCTCCAGCCATTTTTTGTCTCTTATATGAAATTGAGTAAGTAACAAAATGTAACACCAATAAATCACTCATCAAAGTGATGATTTTGCAAAGAATACTATCCCAAATGGTGTTTTATATTGCCGTTAAGATAAGACAGGTCTAGTCTTGTGATACCTTTCAGCAGTCAAAAGAAAAAGTATAGATGAAAAGTGGATACATTTACCCAATCGGTACCCCTGGCCAACCTTGGAGCGAAGAAGAACGTAAAGCTTGGTTAGCAACGCAAGAAGTAAAACGTAGCTACCAAGATGAAGTCGTCAGTAAAATCGATGCCCTACGCGAGCGTTTTGATGTTGAACAATACGGTGCGCTCTCATACAACGAGGCACGTTTCCCTCTATTTTGTATCAAAACACGCAATTGGGATTCAACGAAGCCTATTGTGTTGGTCACAGGCGGCGTACACGGTTACGAAACCAGCGGTGTACATGGCGCATTAAAGTTTGTAGAAACGGAAGCAGAGCGCTATGCAGAGCATTTCAATATTGTCGTTGCACCCTGCGTAAGCCCTTGGGGTTACGAGGTGATCAACCGCTGGAATCCAAACGCGATTGATCCAAACCGCTCTTTCTATAAGGATAGCCCCGCCGAAGAATCCGCCAACCTCATGAAGCTCGTTGCGACATTAGGCGATGTATTAATGCACATTGATTTGCACGAGACGACAGACTCCGATGAAACAGAGTTCCGTCCTGCGCTTGCCGCTCGTGATGGCATTGAGTACATCGAGGGCATGATCCCAGACGGTTTTTACACAGTTGGAGATAGTGAAAATCCTCAACCCGAGTTTCAAAAAGCGGTGATTGAATCGGTTGCGAAAGTGACTCACATTGCACCTGCAGATGAAAATGGCGAAATCATTGGTTCACCAGTCGTACAGTTTGGCGTTATCAACTACCCAATGGTGAAGCTGGGTCTGTGTGGCGGCGTAACAAATTGCGTTTACGGCACGACAACGGAAGTGTACCCAGACAGCCCAACGGTGACCGACGAAGAGTGCAACGATGCGCAAGTTGCAGCCGTGGTCGGTGGTCTGAATTACGTTCTGGCTCAGTTATAATAAGCGGTTCTTATATTGCTCCGGTGTCATGCCGGAGTATTTCTTAAACATCGCGATAAAAGGACTAGCTTGGTTATAACCTAACGTCAACGCGACTTCTTTCACGGTCTGCCCTTTACGCAGCAACTCCATAGAATGCAAATAGCGTACACGTAAACGCCACTCAGTAAAGCTCATGCCCAACTCACTCTGGCAGTGTCTCGCCAACGTGCGTTCTGTGGTATGCACTTTTTCCGCCCACTCCGCCAAACTGATCTCATCCGTCGGCGATTCTTCTACTGCTTTTAAGATTGGTTCAAGATACTTATTGTCGGTTGTCGGTAAAAAGTGGTGTTCCACTTCTTGCTTTGCGAGCTGGTCTAATAACACTTGTACCAAGCGCTTGTCTTCATCACTTTGCGCCACGTTAATGTCTCGTTGACGAAAGTCCTCAATAATTGACGACACGATTGGAGTCACTTTGATCAGACTCGTTTTGGTAGGAAAGTGCGCCGTCAATTCAGGGGCAATGTTCAAAGAACAATATTCGATAGGTTTACGGTTGTAACTAGTATGACGGATTCCAGCAGGAACCCAAATTGCAAGATGCGGAGGCGCTAGAAATCTTGTATCTTCTGCATCCATCTCTAGGATCCCACCGCTGATCAGCTGCACTTGCCCCCAAGGATGGCTATGAATTCGTGTTTCTGTATTAGAGAGAAAGGCTTCAAAATTCATAAATACATCCGATGGTGCGCGGTCGATTGATAATGAGGGATGAAGATTTCTGGCGCTCTTTTTCAAAATTGTCTTCCTATCGCTTACGATGTCTTTTAAGAGATACTTTTTATTATAAAGACCTGCCAGACTAGCGCCATCAATAATTGTGCTATAGGGTTCTCATGATTTATTTACTTCCGTTTTTCACCGTTATGATTTGGGGTGGTAACTCAATTGTGAATAAGATGGCAGCAAGCGCCATTGAACCAAGTGCGATGAGTTTCTATCGTTGGTTTGTCGCAATGGTACTTCTAACTCCATTTTGTCTGCCTGCGATCATCAAACAACGACACATTATTCGACCTTACTTAGCTAAGTTGGCGTTTCTTGCGTTACTTGGTATGGTGCTCAACCAATCACTTGGCTACTACGCTGGTTTAACGACAACGGCTTCCAACATGGCACTGATTACCTCTTTGGTTCCTTTGATCAGTGTGTTTTTAAGTGTTCCTCTGTTAGGCAAGTCTGTATCAATGTTAAGTATCGTCGGTGGTGTGATTTCGCTCGGCGGCTTGGCGTTTATGCTTGGTCATGGTGATATCACCTACTTTTTACATCAAGACATGACCCAAGGTGATAGCCTTATGCTGATTGCAGCCATGGTATACGCGGCTTATTGCGTGCTGCTAAAACGCTGGAAGATGCCTTTCAGTAGTTTGACTCTGGTTTACATGCAAGGCTTCTTCTCGGTTGTGATGCTTACACCACTTTGGCTCTCTAGTGAGCAACTGTTACCAAGCCAAGACGCGCTACCATTAATCGCCTATGCTGGCATTGCGGCTTCCATTTTTGCGCCGTTAATGTGGGTGAAAGCGATTGATTCAATTGGCGCTGATTCAAGTGCCATGTTCATGAACTTAATGCCCGTGGTTTCTGTCGTACTTGCTTCAACGTTGATTGGTGAGAAAATTTACGCTTACCACATTATTGGCGGGCTGTTAGTCATCTCTGGCGTTATCCTGTCGCAAATAAAAATACGACACAGAAAGCCATTGCCCAATTCCGAGATTGCCTCCACCGCCAATTAATCCCAGTTCCCCAAGCCACAGAACTACGCTGTGGCTTTTTGTTTTCAGCGTTCGAATAAAAGTTAATATTTTGTTTCATTCTCTATTCCCGAAAATTCATCTTGCTGCTAAATTGGGAAAACAATAACCCATCAAGGAAAGACAGATGAGCAGTGGTCAAAGAGACATTACCCTTCGCTTTTTAGCAGAACCCAGTGACGTCAATTTCGGCGGAAAAGTGCACGGCGGCGCCGTAATGAAATGGATCGACTTAGCAGCCTACGCCTGCTCTGCAGCGTGGAGTGGCAAATATTGCATTACTGCATACGCAGGTGGTATTCGTTTTGTTGCGCCGATTCATGTCGGCAACTTAGTCGAAGTTAGCGCGAAAGTCATTTATACCGGACGAAGCTCAATGCACATCGCGATTGACGTGCAAGCCAGTGACCCAAAACAAATGAAAAACAGACTCACCACCCACTGTATCGTTATTATGGTTGCTGTAGATGAGAACGGAAAACCAACCGACGTGCCGAAATGGGTTCCAGAATCTGATGAAGATAAAGCCTTGGAGCAATCCGCGATCCGCCTTATGAACATGCGCAAAGAAATCGGGGAAGAGATGGAAGCGCACGTAAAGTATCTCAAGTAACCTACATCCGTTAAGAACGCTATTGACTACCTCAACGTTACTTATAACCAGAGTGTGGAGCAACATCATGGTTTTGCCATTTGCTTCACACTCGGCCTCCTCTGTCATAAATCCTTCACCTAGCTTTGCTTAAATCCTTCCACTATTTTGGAGTTGGATAGAGTTTGGATCTTGAGACTAAAAGAAACGACCTTAAGTGAAGAGACGTTGACCAATTTAAAAGCGGTCGAGTACCAGTGGGTAAGAACCATGTACGTCGAGGGGTATAACGAAACAGAAATTAACCATTACATTCAAACCTGCTTTGGCGGTGATGTCACCTTTGCAAATTTATTTCGTCGCGTCGCACTACAGCAAGAAAGCTTATACACGCTGCTTCAATACGTTGGATGTGCCCCCTCCAGTCGAGAGTTTTAATCCTTACCTACCTCAATTTTACTGATACCTGAACTCAAGGTTATTTATGTGAAGTGCTACGCAGGGCATTCTCCTAGCCCTGTGTAATCCATTGCAAAGCCGCTAATCTTTATCTGCTTATTGAACAACTGTATTTAACAGGTATAAAAAAACCTGAGTCTAAACTCAGGTTATGGTTACAAGAAACTGTTAGTGATTGAATCGTAAGGAACTAAGCTAACAGCCAGCTATGCGTAACGCCAAGAAAAGCCAAGATATTACTGATCGGCGGCCAAACCAAAATTGTAATATCCGTGCTACGTATAAGGGCGACCATGTGGTCGCCCTTTTCTAGTTATTCTTATCAATCTCAGACCACAAGAGATTATCCTTTCACACCACCAGCGGTTAGACCACCAACCAACCAGCGTTGAGCAAGTAAGAATACGGCAGTGATTGGCACTGCTGAAAGTACAGCAGCTGCTGCAAAGTCACCCCACAAGTAATTTTGTGGATATAGGTATTGCTGCATACCCACTGCAAGTGTGTACGAGTCTACATCAGAAAGTAGTAGTGATGCTACAGGAACTTCACCAATTACCATGATGAACGACAAGATGAATACTACCGCTAGGATTGGCACAGACAATGGAAGCAATACCAAACGGAATGCTTGCCATGGTGTCGCACCATCTAGTGCCGCCGCTTCTTCTAACGAAGAGTCAATACTTTCGAAGTAGCCTTTAATCGTCCAAACGTGCAGTGCGATACCACCTAAATAAGCGAATATCAGACCGCCGTGCGTGTTCAGACCAAGGAATGGGATGTACTGACCCAATTTGTCGAACAACGCGTATAGAGCAACCAATGCCAATACCGCAGGGAACATTTGGAAGATCATCATCGCTTTTAGGATAGTGTTCTTACCTTTGAACTTCATACGAGCAAACGCATAAGCTGATGTGGTTGATAGCGCCACGATTAGGATTGCAGAAATACCACCCACTTTTACTGAGTTCCACAGCCATGTCATGACTGGGAATGGTGGCGGTGTAACTGTACCGTCTGGGTTAGTCACCGAGAAACCTAATGCCAATTTCCAGTGATCAAGCGTTGGGTTGTCTGGGATCAGGCTACCCGTTGCAAAGTTACCTTCACGGAATGAAATCGCGATGATCATCAGTAAAGGGAAAATAATCAGTGCCAAGAATGCCCACATCGCAATATGAGTAGCCCAAACACGATACTTTAATGACTTACCTTGTACCATTGCCATTGTAATCTCTCCTTAGTCCTGAGCTACTTTAGTTACGCGTAGGTTGATAAGTGCCAATGCGCCAACCAATAGGAAGATAAGTGTTGCTACTGCACTTGCTAGACCGAAGTCTTGACCGCCCGCACCTTCGAATGCGATTCGGTAGGTGTAACTTACCAATAGGTCAGTGTAACCCGCAGGTTCTGACGTACCAATCATGTTTGGACCACCGCCTGTCAACAACTGGATAAGCACGAAGTTGTTGAAGTTGAAGGCAAAGCTCGCAATCAACAGTGGTGTTAACGGCTTCAACATCATTGGTAGCGTGATACGAGTAAAGTTAGTAATAAAGTTCGCACCATCAATTGCTGACGCTTCATATAAATCATCAGGAATCGCTTTTAGTAGACCCATACATAGAATCATCATGTAAGGGAAACCAAGCCACGTGTTCACAATCAGGATCATGGTTTTCGCCATGAACGGGTCTGAGAACCAAGCTGGGCTAATACCGAACAAACCTTCCAGAAGCATGTTGATCTCACCAAAGCTTTGGTTAAACAAACCTTTAAAGATCAAGATAGAAATAAACGCCGGTACCGCATAAGGCAGAATCAGTAAGAGTCGGTAAACCGAGCGGCCTTTTAATGCTTCCCACTGAACAACACTTGCTAGAACAAGACCAATTACAAGCGTAAATAGTACGGTGAGTGCTGAGAACACAATCGTCCAGATAAAGATACTGATAAACGGCTCTTTGATGCCATCATCTTTCCACACACGCTCAAAGTTGTGTGTGCCAATGTTCACCACAAAGCCAGGAGACACTGTGCTACCAACAAACTGACCGTTTTCATCGACAGGTTGGTAGTAACCTACTTCCATATTTGGACGTAACGTCTCTTCAGTACGATTGTTGTAAAGCGTTTCGCCGTCTTCTTGCAGCGTGTACAAAGGCACAACTGCCGCAAACTTACGTAACCCGCTCATGCGGATGTCTTCACCGCTCGGCAGATGCAAATCAACACTGCTCAACGTATTACGGCTCTTAACAATCGTCTTGATTGATTCTTTCTCGCCCGTAGCTTCTTCAATTGGCGACAGGTCAAGATCCGATGCTGAAAGGCTATCTAGTTGAAAAGTGGGCGTAGCAAGTAGCTCACCATCTTTTTCAACCACAAGCTGATGTCCTTGATCCGTTTTATATAAAGTGAACGGGTAGCTATCACCACTTTGATAAGTTCTGTCCAAAAGTACGCTCTGCGCACGATCAAAAGAGAGTTGGTTTTTCGCGCTGTAGTTGGTAAACGCCAAACCTATGGTGTACGCCAGAGGGAAAAGAATGAAAAGGATCATCCCTGCGATACCAGGGTAGATGTAACGGTGTGCGTACGTCTTTTTACTACCAAAGATGAACAACGCTAAAGCGGTAAGAATGATCGTAAGTAGTGCAAACGCAATCTCACCGCGTGAATACATAAGGATTGTTGCGTAGCCATTGATAATGCCGACTGTGCCTAAAAGTGACCATTTCATGAACACTTTTTTGCTGCTCGGAAGGCTGGCTTCTGGTGCTGTCATAGCATTTGTACCTTGAACTGACTGCATAGGGAACCTGCTAGCGAATATAGAATAAATATAGAAAAGTAAGGAGGAGTTGCCTCCTCCTTAAAAAGGTCTTACTTAATTATTTAGTCATTTGTTTTTCTGCGTCTGCCAATGCTGCATCGACAGTTTGACGACCATCAACTACGTTGATGATTGCGTTCTTAGCCGCGCCCCAGAATGCGTTCATTTGAGGAATGTTTGGCATAATTTCGCCGTTCATCGCGTTATCCATAGTCGCAGCGATACGAGTATCTGAATCTAGTTCACGTTGGAACGAGTTAAGCGCTACCGCACCTAGAGGCTTATCGTTGTTAACCATACGTAGGCCGTCGTTTGTTAGTAGGTAGTTCTCAATGAACTCAACAGCTAGGTCTTTGTTTGGAGACGCAGTGCTGATACCAGCCGTTAGAACACCAACGAATGGCTTAGAAGATTGACCTTGGAACTTAGGTAGCGTAGTCACGCCGTAGTTAACGCCAGACTTCTCGATGTTGCCCCAAGACCATGGACCGTTGATCGTCATCGCTGTCTTGCCTTGGTTGAATGCAGACTCAGATACTGAGTAGTCCATATCTGCAGAGATCACGCCTTTGTCTACCAAGCCTTTTACGAAGCTCATTGCGTCTTTAACGCCTTCTTTCGCGATACCAGCGTCTTTAACATCGTAACCTTCAGAAGTGTATTTGAACGCGTAGCCGCCATCAGCAGCCATTAGTGGCCAAGTGAAGTACGGTTCTTTTAGGTTCCACATGATTGCAGACTTGCCGTCTTTTTTAAGTTTTGCATCTAGCGCTGCAACTTCTTCCCAAGACTTCGGTGGGTTTGGAACTAGGTCTTTGTTGTAGATTAGAGATAGAGACTCAACCGCAACTGGGTAGCCGATCAATTTGCCATCGTAACGTACAGCATCCCAAGCGAAATCAACAATACCTTCTTGAATGTTCTTAGAAGGTTTAATTTCTGCTAGCAGGCCTGCTTCTGCGTAACCACCGAAACGGTCGTGAGCCCAGAATACGATGTCAGGACCGTCACCAGTCGCTGCAGTTTGAGGGAATTTGTCTTGAAGGCCATCTGGGTGAGCCACTGTCACTTTAATGCCAGTATCTTCTTCGAATTTTTTACCAACTTCAGCAAGGCCGTTGTAACCTTTGTCGCCGTTGATCCAGATAGTAAGTTGTCCTTCTTCGATGGCAGCATTAGCACCAAAAGAACCCAAAGCAACAAGAGTACCTAGTGCTACAGCGCTTAACTTTTTCATGTTCGTATCCTTTTTATATTTTTGATGTAGGGCTAGTCCATTGAGGTTCAGCCGTATTTCGACATATATCATCTGAAATAATCCAATATGTCTCATCCTCCTAATCCCTACGCCCTTACAATTATGACGTATTTTCGTGATCTAAATCGCCAAGGGTAAGAGACTCAAATCACAAAACAGATACTTCCTGTGATCGGTTTCAACTTTAGGTGGTGCAATAATGTGATTTCCGACCAACTGCTTTATTCCTCCTCCTTTTTTACTCCTCCCTACCTACTCCCCCTACAATTATTTCTATTAGGAGGATGTCGCACCTCGCACAATCTTACAAACTTCAGTCATCCAAGAGTGGATGGTAAGAACCCTTTCCCAGCAGTGCCTACGTATTAGGAAAAAGATTTGCTGGTTTTGCATTGCCAGACGAGTGGAATGTCATTATTGGTGTTGTTTGTGGTAATTATTTCACGGGGGAGACAACACGAATAATGTGGGGGAGAGAAACTCGTACTTGGCTATGATGGGTAGCACTTCTATTCAGGACATTTTATTGAAGTGCTACCCTACTTTTCTTACCAACCGCAATAACTTACCGATTCCTACTGTTACTGCTCGCTAGATAATTCATATAATGATGAGCGGTGAATAATAAAAAATTGATCGAGGACGAGCTACATGGCGAGTGTCACGTTAAAAAATGTTTGTAAAGCGTATGGCGACGTACTGATTTCTAAGAACGTAGACCTAACAATCAACGAAGGTGAATTTGTTGTTTTCGTAGGTCCATCAGGTTGTGGTAAATCTACCCTTTTACGTTGTATTGCCGGTCTTGAAGACATTACTTCAGGTGATTTGTATATTGGTGACCAGCGCATGAATGACGTCGAACCATCCAAACGTGGTGTTGGTATGGTATTCCAGTCTTACGCTCTTTACCCACACCTTAACTTATATGACAACATGTCATTTGGCTTAAAATTAGCAAAAGCAGACAAAGCAGAAATCGACAAACGTGTTGAGCAAGCTGCAGAAATTCTACAACTGGGTCACTTACTTGAACGCCAACCAAAAGCGCTTTCAGGTGGCCAGCGTCAACGTGTGGCTATCGGTCGAACACTGGTATCGCAACCTAATGTATTCCTTCTAGATGAACCACTATCAAACTTGGATGCCGCACTGCGTGTAAACATGCGTGCGCAAATCACTAAGCTACAACGTCAACTTGGTTGTACCATGATCTACGTAACGCACGATCAGGTAGAAGCAATGACAATGGCAGATAAAATCGTTGTACTAGACGGCGGTTATGTATCGCAAGTTGGTAAGCCACTTGAACTTTACCATTACCCACAAAACCGCTTTGTAGCAGGCTTTATCGGTTCTCCGAAAATGAACTTCATGAGCGTATTCATTGATGAAGTAGAAGCAGAGCGCGTCAAAGTTCAACTATCTAATGGCGTATCTTTCTGGATTCCAGTGGATGGCACGACGGTTAACCGTGGCGACCGCATGTCTTTAGGCATTCGCCCTGAGCACCTATTATCCGCTTCTGAAGCTGATGCAAGCATTCACGGTGAAGTGATGATTGTTGAGAAGCTAGGTAACGAAACTCAAGTATACCTAAACCTAGAAGGTGCGGACGCGGACGTTATTTTCCGTCAGCCTGACACGCTCGCAGTCGATACCGGCGATAAAATCGAGATTGGTATTCCAGCACACCGTTGTCACCTGTTCCACAGTGATGGTCGTGCATGCCGCCGCCTATACAAAGAAAACGGCGTAGAAGTCGAATAATTTTTTCGTCCTGATTCACAATAAATCCCTCTCACTTGAGAGGGATTTTTTTATCCTAATAAATATAAGTAATTCGATACTAAATCATTAATCGTTAACCCATAAGATCACCCGTTTCTTCTACCTTTACATAAACCATTGTCTTTGTACTGATACTTCATTTTTAATACTTTTCCTCATCCCTCATGAGTAAGTACCAGCTTTTTCCTAACCCGCCAAACTTAGCCAAAGGTCTAAATTTCATTCTTATTTCCACTTACCTCAACAACGCAAATTTTTACACTTATCAACGAAATTACACGTGACAAAAAACTCAGAAGCATTCAACAGAATGCTCTGTTCACCAACTACTAATAACGCTCACGACACGGCAATTGGGGGAGACACCCAAGGGCGGTAGCGTGTAAGAAAGGAAACTGAGTCATGAAACAAAAAGGACTTATCCGCTCTCACGAGATGGAGTTCGCTTTTTTATATCGCATCTCAGATCTTGCTGTCATCGTCTCTTTTATGCTGCTTTTAGTGTTCAAAGACATGAATACTGCGATGGGGAAAGATTACGTCATACTGGCTTTTGTTGGAGGCATCTCCTTTCTATTTATGGCAGAAAGCGGCAACCTGTACCGCTCTTGGCGAACCAGTTCGTTTAAAGAGCAGATGATTATTGTCTGTGTGGCCTGGGCAGTAACTTCCGCGCTTATCTTTATTGTTCTGTATTTTTCGGAAGTCTATGACTTATTTGATAACACTATTCTGGCATTGTGGTTTGCGATTACGCCCGCTCTACTTTTGGCATGGCGAGTGACATTCCGTACCGGATTAGCCTATTTAAGAAAAAAAGGATTCAACACTCGTACTGCGATCATCATCGGCCAAACTCCTCACGGCATCACCCTTGCTAACGAAATTCAAAACCACACTGAACACGGTGTACTTTTTGATGGCTTTTACGATGAGCGTTCTTCCGACAGATTGCCAAATTCTGCTTACCCTATTAAAGGGGCAGTTGACCACGCTCTTGAGCGAGCCAAGAAAGGGGAAGTGGATTACGTCTATATCGCAATGCCAATGCACGCAAAAGAACGTATTGCATCGCTTCTTAACCAATTCTCAGACACCACCGCAAATACGTATCTGATTCCCGACTTCTTTACCTATAACCTTTTGCATTCTCGTTGGGCGCAAATCGGCCAAGTTCAAACGCTCAGCGTATTTGATACGCCATTTGCTGGAATTTCTTCCTGGGTAAAACGGTTTGAAGACATTTTGTTTTCGAGCATTATTTTAGCCTTGATCTCTCCAGTCCTGCTCGCCATTGCGATTGGCATTAAGCTGACCTCTAAAGGTCCGGTCATTTTTAAACAGCATCGTTACGGCCTCGATGGACGCAAGATTGAAGTCTGGAAATTCCGTTCAATGACCACTATGGATCAAGGCCCTCACGTGAAACAGGCGACAAAGAACGACCCACGCATTACGCCTTTTGGTGGTTTTCTGCGTCGCACCTCTTTGGACGAACTGCCTCAATTTATCAATGTACTGCAAGGGACCATGTCTATTGTTGGTCCACGCCCTCATGCCGTGGCGCACAATGAAGAGTATCGCCAGATTGTTGACCGATACATGCTACGTCACAAAGTAAAACCAGGCATTACTGGCTGGGCGCAAATTAATGGCTATCGCGGCGAAACCGACACCTTAGAAAAAATGGAAAAGAGAGTCGAATTTGATTTGGATTACATCCACCACTGGTCTGTTTGGATGGACATCAAAATCATCTTCATGACCGTTTTCAAAGGGTTCACTGGTGCTAACGCTTACTAAGGTTGAGATTATGAAGAAACTGACAATGGCAATAGCATTGAGTCTGTTTTCAACTGGCTTACTCGCAGAACCGATGGCTTACCAAACCGAGTCTGGCATTGAGTTTATTCCCCTCGTAAGAACTTTCTACGAGGGCGATGACAACATCAACAAAGCGGAGGAATCCGGCAATGTAGAATCGGTCAATATTTGGGGTATAGAGCCAAGCTTATTAGCACGTATAGAAAGGAATCGCTATCGCGCAGATATTTTATACAAGTTGAAAGCAGGTTTTTCATCCGATGACCGCAACGACTTCGACGATCATACCTTTCAGTTTTCCAACTTTTTTGAGTTCAATCATCGTCATCGTTTAGTGGTTGATTATCGTTTACGCACCCAGCATGAAATTAGAGGGGAAGACATTACCGAAGGTAATGGTAGCGCAATAGACTCACCAATAGAGTTCAACCGTAACGATATCAAAACCAATTATGTCTTTGGCTCTAACGGTGCAAAAGGCAGACTCGAATTCGGTTTAGGCTACAGTGATAAAACCTATCAAAACTACCGTGACGGCTTGCCTGGGCGCACAAACGCTAAAACGAAATACAACGATTTTCGAGCTCCCAATGCACACTTGGAGTTCTATTTAAGGGCGACGCCAAGAACCTATTGGTTAGTTGGGACAAAACAAATAGTAACCGACTATCAGCACCTAAATTCTGCGCAGCCTTCCAAAGATAATAGCACCAGTTTCTATTACACCGGTGCCGAATGGGAAGTAACGGGAAAAACCAAAGGCATCGCTCGACTCGGTTATCAAATCAAAGATTTTGACAGCGCTCAACGAGAGACATTTAAAGGCTTCAGTTGGGATATCGGCTTTGAATGGTTGCCTCAAGAACAAACTCTAGTCAGCGTGAAAACTACTCAAGCGGCAGTTAACCCAGATCAAGATGGCGATTACAACCTACAAACTCGTTATCGACTGAACCTCAAGCACGATTGGAATAGTTACCTTGCAACTCGCTTAGGTGCTATTTATCAACAAGATGACTATACGGGGATCACCAGAAACGACGATCGCTACACCCTATCTTTTGGTATCGATTATCAAATTAAACGCTGGGTACAGCTGCAAGCCGACTGGCAATACCAAGATAAAACCTCTAACCGACTAGGTTATAGCTTCGAACAGAACATTTGGACTTTAAGCGCACAGTTTTCTCTGTAACAAGGATTATTAATGAAGTCATTCATCACATTCATGAGCGTCGCGTTATTGCTATTTAGCACCTTGGTAAACGCTGACTCAAACGAAGAAGATTACTTACTCGACACGGGCGATACCATTTCCGTGCAGGTCTATGGTGAAGAAGATCTTACGATTAAAAATATTCTAATAACGTCAGATGGCTATTTTGATTACCCCTACCTTGGCCGAATCAAAGCAATCAAAAAAACACCGAAACAACTCAAGTACGAAATAGAAACGGGCTTAAAAGGCGATTATCTCATCAACCCAAAAGTGATGGTCACCATCAATAACTTTCGTCTGTTTTACGTCAATGGCGAAGTCAGGAAACCAGGTGGATTTGAATATCGACCAGGATTAACTATCGAAAAGGCCATCGCTTTAGCTGGTGGCTTGACCGACCGAGCCTCACGCAAAGGCATTAACCTCACCAAACATAAAACGGGTCAAACGATAGAGGGTGTCAGTATGCACCGCAACGTTGAGCCTGGTGACATTGTATTTATCGACCAGAGCTTCTTTTAAGTGACAGGGAATCAAATGAACGGGACTCATCCAAATAATCTCCAGATGAACAAAGTAGAACTGATTCGTTTTGGCCATCACTTCAAAGCGATTAAAAAGAATTGGCTAAGCATCGCAGCATTCACGCTTCTGTTCTCATTAACTTGTACTTGGTATATCTACTCCAAAGCATCGATATACCAAGCTACAGCTACGCTACTCATCCAAGAGGAACAAAAAAGCGCCCTTTCAATCGAGGAAGTATATGGCGTCGACACGACAAAAAAAGAGTACTTTCAAACGCAAATCGCCATTTTAAAATCGAATCATATCGCAGATAAGGTCATTAGAGAGCTGAACCTAACTCAACTACCGGAGTTCACACGCTCAGGTGGATTAAATCAAAAGATCGACCAAATAAAGTCGATCCCTTTTGTTCAAGACCTACTGAATGTGGCACCAAGCCCAAAAGAAACCGCCCAATTTTCAGAGTCCTATTATCAGGCACTTCAAGCTTTCAGAAGTAAACTCGATATTGAGCCAGTACGTAACACCCAATTAGTCAGAATTCGCTTTCGTTCTACCGATCCTAAGCTTGCAACGACAATCGCCAACGCGGTCGGCCAAGCCTACATTGACGCAAATTTTGAAGCCAAATTGGTCGTTACACAAAATGCGGCCACTTGGTTGACAAATAACTCACAAAAATTGGAGGAGCGATTACGTAACTCTGAGCAAGCGCTGCAAGAGTTCTTGTTAAAAGAAGGGTTGATCGATATAAACGGTATTGATGAAATTTACGCAAATGAGCTAGAAGAACTCACTCGCAAGCTAAATGTCGCTGTTAATAAGCGCATTGAAGCGCAGACGTTAATCCAACTGTTAAGACGTAAATCTTCACAAAGTTTAGACAGCTTGCTGTCAATTGATGAATTCGCTAATCAAGCGCAGATCCGCGACCTCAAATTATCGGAAGCCCAGGCAGCCAAAAATCTCTCTGAGCTGGCACAGCGCTACGGCCCCAAGCATGACCGAATGATTCAGGCGAAAGCGCAGCTTGCTGAAATTCAATCTAGAACCCAGCAACTCATTCGTGACATTTCCTTCAGTAAGCAACAAGACCTTCTTGCTGCAAAGGCTCAAGAGGACATGCTTCGAGCAGAACTCGATCACAAAAAGTCGGACTTCCAATCGTTAGGGTCACAAAAAGCGCGTTACGAACAGTTAAAACGCGAGGTTGAATCCAATAAGGCACTCTATGAAGCGTTCTTAAATCGTGAGAAAGAGACCAACGCCACCAGCGACTACAAGAATGTCACCGCTCGCTTTACTGACAAAGCCATCATTCCTCTATTCCCGGTGGCACCACAACGAATCAAACTGGTACTGATTGCCACCTTTTTTGGCTTTGCCATTGCTTGTGCGCTGGTCATCATCTTAGAAACGATGCGAGAAGTTATCCGAAGCACAGCCGATGTGCAGGAAAAACTTGGTGTTACGTGTTTAGGCGTGATTCCGATGGTCAAAAAACGCAATTTGCGTAAAAACGGCGTCAGTTATACCGCGTATTTAGATGATGAAGAAAAGCTATTTAGTGAAGCTTGTCGCTCCGTCAGAACCTCGCTTCTGCTCAGACTAACCAACACTAAGCAAAAGATATTGCCCTTTACTTCTGCCATTCCAGAAGAAGGAAAAACATCGACCAGTATCAATATGGCGGTGTCGTTTTCAAAAATGGAAAAGGTATTGATCATCGACTGCGATTTACGCCGACCTTCCATCGCAAAACGGTTTGGTATTGCTGAATCAAGCCCAGGCTTAACGCATATCCTGACTATGGATACGCCAATCAAAGATTGTGTTACGCATATAAAAGAAGCCAACTTAGATGTATTACCGGCAGGCCTAATTCCGCCAAACCCACAGGAACTGCTAGCTTCTGATCGCTTTAAAAAGTTGCTCGAACATTTTCAAAATAAGTATGACCGGATCATTATCGATACACCGCCCCTACTGTCAGTGAGTGATGCACTTATTCTTGGTCAGTATGCCAATGGTCTGATTACCGTCATTCGCTCAGAATCGACAAAATCATCACTGGTTAACCTTGCGTTATCTAAACAAATACAACACTCAGTTCCATCTCTTGGCGTCTTAATCACACAAGCCAAGACTAAGGAAGGAGAAACGCTTTATGTCCAGAAATACGCCTACTAACTCAAACGCATCTTGGTACCAAACGTTGAAAAGCCAAGAACAACCGGTATTGATCTATCAAATGGGCAAAGTAGGTTCGAGTGCATTAGAGCATTCCATTCCTAACTCGGTTCACTTGCACGATCTCATGACTGTCGATGCGAAAAAACAGATATCCCCTGTCAGAGCTCAATTGCATAAACCTCAGATCAACGCGTTAAAGCGACGACTCAAGCGCATAGCGATGAGCCGTATGTTAAAGCGCAAGAAAAAAGTTCGAATTATCTCGCTGGTGCGTGAACCGATCGGACGAAATGTTTCAATGTTCTTTCAAGCACTTCCGTTTTGGATGGCGGACAAATACCTAAAAGATGATAGCGCAATCCGTACCGAACGTCCGCAGTTACTCCAAGAGGCATTTGATAAGCACATGAATCATCAATATGCGCTGCAGTGGTTTGACAACGAAATCAAACAACTAACAGGGATTGATGTGTTTAACGAACCTTTTAATCACGAAGTAGGCTATCAGACATACCATAACAATAACTTTTCACTGTTGGTCATTCGAAGTGACAAGCTAAAGCAGGCTAACTCCGCAGTTGAAGGCTTTTTAGGTTACCCCGTGGATGTTGTTTATGAAAATCAGTCAGACAACAAATGGTACTCGCCACTAATGAAAGAATTCAAAACGCAATTTCAACCTACACCCGAGTACGTTGAAGAAATGCTGAATTCTAAATTGACGAAGCACTTTTTCTCAAATGCAGAAATCACCGACCTTAAACAGCAATATCTGACCAATTAATCATGAAAACCAAGATTCTACATATTATTAATGATCTTTCTCAGAACGGCGGTGCTCAGAAGTTCTTAGTCGACCTTGTTTTAGAACATAAGCCTGAATACGAAATCAAAATTTTGGTCTTATGTGATGAAAATGATTACTTACCAACGCTATCCGCCCAAGGGATAGAGTGTTTTAACTGGCGCACTTTGTCATTGAGTGAGAAATACTGTTTGCTACGTTGGCCGCATGTCGTTCACGGGCACCTCTACCCTTCCATTTATCTAGCGCTATTGGCGGTAGGTAAAAAACGAATCCAGACTGAGCACTGCTCTTACAACCGTCGACGTGACTATCCGTTGTTTAAGTTCATGGAATATGTCTTGTATTGGGGCCACGACTTGACGGTCAGTATTAGTGAAAAAGTACAAGATGAACTGGTGAAGTTCATGCCTCGCTACCAACATAAATATCACGTGGTGCACAATGGCGTTGATTTAAAAAGGTTTCCTATGATGCCGAAGTGCGCCAGCCACCTAATCGACAAACCAATCATCAAGATTGGCATGGTGGGCCGACTTCACCAACATAAAGATCATGAAACTCTTATCCAAGCACTTGTCCATTTACCGAGACGATACGAGCTCCATCTTGCTGGAGATGGCGAAAAAAAATCGTCACTGCAAGCGTTGGCAACAAAGCTCAACGTCACGCAACGTGTTCACTTTCATGGGGTAGTTTCTGATGTTCCAGCGTTTTTGAACGACATGGACATTTACGTGCAATCATCGCATGTCGAAGGCTTTGGCTTGGCGGCGGTTGAGGCCATGGCAGCAGGCTTACCCGTATTATCATCGGACGTACCCGGTTTGGATGACGTCACCGGACGTGCCGAATATTTATTTCAGGTTGGTAACTCAAATGAGCTGAGCCAGAAAGTGCTCCAGCTGTGTGAAAGTGTTGAGCGGTATGACGCTGCAAGTCAATACTCAGTCAATAGGGCCTCTCTCTACACCATCGATAAATTTCGTGAAGGTTACTATGGAATCTACCAGCAGCTTTGCACCAACAAATAGCTCCGCGCCATCGAGCCATCGAGCCTCATGGTTTGCAGCATGCCTATTAGCATTGTTCTTTATTCCTATGAAGTTTCGTGCTGGAGGAATAGCACTAGCACCATCAGACATCGTAAGTCTTTTGTCCATTGGTTTTACAGCGTTAGTGGTATTGGAAGGAAAAGCTGAAAAACTCATGCATCCCTGCATGGGGTTCCTCGTATTGTTCACTGGGTATGTGTTCTTAAATGGCCTGCTAAATCGCGTCCCCCTAATGCCGCTAGTTATAGAAACCGTGCAATGGCTGGCGATTCTCTGCTTGCTTAGCCTAATGTACGCCTATGGCGTGTTTGATGATGAATGGGTAATGGTTTATTTCACTTATCTGCTGTTTTTCATCTGTACGCTCGTTGCCTTATGGCACTTTGCTCAAGGCTATCAAAGCGGGTTTAAGTTACTCGGGGTAAGTAAATACGGGTTCGGTGTACTTTGCTCACTACTGTACCTTTATCGGGATAAAATTCGCGCTTTCCACCTTTTGATGCTCGTTGCTTTGGTATTACTGGTGTTGTCGCAAGAAAGAAAAGCACTACTTGGTTTTTGTCTGCTTTTCTTCTTTGACCAGCTGCTCGTAAAAAACCTGATGAGAAAATCGCTTAATGAAACGTATACGTGGACCATTTTATTGGCCTTAAGCTTTATGGTGTTCACTGCCGTCGCAACTACACTCTATGTTGGGTTTGAAACGTTAGCAGACACATTGGAAATAACCCAAGAAGACGTCTTATTTGCCAACCAAAGTGAAGCTCGCTGGGTGTCGAACCTTCATAGAAAACTCTTACTTGCCAATGGGTTAGATATTTTACTTCAACACCCTATTTTAGGTGTCGGCGCGAAGATGCTGCCCAACTTTATGATCAGTTACTTTAACTATGATGAGCTGGCGATCTACACCCACAACTTTGTGTTAGATACCGCAATTGAATACGGGTTGCTCGGTATCGCCCTATTATTTGGTGGTTATTTTCTTTTTATTCGCTTTTGCTTCCGTAGTCTCAATGACAACAGGAAAAGCCTCTTACTCGCGATATACGCCCTCATCATGGTGTTCTTCGTTGCGGTAAATACCACCATCATTTTAATACTCTTATTACCCGTCATGATAAGCATGAGCCGCGAGTCAAAGGTCAACACCATTGCTCATACTTTTCCGGTAAACCATCACCACGAATTTGAATAATCAAGGATAGGATAGATGAAGTATTCAATCTCTCGACAATTTGAAAAGAACCGAGAACTCCAAGCTGACAATTTTGTTTTAGTTTACCAAATGGGCAAAGTTGGCTCATCGTCAATTGAGCACACGCTGGGAGAAAGAAATATCCCAAGCTATCACATCCACACCTTTGATGATCACGAAGAATTTCACATGTATCACAATAAAAAAGACGTGAGTAAATTTTTCGATTTCAAAAACCGTGCGCTCTACCGCTTAGTGCTCAAGCAACGAAAACGTATCTTACAAAAACGCGAACAGATCAAAATCGTCACACTGGTCCGTGATCCAATCGCAACTGTCTTTTCTCGTTTCTTTCAAGACCTCCATTTGCAATTTATCGAAGGCAAAAAGAATGATGCAATTCACCGAGATATGGCAGTCACGTATCAGCACCTCGAACATTGTTTCGATAACTATATCAATCTCAACTATTTTGCGAACTGGTTCGACAACGAGTTAAAGCGTAATTTCAATATCGATGTGATGCGCCAAGAACTGGACAACACTCAACCTTTCTTCACATTCAAGAACGAGCAAGCCAACGTCATGCTAATCAAATGCGAAAAGCTCAGCTCTCTCGATAAAGAAATTGGTGAGTTTCTCGGGCTGCAAGACTTCGTGCTGAAAAACAGCAATGAAGCGAAAAACAAGTGGTACTCCAATATCCACCAGCACTTTAAGCATCACTACGACTTTTCAAAGCTGTTCTATATGTACGATCTTCCCTTATATCGCCACGTTTATTCAGAACAAGAGCGTGATGCTTTCAAACATAAATGGATGCAGACACCAGGAACAAAATCATCATGAAAAAAGTGCTCCATATTACAGAAGCCTTCGGAGGTGGCGTTCAAACCGCCCTCTATAGTTATGCTCACTCCTCTCGAGACGAACCCTATCAACATTTCTTGCTAGCCAGAGCTCGAGAAAACGACTTAACCAATGAAAACAACCATCATATTTTCACACAGACCAAATGGGTGGAAGGCGGCTTACTTCAATTTGTTCGCGATGCAAACCACATGATTGCATCACTTGCTCCCGACGTCGTGCATTTGCACTCGAGTAAAGCGGGATTTCTCGGCCGATTTCTACAGCTTGGTAAGGCACGCTTGGTTTATACGCCGCACTGTTATGCTTTCGAACGTGAAGATATCTCCGAATTCGCGCGCCAGCTCTATAGAGCGCTAGAGAAAGTAAAACTAAGCAAAATTGATGTGGTGGCAGGCTGTAGCCAACGAGAATGTGACTTGGCGATTAGTATTGGCGCGAAACGTGCTGAACTGCTCAACAACTACGTGTCCTATCAAAGTGAAGAGCGTTTATTGCGAAACAGACAAGAAGCGCTGCGACTTGTTGTGCTTGGTCGTGTCGCGCCCCAAAAGGATCCGCAATTTCTCATCGACACATTGCAACACCTTAATCGATATGCGCTTAACCGCCCATTAGATATCACTTGGATAGGTGGCGGTGACCACACACTCGAACAAAAATTGCGTACAGAAAATGTGGATGTGACTGGCATGTTGCCTCGTGATGAAGTGGTTAAAAAGCTCAAGGGTTCAGACCTTTACTTACATACTGCAGCATGGGAAGGGATGCCGTTAACTATTCTAGAAGCAGCCAAATTACATCTTCCTATGGTGATTCGAACTATCGGCGCGACCAAAGATCTCAACTACCCATTTTTAGCGCTAACACCTGAAGAAATGGCCAAGCAGATCGCGCACTGTGTCAATTATTATGATGAAATTGATTTTTGCCAATATACAACAGCGTTAAACGACGCCTTCAGTGAAGAAAAACAGCGCCTCGCACTCAATAATATTTACGGTTAAATACCTCTATGTTTCACACTATTCAACAAAAATTACTGTTGATGCCCAGCGGTAAAAAAAGCTTGCTATCTACTGGATTGAAAACCGCAATCACGCGTGTGTTGAGTGCGCTATTTGCTTTTTTACTGACACTGATTGTATCAAAGACCAGTGACGCTTCGACTTCCGGTCAATTTTTCTTTTTATTCAACCTAGTCTCACTACTCGCGATCGTTTCTCAGCTAGGTTTTGATGTCTCATTAGTTCGCTACAATGCGATCGCCTTTAACAACAAAGAGACACTTCAACAAAGCCACAACTATAAAACGGCACTTTATCGAAGTATGGCGTTTTGCTTGCTAGCCATGGCCGTTTTGTTGGTAGGATTTAATCTGTTTCCTGAACAGCTAAACCAGACCCAATCGCCAATGCATGCGATTACTTTAGGCTTGTTCTGCATACCGTTTTTGGTGCTTGCACAGACCAACAGTCGTGTGCTTCAAGCATGTAGAAAGGTCGTGTCATCACTGTTTGCTTTACAGCTTGGCGTGAGTATGTTGATGGTCTTTTTTGTCTTTGGCTTGGACTATATCGGTCAGCAAAATATCAACAATCTGATGACCGCACTGCTTCTGGCGAGTGTGGGCGTCGCGGTAATATCCAGTGTTAATTGGCTAGGTTCAGGTCAGTATCAGACATCAGCTTTCGTACCAAACAAAAAAATGGTCGCTTCTGCCAAGCAAGTCTGGATTGGCAGTATCTTCACGAACGTCCTTCAATGGGGAAGCCTTGTCATTGCGGGCTTTTTTATCTCAACAGCGGAACTCGGTTTATTAGCCGCAGCTCAACGTACATCACTGCTGATTGGCTTTGTGCTGATTACCATTAACTTTGTGGTCGCTCCTATGTTTGCCTCTCTCTACAAAGAACGTCAAATGATCAAACTGCAAAGCCTTAGCCGTTTAGCTTGCCGAGCCAACGTTGGTTTGGCCATTGTGCCCGTGATTATTTGCACTCTATTCCCAGAGTTTGTGATGCAGTTTTTTGGTGAAGAGTTTCTTGCTGCTGCGCCACTGTTAGTCGTCCTGTCTTTAGGGCAGTTAGTCAATGTTGCGACTGGCTCTGTAGGATTTTTATTACTCATGAGCGGTCACGAAAGAACCATGAAATACATTACAATTTCCTCCGGCACAATTTCTATCTGCTTGCTCATTGCGCTTTGCCAAACGTTCGGTGTTATTGGTGCAGCATGGGCGATGGCAATTGGCATGGCAATTCAGAATCTAGCAGCGTTGTACTTTGTAAAACGTTACTTAGGCTTCTTTCCAATAGGTTAATTATGGTTTCAATACTGACACGGATAAGTTTTGTTTTCGTTCTGACGCTTACGGCTTCACTCTCTTTGTGGAAAAGCTCTGACTTACACCATGCCACTTACCTGCAAATGGAAACCTACTTAGGTGGATCGAGTACGCTTCACTTTACTTTCAGTTTATTGATCGGCTTTTTATCGGTCTTCACCTTCCCCTCTTTAGTAAGTTCAAGTAAAGCCGACGTCTTTGGCATCCGCCTTTTGCTACTGCTGTTGGCTATCGTTTCAATGGAAGAAATAAGTCAACTTTTTATTCCAAGTCGCTCGTTTAGTTTTGATGATCTCAGCACCAACTGGATAGGCATTATCTCGGGTTACTTTAGTGCCAAGTTGATTCGCGTCCTGCGCACTCGCTCGTTCTCTTGAAATAAGCACCTCAAGGTTATTTGGGTATATAATTACGCCAAACAATCAGACTAACGAGTACATCATGTCATCCCACCCAACCAAGATTACCTTTTTTGAATTCTTAACCCCGTTGATCACATCAGGCAAAAAAACGATTACGATTCGAGATGAATCAGAAAGTCACTACGTTCCAAATACAGAGGTCGAAGTTTTTACGCTAGAGACGGATCGTAAAGTCTGCAACATCAAAATACGCTCTGTAGAACCACTCAACTTTGAAGATATCAATGAGTTTCATGCTGAACAAGAAGCCATCGAACTGCCAAAACTCAAGCAGTTAATTCGAGAAATCTACCCAAACACCGACACGCTATTTGTGATTGAGTACGAGCTAATCAAATAACCCACAACAAAAACTAGACGACTGGTCTAATTCATTCTATAGTACGCTTCATGAACGCAAAGACGAACGACACACGCCAACATATTCTCGACGTCGGATACGAGTTAATCGTAAACCGAGGGTTTACGAGTGTTGGCCTTTCAGAGCTTTTAAAAAAGGCCGCGGTGCCGAAAGGCTCGTTTTATCATTACTTCAAATCCAAAGAACAATTTGGTGAAGCGATGATTCAAGACTACTTTACTAAGTATTTTGAGCGTTTAAACGCACGCTTTACCAATACCGATCTGAATGGCTACCAACGCCTAATGAGCTACTTTGAAGAAATGGTCAAAGTAGAAGACGACGTATGTAATGCGAACAAATGTTTGTTGGTCAAGTTAAGTGCGGAAGTCTCCGATCTCTCAGAGTCCATGCGTCTAGCGTTACGCCAAGGTGCAGACAAAACCATTCAAGCAATGGCGGATTGCATTGACGTAGGCATTCAAGATGGCTCTATCCCAAATGGTGACAGTGCTTTATTGGCAAGGCAGATATACTACCTTTGGAACGGCGCAAGCTTGCTGAACAAACTGTATCAAGATCAGGCAGCATTAACGCAAAGTCTGACCTATACTCAACATCTACTGCAAAACACGCGAACTTGCCCATAGTAGGTAGCGTAAAAGTAAGATGAACACCCTACATGTGTTTCACAGTTGGTAATAACTCCTGTGATAGCACAATACACTTTCCCGCTCTATGAGCGGGATATTTTGAAATTAAAACTAGACGACCGGTCTAATCAATAAGTGAGATAAATATGACTAACGCAACAAATCGCAGAATCGTACTCGCGTCACGTCCCCATGGTGCACCAACAAAAGAAAACTTTCGTCTAGAAGAAGTGGCGAAACCGACTCCTCAAGATGGTGAGATGCTACTGAGAACCGTTTATTTATCTCTCGACCCATACATGCGCGGTCGCATGAGCGATGCCGAGTCATACGCCGATCCTGTTGCGGTTGATGACGTAATGATCGCTGGCACAGTTTGTCAGGTAGAAGCATCGAACCACCCAGATTATGAAGCGGGTGAATGGGTTCTTGCATACACTGTTGGCTGGCAAGACTACGCCATCTCAACTGGTGAGATGGTGATTAAACTTGGCAAAGAACCACAAAACCCTTCATACGCTCTAGGTGTTGCTGGCATGCCAGGCTTTACCGCGTATATGGGCTTGCTCGATATCGGTCAGCCAAAACCAGGTGAAACCATTGTGGTAGCGGCCGCGACGGGCCCTGTGGGCGCGACTGTTGGTCAAATTGGCAAAATCAAAGGTTGCCGAGTTGTTGGTATTGCAGGCGGAGAAGAAAAGTGCCGTTACGCCAAAGAAGTCCTTGGCTTCGATGAATGTATCGATCACAAAGCTGACGACTTTGCAGAACAGTTGAAAAACGCCTGTGATCAAGGTATCGATGTTTACTTCGAAAACGTAGGTGGCAAAGTATTCGAAGCTGTAATGCCACTTCTGAATACCAGCGCACGTATCCCACTTTGTGGTTTGATTTCTCAATACAACGCAACAGAACTGCCTCAAGGTACCGACCATCTTCCATTATTAATGGGTAAGCTGCTGACTAAACGAATCAAGGTGCAAGGCTTCATCATTTTTGATGACTACGGACATCGTTACGGTGAATTTGCGCAAGATATTAATCAATGGTTGGCAGAAGGAAAGATCCAATACCGTGAACATCTAGTACAAGGACTGGAGAATGCACCAGAAGCATTTATCGGTCTGTTGGAAGGTAAGAACTTCGGCAAGCTTGTAGTACAGATTAACGACCCATTATAAGGAAGGGATAAATAAATGATTAAACTTCACCATCTCAATCAGTCTCGCTCAAAGCGCATCATTTGGTTACTTGAAGAGCTAAATGTGGATTACGAAATCGTGCCTTATGTTCGTGACAAAGTGACCTTCATGGCACCGCCTGAGCTAAAGAGCGTTCATCCGCTCGGTAAATCGCCCCTGCTTGAAGATGATGGCGAGTTCATCATTGAATCAGGCGCGATGACCGAATATTTGATTGAGAAGTACAGTGATGGTGCGTTGGCTCCTGAGCGTGGGACGAAGGCGCACACTGAGTACCTACAATGGATGCACTTTGCTGAAAGTTCAGCAATCTTACCAATGTTGTTAAAAATCTTTATCAGCAAAGAGCCAAACGAAACTCAATTTCTATCAGGCTATGCTGACAAAGAAGCGATGAACGTTCTGGGTTATTTCGAGCAATCGCTAGAAGGCAAAACTTACCTAGTAGAAGAACGTTTAACTGGCGCAGACATCATGATGTCATTTATTGTCGAGCTCGTGCATAAGTTCGGTTTGGCTGGTCACT
The DNA here is from genome assembly GCF_021725735.1 of Vibrio sp. J2-3(2022). Lineage (NCBI taxonomy): Bacteria > Pseudomonadati > Pseudomonadota > Gammaproteobacteria > Vibrionales > Vibrionaceae > Vibrio > Vibrio sp. J2-3(2022). The sequence goes on from NZ_JAKKCK010000001.1 coordinate 1,349,000, forward strand.
TCCCGAATATTGAGCGTTATGGAAAACAACTCGCAACGCATCCAGCGTTTGAAAAAGCTGAGCAAATTGAAGTGAAGTACTCCTAATCATTCCGCCCCTTTGATGTTCAATAAAGCGATATCAAAGGGGCGATTTCCAACGTTAGCCTTGTCAACAAAGCGCAATTCATGCAAATGCCAGCGTCCTCTTTTTACCCTTTTCGCCAATACGTTAATAAACCAATCATAAAAATCAGCTAAGAATTTGATTCTAAGTTACTTTTCATCATCGTTACCACCTATTGAATTGATAAGCAGTATCAGTTTTTGCTTCCAGCTTTTCCGTAATAATCTTCTCTTCAGTTGCTAAGGTATTGATCCCTGGAGGGGAAGAAAAATGACAAATAAGAAATTAACCACCGCCGCAGGCTGTCCTGTCGCCCATAATCAAAATGTGATGACTGCAGGTCCTCGTGGTCCCCAACTACTGCAAGACGTTTGGTTCCTTGAAAAACTGGCACACTTTGACCGCGAAGTGATTCCTGAGCGTCGTATGCACGCCAAAGGCTCAGGCGCTTACGGCACCTTTACTGTGACTCATGACATCACAAAATACACTCGCGCGAAGATCTTCTCGGAGATTGGTAAAAAGACCGAACTATTTGCTCGCTTTACCACCGTTGCGGGGGAGCGCGGTGCCGCAGATGCAGAGCGCGACATCCGTGGTTTTGCGCTAAAGTTTTACACCGAAGAAGGCAACTGGGACTTGGTTGGTAACAACACGCCAGTGTTCTTCCTCCGTGATCCACTAAAATTTCCAGATCTAAACCACGCAGTAAAACGCGATCCACGCACCAACATGCGCAGCTCGACAAACAACTGGGATTTTTGGACATCACTACCAGAAGCATTCCACCAAGTTACGATCGTTATGAGTGATCGTGGTATTCCAGCGTCTTACCGTCATATGCACGGCTTCGGTAGCCACACATTCAGCTTTATCAACGCAGAAAACGAGCGTTACTGGGTGAAATTCCACTTTAAAACTCAGCAAGGCATCAAAAACCTGACTGACCAAGAAGCAGAAGCGATCGTAGGTAAAGACCGCGAAAGCCATCACCGTGACCTTTACGAAGCGATTGAGCGTCAAGACTTCCCTAAATGGAAGATGTACGTCCAGATCATGCCTGAGTTAGAAGCGGATGAAGTGAACTTCAACCCGTTCGACCTAACAAAAGTATGGTCACAAAAAGATTATCCATTGATCCCAGTAGGCGAGTTTGAACTGAACCGTAACCCAGAAAATTTCTATGCGGAAGTTGAGCAATCCGCGTTTAACCCGGCAGCTATCGTTCCTGGAATTGGCTTCTCACCAGACAAAATGCTGCAAGGCCGTCTGTTTGCATACGGAGATGCGCAGCGTTACCGCCTAGGTGTAAACCATCACCAAATTCCAGTTAACGCGCCTCGTTGTCCGGTACACAGCTACCACCGCGATGGCGCAATGCGCGTTGATGGCAACTTTGGTTCAACACTAGGTTACGAGCCAAACTACAAACAAGAATGGGCAGAGCAACCAGATTACTCTGAGCCACCTCTACGCATCAACGGCAATGCTGATCATTACGATCACCGTGTAGACGAAGACTACTTCAGCCAAGCGGGAGACCTATTCCGTCTGATGAGCGAAGAACAGCGTCAAACTCTATTCGACAACACCGCTCGTGCAATGGATGGTGTGCCAGACTTCATCAAAGAACGTCACGTTAACCACGCCTACCAAGCGGACGAAGCTTACGGCAAAGGCCTTGAGATTGCGCTAGGCTTAAACAAGTAAACGGACACTGCACCAGCAAATGCTGTGATAAGAAGACATAAAAAAGGAGGTGCCCCAAAGCACCTCCTCATTCAAGTTCGTTAATCACACACTAATGTTCAAGGGGAACGATCATGATCAACTTAAATTTCTTCAAGCTCTTTGATACTAAAGAACTGTTTATCTACTACTGATTCTTAGCAACGGCTTTAATCAGAACAGACGTATCCATGCGGCCTAAACCATCGCGTTGAAGGTCTGCGTATTGCTCATCCACTTTCTTAGTCAGTGGGAGCTCTAGACCCACTCGCTCTGCTTCTTGCAGACAGAAGCCTAAGTCTTTGCGCATCCAATCAATCGCGAAGCCAAAATCAAACTTATCTTGCGCCATCGTCTTGGCGCGGTTTTCCATTTGCCATGACCCTGCAGCACCGTGCTTGAGTGTTTCAACTACTTGTTCAATATCCAAACCGGATTTCTGCGCGAGTAACAACGCTTCGCTCAAGCCTTGAAGCACACCACCAATACAGATTTGGTTTACCATTTTACAACGTTGACCTTGGCCATTTTCACCCAGAAGCGTCATTTGCTTTGCATATACGTCCATCGCTAGAGACACACGATCAAAAATGTTCTGCTCGCCACCACACATGATGGTTAGTACGCCATTTTCTGCGCCTGCTTGACCACCAGATACCGGAGCATCAATGAAGTGATTGCCATATTTGGTACAAGCATCGGCCAATTCAACGGCTAAATCAGCGGAAGTCGTGGTGTGATCAACCAGTACCGCGCCTGCTTTTAGACCGACTAGAATGCCTTCTTCACCGTATACAACGCTGCGCACGTCATCGTCATTACCGACACAAGTAAATACGATATCGCAACCTTCTGCCGCTTCTCGCGGTGTCTCACACGCAATGCCGTTGTATTCTGCAGCCCATTTATCAGCTTTGGCTTTGGTGCGGTTGTATACTTTGGTTTCATATCCCGCTTTGCTCAAATAGCCCGCCATTGGGTAACCCATAACACCCAAACCAATAAATGCTACTCGTTGTTTTTCCATTGCACGCTTCCCTTAGTTCACCTGACTGAAATGTTTTGTAACATGCTACTAAAGAATTGAAAACATTACTCGTAATTTATCCTTCACTCGCGGCACAAATAAAAGCGAACCGCGATGTTGGAGTAAATACCAAAAGCATTCATCAGGGTCATCGAGGAGACATTTCTCAGAAGTTAAATGTTAAGACACTCTACGAGCTTGCAACAAAGCCGTGGCGTTCAACATGGCATCCTTGGTACTGACATCCAAGACTTGGATTTTTCGAAAGCGTTCCGGTTCTTTAATCGCCACATCGTGAGCAAAAATCACAAACTTGGCTTTCTCGATGTCTTTCTCGGTAATTCGGTTGATGACGCCATTCGCGCCTTGGGTTTCGACTTTAATCTTAATGCCGAGTGCACACGCTGCTTTTTCCAATGACTTCGCCGCTAAGAACGTATGTGCCACACCTGATGGACAAGATGTGACCGCCAAAACATCCGCCTCACCTTCGCCTTGAACGGAGCCATATACTTGAGAATGACCAGTGTAACTCTCATCTTCGGTGACGGTTTTCTTTAGTGCAATCACGATCAACGCCGTGGTAACAGAGCCCGCAATCGTGCCGATGATGTACCCAATTTTTCCATCCACAACAGGGAGAACAATCCAACCGCCCCACGGTGCATGGTTCATTACGTGGAACATAAAGCCAATCACGTTACCAACGATGCCACCCGCCACAATAGCGGGTAATACTCGCGCAGGGTCACCAGCGGCAAAAGGAATCGCACCTTCGCTAATACCGATCATCCCCATAATACCTGCGGCTTTCCCCGCTTCGCGTTCATCTCGCTTGAATTTACTCGGCGCCAAAAATGTGGCTAGTGCCATACCCAATGGCGGCGTACAAATCGCAATACCGACCCCGCCCATCAACCATGGTTGCGTGTTCACTTGGGTTTGAGCAAACAACGTCGCCACTTTGTTAATTGGGCCGCCCATATCAAACGCGGTCATTGCCCCAAGCACAGTTCCGAGCATCACTTTGCCTGACCCCGCCATGCCCGTCAGCACCTCGTTCATGGTGGTCATTGCGCTGGCTATCGGAGCACCTATCACCCACATCACCGCGCCGCAAGTAACAAACGTACCGACTAGCGGATAAATAAAAATCGAGCCAAGCGAACTCATGCTGTCTGGTAGCTGAATTTTCTTTAATAGCCAAACGACAAAGCCAGCAAAAAAGCCGACCACAATCGCACCTAAAAAACCCGTATTGTAATGACTGACAGCAATCCAAGATCCAATCATACCCGGCGCAAGGCCCGGCTTGTCGGCAATGGAATAAGCAATGTAACCGCCAAGAACGGCAGTAAATAATGTAAGGCCAGCAATCCCCATTTGGGCAATATCGGCCAGAACGCCCTCTTGTGGTACACCACCGTGACCAGAGATCATCACCGACAACGACAACAACACACCGCCCGCAACGATAAACGGGATCATGTGAGATGTGCCAAACAACAGGTGCTCTTTAATGCGACCAAGTTTTTGCGCCCAAGGGCTTAGGGGTTCTGATGTAAATTCTAAAGAAGTTGGGAGAAATTCATTGGATTGAGTTTGAATATCAGTCAGCATCTCAAGCGCTTCTTCTCGCGATTGAGCCAACTTGAGCTTTTCAACAAAGCCGTCTTCGATAATTTTGGTGGAAATTTGTGCCAATACTTCAATGTGATGATGATCATCACCATCTGGAGACGCCAGCATGAAAAACACATCGGACAGCTCGCCATCTTCGGCGCCATAATCAATCCCATTACGGCTGATCCCGACCGCGACAGCTGGTTGCGCTACAGCATCACTTTTGGCATGAGGGATCGCAATACCATCATCAAATCCTGTGTTACCGATCTCTTCTCGTTTCCAGATATCTGCCAAGAACTGGCTTTGACTATTGAGCTTGCCGGCGGCCTCTAGCATCTCGACCAGCTCTTTGAGCGCTTCATCTTTGGTTTGAGCTTTTAGATCTAAACATATCGTTTCCAGCTCAATTAGGTTTGTGATGTCCATTGTTTTACCTTCCAATATTCACGCTCGAATATATACCCAAGTGAGTTTGAGATACAGGATCCCCTGGCTCGTATGCGTTCCTACTCATTTGACTTGGGCATAGATTAACCAGTGCCTACCCTTTGATATATAGGACTAAAAGTGCATTAACTGGATTAATGTAACATGAGATTCAAACTGTGATAGAGCTCTTGCGTTAATCCAGCTCAAATCAATTCAATCTGCGGTGGCTGTGCTAATATCCACAAAAAATAAAATGGATAGAACATGAAAATCGTAGCGGTGACAGCATGCCCTACAGGTATCGCTCATACTTATATGGCAGCAGATGCACTAATGAAAGCTGCGCCAAAACATAACGTGCAAATTAAAGTAGAAACGCAAGGTGCGATGGGGATAGAAAATCAGCTCACTCCTCACGATATCGCTCAAGCGGATCGGGTTTTGATCGTGTCGGATATTGAGATAGAACAACCTGGCCGATTCGAAGGGACGCGTAAAATTCAAATCCCCATTGAAGAGGTTTTGCTGAACGTCGACAAAGTATTCCTCGTTCACTGCCGCGACTAAATTTGCAGATGAACGAATACCAAATCACCTTTTTCGTCGATAATGCAAATGCCAGTGCGCACCTTGCTCAGCCACTCAATCGAGTGGCAAAAAAGTTCAAAAGTACCTTACATATCATTAATGTAACGCAAAATCGTGTTGCGGAACTCACAAAGTCCGTGGCGATTTTGCAAGCAGGTCTACAACAAGGTGATTTGTGTCAAATCACAGCGATTGGCATTGACGCAGAGCTGGCCTGCTTCGTCATCAAAGACATGATTGCTGAACACTTTACGGTGGTGGGCTCTCATATCAACTATGAGTTTTCTAGCCAACTGGCCGAGCGTTTACCGCAAATTTGCCCACCTTGTGAAATCAAATGGCAATACGCCAAAGCGCATACCGAGCTCACCAAGTTTGAATGCCTTAAAGGATTAGCTCAGCTGATCCACCCCATTCATCCTGACGAGCTGATTCTTGCTTTTATTAAACGCGAAGAACGCTCATCAACTTGCGTGACTCCGGGGATCGCTCTACCACACGTGATGTTTTCAGGTGTTGACCATATTTCTATTGCTGTTATTGCGAATGAAAAGTCGATGGATTGGGCTTCGAAGATGGGTGATGTTCATCTGGCTATAGCACTGGTGATGCCAGAAAGGCCGACCCGAGATCAGATCATTGCGGCTACTAACCTCACACGAAATCTGCTTACCGATCAAATGGCGGAACGCCTACTACTAACAAAAAGCAGCGTCGACTTACAAGCGCTGCTGATGTACGCCATGTCGAGGCTGCTCGCCTAAACTTCTCTATAATTTACGCACTCTGACTGAAGGCTTAAATCGAACCACGATATTCCGTCGGCGTTCTGCCTGTACGGTTCTTAAATACTCGGCAGAAATAGTTCACGTCTTTAAATCCACAGCGCACTGACACGTCATTGAGTTTGAAGTTGTATTTCTTGAGCATAAACTTCGCACGATCCACGCGTACCCAAGTAATGTAGTCTGCCAAGGTCATGTGCCCCTGCTGACGGAACAAGCGCGACAAATGGTTCGAGGAAATACTGAATCTCGACGCAATGCTGTCACGTGTGATTGGGCGATGGAAGTTCTCTTGAATGTAGATACAAATCCCTTGATAGAGATCTTGCACACGGCTATGTGACTGCTGCTCGACTGGTGCATCCAACATCGTCTTCGCGTATTGCAGTAATGCTTGCAGTAAAAGCTCATCCATTGGTTTTTTAGTATTCTCACGAGCCAGTGAGCTCAACGCTTCTAAGATGTTATCTATCGCAAATCCTGAGCGTGTTTGGATGCTATGCTTTTGAATATCGTAAAAGTTTGCCTCACCTTTGCGTTTGCTCACCAAACTTAACCCAAGTTGTCGACGCCCAAACAAAATACTTAAAACTGAGCAATCGGTATCCCAGTCTGGTTTATTCCAACAGTTAGGTGGAATAAATATCGCATCGCCTTTTTTAGCAACGATGTGCGTTACTTTTCGATCATGACTTTCCATTTCATTAATATATTCCCCATCCAGAACTAACTCTAGGCGAGGGAAATTAACTTGATAGCTAAATTCAGGCGGCGTATGAAAATCTCCTGCAAACCAAATATTATGAAATGGCTCTCTTTCATTTAATACCGCTGAAATTAAATCATGAAAAATCATTGTCTCACACTCTATATATGCATCAATGATGCTATTTACTATAGATATACACCGGACTGGATTTTTGTGCTATTGAGCAAAATCACACTTCCATTTTAATGTTACAAAAATCTAGTTAACGCATCAAATTTCCAGTAACAAAAACTCTATCAACAACACTCAATCCCTTTTCAAATGGGAGCAAAGCCACATTTCACTTATCGTTTAGCTTCTTATCCATCATGTCACAGATATGCAGCTAGATTTGTCCAGTGAACGATCTAAATCACACTATAGTTAGTCGGTTACAATCCTCCAGTAAATGCATTTTTTCTTCACTACAGTCTTTTTATCAGTAATTTAAAAATACCCCTGAAATAAAAATTATATTTATAGGGGTTCGACAATGATCACCAAACTAATAAATGAAGACTTAATTAAGCTTGATCTTAAAGCGTCTTCAAAAGAAGACGTATTTAAAGAACTGGTTGCCGTTCTTCATGCCCAAGGTCGTATTTCTGACCAAACACAATTTCTTGCAGATATAAAAGCACGTGAAGAATTAGGAAATACTGGATTTGAAGATGGCGTGGCAATTCCACACGCGAAAAGCGCCGCTGTGATTGAACCAGCGGTTGTGATCGGCGTAAGCAAATCAGGTATCGAATACGGCGCGGAAGACGGTTTACCTTCAAAGCTGTTCTTCATGATCGCTTCTCCAGACGGTGGCGATAACCACCATATCGAAGTACTTGCAGAACTATCTTCAAAATTGATTGAAGATGGTTTCATCGATGCGTTCTTAGGCGCAACAAACAGCCACGACGCACTGGCACTCCTTCTTGCTAAAGAAGAACCGCAACCAGTGACAGATGCTCCAGCAAACCAAGGTTTCATCATTGGTGTTACTGGTTGTCCTGCTGGCGTTGCCCACACGTACCTAGCGGCGGAAGCACTAGAGAAAGGTGCAGCGGCGATGGGTTACGAAATCAAGGTTGAAACGAACGGTTCAATCGGTGTGAAAAACAGCCCAACCGCAGAAGAAATCGAGCGTGCAGGTGCCATCATCGTCGCCTGTGACAAACAAGTCGACATGAACCGCTTCGCGGGCAAACGCGTGGTTAAAACCAACGTAAAAGCCCCAATCCGCGATGCTCAAGGACTGATTAATGAAGCGTTAAACGCACCGACGTACCAAGCTGAGTCCAATGGCAATACGCAAGCGTCAGTTGCAAACAAAGCGTCTCAAGCCCGTTCTGACTTATATCGCTACTTGATGAACGGCGTATCACACATGATCCCATTCGTCGTAACCGGGGGTCTGTTGATTGCCCTTGCTCTTGCAGTCGGTGGTCAGCCAAGTGAAGCGGGCATGGCCATCCCTGAAGGCAGCATGTGGAACCAAATCCTCAACGTTGGTGTGGTTGCCTTTACGCTGATGATCCCAATCCTAGCCGGTTACATTGCTTACGCGATTGCTGACCGTCCTGCTCTGGCTCCTGGCTTGATCGGTGGTTGGATTGCAAACAACGGTTCTTTCTACGGCGCAGACGCAGGTACAGGCTTTATCGGTGCCATCATCGCAGGCCTGCTTGTGGGTTACTTCGTGAAGTGGATTACGTCGATTAACTACCACAAATTCATTCAACCTTTGGTGCCAATCATGATTGCGCCAATCACAGGTTCGTTGTTCATCGCAGGTCTTTTCATCTTCGTTATCGGCGCGCCAATCGCAAGCCTAATGGACGGTCTGACTGCGCTACTCACTAGCATGAGTACAGGTAACGTCGTTCTACTGGGTATCGTACTTGGTGGTATGGCTGGCTTCGATATGGGTGGTCCATTCAACAAGGTCGCATTCCTATTCTCTGTGGGCATGATTGCGAGCGGTCAAACTCAATTTATGGGTGCGATGGCGTGTGCAATCCCTGTTGCACCTCTAGGCATGGCACTGGCAACGGCGCTTGGTCGTAAGTTCGACCTGTTCGAAGAATCAGAAACCGAAGCAGGTAAAGCAGCAGGTGCAATGGGTCTGGTGGGTATCTCTGAGGGTGCTATTCCATTCGCAGCGCAAGATCCAATGTCAGTGATTCCTGCAAACGTACTTGGCTCAATGGTGGCGGCAGTAATGGCGTTCTCATTCGGCATTACCAACAGCGTTGCTCACGGCGGTCCAGTTGTCGCTCTACTTGGTGCGATGAACCACCCAGTCCTTGCTCTGATTTGTATGGCAGCTGGCGCAACGGTTACCGCAGTAACGTGTGTAACGTTGAAGAAAGTACGTAAAGCAAAAATGATGCAAGCAGCGGCTTAATCCCCTCTCCCCCAAATGGCTCCTATGGCTTGGGCAATGTCGCCTAAGCCATGATTTTCTCGCATGGTGACACTCTATGTCTGATTTAACGATGTCCGATACACAAACGATTCAAACTCAAGCTAAGCATACGATGTTTTTCCTGATGAACAACGTGATTCAAAACTACGCTTGGGGCAGTACTACTTCTGTTAACCAACTGTTTGGCATTGAAAACCCAACGGGCGAACCACAAGCCGAAGTATGGATGGGCGCGCATCCAAACGGTTGCTCAGTGGTGATGGTAAACGGCGAGGAGACCAAACTCTCTTCACTGATTGCTCAAGACATGAATGCTTTTCTGAGTGAAGAAGTCGCAAACCGTTTTGGTGAACTTCCATACCTGTTTAAAGTGCTTGCTGCTGAGAAAGCACTGTCGATTCAGGTGCACCCAAACAAGCAACAAGCAGAACTGGGTTTTGCACTGGAAGAAAAACAAGGCATTCCCCTAACCGCTGCAAACCGTAACTACAAAGATCCAAACCACAAACCAGAATTGGTTTACGCGCTAACCGAATACCAAGCGATGAATGGCTTCCGCCCAACCAGTGAAATCATCAGCTTCTTCTCTGAGCTGGCGATTCCTGAGCTGCAAGACTTGGTGGATGACCTTATCGACAATCAAACTTCAAAAGGCTTGGCGAGCTTCTTCTCCGGTCTATTGTCACTGGAAGGCGAACAGAAAGAGATGGCGTTGACGGTGCTATTGGCACAAGCTCGCATCACCGACTTACCTCTGTTCAACCTGATCTTGGAGTTAGAAACGCAATACCCGGGCGACATTGGTTTGTTTGCACCCTTGCTACTCAACGTTATCACGCTGAAACCAGGCGAAGCGATGTTCTTGGATGCAGAAACGCCACACGCTTACTTAAAAGGTACAGGTCTTGAGATCATGGCGAACTCAGACAATGTGCTACGCGCAGGTTTAACACCGAAGTATATGGATGTAAAAGAACTCGTTGCATGCACACGCTTCGAAGAAAAGCCATTCGATACCCTACTGCTTGCACCAATCGAAAACGACGACATGTTGGAATACCCAGTTCCCGTCGACGATTTCAAATTCGCGATTGTAAAGCAGGCCAACCAACGAACACTTTATGTAAGAACCGCAGAAATCCTTTTGCCGCTAGATTCCCCGCTCGTGATTACACACGCAAATGGTGAAACATGTGTAGTAGATAAAGGCCAATCTGTTTTCATTCCGGCTTACGCAAAACAATACACCTTGAATTGCGAAGGTCGCGTTGCACGGGCTTACAGTTAATATCGCTGATTAAGTTCACATGTCGTTACTGCCAATAAGCAAAAAAGAGCAGAGAAACGTCTCTGCTCTTTTACTTAATATGCGCTTTTCCCGATAAATTCACGCAATAATCAAATTGTCTAGAAAGGTTTACTGCTTAGCGTGGAACATCGCTTGTCCACTTTTATCTTTATTCGACCAAAAGTTAATATTGAACTGTGCATCATCGCTCATTTCAATACGATGCCAATACTGTGGCGGGCTTGTCGCGAACTGACCTGCGTTGATCACGACGACCATTTCAGGCTCTGTCGCGAATTCATCAGCAAAACCATAGTAGGTGACTTGCCCCTCCATTACGCATAACTGCCCAAACACGCCTTCGGCTGTGTTGTGATGAGTTAGAAGAGCTGGAGGCACACTGCCTTTGGTAAAAAATGGCGTCGAACGTTGAACCGTCCAGTCTTTCGGAATACGAAGATGTGACATGGTTATACCCTCTTTGAATATAAAATTGTGCTGCTTGAAGCGAGTTACGATTGCGCGACTTGAGACAGTTCACGCAGTAACAGAAAAGCCTGAGCCACTTGCTCGCCCGTCACAACAAACCCTGTCAATATGCTTTGTTCATTTTCAGCTTTTGCTACGATGCCAGATTGAGAAATCTGCACATTCCAATTCGCGACAGCACTGAAGTCCCCGGCAAGCTGAATTGGGTAACTCGGCGTTTTGACTTTTACCATCATTGGCGGCAACTTCAATTGCGCTTCCTGCCCAAGCAACTGCTTACCTAAAACATTAGCGCTCAACACGATTGGCTGAAGGTATGGAAGCATACGCCCTTGTATCTCGGCGCAATCGCCCAGAGCGAATACATTGTTCGCAGAAGTCTGCAGCTTAGCGTCAACAGCAATGCCTTTCCCAACCTCTAATCCACAAGCATTCGCTAATTGAGTGTTTGAACGTAAGCCAGCGGCAGAAATCACTACATCAGTATCGATCACTTCACCGCTGTTCAAAGTCGCCACCAACGAATCGGCGGTACGATTCACCTCAACAACCCCATTTCCCAACGCCAGTTGAATGCCTTGCTGCTTAAGTTGGCTTTCCAGAGGCAACGCCACAAACTCAGGAATAAGATTGGCAAGCAAGCGTTGGTTTGATTCAACCACCGTAACGGCTTTGCCGCTGCTCGCAATATCCATTGCAATCTCAACGCCAATCAAACCACCACCGATAACCATTACGCGCTTTGCTTGACTGATTCGCTCTTCTGCGAGCTGATACTCTTGTAACGAATTGAGCGTTAGGACATCGCCAGAAGCATCACCTCGAATTGGAGGAACAAAGGCTTTCGCGCCCGTTGCAAAAATCAGTTTGGAGTACGCATAAACTTGTCCATCTGCTACCACTTGTTGGGCTTGCGTATCCACACTCTCAATTTTAGTGTGGGTTAATAACTCGATATGGTGCTCTTGGGCAAACGCTTCTCCCGTTTTTACCACCAGATCCCTCGCGGTCTGTTTTCTACTGAACACATGGCTCAAATCGGGCTTGTTATACTCCGCACCGTCATCAGCGGTGAATACTTGAATTGACACCTGTGCATCCACTCGACGCACAGTTTTAACCAGTTGATAGGCAGCAAAGCCACTGCCTATGATTACAATTGGTGCTTGCATCACAGCTCCTTAACCCTTGAACTCAACAAATACATCTTTACCCAAGTGACACTCAGGGCAAAGGAAGTAATCCGGAACGTCTGACCACACGGTACCCGGTTCAATTCCTTGATTAGGCTCACCCTGAGCAGGGTCATACACCCAGTTACAAACGGTGCAAATCATGCATTGGCAATCTGATGGATGTACCTCTGAGCTTGGATTAATAAGCTCCCTTTCGACTACGGCTTGCGTTTCTACTTGTACAACGGGCTGTGATTGAACTTGCGGTGCAGACGCAGCCATCATCGGAGCCGCAACAGGACTTATTAGTGGATGTTTCGCCCACAGTTTCGCGATGCTCTTGCCATGTTCACGACACTCACGCATCGCTTTACCATCTGGTCGCCATTTGGTTTTCAGGCTGACTGCCGTTTCAAAACCCGCATCGGTCAACCGTGCGTGGATACGGTCTACCGCACCACCATTCCACCCGTAGCTACCGAATGCAGCGGCCTTCTTGGCTTTAAAACGAAGACCTGTGATCTCCTCCAGCATGCCAGCAATCTTCGGCATCATGACGTTGTTCATGGTAGACGAGCCAACCAAGATGCCTTTAGAGCGGAATACATTGGCGAGAATTTCATTCTTATCGTGCTTAGACACATTGAAGACTTTAACAGCGACACCCGGGTCGACATCGTGAATGCCCTGTGCAATCGCGTCCGCCATCATTCGGGTATTGTTCGACATAGAATCGTAGAAGATGGTAATACGATCTTCTTGGTAGTTATCCGCCCATTCCAAATATTGCTCGATGATTTGAACTGGGTTATCGCGCCATACAATACCGTGTGAAGTAGCAATCATGTCGACAGGCAAATTAAAGCTCAACACTTCTTTGATTTTAGCGGTTACCAAGCTGCTGAACGGCGTTAGAATGTTTGAGTAGTAACGCAGACACTGTTCCATCAACTCATTTTGATCCACTTCGTCGTTGAACAAACGCTCATCACAATAATGCTGTCCAAAGGCGTCATTACTAAACAGCACCGCATCGCCGGTTAAGTAAGTCATCATACTGTCAGGCCAGTGCAACATCGGCGCTTCCACAAATACCAATTGTTTACCGTTACCAATATCGATGCTGTCACCTGTTTTTACCGTTTTAAAGTTCCATTCGGGATGATGGTGATGGCCAACAATCGAATCAATCGCCGCTTCCGTACAGTAAATTGGCGTGTTCGGAATCTTCTCCATCAATGCCGACAATGCGCCCGAGTGATCTTCTTCTGCATGGTTCACGACGATAAAATCGATCGTCTTAAGATCGATTTCCATTTCTAGGTTCTGGATAAATTGCTGGCTGAATCGATGATCGACCGTATCGATCAGCACCGTTTTTTCTTCACGAATTAGATAACTGTTGTAGCTGGTACCTTTTGTCATTTTGTATTCTGTACCGTGGAAGTCTTGAACTTCCCAATCGCGTTGACCTACCCAGTGGATGTTGTTTTTTACGTGAATTGTCATGATTACTACCTTGAATGACGGGATAAACAAAAATAATTTCTTCTTGTAATGCACTGGGCATGCCAACTTTTAATTGCTATATATTTCAATAATTTAATTAAAATACAACCTTAACAACTGTCATTTAGACACAGTTGAAAATTGTCATTAAGACACTACAATAGTCATATTGACACATTTGGTATTGGCTATGACTTCTTTAATCGCGCAATGGCTACACATCACGCAAGACCTAAATTCAGCGCTCACTCGGCAAGCTCGATTTGATACCTTATTAACAACGATTCGCGAGATATTAAAATGTGATGCTTCTGCTCTTCTTTTGTATGAAGATCAGCACTTTAAGCCGCTGGCTATCAATGGCTTAGCAAAGGAAGTATTGGGACGCCGTTTTTCTATAAACCAACACCCGAGATTGGAAGCCATTGCACGCGCTGGCGATATCGTACGGTTTCCATCGAATAGCGACTTACCCGATCCCTATGACGGGTTAATTCCGAACCACGACGACAATCTGCACGTTCATTCATGTATTGGTCTCCCTTTGTTGATCGACGATCAATTGATTGGCGCGATCACTATTGATGCCTTCGACCCGAATCAGTTCGATGGTTTACTCAATCAAGAACTACGCTTTGTAAGTGCGTTAGCCGCGGGGGGCTTGCACACTGCTCTACTACTGGAGCAGTTAGAAACACAAGCAAGCTTGCCACGTGAGTCTTACACTGAGAAACGCACCTTGAGCAACGAAATCATTGGCAAATCGGCTGGGATGAAAGCACTTCAAGAGCAAATCGATGCGGTGGCAGATACCGAGCTATCAGTGTTGATAATGGGTGAAACAGGGGTTGGTAAAGAGCTCGTCGCAAACGCAATTCATCATCGCTCTCACCGAGCCAATAATACCTTGGTGTACTTAAACTGTGCCGCATTACCTGAGTCTGTCGCAGAGAGTGAGCTTTTTGGTCATATCAAAGGTGCTTTTACTGGTGCTATCAGTAATCGCAAGGGTAAGTTCGAACAAGCAGATGGTGGCACACTGTTTTTGGATGAAGTTGGCGAACTGTCGTTAGAACTGCAAGCTAAGTTACTTCGAGCTCTCCAATACGGCGACATCCAACGTGTGGGTGATGACCGCCATATTCGAGTCAATACACGCATTGTGGCGGCAACGAACCGTGTTCTGCATGAAGAAGTAAAAGCTGGCCGTTTCAGAGCAGATTTGTACCACCGTTTGAGTGTATTCCCTCTTCATGTTCCCCCACTTCGTGAACGTGAAGACGATGTCGTGCTACTGGCTGGTTTCTTTGCAGAGCAACTACGCAGTAAGTTGGGGCTGAACAGTGTTCGACTCTCTCCCACTCTAGTTCAAGAACTTAAAGATTACTCTTGGCCGGGCAACGTGCGTGAACTGGAACACGTCATCAAACGAGCGGGCGTGCTTGCCAAAGCTAGAACTCAATCGCTGGATATCGAATTGGTGGAACAAGATTTCGATATCAAAGCGTCGAACAATCAGCCCATCACTGAAGAGCCAGGTATACCTAGCTCTTCATTTGAACTGTCAGACGCTGGTTTAAAACAAGCCACTGACACCTTCCAAAAATCCATGATTCTAAAAGCACTAGAGCAGAATCAAGGAAACTGGGCTGCAACAGCACGTCAGTTAGAACTCGATAATGGTAATTTACACCGCTTAGCCAAACGGTTAGGTATAAAGTAAAAAAAGGATACGGACGGTTTGAATTCCGCAAGAAAATCTATCTCGCTTATGTCAAAATGCACCATCACAATCGAAAAGTCTGTAATGTAATGAACTACCAAGCTGCTATTTTTGATATGGATGGTTTGCTCCTTGATACTGAGCGCGTCTGTATGCGTATTTTCCAAGAAGCATGTGAAGTCCAAAACCTTCCGTTTTATGAAGATGTTTACCTGTCGATCATTGGTCGCAATGCGGCAGGTATTGAAGCAATTTTCCGCAAAGCCTACGGTGAGAACCTAGACCGCCTGCATCATGAATGGCGTACTCGTTACAATGCTGTCGTCAAACACCAAGCCATCCCAGTGAAAAATGGTGTTGTTGAGCTGCTAGAATGGCTGAAAGCACAAGGCTTACCAATCGCAGTAGCGACTTCTACGGCAAAGGAGGTAGCGAAAATCAAACTGGAATTAGCGGGTTTGAGTAAGTACTTCGACAACCTCACCACAGGCTGCGAGGTAAACCACGGTAAACCCGATCCAGAAATCTATTTGCTGGCAGCGAATCGTCTGGATGTAGAACCAAGCCAATGTTTGGCCTTTGAAGATTCCAATAACGGTGTTCGTGCAGCCGTGGCAGCGAATATGGTTACTTATCAGATTCCGGATTTAGTTGAACCTTGCGAAGAGGTAAAACAATTTGGTCATTCCATCGTGCCGTCATTACATGAAGCGTTAGATGCGTTGAAGCAAAATCGCTAAACGTCAACTGCCGCTCTAACTGTTAAAGCTCAGCAATTTGGCTGAGCTTTTTTATACTTGAGCCTCTCCTCTCACCTTCTCTAATCTACTTCTAATAAACGCCAAGATACTGCTCCAAAGGCTTAATAAGATAGACCTTATCTCTGTACGGGGCGTATTCCTTTCTTTTTTGATTTACCTCACGCCATCGCATGAAATAGGGCCTATGAGTGATCAAATAGTGGAACTAACCAGTACAACTTTGCAACAAAACGTCAATATACCGCTTGAAGCACGTTTTTCGAGTGAAAATTGGCTGATAATGAGAACTATTGGATGAGATTAATCCAAGTCAGCCCAAAATATAAAATGGAGAGTGTTATATGTCTTTACGTTTATTAGCAGCAACCTTCGCATTAGTAGGAATGAGCTTTGGTGCCCAAGCCAGTGCCGAGTGTGAAGTGTCCCTAGATGCTAACGATATGATGCAGTTTTCTACTAAAACACTGAGCGTTCCAGCCACTTGTAAAGAAGTAAAACTGACGCTAAACCACACAGGTAAAATGCCTGCACAATCAATGGGTCACAACGTCGTTATCGCAGATACCGCTAATCTACAAGCAGTAGGTACGGACGGCATGGCAGCAGGTGCAGAAAACAATTACGTGAAGCCAAATGACGACCGTGTATACGCTCACACAAAAGTGATTGGCGGCGGTGAAAGCACCAGCATTACTTTCAGCACTGAAAAAATGAAAGCTGGCGGCGACTACTCATTCTTCTGCTCGTTCCCTGGTCACTGGGCGATCATGCAGGGTAAATTTGAGTTCAAATAAGAGCTAACAAAGTCAAAACAAGACTCACTATAGGGAAGCCATCGCTTCCCTTTTTATTGCACGTTAGTTAAGCACGTCGATGGATAATCTCATCCAAAGGTACAGGCCTTGCTAAGTAAAATCCTTGAACTTTATCAACCCCACTTGACCGCACAAAGTCATAGTCAGACTGCGTTTCCACCCCTTCCGCTACGACCTCGCAATTTGCAATATGTCCTAACTTAGCAACCAATCGATACAGTTGACGTCCACGATGATCGTTAGCGTCCAATAGCAGCGATCTGTCTAGCTTAATCTTGTTAAATGGATACTTGAACAAATGAGGAAACGACGCGTAGCCCGTACCAAAATCATCCATTGTGATACGAACTCCCATACTCTGTAGAGCTTTCATGGTGTTAGTTAAAGAAACTTCATTGTCTAATACGGCTTCTTCAGTAATTTCAATTTCAAGCCATTCAGCCGGGATTCCAAAATAGACCAACCTGCCTTGTAAATGCTGAACAAAATCCACTTGTTGAATGGTAGCAACAGAAACATTAATGGCCACTCTTCGCTGATCAGATAATCCCATTTCCTTCATATCCGACAACACCTTTTCGAGAACTAGTTTATCGAGCAGTGGCATAGCATCTAACCGGTGAAAATCTTCAATAAACGTTGGTGAAAGTAAGTTTCCATCTTCATCTTTATATCGAATAAGCGCTTCGTAAGAATACTGTTCCGCATCCTTTGTTGAATGCTGCTTTTGATAAAACATCACCAACTCGCCTTCACGAAGAATGGAAGTTAAACGCTTCTGCGCGGATGACTTGCTGATACTCGATGTGTTCGCATCTTTCACACTACTGAGTAGTGATTTAAATAGGGATTGTTCTAAACCATTGTAAGTATTACTTACACCAAGCTGCCCCACATATTTGCCTGTATAGGCTAGATAAAAAGGTCGATAAATTAGTACACCAATCGCAATCACCACCAGTTGAAGTATCGCCCCCTGGACCTGATGCCCCATTGCAACATAACCACTCAACAGAGGCGGTGTCATCCAGTTCACAATATTTTCAACAGGCGCAATTAAGCCGGAAGCAATTGCACAGTAGGTGATGATAAAACTTACCAGCGGCACTAATACAAATGGGACGACCAGAATAGGATTAAAGATGATAGGCAACCCAAATAGCAGCACTTCATTGATGTTGAACATCACCAATGGTGCTGCCGCTAACGCCAGTAAAATATGATTGCGCTCTTTAGCGAACAATAACAGACACAGGAGTAAACTGATGCTATTCCCTGACCCGCCCATGGATAAAAATGCGTCGTAAAAACCTTGGCTAATGACGTTAAGCGACGCTTCGCCTGTTTGCCAAGCAGCCATGTTGGCTTCGGTCGCAGCGTATATTTGCTGCTTGATGGCAAACAACATGTTGTGACCATTAATGCCCGCCGCTCCTAATAAGCTCAAGATGGATTGATAAAATAATCCTCCTGTGAACGTCAGCGGATCAAAGTTAAGTCCAGCCACTGTTGTAGTAAAAGCATCCATCACCGCTGCGGTGACATGAGATAAGCTAACCGCAAATAAAACGAATACGAAAAAATGTAAGACATCTTTAAAAAGACGAGAAGAGAAGTCCATTGCTTGAGGATCAAGCAGCTCAATTCGGAAACTTTTACAATAAACGTATGACACCGTTGCACTGAAGAGTGCTAATAAAGGGTTATTCGGCAACATGTAATTACTAGAAAGGCTGTCATTCTCTATTGAAATTAAATAGAACATGACCAACGAATAAATGATGATAATCGCGCTCGACACATTCACTTTATGCGATAAATAGTAACCAGCCACAATGCAAAACGCTGTGGGATATAAGTTGATTAAAATATCAGAAAGATGGAACAATAACTGAGAAACCTCTGACACCCCTAGGATTCTAGAAGCGTGACCAAGAAAGATAGCAAGTGCGTTAGATAGCGTCAGCGGTAACAGCAATAAGGCAATAGATGCGAGATCAGTAAGATAAGATTTAGATCCAAATCGCCATTTATCTGTAAATACCGTTAGACGATGAAAGGGGTCAAATACGCGTTCACGACGAGTGTGCATGGTGAGTTCTTATATTAAGTAATAATCATCGGCTGCGAAATAGGCAGCCGTAAATGCAACGGCCAGACTCAGTAACGTATTATTTGGTGGATAATTTTTAGTGTTTCTATTGGCTAAAACAATAGTTTGAATTGCCAGTCACAGCGCAAAGATGTCGCAAGTGCAATTTAACGATTATATACCCCTTGATCCAATGAGATTATTATCCTTAACGATAAAAGCCATACCAAGCATCTCGATATGGCTATCGTTAAAACTGATGTATATACCCAAATGACTTCAAGAAGGAGGCTTCGGTGACACGCCCTTGACGAGCGAGTTGATTTGGCTCACATACACTGTGAACAATTTTTGATTTAGCACGAGTAGAACTTCAAGTCGTTGTCTCGTCTGTAAAACAAATCATTTAATCCCGTGTAGCTCTTTCCAGTTTCCTGGATGAACCACATAGCCGAACAGGGCATGCCCACCATAAACCAGCTCGGTTCCTTCCGGGATCCACAGCATTTGACCTGGGTGAACAAGATGTGTTTCACCGTTTGCGGTCAGCTCGAAACAGCCTTCAATCACAAAAATAACCTCATCATAAAGCAGCGTCCAAGCCACTTGAGCGCCTTCCCATTTAGCAAAACCTACGCCAATGTTTGGTGAAATTTCCGGGCTTAACGCTCGGGCTACGTACGCCATTCCCGGTGTATCACCACGAACATTAAAATCTAGGTTTTTACTATCAACGAGTTTGACTTGCTTCATAACTCACTCCTGCTTTGCCATTTTGCTAATTGGATACGCGTTTTTACTCCCATGCCTAAAAAAGGCTCTGGCGGATTCAAACAAGGCATCCCTGTCACTTGCTGTATGTCATCCAATGATTTAGATGTCGCACCTACGACATAGTCAGCTAACAGCGTTCCAGAAATGGTTCCCCACGCGGCACCAACACCATTGTCACAAGCGCTGGCATAAACACCTTCATCTAATTGACCAAAAAAGTTAGTAAAGTTACGAGAGATGGCATATACCCCACCCCATGTGTGAGTAAATGGTACGTCGGCCAGCTCGGGGTAACGCGCCAAAAAGACTTGACGATGATCGTCTCGGATTTGCTCTCTGACTTTATCGTTCATGCTTGAGCCATACTTCGGCACATGTTTGTAAGTATTTCGGATCAAAATACGTCGATCGGCGGTCATACGTAACGTCGTTCCCGCATGATCAGCTGGGGTTAGGCCCCAATTCAGCTCTCCTCCGTATCGCTGCATTTCTGCGTCAGTCAATGGACGCGTCCAGCTTGCAAACGTCATCACTGGCAGTAATCTGTTTTTAAGGTAACCAAACTCACGAGTAAAAATGCTGGTGCCAAGTAACAGTTCAGTGGTTTCAACAGAACCACTATCTCCATGTAATACCCAGTAACCGTTCTCTTTACTGAGTTTGCGGATTGGCGAGTTTTCTAACACCTCGACATTCTCTGGAAGGCTTTCCCCTAGCCCACGCACCAGAGCAGCAGGTTGCATTAAATAACCACCTGGCGTGTAAATTGCGCGGCTGTAGTAATTTGTCCCTAAGACTTTCGCCAGCTCACTGCCATTAACATGGAAGTATGGTTCGCCAAGGTCTTTCATTAGGTGCTCAAAGTGATCGAGATACGCTTCACCGCGCGCCCCTACGGCTCCTTGATATTTGCCCTTTGCTGACCACTGACAAGAAATACTGTGCTTCGACACTAAAGTGTCTAGCTGAGCAATCGCAGAACGGTTGAGCGATAACAACTTTTGTTTGTGCTCAGGGTCGGGATGCTCAAGTGAAAACTTATGAGGCAAATCGATCACAAAGCCCGAATTTCTCCCTGACGCCCCTTGGCCGATACGTTGCGCATCAATCAGTATAATTCGTGCGTTAGGCTGAAGCTCAGCTAAACGTCTTGCCATAGCTAGTCCAGCGAAACCGGCACCTAGCACGGCATAGTCAGCAGTTTGTTTACCTTTTAACGCTGGTTTTTCTGCAATACTTGGCAACGCATGGTACCAACCACATGTTGCATCATCATTGGGTAAATGAATCATCTTCTTTCTCCGTTACGCTGCTGAAAGTTTCAATGACAATTGATCTAGCCAAGGACTACGTAATGACTGTACTTTTCTTCCTAGCAACGCAAAGCCAAGCATCGTTCCCTCAGGAGAATAAAACGCAGCGGTCAATTCATCTGCCTGACTCTCGATATACCATTGTCCCAGCTCGTTCGGGGCAACCGGGAAAATAGTGAGTGGAAGAATCGGCGTTTTTACAATCACAGGAGTTGGCGTTAACGAGATTGACGCGACATCGCCTAGCAAGCTTTTCGCTACGGAAGGAATCATTTGATTAATCGGCGCAATATACGGCTGCCAACCTTGCTCGGTTTCAACACAGTCGCCTAGCGAGTAAATACTCTCATCACTCGTCTGGCCGAATTGATTCACTTTAATGCCGCGGCCCACTTCGAGCCCTGCTTGCTCAGCCAGCGATACATTTGGCTTGAGCCCAACCGCGCTTAGCACTAGGTCTGCTTCAATCTGCTTGCCACTGTTTAGATGCAAAACCGCGCTTGATTCGGACCTTGGCTCGATTCTGGCGATACTGTCTTGTAGAGCCCATTGCACACCTCGATCTGCAAGTGCGCTTTGTAATGATTCACCCAACTGTTGCGGGATCAAATGCTCCATTGGCCATTGACCCAACCCGATAACTGTTACTTCATAACCGCTTTCGATCAGGTCATTCGCGAACTCACAGCCAATTAAGCCATCACCTAGGATTGCGATGCGCTTTTTGTCTTGCAGCTCCGCTCTGAAACGCCGGTAATCAACTAAGTCGTTTACACTCATAACACAAGAGCGATCACCCTCAATTGGGATTTCAATCGGTGATGCACCTGTTGCCAGTACCAAGCGACTGTAGGCGTATTTACCGATGAAGGTATGTAGCGTTGAATTGGCACGATCGATATGTTCAACTCGGGTATGCGGGTAAACGCGGATATTGAGACGGCTTTCCCACTCCAACGCGCTTTCACTTTGTAGCGCGTCGCCGTCTTTATTCATGACCAGTGCATTAGACAAGGCAGGCTTGCTGTACAGTGCGCCATCATCAGCGGTAAAGACAGTGATCGGAACCGTTTCAGATTGCGCTCTAAGTGCCGCTGCCAACTGGTAACCACTGTGGCCACTACCGATGATAACAATAGGGTCAGCTGAAAATATAGGCTGAGTGACTTCAGATGGAAGTGGCTGAGTCGCATTTGGCTGAACAGACGATCCTACCGACACCGAAGACACTGCCGCGACCTCTTCTACTGGCTCATCGTCGGTGATTTCGATCATTTCAAAATCGGCCTTACCCACTAAACAGTCGGGGCATAACCAATCATCCGGCACATCTTCCCATGCTGTTCCTGGTGCAATGCCATCGGATGGCCAACCTTGTGCTTCATCATAGATTAAGCCGCAAATAATACAGAGCCACTTTCTCATCACTTTTACTCCAACTACCTTGTTCAGAATTTCCGTGTTTACAAACCACTGTCAGATTTGTAGCGATTCCATCAACCTCGCCCTAGCTTGTGGTCTGAAATCCAAGCCGGTGCGAGGTGATGAAAATCAAGTTACACGGTAGCTATACGTTGCTGTCTTGCTGCAAACGAATGGCAATATTGCGTGTCTGGACATAGCTATAAATCGCTTCTTGTCCTTTTTCTCGCCCAAAACCGGACAAGCCCACGCCACCAAATGGTGTTTCGATACCACCAGCAAACCATTCATTGATGAACACTTGCCCACCACGCAGTTGCTGCGCCACACGCAATGTTTGGTTTAGGCTTTCACCAAAGACACCAGCGACCAGGCCAAAATCGGTGCCATTCGCGATTTCGATTGCTTCTTGCTCAGTTTCAAACGGTGTAATTACCAGTACAGGGCCAAACACTTCTTCTTGAGCAATACGCATATCTGGTGAGGCTTCAATCACCGTTGGTGCCACAAAGTAACCCGATAAATCAGGTGCGTAGCCACCCGTTAGGATATTCGCGCCGTCGGCTTTTGCTTGCTCTATCATTTCAAGCACGCGTGCTTGTTGATCAGCAGATACCAACGGTGTGATGTCCGGCTGGCTTTCGCCTTGACCAATAGTTAGGCTTTTTGCCATTTCCACTACCACCGCTTTTACTTCTTCATAACGCTCTTTTTGAATCAGCAAACGAGACATTGCCGAACACACTTGACCAGCGTTAAAGAAAATACCGACCTGAACGCTTTTCAAAAGTGTTTCGAGGTTCGCATCTTTCAGCGCGATAGCAGCCGATTTACCACCCAGCTCCATCACCGATGGAGTAGCGCGTTGCGCTGAATCTTGCAGGATGCGTTGGCCGGTTGGAACGGAACCCGTAAAGACAATTTGATCGACATCTTGGTGCTGCACCAAATGACTGCCAACTACTGAGCCTTTGCCACATAGCAAGTTAATCGTGCCTTTTGGGAAGCCCGCTTTTTCAATCGCTTTAATCAACAACGTCATGGCAAGTGGGGAAATCTCTGGCGATTTGATCACCACTGCGTTACCTGCGGCTAATGCAGGTGCCAATGAGCGTGCACAAATAGAGACAGGGAAATTCCACGGCACAATCTGCACCGACACGCCAAACGGCACATATTGAGTGAAGTCGACATAGTCTTTACCCAACGGAATTGACGTGCCTTCCAGCTTGTCGGCCATGCCAGCGTAGTATTCGAAGTAACGTGCCGACTCTAAAAACTCATCTTTGGCATCTTGCAAAGATTTCCCATTTTCACGACAGGCAACTAACCCACCTTCATCAACCATTTCACGAATAGCTGCGGCGGCTTTTAACATCCACTCGGTTCTGACGGCTGGACGAACGTCCGAAAGAAGACCTTGCTTGACTACTCGACGTGCCGCTGCCATTGCGCGATCGGCATCGGTGATAGTGGCTTCTGCAACCGTCGCATACGCTTCGGCTGTGCCAGGGTTCATGACGGTCAGCGCTTGCTCTGAATCGCACCACTCACCATCAATATAATTAAGGTAATGCATCATATTACTGCTCCAGGGCCGCTTTCACTTGCTTTGCCAACCAGGTTTGGAAGAAATGCGTCGGAACATCCATTTCTGGTGAGAACACACCACCACCAAAGCCAGGTGAGTAACGACCTTCCTGCATGCCCTCGACCGCTCCAATATCTTCGCCGAATACGACTCGCCATGACTCAACGGTAGCAGTACGGCACGCAGCGAACTCATCTTTCGTTGCTTCATCACCCACATAGAAAACACGTAGGTGCTCAACACTCTTATTCGCAGTGATTGGTTCAATCATCATTGCAAAGGCATGATCGGCTTGAATACCAAGCAACACGTTTGGAAAGAGTGCAACGTATTCTGCATGACGCAGTTTATCTTCTGGCCAGCTTGGAAATTTAGGTAAGTGTGTTCCTGCTGTATCAGAAAGGTTGTACGCGAGACTACCTTGACCAGCAAAGCGCTCTGCAAACATGATGTTGTAGTGATCCTCTAGGCGAGAATAACTGTTCAAACTCGGATGCACCCAAGGTAAGTGGTAAGCTTCACAGTAGTTTTCTACGGCAAGCTTCCAGTTACTTTTCACTTCTATCTCTAAGTTGCCACCCATGTTCACGCGGCGAAGAAGCCCTAACCCATCTTCACCTAAGAATTGCTGCCAACGTTGCTCTAGCGGCGCGATATGCTCTTCAAAGCTTTCTGCATTGCCCGATAAGTTAACGAATACCATGTCCATCCAAACGGCTGAACGAAGTGGCTTAAGGCCGTGTTTTTCACACTTAAATCGATCATCTTTGTGTTTTGCGATACCACCGATGTGTGGTGTGCCTTTTAGATTGCCGTCAAGATCGTACGTCCATGAATGGTAAGGACAGCGAATCATGCCTTGAACTTCGCCTGCCTCATGCACCAGCTTCATACCACGATGACTACATACGTTGTGGAAGACTTGGACTTCACCTTGACGATTTCTCATCATGAGTAGTGGAAGATTCATGAAATCAAGTGGCATCACATAACCATTTTTAAGCAGGTCTGATGCAAAACCAATGCATACCCAAGTGTTACCAAACACCTGATCACGCTCAAAGGTAAAATACTCTTCGCTAGTGTAGGCCTGATTCGGCATTCCTGTTGCTTCACTGATTGGGTTCAGTACATTATCAACAAGTTCAACAGGAATAATGGTTTGGTTGACATTGCTCATATTCTTATCTCCGAGAGTCGAGTTGCATCCAGTGCGTACAACATCGTGTTGTGTTAGTGGAGATGATTTTGATTAACAACCCAGCAACAAACAAACGACTTTTTCGCCGGGTTTGGATGAGTTTTTGTCATTCATGCATTGATCTCAAACAACAAAATAACCTTTTAATTAACAAGGTTCTTCTTGTCATGATTAATACTCATTAACCGATGAGTATTAATCAGTTGAAACACAAAAGCCCTCTCTCTACTCTCTTTCAAAAATTAACAATAACGCAACAAACAATAACGCTAAAACAAAAGCACTGTGAGGGATGCCTATGAGAGCAACATCTGGGATATTGAAAGGACTCAATCCGACTGTGACTATCGCATCAAAGATCGTCGTTATCGGTTTTGTACTTTTCTGCGCCATTCTCGCCAACCAAGCGGGCCAATACTTCGAAACGATTTCCGGCATTTTGCTACAGAATATGAAGTGGTTTTACATCGGACTTGTTTCACTCGTTGTCGGTTTTCTTCTTTACCTTATGGTTAGTCGATATGGGCATATTCGTTTGAGTAAAGATGACGAAAAACCAGAGTTTAGTTATTTGTCTTGGGTATCCATGCTTTTTTCCGGAGGCATGGGGATAGGCTTAATTTTCTGGTCGGTCGCCGAACCGATGTGGCATTACGCTGACAACCCATTTACTCAAGGCCTGACCAATGAAGCCGCAACAACATCAATGAAACTGACATTCTTTCACTGGGGTCTACATCCTTGGTCTGTCTTTATTATTGTTGCACTCGCATTAGCCTACTTTTCCTACCGTAAAGATCTGCCTTTTACCCTACGCTCTATCTTGTACCCTTTGATTGGCGATCGTATTTATGGGCCTATCGGACACACGGTTGATATCCTAACAGTCGCGGTGACTGCTTTCGGTATCTCTCAAACCTTGGGGATGGGAGTTATCCAAATAAACTCTGGTTTGAATCAAGCCTTTGGTCTAGACATTAGTTTGGGGATTCAACTCTTTATTATCGTTTCCCTTTGTACTTGTGCGGTTGCGTCGGTGCTATCTGGTGTAGGGAAAGGTATTCGCCGTTTATCAGAATGGAACATGCTGCTTTCACTCGCACTCGTGCTGGTCGTACTTTATATTGGCCCAACTCGCTATATCTTAAATACGCTACTTGAAAGCACGGGGCTTTATGCACAAAACATTGTCGGTATGAGCTTATGGAGCGATGCACAGAATGACTCTGGCTGGCAAAACTGGTGGACGGCTTATTACTGGCCTTGGTGGATGACTTGGGCACCTTTCGTTGGCATGTTTGTAGCTCGTATTTCTAAAGGGCGCACAATACGTGAGCTTATCGGCGGTGCTCTCATCGTACCCACGCTGATCACGTTTTTATGGATTTCAGTATTTGGTGGCGCAGCGTTGAAGGTAGAGCAAGACGCTCGTGTTTCTCATCAAGAGCAAGTCACTGCGGCACAAGAAGCAAAACAAACACCACCTGCAGATTTTTCTGGCGGCCCGATTCTTGAAGCGACTAAAGCCGATACGACACGCGCTTTGTTTACGCTATTCGACAATCTAGATACAGGTATGTTTGGTAAACTACTTAGCGTACTTGCGTGTTTATTACTCGGTACTTATTTCATTACCTCCGCTGACTCAGGTACCTTAGTTCTATGTACCCTCGATGCCGCTGGACACAGTGAACCTCCCACGTCTATACGCGTATTATGGGGGATCATGATCGCCGCCATTGCGGGAGTGCTTCTATACGCAGGAGGGTTAAAAGCAATGCAAACGGCCTCCATTATTGCCGGTTTCCCTATCGCCATTTTTATCGCGGTGATGAGCTTAACGCTGTTCCATAGTATTCGACGCGAACCTAAGCCATGGGCAATGCTGCCTGAGCATGTTCACCCAGAGCAAGAGAAACTTGATGGTCCTGTTGAACCGCTTGTTGAAAGCAAAACAGTGGTTTCCGAGCCTATCGCTTCAACATCCTCACTAAAAGATGATTCCACACTTAATCAGGGACCAGTACTAAGTTAGTGCGTCGTTTCATCAATCAATTAAAAAAGCGGGAACTGATATTCCCGCTTTTTTAACATTACCAAACTCTGTTCTTTTCTCTGCTTATTGATTTAGGCTAAGCCTCGATCACCCACCTCATCTGGCAACTGATGCAAAAGCCATTCTCTAAAACGTTTGACGCTTGCTGGGATTAAACCTCTATTTTTAGGTTCAAGCATAGAAAAATTGGAAGGTGTTGAAAGAACGTGTTCGACTGGCCTAACCAAAGCACCGCTTTGTAAATAGTCGTCCACTAATGAGCCCCAAGCTAACGCGATGCCCTGACCATTAATTGCCGCTTGTAACAGCATTGGATAGTTATTGATGTTCATGCGATTACGAGGCGAAATATTTGGCAACCCCACACTTGCAAACCACTGCTCCCAATTCACCCAGTCTCTTTGAGACTCTTCCAGATAGAGTAACGTTTTATTGAAGATTTCTTCTGGCTCACTAGGCTGGCCGATTTTCTCTAAATAAAGCGGGCTACACACAGGGAAGACTTCTTCTGAAAATAGCGTTGTCACATCCATTTCCGCAGGTGGAGTGCGACAATAAAACAAGGCGATATCGCAATCTAATCGGCGTAAGTCCAACACATTATCTGAGGCCAAAATCCTTATATCGATGTCATCATGTTCATTTTGAAATTGAGCGACCTTAGGCAACAACCACAAAGCGGCCATTGCGTTTGTCGTCGCAACCGTGATCTTTTGTTCGCCCTGCCACTTCTTCACTTCACCCGTGATTTGAGCAATATCGAGCAAAGATTGGCTGACGGCTTGATAATATTGAAGACCTGTAGGCGTTAAGTTAATGCTTCGATTGGCTCTCGTGAACATAGCCTTGCCTAAGTATTCTTCTAATTGTCTAATTTGGCGACTGATAGCACCTTGGGTCACGTTTAGCTCGTCAGCGGCTAACGTAAAACTCAAGTGCCGCGCCGACGCTTCAAACGCAACGAGGCTATTTAAAGGTGGGAGGGGTTTGATTTTCATGTATCTTCCAGTAAGGCAGTATTGTAATTATTTTTATTCCCGGCAATCTTATGTTGCACGTGGATAATGCCATTCTGGACAACACCTCAAAAACGACAATTTATAAATGATAAAAAATAGAGATGAATCATAAATTGTTGTGAGAGAGGCAACCGTATACAGTTTCGTGGCTACAAAGAGCACAAAAAAGAGGAGCAGTTACTCCTCTTTTGCCTAGCCTTTTGGTCATTTTCTCCGAGTTAGCCCATTTACCCTATTGCCAGTTTAGTGCTCGCGTAACGCGCTTTTTTCTTTCTTGGGCTGGCTAAGAAGTACGCTAAAGTAAGAGGCCCTAATCGTCCCATAAACATCATGAAGATGATCACTAACTCACCCGGTTCGGACAAACTGCCCGTTAAGCCTCGCGACAAACCAACCGTACCCAGTGCCGAGACCGCTTCAAACATAATGTCTAACATAGACGCTTTCTCTGTCAGTAACAGCGTGAATATGGCAAACCAAGTCACACCCACCGAGATCAGAGTCAGCGCCAATGCCTTGCTGATGGTCTCTTTGGGAATCTCGCGTTGAAACGCATAGGTTGCTTCATCGCGACGCAAATAGCTGTAAGTTGCCAAGACTAACACCATAAATGTCACAACTTTAATGCCACTTGCCGTGCTCAATGATCCACCGCCAATAAACATCAACACTAGAATGATCGCCGTTGTGGCATCTTCCAACTGATCGATAGCTAAAGTATTGAACCCCGCCGTTCTTGGCGTCACCGCTTGAAACCACGATGCCCACCATTTCCCTGCTTCGCTCAAAGGAGCAAGCGTGTTGGGGTTGTCATATTCAATCAAGTAAATGGCGATAAGTGCCACCACGTTAATGATCACCGTGCCTAAGATCATCATTCGACTGTAAACGGTAAGTCGGTGCCAACGGCGATTGCGTTTTAAGTCAATCCAAACCGAGAAGCCTAAACCACCAATAATGAACAAACTGGTAATGGTGAAGTTAACGACCGGGTCGTCCACGTAAGGCATTAAGCTATCGGTACTCAACGCAAAACCTGCATTGTTAAACGCACTGATGGTGTAGAAGAAACCATGGAACAAACTGGTTTTCCAGCCCAGCTCTTCACTCCAATAAACGCTCAAAATAGTAAAACCAATAAGTTCAACGAGCAGAGCGAACATCAATACAGATTTAGCGGTGGCAATGAGTGTCGACGAGTCAGTTTGGTTAAATGCCTCTCTCGCGACGGCTCGCTCCAAAAAGCCAATTTTTCCGCCCAGAGCCAGCAAGGTCACGATGGCAAACGTCATTAAACCTAGGCCACCACATTGAATCAGGAAGGCAATAACCACTTGCCCAAAAGGCGTAAACGCCGTGCCCGTGTCTACCACAACTAATCCTGTCACCGTAATGGCCGATGTCGCAGTAAACAGGCTTTGAATCCAAGTGATGGGCTCAGTGGTGGCAATCGGCAGTTTGAGTAAAACTGTGCCAAGAATGATCAAGCACGCAAAGCTGAGGCTAAGTATCAGCGGCGGTGCGCCCAACAGTTTTTTGCCCGCTTTGGGTTTTCGCTCGATTGGGATAATAGAGGGATGCCACAAAACCATGTTACACTAACCTTGGAGCGACATATTTCAGCTCAGCGCGACTACCGCAAAGCAACAGCGTGTCGAACTCATTAAGCACAAAATCATCATTGATATTGGTGTAGACGGCTTCTTCGCGCTTCACCAATATCGGCTGAATGTTGTAACTGCCTCGGCTGATCAACTTAGAAAGCGGCGTATCGTGCAGATTGGATTTAACGTGGATTTCCACCACATACAAGCCATGCCCCATTTCTAAATAGTTGTTCACCATCGGATAGTTGAGTGCCTGCGCGACTCTTACGCCCATCTCCTCTTCAGGATGAATAATACGTTGTACACCAAGCTTAGACACGATGGTGTGGTGCGCTTTGGTGCTCGCTTTGACCCAAATGGATTTCACACCCAGATTTTTCAGCGCCAGAGTACACAACAAACTGGCTTGCATGTCTTCGCCAATCGCCACCAACACCACATCACTGTTCGCTAACGCTAACTCTCTGAGTGCACCTTCGTCTGTTGCGTCACATATGACCGCTTGCGTTAACTCTTCGACGTATTTTTCGACGATTTTCGGGTCGCTATCCACCCCCGTTACGGTGTGTCCAAGATGAATAAGTTCTAAGCTGGCGGCAACGCCAAATCGCCCTAGACCAATTACTGTAAAGTGAGCCATATCAATACCTAACTGTGTTTTATGTATAGAAAATGCTAATGCGTTAAGGGTTAGACTGATTTTCCGTCACGGAAAATCGGCAACACGAATCCTGTTCGAGTGCCGATAACCAGCACTAAACCTTGGCATTAACGTTGATTAAATTTGGAATTTAGTGGTGCTTGGACGTCTCAAGCACTAAACGATAACCCAGCCCCGGCTCGGTTTTTAATAGCCGCTGTTCGTCAGCACTATCGTTCAGTTTTTTGCGTAGTTGACTCACTAACACGCGTAAGTAGTGAGTATCTTCGACATGACTTTTTCCCCAAATTACCGATAGCAAATGAGTTTGCTCAATGAGTTTTCCCGGCTTGAGAATCAACTGTTCAATGAAGGAAAACTCTTTCTTGGTGAGTGGAATTTCCCTCTGATCCAACCAAAATTGGTGAGTACTTTTGATGATTTTGACTCGGCCAGCCACCAGCTCATCAGCGACGGTTTGCTCATCCACCAAATCTCGAACCAGCACTTTGATGCGCGCAATGAGCTCTTTTACGCCAAAAGGTTTGCTCAAGTAATCATTCGCGCCCGCTTCTAAAAGGCGAATTTTTTCCGCTTCTTGATCACGAGCTGTCAGCACTAACACTGGCGTTTTATACGTCTGACGAAGCGTAGTGAGGAACTCCGTCCCATCGCCGTCGGGCAAGCCTAAATCTAGCAGAATGACGTGCGGCGAATGCGCTTCGAAACATGCTTTGGCTTCTGCAATGGTACTCGCGCCAATGTAATCAAACCCTTCAGCAGACAGCGAAATTCGAATAAAGGTATGAATGCGAGGCTCATCGTCCACGACTAAAACTTTGTAACTCACGCCTGCTCTGCTCCTTGATTGAGTGGAAGTCGAATGCGGATCAGCGTCCCTTCTGATACTGGCATAGATTGAATATCTCCTTGGTGCGCGGTGATGATGCCTTTGGCAACCGCGAGTCCCATTCCGGTGCCCGAATCGGCCGATTTGTTGTTCGCGCCGGAATAGAAAAGGTTGAATATTTTTTCCGCATCTTCAGCTTTGATGCCAATCCCCATGTCCCGAACATCAATCACGCACGACGCCCCCTGCATAGAAAGTGAAACCTCAACAGGTTCATTCTCTGGTGAAAATCGCATGGCATTATCCAACACATTAAAAATCGCTTGTTCGATGAGCGAACGACTTACTGACAAATGACCAACGGAATCATCTATATTCATGGACACTTTCTCGGTGTAATTCGGCAAACGAGAAACCGCATCCCGAACAATATCTGCTATCGACTCGTCTTTTTTGGTAATTTTTAATGTACCGTGTTGGAGCTTAGTCGCCTGTAAGAGATTCTCGATATATTGATGCAAGCGGTGGCTTTCTGAAGTCGCACTGTCGAGCAATTCTTTACGCTCTAAGTCATTGAGCTTGGGCATGTACTCGTTGAGTGTGGTCAATGTTCCAATAATGGTTGCCAGCGGCGTGCGTAAGTCATGGGACACCGATAGCAGGATGCTGTTTTGCAGCTTGGTTTGTTTTAACTCGCCCTGCTGGCGACGATAAAGATCCGCAAAGGTGCTGGTGATAAATGCCACCACCATAAACACGACTAAATTAAAAATGTCTTCCGGACGAAACATCTGCAAAGAGTAATGAGGTGTCGTAAAAAAGAAGTTGAAGCTCAGCGCTTCGATCACCGCCGCCGCATAAGCGAATCGCGAGCTGTATTGAAACGCCACCACCACTACTGCTAGCTGCAAAATCAGCAGGACGGCAGCCGTAGAGCCAAACAGTTGGTCTAACAGCCATGAGGCCACAACCGCGCCAACAATCACGATGGCAGAAAAGAGAAATGTGTTATCTCGCCATTGAACAAACATAAAATACATCAACCAAAATTCGATGCAGAAACTTTAGCAAAAGCCCATTCGGAGTTCGCGTAAAAAAAGCGTAAAAAATTCAATAACGACAGTGAGTTATAAACATAATCATCATCAAGTTGGCCTAACTCAATGAATAATCACAAGTTAACGTTGCCCATTAACGCCTACTTACTCGGTATAAACGACAGACACAAAAAAGAGGAGCATTTGCTCCTCTTTCGTGTAGCGTCATATTAGATGACTTGCAGTTGAGCATCACCTTGCTCAGACAAAAAGCCGCCGGTTTGATGCTTCCACAACTGAGCGTAAACACCACCCAATTGCAGCAGCTCGTAATGCGAGCCTTGCTCAATGATTTTGCCGTCATCCATCACAATCAAACGATCCATCGCGGCAATCGTTGATAAACGGTGAGCAATCGCAATCACAGTTTTTCCTTCCATCAGAACTTCAAGGTTTTCTTGAATTGCCGATTCTACTTCTGAATCAAGTGCAGACGTTGCTTCATCCATGATCAAAATTGGCGCGTTTTTCAGCAGCACGCGAGCAATCGCCACACGTTGACGCTGACCACCAGACAGCTTCACACCGCGTTCACCCACTTCAACGTCATAGCCAACGTTACCTTGCTCGTCTCGTAGAGATTGAATGAAATCATGAGCATGTGCTTTCTCAGCAGCTGCGATAACGGCATCCATTGAAGCATCTGGATCACCGTAAAGAATGTTCTCTTTAATTGAGCGATGTAGCAAAGAGGTGTCTTGCGTGATCATACCAATGTGTTGGCGAAGCGACTCTTGTTCGACTTGAGAAATGTCCTGTCCATCAATACAAATTTTACCCGTATTTACGTCGTAAAAACGCAGCAACAGGTTAACCAACGTGGATTTGCCTGCCCCAGAACGACCGACAATACCGACTTTTTCGCCTGGTTTGATGGTCAGGTTCAAGTTCTCAAATACCGCCTTCTCGTCACTGTAGTTAAAACCTACGTTGTCGAAACAGATCTCTCCTTGCGAGATTTGCAGAGGCTTGGCATTTGGCACGTCTTTCACTTCAACGTCGTTTGAAATCGTATTGATGCCGTCCACTACCGTACCGATGTTTTCAAACAGTGCGCTAACTTCCCACATGATCCACTTCGACATTCCTTGTACGCGCAACGCAATACTAATGGCAATCGCAATAGCACCAATTGTTACAGCGTGATCTAGCCATAAATAAACCGAAATGGCACTGATAGACATCAGCAGTAAATAGTTGATGGCATCAACACTAAACAACAAACAAGTCACCATGCGCATTTGGCGGTAAACCGTCACCAAAAATTGCTTCATGCTGCTTTCTGCGTATTCCAACTCTCGTTGCGAGTGCGCGAATAGTTTTACGGTAGAAATGTTGGTGTAAGAATCGACAATGCGTCCAGTCATTACAGAGCGAGCATCCGCTTGCTCTGTCGCTACTTGTTTCATTTTAGGGATAAAGTAGAACTGGATAACCGCGTACATTCCTATCCAAATCACAATAGGCAACATCAGCAAACCATCGGCCTCGCCCATCATCCAAAGCATCGAAAGAAAATAAACGCTGATATAAACCAGTACATCCACCAACTTCATGACCGTTTCTCGTACCGCTAACGCACTTTGCATCACTTTGGTCGCAACTCGGCCTGCAAAGTCACGTTGGAAAAATCCAACCGCTTGTTTTAGCAAGTAACGGTGAATCAACCAACGGATAGACATCGGGTAGTTACCCAATAACGTTTGGTGCATCACCATTGAGTGGACAAAACCGAGAGCTGGCATCACAACCGCCACTAAGAACAGCATCATTAGCATGCGATCACCCTGATCTTGCCAGAATGTTGCGCGATCCTGATTAGAGAGAATATCGACGAGCTCACCCATATAACGCAACAGCGTCACCTCAGTAATGGCAATAAGCGCACTGAACACAGCCATGACAAGTAAAGGGGCTTCAAAGCCACGAGTGTAAAAGCGACAGAAGCCAAAAAGTGTCTTCGGTGGCTTTTCGGTTTCCATCTGGGGAAAGGGTTGGGTCAGTTTTTCAAACCAATTGAACATAACAACGACTTTAAGTACCGCGAATGAATTTGCGAACGTTTTACTATCTTTTGATACAAAAGTCAGTAAAATACCGAAACAAAAGTTCAAATGATAATAATTACAATTAAGCTTAGCGTTAATCATAATTGTCGGGAATATATTTATGACAAAGAATAACTTACTGGCCATCGCGATCCGTAACGCGTTGGTCTGTGCTTTGGCACCAACAGCAGCAGTGGTTGCATTCACAGCACAAGCTCAAGAAGACGTTGTACAAGATGACATTATTGCAATGGAGACCATTACGGTCACCGCGCAAGCACTTAAAGTAGAAACCCCTGCGGCAGAAACGCCGCGCAGCGTATCTATCATTTCTGAAGATGAACTTCGTGTTCGTGCACCGCAAAAATTGGACGAAGCATTACGCTACACATCTGGCGTAACCGCTCAGCCTTATGGCGCCGACAACGACACCGATTGGTTCAAAGTTCGCGGTTTTGATGCTGCGACTTACCTAAACGGCAACCGCCTATTCCGCGATGGTTACTACACATGGTTAGTCGAACCTTACGGCCTAGAAAGTGTAGAAATCGTTAAAGGCCCATCAGCTATTCTGTTTGGTGAATCGGCACCAGGCGGTATCGTGAATGCGGTGCAGAAAAAACCAACGTTTACGCCTCAAGGCGAAGTAAAAGTCGAAGTTGGCAACAACCAACACCAATCCGTAGGTTTTGACATTGCTGACGAAGCAAACGACGCAGGCACCGTGCGCTATCGTTTGGTTGGCTTGATGACAAGCCAAGACGGTGAACTGGACGGCACAAATAACGAGCGTTTCTACCTAGCGCCAAGTGTCGAGTTCGACATTTCTGACCGTACAATGCTGACCGTTTTGGCTACTTACCTTCGTGATGACGGTGTGCCAACCAACCCATTCTTCCCAGCAGCAGGCACTCTGATTGGTTCTAACTTTGGCAAAATCGATCCTTCGACTAACCTTGGTCAGCCAAACTACGATAAATACGAACGCACGCAGTTCTCTCTAGGTTACTTGCTAGAGCACGACATCAATGACACGTGGTCATTCTCTCAAAACCTCAACTACGGCTCCAATGAGTTGTACTTGCGCAGCTCTTACGCATTCTCAAACAACGATCCTGCAAAAGAAGAATTAGCGCAAGGCATCGTATTCCGTGACGGCAAAAACCAGAGCATCACATTCGACAATAACGCTGTCGGCAACTGGATGACAGACAACGCAGAGCACACGGTGCTTGTCGGTATGGATCTGCAATTCCACAAAACCGATGGCGACGAGCAGGACAACTACGCGTTTGGCACCATCAACCCGTGGAACCCAGTTTACGGCAACTTCACCCCTCTTGATCCTGCCAACAACGTGAAACGTGAGATTGAGAAATCTCAAGCAAGTGTCTACTCACAATACCAATTGAAACTGCATGAACAGTGGATTGGTAACATCGGTGCTCGTTACGACTGGGTGAAAACAGAAAACTCTGGCAAAGGCGCAGGCGTTGATCAAAACGAATCTCGTGATGATGGTCAGTTGTCTCTCAGCGCGGGTGTTATGTTCCTTGCAAACAATGGTCTGTCACCTTACGCAAACTACTCTCAGTCGTTTGAAGTGATCAGTACAATTGATACAGCAACCAATGAACTATACAAACCGCTAGAAGGCGAACAAGTAGAAGTAGGTGTGAAGTATGAGCCAGGCTTTATGGATGGCTTTATCAACCTTGCATGGTTCGACATTACGCAAAAGAACGCGTTGGTGACTAACCCTTCAACATGGATCGCGACACAAACGGGGGAAGTGACTTCTCAAGGTATTGAGCTTGAAAGCACGGCGCAGCTAACCGACGATCTAAAACTGATGGCAAGCTACACCTACACTAAAGCGAAAACAGATGAGAGTTTTGGCCAAGGTAAAAAACAAGCCGCACTTATTCCTGAACACCAAGCTTCAGCATGGGTAGACTACAGCGCCTACAGCCTGATTCCAGGCCTCAATATCGGTACTGGTGTGCGCTACGTAGGTGAGTCAAAAGATAACCCTAAGAGCTCGAACCTAACTGTTCCTTCAGTCACTCTTTGGGATGCGTCAGTCACTTACGACATCACTTCACAGTGGCAAGCACAGCTAAACGTTAACAACATTCTGGATAAAGAGTTTGTTTCAGGTTGCGATTACTGGTGTTACTACGGCCAGTCTCGCTCTGTCATGCTAAACGCAAACTACCGCTGGTAATTGAACTTTCTACTCCCCTCTCTTGAGGGGAGTTTTCTCCTAAGAGTCATCCATGTTTCAACTGTCTAATATTGAGATCGTTCGAGGTGGACGTCAGATCCTCGTCATCGACCAACTTAACATCCCAACGAATGAACTAACTGTCGTTTTGGGCCATAACGGTTCAGGCAAATCGACACTGGTGAACCTGCTTTCTGGTCAAATGTCACCAGATAAAGGCACGGTAGCATTAAACGACACTTCCCTTTCATCACTCAAAACCAAAGAGCTGGCAAAGCAGATCGCCTATTTGCCACAAAAGCTGCCCTCCTCGGCTGGTTTAACAGTAGAAGAGCTAGTGCGCTTAGGTCGCTTTCCGTGGCGTGGCGCACTTGGTCGCTGGAAACCTGAAGACAAACAGATCATCGCAGAAGCCATGGCTCTCACTGGCGTAGCTCCGTTTGCTCAAGCATTAGCGGACGATTTATCGGGCGGTGAGCGCCAACGCGCTTGGGTGTCTATGCTGTTGGCTCAACAATCACCGATTTTGATCCTAGACGAACCGACCTCCGCGCTCGATGTTCACCATCAATTTCAACTGATGGCGCTACTTGCAGAGCTAAATAGAACAGAGAACGTAGGCATTATCGTGATCCTTCACGATTTGAACTTAGCACTGCGCTACGCAACCCACATAGTTGCGCTCAAAAAAGGTCAAATTGCGTTCGAAGGCAACGCCGACATATTGCTAGATGAGGAGCGCCTTTCTGAGTTGTATGAATCACCGATTAAGCTCATTGATCATCCAACGCCAGCCAACACATTGGCGAGCCAAAAGGTGGCTGTTGTATGCGCATAATAGCTCGTTTACTTACTGTGGTTACACAATCTGCTTTTCTGTTGGCATTTTTTATGACTAATGCAAATGCAGTCATCACCGTTACCGATGAATATGGTGAGCATAGTTTTGAGCAAGCGCCACAACGCGTTGTTGCCTTAAACTGGGACATCTTAGAACAAGTTTTGGCGCTAAACGTAGAACCAATCGCAGCCCCAAATTTACCAGGCTACCGCCAATGGGTGGTTAATCCGTATGCACCAGAGTCAATTGAAGATATTGGAACCCGAGCAGAGCCCAACTTAGAAAAAATCGCCAGCTTGAAGCCAGATGTCATCCTTGCTGCGTCTCCACAGCAAGACTTGGTTCCGTTACTCAAACAAATTGCTCCGGTTATATATTTACCTAATTTTTCTGAAAATGAGGCTGCGGCCGAGACTGCTATTCGTCACTTTCGTACGCTCGGCAAGCTATTCAATAAAGAGGCACTTGCTGAACAGAAACTGGCAGAATTAGATGCTTCATTTGCGCAGATGCGCCAGCGAATTCGCCACTATTACTCTGAGCCACTCAGTGTTCTGGTGATGCGTTTTTCAACGCCGAATACGGTGTTTCTTGCAACCGAAAATTCCACCACAGACTACGTGGCCAGAAAGCTGGGATTACACGCTCCAATTAAAGAGGCTCCACGCGCGTGGGGCGTAAAGCAAGATCGGATTAATCGAATTCAAAACCTTCACAACAGCTACGTTCTCTACGTACAACCTTTCCCAGAAGAACGCAAACTGAAAGATTCGCCACTTTGGCAAGCGATGCCGTTTGTAAAGAAGCAGCGGGTAAATTCAGTCAGAGCAGTGTGGGCGTATGGCGGTGCTATGTCTTTGCAATACACCGCTGAAGCGATTACCGACAGTCTAATAGAGTTGGCACCAAAGCAATGAGAACGAAACATTATATTGGTTATCTGGCGCTGATTACGTTACTTAGCGTCTTTAGTCTACAAATTGACACTAATTTATCACTCTTCGAACAATGGCAATTATTAACAAAACCAGAGGTAGCGAGCGAATTTCGTGACGTATTTTTTACGCAAGCTCAGCTTCCTAGGTTAAGTATGACCCTGCTTGTTGGTGCCATGCTTGGTCTCACCGGCAGCTTAATGCAGCAATTAACGCAGAATAACCTCACCTCGCCGTTAACTCTTGGCACCTCTTCTGGTGCTTGGCTTGCATTAGTCGTGGTAAACATTTGGTTCGTCGATTGGGTAGCCGATTACTCTGCATTAGCCGCAATGGCGGGGGCTTTAGTGGCGTTTGGCCTGATCGTATCAATTGCTGGTGTGCGTAATATGACAGGTTTGCCGCTGGTCGTTTCGGGGATGGTGATTAATATCCTGCTCGGTTCTATCGCCACAGCCATCATTATTTTAAATGCTCAGTTTGCGCAAAATATTTTTATGTGGGGAGCAGGCGACCTCTCACAATACAGCTGGGATTGGTTTGAATGGTTGCTGCCACGCTCTGCTATTGCAATCGTCATTTTGATCGTCGCACCACGTATTCTGACTCTAATGAAACTAGGACAAGAAGGCGCAGCAGCGCGTGGGTTAGCAGTATTACCTGCTTTTGGCACGTTAATGGTGATGGGGATTTGGCTGGTATCAGCCTCAATCACCGCCATTGGGATCATCAGTTTCATCGGATTACTGACCCCCAATATTGCCAGAGCGATGGGGGCAAGAACGCCGCGCGACGAATTGATCAGCAGCATGCTAATGGGCGCAATGCTATTAATCATCACCGACTTTGCCGCCATCTCGCTAAGCTTATGGTTAGAGGAAACCATTCCTAGCGGCGTAGCGGCTGCAGCTATTGGCGCTCCCGCTTTAATTTGGTTTACTCGTAAAAAGCTGACGGCAACCGATCAACTTAACCTTTCAATGAGCCAAGGAAAAACGGCGCTTTCTAAACCCGCGGTATGCAGCATTGCGCTATTCAGTCTGGTTGGGATTCTAGCTTACTCATTCGTTACCCATGGTATAAACGGGATCCAATGGTCCGTGCCAGGGGAGTTTCAATGGCAATTGCGCTGGCCGCGAATGTTAACCGCACTTTCTGTCGGTATTGCTCTATCCGTTGCCGGAATCATTTTGCAACGCATTGTTTACAACCCTCTGGCCAGCCCAGATATTCTCGGTGTGTCTTCCGGAGCCACGTTTGCCATTATTACGACAGGAGTCATCGCTGGGTCACTTCTCTCCGCATTTAACTGGGGTATCGCTTTTTTCGGAAGTATGTCCGTATTGATGTTATTGCTGATTATCGGTAAACGAAGCCATTTTAATCCATCTAACTTCGTGTTGTCCGGCATCGCACTAACGGCACTGTTAGAAGCCCTCGTTCAATTTTCGCTAGCTCAAGGTTCTGGTGACAGTTACAAAATTTTATTGTGGCTAACTGGTTCAATTTATCGAGTCACAGCCGACACCGCACTGATGCTATGTTTGGCAATAATGGTTCTGCTTACCGCTGTATTCGCGATTTCTCGCTGGCTAACATTAATTTCCATCGGACGACAATTCTCAAATGCACGAGGACTTAACCCCACCGTAGCCAATACGCTAATGCTCACCATCGTTGCTTTATTATGCGCCTTTTCTACCGCTACAGTTGGTCCGATATCTTTTGTTGGCTTGGTCGCTCCCCATATGGCGATGATGTTAGGAGCAAGAAAAGTGAAAGAGCAACTAAGTGTCGGAGCCTTAATTGGTGCAACCCTAATGTTGTGGGCAGATTGGCTGGGACAAATCGCTATTTATCCAAGTCAGGTCGCAGCTGGCACATTGGTCGCTATTTTAGGCAGTACTTACTTTCTGTTTTTAATGCTGAAAAGTAAATTCAGCTAAGTATTCAGGGAATATAGTTAGAGCTGGAAATAACGTTAGAAAAACAAACCCCGCTATGTTTGATAGCGGGGTTTGTTTTAACTAGCGTACGACACTTCTCTATTTTTCAATCACCACAGGAAAGCGCTGCTCATAAAGTTCCATAAAGTCTTTACGAATCAAATGCTCCAAGTGGTTAGCTTTATCGGTCGGGCAGAAAATCATAACATGCAAAATCTGCTCACCATTGATATTACTAGAAATATGCATATGTGGCTCTGCACCGGGAAGATCGACCCCAGCGTGTTTTTCAATCATCGCATTGTAGCGATGCGCAACATCACTGAAGTAGCTACAATGCTCTTCAATCTTGTCGGTCAAGATTGGTAACAGAGGATACAAATTAACGAAGTCTTTCACCACGATAGAAAAATTGTGGTAGACGTAGCGCTTCATAAAATTGAGGTTCTTTACTGGGTAAGTAAAAAACATACTATTGGGTAAGGTCGCGGTTTTTCCGGTGTAGTGATATTGCCCATGGTGCAGGTCGATCTCTTGAATCACCGTCGCCATCATATTGTGCTCGATCACTTCTCCGCACAGTTTACCGACCTCAATCCAGTCACCGACACGAAAAGAACGTGAGCTTGCTCTTTGAATCGAGCCTGTAAAACACAAAATTATCTCT
Organism: Vibrio sp. J2-3(2022); assembly: GCF_021725735.1. Classification (NCBI taxonomy): domain Bacteria; kingdom Pseudomonadati; phylum Pseudomonadota; class Gammaproteobacteria; order Vibrionales; family Vibrionaceae; genus Vibrio; species Vibrio sp. J2-3(2022). The sequence goes on from NZ_JAKKCK010000001.1 coordinate 1,390,544, forward strand.
TTGGATGCCACAACAATGGCAACCGCTATCGCCGTGACACTTAGAGCAAACTCGTTTATTTCTGATTGCCATAAAATAAATAAAATCAGTAATGTAACGGCAAAGGTGCCGTTCTTAGTTCTGGACATCCAGCTGCGCTGATCTTCAGAAAGAAAGGCATGGTCACCACGAATCATCGATAAAATGGTACGACGAATTAACCACATAATCACAAAGATCAGTGCGGTAAAAATCAGTTTATGAGTGAGAAGAAAATCGACGACTAACTGCACTTTCTCCATTCCACGGCTCCCTTAGAATTAAAATACGGCCTAGTAACGGGTAACCATAACAAATTATTTTGTCAGTTGTCCGTGTTCACTCAAGTACTTTTGAGATTACTCCTCTCTAAAGGCGCGATTCATGCTTTCAGTGATTGGCTTTATTAAATAACTTAAAGGCGTTCGCGGTTCAGATAAAATAAGCACTTCCGCGTTCATTCCTGAAGTTAAGCGGTGTTTGGCTACATCTTCTTGCGAAATTGCAATTCTAGCGAGGTAAAAATCCTCTTGGTTTTCTTGTGAAAGCTTATCCGCAGAAATCGTTAACACCGTGCCGTCTAATGGTGCCAACGTTCTAGCATTCAGAGCGGTCAGACGAACATGCGCCTGCTGACCCGGGTTAACTAAATCGATATCCTGAGGATTCACGCGAGCCTCGACTAACAACTTATCGTCTTGAGGAACCAACTCTAATAGCGTTTCACCCGAACCAATCACACCTTTTTCGGTAAATACCTGCATGTTGACCACACGGCCTGCAATAGGTGCATTGATGGTTGTTCTCGCTACAATATCTTGGGCTGAGCGATACTCTTCACGGATGGCGACGATTTCCTTTTTGGTGTTTCGTAGCTCCTCGACAATCTCATTCAGTCTTTCAAGCTTCAACTCTTCAATTTGCGCTTGGTTTTCATCCAACCTTTTGCTTACTGTGAGTGATTGTCTGTCTAACTGACTTAAGGTACTCCGCACTTCCGCCGCAAGACGTTTGAGTTGAAGTAAGGTGGATTTACCCGAAAAGCCTTTTTGAACTAGAGCTTGGTTACTGTCTATTTCTTCGGCGATAAAATTGAGTCTTTCTCTCTCAATTACTTTGGTTTGTTGGAGGTTTTCCAGCTCCAAATTTGCCCCAGAAATACTCTGCTCAATGATGCTCAGCTTACTATCAAAGAATCGCTTTCTCGCTTCAAAGATCTTGTTTTGAACCAGTTGAGCTTCTTGGACGATATCGACGCGAGGAATACTTTCAAGATCATCAGACCATACGATCGTTGGCAATTCATCTAGCTCAGCACTTAGACGGTTTTCCTTCGCTAGAGTATGAATAAACTGACCACTTAATGAATCCAACTTCGCCATAGCTTGTCGCTTAGAGAGTTGAATTAATAATTGACCTTTTTCAACTAAGTCCCCCTCCTGCACGTACAGCTTTTCAATAATGCCGCCTTCTAGATGTTGAATTTCTTGGCGCTTAGTGAGAACAGACAAATCGCCATAAGCAATCGCAGCACTCTCTAATTTCGCTGTCGCAGCCCAGTAGCCTAGACCGCCAAGAAAAACACTTAGCGTCACCACACCAAGTAAAATTGGCTTTCGAAAGCTTAGTTTCGCTTGCGGACTAAAACGATAAACGGTTTCAGACGGATGCTGATTAACGGCTGGCAGTTGATTGCTCATTTCTTACCCTTGGAATATCTGTTCTTTCTTCGCCCATCAAGCGTTTTAATACTTCATCTTTAGCACCGTATAATTTGACTCGACTTTCAGCCAAATACAGCAATCTATCCATTTGTCGTAATGTACTCGGATTATGGGCAATGACGATAATCGTTGAGCCTTGCGCTTTTAAATGAGCAATCAAACGTTGATATGCAGCCTCTCCTTCACCATCAAGGTTGGCATTAGCTTCATCGAAAATCACAATAGATGGATCGCCATAAACGGCTCTTGCAAGTGCGATTCTCTGCCTTTCTCCTCCAGATAAACCACGGCCATTTTCGCCAATAACGAAATCATAGCCTTTGTTTTTCTTGAGTATTAATTCATGACATCCTGCTAGTTGCGCCGCCTTGATGACTTTAGCGGGGTCTTCCTCTTTGAAGCGCGCGATGTTCTCCCGAATTGTGCCAGCAAACAACTCTACTTCTTGAGCGAGATAACCAAAATGGGCGCCGCGGTCTTCCGATGCCCAAGTAGACACTTCCATACCATCAAGCGTAACCTTACCCGCTAGTGGCTTGATCGTACCTAATAACAACCGAGCAAACGTCGATTTACCAGTACCAGAAGGGCCAATAACTCCGACAGCGACTCCGGGAGGAATAGATAAGTTGATCGATGAGAGTACAGGCTCTGTTGTGCCAGGATGGCGATAAGCAAGTCCAGTAAGTTCATAGTGTCCTTTTGGCTTTGGCAGTGGCATATTCGATTCATCTTGGCGTACGATTGCGTCGATTTCTTTTAGTCGTTTATACGCGCCTTTAGCAGACATAGCACTTCGCCATGTTCCAATCGCCTGCTCCATCGGCGAGAGTGCCCGACTCATTAAAATGGAACTCGCGATCATCGCTCCCGCAGTAATCTCATGTTGGATCACTAACCATGCTCCGCCTCCCAACAAAAAGATCTGTAGTGAACCACGTACAAACTTAGAAAAGTTAGCCATGTAAATGGACTTACCTGCCACTCGCTCTTCGAGCATATTGACTTCATTCACGCGCGACTGCCATTTCTCTAAAAACGCGTTCATCATCCCCATCGCAAGAATTGAATTGGCATTTTGCGTGGCTAGCTCGGCGTTGTTGATATGAGAGATCGCCCTAACTTCACTTTCTTGCATGGTTTTACGCGTCATTAGCTCATTGAGTAGCCCGAGACTAAACAATACGATAGACCCGAGTAACGCGATGTGACCCAATACTGGGTGCAATAAATATACGAACAAAATAAACAGCGGTGTCCAAGGCGCATCCAATAGTGGATAGGGTGCTTGGCTGCTCAAAAAGCTTTTGATGTTCTGAATGTCTCGCAGCGTTTGCGAGGTGTAACTCTTCCCTGTGTGCGATTGGTATTGAATGCTGCGCTTAAGCATAAAAGTGGACAGTTTGGTGTCCATCCAATAACCAAATGATTTACTCATTTGCGCGCGAGCGATATCAATAATCGACATGGTTAGTAACGCGACAATCACGATAATAGTGAGCAAAAGTAGAGTATCGGTTGAATAGGAGGATATCACTCGGTTGTACACTTGAAGCATGTACAAGGGTATCGAGAGGACTAGTAAGTTGATAAAAAGGCTAAAAGCGATTAGCAAGCCCGCAAGCGTGCATAGTTTTTGTCTCACTTCTTTGAAAACCGTTTTTTGCACGACTATTTCCGTTTAAATTGAAAATGTAGGCGCTAGCAAAAGCTAGCACCTAACTTAAGACAGCCTCAAATACACTCTAGAATGACCGAGTTAGTTCACCTCAGCGTGACAGAGCCACACAAACTAAATCCCATTCTGAGTGATTTAAGTCATTTAGATTGCAAATAAATCCGCACCGTAAGTATTGATGTCAGTTTCGGTAACGCCAATGAGTTTCACGGTTAGATCAGCACCATCGGTAAACACGGCATTACCTACAGCATCATAGCTAAAGCTTAAATCACCGAAGTCTGTGACCGAGTCGCTAATAATGTGCAAAGAATCTTCACCAATGGTGAAATCCACAACTTTTGCTTCGCCATGGCCACCAAACTTATCCGTGAACACAAACTTATCGCCATTGCTGCCGCCAACTAGAACATTATCACCAGAACCAGCTACAAGAATATCTTCACCGACGCCGCCATTTAGTTTGTTGTCACCCAACAAACCCAAAAGCAAATCATTACCTGTACCACCGCCGAGGTAATCGTTTCCTGTACCAGCCCTTAGGATGTCATCACCAGCACCACCAGTTAGGCGATCATCACCGTCGCCGCCGATCACATAATCGTTACCGCCACCGCCAACAAACGAATCATTACCACCAAAACCAATAAACAAGTCATCGCCGCCATCGAAATCAGCAAATTGGTTATTTACACCTGCATCGCCTAGATACGTGTCATTGTCACTTGTGCTCATTTTTATTCCCTCTTGTCTTAATAATTGAATAGACCTTTTATTCTATGTCTGAGTAGATTTGTAACAGACATGAGAAGTCTAATAGTCAACCGAATAGGAATAAGTTTGAATATGGGATGATATTTCAGACTGACATTTTAATAATAAATATAAAAATTAGTACTTTATAGAGTATTTTCTTTTTATTACAGTAAGTTAATACTAGTACTACAGATTTCGCCTAGCCCAACTTGTTGCTTGCGTACGGTTCTTTACTTCTAACTTTCTAAAAATATTGTATAGATGTGATTTAATAGTATGCTCACTGATAAATAAAGAATCAGCAATTTCCATATTTGAGCCTCCTTCTTTCAACATTTTTAAAACTTGAATTTCACGCCGAGTAAGCTCTACCTCGATAGCGGGCTCAATAATGCTATTCGCTTCTTTTCCTCGATAATAATTAACCAGCTGATCCAGTAATCTTCGAGACAGCCAATTATCTCCTTTTATTATTGCTTTTAACCCCTGACACACCTTGTCCATGGAGTCTCCCGGACCGAATATACCCTTTACATGCGGCCATGAGGCGAGTTCTTCTGTGTCTAAGTCATAACCTAAATTAAGCATTATGGTTCCTAGCACTTTATTACTATCTTTTAAATAAACTAAAGTTTCGGATGGAATCTCAACTGAAAAATCAACAAGCAAAAAGTAGCGTTCCGGAATGAGTTCGTGATAACTAGGGTTTTTAGTATCTATGATCGTTATTTTAGTTTCTATATTTTTAGAAAGCATTTCCTTAAAGTTTTCACTCTGTAAACTTTGTTGAGTGAGCATTAGGACTTCAGGCTTTTCCATATACTGTTCCATAATGTTTCTCATACTTTCAGTGACTTAACATTCTTAAATTAGTCGTTAATCGTCCGCACTTAGTGTGATATGTAAGTGCTAGTCCACAGAGTAAAGTTATTTGCTACTTTTTTAAATTCCAAAGTTATTAAAAAGAGAATCAAAAAAAGTGTTTCTCATAAAAGAAACACTTTTAACACATTTAGGTCACAGTAATGATTAAGAATTCACTAAATTAAATAACGTAGTATTTCAAGGAGATTACACTGTTAACGAGTTATCCGAAATATTTTCTTTCGCCCAAATAAGTGCTTGGACTCTATTTTTTACTTCAATCTTCTTGAAAATATTGTGTAAATGAGTCTTTACCGTATTCTCGCTCACAAATAGTTGTTCAGCAATTTGTTGATTGGAAGCCCCCATAGAGAGAAAGGTAATTATTTGTTGCTCTCGTTTGGTCAAAATAGCGGGAACATTCTTATTTATCGGTTTGCAGTGGCGACGAAGGTGAGTAATATATTGCTGAGAAAACTTACGGCTGAACCACATATCCCCCTGAAGTACCTTACCAATCCCAACTTGCAGCGTTTTTATATCATCAGAGGTATAAAAAATACCTGCTAGAGTACGCCAAGCAAAAAGATCTTCAGTCGAAATGGATTGATCACAATTAATTAAGATTTCGAGCGTATCTTTCTGTTGCGACTCTTTAAATTCCGAATAACGCCGAAATATTTCATCAGTGATCACGCTGCAATCAACAATAATGGCTGACGCTAAAGGCGAATCTAACGCTCCGTGAATAAGAGAGTCTGGTGTGATTAGAGCAACACTAATACCGAGTTTGGTCTCCAATACATCTTTCAGCAGAGATGACTGCAGACTGCCCTCCGTGATTAAAATGACATTTCTTGTTTTTTGTTGCTCCATCCTGATCGCATTCCCTTGGTCGCTTTTATTGAAATACGCAATAGATTTAGATAGAGCAGTAGTATTGTCAAGTATGAAAATAACTAGTACTAATTAATAACTCATTGAAGTGTCAATAATTTTTAAGTGGCAAGTATGTAAGAGGTATTAGCATTTTTCAGGCATTAAAAAAGGGAGCATACACTCCCTTTTTTGTATTTGAGTTGGTGATTTTGTCGCGCCCGTTAGAGCCGAAACCTCACCCTAGCTTAGTGAACTGGAACAGAGTTTTTTTGGTTAAATTTACCAAAGTGTTGCTCTAACACTTCTGGCGTCAACTTACCTTCTGCTTCCAGCTTTTTTAGCTCAGCGACGATCGCTTTTTGCTCTTCTAGCGACGGCAGTTTTACTTCTGGCTCCTGAGCGGCTTCCTGAGAAATCTGCTCTAGTTCTTTTTCGAAGTCATTCATAGTACTTACCTAAATTTAGTTAGTGAACTTTTAAACTTCGGCTATTCTATCCAACTCTATAGCTTGAAGCTACCAACCATCTTGTCCAGACGTGAAGAGAGCGCTTGAAGATCACGACTTGCATCCGCCAGCTCTTCTGCCGTTGCCGTTGTCATTTCATTGATCGCGTTGATTTCTTCAATGTTTTGGTTAATGGTATGCACCACAGTGGATTGCTCTTCCGTCGCCGTCGCAACTTGCGTATTACGATCAGAGATGTCTGTAATTCGCTCAGAAATATTGACTAACACTTCCACTGCTTCATCGGTTGAAGCAACCCCTTCAATAGTGACCGCTTTACCCGCTTCCATCGCACTTACTGCGTCTTGTGCGTCACTTTGAAGTTGGTTGATCATCCGTTGGATCTCTTCTGTTGAGTCAGCTGTGCGTGACGCTAGGTTTCTTACCTCGTCAGCAACCACCGCAAAACCACGACCTTGCTCTCCAGCACGTGCAGCCTCAATCGCGGCGTTCAACGCAAGCAAGTTGGTTTGTTCTGATATGTCACGAATTACGCCCAGAATCGAGCCAATATCTTTAGTTGTCGATGCCAGCTGCGTGACGACAATATTGGTCGTTTCTACGTCATCAGCTAGGCGGCTAATCACCTCTTTGGCTTTCATAACCACTTCACGACCCGTTTGAGTATTATCAGAAGCCTGATTTGCCGTATCGGCAGCAGTAGCCGCGTTCGATGCAATTTCGCTGATGGTCGCACCCATCTGGTTAATCGCCGCAACAACTTGAATGGTTTGATCACGTTGCTCTTGGCTGTTGTCATGTGTGGATGTTGCTTTCGTCGAAACACTTTCTGCGGCTTGACTTAATGAGCCACTGGTTAAAGCAACTTCTTTCATTGTGGCGTGGATCTTCTCAATAAATCCGTTGAAGCCTTTTGAAAGCTGAGCAATTTCATCATTACCCTGAATTTCAATGCGCTGCGCCAAGTCGCCTTCACCTTGCCCAAGGTCGGTAAAACGATCGGCAATCAGTCGAATTGGTTTAGTAATACTATTTGCCAACCATACGCCCATCAGAATGAATACAACGGCGACAATGATGGTCGTAAACAGCATTTTTTGCGCAGTAGCATTTAGGTCCGCGAAGACTTCATCGACAGGAACTACACCAATGACAAACCAATTCATTGAAGGAACATACAAACTGGAAACAAACGTGTCCTGCCCTTCAAAGTCCACATTAATCAAATTGAAGCTGTTTTTATTCAGCAGTGTACTCGCATCACTACCAAATAGCTTGGTGATAGAAGTTTGGTTTTTACCTTGTTGACGATGTATTTGAATCTCACCCTGTTCGTTAGTGAGGAACACATAACCCGTATCTTCAATTTTAAACCCATTGAGCAGCGCAACCATGTCGTCCATCGACTTTGAAAGACCTGACATTGATGTACCATTTAAGTCTTGGTAGTTGGCAAACATTTTTACTTCGCCGTTTGCCTCTTGGAAAACGCTCACTGACGTTTCTTGACCAGAAGACGTAAAGCCAAAGAACCAAGCATCTTGAGTTCGATTAAGCTGACGCAAGAACCCGTTTTGATTCCAATAATATGCCGTTTGACGATTGGCTACCGACGCATCATTAAGTCCGTACTGGGATTTAACGTTATTGAGCTGCTGAACTAACTGAACTTCTACCGACGGATCGCGGTCTGTATTAGATAGAGCTTCGACAATAAACTCGTTTGTTGCGAGCTGTTTTGCGGCTTGTTGCATCTCTACAACTTCGCGGTCAATTTCTGTATTGATTTGCTGCAGCATCGCAGGTAGTTCGATATCAATAAGACGGTGGCTCAACACATCTCTTGCATGACGCTGAGCCATAACACCAACGATAATTGTTGATGCTAAAACAGCAAACGTAATACCAAGTACAACCTTCTGTTTGATGCTCAAGGAATGAAGTTTCAACATATTCGGACCTTTTAAAAGAATCACTTGTTATTGGCCCCATAAGGGGAATCTGGTGCATATCTCATGACACGCACATCACAGAAACTTTATCGGCTCACATATACAAAACTAGAGGCATTTCTCACTATATTATGAAAAATAAATGTAACGCTCTGTCAGATAAGAACTTTCAGTGATAGCAAGTACTTGCAATTCTCTGCAGCGTCCCAATATTGAAAAGATAAATTGCGAAAGCGCATTGGAACTTTTTCCATCTGGAAAATGACCAATACTCAACACAAAAATCAAATGGATATCGAGAGTCCAAAGCATGCATAAATCTAACTTCGAAACTCTTCAGCAATACCTAGAGTCGCAGATCATTGGTCAGCAAGATCTAGTCAAACAACTGCTTGTTGCCCTTTTGGCAGATGGACATATTTTGGTTGAGGGCCCTCCTGGGCTGGCAAAAACCCGTGCAGTAAAATCACTCTCAGATTGTGTTGAAGGCGACTTCCACCGAATTCAGTTTACCCCTGACTTGCTGCCAGCCGATTTAACCGGCACTGATATCTTCCGCCCTGAAACCGGAGAGTTCACTTTCCAATCTGGTCCTATCTTCAATTCTCTTATTCTTGCGGATGAGATAAACCGTGCACCGGCCAAAGTACAAGCGGCGATGCTTGAAGCAATGGCAGAGAAACAAGTAACAGCAGGTCGTCATACCTACCCGTTGCCAGAGTTGTTTTTGGTCATGGCGACTCAAAACCCGATTGAACAAGAAGGGACTTATCCACTACCTGAAGCACAGCTAGATCGCTTTTTATTACATTTAGAAGTGGAATACCCAGATGCGGAGCATGAGCTATCTATCTTGCGTATTAACCGCGGTGAAGCAAAAGGCGAAACTACCGTCGAGCGCCCAATGTTAAGCCAACAAGATATATTCACTGCGCGTAAAGAAGTGTTGGATATTCATATGGCCGAAACGATAGAGCAGTACATCGTCCGTTTAGTTATGGCAACACGTCGAGCCAGCGAATATGACACTGAGCTGGATAAGTGGTTGTCAATGGGCGTTAGTCCACGTGCCACCATCGCTCTGGATCGTTGTGCCCGTGCGCACGCTTGGCTTGCAGGTCGTGATTTTGTGTCCCCAGAAGATGTTCAAACCATGGCTTATCCGGTTTTGCGCCACCGTTTATTACTGAGTTACCACGCTCAAGCGGAAGGCATTACAGCAAACCAAGTCATTGATAAGCTGCTAAACCTCGTTGGCAGTGCATAAGACGAGGGAGTGATATGTCCACAACGCATCCATTGCCACCTCATGCGAATGGGGTGACATTAACCCTTGAAGAGCTGCTGCAATACCGCACTCAATCTGTACGTTGGTTGCCACCAGCACAAAGTATCTGGTCGCAAATGAGCGGTAACCATACCAGCCGCCAAAAAGGGCGAGGCATGGATTTTATGGAAGTACGCCAATACCAACCTGGCGATGATATCCGCAGTATTGATTGGCGGGTAACTGCTCGTACAGGGAAAGCGCACACAAAGTTATTTGCAGAAGACAAAGAGCAAGCTGTGATTCTTTACCTTGACCTGAGTTCTAGCCTGCATTTTGGGTCTAAGTATATGCTTAAGTCGGTTCAATTGGCTCACTTTGCCAGCGTGTTGATTTGGCTCACTTTGGCTAAAAAGGATCGCATCGGTGCGGTGATTGACGATGGACATCAATGTTTTGAGTTTCGCCCTTCCTCTCTACAAAAACAGGGGCTGCGGATTCTTAATGCTATCGTCGATACACATAACGCGCAGGTGGCTCGTACTGCCAACAACGAGGCTCGTACACTGCCGTATACTCAGGTGTTAGAAACACTTCATACACTGACACCTAAGGGCAGCGAACTGATTATGCTCAGCGACTTTGCCCACATAAGCGCAGCAGAGTTGACGCAGTTACGTCGACTAAAACAGCACAACAGTGTGAGGGCTATTCAGTTTTATGATCCTTTAGAAAGAGGTGAAACAAACTTTAGAGGTCAAGTAAAAGCCTCGGATGGACAACGTAGTCAATGGTTCAACTTTGGCTCCAAGGGCCAAAGAAAGGAACTCGAAACACACTTTACTCAACACCAAGAAACCATTAAACAGCAATGCCATTCGATGGCGATTCCATTTAACACGCTATCAAGTGGTTGGCCCTTGATTTCACAATTAAGCTAACAAACTGTACAAGCAGCATTTATTAAGCAGTAATAATAATGACAACAAACAACCAAAGCCTAGACCTTGAACCTCTGATTTTACCAAACGCTCCGGATTGGTTTCCGCTCGCTTGGGGATGGTGGGCAGTGCTTGCGGCCACCGTACTTTTCGTTTTCAGCATTTATCTTTATACGAAATGGCGTAAAAAACGCCTACGCGCGCAAAAGGCAGCCTTAAAACTTTTAACTCAATCTGTCACACCTCATACCCCTTCCTCTGCTCTAGAAATATTGCGTCAGGCGGCATTGAGTTACTTTCCGCGTGAAGAAATCGCGCCATTAACTGGAATCGCTTGGTATGAATTTCTCGATAGCCATACCAAAGAAACTCGATTCGTAGACAAACAATATCAGTGGCAAGAAGCGCTGTATCAGAAATCCTCTCAAGAAAATCATCAAAGCTTGGTCGATGATTGTGTCTTTTGGATAACTCACGCTTTGCCACCAAAGAAAAAGGCAAATAACCGTGACTGAGCAAACACTCATAACCGATCTTGCCCAATGGCTAAACATTGAATTTGTCTGGTGGTGGGCACTATTTTTGCTGCCTGTCCCCTGGCTGGTATACAAGCTCCTGCCACAAGAATCTCAACAAGCCGAGATCAAATTGGCGTACTTACCAACTAATGAGAATGGCAGCAAGCCTAGACAAGCCCTGCAAAAATCACTATCAATGGCGATCTGGGTTCTTCTTATCATTGCTTGTGCGCGTCCAGTTTGGTTTGGTGATCCAGTTGAGTTCCAACCCAAATATCGGGACTTGATGTTAGTCGTCGACCTATCTGGCTCGATGCAGCAAGAAGACATGGAGCTCAACGGCGAATACATCGACCGCCTCACCGCTGTCAAAAAAGTTCTATCGGATTTCGTGGCAAAAAGAAAAGGTGACCGTCTCGGGGTTGTTTTGTTTGGCGATCACGCGTATTTGCAAACGCCACTCACTGCAGACCGTAAAACCGTCATGCAGCAGATTAATCAAACCGTCATCGGCTTGGTTGGTCAACGAACCGCCATTGGTGATGGCATTGGTCTAGGCACGAAAACTTTTGTAGACAGTGATGCTCCGCAACGAGTCATGATTTTGCTTAGTGACGGCAGCAACACAGCCGGTGTGCTCGAACCGCTCGAAGCAGCGGAAATCGCAAAAAAATACAAAGCGACCATTTACACCGTAGGCGTAGGTGCTGGTGAAATGATGGTGAAAGAGTTTTTCATGACTCGCAAGGTTAACACCGCAGCCGACTTGGATGAGCAAACACTAACTAAAGTGGCAGAGATGACTGGTGGACAATATTTTCGAGCACGAGATACTGATCAGCTCGAAAAGATCTACGACACGATCAACCAGCTCGAGCCCGTGTCAAGCGACACGCAAACTTGGCGTCCGCAGTCAGAATGGTTCCCATACCCATTAAGCGCTGCATTCGTACTGTCGGTATTGTTATTCCTACTGAGGAGAAAACATGGCTGAGTTTATTTTCCTTAACCCTTCTTGGCTTTTGGGGCTCATCGCAATCCCTATTGCGCTCTTGCTCAATCACAAATTTAGAGCAAAAAAATCGACACTGATTGCCCCTCACCTAGCTAAAGTGCTCGGACAAAACACGCAGTCCAAACACTATTTTATTCTCTGGGGCGTAGCTTGGGCCATTGCCTGTATTGCGCTAGCGGGACCAAGCTGGCAATCCAACGCTCGCCCAAGCTTTGAATTAAACCAAAACCGCATTTTAGTACTTGATATGTCTCGCTCGATGTTCGCTACGGACATCAAGCCTAATCGACTCGCGCAAACACGTTATAAGGCGCTGGACTTACTTCCTAAATGGAAAGAAGGGGCTACGGGTCTTATTGCTTACGCTGGCGATGCCTATAACTTAAGTCCACTGACGACTGATTCCAGTACGCTTGCCGGCATTATCGAGAATTTGTCACCAGAGCTAATGCCTTTTCAAGGGGCAAACCTGCCTTCCGCAATTGAATTAGCGCTCAACCAGTTCTCTCAAGCAGGTGTGCAACAAGGCGACATCATCGTGTTAGCTGATGACCTTGATGAGTCAGAACTGTCTCGCGCGTTGAATTTAGTCGAAGGTAAAAACATTCGGATCTCTGTTCTTGCAGTAGGAACCGCTAATGGTGCTCCCATCGCCCTACTCGATGGTTCTCTTTTAAAAACTGCACAAGGCACAACAGTCGTAGCGAAAACAAATCTGAAGAATTTACAAATACTAGCAAAGAAAACAGGTGGAATTTTTGTTCCTATTCAGCACACCAATCGCGATGTTGAGAACATTTCAGCCTTTACGAACAACGTTGGCAGTCAACTTTCGGCCAAGCAGAGTGAAGAAGTGAGCACTGACTCTCGCTTAAACGGTGGCTTTTGGTTGCTGCCGCTGTTACTTCTGCCTGCAGCTTTACTGTTCCGACGCGGCCTGATTTGGATGTTTGTGGCAACAATAATACCTATGACTTGGACACAACACGCCGAAGCAAATCCGTTCTTAAATGCCGACCAACGAGGAGCGGAACTCTACAAGCAAGGTGAGTATGAACAGGCGCAAAATCTATTTACAAACCCAAGCTGGAAAGGGGCAGCCAGTTACCAAAAAGGTGACTACGAAGCCGCTATCGAAGCATTTTCTCATGACGCCTCTCCTAACGGCCGCTATAACCTTGCCAACTCTCTGGCGCAAAATGGTCAATTAGAAGAAGCGGCAGAGCTTTATAAAAAACTGCTTGAAGAAAAGCCCAACTTTGAAGCTGCAAAGAAAAACTTGTCGGTTGTGGAACAGAAGCTGAAACAGCAACAGCAACAGCAACAGCAACAGCAACAGCAACAGCAACAGCAACAGCAACAGCAACAGCAACAGCAACAGCAACAGCAACAGCAACAGCAACAGCAACAAAAGTCTCAAAACGGTGAGAAGGAAGAGCAAGGACAACAGTCACAAAATCAGCAAGAATCTGAAAATAAAACAGAAAAGCAAAAAACAGAGCAACATCGACCGAAACGAGGTGAAAAGCAGGCTCAGGAACAAGGTGAACCAATGCATGCTCAAGTGCAGCCAAAAAACACGCATCGGGATGATCCTGAATTCCGTCGTCTAGAAGCAGTCGAAAGCGCTCGCGATCCAAGCTTTTTGATTCGTGCACAAATGCAACTTCAAGCTCAACAAAAACAACCTCCACAACAATCTCAAAAGGAGTGGTAAGCCCGTGATGAACAAAGGCGTACAACTGATCTTTATTCTTGTGGCCAGCCTATTATCCAGCTTCTCGGTGATGGCACAGACGCTTCAAGCAAGCGTCAATAAAACACAAGTTGCTAAGAATGAAGTGATCAACCTCAGAATCATGGCAGATACTGAGCTCGGCTCAGATGCAATTGACTTTAATGTACTTGAGAACGACTTTTTCTTGGGTCAACCTCGTTATGGGCGCTCCAGCAATAACATTAACGGAAGAAAATCTGTACGTACTGAGTGGAGTATCTCGATTGCGCCGATGAAAGAAGGTGTTCTGACTATTCCGAGCTTTTCCGCAGATGGTATGAGAACGGAGCCAATAAAGCTTCGTGTCACCGCAAGCCAAGCTGAACCCAATCTCGATGACCTATTTAGCTTTAATATCAGTGTCGACAACAGCACGCTGTACCCTCAACAATCTGCGACATTACGTATGCAGCTTTTGATCAAAGCAGATACCCGCCGTCTTGATAACCCACAAATTGTGCCTCCACAGATTGAAGGCATGAAGCTTGAAGCGATTGGTGGCTTACAGCAGGGACAAAAGATCTTAAATGGATTAGAAGTAGCGGTCATTGAACAGTCGTTTCGCTTAACGGCGAATCAGCCGGGTACTTACACCTTGATAGGTCCTAGACTGACAGGCTCTTACATTTATGGCGACAGCTTGACGGGCTCTACCAAGATCATGCCAATCAACACCAAAGCTGAGCAAATGCCTATCGAGGTAAAACCAATTCCAAGCGAATTTGAAGGGGAATGGCTTCCAGCTTCAGCGTTAGAAATGACGCAGAGCTGGCAAGACGATCAAGGTAATCCTCTGTCGGTTAATGCGCTCAACACTGTCAAACAGGGCTCTTCACTCACTCGAACCATTCAAATTAAAGCTCGCGGAACACAAGCCGAATACCTTCCACGAGTAAGTATTGATTATCCAAGTTCGCTGCGGGTCTACCCAGAACAGCCTCAATTCGACAGCGCGAGAGATGGCACCGTTATCATGACAGTGAAGCAAGTCATTATCCCCACTGAGGCTGGGTCATATACCTTGCCGGGATACCATTTGAACTGGTGGGACAGCCAAAATGATGAAGCGAAAAAAGCGACGTTACCAGAGCTACAATTAGAAATAGAGCAAAGTGACACCGGGCTTATCACGTTGCCGGAATCGCCTCTGCCAACACCACCTGAGTCAGCCATCAGTCCCGAACCAAACGGTGGAGTGAGCAGTCTCTGGAAAACCCTGACCTTTGTTTTCGCTGGGCTTTGGGTGGCGACGTTAGGAATCGCGATTTGGGCATGGAAGAAGCGTCCTATGACGGCGAGTAAAACGGTTTCGAATACCGAGCAACCTCTTTGCGTTGATGCGTTGAAAAAAGTCATCAATGAAGGGGACGCTGCTAAAATTGAACGCTCAGTAAACGAGTATCTAAACACTCACCGAGACAGATTAAGCCCTAGTGATGCGCAAGCCGTAAAACAAGAACTTGATGCTATGAACCAAGCGCGTTTTAGTGCCAATCAACAACCTTGGCGTCCAGACTCGCTACTGGCAAAAATTCAAAACCTTAGCAAAGCAAACGTAACGAAAACCGACCACCAGCTAGAAAAACTATAAAGCAAAATGGCAGCTCACGAGAGCTGCCATTTTTCTTGTGCGACCAAACACACTTTAACAGTTTTATCTAAAAATCAACCAAATTGTCTCAGTAACTTTGATGTTATGAGCATCACTTATTCAACAAAAGCTTGATGCTCGTACTCATATCGCCTTACGCAATTTCGACCATGGCTCTTCGCTTGATAGAGAGCCTTATCCGACAACTGGTACAGATGGTCGAAATTAAAGTCTTTGCCTTTCGTTTTGTAGCAAGAATAACCGACTGACACAGTGAGCAACTCCCCTTCTGGGTTGTGTTGGTGTTTGATGCCTTCATCTTCAATGCATTGACGAATACGTTCCGCTCTCTGCTTTACCGCCTCTTGATCAGAGCCGATCATTAGTAACACAAACTCTTCTCCACCAATGCGACAGAAAACCTCGTCTTCACCTTTGGTATGATGATCCAAGATATGACCCACGCGCATTAGTGCGATATCCCCTTCGAGATGGCCATAGTGATTGTTAAACAAGCCAAAGTGATCAATATCAATCAGGATAAGACCAAAGAACATCGCTTCCTCACACTCTAGCGCGCAATATTTCTGCATCACATGTTCTAACATACGGCGATTGCCAAGACGTGTCAGAGGGTCAAGTTTAGAAAGCACCTCAAGCTGTCGGTTGGCTTCTTCCAACTCTTTGGTTCGGTTCTGTACTTCTAACTCCAGGTTTTCGTTTAATCCGCGAATCGCCTCTTGCGCTTGAGTGCGCTGCAAAACCTCCGCTAGACTGGAAGCGAACATACGAATCACTTCACGTAGCTGAGAAGTCAGCGGCGCGCGCGTCAATAAGTTATCAACGGCAATAAAGGCGATGGGCCCGCTGCTATTCGAAGTCAAAACCGTCATCGCAGCCCAGCCAAAGCCGACAATATTACAGTCATGATAAATAGGAACGGATTCCTCAAATGCAACTTCACTAGGTACGGCGCGAGCTAAATTGATCAACGAAAAGTCTTGTGTCTCACCAAAGAAATAAGACTCATCCACTACATTGCCTTGAATGTCAGTCCCCCAAGTACCTTGCATGTATGAGCAGTTTTCATCGGTCAAAAACACCGCCATCCGATCAATACCAAGATTTTTGATGGCAAAAGTGACGGCCGATTTACATACATCACTGACGGTTGTACAGCGTGATAGCTCAACCATGCTTGAATGCAACATACGCACGTTCTGCTCTTGGCGCTTTCGAATGTAAATTTGTGAGAAAAGGGAGCCAAACGAGTCCAACATCTGTTTTTGATACGCTGTTATCGGCTTGCGATGAATAAAGTTATCAAGCGCGAACCAACCAAATGGCTCATTGCCATCACGTAGAATCAACATCGCGTTCCACCCCTGCCCAACCACTTTACCAGCTGTGTATATCGGCGCATCTTCCACGATCACTAGGTTGCTCTCAAGGCTTGACAGCGCAGCGATGTATTCTTCGCTCAGTTGGTGTAAATCGTATTGCGTGTGAAACTCATCAATGGTGATGCCTGATTCATCCGTGCCGTACGTTCCACTGAAACTACGCTTTTTCATGTCCAAAAGCATCAGTGTGGAGCGATCAAACCCCAACCGTTGACGTAGCGCTTCGACGGCTTTGTAATACAAATCTTTTAAGGAATCAGGGTTGGAGATCTCGAGAGCAACTTGCTGAACTAACTTCATGTTCTCGATAAAGCGCTCGCGTTGGTTAATTTCATCGACATATTGCGCTTCACGAATGTCTCTGTGTCTCATCTCTTGCGACGCATTTTTCTCGGCGCGAATGCACTGCCAACGCGCCGCTGCAAGCTGCATTGCATCATAGCTTTCTTCATAGATATTGTGTGCCGTGCGAGCATGAACAGACTGAATCAGTAGGTAGGTGCGTTTGATAGGCGTGTTATCGAGCATCATTATGTAACTATCTCCACCTAAATCTTGGGTGTGATTCCAGTTACAAGTATTGATCGCCAGAGGAATGATGCTTTCAGAAGTGTCAAACTGACTCGCCCACTCCCAGAAGCTGTCAGGATAGCTTTGGATTGGGTAAAGCTCCCCGCGAGAGAAACTCACAGAATAACGGGGATTGATTGAAGGATCTTCAAAAATGGCTAAGGCTTGAGGGGAGAACAAACTCTCTAAATGATCAAATATCGCCTCCGCTAATAAGCGATGATCCCTCGTTGAAGATACTTTTCTTGTAAAACTTCTTAAACTCACCCTACCAACCTAATCTACTTTTTTATTCTCGATAAAAAACTACTTAGGCCATCATATGCAATCAATACAATCAAATTTGAGCTGTTAAGTCATTCGCAAAATTATCAGACTTAGTTTCACATTCGAGAGCTCTTCAGCACTTTTATAACCGTATTTCACATAAGTTACATGTTCTATAAAAAGGGGGGATATTTGTGCTTCCTTGCAAGAATTATTGGTATAGGTTGGTGTTATAAATCTGCAGCTTGAAAAGAAAAAGGCCCCTCAAAAAGAGGGGCAAAGTTACCATCGCTTATAGTTATTTAGTTATGCTTGTAAATATGGCGAATTAACCGAAATCACCATTTACGTAGCCTTGAGTACGGTCATCTTGAGGGTTGCTGAAGATCACTTGAGTATCGTTATGCTCAACCAGTTCACCCATTAGGAAAAACGCAGTGCGGTCAGAGATACGACGCGCTTGTTGCATTGAGTGGGTCACGATAACGATGGTGTAGTTCTTCTTTAGCTCTTCCATCAATTCTTCGATTTTATGTGTCGCAATTGGGTCAAGTGCCGACGTTGGTTCATCCATCAGAATCACATCCGGCTCCATCGCGATCGTACGAGCGATACACAGACGCTGTTGCTGACCACCCGATAGACCAAATGCGTGTGACTTCAGACGATCTTTCACTTCGTCCCAAAGTGCTGCGCCGCGTAGTGAACGCTCTACCACTTCGTCAATGTGTTTCTTGTCTTTGATACCTTGAGCACGTAGGCCGTAAGCCACGTTTTCGTAGATGCTCATCGGGAATGGGTTTGGCTTCTGGAACACCATGCCAACCTTGATGCGAAGATCCGCGACATCAATGTTGCCGTAAATGTCTTCGCCGTCCATCGCCAATTTACCCGTTATTTTCACGCCTTCGATTAGATCGTTCATGCGGTTCAAACAACGTAGAAGCGTTGATTTACCACAACCTGACGGACCGATAAGCGCCGTTACTTGGCGAACTGGAATTGGTAGGTTGATCGATTTCAGTGCTTGGTTTTCACCGTAGAATAAGTCTAGGTTTTCAATATCAAATTTGTTCATTTTCTTAATCTCTTAAATCTTGAATTCGTGTCTTTTAACGTGCGTTCTTAATTAGTGTTGTTAGTAAGTTGCGGTGTTAAAACGTCTAGCAATCAGTTTCGTTACCATGTTGATCAGAAGAACAACCACGATAAGCACTGTTGCGGTACCGTAAGCCTGATTCCATTCTTCAACGGTAAACAGTTCGGTAGTCAGTTTGTATAGGTGAACGGTTAATGTACGACCGGAGTCCAACAGAGAATCTGGAATACGAGCAACCATGCCTGCTGTCAGAAATACAGGAGCAGACTCACCAATGACACGACCAATACTTAGAATGACCGAGGTTAAGATACCTGGCATTGCGCTCGGAAGAATCAAACGCCAGATAGTGTAAATTTTCGAAGCGCCAAGGCCGTAAGAGCCTTCACGATACGTTTGAGGCACTGCCATTAGTGCTTCTTCCGTAGTACGGATGATCACTGGCAGAATAAGAATACTTAGAGTCAGTGCACCCGACAGAATCGAGAAGCCCAGGCCAAGAATTGCCACGAAGAACGTCATACCGAATAGACCGAAGATGATCGATGGGATACCCGCCAACGACTCAGTACAGAATCGGATAATCTTTACCAATCGGCTACCGACTTTCGCGTATTCGGTTAAGTAGATTGCCGTCATGATACCCAGTGGCGCCGCTACCGCGATGGATGCGATAACCATGTAGATGGTCGAGACGATCATCGGGAAGATACCGTGCTCTTCACCAGTACGTGTGTAGTTATCAGTAATGAAGTTCCAATCTACGTGTTGTAGACCATTTGATAGGATGTACCAGATAATCCAGAACAAAAAACCTACCGTTAGTGCTGCCGAAATCCAAACCAAAGCGTTAAAGACGTTATCTTTGAACTGGCGAGCTTGTTTTAGTTTTGCGCGATCCATAATAGTCACCTTTAACGAGCGATTACTTCGCTTTTTCTCGGTTTAGGTAAAGAAGTACAGCGTTCAACGACATGATGAAGACCAGAAGTACAACACCGGTGGCGTAAAGAGCGTTGGCGTGAATACCGCTTGCGTAAGACATTTCAATCGCGATGTTTGCGGTTAGCGTACGTGCCGAATCTAGGATGCCTTCTGGCATAGCAGGTGCATTACCCATCACCATGATGATCGCCATTGTCTCACCTAGAGCACGGCCAATACCCAAAATCACACCCGTCATGATCCCTGAACGAGCCGCTGGAACGAGCAATTTGAAGATTGTGTAGATTTTCGAAGCGCCAAGTGCCAAAGAGCCTTCTTTGTATGCACGAGGCACAGCTCGAATAGACGTTTCAGATACCGTGATTACGGTCGGTAGAATCATCACACCAAGCACGATGATACCTGCCAAAATCGTGTTACCCGCAGGGACATTAAAGATGTTTTGAATCAGCGGTACGATGATGACCAAACCAAAGAAACCATAAACCACAGACGGGATACCTGCCAAAAGCTCAACTGCAGGACGAATAATATCCGCAAGACGCTTTGGTGCAATTTCGGCAATAAAGATAGCCGTCAGCACACCAATTGGCACACCGACGATTACCGCACCTGCCGTCGATACAATAGATGCAACAATCATTGTCGCAACACCGTAAAGTGCAGGCGGCAGCCAGTTTTGTCCAAGAACGATGCCCGATACACCAGCTTCTTGGAATGCCGGGATACTTTCTCGAACAATAAAGTAAGCAATAACGGCTAATGAGACGATGCCGATAACGGCACTGGTTAGGAACAAGCCGTGGAAGATACGCTCTTTCCAGTCTACGCGACGTTTCTCGCGCAGGCCGGGCTTGCTGATAGCTTTAGCGTCAGTATTCATAAGCTTTTCACTATTTGTTGCGATGGTCATTTAAAAAATCTCACGGTTCTGGGCGTTTTGCCGGTGAACACTATGGATAGAAAAGGCTCAGCCCTAAATGGTGGGCTGAGCAAACTTAAGAGTCCCGATAGAATTAGTTAACTGAGATGTAACCGTTTTGGTCAACTAGCTTTTGCGCATCTTCAGTTAGCATCCAGTCTAGGAATTTTTGCGTTTCAGCTGATGGCTTGCCTTCTTTGTAAAGCACAAGGAATGGACGAGCTACTTTGTAAGAACCGTTTTTCACGTTAGCTACCGTTGCATCAACGCCGTCGATTGCTAGAGCATTAACAGTGTTGTCTACAGTACCAAGAGAAATGTAGCCGATTGCGTATGGGTTAGATGCAACCATTGTTTTTAGTGCGCCGTTACCGTTTGCAACTTGAGCACGTTGAGAGATAGCTGATACCTTCTTACCAGAAATCTTCATTTTAAGAGACATGATGTCTTCAAATGCGCCACGAGTACCTGAAGCCGTGTCACGAGTAATTGCTACGATTGGCTTGTCTGCACCACCGACTTCTTTCCAGTTTGATACTTCGCCTTTGTAGATTGCAGTCACTTGCTCTGCTGTTAGGCCAGGCAGTTTGTTTTGTGGGTTAACAACCACTGCGATACCATCACGAGCAACCACTTCTTCGATTAGTGTTGATTCTTTTTCAGAGTCTTTTAGATTACGAGAAGACATACCAAGGTCTGCTGAACCATTTTTTGCTGCTTTAACACCAGCTGAAGAACCAGGGCCTTGAACTTCGATAAATACGTTAGGGTTCTTCTTCATGTACGTTTCAGAGAAAACTTCCATCAGTGGAGTTACGCTGCTAGAACCCACTGCAGAGATAGTTTCTTTAGCAGAAACAGGAGTCACTGCCATTGCGCCTAGAAGTGCGATTGCACCGATTACTGTCTTTTTCATCACAATTTCCTTAAGTGGCTTTATTGCCGTTGTGTTTCACTTGAACGGTGCTCACTTTAGAATTTGAATATGACAGTTGTGTTTCACTTAGTTGAACCCTCTATGACACGTTGTCATTTCTGTATATTAATTCCGCGACTGATCCCTCTACCGTTTTTAGCTTAGCGCTTTTATAAATTGCCGCGCGTTCAAAATGATAACTCCATCGATTTTGGTACATTTCATAACAATTGGATATGAGTAAGTCATTGATTTGACGAATGTGGCAATTAAAATCGAGATGCTTATTTATAAAAAAGATAATAATCAAACCGATAGAGGGTCAATCATGCGTCAATTTCTTAGTACGCTTTCTATTAAACTTCAGGTCTTTTTGCCTGTTCTATTCACCGTTGTATTACTCGTCATTGGATTGAGCGTCGGAATCGGCAAGCTCGACCAAGCATTCAATAAGGTTTCCACTTCCACCAACAAGCTGATCATTCATAAAGAGGAACTCAGCGCCATCGTAGACAACACCTACGCCATGCGCATCAAAACCATTTACAGTCTATTTAGAGCCGAAGATGTCCAATCTCTCAACCAAGAACTGTCTGAACGACAAAACAAAAACCGCGATTTTCTGAATTCCATCGATAGCCTCCCAGGCGTTCAAACCGAAGTGAATACTATGCGCAAAGCCATGGATCACTATGTTGATTTCACGCGCGTCACCATGACACCTCTGCTCACCACCAAACACTCTTCTGGCTACACCACATCCGATTTCAATCAAAAGTACGAATCTGCGATGGCAGAATATCGATTGGCTGGCGAAGCAATGATCAACGCCATCGACAACCTGTCTAAACAATTGAATCAAATCGTCACCGATGAAGTGGAAGCGAATGGCGAACAGCATTCAACCACGCTCACTTACAGTGCGGTTTCACTTGCGGTGATCTTGAGTGCTGCTTCGCTTATTAGTTGGATACTAGCCAGCTATATCGTTGCACCGATTCGTAACCTTCAAGGAACCATGCAAGAAGTCGCGAAGGGAAATCTATTGGTTAAAGCCGAAGCCATCGGAAAAAACGAAGTGTCGCAACTGGCTCAGGATGTAAACCAAACCATCGACAAACTGCGTGAAACCGTGAGTGCATTAGTTCGAATTAGTGAAGATGTGGCATCAGCATCGACCGAGTTAGCGACTGTTATGACTCAAAGCAGCGTTAACTCAGATCAAGAAAAGCAAGAAGTTGAGCAAGTGGCTTCGGCAATCAACCAACTAGAATCGACTGCAGCTGAAGTGTCGACCAATGCACAAGAAGCCGATAGCGCATCAAATCAAGCACGCATGCTTACCTCACAAAGTCTGAGCATGTTTGAGGAAAGCACTCGCGCAAGCGAAAAAATGGCAGAACAACTCAACGAAGCCGCAGCCGTCGTGACATCGCTGAAAGATCAATCAGAACACATTGGTCGCGTGATCGAAGTGATTGAAGGCATTTCTGAGCAAACCAATTTGCTTGCACTGAATGCAGCGATCGAGGCTGCACGAGCGGGCGAAAGTGGCCGAGGCTTTGCGGTAGTCGCCGATGAAGTACGTATGTTAGCGGCGCGAACTCAGGAATCGACGAAAGAGATCCAAACCATCATCGAAGAGCTTCAGCAGCAATCTGGTCACGCGAATGAAAGCATGCACTCTAGCTTAGCCATGTTGTCAGACAACCAAGCTCTGGCACAAGAAGTTAGCCAATCACTTGCTAATATCAGTAACGCTATCGCCGATCTGAACTCAATCAACACTCAAGTGGCGACCGCATCAGAAGAGCAGAAACAGGTCACGGCTGATATCAACAACAACTTAACGAACATCTATGAACTAGTGAGCCAGAACGTGACTGGCATTACGCAGTCCGCCTCTGCCGCTCAAGAGCTTTCAGGCTTAGCGGAAAACCAAAAGCACCAACTTAAGCAGTTCCAAGTTTAAACATTCTGCTCAACACGATAAGTGCCAAAGGTTAGAAAAGAAAAAAGCTCCGCACTGGCGGAGCTTTTTATAAAGGCAAAGCTATCAATCTTTATTAACGTAATAAGTATTATTCATCTGTCACTAACAAGAGAGAGCTTTTGAAACTTGAGTCTAATGGATCTCTATTGAAAACCTCACCATTAGTCGTATCAAGAGTAGCAACATGCTTACCGTCACCATTAGGTGTGTTACTCCAGATATTACGTCCTAAAATATCGTCCTTGTCTGTCAGTGTATAACCGCTCGCAAAGCCTGTACCATTCATCGCTGGGCTATAGCAAGCTTGCTCCGTTAACGATACCAACTCTTTAATGTTTGCTAGTCGCCAATTCTTTTTGCCAGCAAAGTTGTGTAGAGGGTGGTTACCGGACGGATTACGAATTTGTTGGGCCGTAGACAGCGCGAATTGCCATGACATCGTAGCTCGCGTTCCGGTGCATTCTTCGTTTGCTGCATTCCATGTCATACCGACTGGACAGCGCATCCATGTAAGACCTGTTTTTAAGTCAGTTACAGTTCCCTTATCTGAATAAGTGTAACGTGTATTAGGTGCTGTTTTAGCAAACTCAGTCGAACACTCTTGTGCTGCCATTGCTACTTGAGAAGCCAACACAAGAGATAGCGCGGTCATTAGTTTCTTCATCTTATTGTCCCTTAACTGCTACTAGACGGATTGGGAATTGGTAGGAATCATAGGCATCTTCACTTGTACTGCTTGAGCGAATCTCAACGAATGAAGTGGCCCCTCTATCTGCGCCCCGAGAGACAATTGCGGGGAAATAAATCTCACCATCCATGAGCTGTGATGATGTTTCCGTAAACCTAAAACCATCATGCCAAAACGCACCTTTTTCTAAATAAGGGCTGCCTAAAGTTTGCTGTGGGAAGTATTTGACATTAAAACCATACACATTGTTCGGTTCATATTCTGTGCTCGGCGCAAATAGTGTCTTTTCACCGAAATCTAGTAAGTCATAAGTTTCACGGTAAGTAGGCAGGCGCCAACCAGTGATTCCACATAACGATTGTTTGTTTATGTACTCAACGTATTGGCTCGTAGTACAAATTTCATCGCCCACCTCTTTACAGCCCGCAAGATCTACATCTTTGCTAAATGGCTTAAATGTTTCAGACTCAAACGCAAATAGGCGGTCTTTAAATTGAATAGAGCTCGCATCCGCACTCTTGTTTTCCCAAACAAGACCAGTACGCTCATCCAAAGTGCAAGCCCACTCAGTGGCATCTGCAGCTAAAGCAGCGCCTTGTGAATCTAGCTTAACGAACTTAAAGCCCGCGCCTGTCGACGTTTGCTTGTCCTGTTTGTCGAAGCCGTATTCCGCATCTTGACCAGGGTAAGAAGCTTGAACCTCTGCAACGTCTGCAGCGCCATCAGCAAAATGAAGAACGGCCCCCGTATCGTTGCTGCCAACCGTTTGTTCAGCAACTGCTGCAATTTCTTCAGCAAATGCACTCACTTCCGCTTCAGACAAAAGATCAGAGGCTAGCGATTTACCTTGAAAGCTAAGACTTTGAGCAAGCAGCGCTACGCCTTTGGTCATTTGTTGTGGTTGCATCGCAGCTAATAGCGCAACCGTGTTTTGCTCTAGCTTGTCTAGCTCGCTGGCTTCTGCGTTAGACATTACCGTACCAGATAGAGAAACGCCGGCATCCGTGAGTTGCGCTTTAACAATATCTTCAGCTTGAGCAACGGTTTTACCATCAATTACAAGACCTGCTAGCAACGTTGTTACACCATTGACCGTGTTACCCGTTGCTAAGTTTTGGCCTGGAGCCGCAAGACGCAACGTTTGGTTTGAGCCTTGATCAACTTGAGCAAGAATCGTGCTAGTCAAAATGTTCTTGTCGCTTGACGTCAGGGAGAACTTACCAGCATTATCCGTTTTAGCACTCGGTTCAGTAGTATCACAAACGTAGTTCTGGTTTAAATCGATACATACTGGCGTATCAAGAAGTGTACCTGCAGAAACGATGGTGCCAGCTACATTATAGGTCGGTGTTGACGTGTCACCACCAGAACCACCGCCACAACCAGCTAGGGCTAGTGACATAGCAACGAAAGAATATTGAAACTTCATAAATTTTGTCTTCTTTAGATTTTAATTAACGAGAACGAATCACTCTCACCATTGAAAGCAGGAAAAGTCCTACCAAGGTCCAAGGCGAACCACTGCCACCTGAACCACCACTGCTTTCTTTAGTGGTATCAGCACTACACTGATACTGAGCAAAGTGACTAACACCCCACTCTTTCAACACCCCAGAGTTCCCTAACACGCGATCAGATACTTCGAGACGCCAAGTACCCCAACTCGGTTGACCGACAAGTGCTTGTAACTCCTCGTCATACTGAGCGGTGAAGTAACCTTTAAACCCATTGGTATTGCTTGATTGATGGCTAAGTAGCACAACCGATTTACCTTGTGGAGACACAAGCGTCACTTGCAGATCCTGCAGTGAGTCATGTTCGATGTTCAGGTAAACCGCAAACGAATCATCAATCGTGCGTGACTTGTCCGATAGCGTCTGAGAGAACAATCTGTCACCCTGCTCCGGCAAAGCGGAGTTCACTGGTTGAGGCTGGATATCGAGCTCTGGCGTACCATTAACCAGCATCAACTTTTCACTCCACTGGTGAGTCTTTAAGCCTTCAGCAAATTGGTAATCCAATGAAATAGAGGAATCGAATTGCGTGCCACATGTCAGACCGCTTGGTAACGCCACCTTCATTGAGGTCGAGTCAGAAAGCGTTTCATCAAAGTCAAAAACGGATGCGTTATTTAGCTGCCATTGCCCTTTGATGCTCGCTTCGCGGCCAGTTTGGCTCAGGCTCACTCCCACGTCTTGACCTTGTGCGATGTATCGAGCGTCATAGCGAACGCGAAAAGGCGCTTTAAGCAAGTTGTGTTTGTTGAAGCTGTCCGTCAGAAATTGGGCATAGTCTTTATTTGGGAACAAAGTGCGTGCGGCAAACACGGTTGACTCCGCCAAATCATGCATTTTTACACCACGACCAATACCGTACATGCCTTCAAGAACAATGGCGTCAAACTCGCGGAACACGCTATCGGTGTCATCACCGTATCGTTCAATCGATGCTTTAAGCGCTTGGAACAATGGCGTTGACCACAGCTCATCGCCTAGTTCACCGCCCACACTAACGTGCGCTGGATACTCTGAGCTCTCGAAGTAACGCGCTCTTTGGTTCCATAAGCTACGAGTTGTTTTGCGTGTTCCGAACATACCGTCCCAGTTGAACACCGTATCTAACTCGAATTCTTGGCCACGGCGAGCTGCATCTAAATACTGTGTTCGGTAGCTCGCGCTGCCCGCCCAGTAATCACCAACACCTTCTCCAATCGCGCCAGTATGTCCATACGCCCAATCAGGAACGATTTGATAGTGAATACCGTGTCCTAGCTCGTGCAAAATCACATCTGCATCTGCAGCATCTGGAGATACTCCGCCAACGCCTAACATCAGCGCACGCGAACCTGTGTAGTAAGAAGAGTTGTCGAGCGCTAAACCACGCCCATCAAAACGAAGCGGCTCTTCAAATAAGTCATAGCTCAAGCTCGATAAGTACTGCAGTGAGCTATCAAGATGGTAAAACGCCATCAACTGCAAAAAGGCATTGTCGCCAAGTTGAGCGCTTTGCATCGCTTTTACATCCGCAAAAGATTGAACCCCCTCAGGCGGCAAAATACTGCTTGTATCACGCACAGGCTCCGCACCTACCGCAGGTGAAGACAGTAATGCAAGTGCATCCACCTGTTTAACGCGCTCGTTGGCTAGGTAGAACTTGCCCCCGGACTGCAAAACTTGAATCTGCTTCTCAACATATTGAAGTGGCTGCGGATAATCCTCTAACGAATTCCAAGCAGAATCAGGCGCAGCTTGTTGTTGCATTGTACGTAAATCAGGATCAAAGAGTGAGACGGGAACCGTCACTAACTCACCAGAGCTCAATGCTGGCGGCTCGGTCACTTCCAATCGAACAGGCAGTTCCAGTTCTCCGGCTGGCATCGCCTCACCATTACGAATCACCGTATCTTCAAGGCTTTTGAAAATACGTTCAACTTGGCTGTCTTGGTTAGTCGACAGCACAATGGTGCGTTGCGGTTGATACTGTCCATCGACCCACACATCAAAGTTGTAATGATCTCCGAGCTGAGAACGAGTTTGATAGCGAAACTTAAGTTCGCCAGCGCTAGCGTAATTGGCTTGTAAATAGCGCAGCGCTTCGGCTTGGTTCGTGACCGTAATAGCCGCGCTAGGGTAATCCCACTCGGCAGCGTTCGTCACTTGAACGCCTGCCAACGCAAGAGAAAGCGCCAAAAGTTTGAGTTTCATGCAGGGCTCCTACTAAAAGATGTACTTCGCGTTAACCGTAAAGTAACGACCTGGTTCCGTTGAGTAGCGTTTGCTCTCATCTGCTATGCCAGCAACGTCTTGGTAGCGAATGTATTCTTTGTCGAACAGGTTGATGATGGTCGCACTCAAACGAAAATCTTTGGTGATTTGGTAACTTGCCCCCAAATCGAACGTGTTCCATGAATCTGTTTGTGCGCACTCGGTCTTTTGTCCAAGTGACGTTTGGCAACTCGGCACACGATCCATCGAACCAGCCCAGTTCCACGTCACGAACGCATTAAAGTCTTGCTGCTGATAGTTCAGCCCAACATTGCCCTCGAAAGGTGTGATGCTACGAACGTACTCGCCTTCGGCGTCCTTTCCGTCAACATAACCAAGCTTGGTACTTAGCTTCCAAGACGATGTGAAAGCATACGCACCAGAAAGCTCCGCGCCGTAGGTTTCAACACCGTGTAAATTTTGGTATTGCTTGATGTAGTTACCGAAGTTATCTTGCCCTGTGGTAACAACATCGATGAAGTTTTGGAACTTGTTGTAAAACGCAGAAACGTAAAGTTGCGCGTGGCCATTATCGAATTTGTTACCGATTTCAAACGAGTCCGAAGTTTCAGCCTCTAGGTCCATGTTCGGTGCAATGACAAACGGCGTTAGCGGCACAAAATCATGGTTTACGAAGCCATACGCTTTGTCGTATTCCGGAGCACGATAACCGTGGTTATAAGATACATAAGCGATGTTATTGGCAAACACTTCACGAGAAATCGATAGGCTTGGAGATACCTCTGAGCTATCCATGTCTTTTAATGGGAAGCCGCCCACTTCACCCTCACCGTCCGGTGTTAGACGGTGCGCATCAAAGCGCAGGCCGCCTGTAATGGTCCATTTATCCAGCTCCACCATGTCTCGAACGTACAGACCAATGTTATAAGCACGAGCAGGAGCGAAAGGTTGTTTGGTCGAAGGCGTTACCCCGTTCCAATCAATCTTGGAATCGCTATCTGTGCGTTCATAATAGTCAGTAGAAAGCTCGATACCGTAAGCCAATTGGTGCTCAGCATTTGCAGCATAAATCGTATTGGTGAAATCACCACGGAAGCCAATTGTTTCGTCAATGAAGGTTTTGTGTTCTAGCTCGCGACGTCTAACAGTCAAACCATTGTGGTCAACTTGGCGCATTAAACGGTTGGTGTCTTCCACCACTTCGGTGTGGCGCCAGTAGACCTTTGTATCTAACTCTTCGAACCAAGTTGGATTAATCGGTGTGACCTCTGCACCAACATAAGCGCTGTACTCTTTTGTCGATTCATCTTCTGCGAAGTCTTCGATATGCCATTTGCCATCCTTCTGTATAGATGGCGAACCTTCCAGGCGTTGTTGGTCTTGCCGATAAAGTTCGGCACGCGCTTTGACCATCACTTCATCATTGAAGAAATGATTGATGGCGTATGACGCGCTGTAACCATCCAAATCGCGGTTGTACAAATCTTGGCTGAAGTTACGCGTCTCTTCACCTTGCCAATACGCCGCGTTGACTAAGCTTTCCGTGTCGCCAGAACGAAATGCCAGATTGCTCGCGCCTTTGTATTTATTGCTAATCCCCGTGTACGTGCCCGTGGCGTCAACATAAAAGTCACGATCTTTTAAAAACTCGCCCGGCTGTTTGGATTTTAGAATCACAGCGCCACCGATAGCACCAGAACCTAAGACTGAGGAGCTCGCCCCTTTCACTACTTCTAATGATTCCAAATTAGAAAGATCAAACGTATCGCGGCCCACTTTGTCATTGCTGTCATTCGCACCAAAACCGTCTGCTGAGCGAATGCCGTCACGAATGATCATAATGCGGTTACCCGTCATGCCTCGAATCGTGATGTTTTGTGGACGCCCAGCGCCACCCGACACACTTACCCCAGGTTCGTGACGCAGCGCATCATAAAGCTCTGTTTCGCCCTTTTGTTCAATCTCTTCGCTAGTGACAACTGCGACGCTGCCTGCTAGTTCAGACATTGGTTGTTCAATCCGATTCGCCGTCACCACGACCTCTTCCATAGAGAAAACGTCAGATTTGGCGTGCACTTGGCTGGCAGCTAGTACCGAAAGTACTGCCGCTGACACTGGGGTAAGCTTCATTTACTGCTCCGCTTTAGATGTTTTAATTAGTGATAAAAGAAAGGCGTATTCTTTTGCTTGTTGTTCTTGCGCTTGTCGTGGGTCCATTTGGTGGCCCGAATTAAAATCGGTCTGCAACAAGTACGGCCCGTCGCGCTCACTTAGCGCGGAAACCTTGGCGAGATACTTGGCACCTTCCCAGTAAGGCACGCGCTGATCGATCAAACCGACTTGAACCAGCATGGGTGGGTAAGCGTCTTTATGAATGTTGAGAATTGGATCGTACGCTTTCATTAGCGCCAGTTGCTCAGATTTGGTTGGGTTACCCCATTCGCCATACTGCTGTGTGGTAAGAGGAAGTGAGGTATCCGACATACTTGCAACCACATCAACAAAAGGCACTTTGAGTACGACACCTGAAAACAATTTAGGATCTTGATTAACCGCTCCGGCCACCAACGTGCCACCAGCACTAGAACCGATGGCGAAAACCTCTCTATTGCCACGTTCGAATGTTTGCAGCGCCTTCGCGGACGCGACAAAATCACCAATAGAATTGGCTTTTCGCACACCACGGCCTTGTTCGTGCCATTCATCACCAAAGTACCCACCGCCACGGACATGGGCAATAGCGTAAATCACGCCTTGGTCGAGCAAGCTTATGACTTGAGGCATAAAGTACGGTTTCATCGTAAAACCATATGCGCCATAACCGTAAATCATCACGGGTGATTTCGCGTGTAATTTGTCTTTGCGATACGCCAAAGAGACCGGGACAGAAACACCATCGTGATTGATAAAAATGCGTTGGGAGACATAACGTTGACTATCAAAATCTTGGTAAGCATCTTGAGAATACAAGGCTTTAGTCAGCGTTTTTACATCGAACTCTTCCCACTGAGGAGGCGTAGTCATCGACATGCTTCGTATACGAATCTTGTTTGATTCAAAATCGCCCAACGTGCTCAACCAAGCGACATTGCCATCCTGTTCCAATGGCAGTATCACTTTTTCCTGACCTTGGTATGAATACACCGTCAATGTCGCTACGTTGTTCGGCTTACTGAGTGCCACAACTCCTGCATCATAAAGGTAGAACTGGTCAAGCGGTTCACGAGGGGTCGTAAAGCGTTGCCATGTTGCGCTAAGAGGTGCTAGATCGGTTTGATAAAGTGCAAATGTACCTTCAAGGTTGCTGTTGATGTAAACGCGCCCTTTCGCCACATCCGCGTAATATTCCACGCCCGCTTCCGGCACTCTTAGTGAATCGCTTACGGTGCCCGTTTCTAGATCAACAAGCTTCTGCTCTGTGGTTGACTCGTTGTTGCTTTGCAGTACCACGTAACGGCTATCTGCCGCACGGTAGAAAGAAAGTAACCAATCTGATTTGTATTCGTGCCATACAACGGTTTTAGCCAAAGATTCAGTGGAGATGCGTAGGATCTTATGAGGTCGCTGTGTACGCATTTCCTTCGAAACGAGGTAAGCCATCTTACCATCAGGTGAAAGCAATACACCGCTATCGACGTGCGTTGCCAGCTCCGTAGATTGGCCAGAGAGTAAATCAACAACCACGGCGCGATATTGCTCACTGCCATCAATATCTTCAGTAAAAAGCAACGTGTCTCCGCTTACTTGCCACTGCCCTACTTGATAATACGGATATGCAGATTGACGTTCAGAGAAATCAAATACTGTGTTCTCTTGTGCATACTGGTTCGAACGTGATAGCAACACATAACCACCGTCACGACGCGTTAACGTCCATTCGCGTCCATTTACGATCGACCATGGTTTATCACCTTTATCTGCCACCATGGCTTCCCACTGCGCGAGAAGATCTTGCGTCAACGTCTGATATTTTTTTTGATGCTGTTCAGTCTTACGGTTCAGCTCTGTTAGGTAGGTAAGAACTCGCTCATCTTTACGAGCGTCATCTCTCAACCAATTAAAGTCATTAACGGCAAAGCAAGAACTAGAGGTAATTATGAGCCCTAAAAAAACATGAGTAAATTTCATATAGAGAGCGAATTCATTTATAGAATTAATACAATGGCGCGTATTCTGCCCTTAAATAAAAATGAGATCAATTATCATTTTCATAATCATGTGAAATTTTTATCTAGTATGTGAAGAAAAACGTTTGCTTGGACCGAGGTGATAAAACTTAATACCTCTCTAAATTAGCGATCTATGCTGTTTATATAAAACCAGATAAATATAAAAGCCTAGCAAACACGTTCGTATAGAAAGACATCATTTCGCCTGGAGATAAGCATAAAAAAACCCGAGTGCGAACACTCGGGTTTTGAAAAACTAAAATCAGTTGAAAACTGGAGCGACTTTTACTCTTCAGAGTTTGGTGCCGCTGGCTTTTTCTTCGGGATGAACACATCATCACCCACTGATACGTTTTTGTAGAAACTCTTGTCACGTTTAACAGGTTTCTTAGCCGACTTCTTCGCTTGAGGGCGTGATTTCTTCGCTGTCGCTTTCTTGTTACGGAAATCTGGCTTAGGTGGCTTCAGGCCTTTGAACTTACCTTTCAGATCTTCGAATACTGAAAACTCAAGATCTTGTTGTAGGTAAGCTTCTACACGTTTAAAGCTATCCCAGTCTTTTGGACCAACAAGAGAAATCGCATCACCCTTGTTACCAGCACGGCCCGTACGGCCAACACGGTGTACATATTCTTCAGTATGCTTTGGCATATCGAAGTTAATGACGTGTGTCACTGTCGCAATATCCAAACCACGAGAAGCAACATCTGTTGTCACTAGGATCTTGAATACCGCTCGCTCAAACTGGCTCATGATCGTATTGCGTTGAGTCTGGTTCAAGTTACCACTCAATGCAACAGCCTTCAGTTTCTTCTCGTTTAGCTTCGCTGTTAGGCGTTCTGTATCATCGCGCGTCGCCGTGAAGATGATAACTTGACGATATTCTGCTTCTGAAAGTACGCGATCTAGAATCGCCTCTTTATGATCAAGATGATCACACAAGTAGAATTTTTGCGTGATATCTTTGTGTTCTTCGTTAGAAACACCGATAGCAATACGTTTCGGTGCATTAAGCATTTCAGCCGCAATGTCATTTACGTCGGCGTGATCCAACGTCGCAGAGAACATTAATGTTTGACGGCGACGATGCTTAGCTGCCTTATGGATACGACGAAGCTCTGGTGCAAAGCCCAAATCCAGCATACGGTCTGCTTCATCAAGGATCAGCGTTTCCAAACCTTCAAGGTAAAGCGAGCGGTGCTCTAAGTGGTCAGCCAGACGTCCTGGTGTCGCCACGATGAATTTCGGGTAACGGCGCAGTGCTTTCACTTGATCATTAAAGTTCTCACCACCCAAAATCAATGCAGCTTCATAAGATAGGCCAGCAAGCATAGAGCGAAGCTCACCATACACTTGTTTCGCTAGCTCACGAGTGGGAGCAAGAATAACTGCGCGAGGGTCTTTGGCAGAAAACGATTTTGTCTTTAAAGACTTGTGAAGCATTGGTAATACAAACGCCAAAGTCTTGCCCGAACCCGTTTTCGAAGATGCCAATAAATCCTTGCCTGCAATCGCAACAGGAATAGCCTGCTTTTGAATGTCAGTTGGTTTTTTAAAATCGTAGTGTTTTAGGTTCTTCAACAATCGGTTGTCTAGGCCTAGATCTTTAAATTGCAAAGTATTCTCCAATAAATCAGTCAGCGTCTGAGCGCTCTGTAATGTCGTTTCCGCTCTAACGCAGCAAAAAAATAAAGCTCGGTATAATACCGTAAATCATAGGAGTATAGATAGAGATCACACAAACTAATTCCCACAGATGAAAACAAAACATCATTTGCGGCTCAATTAAGAACAAACCCTCGCTTTATTGGTCAGCTGCTTGGCTTAAGATTTAGAGAAAAGCGAGCTCAAGGTGTGCCTCTCTTTCTCCAATAAAACTGCGTAAATGGCAGTTATTTGCGCCGAGAAACTTTCATTTGTGTCAATATCGTCTAAATTATTGATATCAGGAACGTGGCAAAAACACCTGCTATGAGAACTGTTGTGGGAATAAGGGAGAGGATAATTCACTCACCTTTGTTAAGCTCAGGTAAAAGTTGACGTCAGGTACTCCATGAAATTCTTGGGTTTTTTTGACTTTTGCTACATCATGTACTGATAAAATGTATCCACATTTAACCTCGCTACTGTATAAAATAATAGTTGGTAGCGAGACTTTCACTATAAGCAAGGAGTTCTTATATGAACAAAACGTTGATCGCAGCTGCAGCAACTTCAGTACTTCTACTAGCAGGTTGTGCTTCTTCTGATGACGCAGCAACAGCAAATGCAGCAAAACTAGACGAACTAAGCAACCAAGTTAGCCAACTAAGCCAAGACGTACAAGCTCTTCAATCTGACGTTCAAAAATCAGGTGCAGCAGCGATGGCTGCTCAAGAAGAAGCTGAGCGTGCTAACGAGCGTATCGATAACATCGCTCAGTCTTACACTAAGTAAGATTTGATACCGCGTCTTAACGCCTGTTAAGGCGCGGTTATTTCGACAGGAACCCCATTCTGTGCGGCAATCGCTGCTTTAGCCTTCACATTTTTCAGTCCGAACTCATCCAGCCACCACTTTAACTCTTTTGGTACCTGTAGGTGATCTTTCTCACCATTGCTGCGAGTCAATGGCTCATGTGCCTCTAAAAATACACTTCTGTCCGGCTCTAGTGATACTTTCACTGGTTGGTTAATGATATTCACTTCTTCACCGTTACGAACTTTTTCAAACAACCATTCAATGTCGCTTGGGTCCATACGAATGCAACCCGCGCTGACGCGCATGCCGATGCCAAAGTCTTTGTTGGTACCGTGAATAAGGTATTCACCATTTCCGTAGGCTAAACGCAATGCAAACATCCCAAGTGGGTTGTCTGGACCGGCAGGTACAACGGTTGGCAAGTCAATGCCCTTCGCTTTGTACTCGGCACGAATCGAGGCTGGCGGCGTCCACGTAGGGTTTGGACGCTTTTGGCTAATACGCGTTGTCATCACCGGGGTGTCTCGCCCAATTCGCCCGATTCCCACGGGGAATACATGCACAATATCTTCCCCTTTCGGGAAGTAGTATAAGCGCAATTCCGCTAAATTGATGACAATGCCTTTGTGGGGTACATCAGGGAGGATCAGTTGTGTTGGAATAGTAAGAACGTGTCCCTCTTCTGGTAAGAAGGGATCCACGCCTTTATTTGCCGCCATTAAACCTAGCATCCCGACATCGTAGTGCTTGGCAATATTTGCCATGGTTTCGCCTTCTTGCACGACGTGGTTTTCAAGGCGACCAATTAAACGACTGCCATCCTCTGGTAGCTCGTACATTTTAGCGAATGACAAACCACTCGCTAAAGATAACGATACAGATAACAGCGTACGTTTTGCGAAACTCATTGATCGCTTTTTGCTAAGCATTTCACTTTATTCCTTGGCACTTTTAAAGAGCCGTAAGGTTATCTCTCTTTCTGTCTTGTGATCAACCATCGGCTTGTGATATTCCAGTAAAGAAAATCCCTCCCAAGTCCAAGGTTTATGGATGTATTTGTTTGGCACACTTTTGATTTCAGGCACCCAGTGGCGCACGAATTGGCCATCAGAATCAAACTTCTCACCTTGGCTTATCGGGTTGAAAATACGGAAGTACGGCTGCCCATCACAACCCGTCGATGCAGACCACTGCCAACCACCATTGTTTGCTGCGAAATCGCCGTCCACCAGCTTACTCATGAAGTACGCTTCGCCCCAACGCCAGTCAATGTGTAAATCCTTGGTGAGAAAGCTCGCGACAACCATACGAAGCCTGTTATGCATCCAGCCAGTTTGGTTGAGCTGACGCATTGCTGCATCGACGATCGGGTACCCTGTCACTCCAGTCTTCCATCGCTCAAAAGCCTGCTCATCATAAGACCACTGAATTTTATCCTCCCAGTCGATAAAGCCTTTGCCTTTAACGAGCTTTGGTTCGAAAACCAACAGATGCTGATAAAACTCACGCCAAATGATCTCACTCAACCAAGTTGCTTTTCCTTCTGTTAGGTCATTTTGTTGGTTTTCAGCATACAAGCGAGCAATACATTGCCTTGGTGACAATGCACCAATCGCAAGATAGGGAGACAGTTGACTGGTGCCATCAATAGCCGGAAAATCTCGATCTTCCTTGTAAGCATCACTGCGCTCACGAGCAAATTCCCTAAGCTGCTTTAAAACATCATTGGTCGAAGCAAACCAATCCTCGCTGGACTCTCGAGGATAGCTAAACGTGAAGTCTGAACTAAATCGAATCGGCTCTAATTGTTCCAATAGTTTGCTGCTTAGCGGCGCTTGTTCTTGAGGCTTTGTTACCGCTGGCATTTGAAACTGCGTCAACCAAGCACGTTTGAATGGTGTAAATACCTTAAAATACTCACCTTGCTTATTGAGAACCGTCGTTGGTGGGTGCACACATTTGTCGTGAAACAGTTCAAAATCGATATCATGGGAAGCTAGCGCCTCACTCACTTGTGCATCGAGCTCTCGTTCATTCACTTCATAGTGAATATTCGCCATAACAGACGTTGCTTCAAGTGTTTTCGCCCATTCACTAATCACTTCGGTACAATCAGAAAACGACGGCACCTCTTTATATAAAAAAGGAACATTCAGGCTTTCCAACTCGTCGTTGAGATACTCTAAACGACGAGCAATGAGATCCGCCTGCATCGGCGCCATGTGGTGTTCTCGCCACTGCTCTGGCGTCGCGATAAAACAAGCGACAATAGACTGACCTGAATCTAACGCCGCTTTAAGTGCTGTGTGGTCTAACGTTCGTAAATCACGTCGAAACCATACTAAGATCATGGTGTCTCCTTCGTTTCGTCTACTCTGTTAGGTGCAGTTTCTCAATCACTTCAGAACATCCAATACGTTCGCCAAAACGTGTTTGAAGCATTTTGATGGACTCCACTTGCTTAGCTGCCAGCGCTTTATTGGAAAACAGGTAAATGAGCGAGTAGCTATCAACAACTTCGTGCTCCAGTAAACCAGAGACATCATCAACTTTGTCGATCAACGTCGTGTGATACCCTTGCTCACACAACTTCGCCGCTTGAATCCAGCTCTCTGCTTCCCTATGTTGTTCAAAGCTGATAAGCAAGCACTTCCCTTTGGAAGCGGCTTTGTTTTCAGAGTCGATAACAAGGGCAAGACGAGTAATCAAACAAGTTTGAAATAACCCCATTTGCAACGATCTCAGCGATCCTTTGACCATCTCCAGCGCGTCAAATACAGGGTCAATAAACTGTTCAATAACCAAGTTCAATGGATACTCTTTGAGAACAGAAGCAAGTAAGCTCTCCGCTTTGCCTCGATTCAGTTTCGAAAGTGCTGATAACATGGTTTCTACTTCTTCGAGAGTACGAACTTCATTGTTGACTTCTACGTCAGCACTTTTTCCCAAAAGTCCCTTTACTTTACCGATTGCAATCCCCTTCGCGAGCCAACTCTGGACTTCACGAATGGTATCGAGATCTTGCTGTCGATAAAGTCTGTGCCCTTTTTCTGTTCGCTGAGGCTGGATCAAATTGTATCTTCTCTGCCAAGCTCTCAGCGTAACTGGCTTCACACCCGTGATTTCTGCGACATCTCGGATCGCGTATAGTTTTTCTTCTGAACTACAAACCATAGCGTAATCTCATCTCCTGCGGATACGGTTCTAAAAACTTCTGTTTTGCTAAATACTCATCTGGGTAAGTGTTTAAGTAGTGCTTAATCAATGTCAACGGTGCTAATAATGGCAGTGTACCAGTGCGGTAGTCATGAATTACTGTTGCTAATTCTTCTTTTTCGTCTTTAGTTAAAGCGCGCTTAAAATACCCTTGCAAATGCATTAGTACGTTAGTGTTATTTTTTCGGCTAGCACGATTCGCAAGTGCCTTCATAAGACCCAAGCGATATTCTTGATAGAATTCTTCGATTTCATAGCTAGCGACATCGGCAACTAAACGACCAAGAGAGCGGTATGACTCAGGGTGATGCGCCATCAAGGTCAACTTATAGCGCGAATGAAAATCGATAATTTTGCCTCGAGTTGGCTCTCCGTCCATCGAGTCATAAAAGTCGTTTAGGCAAAATACTCGGGTAATAAAGTTTTCTTTTAATACAGGATCGTTGAGTCGGCCATCCTCCTCGACGGGCAACCAAGGCATTTTTTTCATCAGCGTTTGTGTGTACAAGCCGACGCCTTCTTTCGCTGCGTTATTTTTGCTATAAACCTTGACGCGCTCCATACCGCAAGTTGGAGACTTGGCACAGACGATGTAACCACAAAGTTGCTCGCTTTGTAGCTCCTCCACTTTGTTAGCAGAGTAAGCAAGCATATTATCGGTATGGTCATTTTCTGGATTTTTAGTTTCTACCAGCGCCACACGCTCTTCTTCGGAAATCAAACGAATTGTTGGTCGCGGCACTGGCATTCCGACGCCCACTTCGGGACATACCGAAACAAAGTCAAAATACGGGCTGAGCTCTTTAGTCACAAAGTTACTTACTTTATGACCAGAGTCAAAACGAACCCGTTCACCCAAAACACAAGAACTGATACCTACTTTGATTGAAGATTCCATGATGACGCATCCCTATACAAAATGTTTTGTTGTATAACTTATAGCAAGGCTTTTTAGATTGTACAAGAAAATAAACTGTACAATTTAGTCGTTTTACTTTTCTCAAGAGCATTTCGATCAGCGCTTTCTCAAAAGTTTTTGATGTTCTCAGTGTCCATTTTGTGCGCGCAATCGACAAATCGCTCAAAAGCGAATCGATTGCTCTTTTGCTTTCAACAGATTTAGTTATCAATGATGTTCATGGTTTCTAAAAGCGTGGTTTTTGTGACTAAGCTCTCAAGGGGCTACTGTACGTCCCGATATTATTGCTTCAACGAAAACGAACAAGTTCAACAGAATTGGTAATAGCGTTCTATACTAGAGGCGTTTTATCAAAACAAAACTTTGGAGAGCACTTATGGCAACCCCACACATCAATGCACAACCAGGTGATTTCGCTGAAACGGTTCTAATGCCAGGCGACCCTTTACGTGCTAAATACATTGCAGAAACGTTTCTTGAAGATGTGAAGCAAGTTTGTGACGTTCGTAACATGTTCGGCTTTACTGGCACTTACAAAGGCAAAAAAGTGTCTGTTATGGGTCACGGCATGGGTATCCCTTCTTGCTGTATCTACGTACACGAGCTAATCGCAGAATACGGTGTGAAAAACGTAATCCGTGTAGGTAGCTGTGGTGCGGTACGTGACGACGTTAACCTAATGGACGTTGTTATCGGTATGGGTGCTTCTACAGACTCTAAAGTAAACCGTATCCGTTTCAACAACCACGACTTCGCTGCAATCGCTGACTACGGCCTTCTAGAAGAAGCGGTAAACCAAGCGCGTGCTCAACAAGTACCAGTGAAAGTTGGTAACGTATTCTCTGCAGACTTGTTCTACACACCAGAAGCTGACATCTTCGAGAAGATGGAAAAACTAGGCATCCTAGGTGTAGACATGGAAGCGGCTGGTATCTACGGTGTTGCTGCAGACCTAGGTGCGAAGGCGTTAACTATCCTAACGGTTTCTGACCACATCATCCGTGGCGAAAAACTAAGCTCAGAAGAGCGTCAAAAGTCGTTCAACGACATGATGAAAGTTGCGCTAGAAACCGCAATCAACATCTAAGAACAAGTAGTAAGTAATAATTTGCAGCCAGAGTTATTGCTGGCTGCCCGAATTATCCCGAGGGGGCGATTGTGTCTAACGGCGAACTGCCAAAAGACGCAGATGGGTTACAACTCAACTTTTGTAAAACATTGGCGTGTGACAACTTTGGATTGAGTGATGCAAAGCGTTACGTTCTGCAACATGCTAACCCTAAACGTCCGGCGATGGTATGCCGTGAATGTGGAGCTTTCCCCCCCTTACTTAACAATCGCGATGTCGTGAACGAACTTCATCGCCTGCGACACGTCCACAGTGACGGGTTGCCTGCGTGCCGCAATGATGATTGCGAGAACTTTGGACTATCCGTCCACACACATAAACACCTCTACCACGCTTTCGGTTACAGTGGTGATCGTCAACGTTACCGTTGTAAAGCGTGTCAAAGTACCTTTGTTGATAAATGGTCAGGCGCGAACAAGAAGCTACAATTCCAAGAGAATTTAATGGGCTTATTGTTTACTGGTTACTCTGTGCGCGAGATCTGCCGAAAACTCAGTATCAACCCGAAAACCTTTTACGACCATGTTGATCATATTGCGAGTCGCTGTCGCCGTAAATTAGCCACTATTGATGCTCGTTGGGTAAACCACGCAACGCACTATGAATTGGCCTCAAACTATGTTGCATTGCAGCCAAACAGCAATAATGGTGTCTACTGGATTGTTTCTGGTGAAGCCCACTCAGGCTATATTCTTTGTCAACATGTGAACTATTCTGCTGATGAAGAGCCAATCGCCACGCTAGACCATAACCCGTACGACGAGGTCTCTCGTTTTGTTTCCCAAGAGTACACAGCGGAAGCAAGTGAACCGCCAGCGGAACCTTC
Source organism: Vibrio sp. J2-3(2022) (assembly GCF_021725735.1). Taxonomy (NCBI): domain Bacteria; kingdom Pseudomonadati; phylum Pseudomonadota; class Gammaproteobacteria; order Vibrionales; family Vibrionaceae; genus Vibrio; species Vibrio sp. J2-3(2022). Next base: position 1,431,238 of record NZ_JAKKCK010000001.1, read on the forward strand.
GAACCTCCTGCGTGAGCGTATTGACCAAAAATACCAAACCATTTTGGCTCGCGGTAACGTGGAAGATCCTCTTGGTAATCTTTCTGTATTCCATTACCCATCTAAAGGTGCATTAGTTCGTCCGCCTTACACATCATACGCTCATTACCTGCATGTACTTGATATGTGTTGCCCCAACAAACGTGTATCTCTATATATGCCTCAAGACCCCCTACTACGTTCGGCAGCACTGAGCGTTTGTTTGTCTCGAATTAAAGAGAAAAATGTCGACTTGATGTACGTAGAAGAAGACGCAAATTGGGACATGAGCACACCTTTTGGCAAGGTCGATATCGCCTATATGAGCTGGTGGCGAGATCGCTGGGCGATCTCCACTCAAGACGAAAGCCATAAAGGCATTTGCTACCTTGCAGGTGATAGAAATGAGCCCGAGAAATGGTTTAACGTTGCAACAACTCGCCATGTGCAGTTCTATCAAAATCGCTTCCAGATCCTTTTCGAAAGCTTCATTAACGAGCCACGTCGCAAATTACGACCTGCTGGAATTTTACCTCTTTTAGATATATTCAGAGCTTGGCATAATTTGTGCTATCAGGATAAGCAGGGTCTTACCGCCGCACAAAGGCTAGAAGTCACTGATGCTCCTTTGACCATCAAACAGCTCCTATCGTAACTATTGGCATTTAGATGTAGTAATTAGGGGCTGTGACAGTATACATTACGGCACCTAATCGTTTACCAAAGCGTTATCCGCATCGTTTTGGTAATAAAACATGCATCTAACCACTTAATATTAGGTGTGAATTCCAGTTCGATAGTCATGGATGTGAACGTTGGATAAAAACCAAATTCAGCTAGAAGATGAGCTCAAAAAGCTTAAAGGCCAAATAAAAACGGCCCCTGAACACACCTTCAGTATTGCGCAGCAATACCGTATCCGCGCGGAGCAAATTTTATTTGTGGATGGTGAAATCAGAGCATTGCTGATAATGGCGCAGTGCTGTTGGTGCCTAATGGATTACCGACAAGGCTTAAAGCTAGTCAAAGACGCCTACAGCAAGCAAACCCAACTTGAAACCGACGACCACCTGCCCGAAATTCTTCATTTATTTGCTCTTCAATATTGGGGACAAGCAAAGTATTACTCAGCCCAACAATATTGGATTAATGCACTCGAACAATCCGCCCTCGTTGATGATATTGAAATTCAAATCGAATCTCTAATTGGGCTTGGCAACGTATGGCGCATCACAAATGAGCATCAACTTGCCACTTCCACTCATGAGTTGGCCGTGAAAGTGGCAAACAACGTCCGTATTGCTTGGTTGGAAGGCAAAGCTCGTATCCTGTTGGCTTGGGACTATTACTTACTGAATAAATTTGTCGAAATGCTCACTGTGCTGGATGGTGCAACCGAAGTACTAAAAGATCATGATGACAGCACATGGCAAGCCGAAATCTGGGACTTTAAAGGCCTAGCGCTACTTGGGCTAGAACGCCTTGATGCCGCAGAAGAAGCCACACAAAAGGCCCATAAACTCGCTATTGAACATGATCTAATTTGGATGAAAGCACACTCGTTTATTAGCCGCGCAAGGCTCGAACTCTTGCGCAAAAATACGGATAGTGCAGCAAAGTTACTACTCGCAGCAGAAGAGTCCGCGCTTAGTTTTGACAACGGCGAGCTACTAAGTCAGATCTGCTTTCAGCAATCTCGAGTTGCTGAAGAGCAAGGTGATTTTGAATCAGCGTTTAACGCGTTTAAAAAATACCGTAAACATGCACTTAAAATGCTCAAAGAACAGACTCATCGAGTCAGTATGGATAAAGCACGCGGCTCCAAACGCCAGCTAGAGCAACGAGCGCGTAAGCTGATTAATCGAATCCGTTCTCAACATGAATATGACCCTGAAAAGCAGTTTTCTAATGTTGTGTCCGAGACCTACTGGTGGGAACAGTTAGTTCTGTTTAAAACAGAGCTCAAACGCTCCAACCACGCGATCATTATGATTCAGCATGCAAACCCCGAATTTCTCGATGTTTGTACTGAGCTAGTTCATGCATTGACGACCTCAAGTGATCTCATCTCACGAATTTCCAGTGACAGACTAGCTATGTTAATTGCAGAGAAAGGTCAAGCAGCAGAAGATGTCTATCGTACGGTTCAGGCAATGTTAGACATCTATCCATGGAAACGTCGCGGGCTAAAAGGTCCCAAACCGATACTGTATTTGCAAGATATCCTGACCTTCCCATTCACTTTGGAGCAACTCGAAGAAAGCTATATTGAGGTAATGAAGCATGGAACAACTGCTTAGCAAGGTGACTGACGCAGGCATCGATCCTTCTTCCGTCTCTGGTGAAGAAGCGATTACGCTGTGGGAGCACATCGGGTTACATATTGCATCCACGAACCGAGAAAAAGCACATTGCTATATCATTAGTGCCGAGTATCGACGAGAAATTAAACAGCTCAACGACAGCATCGAAGAACTACGACAAGCCCTTGAGTTGCTCGTTTTACCCGACGATGTAGAAGATATTCTGTCTGTAAAAGCAAGCTTGAGTGATCGTTTAGTAGAAGTAGGTGACTACAACGCAGCATTAACCGAGTATGTCGCTGCAACGAATATCGCCGTCGAATATGGCTATATTGATGAGTACGTACTGGCTATTATTGGAATGGGCAATTTGTGCGATGCCTATGGGGATCACCATCGCGCCTTGCGTTATTACCAAAAAATCGATGCGATCGATCACGCCATTAGCAGTCGCTCCCTACGTCTGCGCTACAAACTTTACATGCTTGCCTGTTACATCAGTTTGAACCGTACCGCAGATGCACAAGAATTATTGAGTGAGTGTGAAGAGCTAAGTATCCTCGTCAGTGATAAAAACCTTGCTGCGCAAATTCATCTTTACCGAGCCAAACTACATCGTTTGCAAGAGGATTACCCTAACGCATTACTTGCTATCTCTAATGTCCAGTATACGACGGGCAGTGCTACCACGTACTGGTTATCCACGATGGTCAAAATCGAGACCGCATATTGTCTAAACGGTGTCGGACACATCTCTTTAGCCAACTTAGTGCTGGACTCTATCGGTAAGCGAATTCAGAAGCACTCGTCTCCTCTTGTCGCTCAGCATTTTTACAACGCGATGAGTCAAGTTTACGCTTCTCAAGGGTTATTTCAGAAAGCATTAAACTGTGAAAAAAAAGCGTTTCGCATTGAATCTGACCTTGTCAAACACATTCCAATTGGTGAATTGGGTTCCACTCAATTACGTCGACTTTCTCGTTTTGAGCTACAGCTCAAACTCATTTTGTCAGAACTTGAAAACAAAGAACTCAAGGAAACCACCAAACAACATAAGAATACGGTCGCCCAACTACAGCAAGATGTCTTTACTGACCCGCTGACCTCTTTGCACAACCGACGTTGGTTAGAAGTCAAACTCAAAGACCTGCTTTTGCACGATACTGAATTTGCGTTGATGGTCATCGATATTGACCACTTTAAGTCCATCAATGACGAGCTCAGTCACCTTGTTGGAGACAAAGCGATTAAACGTGTGTCTCAAGAATTAGCAGGATACTTCAAATTTAAAGGCGCTTCTTGCGTTCGCTTTGGCGGTGAAGAGTTTCTTGTCATTCTAGAGAATAGCAATCTAGAACGGGCAGAAATGCATGCCGAGAATTACCGCGAACGCATTTATCAATATGGTTGGGACGATATTCTTGGCGAGCGGGGGTTGACCGTATCGATCGGGATTACCTTACATCGAGAAGGAGAGAATACCCAACGAACCTTCTACCGCGCCGACAAAGCCTTGTACCGCGCCAAAGCCAATGGCCGAAACCAAGTCTGTACCGAACTTTAAACCGTGCCCCAACCTTCACTTGGGGCATAACCGTGGCTTTTATTCTCTATTCCTTCCTTTATTACTACTTAGTTTGAATATAGTCGCCTTCACTTCTTATTGTCCCCGAATAGCAATCGATACGGATATCGCATAAACATAATTCAAGTACAAAATAACTTGATTGAACGATAGTTAAGACAAATACTTAAACTGTTCATTTACGTAAGATTTTCCATTAGGTAACAAGCACAGGCAGGTAAGATGTTTCTAGACTATTTTGCACTTGGGTTACTCATCTTCGTTGCTTTGGTGATCTTCTACGGGATTATCGTTATTCACGATATTCCGTATGAAATTGCTAAAGAACGCGAACACCCTCATCAAGACGCAATTCATTACGCAGGCTGGGTTAGCCTTTTCACTTTACATGCACTGTGGCCATTTTTATGGATATGGGCAACATTGTGGCGCAAGGAGCGAGGCTGGGGCTTCAAACAACTTGAGCAAGAAACTCACGACATTCATCACCGTCTTGAAGAGCTCATCGACGAAGTCAACGAACTCAAAAACGAAGTATCGATGTTGAAACAACAAAAGATTCAGCAAAGGCCTTTGACTGAACAAAGTAAAGAGGACGAATAATGGATTTATTGCTGATTCTGACTTATACAGCCCTTTGTATCGCCATTTTTAAAGTCTTTAATATTCCTTTGAACAAATGGACCGTACCTACAGCCGTACTTGGCGGCGTAGTGTTGGTGGGCACACTCGTCCTTCTTATGAATTACAACCACCCATTTACTCAGTTAGGTAACCAAGTGTTCCCAACTACGCCTATCGTCTCTGGTGTACGTGGCCGCGTTGTGGAAGTGCCCGTTCAAGCGAACCAACCGCTCAAAACCGGCGATATTCTTTTCAAAATCGATCCTGTGCCTTTTGAAGCAGAAGTCGCACGCCTTGAAGCGAAAGTGAAAGAAGCAAGCCAAGGTGCGTTGGGTTTAGAGTCTGACTTGAGAGAAACAGAAGCGGCGGTTTTGAAAGCGCAAGCCGATAGAGATAAAGCACAAAGAGAATTTAGCCGATATCAAAGGGGCTTTGATCGCGGCGCATTTACGGAACAAGATTTAGATACTCGACGCCAAGCGTACAAAGCGGCAGAAGCCATGCTAGACGTTGCCATTTTGCAGCAAGAGCAAGCACAGATCGCATTAGAGTCGGAAATCGGCGGTGAAAACACCCAAGTCGCGCAACTTCTCGCAGAGCTGCGTAAAGCAGAGTTTAACCTAGAGCAAACCGTCGTTCGTGCGCCAACCGATGGTTACGTTACGCAATTGGCTTTGCGCCCTGGTGTGATGGCTGTGCCATTGCCGCTTGCCCCAGCAATGACCTTCGTGCATACCGAAGACATTACGTACACGGCGGCGTTCAGACAAAACTCGCTACAACGTTTGAAGGCAGGCTTTGAAGCGGAGTTTATGTTCCGTGCGATACCGGGCAAGGTATTCCGTGGCGAAGTCATCGACGTGATTCCAGCCATTGGTGAAAGCCAAATTCAAGCCAGAGGTGCTCTGCTTGGTACCGATGCCCTGCGCACAAGCGGACGTGTATTTGCAAAGCTGAAAATCACGGACGATTTGAGCGAATACCACCTGCCAATGGGTACTGCGGTTGAAGTCGCCGTTTACTCAGACAGCTTTACTCACGTGTCAGTAATGCGCAAAGTGCTGATTCGCATGAAGAGCTGGCAGAACTATTTGTACCTAGACCATTAATGAACTGCTAGCTCATTCATTTATCGATGAAAATAGTATCAGAAAGTGTAATCGGGGGCTGACAATCAGCCTCCGATTTCATTCTAGCCATCCAGACAGATAGCATTCCCACTTTTATCAATATTCTGTATAATGCGCGCCTTATTTTTAATGCTTGCTAAAAACAAAGCCAGTCAAAGGGATACGTGAATCAAATCACACATTTCCTGAAGAAAAATAGAGCAAACAATAAGCAACTTGGTTGTTTTGTATATATGTTACACAATCTAATAACCAATGCTTTCCAACAATATAAATGAACGTTCTTTAAAATCGACCATTGAACTGAGGTTATCTATGAATCTTTCTGCTAAAACCGTTGTGGTTATTGCAATCGGTGCTGCTCTTTACGGCATCGGTGGCTTACCTATGTTTGGCATCCCTGTGTTTGCAAACACAACGCTAAAACCAGCCATGGCAGTATTAGCATTGTTCTCAGTACTATTTGGCCCACTTGTTGGCTTTTTGGTTGGTTTTATTGGCCACTGGGTCACTGACCTATTCGCAGGTTGGGGCGTATGGCTCACTTGGGTACTTGGTTCAGGCATTGTTGGTTTGATTATCGGTCTATTCCCTTCTCTAACGCGCTACCGTTTAGAGAAAGGCGATTTCAATATGAAAGACTTCGCGTTATTCGTAGTACTTGCGCTATTAGGCAACGTATTTGGTTACGGTTGCTCTGCGTTCCTCGACACGATTTTATACGCAGAACCGTTCACTAAAGTGTTTACCCAGCTTTCAATTATCGCGATCGGTAACACCATTCTTATTGCTATTGTTGGCTTCTTCATTCTTAAGTCTGTCGCTAAACGTAACAAGCAAAGCCGTAACTTAACAGAGGCTTAATGTCGAATGACAATCGAATTTTCTAACTTCTCTTTTAGATATGAGTCGCTGGACAAACCGACGCTAAAAAATATCAATCTAAGGATAGAGAAAGGAGAGAAAATCGTCATTATCGGTCCAAGTGGTAGTGGTAAATCTACCCTTGGGCAATGTCTTAACGGACTGATCCCACACGCAATCAAAGGGGAAACCAGTGGAACACTGACCATCAATGGTCAAGACACAGCCCCTTTCGACATGCACCAATACACTGAGCAAGTTGGCACCGTACTGCAAGATACGGACAGCCAATTTGTCGGCTTGAGCATTGGCGAAGACATCGCATTTGCACTGGAAAACCAGCTAACTTCTAACATCGACATGTACCCATTGGTCAAAGCCACGGCCAAAATGGTCGACTTGGAACAGATGCTAGAACGCTCACCCCACGATTTATCTGGCGGGCAGAAACAGCGTGTTTCTTTGGCGGGCATTCTCGTCGATGACGTCGATATCCTTTTGTTTGATGAACCACTAGCTGCGCTTGACCCTAAAACGGGTAAAAAAACCATCGAGATCATCGATGATCTACACCGCGAAACGGGCAAAACCATCGTAATCATTGAGCATCGTCTTGAAGACGTTCTGCATTGCTCAGTTGACCGTATTATCTTGATGGAAAGCGGCAAAATCATTGCCGATACAACGCCAGATGAAATTTTAGCGTCGCCTCTGCTAGAAGATTACGGCATCCGCGAACCGCTTTATATTTCAGCACTGAAAGAAGCAGGCTGCGCGATTGAGGGCGATGCAAAACCTTCTAGCTTAACCACATTACCGTTAGAGCAATATAAACCAGCAGTACAAGCATGGTTTGATGGTTCAACAGCACAACGACCTAAAACACCAGCCGAGACTTTACTTGAAGTCTGTGGCCTCACCTATTCTTACGACGGTGAGAAAAACGCGTTAGAAGACGTGAGTTTTGACATCAAGCGTGGCGAGTTTGTCTCTGTACTTGGCAAAAATGGCTCGGGTAAATCGACCATCACCAAACTGATTATGGGCGTTATTGAAGCGGATAGCGGCTCAATGAGTATGAATGGTCAAGATCTTAACGAACTGACCATCTTCGAGCGTAGCCAGAAAGTGGGCGTGGTGATGCAAAATCCGAATCACATGATTTCCCATCACATGATTTTCGACGAAGTGGCCTTCGGCCTCCGTAATCGTGGCGTTGAAGAGAAACAAATCGAAGCTAAAGTACTTGAAGTCCTTGAGCTGTGCGGTTTGAGCAAATACCGTCACTGGCCAATCGAAGCATTGAGCTACGGCCAGAAAAAGCGCGTAACCATTGCGTCAATTTTGGTCTTGGAACCAGAACTTCTGATCCTTGATGAACCGACGGCAGGTCAGGACTACCGGAACTACACGTCTATGCTGAGTTTCATCGAAAAGCTCAATCGCGAGTTGGGCGTAACCGTGATGATCATATCTCATGACATGCATTTAGTGCTGGAATACACCACGCGCTCTATCGTGATTGCAGACAGTAAATTAGTCGCGGATGCACCAATGACGCAGGTATTCAGCAGTCCAGAGCTACTAGACCAAGCAAACCTCACCACAACAAGTCTGTTTGAGTTGGCTACGAAAGTTGGCATCGAAGACACCAATGGCTTTATGCAGCATTTTATCAATGTAGAAAAAGCGCACCGCCAACAAAAAAGCAGCGAAGTAAACCAACCAGAGAAAGCGGTGGCATGAAAGACAATAAGATGAAGTTTGGTATCAACTACATCGATACCCAATCGCCACTTCATAAGTTGAATGGCATTACTAAGTTCTTGCTTTTCATTGCTTGGGTAACGGTGGTGTTGACCACGTTTGACTTGCGAATCATTGCACTGTTGATCGTGCTTGGTTTGGGCTTATTGAAAATGACCAAAGTGCCATTTCATGTCTACAAACCACTTTTACTCGGTACAGGCACGGTATTGCTGATCAATGCCCTGTTTATGTTCGCGTTGGCACCGCAACAAGGTACTGAGTTCATGGGCTCATCAACGGTTTTACTCTCATTACCCGGTAACTACTCACTCACTCAAGAGACGTTGTTTTATCTATTAACAGTGACGTTGAAATACTTCAGCATGTTCCCAATCGCGTTAGTGTTTGTATTTACTACTCACCCGACGGAGTTTTCAGCTAGCTTGAACCGCTTGGGTGTGCCTTACAAAATCGCCTATGCCGTGAGCTTAACGCTGCGCTACTTGCCGGAAGTGAAAAAGGACTTTGTTAACATCATGCACGCGCAACAAGCACGCGGAGTAGAACTGAGTAAGAAGGCTCCGTTGTTCACTCGTATGAAGAACGTGGCGAAGATTCTTGGCCCTCTGATTTTCTCTAGTTTGGACAGAGCAGACCAAATCTCAAACGCGATGACGCTACGTGGTTTTGGCCGTCACTCATCTCGCACTTGGTACAGCCTAAGACCCCTAACCAAAGCCGATATGATCTGCATGGCGGGGATTGCGGTGATAGTGATTGCTGCGATCAGCAAGCGTGTTATGGACACACAACTGTTCTGGTATCCGTTTTAAATTCTAAAGCTTCAAACTGAACATAACGTGGTTAGTGTTGTGACCACGTTATGTTTCCCTCTTTCCCCTCGATAACCCGCTCATTAGCCTCTTGCTTGCAGGTGCTCAAAATAGGCGTGTAATCTCAGCGGCTCGTTGATGTGCCAGAAAGTTGCTTATTTAAGCGACCAACATGAACTAAACTCATCAGTTTTATCAGGGGCTTAATGATCAACTGTGCGCTGCCTACGATGAACAGCCAAGTCCCGCTTTCAATCAACGAATCATTCAAAAAGAAAAAGCTACCAATTAAAAACCAAATAGCTATGAGCAGATCGTTGGCAGCACCTAACGCCTCATAGCGACGTTGAATAACGACGTGACGGTTTCCTAGATCTAAATCCAACTCCCTGCCATGTACCTGCACTGTAAAACCCTCCTTAGTGTTTCGACTCATGTTGTATCCGAGTAATTTCAACATACTTAGGTATAAAACCCTAACGGACCCAATAGATATGTACAACCATAGAAGACACAACATGAGGATAAAGAAAAGGGTGCCTAAGCACCCAAGTCAATAAAGCTATTAACAGTAATTAACTTCTATTACTAGATAGTAAGTACCAACTTAGCTCCACTTTAATAAGCGGGTCTCATTGCCCTCTTCTGGCTTCGCTGGAATATTGAGTGACAGCAGTAAGCTCACAGCCGCCATACCTGCACCGATGTAAAATACGCTAGCAGGAGAAACCAGCCAAATCACACCAAACGTAACGGGTATCACAACCGCCGCAATATGGTTAATAGTAAACGCAACCCCAGCGGTCGACGCCATATCGGCAGGATCGGCAATTTTTTGGAAGTAGGTTTTGATAGCAAGCGCTAGCGCGAAGAACAAATGGTCGACAACGTACAATGCAGCAGCCCACTCTGCGGTTTGCACCAAACCATAACCGACGAATACGAAGATCAAACCGACGTACTCAAACATCAGCGCTTTACGCTCACCAACAACGCCGATGAAGCGGCCGATTCGCTTCGCAAACAAGAAGTTAAAGACATAGTTGATCAAAAACAGCAAGGTAATGTCTGCGGCAGAGTAGCCAAACTTCTCTACCATCAAGAAGCCAGCGAAAACCGTGAAAATCTGACGGCGAGCACCACTCATAAACGTGAGCGCATAGTACAACCAGTAACGTTTACGCAGAATGAGTTTCTTGTTTTGAGGCACTTTTGTTTTAAATTGAGGGAAAGCAAATGCCATCACCAAAATAAGCACAAAGCCTAAACCACCTGCCATTAGATAGACCGTTTTAAAATCAAGTTTGAGCTGTTCGAGCGAAACCCAAATGGCGCCGTAGGTAAACAGAGAAGCCAAAGCCCCAACAGAAATAAATTTACCCAGCATTTCCGGGGCTTCTTCTTTCGATAGCCATTGTAAAGACAAAGACTGCTTTAGTGTTTCAAAGTAGTGGAAACCGGTGGACATTAACAAGGTGGTAAAAAGTAGACCGTACAAAGTGGGAAAATAACCTGTTAATGCCGTACCAAGCGTAAGCATCGCCAAAGAGACGAGCATAAAGCGTTGTTCACGGATAAAAAGTAAAACGAATACCGCGGTGAAAGCGAGAAAGCCAGGTACTTCTCTAACACTTTGAAGTAAACCGATATCAGCGCCATCAAAGTTCGCTTTCTCGATAACGAAGTTGTTCAACAACGCCATCCAGGTAGAAAAAGCAATGGGCACGATAATGGAAATTAACAGGAGGAAATTTTGCGGCGTTCTCCAGCCTTGCGATGAGGTAGTCATGATGTTTCCTTTAAATATGAAGGCATCATCATAGCTTCAAATGTAACAAATTCGCAATATCATTATTATTTTCAACCCAAACCAAGCAGATATTGCATAGGGATATTGTTATGAAGATAAACATCGCACTCAATTCCTTGGCTAAGCGCGATGTTGTAATATCGAGAGAAATAGGTAAAACGCCAGTGATGAGGCTCGTAACTTAATCGATATTCTTTACTGTTAGACGATTCTTAAATTCAAACACATGTTCTGGACACACATCCAAACAGCGGCCACAACTAATGCAGTTTTGATCCATAACTCGACGATCTCCCTCTTTCAATGGTTGTCGAAGCACCTCAGGTTCTGGGCAGACGTAAAAGCAATCCATGCATTTGGTGCAATCTTCGCGGCGTACAGCGGTAACGCGCAACAAGCTTTTTCGGCCTATCACGCCATAGGTAGCACCCAGTGGACATAAGTGCCCACACCACCCATGCTCAACCAAAAGTAAATCCAGTACGAACACCAGGGCGATCAACACCCAACCTGCGCCCATACCAAACACCAATCCGCGATGCAGTGCCGCCACTGGATCTAACCATGTCCAAAGAATCGCGCCTGACAGAGCACTACCCAACATCAAAACAGGGATCAGCCAATAACGAATAGTAGGAGACCAACGGTAGCTCGCTTTAATGTTGAGCTTTCTGCGCAGCCAAGCCGCCAAATCTGTCACGATATTTAACGGGCACACCCAAGCACAAAATGCGCGCGGCGCTAAAATCGCGTAGAACACCACGACAATCACTACGCCTAACAGCGCATTAAACTCCGGAACATGGCCTGTCGCCAAAGCTTGAAGCACTATCAACGGGTCACTTAAAGGCACGGTGTCGAGCAACATACTCGATGAGAGATTACCAGTTAGAGCCCCTAATGTCGGCCCAGCCATAAACAGCGCAATGATGGTGAGCTGGCATAGTCTGCGTAAAATCAAAAACCGATGCGCGCGCCACCAGCCAAGCTTTTCAACCGCTTCTTTGCCAGCATTTTGAGCTAAGTTCTTTGCCATTACTTACCTCCTTTTAGCGATTCAAGCGCACCTTCCGGTACAGGCGTCTCACTAGGGAGGATATTTTCGAGTGGTTTGTCGATCTCTTTCCAACCAAAATTGTAGTGACTGCCCACTTTGCCTTTCGCCAAATCCGTCGGGACGACTTTAATAGCAGCGACATCCAACACGCACGCTTGTTCGCACTTACCGCATCCGGTACACACTTCGGAATTCACTGTTGGGATAAGTTTGGCGTGATAACCGGTTCGGTCGTTGTGAACCATCTCTAACGTGATGGCTTCATCAATCAGCGGACAAACGCGATAACAAACGTCGCATCGTAATCCTTGCCAGTTAAGGCAAGTTTCATGGTCAATAAGAACCGCTGTCCCCATGCGAGCATCATTAATATCGGTTAGCTTCGGATCCAGCGCCCCACTCGGGCAAGCCACCACACAAGGAATGTCTTCGCACATTTCGCAGGGAATATCGCGCGCAGTAAAGTAAGGAGAACCAGTGGCTACAGGAGAAAGTAATGTCGCAAGTTTCAATGTGTCGTAAGGGCATGCTTGAACACACAAGCCACATCGAATACAGGCTGATTCGAAATCGCCTTCTGGCAAAGCACCGGGTGGGCGAATAGGCACACCTTTCGTTTCTCGAGCTTGGCTTTGCAGCGATTGTAAGCCCAACACACACGCCGCTGCGCCAACGCCTGCCGCAGTTCGGACAGTATCACGCAAAAATCGACGCCGACTTTGCGATGTTTTAGACTGAGAGGATTTCATGCTATTTCCTCAACGAAACTCCTTTATCAAGTTAAGCATAAATAGCGCTAAACGTACCTCTTCCCCATACCTCATAAGAGGTAACTCCACCCTCAATTGATTCAAGTCAACTGATGTACAGTGCCGTCGTCACAGTTTGAATAATTCCATTTATTTCCTCCAACATGAAATTCACCACGATACTCTGCCGTGCACGCCATTTTCAGTACAATAATTCAACACCTTTGCAATCTATTCGCTAAATTCAAAGATAAATGACTACTAAAATTTAGAAAAACATCGCTATAAGAACCTAATTTAAAAGGTGTTTATCTCTCAAACTTCAAAAAATACTATCCAAAACAAGGAACTGTGGTTAGATTGAAATTAATACTAAAAAGCGAAGGAGAGAAGCATGGAAATTATCGTACGTCCAACAACCGTTGAAGACGCAGCGGCACTCGTAGAAATCTATTCACAACCAAAAGCACAACGTGAAACCCTGCAACTCCCAAAACCTTCGCTCGCAATGTGGGTAGAACGATTGTCAAATATGCCCGCTGGCGTTTACAGCTACGTCGCAGAAATCGATGGTAAAGTAGTGGGTAACATTGGCTTTCATCACTCACAGCGTCCAAGAACGGCGCACACGGCCGCGTTTGGTATTGGCGTTCACGACCAGTTTCACGGCCTAGGCGTGGGAAGTAAGTTAATTGAAACCATCATCGAGTTGGCGGATAACTGGTTGAATGTAAGACGCATCCAGTTAGAAGTGAATGCCGACAACGAGGCCGCGATTGGCCTGTACAAAAAGCATGGTTTTGAAATTGAAGGAGAGGCGATTGATGGCTCCTTCCGAGATGGCGAGTTCATCAATACCTATTACATGGCACGTATCAGGCCAAGTAAAAAGTAAAGAAAAGCCTCCTAATTGGAGGCTTTTCTTCTTAAACTTCTACTCACTTTCGTAAGTGAGTCAGCGCTCTGCTAGTCAATGCTTCTGTGTAAGGATTGATCTTCCAGTGATCGGGGCTCCAACCTTTCACAAATCGTTGAAAGTCAGCCCACGCAACCGCAAACAAAGGACGCCATTCGCGCTCGACTTCATTGGGGTCAAGATTCGACTGATAAACCATTAACGCCTGTTGCAACTGAGCAAAATACGTATCCAAGACCCAAACTTCCATCTCTGCACAACGTTCTGGCTTGACGGCGCTGCTCATGAACAGTGCTACGTCTTTCATCGCACAGCCATGTCCGACGTATTGAAAGTCGACCGCAGCAACGCTTGATTCTTCTCGATCAAAACAGAAGTTCGCCAATTTGGCATCACCGTGTACAAGCGTCTTGAACTTGGCTTGCGAAAGCGTTTGATCAATTAATTGAGCGGCATTTTTTAGCTCGGTGTCTTGCAGCACCTCAAGCTCATCGGGTCTGGTTGCCAAGTGCCAATACGTGCCGCTATGCCACAGCTTATCCGAGCGAACACCGATGTAGCGCGCATGAAAGTTCGCCAACCAAGCAAGGCAGGCTCGTAGATGTTCTAGCTTTGCATCGGTGATGACTTTTGGAAAGCCTGCCTCGGCGAGATCTTCCATCACGATGAGCCATTCATTCTCCGATTGGAACGTTTTTAGACCTTGTGGTACTCGGCAGCGAGTGCTCACCTCTCTGGAAAAATCCGTATACCAATTCACTTCCACCTGATAAGAGTGCAGCTTTCTTTGGTGAGATCGGTCAGTATTCCAACCTCTTGGATGCTCTGAAGGCTTAGGGAGTTTTACATGCTTAATGATCACCGAACAAGTTGAATAAGTAACTCGGACTAACTCACCATAGCCTCCCCATAGCGATTGTATGACTTCTACCGATTGATAATTCCCGAGCTTTAGCTCCTGGCCAATGCTTTGGTAACGTTGGTGGTTGTCGTTCATCATCATGCAAGCAGATGTGACCACGCTTGGTTTTTCTCCATATAATGAATGACATATGGACAGACTGGTTTGATTTGATAACCGAGTGCCTCAATTTCTGGCAATACCGCTTCCATCATCACTTTTCCGTACCCTTTACCTCGTAATGCTTCAGGAACTACGGTTGATGTGATGTGCATGACATTATTCTCAAGCTGATAAACCACCTTGGCTTTATAACCTTGTTCTAAATCAACCCAAAATGTGTTGTTTTCAACTTCATGAGTTACTTTATGCATATCTTGCTCTCTAATTTTTGTTACGGATTGATTGAATCAAACTATATCACTGAATAGAATCAACACCATGCGGAAGTGCTCTGTCACTTCACGCCCTTACCTTCTCAAATCAGGTACGACAATAATAATGAGAAATATGAGCCCTATTGCCAGAGACGGCAAACTACCTCTGCAAAGCAAGAAGGCACCCGAACGTCAGGCAAGTACACTAAATAGCACCGATGCAATGGCAATGGTCGAACATGGCAGTGAAGTAAGTTTAAACGTCACGACACCTGTTGGTACCAAGTTTATTACAACCAGCACATTTGTCGGCTGTCACTCAAATAATACCGCATTGATAGAGGTTCCGAACATCTCCGATGAGGACTTGAAATTCTATTTTCAAGAAGGCTTTTGGATCAATGTAAAAGCGTACTCTCATCGAGGGGAAGGTGCTGTCATTCCATTTCGGGCGCAATTGCAGCACCGACTCGGCGACCCGTATCCAATTTTAGTGCTAAGTCTACCTAACACCATGCAGGTCTTTCAGCTTCGTAAAGAAGTACGTTACGAAGTGAATTTGAGAGCGCGCGTTTGTTTAGAAGCCTATCGAACTGAATGCGAGATAAGAGATTTATCTCGTAGTGGGTGCCGCTTTGTGACATCACCAATGAGCCGACCACTTCAGGTTGGTGATCGCGTTTCATTGGACCTAACCATGCCCGGTGAAAGCCACATGCTCGCGCCATTGCGAGGTCGTATTTGTAACTTACAGAAATCGACACACCATGCTCGCTATGGAATGGAGTTTGATGAGGTTGGTAAAACCAACGCTAAAAGTCTCCTGAGTCACCTAAAATTTGATGGGACTAAACTCACACTAAAAAGGTAGCTTTGATAACGAGCACCAAGCATCGGCCAGTTTTGATACCCGGAAAACAAGAAACCCCTTACTGTAAAGTAAGGGGTTTTGTTTACTAAGAATAAGGCAGAATCTTAGATAACAGTTTCGACTTAGAAGTCGTAACGTAGACCTAGCGCTAGTTCATCTTTTTCATCAGCGCCTTCGTTATCCATTAGATCGAAGTTGTATGATGCGTAGCCACGGAAGTTAGGCTTGAAGTAGTAAGTAACATCAACAGCTAGGTTTTCTACAGTATCAGCATCTTCTAGCTCACCTTTGTTGAACGTAGAAGTAAATACAGTTTGACCCATAGTGTATGATGCAGCTAGTTCGTAGCCTTTGTAATCCGCAGACTCACCTGCAACATCCACGTCTGCGCCTGTGTAGTTACCAGCGAAGTAGAAATCACCTACAGAGTATGCAGCAGCAAGCATGAACTCATCACTATCGTTTTGGTCTGCATAACCAGCACCTAGTTCAAGGCCAGTATTA
This sequence comes from Vibrio sp. J2-3(2022), assembly GCF_021725735.1. Taxonomy (NCBI): domain Bacteria; kingdom Pseudomonadati; phylum Pseudomonadota; class Gammaproteobacteria; order Vibrionales; family Vibrionaceae; genus Vibrio; species Vibrio sp. J2-3(2022). The sequence continues at coordinate 1,447,529 of NZ_JAKKCK010000001.1, forward strand.
GCAAATGCATAGATACCAGATAGAGAGAAGCCATCTTCGTTGTTATCTGCAAAACCATTCACGTCTGTTGTACGGTCAGCAAAGCGGTAGCTAGCACGTACAGCTAGTTGCTCGAATTGGCCTTTGTAAGACAGCATGTTGTCTGTACGGTCAGATACAGGCAGTTTAAGTGCTGCAGTGTTACCGTGGTAAGCCATAATATCGGTAAAATCAGTAAGAACGAATAATGCACCGTCGTTTTTACCGTAAGTTACTTCACCGTATTTACCGCCTAGGCCTGCATAAGCGTAACGAGTTTCAAGATCACTGTTGTTATCTACGGCACCTTCTTCTTTTGTTTCGAACTCACCTTCCCAAAAACCAACACCGTATAGGTTTTCATTGATTTCCTGTTTGCCTAGGAAGTTAAGACGGATGCGAGTACGGTCTTTTGCCTTACCATCCATCATAGAAAGACGCGCTTCAGCGCGGCCGCCCATCTCAAGAGAAGTGCCATCTTGGTTGTATAGTTCTGAAGCGACAACTTGAGATCCTGATGCCATTAGCGCCACTGCTACAGCTAAAGTTTTTAATTTCATTGTTATTTTCCATATCATTGTTTTATATGTATTTTCTCACCAGAAAAACAGGACTTTTCTGTACCAACGAGAAAACTGGCGGCATAGTAGCAGCTGTTATTTTTCACGCAACGCGTTGAATAAACAGCACTTATAGAAGAAAACACCAAGTAAAATGACGATATGAATACCTCTCAACCATCAAGTTATCGGTTGAGGTAAAAAAATCGTTCGCGTCAAAAAAAAATTGACGCAAAAAATGTAAAAACAATCTCATTATATGTGATTTTGCTCGCAAAATATTTTCACTAAATGACTGTTTTAGATAGACTTCCTGATTTTAAATCAGTTTCTCACAAACAAAAAAATCCCCAAGCAATAGCTCAGGGATTTATACATTTTGTTAGGCGAATGGCGAATTAAAGCTTAAAGAAGCTCAATTGCTCTTTCTGCTTCTCTGCAAGTAATGAAAGCTCAGTACTCGCGCTTGCGCTTTGACTGATACCCGCCACATTCTGGTTAACCAGTTCAGACATGTTAACCACGTTTCGGTTGATGTCTTGAGTGACTTGAGACTGCTCTTCGGCTGCGGTTGCCACTTGCGTGTTTGAATCGTTAATGTTGGCTACCGACTCGGTAATACCAACCAATGCCTCATTCGCTTGTTGCGTCAGTTCGTTGTTACGACTCAGCATGTCTAGGCTGACTTGCATGCTGTCATTCGCAAGCCCAGACTGCGCTTGAAGTTCTTCAATAATCGTTTGGATCTCTTGAGTCGAGTCTTGCGTGCGTGCCGCGAGCATACGTACTTCATCCGCAACAACCGCAAAACCACGACCAGACTCACCAGCACGCGCAGCTTCAATCGCAGCGTTCAATGCGAGTAGGTTGGTCTGCTCAGAGACACCGCGAATTACTTCAATAACGTCGTTGATCTGAACCGACTGCTCTTTTAAACGCAGTACCACTTGCGCTGCATCGTTCAATGCCTGAGACATCTGTGCGCTTGCTTCTGCGCTCTCTTGGAAGATAGCCAGACCTGATTGCGCAAGACCATCAGCTTCGCGAGCTGTCGAATCCGCAGACGTTGCGTTATCGCTCACGTTGTTTGCCGTGCTAGCAAGTTCATTAACAGCAGATGCAACTTGTTCGATCTCAGCTAGCTCTAGCTGAGCATTCGCTTCTGCTTGCGTCATTACTGCGGCAAGCTCAGTCGAGGCCGAGGCAACCTCTTCACTAATACGAGTTAGCTGGTCGACCGTGTTATAAAGCTGTTCTGCTGTTTGGTTAACATCTTTGCTCAGCTTCGCAATTTCGTTATCACCATCTACATCTGCGCGAACTGATAAGTTGCCCATTGCCAACTGACGCATCACTTCTTGAAGTTTTTGAATAGGCGTAACAATCATGCCTGATAAGATCCACGCCCCGACCAATGAGAACGCAAATACCGCAAGAACTGTCAGCATAGCGTTGTTTTGTACACGCTCATTCTGTTGATGGCTTCTTATGGTTGACTGCTCTGCTTGGTCATTCACATGCTTCGACAGAGTATTGATTTGTTGAACCATTTCTCGGCCAACATTACGGTACTCTTTAATGAATGCACGGTACTCACTGTCCGACTTCAAGCCTTGATCGTACTGGTTAAAGAAAGCCACTGAGCGCTCTGAATATCGAACATAGGCTTCGATCGCTTGGCGAACTTTAATCGCATCTTCACGAAACAGATTTCGAGCTTCAATCGCACTTAAATCAGCTTCAACCTGCTTTAAGCCTTCTTTCAATTCATTAAGAAAATTTTCACGACGAGAAGCGTCGTAGATAGCGTAAACCGCTGTAATACGAAGTGGATAAATTTCATCGTCAATACGCGCCAAAGTGTCTTTATGGAAAACCAAAGACTCTTGGTTGGAAGCAATAACATCTTGCTCAGCTTGAAGATTGTTTTTAGTAATCCACAAAGCAATAAACAAAACAATCGCGGTAAATAATACCGGAACCAAAATTTGCGTTCGTACTGACAAATTTTTCAGTGATAACTGCATGACTGGACCTCAGTTGTATGCGTGATGCCTATATCCAAACGAACTCAAGCAACTCTCAATACTGAAGCTGCATTTCGGTTATTTGAATATCTATGCTTCCTTGCGACGGGAAAGTTCCCAGACGAATAAACAAGTGGCGAATATTAGAGGTCGATCACACTTTTGTCTAGTACAAAAAGTCCCCATTTTCAATCTGTTATTGACAATATCCCGACAGTAGTGTCGGGATATTGTCGTTATGATAAATTGTGATCACTTATGATGAGATACATTCACATTTGGGGCTGTTTTAGGCTATTTTCTCAACGAATTGAGCTTAGCTTGAGCAAGGCCAAAAATCGTATCTATTGGATAAGAACCTTCATCGGTTGGCTCACCGGCGACTTTCCCCGTGAACAGCTCGATGGCTTCAGTGACATGATCAATCGCCCAAATATTAAACTCACCTTTTTCTACTGCTTTCACGATGTCGGAACGGAGCATCAAGTTGTGAACGTTAGATTGCGGGATAATGACCCCCTGCCCTTCATGACGACCTTTAATCACACACACATCGTAAAAGCCTTCAATTTTTTCGTTCACACCACCAATCGGCTGAGCTTCACCAAACTGATTCATCGAGCCTGTAATCGCAATGTCTTGTCGGTTTGGTTGCTTTGAAAAAGCAGACACTACAGCACATAGCTCTGCCATGCTGGCACTATCACCGTCGACACCACCATAAGATTGCTCAAACGTAATCGTTGTGGTTAATGGTACTCGCGCCGTTTTACCAAATACGGAAGACAAGTAGGCCGATAGAATCATCACGCCTTTAGAGTGAATACTGCCGCCCAAATCCACACTGCGTTCGATATCGATAACATCCCCATCGCCGTAACACGTCGTCGCGGTGATGCGATTCGGCGCGCCAAACATGTAGTCGCTGGTACTTAATACCGAGAGGGCATTCACTTGACCGATAGCCTTCCCTTCAGTGCGAATCAAGGTTGTACCGTTAACAAACGTTTCCATCACGTTGTCGCGTAATCGGCTCACTCGCATTTCTTGGTTCTTGAGCGCCTCTTCCACATGACCGATACGGATCATGTTGGAGTTGGCTTGACGAGCAACGTAGTTTGACTCACGTAATAAATTCGCAATATTGGCAGAGTGGAGTGATAGCTTGGTTTGATCACCAGACAAACGTGAACTGTATTCGATAATCCGTCCCATGGACTTTCTATCACAGTGCAGCATGTTGTTATCGTTCACGACGCTAGAAATAAAGCGCGCATAGTGCAGTTCCGATTCTGGCGTTCGCTTCATCTCATCTTCAAAATCCGCTGTCACTCGGAACAACTCACTGAACTCTGGATCGTAATGCTGCAGCAATTGATAAGTTCGGTAGTCACCAAACAGAATGATTTTAATATCGAGCGGGATAGGCTCGGGATCGAGTGATACCGCCCCTGTCAATGTCACTTCTTTTTCTAGGGAGGTAAAGCTCAATTGACGAGCACGCAGTGCGCGCTTCAAACCATCCCAAACGTAAGGCTGTTCAAGCACTTTCTGTGCATCCATTAACAGAACGCCGCCATTCGCCTTATGCAAACTCCCCGCACGAATCAGCGAAAAGTCGGTAAACACGGTTCCCTTGAAAGTGGCTGTCTCAATCGAACCGAAGAGCGAATGGTAATTGGGGTTTTCTTCAACAACGATAGGAAAGTCACTGCTGTTGCGACTTACCAAGACGTTCACTTTATAACGACGTGGCAATTTTTTATCCAACGACGCCGTTGCAATTTCGCCTTGCTCACCACTTTGGTCAAGGAAGATATCTGCGTTTTCAACAATATCTTTTTGCAGCTCAGTTAAGTACGTTTTGATTTCAGAATATTCTGCGTAATCCACTTTGAGCTTTTTAATGAAGTGAGTAATCACATCGAGCGTCACTTCATCATTAAGCTTTTTGATTTTGTCGCTGTAAGTTTCTTCCCACTCTGTGAGTTCACGGACCATCGAACGTAATCGTACTTCGAGTTCATCAATAGCATCACTGAACTGCTCTTGCTCTTTCTTACTTAGTGCATCAAAAGACTCTTCCGTATGAAGCTCGTCACCATTCATGGCGACAAACTGATAATCGCCTTGTGTGGTAAGCGTCAAGCTAATGCCTTTCTCTTTTGCCTCTCGGCTAATGCGGTCCAGCTCGTTTTGTTGCTTCGCTGCCAATTGATTTTTTAATCGCTCAGCGCGGCTAAAGTACATTTCATTGTCGAACGCTAGGGGTAAAGCATTCAGTAGTTTGCCCATTAAGGCTTCAATATCAACACGTAACTTATTCCCGATACCACAAGGCAGCTTCAACACCTTGGGTGTGCGGGTATCTTCAAAGTTCGCAACGTAACACCAATCAAACAAGGCTGCTGCATCGTGCTGGTGACGATTCAGATAGCGCAGGATCATGGTGCGTTTACCTAGCCCATTCTGACCAATGGCGTAGATGTTATACCCTTTCTCTTTGATGGACATCGCAAACTCGACCGCTTTTTGCGCGCGCTCTTGGCCCACAATCTCATCAATTGGAGGTAACTCCTTGGTCGACTTACATGGCATATTCTCTAGATCTGCTACAGAATATAGCTGCTTAGCTTCCAATCTTAGTATTGCCATATCCACTTCCTTTTTTCTTATTTTCGTCATTTGAGTGTAGAGATTATTTGCTTAATTTTAAGTGATTTACCTTCCACCCTAGTTTGATTGGACATTTTATGAGCATAAAAGTGATATCAATACTCACTTGCAATTGATAATCAATTTCATTTAATATCAAAACAAATCAACTCTTGTGGAGATGGACATGAATATTGAGCAATGCTGGATGCGCTACTTGAAAGCAGAGCAATTGATGGAACAAGGCCATTGGCCCGAGGCACATCGTTTATACGACGATGTACTCAGCAATCTACCCAACCACATTCATTCGGCGCTCGAAAATGCTCACACCAAACCTTGTCAGTTTGTCTGTCTCATCACCGGGCTGAGAGATGCGTGCGTCGCACAATCGGAGATTCTCAACAAACTCGGATTGCAGCGCGATGCTTTTTCAACACTCAATCAAACGTACGCACTATTCCAATTCTTGCAACTAGAGAATCATGAACTTATTGAGCGTGTGGGTCATTTACTTGGTCAACAAAGTGAAGACTTATTAGCTCATATGGCGGCATTTTGCTCCGCTCAACGTAATGCTCAATGGATGATTGAGCTAGACCATGTGACGCGCGCACATGAGCAGTTTTTGCATTTGCAAGCGATGAGTTCGGCAAAGTCTTCGCCTTCTCACCTGTACAATTAATCTAGAATCCAAGCAATGAGGTCTGCCAGACTTAGCGCAGCCCATTGCTTGTGTTTCATTTGCTTTATCAACCACAAGGATCTGTGATGTCTTCTAAAACCATTCTTTCGGTGAATAACCTATCGGTCAGCTTTACGACAAACGATGGGATCGTCGATGCAGTAAAGAATGTTAGCTTCGATTTAAAAGCAGGCGAGACGCTTTCCATCGTTGGGGAGTCTGGGTCTGGCAAGTCAGTATCAACCAATGCACTGATGAAACTATTGCCAGACAACGCTATTTTGCATACGGACTCATCCATCATGTTTGAGGGTAGCTCCATCTTGGATAAAACGGAGCGTGAAATGCAAAGCGTTCGCGGTGATCGTATCGGTATGATTTTTCAGGAGCCGATGACCTCACTGAACCCATACATGCGGGTGGGGATCCAAGTTGCTGAGGCCATCATGTGCCACCGTCCAGTGGATAGACGGAAAGCCAAAGCGAGAGTGTTAGAGCTGTTTGAACTGGTTCACATGCCAGAGCCAGAGAAAGCGTACAGCAAATATCCGCACGAGTTTTCTGGCGGTCAATTGCAACGCATCATGATTGCGATGGCACTGATTAACGAGCCCGATATTTTGATCGCCGACGAACCAACAACGGCGTTGGATGTCACGGTTCAAGCAGAAGTGTTGCACCTGATTAAAGAAATTCAGGCTCAGATGGGCATGGCAATCCTATTTATTACTCATGACTTAGGCGTCGTAAAACACTTTGCCGACCGTGTCATTGTGATGTGTAAAGGAGAAGTCGTCGAAGAAGGCGAAACGCAAATGCTCTTCGAGGACCCAAAGCACGAATACACACGTATGCTGATCAACTCTATTCCAAAAGGCAGTAAGGACCCTATTAGCGAGAATGCTACACAACTATTAAAAGCTGACGATATACGAGTCAAATTCTTGATAAAGTCGCATTTTATTGCCAGTAAAAATGAGTACTTCGAAGCGGTAAAAGGCATTTCTCTTGAGCTCAAACAAGGGGAAACACTCGGGATTGTTGGGGAATCCGGTTCAGGCAAGTCTACCCTCGGCCGCGCATTGATAGGCCTCCTGCCATCCACAGGTAAAATCGAATACAAAGGCCAAGACATGGCTTTGCTAACAAACAAAGAACGTTTTGAGCTGAAAAAAGACGTTCAGATGGTGTTCCAAGACCCTTATGGTTCGCTTTCTCCTCGTATGACTGTCGGCGAGATCATCACTGAAGGATTAACTGTCCACCAGCCAATGTTGAGTAAAAAAGAACGTATGCAGAAAGCACGCGACGTGCTTCGAGAGGTTCGCTTAGATCCCGCGTCCATCAACCGTTATCCGCACGAGTTTTCGGGAGGCCAGCGTCAGCGTATTGCTATCGCGCGAGCACTGATCCTTGAACCTTCGTTTATTTTGCTTGATGAGCCGACCTCTGCATTGGACCGCTCGGTTCAACTGACTGTGATTGATCTCCTGAAAGATTTACAGAAAAAGCATAACATTGGCTACTTGTTTATTAGCCACGATCTATCAGTCGTCAAAGCCCTTTCTGATCGTGTTCTTGTCATGCAAAAAGGCGAGGTCATGGAACAAGGTACAGCCGAAAATATTTTCCAAAACCCTAAAAATGACTACACGAAAAAACTGATAGATGCCTCATTTGATCTTGAAAACAGTGAAAATCAGCACAATGCGGCTTAGGTTCATCACAGTTTCATATTCATAAACTAGGATTAAGAAAAGGTGATGATTTCATCTTGTCTTAAGAATGGCGTAGCTGCCTTTCGGTTTGGCCGCCGAGACTGGTTGGTTCAAGAGTCAGACTTAGTCAACCTGGCTCAAATACTGGTAAACAGTATGAATTGAGTTCCCCCAACCATGAAAAATGCCGCGACAGTGTCGCGGCATTTTTTATTCTCAGAAGCTTCGAGCAACTAAGGCATTAAATCGACTCAATACCCATATTGTATAACGTAAATGCATACACGTCTGTGGTGAGGTCAATTTGCTTACTCAGCGGCATCCCTGCACCATGACCTGCATTGACATCAATGCGTATTAATACTGGATTAGCGCCTTGCTGCTTGTCTTGCAGCTCCGCAATAAACTTGTACGAATGTGCTGGAACCACACGATCGTCGTGATCGGCAGTTGTCACCAATGTCGCAGGATACTGCACGTTTTCTTTTACATTGTGAACAGGAGAGTAGCCAAGCAAGTATTGGAACATCGCTTCGCTTTGTTCAGACGTGCCATAGTCATACTTCCAGCCTTCTCCAGACGTAAACGTGTGGTAACGGAGCATATCAAGCACACCTACAGCTGGCAGCGCCACCTTAAATAACTCAGGACGTTGCGTCATACACGCACCAACCAACAAGCCGCCATTTGAACCACCACGAATCGCTAGACGCTCGGAGCTAGTGTAGTCGTTTTCAATCAGGTATTCCGCCGCCGCAATAAAGTCATCAAACACGTTTTGCTTTTGCTGCTGAGTGCCTGCGTTGTGCCAGGCTTTACCGTATTCACCGCCGCCTCGCAAGTTGGCGACAGCGTAAATACCACCCAACTCTAGCCAGTTGGCTACATTGCCAGAAAACATTGGAGTGAGGCTGATGTTAAAACCGCCGTAACCATACAGCATGGTTGGCGCACTGCCATCAAGCGCGATGCCCTTCTTGTATGAGATGATCATCGGAACTTGCGTGCCATCTTTTGAGGTGTAGAACACCTGTTTTGATTCATACTCACTGCGAGCGAATGGCGCTTTTGATTCTTGAAACAGCGTCGATTCACCAGACTCAACATCAAATGAGAAGATCGTCGGTGGCGTCACGTAGTTAGTAAAGGTGTAATACAGCGTGGTTTCTTCTTTTTTACCCGCTAGACCATAAGCCGTACCCTCTCCCGGCAGTTCAACATCTCGAATCCATTCACCTTGGTAGTTAAACTGCTGCACTTTAGAAAGTACATCCACCATATAAGTCGCAAACAGATAACCGCCACCTTTGCTGATTTCTAACGGCTGTTCTTGTTCAGCAATCACATCCATCCATTGCGCTGTTCGGGTGTTGTAGCTGACAACTTTGCCATTCGGCGCATCTAGGTTGGTGTAAAGCAGCAAGGTGTCGTCTTGACTATCAATCAAGTAGGTGTCGCCTTGCGTTGTATCACGAAGCGTCACAATCGCTTGGGACTCAGACTGTAAATCGATATAAAACAGACGATTACCCGATGTGGATTCTGCGCCAGAAATAATGAGGAAGCGATCGTCCGTCGTCGTGGTACCAGACACATAACGGTGAACCTGCGTATCCAACTCACCGAAAATCACTTTATCTTCAGACTGAGGTGTACCAAGTTCATGATAATAAAGCTTGTGATGTTCAGTTCGCGCAGATAACTCACTGCCTTGCGGCTTATCATAGCTTGAGTAATAGAAGCCTTTGCTGCCCAGCCAAGAAATCGACGTAAACTTCGCATCCACAATCTCAGGCTCTAACTGTTCTTTGGTTTCCGCATCAATAACAAAGATCTTGCGCCAGTCACTGCCCCCTTCCGAGATGGAATACGCGACCAAACGATAATCTTTCGAGAAGCTGACTTCGCCAAGAGAGGTCGTGCCCTCTTCAGAGAACGTATTTGGGTCAAGGAAGACTTCGGCTTCTCCCTCGCCTTTACGGCGATACAATACGCTTTGGTTTTGCAAACCGTCGTTTTTGTAGAAATAGGTGTAGTCACCACGTACAAATGGTTGGGAATATTTTTCGTAGTTTTGGCTGTTCGCGACCAAGTCACGGATTTGTTGGCGGTACGGGACCTGACCAAGAAAATCGAAGGTCACTGAGTTTTGACCCGAAACCCATTGTGCGGTTTCTTCGCTGCGATCATTTTCTAACCAGCGATAAGGGTCGGCAATGTCGTGACCAAAGTAAGTGTCCACGACAGAATCTTTACGTGTTTTTGGGTAATGCATAACGTCCGTGTTACTCCGTTGTTTTTATTAAGTTGTTTATTTTCATATCGTTTTATTGCGGTGATTACCTTAGAGCACCCAATATTGATTTCAACGACATTGTTTTAAATCTATGAAGGAACTAGAAATAATGAGATATCGTTAAGTAACGATCACGAATGTGCTCAATAAGCAGTTTCACTTTATTCGGTGGTTGACGAGTAAACGGGTACACCGCATAGATACCCAACTTTTTACCCACTAGTTCAGGAAAAATATCCACCAGTTGGCCATTGCGAATATCGTGATACACCAAGCATCGCGGGACGTAAGCTATACCATGGCCGCCCAGAGCGGCTTTACGTAATGCGGTCGCGTTATCAGTAGAAAAGCAGCCCGATACTTTGACGATGTAATTACCATCTTCGCCTTTAAACTCCCAGTCTGTTGCACCTGTGGTTTGGTAAGCGTATTGCAGACAATTGTGCGTGGTGAGATCAATCGGCTCGATCGGCTTCCCATTTTTAGCGATATATGAAGGGGACGCGCATACCACCCATTGGGAATCGAGAATATGTCGTGCGATCAAACTGGAATCGGCTAGGTAGCCAGTTCGAATGACTAAATCGTAACCATCAGCCACCAAATCGACAAAGCGGTTATCCAATGACATGTCCACGGTCAGACCCGGATGAAGGTTACAAAATTCCGCAACGGCATCAGCAAGTATCAAATCTCCAGAGATACAAGGCACGGACATTTTTATGTGACCGCTCACATTCTCTCCAAAGCCTGCAACAGCGTCCATAGCCTCCTGAGTGGCCTGCTTCACATTTTTAGCACTGTGGAGTAACACCTTACCTGCTTCGGTTAAGGTCAGTTTACGCGTTGTTCGATATAATAGCTGCGCCCCTATCTCTTCCTCCAACCTTGCCATTCTTTTGCTAACTACCGAATTTGTAAGGTTATTTGCTTCTGCAACCTTACTAAAACTGCCCAGTTCGATTACTTGAGAAAATAGGATTAAGTCGTCTGCTCTCATACGATTATGTCACTTTTGGAATTAATTATTTTCATTATTTCCCTATATCAACAAAAAATAAAGGAGTAAATTCACGCCAAATTAACAAAACCATTACAACAAAAAGTCACCTCTACAGCGGATTGACACCGTTCGAGAAGTCAGCGTACGAAGGATGTACAAATGAGTGAAACCCTACTTGCCCTAGTGGCATTTTCGCCAATTGTTGTTGCCGCCATCTTATTGGTTGGTCTCAACTGGCCTGCTAAAAAAGCCATGCCTGTTGCGTTCGGTTTAACCGTCGCTATTGCCCTAATGTTTTGGGATATGTCAGCCAATCGCGTACTGGCTTCTGTATTCCAAGGGCTAGGCATTACTGTTTCTGTTCTATGGATCGTGTTTGGTGCCATCTTCTTGCTCAACACTTTAAAACACACTGGAGCGATCACCACTATCCGTAATGGATTTACCGATATTTCAGCTGACCGCCGTGTGCAAGCCATCATCATTGCTTGGTGTTTTGGCTCATTCATTGAAGGCGCATCAGGGTTCGGTACCCCGGCAGCAATTGCTGCACCACTACTGGTTGCAATCGGCTTCCCTGCGCTAGCCGCTGTCCTAATGGGTATGATGATCCAGTCAACGCCAGTTTCATTCGGTGCGGTGGGTACGCCAATCATCGTGGGTGTAAACAAAGGTTTAGACACCCATAACATCAGTGAGTCTTTGGCTGCACAAGGCGCAACATGGGAAATGTACCTGCAAGATATCACCGCGCACGTTGCTGTGATTCACGCTGTTGTAGGTACTATGATCCCTGTATTAATGGCGATGATGTTAACACGTTTCTTCGGCAAGAACAGAAGCTGGAGTGAAGGTCTGGATATTCTACCATTTGCTTTATTCGCAGGCGTCTCTTTCACTGTGCCATACGCGTTAACTGGTGTGTTCTTGGGTGCAGAATTCCCTTCACTTATCGGTGGTTTGGTTGGTCTTTCTATTGTTGTTACCGCAGCGAAAAAAGGCTTCTTAGTACCAAAGACTAAGTGGGATTTCGAAAGCGAAGACAAATGGCCTGCTGAATGGCTGGGCTCGCTAAAAGTCGATCTAAACGACAATCCAGGCAAGCCAATGAGCATCGTAAAAGCTTGGGTACCATATGTAATGCTGGCGGTAATTCTCGTCGCAAGCCGCGTAAGTCCGGAACTGAAAGGCTTTGTACAAAGCGTAAGTTTGTCGTTCAGCAATATTCTTGGTGAGACTGGTGTGAGTGCCGCTATTCAGCCATTGTACCTGCCAGGTGGCATCCTCGTGTTTGTCGCACTGCTTGCCGCAATGTTACAAAGCGGTAGCGCAAAGCCATTGCGTGAAGCGTTTGGCGAGTCAAGCAAAACACTGATTGGCGCGGGGTTTGTCTTGGTATTTACCATCCCGATGGTTCGTATCTTCATCAACTCTGGTATTAACGGCGCTGACCTAGCAAGCATGCCGGTCACAACAGCGAACTTTGCCTCTGACCTTGTCGGTTCTGCGTTCCCAGCACTAAGTGCCACCGTTGGTGCGCTGGGTGCGTTCATCGCTGGCTCAAATACGGTTTCAAACATGATGTTCAGCCAGTTCCAATTCGAAGTGGCACAAACACTGTCTATTTCGAGTGTGATTGTTGTGTCGCTTCAAGCCGTTGGTGCTGCCGCAGGTAACATGATTGCGATTCACAACGTTGTTGCCGCATCAGCCACCGTAGGCTTACTTGGCCGTGAAGGCGCAACATTACGTAAGACTATTATCCCTACGTTCTACTACATTGTAATGACGGGCATTATTGGTTTGGTGTTGATTTACGGCCTCCAAATGACGGATGTCTTGATGAAGTAACGCGAAACGCAGGGTTTGTAGCCCTGCCTAATTTGACACAGCTGTCAGCACTACTACCCCGACATGTTGATTTAGCTTGCTACATCAATCCCCCCGACAGCTGTGTCATCCTTTCCAATTTGTATAACTGATTGAGTGATTTAACAAAATTTTTCAATCAATTATGTAAATGAGTTACCAACATCACCAGTTCAAACGTAAGTGAACCATAGGTAACTATACTCATTTTGATGCCTTCACTGCTTTGCGATGAAGGCTCAACGAAAGAGCAAATTGCTCCACAACTTTGCTTAGAATAACCGCTAGGACACCATTATGATTATCTCAGCTTCTACTGACTACCGCGCTGCCGCGAAAGCCAAGCTTCCTCCGTTTCTATTCCATTATATTGATGGCGGTTCTTACGACGAACGCACGCTGAAGCGTAATACTGACGATTTAGGTGATGTCGCTCTTCGCCAACGCGTCCTACGCGATATGACAGATTTGAGCCTAGAAACCGAGATCTTCGGTGAGAAACTGGCAATGCCAATCGCGCTAGCTCCTGTTGGTCTAACTGGTATGTACGCGCGCCGAGGCGAAGTGCAAGCAGCAAAAGCGGCCGAGAAGAAAGGCATCCCGTTTACTATGTCGACTGTTTCGGTTTGTCCGATTGAAGAAGTCGCACCTGCAATTGAACGTCCAATGTGGTTCCAGCTTTACGTGCTTAAAGACCGTGGCTTTATGAAGAACGTGCTTGAGCGTGCAAAAGCTGCGGGCGTCACAACGCTGGTGTTTACCGTTGATATGCCAGTTCCTGGCGCGCGTTACCGTGACATGCACTCAGGCATGAGTGGCCCTAACGCAGCCATGCGTCGTGTGTTCCAGGCGATGCGCCACCCAAGCTGGGCGCTGGATGTGGGTCTACTTGGTAAGCCGCACGACTTAGGTAACATCTCAACGTATCGCGGCGAACCAACAAAACTAGAAGATTACATCGGCTGGTTAGGCGCAAACTTCGACCCGTCTATCTCCTGGAAAGATCTTGAGTGGATTCGTGACTTTTGGGATGGCCCTATGGTCATCAAAGGCATCCTCGACGAAGAAGACGCGAAAGATGCGGTACGTTTCGGCGCGGATGGCATTGTCGTATCTAACCATGGTGGTCGTCAGTTAGATGGTGTACTTTCAAGTGCCAAAGCACTACCAAGCATTGCAGATGCGGTAAAAGGCGATCTTAAGATCTTTGTGGACTCAGGTATCCGTACTGGTCTTGATGTGGTTCGTATGCTCGCACTGGGCGCAGACTGCACACTGCTTGGTCGTTCATTTGTGTACGCATTGGCTGCACAAGGCGGCGCAGGCGTTGAAAACCTACTGGATCTGTACGACAAAGAAATGCGTGTAGCTATGACGCTTACTGGCGCGAAGTCTATCGCGGATCTTTCTCGCGATTCGCTAGTGAAAATCCCATAATCTTTGCAAGCGAGCAAAACAGAAACGAAAAAACGAGCCACTGTTGGCTCGTTTTTTATTGCTCTTCAACCCGATAATTTGACGAGCAAGCTAACTAACTTGGTGAACGTACTCGATCACGACTTGGTTTCCGTCGATAAACACGTTACTGATATCGCCATCCACCGTCACACGATTTTGTAAATAAACCGTACCAGATGCAGATAGATCACGCTCCGTCAAAGACGGAATCACCTGACCAGGACGTACATGTAGCTGCTCGCATAGCTGTTTTACAAAACCTAGCGTCAGTGGAGAATTACCACGTAACAAGCCAGAAAACTCGTGTAGACTCAAACCAAGGCGCTTCGCCATTTCCATTTGAGTGATGTGCATTTTGGCTTTTTGTGACATCCAGATGTCGTAGAGCGCGTTTCGATCCAGCTCTGTAAATTCCATATCTGCCTCCGCTAATTCAAGAGCCAATACACTCTCACACTTACTTAAGATAAATGTTAGCGATAAGTCAGAGAAGTTATAATTGATCGTTCAAATATCAACGCACATCGGAGATGGCGAAGCTCCGCACACGAATGGAAAGGCGGCTCATCACCCAGTTTCGACCACTCACTTTTCACCTCACGAAATAGCCTACCTCAGGCGATTTATACATAAGTAAATGATTTAAAGGAAATCACTGGGGTGAAGGAGTAATATCTGCTACCTTTCCTTCCATGGTTCACTAGAAAGAAGTTACATATGTCACAGTGGTTTACCGATTTGCAAAGCTATATTGAAACATCTCATCAAGATTGGAGTGGGAGTGTCCTTTTCATTACACTCGCCAGCTTTATTGCTTGGATAGCTTGGCGACTGATTCGCTCTCGTCTCGCAGTACTAGTAGAGAAAACCCCTTTCCACTGGGATGACATGTTGCTTGACGCGCTAAAAGCGCCAGTCAGTACACTCATTTGGTGTTGGCCAGCAACCGTCTCTATCGGCATCATATTAGAGAGCGAGCTCAACGATAAAATAAACTGGTTAAGCACGCTGAAACTGATTTTGGTGATCAGTATCTTCGTCTGGACCGTTATGCGACTCATTACCAATGTTGAAGAGTACGTCCTAGAACAAAAAAACCGAGATGAAACCACAGTACAAGCGATAGCTAAAGTCGCGCGCTTGTTCTTTATTACCGTCGGAATTCTCACTGTGATGCAGGCGTTTGGCTTGTCACTGTCAGGATTGCTCACCTTTGGTGGTGTCGGTGGTTTAATCGTTGGTTTAGCGGCGAAAGATCTGCTGTCGAACTTCTTTGGCGGCCTTATGATCTACTTCGATCGTCCGTTTAAAGTTGGCGACTGGATCCGCTCTCCAGATCGCCAAATTGAAGGTACGGTAGAGCGAATTGGCTGGAGAATGACCATCATACGAACTTTCGACAAGCGCCCTCTTTATGTGCCAAACTCTGTGTTTAGCAACATAGTCGTAGAAAACCCATCTCGCATGCTAAACCGACGCATCTACGAAAAAATTGGACTTCGTTACGACGACGCCGAAAAAATGCCGCAAATCATTACAGCGGTGAAAGAGATGCTTAAGAATCACAAAGATATTGATGCACGCCAAACGCTTATCGTCAACTTCGATACGTTCGGTCCATCGTCACTGCATTTCTTCATTTATACCTTCACAAAAACCGTGAATTGGGTGAGATACCATGAGGTTAAACAGGATGTTCTTCTTCAAGTAATTAACATCATTAAAGAACACGAAGCAGATATCGCCTTCCCAACTCAAACACTCAAGCTCGACCCAGTTCAAATGATAAAAGCTGAGGAGCAAGAAGATCACGGCTTCTAATTTCCATTAATACCAATAACAAAGCCCGCTTTATTCAAGCGGGCTTTTTCATTTTTATTTGCTTGGATTGGTTAGTGTTGCATTAACACCATACGAGCATTCAATGGTTGGATGGGACGATTGTTTTTCCCCATCACTTTCGTAAACGCTTTAATCTGCTCAGGGGAAATGGTTTGTGCTTCTTTCATCACTAACCAACGTACCCCTTCAGAGCATGGTGGTGTCGTTAGTGAGCCATTAAAGCGATAATACGCTTTGTCTTTTGGAAGCAACGCATCCGCTTCAAATGGCAATTTAATCTCTACACCTTGATCTTTACTTGGTATGTTTGCCAGTAACTTCGCTAAATCTGGGTTCGCTTTTCCGGATTGAAAAAACACAGCCACAACCGCCAAATGGCCAGTTGTATCAGCATGCACAAAGTGCGCTTCTAATGGGTATTCTTTGCCATCCACATGGTTTTCTGACGGAGTATGGAAGTGGAACTGCTTTAACGTGAATGCATTGCCATCAATCAACAGTGTGTTGTCACCCTCTAGGCTGGTTTGCAGGGTGTGGCCGTTATTGAGCAATGAGATTGCTTTGCCATGGTAGTCGAACTGCAATTTGTCTAACTTCGCTTCTGCTGCGGAGACAATATTAATTGGGCTTTGGTTTTGACCTTTGGAACATTCAGACGCAAACTCGCCCCAATGCTCAGGCCCGTGACTCCCCTCGTAACCCCAGCTTGCTGCGTAAGCTGTTCCTGTAAATACCAACGCCAAACCTAGTGCTGCCAGTGACTTCTTCATAGTTTTCCTTATTCCTTCAAGTTAAATGTTGTGAAAACAAAACCATACTAATCGCACAGAATTAAGCGGGAATAGAGTGAAAACTATGATTACAAAAGTTTTTTGGAATAGATGCCTCTAGTTATGCAATTGATATGATGCTCAAAATTGAACATCAACGATTATCGAGTCGGTATAAGTGCCAGATGGTGGGGTGGTTTGGCTTGTTATTATCTCTGCGCGATAATTGAAGTTCTGCGGAGTGATGCCATCGGGAATGGTGTCACCCGTATCCACATCGCTCTGTTCACGACGTTCAGAACCAGTACCCCCCCACCGCTCCGTCGAGGAGGATTTATAGATTTCATACTCCAAATAGTTACCGCCAGATGCCATGCGTCGTTGGCCTCCGGAGGCATTCACACCGTCGTTTAAACCAATGGTAAAAGCACTGTTCTTGGTACAGGTTAATGATATAACCTGACTGACAGGGTCAAAACCTGCCACCAATGGTGATGAACCAAAATTAATATCTGGCGCCGTGATCATACAATCGGGAGTGACTTCTAACTCTACCGTAATCAAGCTTTGTGCATTGCCTGTTTCTCGCCCAAGACATACGCCTCCAACTCCAATTCCTGAGCAATAATTCCAAATCCAAGACACCGTAATTTGGTCTCGATAAGTCCCTGCTGAGAGATTACTACCAGCTCCTGTCCGGGCATAAAGCGGAAATTCAGCTTGAGTGCCAAATAAACCTAGTAAATCGAGCAGCCCAATTTCAAAAAAATTGTAAGTTTGGCCAAAAATGTACTCTTGCGAAAGGCTTGGGTCTCCAAAAATCTGATAGCTAAGTTCCGAGCTGATATCCGCCGCATTAAGCAACCGCCCATCGTTAGTGCTGTTAAACGTTGCAGACACATAATCGCCACTCAACAAAGAAACAAGTGTAGAAAAGTCACACGTTATCCCAGCATGAGGCTGGGCTGAGCTCTGTTGCTGAATAGTTGAAACGGTAAACGAGGAAACGCTTCCAAATTGAATCAAAGGCGTCGGCGCAGTGAGCTCACAAGCCATGTTACCGGACGATATAAAAAGAAGAAAAAACCAAAGATAACGAGAATACCGACTCATAATTGTACCTCTGCTTTTTGCTCTTTCGTGCAGACTTGTTTACCTAATGTCTGTATTTTCTCGCTCCGTGTTTGATAGAGTCCCGTTATAAATACTTTACATGGTGGAAAGCCTTCGGGGTAAAAGATAATGTACTCACCTACATTACGCCCCTCAAAATACGTCACTCCATCCCAACCAATTTGCCCTACCACTCCAGTATCTGATTGACCATAAGTTCCTAATGGCAAGTAGGCGTCATTTTCATCAACAACCTCCATGCTTAACGCAACTTGCAAAGCTATTGGGAACTCGAGCAAATAGCCGTACCCAGAATGTATCGACGCGTATTGTTCTGTTGTTGGGAAAAAAGCATTGGCTGGTAATCTAAGCGGATCAATTTCATATTTTGCGGTGTAATATGCCATTGCCCACGGCACAAGTAAGTAACCGTCATCATCAGTCAATCCAACGACTTGATTCTCATATTTGACGGGCACACCTTCAAAACCGCTAGTACTGACAACAGCGAAACTATCGTACACATTATTTGCAGGGAATATTTCACCATCGAGTGACGCAACCGAACCCGACATTTCGGCAAAATAATCGTAATTACCACTCGTCCCGTTTAAGCCCGCTCGGAACTCCGCCCAAGAGGCTCGGTAAGTAACATCGGCCTGCTTTCTATTGTCAGGCTTTTCATTAATATCATGCGCTAAGTTGATTCCCCAACCACCTCGAATCGGCGCAAGTCGACTAACACTAGCACGGCCACTAAGATGACCATCGCTTTCACGCTTCATGGTTAATCCCGCGCTACCAGAGAAGGCGCTCAAAGGTAATGAGAATTGTGCTAGCGTAACGGCCTCTCCACCTATGCTCCGATTAAACGATAATGACATGTTGATATCGAACGGAAGCGAGCGACTGTAAGTTACATTAAGTATTCTCGATCGAGAGTCGGTTTGCTGAACATCAAAGTATCCCCCTGATAACGAACCCAACTCATTCAGCCGGGCGCCAACATTTATCTGAGAGACATGCCGAGACAAATTCTCTCGCTCGTTAGTGCCGTCACTTCTCAAGCTCTCTGGTGTTTGGGAGAGCGTGTAAAATCCCTCGCTCTCAACTTGGGTACGAGCGGCAAAGCTAAACATTCGAGATTGATAACTATAACCAACTGAATAGGAACTCGCTCTCTGCTCATAATTGCTAAACCTTACCGCCCCATCAATCGTTCCCATATTGAATAGGTTGGTAACAAAACCGACTCCCGCAACAATTAAGTCATCTTTCGCTTCGGTTTGTGCCTCCAACGTTAGCCAGTTTGTCATTCCGTGCCTCGCAGCTGCGACAACAGCACCATCGCCATAGTCATTTGAAGCGTTGCCATAGTTTCGGCGTAAAGCACCAAAACTAGCGTTGTAAGAGGTATAGTTAGCCTTCAGCAAGTTAGCTGAAAGGAAAAATGGACTGGTCATTGCAGTCCGCCTTCCCTGGGCATCCGTTGCAATCACTGTCGCTTCACCAGCTCCCGATACCATTGGAATATCATTGATAACAAACGGTCCCGGCCCCACAAACATTGAATCGGTTTTTAATCCGTTTACAAATAAATCTAACGTCGTGGGAGCAGTTACTTCGCCATAAAATGCAGGTAAAGGTGCGGTAACCACGTCTGGACGCATAGAGAAGTCATGTGACAGTTGAATACCAGCCATTCGAACTGGTTGACTCCACGCAAGGGGCCTCACAATGTAATCCCCTACTTCAAAGCGCAATCGACGACTTTGATCAACATATTCGTACCTCGTGTCGAAGCGCGTATATTTATTACTTTGTTGCGCTTGAACGTCTCGATGAAGGTTAGATTTAAATATTCCCGTCGTAGAAAGTACGCCGAATTCGGAAAAGGCTCTCAATTCGTGGTTAATAGATACTTCTTTTTGACTACTATCGTGATCATAAACACCAAACACACTGTAATTAAATAACCCACCAGTTCCGAATTTAGCGGGCGAAAAACGCCTCCTGTTCTGCGCAGAAAAGCGTTGCATCGGCAACCAATTAGGAGGCACTGTGATTAATAATTGCAGTGACGATTGCAAATAATCGACCTCTACACCCGATATTGATGTTATGTCTAACTTCTCTTGCGTCCCAGGTAATACATCCGCGACCACGCCAGCAGACAGTAAATCGTCTCTATACACGAAGTAACGCTCGCCTTTACGTTCAACATCCGCGATTAAACCAGTCGGTCGTTGATTAATTACTAGTTCTAACGACAAATGAATATTTTCAAAGTTCTCATAAGAAAAGTTTTCAGGACTAGGTAACTGCGATAAATGGGTCACTACGTTGTCGCACCAACCCACGCCAGGCGTCATACTGGTAAATAAACAAGATAGATATAAAATCTTATTCATTTTGTTCGAGTGGAATAACGTAACGCTTACCTTCAATATCCGCCTTTACTTTTATATTTTTCATATTGGAGTAAGAAATAGGCCACGTTTTATATTGCTCAGGTAATATATACCCTGCTAACCCTTTCGAAACGATAAAAGGCGATTGGTTTGGCGCGGTCACTGCTAGGTTGACTAATCTGACATAGTGATTAGTGGTGTTTTCTATATGAATAAGGTTCTTATCTTTACTCTTTATAATCTTTGCCTGTAGTCCGCTCCAAACTTCATTTGTTCCTTGGGATTGTCTTTTCATCCCTTTACCGTACATAAACAATGGTATGGAATATCTCATTCTCACTTTTACTGCCAGATCATTTTCTTTATTTTCATCTTGAGGCCCTTTAGCTGGCGGGAGTTCATCGATGATAATACGATATGCGTACTCTTTATTCGAAAGCGCTCCATCTTGATTTAATATACGAATAAGTTGCTTGGCACCAGGTGCAATTTTCACAAAAGGAGGCGTAGCTATCAGTTGTCGTTGCTGCGCATATGTATCCTGCCCATCCTTCTGCCCCCACTGAAAAATACGAACCTGCAAATAAAAATCTTCAGTGCCTTGATTAACCATCCAAATTGATGTCGCATTCGATTCAGAAGATATTTTAGGGTAAATAGGCCAAATAAGGAGAGAATTAGCATAGGCCTGTGAAGTTAACGTTGATAAGAAAATAGTGACGAAAACCAGTCTTTTTATTATTAAATCCATTTAATTTCTCCGAAGGTTATCATTTCTTCGAAACAGCGCTTACCACTCAAGCGTTAAGGTAAGAGTATCTGTATAAATACCAGCGATTTCATTTCCATTTAATATCGCCTTTGCCCAAATTGGCACCTGAATGTTGTCAGGGTCTTCATTAGCTCCAACAGAATAGGGGGTATCAATGTCTAATACTTGAGAGTGTTCTGCATCTTCAAATAATAAATAATCCACCGTACTCGACTTTTCTGTGTGCTTCAGCTTGCGTCCCCCTACCGAAGCGTTCAAACCACCGTCAATCTTAATATTCATGGCTATGCCAGGGGTACAACTTAACGTAAGCCCACCGTTGTAGGTGATGCTGCCTTCTACTTCCGCAGCATAAATAGCAGAATGTTCACCAAAGTTTAACTCTCCTATTGTTCCAATTTGAGTGTTACTCTCTCCTGTCAGCGCACCATTGATCAGACATCCCGTGTCAATGGTCGCTGACACTTGGAAAGTTTCACTCTGCGCTGCAAAAATAGGATAGGAAAAAGTGGCACAGGCGATGAATAAAAATGCTTTGAGTAATATAGAGTTCACTTACCAACTCAGAGTTACGTTTAGTGTATCAACATAATTTCCTGCGACGCTGCTGGTACCGTATGCCGTGGCGTACAAATTAATGGTCTCTGAATCAACACCATTAAATGTAGAGAGTGCTATAGGG
Organism: Vibrio sp. J2-3(2022); assembly: GCF_021725735.1. NCBI lineage: Bacteria > Pseudomonadati > Pseudomonadota > Gammaproteobacteria > Vibrionales > Vibrionaceae > Vibrio > Vibrio sp. J2-3(2022). The sequence continues at coordinate 1,469,408 of NZ_JAKKCK010000001.1, forward strand.
TTACTCGAGGTAAACTGGGTAGAACGATCTGAATCAGTGAAGAGAGTGTAATCCACAAACTCGGATCCGTTGGTCATTGCGTGATTACCTGTCGTCGAACTGGGATCGTTGGCACCACTGACTAAAGAGAAAGTAGGCGTGACTCCATTGCTGCAAAGTATTTCGATCCCTGTACCACCTTCCCCAGTCAAGACTGCTTCTTGCTCAGTAAAAATGGCCGGAACGTCACCAAAATTTAATGAGCCAAAACCAATATTACTGGAACCGTTCACCGCATTGTTGCCATTAATGACACAGCCTTCCACTAAATTGATCGAAACATCTATCGTGCCGCTAATTGTCTCTGCCCTCGTTTGTAAGCTCAACACTGTAAATAACAAGGGAATAATCAAAAAAAATTTTTTCATATGAAGCTCCATTTCTATCTCTGTGAACTCTATCCAGATGATTGTATTATTAGTTATAGCTCAACAAATAAAACAAAGTGCATATCAAGATTAAAAAGATAAAAAGAAGTCAGTTCATTGTAGTTGTCAAAAGAAAAGCAGTGCTTTACACCGAGATATTCTTTTAGGTTGGAATATAAAACCACCAATTAACCACACAAAATAAAAGGCCTTTGTGTATTCTGCATACGTTGAAACACGAAGAAGGCAGTTTTTTCTGAATTAGACAGCTTTTAGAAACGAAAAGAGATAGGGTGTGAGCTAAATAATAAAAAATCTAAGCGTTTAAAAAACGAAAAAACGCCCCTTTCGGAGCGCTTTCTTATTTGAGCAGATTATTCCCAATCAAGGATCACTTTGCCAGACATGCCTGAACGCATGACATCGAAGCCTTCTTGGAAGTCATCAATCTTGTAGTGGTGCGTGATAATTGGTGATAGATCCAAACCAGATTGAATCAGTGAAGCCATCTTGTACCATGTTTCGAACATTTCACGACCATAGATGCCTTTGATAACTAGGCCTTTGAAGATCACTTGGTTCCAATCAATGCCCATATCTGATGGTGGAATACCGAGTAATGCAATACGACCACCGTGGTTCATTGTGGTTAGCATTGAGTTGAATGCCGCTGGGTTACCAGACATTTCTAGGCCTACGTCAAAGCCTTCTGTCATGCCTAGTTCAGCCATTACATCTTCAAGCTTCTCTTCAGCAACATTTACTGCGCGTGTTACACCCATTTTACGAGCTAGCTCTAAACGGTACTCGTTTACGTCTGTGATAACCACATGACGAGCGCCGACGTGTTTCGCAACTGCGGCGGCCATGATGCCGATTGGGCCAGCACCAGTGATGAGCACGTCTTCACCGACTAGATCGAAAGAAAGCGCAGTGTGTACCGCGTTACCGAACGGGTCGAAGATCGATGCTAGATCGTCAGAAATCTCGTCAGGGATCTTAAACGCGTTAAATGCAGGAATCACTAGGTATTCTGCAAATGCGCCTTCACGGTTTACACCCACACCGATCGTGTTGCGACACAAGTGAGTACGACCGCCACGACAGTTACGGCAGTGACCACAAGTTATGTGACCTTCACCAGATACGCGGTCACCAATTTCAAAGCCACGAACTTCCTGACCAATCGCAACCACTTCACCCACGTATTCGTGACCGACAACCATAGGAACTGGAATTGTCTTTTGTGACCATTCGTCCCAGTTGTAGATGTGTACGTCTGTACCACAGATAGCGGTTTTCTTAATTTTGATCAGAATATCGTTATGGCCAACTTCAGGTTTATCAACCTCAGTCATCCAGATGCCTTCTTCAGGCTTTAGCTTTGATAATGCTTTAATTTTCATAATGTAACCTTAATTAAAGGCCCTATTATCTAGGACCTAGAGTCTTAAATAAGACCCATGTCCTTACCAACTTCGATGAACGCATCAATTGCACGATCTAGCTGCTCACGAGAATGCGCTGCTGACATTTGAGTACGGATACGCGCTTGGCCTTTTGGTACCACAGGGAATGAGAAGCCGATTACGTAGATGCCTTTCTCTAGTGCTCGCTCAGCAAATTCTGCTGCCACTTTCGCATCACCTAGCATGATTGGAATGATCGCATGGTCAGCGCCGCCCATTGTGAAACCAGCAGCTTCCATACGTGCGCGGAAGTGTGCTGCGTTTTCCCATAGACGGTCACGTAGGTCACCGCTCTCTTCTAGTAGATCTAGAACTCGGATAGAAGCGCTTACGATTGCTGGTGCAACAGAGTTAGAGAATAGGTATGGACGAGAACGCTGACGTAGCCAGTCGATCACTTCCGCTTTACCTGATGTGTAACCGCCTGAAGCGCCACCCATTGCTTTACCTAGCGTACCTGTAATGATGTCGATACGGTCAACCACGTTGTGGTATTCGTGCGTACCTGCACCCGTTTTACCCATGAAGCCAACCGCGTGAGAGTCATCAACCATGGTCAGTGCGCCGTATTTTTCAGCTAGGTCACAAATAGCCGGAAGGTTCGCCACTACGCCATCCATTGAGAACACGCCGTCTGTAACGATAAGAATATGGCGTGCGCCTGCTTCTTTCGCAGCAATCAGTTGTTGCTCTAGCTCTTCCATGTTGTTATTTGAGTAACGGAAGCGCATTGCTTTACATAGACGAACACCGTCGATGATTGACGCATGGTTTAGTGCGTCTGAAATAATTGCGTCTTCTTTACCGAGAATGGTTTCGAACAGACCTGCGTTTGCATCGAAGCAAGAGGTGTAAAGAATCGTATCTTCTTTACCTAGGAACTTAGACAACTTCTGCTCAAGCTCTTTGTGGATGTCTTGAGTACCACAGATGAAACGTACTGAAGCCATACCAAAGCCGTGTTCGTCCATACCCGCTTTACCCGCTTCAATTAGCGCAGGATGGTTAGCAAGACCAAGGTAGTTGTTTGCACAGAAGTTTAATACTTCTTCACCGGTAGAGATTTTAACAGCCGCTTGCTGCTGAGACGTGACTACGCGCTCTGATTTGTAAAGACCTTCAGCCTTCACTTCTTCAATTTGCTGCTGAATCTGTTGGTAGAATGCAGAAGACATTTGAAATTCCTTCCTGGTTATTTTGGCGAGTATTTACTCGTTTAGAATTAGGTTGAGCCTTTATGTGACGGGCATCACGGGCTATCACTCATCAATTAATTGTAGTGTAATTCAAGGAAGGAAGAAGGATTATCCCTTAAGGTGGAAAAGCATTAATGAATTCAAGGCACGAATTCAATTAATGCTTTCCTATAATATTGTAATAAAAGGAGTTATCGCCCAGTTGGTTGTTTAAGTAGTGCTTCAAAGTCTTTGGCTGGTAACGGGCGGCTATAGTGGAAACCTTGCCCGAACTCACAGTTTAAGTCTTTTAGATAATCGACATGACGCTGTTCTTCAATGCCTTCAGCAACAATCTTAAGGTTCAGCGCTTTCGCCATTGCAATGATCACGTTGACGAGCTCACGATCGGAGTCGTTTTCGAACATATTTTGCATAAAGCTGCGATCAATCTTAAGGCGATCGAACGGGAATTTCTGTAAGTAACTCAACGCAGAATAGCCAGTACCAAAGTCATCGATGGTAAGCTTAGTGCCTAACGCTCTTAAGTTATTGAGCATGTCTAATAGCTCTGAGTCGTGGTTAAAGAGAAGGCTCTCTGTCACTTCAATATCGAACTTATCTGATGGAAGACCAGACTCCTCAAGGCTGTTCTTAATAAACGCAAGTAAGCGATCACAATACCTAAATTGAACACTGGAGAAATTCACAGAAACAAACAGCGGCGTCAGGCTTTGCCATTGCGCCGCTTGGCGGCACGCTTGCTGGATAGCGAATTCACCAATTTGATGAATCAAGCCATTTTTCTCAGCAATAGAGATAAACTCTTCAGGATTTACGAATCCGTACTTCTCATCATTCCAACGCATTAACGCTTCTGCGCCAACAATTTTACCACTGCGCAGCTCAATAATAGGTTGATAATACAACTCTAGTAATTGGCTGGAGATGGCATTTCTTAGTCGATTTTCCAAATCCAAATAGCGTTGCAAGTCTTGGTTCATATTGTGGTTATAAAAGCAGAAGGCATCGCGTCCATCTTGCTTCACGCGATACATCGCCATGTCAGCACAGGCGAGGAGCTGCTCGGCATTATCTCCATCATCCGGAAATACAGACATTCCGACGCTGCTACTCAAGAAGAATTCATGGTTGTTCCATACAAATGGATCGTTAAACGCCGAAAGCACGCTTGAAGCAACGCGCTTCGCGGTGTCATTATCAGGCAAGTCAGGAATCACTAATAAAAACTCATCCCCACCAATTCTCGCCAATAAGTCTGTTTTTCTCGCGACTTGATGCAGTCGTTGAGCACTAAGTTTAAGGATCTCGTCGCCAACAAAGTGACCCATTGAATCGTTAATCTGCTTAAAGTGGTCTAAATCAATAAACATGACCAATACTTTTGAACCACTACGTGACGCTCTAATCAACTCCAAAGCCAGTCTCTCAGAACCGTAGCTGCGATTAGGCAAGTTAGTCAACGTATCGTATTTAGCTTGGAAGGCGAGTTCTTTTTCAGACGCTTTTCGGCGTTCAATTTCGTTAGTTAGTTTTCGGTTCTGTTGAGAAAGTATGTCTTTTCGCTTTTTCTCTTCTTCAAGTTTAATTTTCAATTCAATTCTATTATTGTTTGTGATGAACGCATAACACAGCGCAATAACAACCATAACAGCAAGAATACTCAAACCGAGAATGAAGATCCGTGATGTGAAAATATCTCGCTCACTCAAAGGCTCAAACCAAGCCATAAGTTTGAAGTGATGTTTTTCAACAGGCACTTCAAAATATATCTTTCCATCAACGGCTTCAGATATTAAATAATTCTCATCTTTATTATGAGAAGACGTTTTATTTATTGTATCCCATACGACCATCTCAACGTCTTTTATTTTGAGCACCATCCGGCTATAACTGTCTTCGTGCTCTTGATTAGTGAGCTGATCAATAACAATGTTTTTATTGAGATCTGCAATTAGAAAGGCAACTGGCTTTCCAGAGAACTTGACTTGCTTGATGACTTGAATACGCACGTCGTCGTTATATCGAGTTGCACAAACCTCTTCGGGATGCCCATGTTGAGTCATTAAAGTTTGGATATCCACCTTCTGCTCTGTGTTGTCTTCAGAGCCCGTCGTGACAATCGTTGTGCCATCACTGCCTACCAGTGTGAGCTTTTTATAGATTTGGCTGCTATTAATTAACTTACCATCTATCTTTTCATCGAAACGACGCTTCAAGTTAATTAAACTCGCTCCTAACCCGTACTCCATTGACATGCCAGAGGCTAAATTAGCAAAGAATGTTTGTACTGTTTTATCTGTAGATAAATTATCAACATCTTCACTAGCAATGGTAAATAAATTATCGAGTGTGCTTGCGTAACTTTTTACTTTTAAACCGAGTTCCCTATGCTGGGATTCTTTTAATTTATTTTGCCCCAAACTTGTCACAACAATAAGCATAGCTAAATAAATAGAGACTAATATTGCGCTTATTGCAATAAATTTTTTACTGGATATTTTTTTAACGGCCTTTTTCATCGGATTTTCTTACTATCTTCTATGAAGTAATCGTTATAAAAGTAGTAAATAGATGGATAGTATTTTTTTACTAATTTTTCGTAGGTTCCATCTTTCTTTATTGAATCTAAATAACGATCAAATGCTTTGCGTAATTCCGGCGAGTTTTTCCGGAATGCAACAGCCATTTTCTGATTTTCGGATACTGGACCAATGACTTTTATTTCACCTGGCCATTTTTCTAATGCAATTAACGTATCGGCGACGTCTAGTAATGTGCTTTCCGCATCATTTTTCATTATCGCTGGCACCATCTCATTAAGAAGACGAGCCCCATCAGGCAGTATGACTTTTGCGCCTGTGTCATATAAGTCATAAAGGTTAGGGTCCAAACAAGAGTGCTCCAACGCCAACACTTCGCGACCATGAATAAGCTGCTTGACGGTTTTTACATCTTCATCAACCGAACCACTGGGTTTAATCGGACTCAGCGTGGAATCTGTTCTGGAAACTAACCAAACGCCCGACGGGAAGTAATCTTGTGAAAAGTCTAAAACTTCAGAGCGCCAGTCAAGAATGGTAACGCCATTTGCGATCAAGTCACCCTCGATTAGAACACTTTCTCCCACAACGGCTTGCTTATTATGGTATTGAACATCTTGGCCCGTCAGCTTACCGACCATATCGCTCCACTGAGCTGGAACATATTGGTACTTAACGCCCAACGACTTGGCAAAGCCTTTTACTATCTCTACATCTAAGCCAGTCAAGGTTTCCACTTCACCTTGTTCAATATAAGAAACGAAGTTAGCGTACGGCACACCAATATGGCGCAACACTCCGCGATCACGAATCTGTTGTAAGTCGTCTGACCAAGCGGAAGAGGACATAACAGAGGCCGCCATAAGCGCCATCGCCGCTAAAGTTCTTTTGAATGTTTTGACTGACATAATAATATCCTTACCTTTCACAAAGCGCCCAATAACGGGCGCTTGAGTGATAAACAACGATGTTAGAACGACGAGTAATACAAATTCGTCATCGCCACCACGAGCCCTTCAACATCCTGCTCGTCATGGAACAAGTGCGTGGAGATACGGAGTGCGTAAGTATCAAAGTCATCATCTTTATGCAGCTTAAAGCTGGTTGTTCGAATGATATAGCCATATTCTTCACGCAGACGATCTCTGAATTCAGTCAATATGTCTTCATTCGTCACATCAGAGAATGGGTTAACTGTGGTTAAGCCACTCGTTAAACCTTCCACGTTTGGCGAGTACATTTGGGCTTGTGGCAAGTACTCTTGTAGTAAGGTTTTACACAAACTACCAAGACTTAGAACACGTTCCTCAATGCGGTCACGACCAATCTCATCCCACATTTTGCAGCTATCAACTAACGCTTGTTTCGCAGGATAGTTGTCGTTCCCGATGTACTGCATCTGTAATTGTTTGCCTAAGTAATCAGCATGAGAAAGTGAAGAGTTGATCAACCACAACGGGTTTTCACGATCACTCCAATACTCATTCAAGCGATTGGCGTTATCACGTACGTACAAAATACCGGTTGCGCCAGGACCACACTGCCATTTGTGACCAGAACCTGCATAGAAATCACAATCCATATCATGGAAATCGAGGTCAAACATACCGACAGTATGCGCTCCATCTACAAGCGTAGGCACACCATATTCTTTCGCTAAAGCACAAATGGCTTTGGCTGGTAACGCCGTTCCCGTTTTATAGGTGATATGAGAGAACATGATGAGGCGAACGTTTTGATGCGCATCAAGCGCGTCGCGGAAAGCTTGGATGTAATCTTGTTCAGAAACGTCTTCAGTACCGGTAAATACTGGTAGTTGAATTTCAACAACATCGACGCCAAAACGATGTTTTGCGACGTTCATCGGTGATGTCGCTGCCATATGCTCATGGTGCGTCGTTAAAATCACATCACCTGGTTCAAAGTGTAAGCCGTTAATGATCGAACATAGACCATCAGTAGTATTGCGGCTGAGAATGATTTCTTCTGGGTTAGCACCAAAGCCAGGCGCTACTTCTTGAACCATCTCAGAGACATAAGGCCAAGAGCCAAATTTGCCCTTCATATCCCAAGGATATTTAGCCACCAACTTGTTGTTATGCTCGTAATCTTGAAGAACTTGTCTTGGCATAGAACCCGTTGTGCCAATGTTCATGTAAGTCGTACGTTTATCCAAAACGAACTGTCGTTGCACTTTACGCCAAAAGCGCTTATCGTGTTTTCTACCTAGCCCGCGGCTGCTCCAATCAATTTTCTGTTCTCGTGCTTGAACTGCGCCCGAGAAAGCGGAAGCACTCACACCAGCAACAACAGCTCCTGTTGCGCCTTTCAGAAAATTACGGCGGCTGCTATTAGTCTGAATAGATTCCTTGTCTTTCATCTTTTTCAATCCTTGTCGGAAATTAGCCATATTATTAATTTTAAGTGCGTAACTATCTGTTACTAAAACATTATTACCCATTAAAACCAGAGTTTAATTTTTTCCTCTGCCATTAAGTGACTTTAGTTCCAATTTTTTATCTTATTTGATGATATAAGCAACAGTTTGACCATAAACCTATAAACAACCATATTCACATTAAAATATTCATTAAATTGATTACTTTTTATAGAAGACAATTCCGACAACTTCTTTATAAAACAATTATGAGCTTTGTTATAAAGTCATTAAAAATTTAACTTTGCGTTAATTTAAAAATATTCAGATTATTTTTTGATTGACGTCTATTCTTTTTATATCTGAACAATCTCAATATGTTAAGTCTTAATAATGGAGAACTGATTTCGCAGATAGATACCAGTTTAAGACCATAGAGTGAGACACATCACTCTCTGACATAAACCCACCGCTCAACAGACATAAGGAAGAGAAGTTTTCACTAATATGTGCTTGAGCGTACAACCAAAAAGAAGGAAGTCCCATGTTAAAAGGATTGCTATGCATTTCAGTTGCTGCCACTCTCGTAGCCGCCCCTAACGTACTTGCGCAGACTGTCGCGATGACCGATCTCAACAGTAAGAAGAGCGCTGGCACCATTGAGATTTCACAAAGTGACTATGGCGTGGTATTTATGCCTCAGTTATCAGGTTTGTCATCAGGGGTGCACGGCTTCCATGTTCACACCAAACCATCGTGCGATAGCGCGGAGAAGAATGGCAAAACCGTCCTTGGCGGTGCAGCAGGTGGTCACTATGACCCCAGCAACACAGGGAAACATGGCTACCCTTGGACCGATGACAATCATTTAGGCGACCTGCCTCCACTCTATGTGGACATGGATGGCAATGCCAATCAGCCCGTTGTCGCGCCTCGCCTAAAATTATCAGATTTAAAAGGACGAGCGTTAATGATTCATGCTGGCGGCGACAATCACTCCGACCACCCCGCTAAATTAGGCGGCGGCGGTGCGCGCGTTGTATGTGGCGTTATTAAGTAGTCATTCGATAAGCCAAATTCGCGCTTCTCCTCAGGCAGCGAGAAGTGCGAATTTTTGTTGATACTCAGTGTCCGTCTCACACGTCTCTAAGTAGCTGTGGTGCAACATTAAAATTGACTGCACTATCTTTGTACCAATTCCTAATGCGCCACCGACGGCATCTTTATCAATTCGGTTGACAAAAGTGAACAGGATTCGCGACTTATCTTCACTCAAATGCGCTTGGCAATGCACTTCTGAGCCAATTGGGCTGTGGCGTAATGCATTTTCAAGCAGGTTAAATACCAACCGCTCCAATAGCCCCTTGTCACCCACGGTTTGGATTTCGCTATCGATATCCACTTTCAACACCACTTCTTTACGAGAAAACTGGCTCTGCATCGTCTCGGCACATTCTGCCATCAATGCGCCAAGATCTATGGGGCGGTACTCGTAGTTTGGCATTGGGGCTTCTTTACGGGCAGCGTCTAATAAAGAATGCAATTGAGTTGAGAGCTTCTCACAATTTCGGAACGCGACATCAATCAAAGGATCAGATTCCGGATGTTTCAAACGCCACGTTTCCAGATAGCCAAGCACGCTCGATAACGGCGTTTTTAAATCATGACTGAGCTGCAACAAGCTCTGACGACGATGAGAAGACTGATACTCCAACTGTAAAAACTGCTGCTGAATGTGCTTCGCCATCATCTGATAAGAGTGCGCAATCGGCACGAGTTCCGGCACTTGGTGAGTAAAGTCAGGTTGCAGGTGAAAATCATGTTCGGCTTGCTGTTGAAGTTGCTTGGTCACGCGCTCAATCGGGTTCAATAGGCTACGTTTCACCAGCACATAAGCCCCTAGAGCAAAGCCTAAAATGGACACTAAGACCAATCCTGCCAGCGCGATGTAAGGGGTATCGACTTGCGCATTAGCAATGGCGTCATGTCGGGTACTGCCAATCACCACATAGAGATAACCGACCGTAGAGCCTAATTCCTCTATCGCCGCAACAGAAAACACTTTATGTTCACCGCGATTACGAGGATCTTCGCCTAAGATGGGAAGCGGTTCGTTGTTTAAGAATCGCTGAATGGGGTTCAGATCCACCGAGTCCATAAGCTTTGCACCATCTGGCGCAGCATGGGTGGTGATATTGCCTTGGCTATCGAGGAAATAGATTTCAAAATCAGGGCCGATCAACATGAGCGTATGAAAGATCGACTTAAGCGCTTTAGGGTTGTAATCCGTCCCGATCATCAGCGGATTATCGTCACGCATGTGACTGGCTAGTTCTTTATGCAGGCTTTGCTTAGTCCGTAACTCAATGGTTTCTTTTTGCCAATTGTAAGTCAGTGCAATCACCACCGCCACGAGGCAGAACCACAAGCTGGTAAATACCACTAAGCGAGATTTGAAGCTCATCCTATCGCCTCCTTAAACAGCGGTGTTTTTGAAACACCCGTGATGATTGAAAAATGACGGTGAAACAACTGCCAACTTACTGTCTGGCTTGATGTTTTGACTTGCTTTTTTGCATTAGTGTCTTGGCTGAAACTTATACCCAACGCCCCACACGGTTTGGATGAAGTGATGATCTGAATCAGACAAAGACAATTTGCTGCGTAAACGGTTAATGGTGCTACACACCGTGTGGTGATAACCAGAATGACTGGTGTTCCATACGTGATCGAGCAATTCATCTTTACTGTAGACTCTGCCCGGACGAGTCGCGAGAAACTGCAGCAAAGTAAACTCTGTCGCGGTAAGAGTGACATCCTTGTCGTTTAGGGATACTTGGTGCAACTCCGGAATGATTCTTAGCGGACCAAAATCCATCGCTTCGTCGAGGACTTCATTTGCTACTTTGGCCTCTGCGGTTTGACTGACTCGGCGCAGCACGTTTCGCACTCGTGCTTGGAATTCTAATACGCTAAACGGCTTAGTGATGTAGTCATCAACGCCCGCTTCTAAACCGTCAACCTTGTCCATTTCACCGTCTCTGGCTGTCAGCATGAGCACTGGATTCCAATCTTGTTGCTGACGCAAATAATGACAGATGTCTAGGCCATCACCATCTGGTAAACCTCGGTCAAGGATCAATAAATCAAAGGGTTGTTGCTGATATTGCGCTTTAGCATCGGCGACATTTGCGGCTCGCGATACTTGGTGTCCTTGAAACTTGAGATGCATCTGAACCAGTTCTGCCAAATCATCGTCATCTTCCACCAACAAGATGTTCGCGACTAAATTGATTGCCTGTTGTTCCATGGTCCTTTCCTTGCCTTCGAGTATCCTCACTTTGCACATGACCGGAACAAATTAGAAATTCTTTCAAAAAAGGTTCCGATGACGCCATGAGGGATAAAGCGCTCGGCTAAAAGCGCTTTGGAAAGGAGACGTCATCGGAGCCTGTGTTACTCGACTCGAGTGATGGTGACTTTCGCACCTGGATTCAAGAAACGATGGTTCGCAGAAAGTGCTGAGTTTGCTAATCCATCATCGTGGCTAACAACACCGGCATGGAATGCAACAACGTCACTGCTGTCATTACGAGCGGCATTGAAGCCCTCACCGCCACCTGCTGGGCCCGGAATGGTTGCGGCAAGTTCATCGTTCAGTTCCGTGCCGGAATCCCAAACGTTCATGCTCATTTCATAACTTTCACCCACTGCGAGCGATGTGAGCGATAGTCCCGTGTCGCCAACAAAGGCATCGTTGGTGTTCACGAACATAGACGCCACAGACAAGTAACCGTAACGGCTAGGGTCAACCGTGATGGTAACTTCGTCCGATGCCCCCGGCAAAACCAATCCATTACCTGAAATACCTTGGTAAACACTGTCATTACTGTTCATCAACTCAATCAGCTCGGCGTTACTACCGCCTTCGGCAAGATGCTCAAGTTCAACAGATGCGGCTTGGCCAATTTCAAACAATTGGTAGTCACCATTGTGAGTGAGTACCGCAAGCGGAGACATTGGTTGATTCGCAGTCAAGTTCGCCACGTTGACGGTGTAGCTGTACGATTTCACTACGTCGTTATCATCATCGCTTGGACAACCGGCGAGCAAACCGACTGAAGCTGCTACTAGTAAGATTCTGACTTTCATACATCCCCCTTACTTCACAACGATTGTGATGGTTGCAACTGGGTTTAACCAACGATGGCTGCTGCTGTCTAGATCACTGATGCCGCCGGTTGGATCGCTATCACCGAGGTTACCCGGATGCACGTGGACTTTGTCGTTAGTTACCGTTGCTTCAACGCCTGTGCCGCCAGTACCAAAGGTAATGAAAGGTGGGTTTGGCATGCTAGACGCAAGTTCATCGTTCGCTTCTGTACCGGCATCGTAGCTTCTTAGCGTTGCTCGGTATGTCCCCGCTTCCGTTGGAATCTTCCAACTATCCAGACCGACGAAACCATCATTGGTTGGTAACAACATCGCGCTCAGCGAAAGATAACCGTGGTCGCCACTATCCAAGGTGAAGGTGGTTGCAACACCTGGATTCAAAATACCACCAGCAGGATTCTCAACCACCGCACCACCAGCGTTACCAATCACACTAGCAAGCCCAGAGATATCACCGCCTTCTGCCATTGCTTCTAGTTCTGGAGTCGCTGCTTGACCCGTTCTGAACATTTGAAGATCAGAGCCATGTGCGGCAACAATAAGAGGCGTAAAGTAGATGCCTTTGGTTGCGTTTGTCACGGTGATTTCCAATTCCGCCGCATTCACTGATGCAGAGCCGAGTGCCATAGCGACTGAAGTCATGACGAGTCCGAGTTGGGTACGTTTTTTCATTGTGATTCCATCCTTTAATGAGGGTTGAACTACCCAAGCCCATGTGTACGGCTTTACTTCTTTGTTCGTGACTTGAGTAGGTTAAGCATTACGTTTCGAACGTTTTGCGTTCTTGCCTCTAAGAATGACGAGCAAATCTATCAGCAACTTCATCGAATTCTCATAAAACTCTCACAAGTTATGTACGAATTCTGTCAGCAGCACTTTTTTACTCTTAATCAGGAGTTTACACTTCGCGCTTTCCCCTCCTACAATGCGGTATTCCCTGTTTAAATCACGATTCTCACCATGATTCATAACGTTCTGTCTGCCTACTATGGCGAAATCTACGGCATCGCTTTTTTCAACCACTACTTGAACCATTACGCCCATGGTGAACAACAAACGCTGTGGCAAACCTTGGTTGAAGTAGAAGAGCTCACCGCAGAAAAGCTCAAGCCTGTAATGCTGACAAATGGCATGGATATCGAAAACCGACACCAAGAGATGCTTGATAAAGGCTTGGCAGACGCAACCAAGTGGATAGAGTTGCCATGGCTGGAGTTGGTGGCAACTCTTCTGAAGTGGGTAGAACCTTATGAGGTCAAGTATCAAGAGTGGCATGAAGAAGTGAAAGCTTCACAGCAGTATTCAATCGCTGAGCAAGAAGCTATCGAGTTGATTGCAGACCACGAAACGGCCATTTATCACTGTTGGCAGCAATACCATACTGGTGAATCTGGCTTGCCTGCACTCAATGCATTTTTGGCAAAATATCGTTAAAGCGAGACGGTGACACTTGAACCTCGTGAAACCGTACCAGACAATATCGTTATTCCGCTGCGCAGAACTGAACAATTATGGTTAATCCAAAACTCATTGCCCTACTTCCTGATCTTGCTTCGTTTATCTTGGTGGTAAACGAAGGCAGTTTTACCGCTGCAGCCAAACAACTCGGCGTGACACCATCTGCTTTAAGTAAGTTGATCACACGGTTGGAACAAGCCCTCTCGGTCAAACTGTTTGAGCGCACGACTCGTAAGTTGATGATCACTCAAGCAGGACAAAAGGTTTACGACCAAAGCATCGCAATGGTGAATGCCGCCCAGCAAGCCGTTGAGCTATCTGCGGAAGATCATGCCGAGCCAACAGGCGCACTCACAGTTGCAGCCCCTGAAGCATTTCTTAATTCGGTTCTTCAGCCATTTGTGTTGCCATTCCTAGAGCGTTATCCAAATATTCAGCTTAAGCTGCGTGCAGCAGATGGTGAGATTGATCTTTTCCGCCAAGGTATTGATGTCGCATTTAAGCTTACCGATAAACCCGATGAGAACCTGGTACTCAAAGAGATCAGCAAGACCAATCTCGTTTTATGTGCTTCTCCAGATTACCTCACCAAACACGGTATGCCTGAGCACCCAACCGAACTTGAGCAGCACGACTGTATTTACCTTGCCGAGAACGACAAAGACAACATCTGGTCGTTCTTTAAAGAGGAAGCGTTCCACTCGATTGCAGTAAGTGGACGCTACGCCGTCAACCACTCTCAAATGCGCTTGAATGGGGTTAAGTCTGGCTTGGGAATTGGGATCTTCCATGACTTCGTGATCAAAGACGCGTTAGAGCAAGGAGAAGTGGTAGAGGTGCTACCGGATTGGATGATAAAGAGTAACTACCACGGCGCTATCGCGATGCAGTATGCGCAAACCAAATACATGCCTGCTCGTCTGCGCGTGTTTATCGACTTCGTTAAGGAGCATTTAGTCTCCGAGGACGCTAACCATGCTTGAGGATACTAGCCATGTTTGAAGAGGTTAACCATGTTTAATGCCATTCATCACGTCGCGATCATTTGCAGTGATTATCCAAGGTCAAAACGCTTTTACACCGAATTGTTAGGGCTAAAAGTCATTGCTGAAAATTACCGTGAAGCCAGAGACTCCTACAAGCTTGACCTCGCTTTACCTGACGGCAGCCAAGTTGAATTGTTTAGCTTTCCGGACGCACCAGAGAGACCGAGCTTTCCTGAAGCTCAGGGGTTACGCCACCTTGCTTTTCAAGTGGATGATGTCGAGCATGTTAAAGAATATTTAGAGACGAGAGAAATTGAGGTAGAGCCCATTCGCATCGATGAATTTACAGGCAAAGCGTTTACCTTTTTCAAAGATCCAGATGGCTTGCCGCTAGAAGTTTATCAACGCTAACTTTGGTGGGGCACGAGGAACTGGCGTTTCAAATCGTACACTTAGAGCCAAAAAAGTGTAGCTTTCAGAAATGACCAAGCTCAGTTGTGGAAGTATTGGTGTAGTTGGAAGTGAATCATGATGAAAAGTCGAAAAGTGGCTAAAAGGACAAGGTTTGCCTTTATGGCTGACGGCATTGTCACTTTCTTCGATTTGAACCAATTCAAAACCGTTAAGCGTACATAGCGTCGCCCACACACCCATGCTGTTACCATGAGCATTGATAACAGGCATCAGGGTCACTAGCACCCAACTTAGAGCACTAGCAAATAGCATGGAGCGATAAAAAGGAATTAATCTACGCATAACGGTGACTTAACAAATTTAATTCAGCGTAACTAATTCTGAGTGCTAGCTCAAAAACAGGATCAATAAGTGGTTGCCACCTCACAGCTTTTCTTCAATAACGCAATTGACAGACACAAAAAAGCCCACCAAAACGGCAGGCTATTTTCATATTCTATTGTCAGCTTTTATCGCGATTAGCCGAACAGCTTACTCCAAATACTTGGGTTACGCTTGTCATGGTATTCTTCACGTAGGCTATCAATTTCACGTAATTGTGCTTTCGCGTCTTGCAGGTTACCAGCGTCTAAGTCTGCTTCAATCTTGTCTAACGTTACCGTTAGTTTATTAAAGCCTTCTAAGTAGGTATCGAATTTCTCTGGTGGATAGTTACCGCGCTTAGATTGCTCGACGATTGCTTGCAAGCTATCAATTGCAGACTTCATGGTTTCAACATCCGACGCTTCTGCCGCCTGTTTGAATTCCATCTTCATCTGCTTCATGTTTTGTTTTAAATCAACCGCTTCTGCCATTGCGTATGTTGAGCCAAACGCAATCGCACACCCTAGGACTAAAGGACGTAACATTTTCACTTCTCCATTTATAGTGCCGAATTCTGTGTCGGCTTTATTTACCCAAATAACCCACGCCATAAAGGCGACAAACTAGCTTAGTTGAGTATTTCCGGGTCGCAGTGTAAAGCAATCTTACGCCAGGTGCATACCTAAAATGTAATCAAGTTTATGCGTTGCGAATGTCGTCATACTCTGGAATTGGCTTACGGCCTCTCAGAGCTAAGAAAGACAAAAACTGCTGGGCGGTGTGAGTAATCACTTTTTTGCTATCGATACCCACTTTATCCATTAGCTCTCCAACCAAATCCAGATTACCAACATCATGACAGAAATGTGCATCACTTCCTGTTGTGAAGAAGACACCAAGCTCTTTACCGATTTGTGCAATCTCGTGGCAACGGTCTACGCTACCCACTCGGCTATTCCCTTTTAGCGTGGTGTTATTGATTTCAATCGCAACATTATGCTCTTTCGCGCACGTTAAAACGGCCTGAAAATCAAAGTCGAAATTTGGATTCCCAAGATGGCCAAGCGCATCAATACGACCGCTTTGAATCACATTAATGAGCGCTTCCGTATGAGTTTCTTTGTTTGCAGGACGAAAAACAGGTTCATGGAAACTTGCAATAACCCAATCTAGGTTACGATCGACACTCAGCGGAATATCGATGTCGCCTTCGGTATTAAGAATGTTGGATTCCACACCCCGAATGATCGCGATACCGTCTAAAAATCGAGGCAGGATTTTTTGGTTGGAGAAAAACCAGTAATGCGGCGCGCCCGGCATTGATTCTGCGTGATCGGTAGTACAGAACATATCCAAGCCGTTCTCTTTCGCCAATTTTGCATTTTCAATCAAGGTGCTGTACGCATGACCACTGGCGTACGTATGTGTATGGGTATCAACTTTAAATTCCATCATCCACTCTCTTAGGTGCGCTATCTTGCGTGCTATTGTATACCTACACGTGACGTACCGTCAGCCCAAGATGAGTATCAGACTTAAGCTTGCTCCTCACTGATGGCTTTTATTAGGGGCAACGCTTTTTCCCATCCGTGATTAAACATAGAAACAAAGTCGCTGTGCGTATGAATGGTGACATTGAGTAACAAACGATCACTATTGGTGTCGATCTGATAGATCTCTCGCGATCCAATCCACTTAGATGCTAAATCCCCATCCAATTGCTGCCTATTATCCGGATTAAAAATAGCAATGTGATGAAATTCAAGATGCTGTTGCGGTTGCACGATATCGATAGTCGCTCGCGTTCCGCCCATATCGGGATCAAAAAAAGTGATGTCTTGCCCTTCTTCCCATATCCCATCAAATTGAGACTGGGGTGAGAAAGCCTGTGCCCAGCGTTTGTATAACTCAGCATCGGTTAGCACTTCCCACACCCGTTGCGGTGTAGCCGAAATCTCAACGTAATAATTTAGCGTAAGCATTATTTCTCTCCCTGAACCTTTCTTGACGCTAGTTCATTGTCAGAAAAAATCAAACCTCACCTCTGATTTGCCTTATTTAATCCTCTATTTTCCGACAGGCTAAGAAGTTCTCGCTTGTAACCTACCACCACGATGCGCCGTAAAGCGAACCCAACATGTGTTCAGTATGGTTGCGAGCACGATTAAACTCATCCCGATAATTTGGCTTTGACTCATTCGGTCATCGAAAAACGCACTCTGCCAAACCGCGGTGAACAGTAGGTTAGTAAAAATAAGTGGTGCAAGTTGAGAGCCGCTGCTTGCCAGTTGATACGCTTTGGAGCGGAAAACTTGGGTGTTAATGATCATCAGGGACATCACACCGAGCCACAGCATATTAGAAGAAACAGTAGATTCCATCACATTGGCTTTGAGGAAAACATCGATGTCGTTAAACAACGTTAGCGGTAACAGAAATACGGCAGCAAACCCAAACGCCCAAAAGTTGATTTCTAATGGCGACATATCAGTTTTACTCACTTTATATAGCGTAAGCTGAGAGCCGGAATTGAAGAGTCCACCAGCTAGACCGAGTAATAAATCCGAGCGCCAAGTAAACTCCCCACCAACTCCCGCCAACATAACCACTCCAGTAAACGCCATTACTAAAGCCGCCAATGTTGAAACGCGAATGTGGCCTCCCATAAACAGCTTTTCAACCAAAGGAATAAATAATGGGCCAGTGGCAAACAATACCACCCCTTCTACCAGCGTTAACGTTTGTAGTGACGCGATGAAACACAACTGTGATAAGCCGATACAGAAGGCGCGAAGCAAAATCGATTTTAACGTCCCAGCTTTAGGAAAGGTAAGATTTTTGAAACGAAGGAAGACAAGCAAAATAAGTGCAGGAGCCAAAAAGCGTAAGAAACTAAACAGTGTGACGGAAAGTTCACCTGTCAACTGCTTTGCTAACAACCCAGTAACAGATAAGCTTAACGTAGACATCAGCATGAAAAGAATAGATTTATTTACTGCATTCATTCGATACTCCTTAATATATGGAGTATTTTATGAGATATCACTTATTGTAAATAGCGAGTAATATTAACCATTAATGTAAGAAAAACTTACAAGTTAACTTATCTCTCATCATGTTATGGTTTCTAAAATATGCGTAAATTAGTCCCTCTAAAATCCATCTATGCATTTGTCGCTGTGGCGGAATCTGGCAGCATGACAGAAGCAGCGCAGATATTAAGTGTGAGTCATTCGGCGGTGAGTCAGGCGATAAAATCACTGGAGACTCAGGTCAACAAGCCTCTGTTTGATCGCGTAGGCAGACAAGTTCAACTTAATGCTGACGGTAAAAAATATTATCGAAAGGTTGCGCCAGCTTTAGAACAAATTGTCGATGCCACAGAAGCGCTAATCCAAGACCAAAACTTGCAACGTATTACGCTTAATATGGTGAATTCCTTGGCGCTGCATTGGTGGATTCCGCGAATGTCGAGTTTGCAGGACTTTGCTCCGCAATTAGACGTTCGTTTATCCAACCTGTCTGGCAGGTTTAATCTAGAACAAGAAGGCATCGACGCAGCACTCGTGCATGGAAACACCGAGGAATGGCAAGATTATTACTGTGAAAAGCTCAGTGAAGATGAACTGGTTTTGGTGTGTAGCCCTGAATTGATAGCTAAGACGAAAGACTCAAATATCGCTCAACTGTTAAAGCAGTATCCCATCATTGAAGTCACTAACGAGCGAAGAAAAAATGACTGGAACGTGTGGCAGAATGCGACTGGCATCCTGCGACCTAAAAGCAAAAAACCAATCACTTTTAATATGTCGATACAAGCCGTGCAGGCGACGACTCGTCGTTTAGGCTTATTGGTGACTCATCGCTTGTTTGTGAAAGATGACATCAAATATGGTCAGTTAATCGAGCTGGGTAAACCCGTCATTAATCCTAACCAACAGTTTTACTTTGTTTGCCCACCACACAAGCTAAAGTTGGAATCGTTTCACCTTCTGCGCTCGTGGTTGCAACAATCATTCAATTAAAGAAACCTTTTGTTAAGCACATTCATTGAAAAATTAGTATAAAGTTAGAAAGAGCACTTTTCATCCAAGGATGGTTTATGAAGCGGTATCAAATATGGTTAAGCGTACTCTGCCTCGCAGTACCCATGAGTGCAATCACTGAAAGTGAAGACGCTCATTCAGAGCAAGGTATCTCAACGGCAATCATAGGCGGCCAGCAAGCCACTCAAAATCAATTGCCCTTTTTCGCACGACTCATTCTACACAAAACTGGCGCTAATCAATTTGCCAACATCTGTGGCGGCACTATTGTTAATGACCGCTTCATTTTAACCGCCGCTCATTGTGTAGAGCCGAGTGTTTTTTCTGATGGATGGACAATCAATGATCTGCGAGTCTTAGTAAAAAACCCGACAATGAACGATGTGTTTGTTGAGGAATTCAAAGATGTTCGCTCTATCACTATTCATCCAAATTACGAGCCTAGTGATTTATGGATAAATGATATCGCCGTACTTGAACTTACCCACACGATCACCGACAACGTTCAATCCATTACGTTGCCGCAAGATTTTGGTGATTACAGCAGCAAATCGGTTTATCAGATATTCGGTTTAGGGCAAACCTCGACCAACGATGAAAATGGACCAAACTATTTGCGATGGGCGGAAGTAAAACCACTCACCGATGCGCAATGTACTTCTTTAGTGACGGGGTTTAATGCTCAAGAAAGCTTATGTGCCAATGGGTTCCCTGAGCGCAGTTATACCGGTATTTGCAGCGGTGACTCTGGTGGCCCTCTCACCTATCAAGACAACAACGGAATGTATCAACAAATCGGTATTGTGAGCTATGGTTCTTCTGTTTGTGAATCCGCTGCGATTCCGAGTGTGTTTACTGAGGTTCTAAACTACACAACATGGATTGAAGCCCAAACCAGTTCGGGAGTGAAAACGCGTTACAATGCCCTCTTAGCAAGCACAGAAGATTATCATAGTGAAGGTGATTCCGGCTTTGAACCAGAAGATACCAACACATCTGGCTTTGAGGATAATGGCAGTAGTGGTGGCGCACTTGGCGCAGGGATGATCATGCTTGGAGGCTGGTTTGGTTGGCTAAGACGCCGAAGAAATTATTCGCGCTCCAAATAGCTTCGATAAGACATCATAATATCTTGCGCTTAACACGAGAGTTGATGATGTCTTCTATTATTTTTTGCTCTTTTTTCGCTTTTTCATAATTTTGCTTAGTACGCCATCGTTCGAGCACTTTTTCTAACCCTTGAACACGAGCGTGTTTGTGCTCCAGCGTTTTTTGTACAGACGCGCATTCCGCTTGCATGACGGCTTGTTCATGCTCATGGTGGCGAAGCATTTTTTGCAGCATTTGATCGACACGATTAAAGTTCATCAGCGCTGCGCTTGTCAGTGTTGGAACAGTTCTGGTTGATTGTCCCGCATGGCCTTTCAATGCTGACAATTGTTCCAACTGCATTGAAAGATGGGAGTGACGTTGACGTATAGCATCAAGTTGTTGACCCACACGATCACGTTGCTTTTCTTCCATTTGTTGCAGCTTACCCACTGCTTTTAACTTGGATTTCATCTCAACGATACCACTCCCATTTGGTTAAGCACTTTGAAAAAGCTGCGCGAGCTCGGTCAAACTGGTTGGGTAATCCACTGACTCATTGGCGGCTTGTTGTAAATACGCGCGTAAGTTTGGATACATAGCAACAGATTGATCTAATTCAGGATCTTGCCCCGGTTGATAGCCTCCTAACGGCAGCAGTTCTTTCACCTGAAGATAGTTGGAGTACATCTGGCGGAAATTATTCGCGATCGTGCTATGCGCCTCCTGTGTACAGGTACTCATACAACGGCTGATAGACGCATTAATATCAATGGCAGGATAGTGCCCTTGCTCGGCAAGTTGACGCGATAATACAACATGCCCATCTAAGATAGCACGCGCAGAATCCACGACAGGATCTTGCTGGTCGTCCCCTTCCGCCAACACGGTATAAATTGCGGTTAGGCTGCCGTGCTGATTTTCACTGTTGCCCGCACGCTCGAGGAGTTGCGGTAACACGCTGAAGACAGAGGGCGGATAACCGCGAGATGCCGGGGGCTCGCCCAACGACAGAGCGATTTCACGCTGTGCCATGGCGTATCGAGTGAGAGAGTCCATCAACAACAGAACATCTTTGCCTTGGTCTCGAAAATACTCGGAAACGCGATGACAAAGCAGTGTCGCTCTTAACCTCATCAGCGGGGATTCATCAGCAGGAGCTGCGATGATAATCGCCTTCTTGCGCGCCTCTGGGGTTAAGTTTCGTTCGATGAACTCGCGTACCTCTCGGCCTCGCTCACCAATAAGACCGACCACAATCACATCGGCTTCGGTGTTTTTGGTGATCATCCCCATTAAAACACTTTTACCGACACCACTGCCCGCCATTAAGCCAATGCGTTGCCCTTTTCCGACGGTCAAGAGTCCATTGATTGCGCGCACCCCAACGTTGAGTGGGGTATCAACAGGACGTCGCTTCAATGGGTTAATCGGTTTTGGTTCAAGTGAAACACGATCTCCCCCTTTAAGCGCTGCCCCGTCATCCAACGGCTCACCTAAACCATTCAGCACTCGCCCTAACCACTGAGCACTTAACTGCACGGTACTGTCACCGTCCAGAGGAATGACTTTCGCACCAGCAAATAAGCCACCTAAGCGCCGAATAGGCATTAGGTAAGCAATAGTGTGCTCAAAGCCCACCACTTGCGCTTCGATCATGTCGCCTTCTGCGGTTTCTACGAGACAGCGCTGCTCCAGTTTAAACCGGCACCCAACGGCTTGTAACATTAAGCCGTTTACTTTAATCAAGCGCCCTGTCACGCGAGCAACAGGGATTGAATCGAGCGAAGCCAATGCTTCGCTCAAACGCTCACTCAATAGCTCATGGCTTAAGGTATTACTCATGCTCTGATTCTACCTGCGGAATACTAACTTCATCCAAAAGGTGTTGTTTTACATTGTCCATACAGGCTTCTAAACGAGAGTCGCAACTTGCATCCGCCTCTGCATCATCGGTCACTAGTTGACAGCCACCAATCGGAAGTTCCGTATTAGCCACCAGTTTCCAAGATGGTGGTAGATCAGCATTAATGTGAGTAATTCTTTCTAAATCCTGCGGATTTAAATGCACGGTTACGGTTTCCGCTTTGCCTGGCATGGCAGACAATGTCTCATCCACCAAGGCAAGGATCTGTTGAGGCATTAAAGTGAGCTCAGCACGAATCACTTGCTGAGCCACTTTTTGTACCAGCTCACAAATCATATGGCGTTGCTGTTGCTCTTTTTCGTCTTGCCAGCGAGACAGCGCATGAAAGAGCTCGTTCACGGGTTTCGCCGCCTCTAGAAAACTCTGTTTTCCTGACTGCTCACCAGACACAAAGCCTTTTTGGAAGCCTTCTTTTTGTCCATCTAACAGGCCTTGTTGCTTACCCTGCTCGATACCTTGACGTAAGCCTTCTTCATGCCCTTGTTGTAAACCTTGTTGAAAACCGGCTTCAAGCTGTTGTTGAATATCAACTTGCGGCTCTTGCCAACCTTGGTTATCTAGCCCGAACTCGTCTTCTATAGCCTTAGGCTGCGCCAAAGGCGGAAAGCGGTGCAAACGGTATCCACTCGGCGGCAGTCGCATCGTACTTGATTTTGTCTCTACCATGACGTTACTCCACCGTTGGCTCTTCATAAAGAAGCAACTGAACTTCACCAGATTCATCCAACTCACGCACCATTTGCATGATGTCTTGACGCGCTTTTTGAACACGACTTAGCGCAACAGCCCCGCGCGCTTCCATATCGTCTTCCAGTGCTTTCACCATACGCTGAGGCATAGAACGTTTAATGGCTTGCTGTAACGTAATTTCTGAACCTTTGAGTGCAACTGCCCACAATTCTAGTGGGATCTGCTGCACCAGCATGTCCATGGTTTCTTCACGCTGACGACCAAGAACCATAAAGTCGAACATATTCTCTTCAATGGCATTAACGACATCTTCATCATGCAACTTCAGCATTTCCATCAACGACCCGCGATCACCTTCAAAGCGGTTAATGATGTCAGCAGCTTGCTTGACACCAGATAGCGGTGTGCTTTGGCTTGCAGATACTTTTTCAATGCAGCGCTCAACGAGCTCATGCAAATCAATAGCAACTTGATGATCGATGTCTTGCAGCTGAGCAATTCGGAACAAGATTTCGTCATGGTAATCTTGTGGCAGGTGCTTCAACACCGCTGAAGAGCTATCAGCTGGCAAATAGGCAAGAAAAATCGCTTGCATTTGCGGGTGCTCATTCACAATGAAACGAGCAAGCGTTTCTGCTTCTACCCACTGTAAGCGCTGCATATTGTTGCGAATTTCATCACCATACAGCGTATTCAGCAGCCCTTTTGCCAAATCATTACCCAATGCTTTACGTAGCGTATTAGACAAATATTCTTTAGAAGCTCCACGAATGCCACTGTGCTCACGAAAGTCTTCAAAGAAAGTTTGAATAACGCCGCGAGCGGAATCGCTCTTAATGCCATTCAACTTCGCCATTGCACGAGTCACCCGCTGGGTTTCATCACGGCTAAAGTGCTGTAAAACCTTCGCAGCGGCATCCTCGCCCATGCCTAATAGCACGAGCGCGGTTTGTTCTACATAACTAAGCGTCTGCTTTGATGGAACTGTGTTCATTGATGTTTACCCATTGTTTCAGTATTTCGGCTACGCGCTCTGGCTCTTCATTGGCAATAAGCTGTAGGTGTTTCAATTGAATCTCTAGTGGCGAACCGGCTGGAGGCAGCATGTCGCTGTTTACATCTAAACCGGAAGAGGCTGAGATACCTTTTTCTGATAGACGACGATCAAGCACTTCTTCATGCTCACGCTCTTCACGCGTTTGCAGGTTGTCGTAATCAGGCTCTTCTTGCGGCTCTGCAAAGTCTAACTCTGGTACTGGCTTATCAACGCCAGTGAGGTGCATGATCAATGGGCGTAGTACGAAGAAGATCATCGCCAAGCCTAACAAACCACCGATAACGTAACGTATTGGCTGCTGTACTGTAGGGTCTTGCCACCACGGCAGCGCAGGAGGCGCATCAATTTCAATTGGAGTGAAGTTGAAACTCATCAAGCTTAAGCTGTCACCTCGTGCCGCAGAAATACCGACAGCATCCATGATCATATTTGAAATCTGCTCTTTATCTGCTTCACTCCAAGCAACACCATCCGGAGAGGCTTTCGAGTTCAACAGTACCGACACGCTCATTTTCTCAATTTGACCTTGTTGGTATTGAGTACGACGAACACTACTCCCCACTGCATACTGACGGTTTACTTCAGAGCGTGCGTTGGTGTTTTGGCTATCGTTCGTTTCTACTTCTTCACCAGTTACCGGCGGTTGGTTGCTTAGAGAACCTGGTACGCCTAGCGCAATTTGGTCAACTGAGTTGTTGTGAATGGTGTGCTCGTTACGTACGACAGGTGCGTTATCCAAAATCTCTTGCGTTTCTTCAACTTGGCTAAAGTCCATATCGGCAGCAACTTGCACACGGAAGTTACTCGGACCCACAATTGGCGTAAGCATGTCTGCTGCGCGTTGAATGATCTGCTTCTCAACGTTCTTTTGATATTCAAGGTATTTTGCATTGACTTTACCTGCTTCCGCCGAAGCAACATCTGCACTGAGTAAACGGCCATATTGGTCGATAACAGATACAAATTCAGGCTTCATCGCCGTCACGCTACCAACCACTAAGTTGATGATTGCTTCAACTTGCTCAGACTTGAGGTCTTCGCCAGGTTTCAGCTCAAGCATCACTGACGCTGAAGGGTTCTCGCTGTTTTGACGAACAAATAAGGTTTGACGAGGAATAGCTAAGTGAACACGCGCATTCGCCACTGAATTCAGAGACATGATAGTGCGTACTAACTCACCTTCTAAACCATGACGGTAACGCGCCGTTTCCATAAATTGGCTTGTACCGAGAGAGCTGTCTTCTTTAAGCGAATCCAAACCTGTCGGCAGTTTGGCTTTAACACCTTTTGACGCAAGCAACATGCGAACTTTCGCAACTTCGCCTTCTGGCACAAGAACTTGGCCATTTTGCTCTTGCATACGGTAGCTCACACCTTCACTTTCTAATACCGAGACAATCTCTCCGATATCAAAACGTTCTTGTTGGCTATACAGTGGACGGAAGCTTTGTGAGGAACTCCAAAGAGCGACCACAATGATTGCCGCAACAATCGCAGCGAGTACGGCAGATAACACTAGGTTTCTCTGGCTACTCGACCAGATTTGCTTCAGCTTCGTTGTTACATCGTCCATGCTATTCGCAGTAGAAAATGTCTGTGCTGAGCCGGAGGTCATGGCTGTATTTCCGGCGACTTGGGGGGTTAGTTCTGACATGAATTACACCGGCATCTTCATAATATCTTCAAATGAGGTCACGACTTTGTTGCGCACTTGCATCAAAGCATTAAATGATAAGCTGGCTTTTTGGCTAGCGACCATCGCACCAACTAGGTCATCACTTTTTCCTGTTTCTACGGCCGTCATTTTTTGACTAGCCACTGATTGATGTTGATTCACTGTATCCAACACATTTGTCATCGCTTGTGAGAACGATAATGGTGCGTTTAGTGATTGTTGATCTAAAGGATTTGCACTCACGATAAACTCTGGCGGCTGCACTTGTGCCTGCATCGCCTGCATTTTTGACAACATAAGTTGCTCTGCCGAGACCGCATGAGTAGGTTGACTTGCCATCTATTTTTTCTCCTATTAGGCAGCCGAGCCTAGTGCCGACTGTAAATCAATACCATGTTCTCGCATGGCTGCGAGTTTGTAGCGTAGCGCTCGAGTTGATACTCCAAGCGCGTTTGCGGTTTTCGTTCGGTTTCCACCAAACTGACGTAATTTTTCTAAAATAAATTGATATTCGGCCTGCTTCTTCGCTTCTACATGACCAAAGCTTGAAGCTGGCTCAGCGGATGGAACTGGCGCAACAAGTTCAATAGGCAGCATCAGATCATGGGCAGTAATGTAGTCACCATGACGCATGACCAATGCACGCTGAATGACATTTTCCAACTCGCGAATATTGCCTGGCCAGTGATACTGACTCAGCGCACTGATCGCATCTTGGGATAGATGACAGCGACTGCTATCTTGATACTTTTCAATAAAGAATTGGCTGATCGGTAAAATGTCTTCTTTTCTTTCACGCAAAGGCGGCCAGTGCAGAGGCAAAACATCCAATCGGTAATAAAGGTCTTCACGGAATGTGCCTTTTTGAACTTCTTCACGTAAGTCTTTATTGGTTGCCGCAATAACACGAATATCAAGCTTCACCGCCTTGTGGCTGCCTACGCGTTCCACTTCACGCTCTTGAAGAACGCGTAATAACTTGGCTTGAACTGCAGGGGACATTTCACCGATTTCATCTAGCAAAATCGTCCCGCCATTCGCTTCTTCAAACTTACCGCTTTGAGAGTTAGTCGCTCCTGTGAAGGCACCTTTTACATGACCAAATAGAACCGCTTCTAGCATCGACTCTGGAATGGCGGCGCAGTTAACCGCCACAAATGGACCATCAATACGTGGAGAGTGCTCATGCACATATCGAGCCAGCACTTCTTTACCCGTTCCCGATTCGCCTGTAATTAACACACTGGCGCTGGTGCAAGCGGCACGATGCGCCAATTGCAGTACCTGCTTGCTTCGCCAAGATTCCGCAACAATGTTGGCCATTGGCTTACCTAACGCTTCAACGCGCTTCAGTAAATTAAGCAGCTGATTCGCTTCAAATGGGCGTAATAGATAATCGGTTGCTCCCGATTTCATCGTCTCAGCCGCCAAGATTCCCTGCTCTTGATCGACAATAGCGATAACAACACCAGAGTTACGTTGCTTTTGGTGGCAAGCAACAAACTCGCGGACACACATGTCCGGTAAAGTAGAGCTCACAAGAGTGATTTCTGCTCGCTCTTCAAGTAATGCGCCTCGGCCAGTACGAGTGTGTTTTGCGGTGTAACCTGCATTTTGCAACACATCCAATACTGGTTGAGCAAGAGCTTCATTCGGCTCAACCAACAAAATTTTCGTTTTCGTCATCATTGAACCTTAACTTTCGTTTGTTGATTTTGTTGTTGTACATCAGGGTGGTGTTTCACTGCCGTTCGCTCGTTATCTCTCACTAGGCGCAACATTACACGTCGATTTTTCGCTTGGCCCTTCGTCGAATTATTGCTGGCAATTGGGTAACGAGAACCATGCGCTCTTGTTTCGATCATCGATTTATCAATACCAAGTTCAACTAAGGCCTCGGCAACTTGCTCTGCTCTAGTACGTGATACTGAAAGGTTCGCCAAACTAGAACCAACGTTATCGGTGTGGCCATCAATTAAAATCTTGGTCACGCGATCATCAACAGATACATAGCTATTTAACGCTGCGAGCGTTTCTTGCTGCTTACGACTTAGCGCCTTCTGACCAAAGTCAAAAGACAGAACAAGATTTCGTGCCTCTGAAAACGAAAGCTTAGGCAAACGCGCTCGACAGGCATTAAATGACTTGAGCGCGTTTTGAATTTGAATAGTCGGAATCACAATCTCTGACAAAGAGGAAGCATTACTTCCCTTTAGTGACAACGTCACCCAGTTACCAGTAGCAATTGAATCCATGAGTTCATCAGCACCTTTGCTGAAGACAAATCGTTGGGATGGCTTAGTAAAATCAAGGGTGGCAAACTCTTTTCTATAAAGCTCACTAGACCAAGGGGCACTTTGACTTATTAGAGCAATCGTTTTCCATTTATTATTTTCATAATGTATATCGGAAATAAAATAAGTTTTATTGTTAGGTTCCGAACGGAAATAAAACTTCCCATACGGCGTGCTTGAGTGCAATAAGTTGCATTCAAAGTTGTTTCCTTTATATGTCCACTTTGAAAGGTCCATGGGGATGGTCACAACCTCACCTGAATATGTCACCTTAGACACTAGCAAACTGACAAAAATAAATATTTTACAATTTATTAAACCGTTAGGGTTCATGTATATCTTACAATTCCATGACCTTATCAATTTAATTAAATATGCCACTAAGCCGTGATAACTGGCATAGCTAATCATGTTAATTACCTATTCTGAATATTGAAACTGGTTACAAAATACTCACAAGAGCATAGCCAAACCTTTAAAATCAAGATTTAAGCTTTAAAAACAATGTCTTATATTTTAATTATCTAAATTAGCCGTTACACCATGAAGATGGTTTTAAAAAGTTAATAACAACTAAAAACGCTTAATATTTTTATATTTTCTTATTAAGCAATTTATAAAGGAAACTAACCCTTTTTAAATTTTATTAAAAGATTAAGACTATATGCTCAAGGCAACATGTGAACTAAAGTCACAATCTTAGAGTTTGAAACTAAAAGATCATTAAAATTTCTGTGTAGACTACACGCCATTAAGTTAAAACAGTTTCGATTGTTAACGCACGGTAAAATATAAATGGAAAATAGAGTTAGCGAGCCTATTTCTGATATTCAACTACTTGATGTAGAATTATTAGGCAAACCTATTCATATCATTCGTGAAAAGCTTGAAGGCTTGATTTCAGAGTCTTGCTCCAGCCTTACGATTGAATTACAAAATTGGCTCAGTACGAGTAAAGTGGAAGCTAGCTTAACCTCTGTAGACTTGCATCGCTTTACACCGATAAAAATGGATAAAGACCAAACGTCAACCTATCAACACCAAGAGGGCGGCATGGTATTTGTTCATGGAGATGCTCACACGTTAATAAAACTGGCGGATCGGTTCTATGGTGCCAGCACTGAGCGTTCAGCAACAACACTGACAGCAAGTGATCTCCGCCTACAAGAGCGAATCAGTCGTATCATTATTGGTTGGCTTGCACCAGGTGAGATGTGGGAAATGGGTGAGTACGAAGCACCCCGAGGGATTGGGATTAACGTGCAGTTAAACATCGCGTTTGACGATCACCAAGGCTCAATTCATCTCAAACTAGATAGCCACCTTATTCAAACACTGATCGAGCAGCTTGAACTGCAGCCCGATACGGATTTGTACCAACCATTCTGTCGCTCTTTAGAGGCAACGCCTGTTCGACTGAATGTTGTTTTAAGTAAAAAGAAGATGCCGTTGAGCGACGTTGTAGGCTTACAACCTAACGATATTTTACCAATTGAGCTTCTTAATACGGTTCCAGTCAGCATTGGTAACCAATCTTTATTTACAGGTCGTATTGCTGAGCAAGACGGCCAACTTGTTTTGATCTTTAACCCTGATAAGGAACCGCAGCGATGAGCGAAGCGCCAGAAACGAATGCATTCGACGCAGAAGAATTGAACTTTGACGACTTTCAATTAGAAGACTTTGAAGCTGAAAGTACGCTCCAACAAGAACCAGCAACTGCGGAACGTGATCTTAGCTTTTTCAAAAGTATTCCCGTCACTGTCACGCTGGAAGTTGCAAGCAAAGAAATCCCACTTGGGGACTTAATGAAAGCCGGAGAAGGCACGGTTATCGAACTTGAAAAGCTCAATGGTGAGCCTTTAGACGTAAAGGTAAACGGCTCTCTAATGGGTCACGCTGAAGTCGTCGTCGTTAATGATAAGTACGGACTTCGTCTGATCGATGTACATGACTCTGCATTGAGTGGCGTTGGTCAATAATCTTAGGTAGGCATCACAATGAAAAATCTGAGCGCTTGGCACCGTTGGTTACCTCTTTTGGTACTGGTGTCACTTTTGTTTGCTTTCCCAACCATGGCGGCAGACAACGGCTTAACTATCTTGTCCGTTTCTGATGGCGACACACAGCAAGAATACAGCGTTAAATTGCAAATTCTGTTGTTGATGACGGCGCTCAGTTTTCTTCCAGCATTCATTCTGATGGCAACGAGCTTTACTCGGATTATCGTCGTCCTCGCGATTTTGCGCCAAGCCCTTGGTCTTCAACAAAGCCCTCCTAACCGCGTATTGGTTGGAATTGCTTTGGCATTGACCTTGCTGATCATGCGACCTGTTTGGAGCGATATTCATGAAAATGCATTTCAACCGTATGACAATGGTGAAATCACGCTAATACAAGCATTCTCTGTAGCAGAGAAACCAGTGAGAGAGTTCATGCTGGCACAAACTCATCAAAGCTCTCTTGAGCAAATGCTGCGTATTGCCAATGAACCACTCGACCAAAACGTTGAGGATATTTCTTTTGCGGTTGTCTTGCCTGCGTTTGTCATCAGTGAACTAAAAACCGCCTTTCAAATTGGCTTTATGCTCTTCATCCCCTTCTTAGTTATCGACTTGGTTGTCGCCAGTGTGCTCATGGCAATGGGTATGATGATGCTATCGCCTTTGATTGTTTCACTCCCTTTTAAACTGGTAGTGTTTGTACTCGTGGATGGCTGGGCAATGACGGTTGGCACATTATCTGCCAGTTTCGGTTAAATAGGAGCATGCTATGACCCCTGAACTAACCGTAACGTTATTTTCCGATGCAGTATGGCTGATCATTTTAATGGTTGCGGTACTGGTTGTTCCTGGCTTAATTGTCGGTTTGTGTATCGCCGTTTTCCAGGCCGCCACACAAATCAACGAGCAAACACTCAGCTTTTTACCACGTTTGCTCGTTACGCTATTGATGGTGATTTTTGCGGGTCATTGGATGCTCCGAAAAATCATGGAACTGTTTGATTTCTTATTCCACAACATACCGGGGATGATTGGCTAATGGCCATCACATTTGCAGAGCTCTCAGCGATACTCGGTCAACTCTGGTGGCCGTTTTTTCGTGTGGGAGCTGTATTTATTTCGATGCCCTTCTTTGGTGATGCAATCATTCCCGTTTGGATCCGTACCTTACTGGCACTTTCGATCGTCGTGATTACCGCACCATTGATGCCACCAATGCCACAAGTCGAATTATTCTCCATGACGTCTCTATTCCTTGCTTTTGAGCAAGCGATTTGGGGCGTGATGTTTGGGCTAATTTTGCACATGCTCTTTAACGTTTTCACCATGCTTGGTCAGGTCGTTTCTCTGCAAATGGGATTGGGTATGGCAATGATGAATGATCCTATCAACGGACTTTCTGTCGCCATCTTGGGCCGCATATTTCTTATATTTTCAACCTTGTTATTTCTCGCGCTAGAAGGACACTTGCTCGTCATTGATATCGTGATTCAAAGTTTTGTCGTGTGGCCGGTCGGTTCTGGAATCACTTCGCTTTCTCTGCAAGGCGTTGTAAATATTTTCGGTTGGATGTTTGCCTCTGCTTTAGCACTAGCGTTGCCTGCCATTGTTTCAATGCTCCTAGCCAACATCAGTTTTGGTGTGATGAATCGCGCCGCCCCCTCACTCAACGTGTATGCGTTAGGTTTTCCAATGACGATGCTTCTTGGCCTGTTCAGCGTATTAATTTCAGTATCTGGTGTGCCGGGTCGCTACACCGCGCTTGTACACGACACCATCAGACACTTGAGTAACTTTATGTTGGGGGGCGCATGAGCGATCAATCGTCTCAGGACAAAACTGAAAAAGCCTCGCCGCAGAAAGTAAAAAAAGCACGTCAGGAAGGACAAATTCCTCGTGCGAAAGAGTTTACTACTGCGGTGATATTTCTAGCGGTGGCGCTCTACTTTTACTCTCAGCTCAATAGCATTTGGGAAAGTATGTCAGGTATTTTTCGCTACAACATGATGCTGACGCGAGCCGACTTAGAAAACCCGAAACAGCTTGTCGAGCAATTGGGACAAAGTTTAGCGGTAATCATCGACATGCTATTGCCGTTGTTTACCGTCATTATTATCGTGACCTGTGGTAGCAGCCTTGTACTAGGCGGTTGGATGTTCCGTCCGGCGAACGTTATGCCAAAG
The DNA here is from genome assembly GCF_021725735.1 of Vibrio sp. J2-3(2022). Classification (NCBI taxonomy): domain Bacteria; kingdom Pseudomonadati; phylum Pseudomonadota; class Gammaproteobacteria; order Vibrionales; family Vibrionaceae; genus Vibrio; species Vibrio sp. J2-3(2022). Next base: position 1,501,758 of record NZ_JAKKCK010000001.1, read on the forward strand.
CTGAGCAAAATTAATCCTTTAAGTGGGATAAAGCGCATTTTTTCGACACGCTCAGTGGTTGAGCTCTTAAAGTCCACATTCAAAGTAGCCGTTATTTTCGGCATCTTATATGGCTATTTAGACAACCACTTACAGCCTCTGCTAGGTATGCAAAACTTACCTTTAAGCCAAGGCTTTTCCCTCGTGATGTCTATTCTCTTTGAAGGCTTATTGTTGATGGGGTTTGCGTTGTTGTTATTTGGTGTTGTAGACATTCCCTACCAACGTTGGGAGCACCTAAAAGAGCTGCGTATGACCAAACAAGAGCTGAAGGAGGAATTCAAGAACAACGAAGGCCGCCCTGAAGTAAAGCAGCGAATCCGTCAAATTCAACAGCAGTTTGCACGCCGTAAAATCGATAAGATGGTACCAACGGCTGACGTAATCATCACTAACCCAACTCACTACGCTGTCGCTCTGAAGTACGAACCTTCACTTTCTGATGCTCCATTTGTGGTTGCAAAAGGCGTAGACGAAACTGCCATGCACATTCAACGAATCGCCCGAGAAAACAAGGTGGAGATCATCAACTCACCACCGTTGACTCGTTCGATCTATCACACCACGGCGATTGAACAAGCAATCCCAAGCCAACTGTACATTGCCGTGGCACATATTCTTACTTACGTTTTGCAATTGAAAGCCTTCCGTAAAGGTGAAGGAAAAGAGCCAACTCCTTTGCCTCATTTTTCGATTCCAAAACATTTGCAGCACTGATTAACCCGCGTTTATCCAAGGACACGAAAGTATGCTTAACCGGTTAAAACAACTTCAAACATCAACCAAAGGCTACATTGGCATTCCAATTGTCTTGCTAATGATTTTGGCAATGGTGATTTTACCTTTGCCTCCCCTGCTATTGGATGCGTTGTTTACCTTCAATATCGTCTTGGCAATCCTAGTATTGCTGGTCAGCACTACCGCAAAGCGACCATTAGACTTCTCAGTTTTTCCAACGATTTTGTTAGTCGCGACATTATTACGTCTTACACTGAACGTCGCTTCGACACGAATCGTACTCCTAGAAGGACATAATGGGGGGGATGCGGCAGGTAAAGTCATCCAAGCGTTCGGTGAAGTCGTTATTGGCGGTAACTACGTCGTTGGTATGGTGGTGTTTGTTATCTTGATGATCATCAACTTCGTCGTAATTACCAAAGGTGGCGAACGTATCTCTGAGGTGTCAGCGCGCTTTACTTTGGATGCCTTACCGGGCAAACAGATGGCGATTGATGCCGACTTAAATGCCGGTCTTATCGATCAGGAAACCGCTCGATTGCGTCGTAAAGAAGTCGCTAACGAAGCCGATTTCCATGGCTCGATGGACGGTGCCTCAAAGTTTGTGCGAGGCGATGCTATCGCTGGTTTGCTGATTCTGTTTATCAACATCATTGGTGGTATCAGCATCGGCGTCTTTGAGCATGGACTCGCAGCATCTGACGCCTTTAAAACATACGCACTACTTACAATCGGTGATGGCTTAGTAGCTCAAATTCCGTCACTTCTATTGGCAACGGCTGCAGCGATTATCGTTACGCGAATTAATGATAGCGATAATGGCATGTCGGAAACCATGCAAAAACAATTGCTGGCAACCCCGGCGACACTGTTTACCGTCGCAGGTATCATGGCTGTGATAGGCATGGTGCCAGGCATGCCACATTTGGCCTTTTTTGCTTTCGCGGGTGCTTTAGCTTTCGCGGGTTGGCGTCAAACGAAAAAGCCCGTGCAAGACTCCCAAATCGAGGAGGTCGAAGCACTTTCACAAGCCATGCAAGAGGACGATACACCGCTTACATGGGAAGATATTCCTCATGTTCAAACGTTGTCGCTTTCCCTGGGTTACCGTCTCGTTCACCTAGTCAACAAAGAACAAGGTGCACCTTTATCACAGCGTATTCGCGGTGTGCGCCGTAACCTATCTGAACAAGTCGGCTTTTTATTACCAGAGGTGCGTATTCGAGACAACCTAAGCCTTAAGCCGAATCAGTATACAATTTCTCTCAATGGCGAAGTGATCGAACAAGGCTTTATCGAGCCAGAACGTTTGATGGCGATTGCAGTCGGAGAAACGTACGGTGAAGTAGATGGTATTTTGGGCAGTGATCCTGCTTACCAATTACCAGCAGTGTGGATTGAACATCAAGACAAAGCGAAAGCGCTGAACATGGGTTATCAAGTGGTCGATGATGGCACGGTCATCGCGACTCATATTAGCAAGATAATGAAAACAAACCTTGCTGAGTTGTTTACGCACGACGATGTTGAAGCTATGACGCAACGTTTGACACAGCAAGCACCGAAGTTAGCCGAAGCCCTAGCCGCGGCACTTAACCCTGCGCAGCAACTCAAAGTATATCGCCAGTTGTTACTAGACCAAGTGCCACTAAAAGATATTCGTACGATTGCTAACACGATGCTGGAGTCCGCGGAAAACACTAAAGACCCGATTTTACTGGCATCTGATGTGCGTTGCGCACTAAAACGCACGCTCGTAAACCTGATTGCGGGACAGAAAAACGAATTAAATGTCTATGCTCTCTCTGATGAACTAGAACAAATGCTACTGACTTCGCTACAACAAGCACAATCTTCTGGTACAGTAATGTTAGACAGCTTCCCAATTGAGCCAAATATTCTTGGTCAGTTCCAACAAAACTTGCCACTGATAAGACAACAGCTCAAACAACAGGGATTACCTCCGATTCTTCTCGTTATGCCTCAGTTACGTCCACTTCTGGCTCGTTACGCACGCACATTTACGCAAGGACTGGCAGTATTGTCTTACAACGAAATTCCAGAAAACAAACAAATCAATGTGGTAGGAAACCTTGGTTAATCTTATTTCAACACATGCGATGTACGAACATTTGGTTGGTCTCGCAGTACAACATATCGTCAGGGATGACGATCAATTAGTATTTGATGCTTTAAAGCACAATGACATCCAACACGCGTGCCAAGCCATTCGCGAGACTCAATCAGGCGAGGTAGAATTCCAACACCTGACGTTGAGATTTGGCACGCGTGGCGAACAAAGCGTCTATCAATTCGAACTCTCTGAACAAATGCAGTACTGCCTAGATTTGTTCAGCCTTTATCTCGCATTGCGACAAACACAGTTTCAGCTAGAAGCCTTTCACCCCGACTTAATCAGTAACGTCGTCGTGCCGATAAGAATTGACGCATTACTATGGGAACCAGGCATATACTTTCTCGAACAGATGATTCAGTTTCACTCTTCCGCTTTTCAACATGTGATTCCTTCTCTTCAAGCAGACAAAACGCTATGCGCCTATGATAAAGTCTCAGCGCTGATAGAGAAGTTAAGAGAAAACGCCTACTCACTTTGGTTTGAAGTCGCGACATCACAAGTGAACTTCGAACGAGTCGCTGACTTTAGTCCCGATATGATCAAACTATCAGTCACGTTAGAGGATAAAGAAGAAAGACATGCTTTCCTACCGATTGCTAAGTTCTTAAGAAAGCACAAATACCCTTGGGTAGCCGGGCGGGTAGCGAGCCAAACAGAGCTAAACCGCTATCGCTTGTTAGGGGCCAATTATTACTTTGGTTATTTCAGTGACATCCCGACCTCCCTCTCTTTTCAATCTTTTGGTGAGGAATGACAGAATCCTAACTATTAATCTTTATAAAACAGCGCGAATTATTCGCGCTGTTTTTTTATTTATAACGAAGAACGACAATATTGATAGATGACTGCTTCCCTGATTAAGTCAGGCTTATTCAGGTTATTTGATGTTATATCTGTATTTTCATGGAATACAAGTCACTAAAAATCATCAATTTTGATCTTTTTTAGGAATTTTTTAATTTTCAAATTAATCATTAAAGCTGACCGACCGCCTCTAGTTAGTGACTAGGGAATATCCCGAGGCCTGAAAGATATAGTGACTAACTAAGGAGACTAAGATGGCTTTATCAATGCACACTAACTACGCATCGCTTGTAACTCAAAACACTCTGAACAACACAAGCGGTCTTCTAAACACTGCGATGGAGCGTCTAAGCACGGGTTACCGCATCAACTCAGCAGCAGACGACGCTGCGGGTCTACAAATTGCAACTCGTCTGGAAGCTCAGACTCGTGGTATGAATGTAGCGATGCGTAACGCACAGGACGGCATCTCTATGATGCAGACTGCTGAAGGTGCAATGGATGAGATGACAAACATCACATACCGCATGAACGACCTAGCAACACAATCTTTGAACGGCTCAAACAGTCAAGAAGACCGTGCGGCTTTGGATGCAGAGTTCAAACAGCTAGCATCTGAGCTAGGCAACATCATGGAAAACACTTCATTTGGTGGTCAAAAACTTCTAGCTGAAGGCGGCGGTTTTGGTGCAAGCAGCGTTACTTACCAAATTGGTGCGACTGGTGCAGAGAAACTAGCTGTAAATGCAAAAACACAGCTAAACGACATCTCGACAGCAATTGCTGGCCTGACAAGCATCAGCACTGCTGCTGCAGCTTCTACAGCTCTTGCAAACCTTTCAAGCTCTGGCGGTATGCTAGCAGATCTAGGTACAGCACGTGCTCAGTTTGGTGCTAACATCAACCGTCTAGAGCACACAATGACTAACCTTGGTAACATGACTGAAAACACTTCTGCAGCAAAAGGCCGTATCACTGATGCAGACTTCGCTACAGAGTCTTCAAACATGACTAAGAACCAAATGCTTATGCAAGCAGGTACAACAGTTCTTTCTAAGACTAACCAGCTTCCTGGCATGGCAATGTCTCTACTACGCTAATCATTGAAGCTTATAACCCCACCCATCCGGTGGGGTTTTTTACTATCTGAATATTATGACACCAGTTTATTCTCAACATATTGATATCATTCGCTCTCGTTGGCCTGACGTAGCAAAAGCCTTAGACAGTGCAGACTTTAGCGACTTACACTTTGAAGTAGTTGAAAAAGCAGCGATGACCCTAAAAGTCAACGGAGTTCAACTTAGCAGTGCTTATGACCCGGTCGAAGAAGCCTTCCAGTACCGAAGCCTAACGTCTAGCGACGATTATCATATTTGGGGCATCGGTATGGGCAATGTCCCATCCCTGTTAACACAAGATAAAAATGCTCGATCAATTCGTGTTTATCTTTATAACCTACCGTTAGCAAAATTGGTGCTTTCTCTCGTTCCACAACAATGGATATCCGATCCTCGTGTTTCGTTGATCATCGTCTCAGAAGACCAAAGCGATATAGGTAGAAAACTCGCGAGCCTTACTTGGGATGATTGTATCATTCTCAATGCCGACAGAGCCATTTCGCGTCATACTCATCAATGGCTTTATTTCCGCTTAGAAAACCGTGTTTTGATCGGCTATGCAAACGCTAACTATAGACATAGCGATGAAGAACTGCTAACAAGAGAGAAAGAAAACGAACCTCTTTTAAAACGCCTAAACTCTTCTGATCATTATCTTATGTATCAAGTAGACGACGCTATTTGTATTGGTGCTGGCCCATCACTCCAGCATCATATTGAAGAGTTAAAAGCAGTCTATAACCGACCAAATCGTCCCAAGCTTATTGCTGCATCAACTGCATGCAAGTGCTTAATTGAAAATAACATCAAACCAGATGTCGTATTTGCTGTAGATTTAAATTTAGGTGACGAACATATTCCATATGAGATCGCCAAAAATACTATTTTGGTGTTTGGTAGCCATATGCCTAGCCGTATTTTCCAAAACTGGCATGGCGAGAAGTATTACTTACACTTGGGTGACTTCACATACGACAGATTTGCAAGCAAACTACCGGTTAAATATCGCCCTTACTCGTTTGGTTCGGTAATCCATCCTCTAATCCACTTCACCCTTTTACAAGGTGCTACCCAAGTATCACTAATCGGATGCGACTTTGGTTTCCCTGGAGATATCATCCATTCAGGACGCGAAAACAGACCAGACGACCCGAACGCGACGATGACAGCACGAGTAGAGAATGGTTATGGTGAGATGATCAAAACCTCACCAGCCTACCGCATGTTTGGAAGCGGTGTTGAGAACCTAATAGCAGCATCACCACAGACCAAGTTTTACAATTGGAGCCGTATTGGTGCAAAAATTATTGGTGCTGAATATTTCAATGTGGAGGAACTATATGGCAACCGAGATTAACTCTGTTTATGACACTTTTATTAAAACTTCAGAGGTTTACTCATACGGTGACCACTTGACAGGCGACTTAATGTTAGGGAGATGTCTAAATCTCCTAACAAAATTATTCACCGTTCAGTCAGAGCGCACGTCTGTTCTCGAAATACTTTCGCGAATAAATACCGCCCGAGAAGTTCATGACTTCACTGCACTTGCAGATATTCTAAGGTATGAAATTGCGCCTAACATAAAAGCGTTGAGTGAACGCTATTAGCTCTAGAAAGCCTCATCATTGAGGCTTTTTTATCGCCTGATGTAAATAGAACTATTATTATCCCAATGAGAGTCTGGCAATCTAAAACCTACTTTCAGCATAATATTCCTTAACACTTTGTTAAATAACTCTAGTTCCACTGGCTCAGGACTATTATCGAACTGATAGCGTTTTAACTCAGGAAATTTTGATATGGCCTCTTTTTGGATACTTGCCAACTCGTCAGAATTAAGACTCTGCTTGCTAAGTAATTTAGCGTGAATAAAGCGCTCATATTCGCGAGCACACTTCATTAGTCGTAAGGCAAATTCGTTCATAATTGTTGTTTTTCTTTCCGATACTCCAATTTGATGAAAAGATAACAGGAAGCATATAAATACGATGTAAGAATTATCTTAATTCATTAGAAGTAAACACCGAAATATCTGTTCTGAGTCCCTTCCTCCCTTTCAACTCCACTTAGAAATTCTATTAAACATTTACGAGTCTTGAGTCGCCTTGTCTTATAGGAAAACGCTACTTGTTTTCTAGAGGAAAGCGGAACACAAAAGGTGGAACCACAGCTTCCTCTCTATGAAATAATACATCGCAAAGCATTGTTATATATAGCCATTTATATACGGCACACATCTTGCGATGAACTGTTAAACCAAGGCATAGCAGATAAGCTATTTAAGCCGTATATATGAGAGAGGGAGTAACCTCATGAGTTCATTAGATCCAATTACAATGGCTACTAAATTTGCCACTTTTGACGTTCAACCGTTTCAACAGCGCTATCAGCTACAAGCCAGCAAATATCAAGCGCAACTTTCCGCTCTAGGTAAAGTTGAAACGGCATTACGAGACTTTCGTAATTCGTTAAACGAAATGAACAGCAGCACAAACACCATCATTAAGAACAGTGCAACCCTATCTCAGGAAGGTTACTTTACAGCCAGTGCAGATGCTAAGGCCCTCACAGGCAACTACCAAATTTTTGTTGAGCAAGTTGCCACGTCTCATCAAGTCTCTACAGGGATGCCTGCTGATCTAGAAGCAACAACTGAAGTCCCAACAACTGGCTCTCTCGAGTTCACGATCAATGGCGAAACAATGACGCTAGATCTATCGACTGTTGATTCAGACGGTGATGGCACAGCAACAGTCAGTGACTTAGCAAAAGCAATCAACAACAACAGCGATAACCCTGGAGTAAACGCCACCTTAGTTCGCTCAAATGGTCAAACTCACTTTATGTTATCAAGCACTGAAACTGGTGTTGCTAACCAAATCAACGTATCGGCGTCTGGTACTGGCCAAGCCTGGTTTGAAGATGCATTCACAAATCTAAACCAAATTAGCGCCCCGCAAGATGCTGTAATGTGGTTGGGAGCTAAAGACTCTGGTCTCAAACTGACGAACGCAAGCAATACATTTGAAGGTGTAATCGACGGTGTAGATATTACTCTAACCAAAGCTCAAGCTTCTGGTGAAACACCTGTTGGCCTTGATATAGGCTCTGACAGCGAAGCAACTAAAGAGCAATTGGATAAGTTTGTTGACGCATATAACACTCTTATTGGCGCAATGAACCAGCACACCCAAATAGGTAGTGAAGACAAAAAACGTGGAGTGTTAGCAAGTGATCCAACACTTCGCTCCATTGAGAGCCAATTAACTAATTTGGTTCGAGGGGAACACGGTGGTATGCGTCTGAGTGAAATCGGTGTGAGCTTGGATCGTGATGGGAAAATGAAAGTCGACCACGAAAAATTCGCCGAAGTTCAAAAGAGTAACAGCGTGGGCTTGGAAGCAATGTTTAATGGCGACGATGCCTTACTTGACTCAATGGACGCGATGATTGATCCATTTCTGAAGTTTTCATCAGGCGCATTCAAATCCCGTAAAAATGCGCTTCAAGCTAACTTGGATCGCATAGAAGATAAACAATCTACATTAGAGCGTAAATACGATATGTCGTACAAACGCTACATCAAACAGTTCACACAAATGAACGCGTTAATGACCCAAATGAACCAAACCATGTCGATGTTTGGCTAAGCCTTTAGGAGAAAAAACTCATGCTTATGGACTCTGGCTATGACTCGTACCAGCAAGTAGACCTCAACGCGCAAGCGGCAGCAGCAAACCCACACCAATTAGTCATTATGTTGATCGATGGCTTACTTGATGAAGTTGAACGTATTCGTGGCCATTTGGCTGCGAATCGCTTGGCGGAGAAAGGTAACGGAATCAACAAATGTATGAACATCTTAATTGGGCTCACAAGCGCTCTAGATGATGAGAATGGTGGCGAAATTGCTGAAAATTTACGCCAGCTGTATGACTTCTGCCAAGTTGAGCTTTATTACGCCAGCGTGCAGAACGATGCGAATCGCTTGGTTAATGTCGAGCGTGTAATGGGTAATATTCGTGAAGGTTGGATGAATTTTGGACAACAAGCATAAAGTGTCGCCAGAGCGATTTCGTCATTTATCTCAGCTCATCCAATTCGCTACAAAAACAGCAGATTGGCATGCGCTTAAGCGCTATGACTTGCAGTTGCGAGAGCTATTGATCAGTCACAAACCTTTTTTGAAGGATCCTAAGCTTGCACCTGAAATTCAACGTGCCAAAACCGTTCATGCTGATGCATTCGCTAGATTAGAAAAGTCGAAGAACGAGTTAGAAAAAGAGATGAATATGGTCAATGACCATCAAGAGCGCGCTATGGCCTATCAATTAGCGATGACCATGGAGCTAACTCAATGATCGTATCTCCTTCAACTCAAATATCCGGCAATTCATCACCTGGCCATGAAGGCAACATAAAACAAGCAAGAGCTGTACACGGTTTTTCTCATAACCCTATGTCTGAGCATAGCCAGTATGACGGCCAAGGTTTCGCCTCAGCTTCAACCGTGCCGAGTTTTCATCTTACCGCTCCAGCTTTGGACAGCGAAGAAAAGGCGCATGCTCGTGGTTCGGACACTGACGAGCACTCGGCTTCTGAAGCAGATGCTCACCTGACAAGTACACTGGGTTCAACAGAATCACCTGATCTTGCTATGCAAGCTCAGGCTCTAACCCAGAGTATGCTCACTATGGCCGAAAAGCAGCCGGGTCAGTTCGGAAAAACTCCGCCTTTATCGGTAGCTAACGATGTTAAGTCTACAATACAAGACTCAAATAACGCCTTGCTAAACACCTCTCCAAAACAACAAGAGGTGCAACAAAGCCAACCGATGTCATCGAACTCGCGTCTATCAATCTCCAGTGCCGACTTTCAGACCCTATTGAGTCAACCAGTTCAAGGGCAACCAACGGCCTCACCACTCCAAGGACAAACACCAACGCCACAAGCCCCGAACACCGCCGTTGCCACGAGTCATATTCAAACTCAAGGCTCTGAGTGGGCGGCTGTGCGCGTTGACACCAGTGCTGGGAAATGGGGAGAGCAAATGATGCAAGTTCTGCATGACCGTGTGACTCTTCAAGCGCAACAAAATGTACAAGAAGCCAAAATCCGCCTCGACCCACCGGATTTAGGTAAGCTGGATTTACTTGTACGTGTTGAAGGCGACCGACTAAGCGTGCACATCAATGCCAATACAGCCGCAACACGAGAAGCTTTAATGCAAGTGTCTGAGCGTCTGCGCACAGAACTGCAAGAGCAGAACTTCGTCCATGTCGATGTCAACGTGGGCTCTGATCAAAGCCAGAGTCGCAATGACCAACATACAAATGAAGAAGACGCCACTATTTTCGCAGCACGAGAATCTGGTGCATTCCAAACCACAACAACAAACTATTCAGAACACTGGCTGAACACTCAAGCCTAGTTAATCCTCGAGGAAAAAGGTTATGACCAAACAACAAATGATCGCCCTGTTTATCGCCATGATCATCACCAGCGCCCTCGTTTCGGCCGCCACGATTATGGGCGGAATCTGGTACTTAAACAAACACGCTCAAGAGTCACCTGACTCTGGTTCCTTGATCGATGATTCTCCATTGTCATTTTTAGTCACAGAAGAACCGACAAGCAAAGGTCCTAGCTTCCATCCTTTAGACAAAGTCGTTTTGACCGTGAAAGGTAAAAAACAGACTCACTTTGTCATGCTAGAACTAGCAATTGAAACACGCCGTCCTGAGCGTATCAAAGACATTGATGAATACATGCCAATGGTACAAAACTCATTATTAAAATTGTTTAGCGACAAAACATTTGATGAGTTACAGCAAGCGGGTGCCATCGATATTCTGCAAAACGAAGTAAAACAAACGCTTTTACTGGCTTTTGCTAAGACAGACATCGTTCGCGAAATCGACGATGTTTTGTTGACTAAATATGTTGTGCAATAACGGAGCACAACCATGTTAGACATGAATATACAAGACACCTATACCACAGAAGAGGAAGTGACGACGCCATCACGCCCAATTGACGAAAATGCACTGCTGCAACGTCATCAAGTTATGGTGAAACGCGTCGTTAACCAGCTACGTGTTCATGCCACTTCTCACTGTAGTATTGAAGATATGCAGCAAATTGGCCTTATCGCTCTAGTTGAAGCTGGACGCCGATACGGCGATGTTGACGATCCTCATTTCCCTGCCTTTGCCGTGTGTCGCGTTCGAGGTGCAATTTTAGACGAATTACGCCGGTTAGATTGGCGCTCACGTAAAACTCGCCAACAGGCTCACGAACTCAACGACGTGACTCGAGATCTCACACGCTCTTTAGGTCGGATGCCTACGGATGCAGAAATCATCCAAGCCTTGGGGACGAATGAGCAGGACTATTACAACCGCCAAAATGCCGCCCTTGCGGGAGAGATGCAAAGCCTTGACCAACTGATGGAAAGCAGTGGTGATAGTTATATTGGCGGGCAATATGATGGCATGGAACATGAGCATATTCGTCGCAGTTTAGATAGCGCTTTAGGCAAATTGCCGAAGCGTGATCAATTGCTGCTTACTCTGTTCTATCAACATGAACTCAACTTACACGAAATAGCTCTGGTATTGGATCTGACACCACCTCGTATATGTCAGCTTCACAAACAAGCGCTGAAACAACTCAACCAATTAATGTCCTCTTAGGAGTCACAAGATGCAAAAGTTTTTTGGAGTCCTCACTATCCTGGTGTGCGTCTTCGGTGGATACATGTGGGCCGGCGGTAACTTAGGCGCTATCTGGCAACCAGCCGAATTCCTTATCATCATTGGCGCTGCTGCTGGTTCTTTGATCATCGGTAACCCACCTCACGTACTGAAAGAAATGCGTCGCCAAGTGCCTGCGACCATCAAAGGCCCGACAGAAGAGCATGAGTACTACATGGAATTAATGGCGCTGCTCAATAACTTGCTCGAGACAGCGCGCAACCGTGGTTATAAGTTTCTCGACTCTCACATTGAGTCGCCAGAACAGAGCTCTATGTTTCTCGCTTACCCGACGATTGCTGAGGATCATCGCCTAATTTCTTTCATTACTGATAATTTACGTTTAATGGCAATGGGACAAATGTCGCCTCATGAATTAGAGGGACTGCTAGAGCAAGAAATTGAAGCTATCCAAAACGAAATGCTTTTGCCTTCACGCTCACTACAGCGTACAGCAGAAGCACTACCTGGCTTCGGTATTCTTGCAGCAGTTGGTGGCATCATTATCACCATGCAGGCCATTGATGGCTCAATCGCTATGATTGGTTATCACGTTGCAGCAGCTCTCGTAGGTACATTCATTGGTATTTTCGGTTGTTACTGTGGTTTAGACCCACTAAGTAACGCCATGGCTCAGCGAGTAAAACGTAATATGACTGCTTTTGAATGCGTACGCGCAACCTTGGTTGCCTACGTAGCGAAGAAGCCGACATTGCTCGCCATTGACGCTGGTCGTAAACATATTCAGCTAGACATCAAACCAACATTCAACCAAATGGAGAAGTGGTTAGCTGAACAGGAGGGATAATGCAAAAACAAGAGCATGTAGTGTTCAAACGTGCCAAAGCACACAGCCATGATGAACCTCATGGCGGCGCGTGGAAAGTCGCGTTTGCTGACTTCATGATCGCCCTAATGGCGCTGTTTCTTGTGCTTTGGGTTATGCAGGTGGTAGACAAAGAAGAGCGTAAAGCAATTGTCGCCCACTTACATAGCTCAAGCGTATTCGACAAGAGTTACGGTAATCCATTTGATACTTCACAAAGTATCTCTCCTATTGACTTGGCACAGGACTCTTCTGTGCCAAGTAAACACAATTCCAACCACGTGGTAAGCTCATACTTTCGAGGTGACGGCGATGGGCCAGAAATCGACTCGTTGATTCCTGGTAACTTCGATACTCAGGAGCAACTTGCAGCGTTGGCGAAAGTCATTGAACGAATGACCGCTCAGATTAACGCACAAGGAAATGTCAACGTCACCGTGACCCCACAAGGCCTACGTATCGTCCTTCAAGATGATTACAAACAGCATATGTTCAGTCGTGGTGGCGCAGAGCTGACCCCTTTCTTCGAAGACTTATTACTTGCACTTGCGCCTGTATTTCAGCGTGTGAACAACCCACTGATCATCAGCGGACATACGGATGCGATTCCATTTAAAAAACGCTTTGGTCGTCAATCAAACTGGGCGCTATCTGCATCTCGAGCTGATGTCGCAAGAAATACGCTGGTTGAAGGTGGCATGCCGGATGATCGAGTCATGCAGGTCACAGGCATGTCGGATAGAGCACTGCTTAACCCTGATGAACCAGATTCAAGCGAAAACCGCCGTATCGAGCTGTTCGTTTTAACGACGCCAGCAGCCAAAGTACTCGAAACTCTTTTTGGTAACCACCAAGAAAGTGAACTGCAAAAAGCGAAAGATAAAGCCGAATTTAACCAACCAGTCATTCGACAAGAAGTCATCAATTACTCGGGTGATACGGCCACCAACGAAGTAAATATTCAAGAATTATAACCTCAAAAGGTCACCTCGCCTGATGGTGACCTTTCTAACTGAAACCTCTGTTACTGTGACTTTTTAGTTGAGTTCTATATGCACATAACACCTTCCGAAAACAAAAAACGCGATCTGTTGAAGAAAGCCTTTTTATGGTTAATTGTCTTCGACTACCTTTTATTGGCGTTTTTCTTAACTCAGCTGTCCAGTTTAACGCTTAACAGTGGGACCATGATCAGTATGCTGCTCGTCGTCTACAACGTCTTACTCGTTTCTCTGTGCTTTCAAAGAACCAATAAACAGGACTCTTATATTATCTACCCTGTTTTATCCGCGACGTTGTTGGCATTTGTCTGCTTTCTTTATTTCTTTTTTTTAATTTAGATACCAGACTCCACCATTGATTTGATTTTTACTGCTTTTTCGAAGTGGTCGAGCCGATGGGTCTGAATCCACCACGTAGCCGCCTCCATCAACTGTTCAGGATCATCATTTTTGTTGGCGAAAAACGCATAAAATGAGAGCCCAACCTGCTCACCTTTGCTTTCGATCTTTTTGTCACAGACCTCTATTATTTTGTCTCTCAATGAAGCTCTCATTTCTATTCCCTTACGCTAGTACATACTCACTAACCATACGGTTGAAAGAAATCAGATCAAACGAACCTTTAATTTCAAAACGTACTCTTCCCACCTCACTCATGAAGAACTCAATTTCACAATCTAAGTCAAAAGTACCAGACGTCTCGATAGAAAATGCATTGATCTTGCTATAAGGCAGCGACGTGTAATCCACTTTTGAGCCCGTAATCCCTTGCACATTCGCCGCAATCACTCGCTTGTTGGTGAACACCACTTGGTCGCGAACCGTTTTAAAGCCCGCAAATACCGACTCGCCATCAATAAGAAACTTGTGAAAATCTTCCCTAACTTTTGATACCTCAATGGGTTTAAGCTTAAACACTGATGAATTGTCGAAATCGATCATAGTCATTCCTTTTTAGTTGATAGCGAACAAACTCAACGTAGCAGATACACAGACCGTTGCCTATCAGCTAAGTACCATCTTTCGATTTCAAACCTAGGAAAAAATTCAACAAAGTGCATTACTTCCATCCTTGCCGCCATAGCTCTGGGTCTTTCAGCTCTTGCCAGTTCATCTCTTGCTCACGTTTACTCATAACCGCCTCAATGACACATTTCACAACATTGCCTTCTTCATCCAGCTCCATTTCTGTTACGACAAAGTGCTTCTCTTTATTTTTAGGTGACGTCGCCGTCCATTTGCTGTGCAATAGCTTCTTGGGGTGAATTTTATTCATAGTGGTATACCAATTTAACTAACATCTTTATGTATACGACTGAATAACAAGAGAGAATCAGATTTTATTTTTAAGCCTCCACGAAAAGAAAAAGCCGCAAAAGAGGTCATCCCCTAATGCGGCCTTACTTGCATCCCAATTAGGTCTTTTGACCGTTCAAACGAGGGGTTAAGTACTGACTCTGTAGTAACTGCAACGCCTTACCAACCAGCACAATCACCACCGCGCCGATCAGTACTGGCGTGAACAAAAAGCTCCACCCCTGCCCAGAGGCCATGATCAAGATAGGATTTGCGCCCGCAGGTGGATGCGTTGTCTTCGTAATCAGCATTGCTGACACTCCTAACCCAGTCGCAATCGCGAGCGTGATTGGCGTGATCTCAACGTATTGGCTAAACGCAATACCGATAGATGCCGTAATGAAGTGACCAATGATCACATTTTTTGGTTGAGCGAGAGGGCTGCTAGGCACCCCAAACACCAACACCGCCGTAGCACCAAATGGCGCCATGAGAAGTACCACCTCAGTAAGAGACACCTCGGCGTAAGACAACACACCAATAGCCAATGTCGCACCAAGCCCCGCGACCAACGATAAAATTAAATTATTCATAAACACCTCAAAGTAGACCGAATTGTCTACAAATTAAAATAGACAAACCTGTCTACCTTTGTCAATATGTGTTTGTAGAACTTTTTGAGGACGTAGTTATGAACAAAAAGAAACAGTTATTGATCGATACCGCGTTGTCGCTGTTTTACAAACAGGGCATCAACTCCATTGGCATCAATGAAGTCCTTAAAGTATCTGGCGTGGCTAAACGCACGCTGTACAGCCATTTTGAAAGCAAAGAAGCGCTCATCCTTGCCGCACTAGAACAACGCCACCAAATCTTCATAGCGTGGCTAGAGGAGAAACTGTCATCAGCACTATCGAGCACAGACGTGATCGACCAGCTGTTTACCGCGCTAAACGGCTGGTTTCATGGTTCTGAGGAAAAGTTGGGCGAGTTTCGCGGCTGTTTTTTCATCAACACGTCCGCCGAATTCAGTGACGACAGCGGCGAGATTGCAACGTATTGCCGCCACCATAAACAACAGGTTCGAGAGCTAATTCAACGCTATCTCAAATCAGACAACACATCATTACTTGATGCCATTTGCATCATGAAAGAAGGCGCCATCACTACCGCTTACATGACAAAAGAGTACGACGACGTCACAAAGAAATGCGTGGAAATTTTGCGCAAACTGTAACCGCAACTGTAAGAAAGCAAGCAACGAATCGACCGAGCTCCAAACTGGCAAGAATGTTCAGAAATGGTAAGGTTATTTTATCCACCTAATGAGACACGCTTGATATGAAAATTGGCGAACTGGCGCAAAAAACGGGCCTTGCTCCCTCGCGTATTCGATTTTACGAGCGCATCGGACTGCTAAAAACCGTGACCCGTAAAGCCAACGGGTATCGTGAGTATCCGCAAGAAGCATTAATGATTCTGGACATGATCACAACGGGTCAGCAAGCTGGATTCAGTTTGGATGAACTAAGTGCGTTACTGCCATCCGACCTTTCTAACTGGGATCATCATCAGTTATTGACAACCTTGCAGCAAAAAGTCCAAGAGCTCGACGAGCTTGAGCGAAAAATCGCGCAGAGTAAAAGCAAGTTAAAAGAAGTACTTAAAGAGATTGAAGCTAAGCCAGATGACATGGACTGTGCAATGAATGCAAAACGCGTCATGTCTCAACTTGGTCAAACGATTCTGACCAAAGAAAATCCCTCAAATAAAAAATAAGACCGTCACCAAATCAAAGCAATGTTAACAAGCGAAGCTTTACTCTTGATGTTGGGTTAAAGATTCGCCAATTCCCCTGCCAGCCACTAAATTGAGTCTGTAAAAACCATTCGCCCTTAGCTCAGGTGTGCCATCTCCTTGTTTCTATACTCAATAAAAAATCAATCCAATTTATCTTCAAAATGCGGGTTGACCTTAAACCTAACTTTAACGTTAGGATGAATATCAAAGCAACACAGCGGGAGATTGGTGAATGCAAACGATATTAGGTGCAAGTGGGCAAATTGGCCGTGAGCTGGCATTAAGCCTAAAACGAGACTTTACGAGCGACATCCGATTGGTGAGCCGCAATCCACATCGAGTCAACGAGACGGATCAACTGGTAAAAGCGGACTTGCTCGACGCGAAACAAACATCAGATGCCGTAAAAGGTTCTAGTATCGTTTACCTTACTGCAGGGCTACCAATGGATACTCAACTGTGGGTGGAACAGTGGCCAACAATGATGCGTAATGTCATCGCCGCATGTAAAACTCATCAAGCAAAGCTTGTTTACTTTGATAATACCTACATGTACCCGCAAACGGATACACCTCAACAAGAAGATGCACCATTTCAGCCCAATGGAGAAAAAGGTCGAATTCGTGCGGTCATTACTGACATGCTGCTAGAATCGATGAATAAAGGAGAAATCGAAGCCGTTATCTGTCGCGCTCCGGAGTTTTACGGCCCGGGGAAAACGCAAAGCATCACTAATTCCGCCATTATCGATAATCTACTTAACAAAAAGAGCGCAAAAGTGTTTTTACGTGATGACACCAAACGCAGCTTAATTTATACGCCAGACGCAAGCCGAGCGATGGCGCTAATTGGGAATACGCCCGATGCTTACGGACAAACTTGGCATTTGCCTTGCGATGATCGTCGACTGACGTATCGGGAGTTTATCGCTGTTGCAGCAAAGGTTTTTAACGTTCAACCGAAATACAAAGTCATCAAGCGCTGGCAATTGTGGCTAGCTGTGCGATTTAATCAAACCATTCGAGATGCAGCCGAGCTTTTGCCTCGCTACGAATCTGACAACCTTTTTGTTTCGGATAAGTTTCAGACTCGTTTTCCAGATTTTCAAATCACCACATTCGAACAAGGCTTGACCACAATTCAACAAGAAAAAGCCAATGACCAGAAACCTCTTTAAGCAGGCATTGATAGGAGCTTTTTGATGAAAGATAACACACCGGCATCATCCCCAGATCGTTGGATCATATACGGAGCCAATGGTTATACAGGCGAGCTGATTGCGAGAGAGGCCGTAAAACGGGGTCACCACCCAATCCTTGCAGGTAGAAGTTTAGAGAAAGTACAAAGCCTAGCGGCTGAACTAGGGCTGCAAAGTCTTGCTTTTTCTCTTGAGGATAAAAGCAGCGCGGTCCAACATATTTCGGGTTCCTCACTGGTATTAAACTGCGCAGGGCCCTTTTCTTCGACGGCAAAACCGATGATGAAAGCGAGCCTAGAAGCTGGCGCACATTATCTCGATATTACAGGTGAGATCTCTGTATTTGAGTTTGCACAAACGCTGCAATCACAAGCAAACGAAGCTGGTGTCGTATTGTGCTCCGGTGTTGGTTTTGATGTTATTCCAACGGATTGTATTGCAGCCACATTGAAAGCTGCGCTACCAGATGCAACACATTTGTCTCTCGGTTTTGACTCTCGCTCTGGTTTTTCTCCGGGCACGGCGAAAACGTCTGTCGAAGGTTTGGCTCAAGGCGGTAAAGTGCGGCTTAACGGAAAAATCACCACCGTTCCGCTAGCGTATAAAGTTCGCAACATTGATTTTGGTGACGGCGAAAAACTTGCGATGACCATTCCGTGGGGCGATGTTTCAACCGCCTATTACACCACGGGGATTGAGAATATTGATGTTTTTATTCCCGGATCGCCAAACATGATAAAAAACGCTAAACGAGCGAATTGGGCTCGCCCCCTTCTCGGCATAACCTGGGTACAAAGTCTCATAAAAAGCCGTATTGAAAGAACCGTAAAAGGGCCGAATGAGGAGCAAAGAAACCAATTACCCACATATGTGTGGGGTAAAGCAAGCAACAAACTCGGACAAAGCAAAACAGCACGAGTACAAACGGCCAATGGCTACAGCTTAACCGTAACGGGATCTCTGGCGATTGTAGAACACCTGCTACATACAAAGCCTGAAGCTGGTGTATACACACCCTCTAAGCTCATGGGCTCCAGTTTTGTGTCGCAGCTTCCCGGTTCTAGTGACATAACCATTGAAGAGTAAACAAAAAGGCACCTATCGGTGCCTTTTGCATTAACAGGGGTTGAGGCCATCACAACTCGTGTTCGGTACGAGCGATGATGTCATCCTGCGCGTCTGGTGACAGCGCGGTAAAGAAGGCTGAATAGCCCGCAACTCGTACGACAAGGTCACGATATTGCTCAGGGTTCTTCTTCGCTGCCAGCAAGGTTTCACGAGAGACGATGTTGTACTGCACGTGCCAACCTTTGTGGTGATTAAAGAAGGTACGAATCAGCATCGATAGCTTGAGCTTATCCCCTTCTGAAGCGACAGCCGCTGGGCTTAACTTCTGGTTAAGCAGCACACCACCCAAGATTTTATTGGCTTGAATTTTACCGACAGAGTTGTACACCGCCGTTGGTCCCAAACGGTCAGAGCCCGATGCTGGACTTGCGCCTTCCGCCAGTGGCGTTTTCGCTTTTCGACCATCTGGTGTTGCCATCGTGGATGCGCCAAATGGCACGTTGGCAGAGATGCTCGATGTTCCCGCGTAGTAGCCACCACCAATTGGTCCGCGCCCATGACGTGTGTTGACAAATTGCGCCAACTCATCGATATAAACTTGGTAAGCATCAGCCAGCAATTGGTCGACATAATCGTCGTCATTGCCGTATTTTGGCGCGAAGTTGATTAAGCGTTGGCGAAGTTGTTCGTTCTCAATACCATCGAAGTCTTCTTCTAATGCTTTTGCCAGTTCCGTTTGGCTGATTTGTGCTTCTTCAAACACCAAATGTTTGATCGCAGCCAAACTGTTACCCAAATTGGCGATACCCACTTGCAGGCCAGATACCCAATCGTATTTCGCTCCGCCCTCTTTTACTGTTTTACCACGCGCCAAACAGTCATCCACCAGCGATGAGCAGAAAATATCTTGCGCTTGCTGCTCAAGCACACTGTCGACTACGGTATCGATCTCTATCGATTTACGTGTGTAGTAGCGAATTTGCTTCGCCCAAGAAGCGGTGACTTGCTCAAAGCTCTCGAAGTTGCCTTTTGCCAACGACTTATCATGCGGCAAGAAGGCTTTGCCCGTCGTTGCATCCACACCTTCGTTAAGCGCAGCCAGTAAAATACGCGCAAAGTTAATGAAGCTCATGCCCGTGCAACGGTAACCCCATTTGCCTGGAACAGCGGTTTCAATACAGCCAATAGACGCATAGTTGTAAGCGTCTTCTTTCTCAACGCCAAGCTTGATGAATTCTGGAATGACGATTTCATCGTTGTTAAATGCAGGCATACCGAA
Source organism: Vibrio sp. J2-3(2022) (assembly GCF_021725735.1). NCBI lineage: Bacteria > Pseudomonadati > Pseudomonadota > Gammaproteobacteria > Vibrionales > Vibrionaceae > Vibrio > Vibrio sp. J2-3(2022). The sequence continues at coordinate 1,521,823 of NZ_JAKKCK010000001.1, forward strand.
TCCACATTTGATCACTTCAATACAGCCCATCAAGAACTCTTGATTCAGACCTTCATGATAGCGAACACTCAAGTTCGGTTGCGTGGAACGTAGCTGACCACAAGACTCTAAAATCGCCCAAGATAGCGGATTTACGGCGTCTTCAGGTTCTCCATTCTCATTCAGCTTTTGTCCACCGATACAGACGTTTTGATACAACGGAGAACCTGCCGACGCTTTTGAGTGCGCACCAGAGCGAATCTTGTTTACTTCAAGCAATTTCAACCAACAGCTTTGCAATAACTCAAGGGCGAACGCTTTGTTCATCGTGCCACTTTCAAGATCACGCACGTAGTAGTCGTTTAGGAACTGGTCCATCCGACCGAATGAAACAGAGTGGCCATTCGATTCTATTTGCAGCATCAACTGCACAAAATAGCTCAGTTGCAGAGCTTGCCAGAAGTTGGTTGGCGCATGGAAAGCCACATAACGACAGTTTTCTGCGATTGTCTCCAGTTCTGCTTTCCTCTCTGGTCGAGTTTCGTTTTGTGCCATTTCCAGAGCGAGATCGGCGTAACTCACCATGTGCTCCTGAATCGCAAGCAAGACAATTTCGACGGACTTATAAAACTGCTCTTTCTTTAACCCTTCATACGTCGACACGTCGTTATTAGCGCGATGCTGGCGAACCTCATCCAACAGACCGTTCATACCGATCTTCAGGATTTTTTCGTTATCCACTGCAAGGTGCGCGTCGCCCGAAGTCATGTTGCCCTCGGCTTTAATGATAGTGCTGGCTAGGATCTCTTGTTGCTCGTCGGTAAAAAGTCCATAGCAGCGATCTTGAACCGTTTTACCGCGCCAGTATGGCGTAATGGCGTGAATGCTTTGTTTGTCTTCTTCACTTACCGCAAAACCAGCCCCAGGTCGGTCGGCCAGTTCGTCGATTTCCGCTTCAATCCAACGCACCGTGTATTCAGGGAAGATTGGCGCAGCGCGTACTTTGCTCGCTTGGTTACCGACAATCAGCTCGTCGTGTTTAATCCAAATGGTACGAGTGCGTAAGTGCTCTTGTAACGCCAGTGCTCGTTGCACAATCACAGGTTTGTCTTCATTTGCCTGATACGCTCGAGTATAAGCCTCTGCGCGCTCAGTACAGATAGGCGGCGTTACGATGTTGACCAGTGCCGATTTGTGGGCTTTGATTCGCTCTGGAAGGGTATGTAGGTCCATGGTTAACCTCTAACAATCACGTTAAGTTGAGTATGTTCGCTTGCGTATTGCATTGCGTTTTCTAGCAGTTCTGGATTATTTAATGGTTTGTCAGAACACTCGTAAGGCATATCGAGCAAACGGTATTTATTGATGCCGAGGGTGTGATACGGCAGCAAGTGAAGTTCTTGACAGCTTTCTAATGAAGCTGCGAAATCAATGATCGCTTTGAGCTCATCAATGGTGTCATTGAAGCCCGGCACAACCGGCACACGAATCACAATGCGTTTGGCAATCGGTGCCAATTTTCTAAAATTGTCTTTGATGCGTTTTAACGATCCCTTCGCCCAGCAGAGAAACTTTTCTTCGTCGGTGTGTTTAAGATCCGCTAACCAGCAATCGATATACGGCGCAACTTTTTCTACGTTTTTCCACGGAACATGCATGCACGACTCCACCGCCGTAGACACATGGTTTTGATGCAAACGTTCGGCAAGTTCTGCCACAAGATTTGGCTGCATCAGCGGCTCGCCACCAGAAAACGTCACGCCACCTTGGCTTTGATCGTAAAAAGGCTTGTCTTTCATCAACACTTCAAACAGGTCGTCCGATTTCGCCTCTTCTCCACATATGCTGAGCGCTTGTGTTGGACATACGTTTCGCAGCGCAATGATCTGCGCTTCGCTCATAGCTTTTCGATTGATGATGATTTGATCGTCAATGCGTCGGATACCATCGCTCGCCATATTGCCGTTTACGGTTTGTTTATAAGCCGATATACAAAGCTGGCAGTCCGCCATACAACTGCGCTCATCAAACAGCAGAGAGTGCTTTTCACTGCGGCTTTCTGGATTTTGGCACCAAGGACAGGACAGACTGCATCCCTTCAGAAACAGAATGGTGCGAATACCATCACCATCGTGGGTCGAGAACCTCTGAATATTGAAATACATTGCTGTCCGCCTCTTGGTTTGCTCTTCTACTTTTCACGCTTTTCTTTTGCTGAAAGCTTCATTTGATAATGAAATATTGCCACTTAACTTTCGTTTTATGAAATTATTATAGTTTCAATTGAAATTTCAATTGATCAAAATCAAGATATCAGCGGATTGTCAGATCTATAGTGAGCCCATCATCAAAACGAAGATTTTGTATAAGGTAGAACCCATGATCGAACTCTATTTAGATACTGCTGACGTGGCAGAAGTAAAACGCTTTAACCAATGCCTACCTCTGAAAGGGGTAACCACAAATCCAAGTATTTTGGCGAAATCAAAACAAGGCTTGAACCAAACCTTAGCTGGCATGCAAGAAGCGTTAGGGGGAACACCCCGTTTCCATGCTCAAGTGGTGAGTACTACTGTAGAAGGCATGGTGGAAGAAGCACGCCAAATCCATGAATTACCCTATGATATGGTCGTCAAAGTGCCAGCAACCGAAACGGGCTTAGCGGCAATTAAGTTGATGAAAAAAGAGGGAATTCAAGTGCTCGCCACTGCTATTTACTCTGCTCAGCAAGGTTTCCTTGCGGCATTGTGCGGCGCTGACTATCTTGCGCCTTATGTGAACCGTATTGATGCGATGAACGGAAACGGTGTAGAAGTGGTCGCAGACCTGCAATTGCTACTGGATCAAAACCAACTGCCTGCAAAAATTTTGGCAGCGAGTTTTAAAAATACCCAACAAGCGATGGAAGTGATGAAGTTGGGCATTGAAGCGATCACCTTGCCTGTCGATGTGGCCGCGCAGATATTTTCTCATCCAGCAGTTCAGCCGGCTGTCGATCAATTTGATAAAGACTGGAAATCCGCGTTTGGCAACAAACTTTCATTTGAAAGTTAAGCATAAAATTATCGAAAATCCCGTTCCTCCTCGATCGAGGGGCTTTTGATATGGGAATCTCTGAGAAAAAGTAACATTCGCGCAGGCAACTGTTTATAGGTACGGCTTACGAAGAGATTCCCACCTCACTAATCTCGCCTCTACCTTCACGCAAACTACTCTATTCGTAACATCACTACTGACGAAAAACGCTCGTTCCACAAGCAAAAAATTTTGCTTCAAACCGACAAACTCACAAGCACAACGCATCAATAAGTCGGTAATTATTAATTTTATCTATTGGAAATGAACACTGTTCATTTATAATCAGCGAACCTAACGCAGTAACAAGGAATCCACTTCATGAAACGCATTGCGCTTCTCTTTGCCATGTTTGCATTACTTTCTGGTTGTAGCAGCATGTCGCCAGAACAATGCCAAACCGCAGATTGGTATCGCGTCGGCTACCAAGATGGCCGCTCAGGCAACAACCCAAACATTTTGTACGAATACATTAAAGACTGTCGCGAAGCAGGCGTAACGCCAAATCACGTTGAGTGGCAAGACGGTTTTGATAAAGGCACCATTCTTTACTGTTCGCCAGACAATGGTTACACGGTGGGTGTAGAAGGAAAAACCTACTATGGCGTTTGCTCTAACGATCTTTTCCTTAAAAACTATCAGTTAGGCCATCAAGAATATCAGCGTCAACAACGCATTAACGCATTAGATGCGGAGATATCACGCCTTGATCATCAATTGGATGCAAACTTAGATAAAGACAACGCGAAGCGTATTAGAGAGAGAAGAAAACAACTGGCGCGTGAGCGTGCATCACTCATCTCGCCAGGAGCTAATTACTACTTTAACTTTTAGTCGCGACGGGCTACAACGCTAGGGTCATAAAGCGGCTGTTTGGATCAGGTTGATAGTCACCAAACGGCTCGCAGTACGCGAAGCCATGTTTTTCATATAGGCGATGCGCGGGTTCAAAAAATGCCATCGACCCAGTTTCCAAACTTAAACGTTGTATCCCCTGATGTTTCGCTTGCTCAATCACGTGATTGAGTAAGCGGGATGCCACGCCCTGTTTTCTCGCCAATGGTGTCGTACGCATCGATTTCAACTCTGCGTGACCACCTTCTAGTTGGCTCATTGCCACACATCCCAATAGCTGATCACCATCCCAGCCCGTCCAAAACGTGATTGAAGGCAACTTCAACTTGCTTACATCTAACGCATGCACGCTCTCTGGTGGCGATGTCGCGTACATGTCCTGTAAATGCTCTTCCAACAACGCAATCACCTGCGGCCGTTCTAAATTGTCGATTTCAATTCTCATCTTTCCATCCTTGGTATTTTTCTAGTTAAAGCGGCTGCATCATGATGTGCTGCGGTCCAACGGGGCCGCCGTGGTAAAGCTCATTGGTATCTTCAAACCCTGATTTTAAATAGCACTGATAAGCAGGTATGTTGCGGCAATTCACGGTGAGATAAAGCGCATCAAACTCGGGATAATGGCGTTTGGCGAAATCGGCAAACTGTTGAATGGCTTGCTTGGCGATGCCTTTGCCTTGATGACGGTGATCCACCAGCAAAGCACGTACGCCTAAGCTGTTTTTCGGGCAAAAATCGTATTTCTCGCTGTAAGCAGCATCGAACAGAAAAAAACCAACAACGTCATCGTCTGCCAAAATCAGATGCGGAAGTTCTGTAGGTTTAAGACGTGTAAGCATTTCACCCACATCCGCGACCGTAAACTGCGATTGCTCTTCTAGCACGCTAAGTTCGCAAGTTTGTTCATGTCGCTCAGGCGAATACTTTTCAATAGTAATCATAATCTTCCTTGTTGTTTTTATGCTCAATTCATACAGGGTATGTCGTAAATAGAAATACCTAGTGTCGTATTTCCCACTCGCAGGCAAACGTTTAGCACTCTATTATCCTCGCCATTCGATAGAGAGGTTTCCATGTCCCGTTTTTTACTTTGTAGTTTTGCACTCGTTTTACTCTACCCTACTGCCATTGATTTGTATCTTGTTGGTTTGCCTCAAATTGCGTCAGATCTCAACGCCAGTGAATCTCAGTTGCATATTGCGTTTTCGATCTATTTAGCGGGCATGGCTACCACCATGTTATTCGCGGGGAAAATTGCAGACTCTGTGGGACGAAAGCCTGTTGCCGTCGTCGGCGCGATGATCTTCGTGCTCGCGTCTTTTCTCGGCGGGATGGCTGAGCAACCAAACGCTTTCTTGATTGCTCGCTTTTGCCAAGGCATCGGAGCTGGATCTTGCTATGTCGTCGCGTTCGCGATTTTACGCGACACGTTAGACGATGAGCGCCGCGCGAAAGTATTGTCGATGCTCAATGGCATCACCTGTATCATCCCAGTGATCGCACCCGTGATTGGTCACTTGATTATGCTGAAATTTCCTTGGCCGAGTTTGTTTACCACAATGGCAGGAATGGGCATTCTCGTCAGTGTATTGGCCATTTTTGTTCTCAAGGAATCACTACCCAGCCAACAACGTGAAGAACAGACAGCGCCAGAGAGCCATCAAGAGACTTTCTTCGAGCGATTTTTTATCAGTAGGCTGATCATTACTGCACTTGGAGTGACCACCATTCTGACCTTTGTTAACGCTTCACCAATTGTCGTGATGAGCATGCTTGGTTTTGATCGCGGTGGCTATTCTTCCATCATGGCTGGGACTGCGACGATCAGCATGTTGATTTCGTTCTCGGCGCCATTGGCATTGGGGATTTTTAAGCAGCGAACCTTAATGATCACCTCTCAAGTATTGCTCGCTTGTGCAGCCATAGTACTCAGTGCTGCCCATTTCCATGATGGACAATCTCTTTACTATGTATTCGGACTTGGGCTGATTTGCGCTGGCTTCGCTTGTGGCTTTGGCGTGGCCATGAGCCAAGCGCTCAGCCCATTCTCTCAACAAGCTGGCGTGGCAAGCTCGTTACTGGGCATTGCTCAAGTTTGTAGTTCCGCGTTCTATATTTGGTTTATGGGTTTCATCGGCGTTAGTGCTCTGAATATGTTGGTGTTTATCTTAGTGTTAGGTAGCGTAATCAGCCTTGCTCTAATACTATTGATTCCAAAGCCTGTTCACGATACCCATTATGAAGAAATCCCTAGCGCGACTTGATTTAAACTTACTGTTCACTCTGCAATTATTGCTGCAAGAGCAAAGCGTCTCGAGAGCCTCGAAAAAGCTGAACGTTACGCCCTCTACCGTAAGTAAGTCGCTCAACAAACTTCGTCATTGGTTCGATGATCCTTTGTTTGTCAAAACACCTAAAGGTCTTGCGCCAACGCCTTTGGCACAAAGCATGGAGCAAGATCTTGCAGAATGGCTGCAAATTGGCAGCCAGATTGCAGAAAAACGCAGCGATATTACGCCTAAAGGAGTGCGTTTTGATATCACGATTGAGTCGCCATTAGTGCTCACGGTGCTGGACAGACTCATCATCGCTATCCACCAGCGATACCCTGAAGCGAAAGTAAAAACCAGTAACTGGGATTACGATTCACTCGACGCCATCATTCGAGGCGAGGCGGATATCGGTTTTACCGGCCGAGAAAGTCACCCTAGATCGAAAGAGTCGTTGGATCTTCTGCCGTATTTCTTGGATTTTGAGATTCTATTTTATGACCTGCCGATGGTGTATTTACATAAAGATCATCCGGCATTACAGCAAGAGTGGAATCTCGAGACCTTTCTGAGCTACCAACACATCAATATTGTTTGGGAAAAAAGTGAAACTTGGGCGTTGGATGAAGTGTTAACGGAACTAGGGCTACAGCGCTCTATCGGGCTGACGATGTCCAACTTTGAGCAATCCCTTTTTATGGCAGCGCAGCCCACGCATGACATGATCACCACCGCGCCGCACTATTGCAAAAGCTACACAGAAAAGCTGCATCTCGATTTGGTGTGCTTGCCAATTCCGTTAGACCAAACTCAACAAGACAAGTTACTGATTCCATTTACCATGATTTGGCATAAACGCAATGCGTACAATCCCAAATTGCTATGGTTGAAAAACACCATCAAGTCATTGTACGAACAACCATCCCTACCACAGTAACACTTAGGCTAAGGTCAGGTTTTCTCTGGTGATTTTTGATGATTTTCTCGCTCTGACAGCTATAAGTAATCACTTTATCAACTAATGAAAAAGGTCGTTTGACGCTACACTCAATCCATATTTCTGCGTTAAGGGCCAAGGATGTCGACCTTTTTACTCACTGCTATTACGATGCTGGCGTTCGCTGCCAATTCATTATTGTGCCGACTTGCATTGGCCGAAGGGTTGATTGATGCAGGAAGCTTCACTCTCGTTCGATTGATATCTGGCGCGATTACCTTAATCGCTTTGCTTGTCGTGAGAGGTCAGTGGAAAACCGATCGGCCAACTTCTCGCTTTCGCTTTTTTGCTGGCGTGGCGTTATTTGGTTACGCTGCCCTTTTCTCTTTCGCGTACTTACAACTGGCGACAGGAACCGGTGCTTTGCTTTTGTTTGGTGCCGTGCAACTGACGTTACTGGCCATCTATTGGTGGCAAGGTGAGCGCTTTCAGTTTCTCGAAATCATCGGTATCGGCCTTTCGATTGCTGGCTTTGTTTGGTTAATGTTGCCATCTGCCACTCGCCCCGACATCAGTTCTGCACTTCTCATGTTGATTTCTGGCGTTTGTTGGGCTGCGTTTACTGCGCTCGGCAAACAAGCGCCTTCTCCAAGTAGTGGCATCACATGGGGGTTTATCGCTGCATCTATAATTGGCATACTCCTATCACCGTTGATGCTGTCCTCAATCTATCTCTCTTTGAGCGGAATCTTGCTCGCTATCACGTCTGGCGCCATTGCATCTGGCCTTGGGTATACGCTTTGGTATCAAGTCATGCTTAAGCTCTCTTTACTTCAAGCCGCCGTCAGCCAACTTTCCGTGCCAGCCATTGCTTTGCTGTTAGGTACCGTCGTACTCCACGAGTCTCTTTCACTGCATACACTTTTAACCAGTGGCATCATTCTTGGTGGTATCGCTTTGGTTTTTTTATCTCGATCCAAAAAAACAAGCAAACAACCGGCAAGCCGATAAAAAGTAATAACTTTCCCTCTCAAATACCCATTCATCATCTATGCTTTTTAAAGCAGCAAAGCTCATTGCAGATGGTACGAGCGGCCCGCTTTAGTATCAGGCGAAGGGTATAAGGTGAGAATTGGCTCACACAACACGACGATTTTGTTTCAAAAGTGAGAATCGTCACAGATCGCGATTTTGCTCGTTTTAGGCGTTTCGTCAATAACGCCAAGGGCTAGCGCGAGATCGAGCCAAATACGCACTTTGTGTTTTGACGAAGGGTTTACAAAGCACACTTTTTCACCCGCTATATTCCGCCCCCCGAATTTATTCAGAACAAGATTCTGATTATTCACATAAGAAATTCATCAACTTATAACGATAAGCCTGAGCAAACTTTGACACTATGAACGACAAAATAAAATTCGCTATTAAAGTATCGCTTAGCCTGACTCTGGCTTATCTAATCCCGTTTGCCATGGGTTGGCCGCAAGCATCGACGGCCGCAACCACAGTGATGCTGATTGCATCCACAGGCAGTCGTCGTGAATCCCTCGCCAAAGGTACCTTACGTGTGTTCGGTACGTTGGTTGGCGCCGTCGTTGGCTTGTTACTGGTGGGATTATTTGCTCAAGACCGCTTGCTGTACATGCTGAGCGTGTCGGTTGTGGTCTCTTTCATTTTTTACTTCCGTAATGCCTACCAAAAAGATCCAACGCTACTCATGCTGACCGGCGTCATGACGCTGATGATGTCCAATGGCGGTGACGCAGAAGGTGCGTTTCTTTATGGCGTTGACCGCGCTTATATGACGGTGTTTGGGGTGGTGGTTTACACACTCGTGGGGACTTTCTTATTCCCGACCAAAACAGAACAAAACCTAAGACAACTCATCGAACAACTCAACCAAGCACAACGCGCGCTGTTCACCGCTGTCTTGCAAAATTTCGAGCAAAAATCGGCAGGGCAAGTTTCTCCTCAAGAAGAGGGAGTCGAAAATCCAGAAGCTGAAGAGCCACAACCTAGCGTGGATTCTCTTATCGAACAGATGTTTGCCGCCCAAAATGCGCTCGAACAGCGTTTTGCCACAGTCAGTGTGGAATGCAGCGACGTGTCGGCCTACATGAAAGAGTGGCGCTTGGCGGTTCATTTGAACAAGCAAGTAACGCAACAATTGACCGTCGCGGCGCATAGCCACTTTAGCCACCAGCAAGACCGTGAAAGCATCAGCAACTTTGATCAAGCCGTTGCGGAAATTGACGCGCTATTTGATACCTGCCAACAAGTCTGGGACGAAAAAGAGCCCGCTTTTCGTGCTCAAGAGTTCAAAGTCGAATACAACCAGGCGTTGCTTGAAGACGCGGCGCACCTAGAGAAAGGCTCTGCGCTTATGCTGGGGCACCTCTTGGGGCTCATGCATCAAAACTTGTCGCGTTTAGCGGAGAGCATTAGCTGCATTGACTCTGTGACGAACAATGTCTCCTTTGACGTGCCACTGCCGAAACCGAAAGGCAAGTTTCTATGGTGGGACGCAGAAAACTTTAAAACCGCGGTCAAAACCTTTGTCACTTATTGGGTTGCAGGACTGATTTGGATTTATTTCAATCCACCAGGCGGCTACTCGTTCGTAGTCTTCTCGACCATGTTTATGTCTTTGCTGTCGTTCGTGCCTGTGCACCCGATTTTGTTGCTTGTGCTGTTCACTTTCGGCTTCTTGTTCGCGGTGCCTTCTTACGTCTTCATTCTTCCGCAATTGGATCTCGGGTTAGAACTTGGTCTGTTCATCTTTATCTACACCTTTATCGGCTTTTATCTGTTTAACGGGCCAGTGACGATTTTCTACATGGTGGGCTTGTTTGTTCTCGGTTTAGACAACAACATGTTCTATCACTTCGGAATCCTCATGACGATCATGCTGCTGTTCTACATGGTGGTGTTCATGATCATTTTCGCGCACTACTTCCCGTTTAGCTCACGACCAGAACACCTCTTTTTGACCATAAAAGAGCGCTATTTTAGGCACACTCGGGATCTGTTTGACTCCTATCAGAAGCAGTCTAGCTCGATTATTACGCCGCTCAAACGGGCCTTGCATTTGGTGACGCTCAACGTCTCATCGAAAAAGCTCAAGGTGTGGGGTTCGAAAATCAACCACAAACACTTTGACAAAACCACGCCAGAAGCGATTGGCGCGTTTAGCAAAGCGTGTGATGTACTCAGTAATCACATCAACATCTTAATGGCCGCCGAGAAAAAATTGATGACCAATCCGCTGATCACTCAGCTTCGCCAACAACACCGCGATTCCATCATTCCTTTGATGGCGGGCGCTTTAGCCAGCCACCAAGCAACACAAGAACTCGATTCCGTATTCGACCAATACAGTCAGGATTACCAATCATTCGAAGATAAACTGGAAGATTTTTTTAGTGAGTTAGATTTATCTGACTACGCTTATTCAGAGATAGCCGGTTTTTATATCTTGCTGAATTTAAAACGGAACGTGTTCGAAGCAATCAAGCATTGCAAGCAAACCTACGAGGATATCGATTGGGTGAACTTACAACAGAAGCGTTTTTAAAGGTGGGGATATGATGCTTCCAAAACTAACTAAACCAAGCCTCGCCATACTTTCTCTGCTCGGGCTCAGTGCGTGTACCACTGTAGGACCAGATTATGTTCATCCAAAGCAGGCGCCACTGCCAAGTGACTGGTCGGTGCAAAAAGCAGCCAAAGATACGCAGCAATCCGAGCAACAATTACAACAGTGGTGGCAGCAGTTTAACGACCCGACGCTCAATCAATTAGTCGAGTTGGCGAATGAGCAAAACCTAGACATAGAAGCCGCGGGGCTGCGCATTGTTCAAGCGCGTTCATTACTTGGCATTTCGACTGGCTTGCAATACCCGCAAGTTCAAACCGTGTCAGGAAATCTAGCGCGTGCCTACGTGAATGATCAGGGTGTAAACAACTCCGCTCTGTCGTTTGATGCGACGTGGGAAATGGATATTTGGGGCAAATACGCTCGTGGCATCGAATCAGCAGAAGCGGGTTATTACGCATCCATCGCTTCGTATCACGACATCATGGTCACCATCACCGCAGAAGTGGCGCGTAACTACATTAACTATCGCACGTTCCAAGAGCGCATTTTGCTGTCTCGTCGCAACATCGAAATTCAAGAGCGTGTCGTCCGCATTACACAGGTTCAGTTCGACTCTGGCAACGTTACAGAATTGGACGTTCAACAGGCGAAAAACCAACTCTATACTACCAAAGCGGCATTACCGAGTCTCGAAGTCGCGATGAAACAATCACGTACCGCGTTGGCGTTATTGCTAGGTGCATTACCGGAAGAAGTAGACGAGCTGCTGCAATCAGATGGAATGCATAAGCAAATTGCTGACTACGAAAAACAGTTCAAATCGACAGGCAGAAAATCGGCGTTATCGGGCACCGACGAGCGCTCCATTGTGCCGCGTCCACCTCTGTTGGATACCCAAGTGGACGCAAACTTAGTGATGCGACGTCCGGATTTGCAAGTCTCTGAGATGCAAGCTCGCACGCAAAGTGCGCAGATTGGCGTGGCGGAAACGGCTCTGTACCCAAGCTTTTCGTTGTTCGGTTCCATCGGTATCGACAGTACGGTTCCCGATGGCAGCAGCTTCAGTTTTAGCGATTCGCTCACCATGGTGGTTGGCCCAACGTTCAGTTGGAACATTTTCCAATACGGACGCGTGAAAAATAACATTCGTTTCGAAGATGCTCGTTTCCAAGAAACGCTGACCAACTACAACAAAAAAGTGCTGCAAGCCGTGAACGAAGTGACCAATGCGATCGAAGCGTATGACCTGTATTTGCAGCAAAAAGATTTACGTTTGCAATCGGTCAACTCTTCCATTCGTGCGTTCAACATCTCCATGACGCAGTACGAAAACGGCCAAATTTCTTTTGAGCGACTGCTCAACTCAGTCGAAAAAATGACCCGCGCGGAAGACAGTTACGCGCAAATTAAAGGCAATGTCGCGAACCAAGTAATCGCGCTGTACAAAGCGTTGGGCGGCGGCTGGCAGGCACAAACGGGGAAACCATTCCTTGAAGAATCCATCGCCAAGCAGATGCAAGATCGTACCGATTGGGACGGTTATCTGGATGAAGAAAACCGCACGTTGCCACCTTTGCCTATCGAAACACCGACGGAAAACGGCGATAAGAACAAAACGGAGGATCTCTAATGCCTCATGAACTCTCTTGGGGAGACATTTACTTTTCTCCCACGTTACTGGTGCTCTTTCTCGCCGTCACGGCAACGTGGATAACGGTGATGATATTGAACAAGACACGTTTGTCTCGCTTCATCGCTTTTCCGTCTCTGACGTTTATTGCCATCATGGTCGGTTATGTGGTGGCCATCGACAGCTTTTATATTCAATTTTAGGTGCCAAACAAGATGAAAAAACTATTCGTAATCGCACTCAATCTTGTCATTCTTGGTGGCGCAGCTTGGCTCGGCTATCAAAAATTTGAAGAGTATTTTAATAACCCTTGGACACGCGACGGCCAAGTGCGCGCCAACGTCATCAAAGTAGCTCCTCGTGTATCAGGCCCAATTGTAAATGTCGCGGTGCAAGACAACCAAGAAGTGAAAACAGGCGATTTACTGTTTGAAATCGACCCTGCGACTTACGAAGTTGCTTTGTCTCAAGCCGAAGTGGCACTAGAACGCGCCATTGTTAGCTCTCGCGGTAAAAAAATCGAATACGACCGCCTTAAAGATATTCGCGCCAAAGACCGCGGCGCGGTTTCTCACAAGGATCTGATTCGTCGTGAAATCGCTTACGAAGAATCGCTACTGCAAATCAAATCTGCAGAAGAGCAATTAAAATCAGCGCGCCTTAACCTCAGCTTTACCAAAGTTTATGCGACCGTCGATGGTTTTGTGTCTAACCTCGATATTCGAAACGGTACGCAAGCGGTCGCAAACCAGCCACTGCTGGCGCTGATCGACAAGAACAGTTTCTGGGTGTTTGGTTTCTTCCGTGAAAACCAACTCGCGCAAATCGAACCGGGTAGCCAAGCACGTGTCACTTTGATGTCTCACCCAGACACGCCAATTGACGCAACGGTTGACTCTATCGGTTGGGGTATTGCGCCGAAAGACGGCACGGTCGGCTACAACCTTCTTCCAAACGTGAACCCTGTATTTCAGTGGATTCGCCTAGCACAACGTATTCCGGTGCGAATCTCAATCCAAGAACTTCCAGAAGATGTTGATCTTCGATTCGGGCTTTCTGCGTCCATCATGGTGATGAAAGATTCATCGGCAGAAAATGAACAATAACTAAGTGAGAAGAACCATGGTCATTGGTAAAAAACTCAAAAACATTAATGAAGAAAACAACTTCTTCTATCTAACTTTAGCGCTGGTGATTTTGTTGCTAGGGAGTGCAATGGCACAAGTGGTAGGTGAAGGTACGATTGAACACATACTGCAGGCGTTCACGGTTCTCACGTTCATTGTCTGTTTTGCCAGCCTTCGCTTCGACAAAATGTGGTCTCGTTTCCTCTATACCCTGTTTGGCGTTTGGGTTCTTGTGATTGTTATCAAGACCGTTTTCAACATCCGAGAGATGAATGTAGTGATGCTTGCCCTCACCTTCGCATTCTTTTTCGGCACTTTTAAATCCATCGCAAGGCAGATTCTTTTCACTGGCCACGTCAATAGCAACAAAGTCATTGGCTCAGTCGCGCTTTTCTTACTGCTTGGTCTGATGTGGGCAATTGCCTATCTCATTCTTCTAGAGTTCTCGCCAACCTCATTCACTGGGATGGAAGCCATTTCTTGGGGGCAGAATTTCTCTAATGCGGCGTATTTTAGTTTCGTCACCTTAACCACGCTTGGTTATGGCGATATCAGCCCTCTAACGCCATTGGCTCAAGTCGTGGTGTATTTAGAGGCCATTACAGGTGTGTTTTATATGGCGATTGTTGTTTCAAGTCTCGTCAGTTCTAACATTGATCATCAGGTAAACAAAAATGGATAAACAATCGGTAAAAATCGACAGTAAGCTTTTCATCAGTAATATGGTGGAATCAGCAATACGCATTGGCTTGATCTTCGTCTTGCTGATGTTTACGTACGACATCATCAAACCCTTCATTCTTCCCGTTATTTGGGGTGCAATTATAGCCGTCGCTTTAATGCCACTTACAAAAAAGCTGGAGCGTGCATATGGCGGTCGCAGAGGGCTGGCAGCCACGACGATGGCTTTACTTGGTATTGCACTCTTAGTCACACCACTTGTTATGGTGTCAGGTTCTATTGTGGATGGTGCAACGCATGCGCTTGAAGTATTGCAAAACGGACAAGTGAAGATCCCAGGTCCAAAACCTTCCGTTGCGGATTGGCCTGTCGTAGGTGATAAGCTCTATGAGGTGTGGACCCTATTCGCGACTAACCTTGAACAAGCGATTCAAACCTTTATGCCGCAAATAAAGTCCGCGCTCACTTCTTTGCTAGGCACTCTTGGCGGTGTATTGGGAAGTTTACTGCTTTCAATCTTATCACTTGCGATTGCAGCAGGTTTTATGACGTACTCTGAATCTGCAGCATCAGGTCTAAGAACCATCGCTATTCGTACCGCTGGTGAAAACGCTAAAAGCTGGACCACGCTTATCGCAGCAACCATTAAAAGCGTACTGCTTGGCGTAGTCGGTGTGGCGGCGATTCAAGCCCTATTGATCGGCGCTGGTTTCTTTGTATTTGGCGTTCCGGCAGCTGGTTTGCTCACTCTGATTCTGATGATCTTGTGTATCGCTCAGCTACCAGCGCTGCTTGCTGTACTACCAGTGATTGGCTTCATGTACATGACTCAAGATACAACGACAGCAACCATGTTTACTGTCTGGGTAGTAGTTGCAGCACTTTCTGAAAACCTGTTCAAACCAATGTTAATGGGACGTGGTGTCGACGTACCAATGCCTGTGATTCTGCTCGGTGCCATCGGTGGTATGCTTTTCTACGGCATCGTTGGTCTGTTCTTAGGTGCTGTTATCCTGGCGATTTGGTATGAGTTATTTGTTTGGTGGTTGAGCATTGAGAAAGCACAACAGCAAGAAGAAATGTCAGAACAACAAGACGCTTCTGATGACCAATCAGAGCCTGGACACGGTGCTGGCATATAATAAATCAATAAGTTAGAAAGAAATTTAATCTATAACTTATGATATCAAACCGCTCTATTGCAGCGGTTTGATTCTATTTGGATCACAGTTTCCCCGTAATAAATGCGATAAAAATGACGTTCTTGTTAAATTTTCATACTTCTTACACTTGGGAGTTGCAATCGGGCAATGAACGATGCACTCTCGATGACCACTAATTTGCTTAGGATAAAAACAATGAAATTGATCAAGCCTTTAACTTGTGCGCTTGCTCTCGCAATGAGTGGCATGGCATTCGCAGATGTAACCGTGAGTGTTCCTGACAACGTTTCAGTATTAGCGGCTAACGGTGAAAAAGCAGACCTTTCGGGTGGTTTTTTCGCCTCGGAAAGAACACTAACGTTACCTGATGGCGTTAACCAAGTCGTATTTCGCTTCGCCCCTTACTTTAACCAAGGTAATGACCGTTTAAGTGTTGAAAGCGATGTTATCGTTACACGATTTGACGCTGCCAATGCCGAGCTGACGCTACAAATGCCAGAATACCGCAACCTTCGCGATGCGGAAGAAAAGATCAAGGACTTAGATTGGAAACTGGTTGATGATTCAGGCAACACCGTCGCCGTTGAGCAAGACAAATTGATCAAACCGGGTATGCAAATCGGTCGTGATTACGTACGTGAAGTGGAAAGCTACAACAAAACAGGCGGCGTTGCTGCTATCGCTGTTGCTGGTGCAGCCGTTGCTCAACCAGTCACACTGCCAGCAAAGATTCCTGAAGATATGAAACAAGCGAGAGCGACTGCGGCTAAATCAGATTCGACAGCAGAAGAGATGCTGCACTTCTGGTACCAAAAAGCAGACGCAGAAACCAAAGCTCGCTTTAAAGCGTACGTTAATCAACAATAAGTCTGATTAACTCTATCGATATTAAAAAAGCCACTTCATGTGGCTTTTTTGATCGAACAAGCTAGGAAGCTTGAGCGACTTTGGTATTGGTGATCATCATGTGTTCAATATGGTTATATCAATTTAACCAAACGCTACCAGTAACGCTCATAGATGATATTGCCTCCTGTTTTAGGACGATACTTTTCCAACCCAAGATCTTGTAAGACTGGCAAGGTATCTTTGATCATCTGCGGGTTCCCACACATCATGATAAAACTACTTTGAGCAGAGAATGGCACATCAGCAGCGTTGGACAGTCTACCCGATTCGATGAGTTCGGGAATTCGACCTTGTAACTGGCCATCCACCACTTCCCTACTGACTATCGGGATGTACTTTAATCTGCCTTCATATCGTTGCTGTAGTTGCTCAATCAGATATTTGTAGACCAGATCTTTTTCGTAGCGAACCGCATGAACAAGCACAATTCGCTCATTATGAGGTGGTAAGTTTATATCATCCAGTAGCGATAAAAACGGTCCAATACCTGTACCTGTAGATAACAGCCACAGATCATGAGCCTGTTTAGGAATAGAGTCGTGGATTAAGTCACCATGTGCGGTCTCACCAACATAAATACTATCACCAGATTTAAGCTTTTGAAGCCTTGGGGAAAGTTGTCCTTGAGGGTCCGCTACTATTAGGAACTCCAACCAATCGAACTGTTCGCTTGGTGCATTAACCACAGAGTAAGCACGGCTGATCGGCTTGCCCTCATCATCTAGCAAAGCAAGCTTGGTGAACTGGCCGGCTTTAAAGGTAAGAGGCGCGCCTGAGACCCTTAAACTGAACAGCTCGCCAGTCCAGTCAATGCGTTTTTCCACCTTGGCTAGATTGAAACCTTTCAGCTCAGTCATGAGACACCTCCTATTTGGTTACTCTTAGTTAAACTTACGCCTTCAACTCGATTATGTAAAGCTTCTAGTTTACATAACAAGATTGCCATTTCATTTCACATTTTAAAAACAATTTTATTACATATTAAATGATTACATCTAGAATAAATGCTCAAAGTGATAAGTCGCGTCGCAATTTGTGGCAATGCAGATGAAAAAGGAGCACTAAAAATGGACACACTGTTAAAGGACTTTCCCGTTATCACAGAGATCAAAGTCGCATGGGGTGAAATGGATGCTCTGCAACACGTCAATAACGTGGTCTATTTCCGCTACTTTGAGACGGCGCGTTTAGATTACTTCAACAAAATTAATCTGCTGGTCGACCTGCAAACCTCGCAAATTGGGCCAGTACTCAGCGAGACGCAATGTCGCTACAAACTGCCTGTCACTTACCCAGACACGTTGCTGGTCGGCTCGCGCGTGATCGACATGCAAGAAGATCGCATCACTATGGAATATCAAGTATTGAGTAAAAAATGGGGCAAGATTACGACGGTCTCAACCGCGACAGGCGTGATGTTCGATTTTAAAAACAACGAGAAAGCGGCCATTCCTGATCATGTGCGCCAATCCATTCTTGAGTTAGAAAGCACGGTTGGCAGTACGCATCATTTGGAATAAATCGGCAGCGGACAGTAAAAAGTCAGCGAAGAAACAAGTACAGTAAGAAAACAAAAAGGTGGCTCATGGCCACCTTTTTTGATTCGGATTTTTTAGCTGAAAGCGTAACGCTTAGCAAAACGTCTCGATATACAGCGCTTCGACTTTGTCTCGTGCCCATTGCGTTTTACGCAAAAACTTCAGAGAAGATTTGATCGACGGATCTTTCTTAAAACAGTTCACTCGAACGCGCTCATACAAGCCATTCCAACCAAAGTGTTCAACTAGTCGGGTGACGATTTTTTCTAAACTCAACCCATGCAGAGGGTTATTCGGCTGTTCGTTGCTCATGTTGTTGATCCAGTAACGATGTAAGTGGCGGGCTAATCTAACTCAAAGTGACCACTTAACCTAATGTTTTCACCTTCAAAAGCGTTTAGCTTGAATTACTTTGCTCATCTCCCCTATAGTAGCTCAAACTTCACAAACATCCCTTTCACGATGAAAGCCCTCAACGACCTCAATATTTTTGTCGAAACCGCGCGCCAAGGCAGCTTTTCAAAAGCAGCCAACAGCATGGACATGACACCTGCCGCCATTAGCGCATCGATTAAGCGTCTTGAAGGGCAAATCGGTTTCCCGCTGTTTGTGCGTTCCACCCGAAGCCTGCGTTTAACCTCAGAGGGCGAACTGTTTTTAGACAAAACCACGCAAGCGTTGGCAACATTGCAGGAGGGGTTAGATCAGATCTCAAGTGCGCGTGGTGAGTTATCTGGTCAACTGCACATTACTGCGCCCTCCGATTTTGGTCGCAATATGTTGCTCGATTGGGTGGATGAGTTCATCGATCTCTACCCAAATGTTTCCATCAAACTAGAGCTGTCCGATAGCTTGACGGATATGTACACCAAGCCTGTCGATATTGCGATTCGCTACGGCGAGCCGGCCGACTCCAATCTGGTCGTGTTGGCATTGTGTGGGGCAAACGAGCGGATCTTATGTGCATCGCCAGAGTACGTAGCCACACATCCAGAACTCACCTCTCCTGCCGATTTAACGCAACACAACTGCTTGTGCTACATGGTCGCGGATTCGGTCTACAACAAATGGACGCTCACGCGTGACGGCGAGAAAGAACAAGTCGTGGTCAGCGGTAACTTGATGAGCAACGATAGTGACTTGCCACATCGGTTAGCGATCAAAGGCAAAGGCATTGCGAATAAATCGTTGATGGACATCAGCCGAGACTTAATCGAGGGAAGATTGGTGCGAGTGCTACCAGAGTGGGATTGCGGCCCAGTGCCACTCTACATGGTGTGCGCCGATCGTCGCTTACTGACGCCAACGATTCGGACTTTCCGCGACTTTATCCAACAAAAATGCTGCCAACAACGCGCCAACGTGCTGGCAACCTTCTGTCATTAGGCGATAAATCGAAGAGGACGAATCTGGGTATACTCAACCCAATCGTTCTCTTCCAATGTTTCAAGAAACGTCGCCATGTGCGGGCTTTGCAAATGCTTATCCAAGGCCTCTTGCGATGCCCAAATTTCTTGGAACATAAATAAGCCTTCAACTTTCTCGTCAAGATACAACTCGTATTGGCAACAGCCTTCTTCTTGACGAGTTGGCTCTAGTAAACCAGCAAGCAAGTTCACCACCTGATCCTTACTGTCTGGATAGGCTTTCACTTCTGCAACTAAGTGGATCATTGTTTTATCACTCTTTTGCGATTTATATATTGATTACAGGGTTCTACGTAACCTGCAAGTAAGCTCGAATTAGATCTCGGTGAATACGGTTTCTGCGTCCCAGCGAGACTTTGGCGTTTTCGCGTTGAAGTCATCTTCCGCGTGGTAGCCAAGCGGCACGATCACAACGCTGGTGTAACCTTTTTCACGCAAGCCAAATTCTTCATCCAGCACTTTGGGATCAAACCCTTCAATTGGCACTGCATCGATTTCTAGCATCGAAGCACCCAGCAGCAACGTACCCACGTTGAGGTAAACTTGTTTCTCCATCCAATGATTCGCATCTTTCAGATCAAAGCGGTGCATGTTCACAAAGTAGCTACGACCACCACGCACAGCCGCTTTCGCTTCTTCAGTTGGGAATCGACCATCTTTTTCTTCTTGCACCATTAGCGCTTCAATGTAGTCGTTATCGATGGCTGTTTTTGCACAAAACACCAATACGTGAGAAGCGTTGAGAATCTTCGCCGCGTTAAACGCGTAGTTCTCTTGCGCCGCTTTAGCGATGCGCTGTTTGCCTTCTTCTGTGCTTGCCAGAATGAAATGCCAAGGTTGAGAGTTCACACTCGATGGACTAAAACGAATCAGCTCTTTAACTGCATCGATTTTTTCTTGAGGTAACTTGCGCGTTGGGTCAAACACTTTCGTTGAGTAACGAGATTTTGCAGCTTGTACGATATCCATGAGGTTCTCCAATTAATGAATTTAAGCTGAGTAACAGCATAACCTCATGAGATAAAGGGAAAAACCGATTTCGATTAAAAACATTTTCAAAATAAATTTGAAAATAAAACGATAAGAAAGGCTTTGAGCGTTCTCACTGAACTTCTTCATCCTTTCAGCAATAATGCATGTTTGCTCGCAACCGAACTCAACTAATGCTGCCTCAAGATAACGTTATTACATCCTTTCTGTGCAAAAAGCTCGGTCACAATCATCTGCGAATTGCCGGCGAATATTGGCACATTGAGAAGTTGGTTGCCTTGCAATGCATGATGTTGAAAGAAGCGCCTAACCTCCAAGAAGGGCTGCTTTGGTGGAGTAAAAGTGTTTCATTATTCGACCGCCGTTTGTACGTCACATTTCAACATGGTGATGCCCAAATCCATCTGCAAGTCGAATGCAGAACGGCCGATATGCCAAATTGGGCGGAGTCGGTGTTTGGCTTGCTCAAAATGCAGTTGGAAATGCTTGAGCTAAGCGAATCAATACAGGTACAAGTTCACGCCAACAATCCACTCGCGGCCGATATTTTTCTAGAGGAAATGCGAGATTCTAAAACGAGTTCAAGCGTGTTTGAACTGGTGAAACATGTTTATTTGCTGCTTTCTCACCAACCCATTGAGCAACCCGAATTGCTGAGTGTTTTGAACGCCTTGTTCATCAAAAACAGTAATTACGCGCTCAAATTAGAGCAAGCGGCAAGGCAACTGGGCGTCTCCAAACGCACCTTGCAACGTCGACTGCAAGAGAAACAAATGAGCTACTCTCAATGCGTTGATTTCGCTAAAAGAAAGCAAGCACTCACTTTGCTTGCCGACACCCAACTCACAACGCAGCAAATCGCCTATCAACTTGGTTACGAAGAACCATCGAACTTTCACCGCACTTTTCGTCGTTGGTATCCGTTTTCCCCCATGCAGTATCGCCAACAATGTTTGGATAACCGAACTCAACTAAATCAACAACCGATCCGCTTGTACTACGCCAAAGCCAATACCTTCGACGATAACCACATCGACCAACCTGTCGGCAAAATCTGGATAGAAGTGGACAATATTGCGTTTGAAAAAGTGGTCTCGGTAGAATGCCGTGACCGTGATGGCGCATGGCGGCGCTATCCCGCCTTCTTCGAGCGTTTTTTAAGTCATGGCACCGAACTCTGGGCAACGACTGAACTTCCGGTGGCGCATCCCCTTACCTTTCGCCTGTGTTATGAAGTCGATGGGGAACGTTACATTGAGAATAACCACCAGCGTGATTATGTGGTTTCTAAGGGGCTTTTAATTGGCGCAACGGAATATATTGTTCCGACTCGGCAGCTTATTAATATTGGGGCGCAATACACGCTCTTTGTCGAACTGGCATGCCGACTTGAAAACGTTGCGAGGATTGACTGTTACGCCGATGATGACCCCACACCTCACGCAATGCGCTTGACCCAACACTCGCTACATTATGCTTGTTGGGTGCTGCAATTATCGCTCACTCAAACTGCAAAGCAGTGCCGTTTCCGCCTTTATGATGAATCCGACAACGAGCTCGCGAAAGAGCATTACCCGATACAATATCCTATTGTGCAACCGCTCAATTAAAACTGTCGGTCAGATCAAAGTCGCCGCTTCGTGACATCATTTCACGTCTTTTTTGGCGTGAAATGACACTCTCAATTTCAAACCTTTGCTTTATCGTTTCTGCATTGCTGCATAACGGAGGCAAAAACTGTGTTTGAAACTCTACCTAACCCAATGAATAAAATAAAAATACTTCCTTTCGCGATCGCTCTTGCTCTTTCTGGCTGTGGAAGCGACGAAACCACACCAATCGATACAGGCAGCCACGTGGCATCTCCTGATTGGCAAGATCAAATCATTTACTTCCTGATGATCGACCGTTTTAACGACGGCGACAGCGCTCTTAATGATCAAGGGCAAAACGAATTCGATCCAACTTCGGATAAAAAATTCAGCGGCGGCGACCTCGTTGGCGTGAGTGATAAGTTAAGCTACATCGAAGATCTCGGTGCCACATCGATCTGGATTACTCCGCCAGTTGCTAACCAATGGTGGGATGCGGAGCAAAACTACGGCGGCTACCACGGGTACTGGGCGCGCGATTTCCAAAAAGTGGATGAGCACTTCGGCGACCTAGAAAGCTACCAAGCGTTAGCACGCGAAGTGCATGCGCGTAACATGTTCTTAATTCAGGACATCGTGACCAACCATGTAGGCAACTTCTTTACCTACGATGATCCTTACAGTTATGATCCAAGCCTACCTTGCCAAGGTTTCCGTTTGATTGAAAATGCACTACCCGCCGGGCAAGAGCTGCCGTACCCCCTCAACATGAACGAGTGTAAAACAGACGGCACAGGCAGCTACCACTGGACGCCAACCATCACCGACCACAACGATCCGGTACAAGAAAAAACCTGGCAGCTCTCTGATTTGGATGACCTTAATACGTCCGGTCCTGAAGTACGCGCTTATCTAAAAGAGAGCTACCGAAAATGGATTCGCGAAGTCGGCGTCGACGGATTCCGTATCGATACGGTGAAGTTTGTTGAACACGATTTCTGGAACGACTTCCTACACGCCGACGATGGTGTGATGACGCAAGCGGTTGATACAGGGCGTGACAACTTCCTTACCTTTGGTGAAGTGTTCGAGACTTCTACGCCTTACCACACGGAAGGCGAAGAGAAGATGCTAACTTACATCGGTGAAAGTGGCTCGCCGAAGCAGCTAACTTCGGTACTCAACTTCCCACTGCAAGCGACCATAACGCGCGTATTTGCATCCGGACAACCGACCGACTACTTACGTTTCCGTCTAGAGAAAATGATGGCGATGTTCCCGAATCCATACATCATGCCGAACTTCATTGATAATCACGACATGCCGCGTTTTCTGTCGCAAGGTAGCGTGAATGACATGAAACAAGCACTGATCACCATGATGAGCGTGCCGGGCATTCCTGTGATTTACCAAGGTACAGAGCAAGCGATATCAGCGGCGCGTGATGCGATGTTCGCCGGAGGTTACCGTGAAGATGGCGACTACGTAGACTCATTCGACCCAAACAGTGAGATGTACTTATTTATTCAAGAACTTGCCAAGCTACGCACTGAAAACAAAGTCATGACACGTGGCGAAATGAAGGTGATTGGCAGCGACAAAGCGGGCGCAGGTGTGTTCGCCTTTACCCGAACGTTGGATAACGACGAAGTCTTGGTTGTGATGAACACATCCAACTCGCCGATGTTGATGAACCAACTCGATGTGGAGCAAGCGAGCGGTACCGTCTTCAAACAACAAATCATGTCGAACTGGGCAGACGCTCCAGAACAGTTAGTCACAGATGAAAATGGTCACGTAACCCTTGAGCTACCAGCCAAGTCTGCAGTGATTTACTCGAAGACAAGCAGCAACCAATCTGTAGATACTCCAGATCTCAACATCCGACTGGCGCAGGATTGGGAAGACCAAACCATCACTGGTGATATTGTTATCGCGGGTAGTGCGAACGCCAACGAGAAGTTGAATCTTGTCGTCGATGGTAACTTGGAAACCGCGCAAGCTATCGCGGTTGGCGCTGATGGTCAGTTCAGCGTCACGCTGTCTACCCGTCACTTTGCGATTGGTAAGCAACAGCACCGCTTTGCAATTTATTCCACCGAGAAAAAAGCAGGCATCGAGGACGTGAACTTTGTCTCCAACCTAAGCTGGTCAAACACGCCGGACGACACCATTGATGATGCGGGCGATGCACAAGACGGCGTGGGCGGCCCAAACGGCAACTACTCATTACCAACCGATCCAACGTTCGACAAAGACAACAGCCAACTCGCGATCAACAAAGCAGAAGTGTTTACCGTTGGCAGTAACGTACGTTTGACCTTCACCATGGACAACATCACCGACACTTGGTTACCACCAAACGGCTTCGACCACGTGGGTTTCACCATCTTTATTGATTTACCTGAAGAATCCGCAACCAATTTGTCTGAGCTACCGAAGATCAACGCTTCTATGCCAAGCGGAACCTGGAGTCGCAATGCGGTTGTCTTTGGCTGGCAAAGCTCGATTTACAACACCAAAGGAGCAAATGCGACGACATGGGGAGAAGCGGTCACGCCAGCACCAACAGTGACAGTAGACAAAGCCAATAACACTATTTCGATGGACTTTGCGAGTGACGCGCTGGGTCGACCTGATTCACTGGACGGCATTCGATTCTATGTGACGACTTGGGACTTAGACGGCCTTTCGGCAACTTACCGTCCGCTAGAACAAAACAAAGGCCCTTGGAACTTCTCCGGTGGCGCATCGGATGAAAGTAAGATTTGGGACGATTTACCAATCATCACCTTGTCGGAATAAACCGTTAAATAAGACACCGCCCAGCGTTTAGCTGGGCGGGTCATCAACCAAAGAATGCAGAAAGACACTTCTGCTCGTTTTTATTCTAGTTAAAGAATGATTTCACCCACAGCACCAAACTGTCCCAAAGCTGACCAAACCACGAGCCCTCTTCTACCGCTTGGCTGCTGACCAAGGGATAACTCGCCACGGTACTGTCATCGCTTTTCCAAACGACCTTACCAATCTCATCTCCTTGCGCGAGCGGCGCAATCAACGGTTCATTTAACACCACACTCTTATCAAGCCCAGCCGTCATAGAACGAGGCAGAGTGAGATAGGCATCTTTGGCGAAGATCGCCTCAACTTGATTGGCATTTCCCTTCCAAACGCGAACTTTAGACTCAACCTGCCCTTGTTTGGCAACTTGTTTGGTGTCATAAAAACGAAAACCATAACTGAGTAAATTCTTGGATTGGCTCGTTCGAGCCTGTTTACTTGGCGTGCCCATCACTACCGAAATCAACCGCATTTTCCCTTCTTTGGCGGAGCTCACCAAACTGTATCCCGCATTGCTGGTGTAACCGGTTTTGCCCCCGTCGACATCAATGGAATTGTCCCACAGTAATTTATTGCGGTTGTACTGCGTAATGTCGTTCCACTTGAAGACTTTCTCACTATATAGCGCATACACAGCGGGAACGTCGTTGATGATCGACTGCATGAGTTTTGCCATATCGGTGGGTGAGGTTTGGATGCCTTCACTATCGAGACCATGGGAGTTTACAAAATAAGTGTCTTGCAGCCCTAACTTCTCAGCCCAACCATTCATCAAGGCGACAAAGCCGCGTTCACTGCCAGCAACGTGTTCCGCCAGTGCAACGCACGCGTCATTACCCGATTGGATGATCACGCCGCGCATTAAGTTCGCAACACTAATTTCATCTTTCGGTTTGATGAACATTTTAGAAGAACCGGGAAACTTGGCCGACCACGCGTTTTCGCTCACGGTGACAACATCATCCCATTTCAAACGCCCCGCTTCGATTTCTTGTCCAACGACGTAAGCGGTCATCAACTTGGTTAAACTAGCCGGAGCAAGGCCTGCTCGCCCGTTATGCTCGGCAATAATGGCACCGGATTGAAAGTCCATTAATACGTAGCCTTTTGCCTGTAACTGAGGTGGGTTGGGCGTAACAACGGCAAAAGTAGGTACGCTTATTAAACAAGTCACAATTGTCCATCGAGCCAGTGACACTTTCATCCGACTTCCTCCATGCTCTTACTTTGTCGCAACTCTATTGAGCATAGCTCACTCAACCAGTTGCACCAGTCGCTAATCGTTTCATTTTCTTGAACTTACATTGATTTGACCAAGGTATAGAACTGACGAAGCGATTTGGAAATAGCATTGGTTCTTCACGCCATTCGCAGTAAAGTAGCGCTACCCCTCAATAAGGAAATAAAGATAACAATGAACGCTCAATCATTTATCGACGCAGGATTGCATTACACTCCCCACAGCTTTACCGTTCCTCTGGATTACCAAGACGTGAGTAAAGGCACCATTGAAGTCTTCGCTCGTGCGGTTTGCCTAGTTGGCGATGAAGAATCGACCAAACCTTGGTTGGTTTACTTTCAGGGCGGGCCAGGCTTTCCCTCTCCGCGTCAAAACGGCAATAACGGCTGGGTAAAACGCGCGCTGCAAGAGTACCGAGTTTTGCTTCTCGACCAGCGCGGTACGGGCAATAGTTCGATGGTTAATCATCAGACTCTGGCTCATTTCACGCCGCAACAACAGGCCGAGTACTTAAGCCACTTCCGAGCGGATAACATCGTGCGCGACGCGGAATACATTCGTGAGCAATTTGGCGTCGAAAAATGGGCGATCTTAGGTCAAAGCTTTGGTGGTTTTTGCTCCCTCACCTATTTGTCTTTGTTCCCAGACAGCTTGCTACAAAGCTATATCACGGGTGGCGTGCCATCAGTCTCGCGTCATGCCGACGATGTGTATGAAGCCACCTTCAAACGCACCATGGAGAAAAACCAAGCGTTCTTCCAGCAATTTCCAAAAGCGCAACAACTCTGCCAAAACATTGCGAATCACTTGCTGGAAAACGAAGAGTACCTACCAAATGGTCAACGCTTCACGGTGGAGCAATTTCAGCAAATCGGCATCAACTTTGGTGTGAGTGATACTTTCTTGCCAACTTACTATTGGCTAGAAAGTGCATTGATTGAAGTGAACGGCAAACAACAACTTCGTTATGAGTTCTTGAACGATATGTTGGCACAGCAAAACTTCCAAACCAACCCGATTTACGCCATTTTGCATGAATCGATTTATTGCCAAGGCTTTGCGTCGAATTGGAGTGCTCACCGTGTTCGCCAAAGCCGTTCAGAGTTTAATTATGAACCTGGCAAGCCATTTTACTTTACGGGGGAAATGGTCTTCCCATGGATGTTCGATCAATACGTCAACCTCAAGCCACTAAAAGATGCCGCTGAAATATTGGCCGCGAAAGAAGATTGGACTGCGCTGTACGATCAAACACAACTGGCTCAAAACAAAGTGCCTGTCAGTTGCGCCGTTTACGCCGATGATATGTTTGTGGAAATGGATATCAGCCGAGAAACGCTCGCGTTAATCCCAAACTCAAAAGCGTGGATCACTAACGAGTACGAGCACAACGGTTTACGTGCCGACGGTGAGCGCGTTTTAGATAAGTTAATTGCGATGGGGAATCAAACCGCCGCTAATTTGAAATAAATACTATAAAAACGCCTCTTCTAGAGGTAAGAGGCGTTTCATTCCTACCATCTTGTTTTTACGAATCTCTTACGCGCTTGGTCATACGTTTCGTCATCACCCGGTAGCCCATTTTATGATAGAAATCCTCACCTTCATGGTTAAATGACGCCACGGTTAAGCCGATTTCTTCTATTCCTTGAGCACACAAATCACTTTCCATCTTATCCATCAGCGATAAACCTATTCCTAAGTTTCGATGGTTCTCTGAAACAATAAGCTCATTAATAAAGCCAACGCGTTTTTCTGGTGAAATCAGCGACTGAACGTTACGAACCGAACCAGAGATAAAACCGACGACCTTTCTTTGCGAGCAAGCAATAAAAGCGCTCACGCTCCCGTCAAAATACTTTTCGAAGGTGCTATATGATTCTCTTAGTTGCGCCAATTCCTTGGGTGGACGATAGAAGTTCGGTTCAGCTTCATAGTGCGATGTATCGAGTTCAACGAGTAATTGTTTGAGCAAGGGAGCATCTTCTTCCCTCAGCCGCCTGATATAAAACTGCTGCATGTCCTTTCCTTGCCAACTGATACGATTATTATTTTGTAGCTCTTGCGCACAACTTTAATGAAGAGCCGAAGAAGGAATCACAGTACAAATTTAAACCAAAAGTGTCGAGTTCAACTTACCTTGTTCTCTACAATTTATGCTTATAATTTGAACACATAGCGATTTTACCCGCGTGACGCTTTGCCGCATCAAAACACCGCTACATCCTGCCTAGCCATAATATCCGCATAATTTGTCCGTATTTCCGACTAATTTAGTCAGGTATACTTCGTGCCGCTAAAATTTTAAGGTCGTTGACCACCTGTATTTTTAAAGGAAACCTCATGAGTCAGTATGTAGTTTGTGCGCTGTACAAGTTTGTTGAGCTGAATAACTATCAAGAACTACGCGAGCCATTACTTGCGTTGATGGAAAAACACCATATTCGCGGGACATTACTGCTGGCAAGTGAAGGCATCAACGGCACTGTTGCCTCTGATCGTGCAGGTATTGATACGCTACTGGAGTGGCTAAACAACGAGCCTCGTTTGACAGGCACCGTATACAAAGAGTCGTACTCTGAGACCCAGCCATTCAATCGCACCAAAGTGAAACTGAAAAAAGAGATCGTAACATTAGGTGTTGAAGGCATCGACCCTCGCCACGTAGTGGGTACTTACGTGAAACCTCAAGAGTGGAACGATCTTATTGCTGATCCTGAAGTGTTTGTTGTCGATACACGTAATGATTACGAAATCGAGATCGGCACATTCAAAGGCGCTGTAAACCCAAATACTGAAACCTTTCGTGAATTCCCAGACTATGTAAAAGAAAACATGGACCCGGAAAAGCATAAGAAAGTGGCGATGTTCTGTACCGGTGGTATCCGCTGTGAGAAATCAACTGCTTACATGAAAGAACAGGGCTTTGATGAGGTCTACCACTTAGAAGGCGGCATTCTTAAATATCTTGAAGAAGTTCCTCAAGAAGAGAGCATGTGGGAAGGTGACTGCTACGTTTTCGATGGCCGTGTTGCAGTAAACCACCAGCTAGAAAAAGCAGATTACGATTTATGTAACGCTTGTCGTCTACCGATCACTGAAGAAGACAAACAGTCAGAATTGTTCGAGCAAGGCGTGAGCTGCCCGAAATGTCACGGCACACACTCAGAAGAACAAATTGCTCGATTCCGCGAACGTGAAAAACAAATTGTTCTTGCAGAACAACGAGGCGAGCAGCATGTTGGTGGCGAAAGTGCCAAGCAAAGAGAAGCTCGACGTGCCGCTAAGTACGCACAAAAAGAAGCTCAGCGTAAACAAGACTAAGCTCGACTCTAATTCTATTTTAAGCGAGCTGCCGTAAGGTGGTTCGCTTTTACTATGCACCAACACTCTTTCAATACAATTTTGTATCCTTCACCAAAACCTCTAGTTGATTGTCTCTTTTGCCTTCGGGTAGCCCCACCATCTCATCATAAGCACTTTGATGTACTAAAACCTGCTTATTTGCTTTGATATTCTTGCACTTTTTTTGCATCTCGATAAGGGAATGAGCCCTCAAAAAGATACCGTTGTCGTCAGTGATGAATTGCGCTTTTCCATCAACTACGACAGATGCTTGATACAATGCGAGATCAAGCGAGTGAATGATCAATTTATCTACGTAGAAGAACTTTTCTAACTTACTCAGTGGTATCGACATGTCTCACCTCCTTGTGAGCAACCTCTACGTTTTAATGAACAAAACCGATCATTAGGTGAGATCTCTTCGGGTCATTTGCGTACAACATCGGAAACAAAGAGGATTCCGATGCAAACAATCAATGTCGTGTGGTTAAAACGAGATTTAAGACTGACTGACCACCAGCCCTTAACACAAGCATTGTCGTTAAAGCACCCAACGGTACTTTTATATATTGTTGAACCGTTGCTGTTAAACAACCCTCACTATTCTGAGCGTCACTGGCGATTTGTTTGGCAATCATTGCAAGAAATGAATGAGACGCTCAAAGCCTATGGACACCGCATCACGGTTCTGTTTGGCGATGCCTTAGCATGTTTTCAATCAATTCAAATGCAATATCAAATCAACGCTGTGTTTTCTCATCAGGAAATAGGGCTCAACTGCACCTTTGAGCGCGATAAGCAAATTGCCGACTGGCTGCATGAGCAGAACATCACGTGGTTTGAGTTCGAGCACGGTGCTGTTATTAGAGGAGCAAAAGACCGGCAGGGTTGGGACAAACATTGGGATTTGGTCATGAGATCCTCCATAAGCCCTCTTGATCTGCAGACCAACTTGTTGCATTCATTGGATGCAGAATCACTCGGCTGCGCGTTTTCGCCACCTTCATCCTGGCTATCAAAATGCAAAGGAATGCAAACGGGAGGAAGCCAACTCGCTTGGAAAACACTGGAGGACTTTTTCAATCGTCGAGGTCGTGATTACTATCGAAGCATTTCTAGTCCCACAGCCTCACGTACAGCCTGTACTCGCCTTTCTCCATACCTCGCTTGGGGTAATATATCCTTGCGTGAAGTTTATCAGTACCTATTGAAACACTGGCAAGTTGTTGGGTTTCGTCGCAGCTTAATTGCGTTGTCTTCACGGCTGCATTGGCACTGCCATTTCATACAGAAATTCGAGTCGGAATACGACATGGAGTTTTACTGTGTTAACCGGGCTTACGAATCGTTGATTAAACAAAGTAGCACTTTCGATGAAGAAAAGTTAGCAGCATGGAAATCTGGATATACTGGCATACCTTTGATCGATGCCTGTATGCGCTGTTTGCATCAGACTGGCTATATAAACTTTCGCATGCGTGCCATGCTGGTTAGTTTTCTCACTCATCACATGAACATGGATTGGCGAACTGGCGTGACGCATTTAGCGCAACTATTCCTCGACTTTGAGCCTGGTATTCATTACCCACAATTCCAAATGCAAGCCGGGGTAACTGGGACCAATACAATCCGGATTTACAACCCGGTTAAGCAAGCCCAAGAACATGACCCTGATGGCGCGTTCATCTATAAATGGGTGCCTGAATTGCAAATGGTCCCCACCCCACTATTGTTCGAGCCCTGGACAATGACACAGATGGAAACCGTCATGTACCACTTGAAACCGGATAGCCGTTACCTAGCGCCTATTGTCGACCTAAATAGCGCAGCTAAAGACGCAAGGGAGCGTCTATGGGCATGGCGGAAACGGGCCGATGTAAAACAAGAAGGCAAACGGATTTTAACGCGACACGTGAGGCCATCGAAAGAAAGCAGGGCTCGTTGATCATCTTTTCATTTAGATGCGTACAAACGAAGACATTCTCTAGGGAAACCGTTGTACCCCCAACTCGTAAGGAACACATTATGTTTAAACGTATCTTGGTTATCACGGCTACATTGATGGCGACTTTATCTTTTATGCTTCCCGTCAAGGCTCATGAGCATGGCATGATGAAGGGTGATATTGTCGACGTTGCCACTGAAAACGGCTCTTTCAATACACTTGTCGCTGCAGTGAAAGCGGCTGATCTAGTCGATACACTCAAAGGAGAAGGCCCATTTACTGTTTTTGCACCAACGGATGACGCTTTTGCAAAACTGCCTGACGGTACAATCGATATGCTCTTAATGCCGGAAAACAAAGACAAGTTAGTATCCATTTTGACTTATCACGTCGTCCCAGGGAAAGTAATGGCTGCCGATGTTGTTAAGCTGGACAAAGCAACTACGGTTCAGGGGCAAGACGTGATGATTAAAACCATGGGCGACAAAGTCATGGTCAACGATGCAAATGTAATGGCAACCGATGTGAAAGCTAAAAACGGCGTCATTCATGTTATTGATACCGTCATTATGCCTAAATAACATGATTCAGAGGGCGGTATATTCCGCCCTTTAAACGGTGCTTCTTCTATCCTTAATACTGCCCCTTCCCTACCTTCGACCCAACAACCAATCACTCATTCACTCCAACTATCAAAAAGACAAAAACAACATCAAAACCAATACCTTAGAAACAAAAAAGCACAATATCAATGAGGTTGGCGTACCGTTACCTTTCAATTTGAGAACATGATTCCATGTCAGTGTCGTTTACTTTTCCACATGTAAATTCTTGAGCTAAATTTTGGCTGCTCAATCACATTTCGGCAAACCATTCGAAAGGGTGGGACGCAAAGCTTCCGGTCTGTCAGCATTCCATCATCAAAAGTAATGCTCATGATAGCGGGGTTGCCATGTTGCAACACTACATTATCCAAAGCATGGATTCATGCAGCGTTGCTTCATGCTCAGCATGCGCCGAGGTGTGACATTAATTTGTCAGCCATAACAGAGGACATGTGATGAAATCCTTCCCAACCAAATCCGTACTTGCATTAGCACTTGCAAGCATTAGCTCAAGTGCTGCGGCTCACGGCTACGTATCAGAAACCAATGATGGTGTCGCTGCAAGTCGCGCGGCACTATGTAAGTATCCAACACCTGATACCAACGAAAAAAATAATAACTGCGGTGCCATTCAATACGAGCCACAAAGTGTTGAAGGTCCTGATGGTTTTCCACAAACAGGGCCTCGCGATGGAAAAATAGCAAGTGCCGAAACCGCTCTAGCTGCCGCTCTTGATGAACAAACTGCCGACCGCTGGGTTAAACGTCCTATTCAATCAGGTACACAGACTTTTGAATGGACATTTACAGCTAACCATGTGACGCGTGACTGGAAATATTACATCACCAAACCTGATTGGAACCCAAATGCCTCACTATCACGCGACTCGTTTGATCTGACTCCTTTCTGTGTAGTCGACGGCAATATGGTTCAACCTCCAAAACAGGTGAGCCATCAATGTAATGTGCCTACGCGAGAGGGGTATCACGTCATTCTGGCGGTATGGGATGTTGGCGACACAGCGGCTTCATTTTATAACGTGATCGATGTGAAATTTGATGGTGACAGTCCAGTCATTCCAGATTGGACGCAAGGCGGTCAAATTATTCCGACGATGGATTTAAATGTTGGAGATTCGGTTTATACGCGCGTATTTGATCAGGCGGGTGAAAACATAGCTTATCGAACCGAGCTAGAAATTACCGATGCAGTCATGGGCAAAGCGAAAAACTGGTCTTACGCTCTAGCAACGAAGATCAACCAAGAGCAAACTAAACTGCAAGCGGGACAGTATGCCGAGGACAAATTCACTCCTGTTTATGGTACTAACCCGGTGTATCTGCAAGCTAATAGCGGCCTTGAGCGTGTAGAAGTCGGCTACAAGATAGAAACTCCCGTTCCAGAGTACTCACTCACAGTAGATGGCTTAGCAGACGAATATATTATTGAGTCAACACCGACAACGTTGGAGCTGACACTAACAGCTGAAGGCGATTTAAACGCAGAACTCACCGTGTACAATCACCACCGTGAGCCACTTGCAAGCTGGGCAGACGAAATGAAAGACGGCTCGGTGGAGGCTATATCGCTCGCTTTAAGCAAATCAGAGCCTGGTCACCATATGCTAGTGACTCGTATTAAAGACAAAGATGGCAACTTGGTGGATCAGCAAACGCTCGACTTTCACTTAAAAGAAGAGTCAGTAACGCCACCACCATCTGGCGAGTACGATTTTGTCTTCCCTGAAGGGCTATCTAGCTACACGGCGGGCACAAAAGTGCTTGCAAGCGACGGTGCCATTTACCAATGTAAACCCTTCCCATACTCTGGTTACTGTGTACAGTGGAAAGAAAGCGCAAACCAATACGAACCAGGAACAGGTTCACACTGGGAAATGGCTTGGGATAAAGTCAACTAAATCGCCCTTTGAACGTTAAGTAAAAAGAGCCTCGCTATGAGGCTCTTTCATTATCAAACGCAAAAATGGCAGTTTTCCCGATCTAAACCATGAACACCTGACAAATTAGCCAAATGAGCCCGCCCTTCAATCAGCCCCATTTCATAACCTTCCAATAGAACGGTTTGTCGCATTGATAAGCGCTGAACAGGAAAATTATCTGGTGGTGCAATCACTCTGACATGCGTTCCCGGTGGAGGATTACGAATAAATTCCAACGATTGATTGTAGTTATCTGCACGTCTTAACATCGCGTCCGCCATTTTAGGATGTTCGGCAAATAACTTCTTCATCAGCCATGTGGTTTTTACTGGCTTCTTGGCATAATTTAGCGGGTGAGAAAGCACAACGGTTATGTCTCGAGCCCCGCGACGATAAGCCTCACGCACCGGGATGGAATCTGCCACCCCTCCATCGGTATAGCAGCCTCCAGAAAAGCAAGGGGTATGCTTGTATGCAATGGGTAACGCTGTTGTCGCTTCAATCGCATGGTGAAAATTATCACGCGTCACGCGATAATAATCTGCCTGTCCTGTATCTACATTCGTCGTCGCTGCCAGAAAAGGAATGCCATTAAACAGTTTATTTTCATCGACGGGATATAAACGATTAGACTCTTCAAACAGCCACTTCACATCAATGAGGTCCCCACCTTTAACGAATCGAGTCGGATCAAAAAAGCGTTTACTCGTTGCCAGCTTAGTAATGACATTAATGCTGCGATGCGGATAGTCGGTCAAATAACCAATCAAGTTTGATGCGCCAGCAGATACACCAATGGCAAAGTCAAACGGTTTATAACTCTGCTCTAAAAACGCATCTAGCACTCCGCTTGCGAAGACACCTCGCATCGCGCCACCTTCCACTACAATTGCTTTTGTTGCCATATTTCCCCCATTATTCTTGCCAAAAGAGTAATGAAATTCGTGCAATCAAAACAATTGAATATTCTTATTATTGAAATAGGTGAAGTCTATTTATTTCTTTCTTAGAAAGTGAAAACTAAAGTTCAAAAAATCCACACCAGCTAGAAATGTAGGTGTGGATTTAGACGAGATGGAGACGCCTATGAGAAAACAGTTTTATAGGCTTCGCCCGCGCCATCAATAAACATTTGAGTACCGATAACCGCTAGGATTAAGCCCATCATTTTCGTCACGACGTTCAGAGCACTCGGTCCAACTGCTTTGACCAATTTTTCTCCAAATAAAAACAATATATAGGTAATAACACACAACACAGCAAAAGAAACGATAGTAATAATGGTTTGATCAAAACCACCCGCCGTAGCAAAGTTCATCGCGGTAGCAATCGTTCCAGGCCCTGCTAATATCGGCATTGCAAGTGGAGAAACGGCAATGCTCAACGCCGCCTGCTGCTGCGCTGGAGAATACGCTTTCTCTTTAGTTTTCTGATGCGTCGAATCACCTTGAAGCATATTAAAACCGATCAAAAACACCAAGATACCGCCCGTTATTCGCAAGGCGTACAGCGTGATACCAAACAAATCAAAAATTAATTTACCGGCAATCGAAAATATCGCAATGATGACAAATGCAATAAAAACCGAACGAAGCGCCATGGAACGCACGGTTTCTTTATCCTCATCTGCCGTTAAACTCAAAAAGATAGGAACATTGGCGATGGGGTTCATGATCGCAAAGAAGCCCATAAACACCGTGACTGTATGAACGATGAGTTCTTTCATATTTTCCACTGCAGTTAAATTGTTGATTCTAAAAACAGTATATACGCTCTCAAGCAGAACGAGTGATGTATTCTCTATTCATCTTCACACTTATGCGCTAAGCATTGTTTTTCTTTTGAGATAGTTTACCGACTCATCAAATATCGCTAAGGTGAGGCTTCAGCCTTTACATGTAACAGGGGATGTTAAGTCACCATGAACAGTACGATACAAACAATTCTCAATCACCGCTCAATTCGAAAGTTCACCTCGCAACCTATTGAAAGCGAACAATTAGAAACGATTCTACAAGCTGGCCTTGCGGCGTCTTCATCAAGTATGTTGCAAGTCGTCTCAATTATCCGCGTTACCGATAAAGAAAAGCGTACGCTATTGGCACAATATGCGGGGAATCAAGGGTACGTTGAAAGCGCTGCTGAGTTTTTGGTGTTTTGCATTGATTACCAGCGCCACGCCAGTATCAATCCTGATGTGCAAGCTGATTTCACCGAGTTAACACTTATCGGTGCTGTTGATTCTGGCATCATGGCACAAAACTGCTTACTTGCGGCAGAGTCTATGGGACTAGGAGGCGTGTATATTGGTGGCTTACGAAACAATGCTCAAAAAGTCGACGAGTTACTAGGCTTACCTAAAAATACAGCCATTTTATTTGGTATGTGTCTTGGTCATCCAGATCAAGCCCCTGAAGTTAAGCCACGTCTACCTGCTCATGTCGTGGTGCATGAAAATCAGTATCAAGACCTAAATTTGGATGATATTCAGGCTTATGACCAAACCATGCAAAACTACTATGCAAACCGTTCGAGCAATCAAAAACAAAGCACTTGGTCACAAGAAGTCACCAGTAAACTAGCTGGCGAATCACGTCCGCACATCCTGCCTTACTTAAACAGTAAAGGGCTCACTAAAAGGTGATGAACACAGTACAATAGGATCAAAAAAGGCCTCTGAAGAGGCCTTTTAATTATCAGTACAGTTAATTAGTTACCGCCTGAACCACCTGATGGCGGATCAACAGGATCAACTGGTTTGCCTGGCTTCGCATCTGGAATCGGTGGCACTACCGGTTTGAAATCATCTACAGGTTTTCCTGCTTCGATCTCTTTTTCAACCTGGTTAACAACATCTTTAGTATCTTCTTCAGATACCTCTACGTAAATAACATCACCAGAATCATTTTTAGGGTAATTTGGGTTCTTCTTAATTACCTCTTCAGTTACAGCTTTGGCTGCTACTGAAATTGCTTTCGGAGAAGCCGTAGGGTTCGCTTTAATGACATCTGAAACTACATTCGCTGTAGCAACCAGTTTAGTCGCTAATGCTTTTGTTGCAGCATCACCACTCTCATCTAACTGCTTAACTACACTTTCAGTATTGCGAAGCAAATCATTAACTGAAACGCCCATCGCATTGACATCAAGACCTAAATCAGCAAACACTTGCTCTGCAACCTCTGGCGTGTAAATTGCACCTTCTTCCAAAGTATCCGTTACTAGAGTAGTAAACGGTGAACCTGTTACAGGTGCATCTGCTTGCGCTAGACCTTTTGGAATTTTGTAATCAGTTGTAATACGTTTACCATTAGATGCATCTACACTCTTATCAGTGTGCTTTAATGTGAAAGTACACTCACTTGGAGCACTAACTACGTCTATGTGACTAATGCGCGCATAGCCAACCATACCTTTGTAGTTTGTTGTCAGTTCATCAGCCTTACCTTTTAAATCTCCACCACAGTCGTAAGAGACTTCCATGCCGATAACAGCTGGATCATAAGCCTGTACTGAGTATGTTTTTACCTCAGGATCGCTGTCACTACCACAACCTGCTAGTAGGACTGCAGCCACACTTGCCGTTAAAAGTTTGATTTTCAAAATTAGCTCCAATATTTGTTGTTATATCCGACCGCAACAGGAAGCATAACGGCAGTTGCATATGGTGTAAATAGGATGCATACAACTTTGGCATGAGTTTTTTCACATTCCTGCCTGTTTACATGTGCAAAATCATGCATTCATCTCAATAACGCTAAATAGACATAATTTTGTCATGTATTCGTAAGTATTTTTTAAGTATGTAGTTGCCTTTATTGCAACCAGATGGATAATGGTTGACTATTTTTGTGGGGTAGATTTTTCACCTTCATAAATGAAACTAAGAGCTCTAAGTCGCTAGCAGCCATTTGGAGTGTTTATTACACAAATAATTCTGAATGGACTCGCTTTCTAAAGGCTTAAAACTGCAGTAAATCGTCAACATTGATGAAATGCAGTTCAATTAGAATGAATCAATTTCAGTCGGCAAACTTTCTTTCGGTAGTTATAAACCAATGAACACATTTAATAAATTTTTGGGGATATCAGTACTTCCTATCCTTCTTACAGGGTGTACTCTGCCTGGTAGCCACCTTTCGGTCAGTGACAAAACAGTAATGAGCACTGAATCGAGTGATATAGAATCGCAGGTTACGGTTTATCCTTTAACTTTGGAGCGAGTGACCTCTTTAAATTCAATAGATCCTTTTTCAAAGCCAAATCCAGAGTTAGATATTGAAATCGCCAAGTATGAATACGAAGTAGGACCTGGTGATATCTTAAATATTACTATTTGGGACCACCCAGAGCTCACGATCCCAGCTGGCTCATATCGTAGTTCAACCGAAGCAGGTAACTGGGTGCATTCGGATGGCACGATCTTCTACCCTTACATTGGCGTTGTACACGTTGAAGGTAAAAACGTTCGCCAAATTCGTGCAGACATTGCCAACCGTCTTGCAAAATACATTGAGAGCCCGCAAGTCGATGTAAGCGTTGCAGCATTTCGCTCTAAAAAGACTTATGTGACTGGCGAAGTGAACAAGCCAGGGCAACAACCAATCACAAACATTCCTCTTACACTTCTTGATGCCGTGAATAGAGCAGGCGGACTGGCAGCCGAAGCCGATTGGCGTAATGCAACACTGACACGAAACGGTGTCGTTGAAAATGTCTCTTTGTATGCTCTGATGCAACAAGGCGACTTAACTCAAAACCGTCTTCTAAAGCCCGGTGATATTGTTCATATTCCCCGTAACGATGCACAAAAAGTATTTGTTATGGGCGAAGTTAACGATCCGAAGCTACTCAAAATTGATCGCAGCGGTATGAGCCTTACTGAAGCTCTAAGTAGCGTTGGTGGTATTAATGAAATCTCCGCCGATGCTACTGGCGTCTTCGTCATCAGACGTTCAAAAGAAGAAGCTAAAATGGCGGACATTTATCAGTTGGATGTTTCTGATGCTTCTGCTTTGGTGATTGGAACAGAGTTTGATCTCAACCCATACGACATAGTCTATGTAACAGCCGCGCCTGTTAGCCGTTGGAACCGCGTTATTGCTCAACTTGTTCCAACCATTTCCGGCTTTAACGAATTAACCGAAGGTGTACTACGAGTACGCACTTGGCCGTAAAAACGACGTGCCGCAAGAAAGTTATCTCTTGCGGCATGCATTCAATAGTTACGTAGCTCAATTGTGCAATATAAAGAAGCAAGCAATTCAGTTGGGATCATAGGCATACAATTTAAAATAGGGTAAGCATTTGTTTTCTAATATTCTTGTCGTCTGTGTAGGTAATATTTGCCGCTCTCCAACAGGAGAGCGGCTTTTGCAGTCTTTACTACCAAACAAACATGTCGCGTCAGCGGGAATCGCGGTGGATAAAAGTCATTTAACAGGAAAAGCTGCTGATGATATGGCAACCACCATCGCGAATGAACATGGCGTAAGCTTAGATGGACACGAAGCACGACAATTAACACCTGAGCTTTGCGCTCAATACGATCTGATATTGGTTATGGAAAAAGGTCATTTAGAAGCCTTAACCAAAGTCGCTCCTGAGGCACGAGGCAAAACGATGCTGTTTGGACAATGGATAAGTGAAAAAAACATTCCTGATCCATACAGACAAAGTAGAGAAGCCTTCGAACATGCTTATACGCTTATAGAAAAAGCAGCAAAAGCGTGGTCTCAAAAACTATAAGCCGCAAGGCTAAATAAATAAACGCCAATGGCAAGGTATTTAAGAAGTTAAAGTAATGACAACACAAACTATTAAGCAATCACGTCAAGCCGACGATGAGATCGATTTGGGAAAGTTATTTGGGATCATTCTTGATGCCAAATGGCTCATTCTATGTACCGTAGTCCTATTTTCAATTATAGGCGTCGGCGTTGCCATTCTATCAACACCTATCTACAAAGCTGACGCTCTTATCCAAATTGAAAGTAAGAGCTCCGGTGGTATTTCAGCGATGGTTGGTGATATGGGAGAGCTGTTTTCAGCAGAGTCATCAGCGACAACAGAAATTGAGATCATTAAATCTCGTATGATTTTGGGTGGTACAGTTGATAAGTTCAACTTAACCACGGTCGTCTCTCCGAATTACATGCCTATCATCGGTAAGGGCTTAGCTCGACTGCAAGGCGAACAAATCAGTCTGAGCGTTTCACGATTTAATACCCCTTCTTACGCAGTTGGAATTCCTCTAACTCTCGAAGTTATTGATTCTGAAAAACAGACGTTCAAACTTATAGAAGATGACAATAACGTCATTTTAGAAGGTAAGGTTGGCGAGCTCATTGAAAAGAACGGCTATCAATTCTTAGCTACAGAAATGATAGCGCAAGACGGCGCATCGTTTACCGTGAGTAAAGTCAGCAAATTAGATGCAATCAATGCACTGCAACAAAACTTATCGATTAGCGAACGTGGTAAGCAAACCGGGATTATTTCTTTAAGCTTCTCTGGTGAAGATCGCGCTAAGATTCAAGCTATCTTGAACGACATTAGCCAGAACTACTTCTTGCAAAACGTTCAAAGAAACTCAGCAGAGGCAGAGCAAAGTCTCGAGTTCTTGAAAGGCCACCTTCCAGACATCAAAACAAAACTGACCGCTTCTGAAGACGTTTTAAATCGATTCCGTCAAGAAAATGAATCTATCGACTTAGGCCTTGAAGCTCAATCAACGCTGAAAGTGATGGTTGAATTAGAAGCGCAGTTAAATGAGCTTACATTCAAAGAGAGTGAAATCAGCCAGCGCTTTACACAAGATCACCCGGCTTATAAGTCTCTGCTTGATAAACGTGAGACGCTACTCAAAGAGAAAGAGCGTCTTAATAAACAAGTTCAAAAGTTACCGAAAACACAGCGTGAAGTTCTACGCATGACGCGCGATGTAGAAGTAAACCAACAAATCTACATACAGCTATTGAACAAGGTTCAAGAGCTCAACATAATTAAAGCAGGAACCGTTGGCAACGTTCGAATCTTAGATAACGCTCAATCGTTCTCTAAGCCAATCAAGCCGAAAAAAGCGCTTATCGTTGTGCTAGCAACACTGCTTGGCGGCATGGCAGGCGTGGCTTTCGTATTAATTCGTGCGGCATTCCACCGTGGTGTAGAAACACCAGATCAAATTGAGCAGATTGGTATGCCTGTTTACGCTAGTGTTCCAAAATCTATTCAACAACTGGAATTTGCAAACAAGCTTAAACGAAACAAAGGCAGCAACGATGAGCTAGTCCTTCTTGCTGAAGCTAACCCGGCCGATCTTTCCATCGAGGCCCTGCGTAGTCTTCGTACTAGCCTGCACTTTGCGATGATGGAAGCGAAGAACAATGTTCTTATGATTTCAGGTCCAGCACCATCTATCGGTAAAACGTTCGTATCGACAAACTTTGCAGCCGTCGCTGCGAAAACAGGTCAGAAAGTACTGCTTATCGATGCAGATATGCGTAAAGGTTATTTGCAGCAATGTTTTGGTTTACGTTGGGATAACGGTCTTTCTGATTATTTGAGCGGCAAGACATCCCATAGCAATATCATTAAATCAACATCCATCGACAATCTAGATGTGGTTACTCGTGGCCAAGTACCACCAAACCCGTCAGAGCTTTTGATGCATCCTCGCTTTAAGAGCTTTGTTGACGAAATGTCGGCGCAGTACGATCTTGTGATCATCGATACGCCGCCTGTACTCGCGGTTACCGACCCAAGCATTGTTGGTGCAATCGCAGGAACAACATTGATGGTAGCTCGTTTTGATCAAACGACTTTGAAGGAAATTGAAGTCGCACAAGGTCGCTTTGAACAATCCGGCGTGGAAGTAAAAGGCGTAATTCTAAACGCCGTAGAGAAGAAAGCGTCAAACTCATACGGATATGGTTACGGTTACTATAACTACGCTTACAAGAGCGAGTAATTAATATCTACATGTATTACAAAGCCCTGCTAGACCTAGCAGGGCTTTTTTATTACTGGATCCTGTAATGCATATCTACTAGAAAACGGATGGTCGTTCACATCTACATAGGCATTGGCTGTCAAACTATTCAACACTTCTTTAATGGGGCTGATATTTTGTGATGCGGTTCTCTCATGAATAGTTGCATGATGGATTGTGAAACCCTACTATCAGTCTGCTCACGCCTAAAGCCCCCAACACTCGCGGAAAGAACTTGGTTCACGGCAACTCTTCCACCCTGCTCTGTATAGCAGGAACAATCTGTTTTTACCTTCTTTTTAGCTTCTATTTAGGCGAGTGTGGAAGAGATAAGAAAGGTGAAAAATGAACTCTACAAATAGCTTCTTAATCAACATTAACCAACAAAAATCCGTTGCTAAAAAAAGACTCAAAGCTATACGTCAACACGATGATGAGATGTTGGATCGAGTTAAGCGATTTCACTCCAAACCAGAATCATTAGCTCCCAATACAATTCAATTAGCTGACGTTCAACATTCGCTAGCCAGAGAATTAGGTTTACCAAGTTGGAGTAAATTAAAAGCGCATGTCGAAGAGTTAGAAGCTCACAAAGACGCCATCAAAAAACACTTCCCTCCTCTTGATAGCGAGCTAAAAACGCTCCATGTCCGCTGTGGGCATGATATTCAGCAACGGCTTAAAGACAGCGGATTCGAGGGAACATTTTTAGCCCTAATAGATCCGCTTTGTATTGGCCCCATACCAGCAACACCACAAAACTTCCTTGCCATTCGTGCCCAATATGTCGTAGAGACTCTGCTGCCCGTGATGAAGCGTGAAGATTCAGTGCAAGATATTGTCAAATTTGAGCAAGCTAATATTGATACGCTGCTCAGTGATACATTTGAACGAATCGTCTTTTGGGTCGAACATGACAGCTATGACCAATTAATGCTGCTTCGTGCCCTAACGTTGTTAGAGAATGTAGAAAACAAGGTGATAGAGATCATTGAGTTGAACCAGTTTCCGGGCACTGAGCGATTCATCGGCTTTGGGCAGTTGCCTGAAGAAGCTATTCGTTCTTGTTGGCGATACCGTAAACCCGTGACAGCCAAATTATTCAGTCAGGCTAAACATTCCTGGCACGCTGTCACATCACCGACACCCATCTCTATGGTTAATTTGATCGAGCAGCATGATCTAGATTGCTTACCCAATATGCTCAACGTGCTAATACGCCATATGCAAGAGTTACCTCATTCACAAACAGGATTAAGCTTGACTCAGCAGATTGCATTAGAGGTCCTAAGTTCTCAAAATCGTTCAATTCTCATCAAAGATTGGTTTGAGCAATATCAACAACGTGAACCTCTACCTTACTTGGGCGATGTGATGTTTTACGCCTTACTCCTCCCTCTAGCACAATGTCAAACGCCTTTAATCACGATTGAGTCACGTGACAGGGACTGGTGGGAACAGAGCGTCCATATCACTGAGGCTGGTCAGCATTGTTTGGAAGGCTTCATGCTAGCGAAGCAATGCTATTGGGTTGGGGGTATTAGCAATACCAATCAGAATTATTGGAGTTGGGATCACCTCCAATTATCTACATTGACCAACCATCATTGATTCAGCGGATAGGTAACATAAGCAGGGGCATAGACGGCTCGTTAGCCCCTAGTGTTCAGCCCAATACAAAAACAGTCAAAAAGAGACGGCTTCTAGCCTGAATAAAATCTAGATAGTTATGCAAGAGCAACATTCCTTAGAGATAATATGCACTCCATTTACTACTAAAAATAAATGTAAATACTCTTTCTTATCGGTTGCATGTTCGATAAAAGTGTTAAAATACAAACTTTTCGACCAGTCAAATAGTTAAGATTTGGTTAAAACTCTATTTTTATTAGTGATAAAGTTCACATCTATTAACCATTTAGAGGATTATTCTTTCGTATTTTCTCACTCCACTGCTACTCTGCTCGCCGCTTTGAAGTGAACTCAAGGTGCATAACTATAAGGAGTGTTCTCATGAATACCAAGAAACCGATGTCGCTAACCAGCCGCGTAATTTTGGGTATGGTAGCGGGTATCTTGACAGGATTTGCAATTCGCACACTTTTTGCCGGCAACGGATTTGTCGACGCATACATTGTTAATGGATTATTTGAAGTTGGTGGACAGATCTTCGTCGCCAGCTTAAAAATGCTCGTAGTCCCTCTAGTGTTTGTTTCACTAGTTTGTGGTACTAGCTCCCTCAAAGACCTTTCTACACTGGGTCGCATGGGTGGTAAAACCCTCGCTTTCTACGTTACAACAACGGCTATCGCGATTACGCTTGCTCTAACTATGGGTACTCTGTTCCAGCCAGGTGCTGGCGCTGACCTAACCGCAGCAAGTTCATTCAAATCAGCAGAAGCACCATCTTTGGGTCAGGTGATCATCGATATGTTCCCAACCAACCCTATCAGTGCGATGGCTGAAGGTAAAACCCTGCAAGTTATTGTGTTCGCAGTGCTATTTGGTATCGCGATCAGCGCAGCAGGCAAACCTGGTGAACGTATTGCAGCGTTCTTCTCTGATCTGAATGAAGTGATCATGAAACTGGTTGCGATTTTGATGAACTTGGCGCCTTATGGTGTGTTCTTCTTAATGGCGAAGCTATTTACTGGTCTTGGTCTGGGCGCAATCGTCAATCTGGCAGAGTACTTCTTAGTACTGGCGGGGACGCTTGTCCTGCACGGCCTAGTCACTTACAGCTTAATGTTAAAAGGTTTCACTGGTCTAAATCCAATTACGTTCCTA
Source organism: Vibrio sp. J2-3(2022) (assembly GCF_021725735.1). Taxonomy (NCBI): domain Bacteria; kingdom Pseudomonadati; phylum Pseudomonadota; class Gammaproteobacteria; order Vibrionales; family Vibrionaceae; genus Vibrio; species Vibrio sp. J2-3(2022). Next base: position 1,566,290 of record NZ_JAKKCK010000001.1, read on the forward strand.
CGTAAGATGGAAGACGCGATCATGTTTGCTTTCTCGACCGCATCATCAAACGCGACGATTCCAGTGACAATGGAAACGGCTAAGCACCGTATGGGGGTTGAGAACCGCGTATCATCGTTCACAGTACCACTTGGTGCAACCGTGAACATGGACGGTACGGCGATCATGCAAGGTGTAGCAACCGCCTTTATTGCTCAAGCCTTCAATATTGATTTAACTATGGGCGATTACCTAATGGTAATCATGACAGCTACATTAGCATCTATCGGTACTGCGGGTGTCCCTGGTGTTGGCCTTGTAATGCTAGCCATGGTATTGAACCAAGTTGGTCTGCCGCTTGAAGGTATCGCGCTCATCATGGGTGTTGACCGTCTACTTGATATGATTCGTACTGCGGTAAACATAACTGGTGACAGTGCAGTTACCGTCATTGTCGCAAAATCAGAAGGCGCATTGGATGAAGCTCGCTTCAACGATCCAATGGCAGGCGTAGCCGAAGAAGAAGTGCATCTTAAACGCGCTGACGCCTAAATCGTTTTACGATTACCATTCTGAAATTATATAGTCCTGTCTAAAAGAAAGCCCCGATGGAAACATCGGGGCTTTTGTTTTCTCCGCGTCTAGAAACGCTCTTTCTAATCCGCCATCGAATTCAATTTTTCTCTGGCTTGTTCTTCGTGTTCTTCAGTAATGGCATTGCCGACTGAGTTAGCGGCTAAGGTAAGCGCTGCCATGTCATCGGTAAAGCCGACGCCTGCTAACACATCTGGCACCATATCGGTGGGTAATACGAAGTAAGCCAATGCGCCACCTAAAATCGCCTTATGGCGAACGGCGGTGTTGGAATCTGTCATCGCGAGCCATGATTTGATGCCCATAACGGCAATTTCTTCACCCGCTTTCTTCACCGACCCTTTCATTTTGCGCCAGAATGTTTTCTCATCTGGCGCTTGCATCGTTTGATCTTTGGCGTCTTTCGGCGCCGATTTTACAGACATTGTTGTGGTCATCGTTGCCTCCGAAATTTATGACTGTGGCCAACATATTAATAAATCGAACCTGAACGCAAGATTAATAACAAGAAATGATAGTAAAGTGAAACAAAAACACAGATAGAAAAATCCCCAAACCGAAGTCTGGGGATCGTGATATTGGGAACTAAGTTGTCGAGTGCGCTACTGAGCTATCTTCTCCAGTACACGCATCAGCATTTTGATACGTGGTTCGATAGACTCAAGCAACAAGTACTCTTGGTCACTGTGGAAACCTGCACCGATAGGTCCTAGACCATCCAAAGTTGGAACGCCAAGAATTGCCGTATTGTTTGCATCAGAGCCGCCACCCACTTCTTTCCAGTTGATATCGATAGCCAGTTCACTTGCTGCTTCTTCAACTAATGCCATCAGACTTTCAGTTTGCGCGCTTGGTACCATAGAAGGTTTGTAAGCTTCACGAACCAACTCGATGCTAACGCCATCAACAAATGGTGTTTCCAGCATGCCGTTTAGCTTGCTATCGACATCATCGTACTCATCGTTATTCCAGAAACGCACATCCACGATCGCTTCAGCGCGCTCAGGGACGATGTTTGCGCCGTTACCGCCAGACACAATACCCACGTTTAATGTGGTACCAGATTCGAAGTTCGTCATGGCATTGATTGCGAGAATCCAGTTCGCCATCTCGGTAATTGCACTGCGGCCATTTTCTGGTTCGTTGCCAGCGTGGGCCGCCACGCCGTTAAACGTGATTTTGTAACGCGCCATGCCTTTGCGCGCTTTGACTAAACCGCCGTCTGCACGTGCTGCTTCTGCCACCAATACGTTCTTCGCGTTTTTTGCAACAGATTGAATCCAGTCGACCGAATCTAACGATCCGGTTTCTTCGTCTGGGTTCATGCAGATACAAATCGACAGTTTATCCAACACCGCTTGGTCGAGGTTACGCATCGCGTACACAATATTCAGCAAGCCAGATTTCATGTCCGAGACACCCGGACCGTACGCTTTTTCAGCGTCTTGAGACATAGAACGTAACTCTGCGGTACCGACAGGGAACACTGTGTCCATGTGACCAATCAGCATCACGTCAACTTGCTCAGCTTCAGGCTTGTTTCGAACTTCAAGACCGATACCCGCTCTGCCACAGTCGATGCGTTTTACGCTCCAACCTGACATCGCTTGGTACTTCTCTTCAAATTGAGAAGCGATGAACTCAATGCCATCAGTGGTGTACGTGCCACAATCGACATTGATGAGAGGACGAAGTTCTTCGAGATATTCATTGAGAGAAAACTGCATGATTGCCCCCTAAACAAACAAGTTCATGACTAGCATTGCGCCAAATGCGTTCAATACGGAAATCGCAATCATAATTGGGATGTAACGACCTTCAGTACCGATAGGTCCCATAATTCGACCCATGTACTGAACCTGTGAGCCCATTAGGTAAATTGCAGGTGCAAGAATCGCGATGTGCGTACCATTCAAGATGCCTTGGTCAAACAATGTGATAACCACGCCAACTGCGCCGCCCATCGACATCCAAGCACCAATCAGCACCGCAGCTGCTTCACCTGGCAAACCAAAAACCGCCATTACTGGAGAAAATACCGAGCCCATCAAATCCAACGCGCCAGTAATCTGTAACGCTTTAATGATGACAAACGCCATAAGAACGTTAGGCACGGTTGATGTTGTCGCAATAACCCAGCCTTTTTTAGCGCCTTCAACGAAAATATCCGTCACCATCGGCTTACTTGCTTTTACGTCACTCATTACGCCGTCTCCTCTTTTAAGTTCTCAGATTTGTTTTGATCTTGCTTGTCTTCTTTACCTTCTGTGATGTTTAGGTAGATACGGAATAAGTTCGCGCCCACAATTTTAAATAAGAACATCACCACAACCGCCAAACCAATAGAAGACGTTACGGCAAGCGAACCATCCGCCATCGTCAGCGTAAACAGCACCGCCCCTGAGGAAAAAAAGTTAACAATGGTGGCACCAGCGGTGAACTGGAACATAGTGAACACATCGGTTTCGCGTTTGGTAAGATGGCCTTCATCTTTAAGCTGACGAGTCATCGCCGCACCTGCGTCGGTACTTTGCAGCGAAGCGATAAGAGCCAAACCAGAATTACCCGGAATACCCATAGTTGGGCGAAGAAGCGGCGTTAACAGTTTGCGTGCTGCTTCTAGTGCGCCATAGTGCTCAAGTACATTGATCATACCCAATGCGAACATAACGGTAGGAATCAAAGTAAGTGCAAAAATGAAACCGTCACGTGCACCGCTACCACCAGTACCACGAAGCGACGTTGTTGCAACTTGCACACCGTCAGCCGTTTCGGTGACACCATAAGCCACCTTGCCGAAAGAGCCATTCAACGTGGTGAAGTCAAATACGCCATACCATTCGTTCGATTGCATGAGACCAGAAAAGAAGACGACCGCAAACGCCAGTGCAACGTAGCACCCCAGCGTAACCTTGCGCTCAGTTTGAACAGGATTTTTCATAACATTACCTACACATGTGGGACAGGACACATATGTTCACCCGAATAATGTGCTAGAGAGATGATCAAAATCAATCCGTCTGCCGAACATTCTGGCGACTCAATTATGAAGTTTTGTTTTATGATTTTAATCACATTTGAAAGATAATAAAAATTTGTGCTAACAATTAGGTATATTAATCTATATCGATACCTCAGGACTTCTTCATCAACCCGACAAATGATTCTGACGAATATTGCTTTCTACAACATTCATGACGTACTTCATACTTTGGCATTGAGGCGATATCGATTAACTCGAAAGTAACATTCCATAATGAAATTTAGGTTAGGATTGTCCGGTCATATGCAAACGGCATAAACCAGAATCAACAGGACTAGGCAGCCCATTGTTACGCTCACAACCTAAAATAGCCAAGTGGACACTCGCCCTCGTGTTTTGGGTGGTGATGGTATGTTTAAGCCAAAACTCCGGCTTCTCGAAAAGCTGCCCTAAGGCTCACCAAATACAGAGTCAGCAAGATGAAAGCGTGAATTTATCACCATCTTGCGACCTTTCAGAGAAGCTAGTTCAAGCGTACCAACACCAGTTGGACCATATTCTTATTCCATTTTTTCTGTTTGCTTTGATTGTGGCGCTGCAGATGGCATCCACAGCAATTCATTATCTGGAATACACTGAACCGATACCGGAAAAGTGTCGGGTTCACCTAAAACTTTGCGTGTTTAGAGAATAAACCTAGCAAGGCGAAAGACCTTATCGCCTGACTTTTGTACGTATTTTATTCACTTCACATAACAAACAACGAAATTTAAAAGTTTTAGGAAATATTATGACATTCACTCGTACACTTTTGACGTTAACGATGGCTATCGTACCTGCCGTATCTTTCGCATCAGAAAAGACCGCAGAACAAAAGCTGGAGGAAGTTACTCAGATACTAAAAGAGAATCCTCAAATTCTTGATTCATTGCACCAAAACCTTCAAGAGTACATTGCGTATCAACAGTCATTTGGCGACACCTTGAAGGAGGTTCGTCACTATCTAAGTGATGGCAAACATTCCTCTTTTGGTGCTGAAAACCCTGAGTTAACCATTATTAACGTAACGGACTACAGTTGCCCTTTTTGTAAACGTTTAGAAGGAGAACTGGTCAAAGTTGGTGAGGAATATCCGCAGATAAAAGTGCTTAACCTCAATGTCTCTTTTAAAGAACAATACGAGAAAAACGGCTACAACTCGGCAAGTTACGCATTAAATGTTTGGCAAAACCAGCGAGATAAGTACGAACAAGTGCATGAGTTACTGGTGAAAAAACCGGGCGCACATGATGCACGTTCGTTAAAACAAATCGCGAAAAAAACGGGGACAGAAGCGCAGCTTGTCGACGACAAAGAGACCAAAGCGCTGCTTGATAAAAACTATCAGTATTTCACGCAACTTGGTTTACGCGGCACGCCCGCGTTAATCATTAATGATCAGATCATTCCTGGTTATGTGCCGTTTGACGAGCTAGAAAAAGTCATCGACCAAGAACTGGCGAACTAAAACAACAGAGCCCTTCCCTGATAACTCAAGGAAGGGCTTTTTATTTACCGACATAAAGAGCGTTTAGTTACTTATTACGTCCTACAAACGCCACGACGACTTTGTCATTGCCAAGCGAGCGAGAGAAAACGTACGCGCCTTCCTGTTCAATCACTCGATGCTGACCTGCGCCAATGGCAGTGTGTGCTTGACGGAACTGACCAAGGGTTTGCCAGTGTTTCAGCAGCGCTTGTTTGTCATAAGATAGCTTCCAAACCATGTCTGAACGTGTGCCTTGGTGGAAATCATCCGCGTAAGGGCCAATGTTACGACCTACTTCATCACCATAATAAACCTGAACCGCACCTGGGCTAAGAAGCAATGCGTTCGCCGCGTTACGTTGCATGCCGTAATCTTTAAAACGTGAGAAAAACAACTCCGTATCGTGAGAAGACATGTAACTGACTGGGTTGAAGTCTTTCTCGTTCGCGATAGTGTCCGCATAGCTTTGGTAAGTGTCTGCCATTTGGCTAAAGCACGCCGCGCCTTTGTCTAGCTTCTTCTGCATATCGAAGTTGATCAACGCGTCAAAACCATCATCGAAATAAGGGCTGCGATACGCGGTGTGTCCCCAGACTTCGCCCATCATCCAGAACGGCTGACCTGATTTGCCATTTTCTTTACGCCACTGTTCTAGGCTGTTCGATGCTTCCTCTTTTAGACGCTTCCAAACTTCACCTTCGACGTGTTTCACCGTGTCGACGCGATAGCCATCAATGCCGAAGCGTTTCACCCAATCGGTTTGCCACTCAATCAAGTAATCCGCCACGGTGTAGTTGTCACGAGCTTCTACGCGAGTCCCTGGGTTATCTAATAGCCACTGAGCTGGTTTTACAGCTTTGCCTGACTCGGTGATAAAGTCAGGCAGCCCCGCCAATGACATGGTGATGTCGCTACTGCCCGGAGCTGGGTAACCCGGCAAGCTGGTTCTTACCCAATCGCCGCCCCACCACTTCGCCCAGTTCGGACTCTGATAATCAATATTCTGGTGGTAGCTATGCCAATTTTCGCCTGCTTTTGGTTGCCAGTCGCCCCATTTCTTGGGCAGTTCGGCATTAGGCTTTGACACATCGATACCATCAAACTGTAGATCCGCCAATGTTGAGTAACCAGAATGGTTGATAACCGCATCCATCAAGACTTTGAGGCCACGCTTGTGCGCCTCTTCCACCAGCGTTTTTAAATCTTCTTCGTTACCGAAGTTCTCATCAATCTTGGTGAAATCGCGCGTCCAGTAGCCGTGGTAAGCATAAAACGGGAATGAGCCACTATCGCCACCACCGACAAAACCGTGCACTTGTTCAACGATTGGCGACAACCAAATCGCGTCTGTACCTAGGCTCTTGATGTAATCCAGTTTCTCAATTACACCTTTAAGGTCACCGCCGTGGAACGTGCCGACTTCATCTTTGCCGTCTTTCTTGCGTCCATAGCTGTTGTCATTGCTCGTATCAGCATTGTTGAAACGGTCGACCATCACGAAGTAAATGTTGGCATTGCGATAATCAAACGGCACTGCTTCTTTGGTTTTCTTTACTGGCTCTAGTAGCACCAAACCGCCGGAGTCTTTGCTTGGCGTCAGCGATACTTGCTGATCTTGCACTTCAACCATTTGCCCCGAGTAAGCATCTCGCAACTTGGTGCCATCCGGGAAACTGTCACCTAACGCAATGGTCACTTCTCCGCCTTGGTAAACCTCACATTGCACTTGTGGAATTGGGCGTTTGAACTCACTCTTGGCGGCTTTCTTAGGTTCACGCTTAAAACGCAGTGTTTTGGCTTCTGCATCAAAAGCAAAAGAGTAATCGCCGGTAAAGCGGATTTTTAATGGCAGCTCCGTTGGCTTACCGCAGTTTAGCGCAAGAGGTTTATTGAACTTCACTTTCTGACCATCGGGGGCAATGCAGTCGCCTTCAACGCCCGTGATTTTAAGCGTGTATCCGTCTTTGGTTAGAGGCACAACCAAAGGCTGTTCTGCACTTAATGGGAAGTCACGGCTGCTGGTCGTGGTAGAAATGGTGATGTTAGGCTCGGCGATGGCACTTGCCGACGCAAGCAGTAAAGTAGTGGTAATCAGGTTCAGTTTCATCGTTCAGTCCATTGGCAGCACATGGTAACCATGCACATTTATTAGTTTTATTCACACTAATTGTGCCTAGATAAGAAACTGAACACATCATTCTAACTGCCTACGCCCCAAAGGTTGTGACGCTTCACATTTTATTGATATAGGGGCGTAGTTCTATTTAAGCGCAATGGATTGAGGGACTTAAAGTTGCACGCTGCCAAGATTGCTCATTTGATTCATTGCCCATCTTGTGCGGCGAGCAGTGTAATCACTTTGTGGGTAGACTTTGATTCGATATGGGTTTGGCAACACCACGGCTAAACGCGCTGCTTGCCACTTCGAGAGTTGCTTTGCACTGACACCAAAATAATTCTGCGCCGCCGCTTCAGCACCGTAAATACCGGGACCAAATTCAACCACATTTAGATACACTTCGAGAATGCGCTCTTTACTCCACATCAGCTCCATCAGCAAAGCAAAGTAAAGCTCGTAAGCCTTGCGAGCGTAGGAGTGAGAAGGAAACAAAAACACATTTTTCGCGGCTTGTTGGGTAATCGTGCTCGCGCCTCTCGACGGGCCATTGTCACCTGCCTCGGCAATCACGTCGAATAGCGATTCGAAGTCCAATCCATAGTGATGAGGGAATTTTTGGTCTTCGGTCGCAATCACCGCTAACTGCATATTTTTTGAAATACGCGGCAAGGATACCCATTCGTGTTGGCTGCTGTCTGGATAGTTCTTTGGTGGCACAACAATGCGGCTTAACTTCCATCCCCATATTGGCGGATCGACATATTTCACCACACCAACCAAAACGACTGGGGCGATCAGCAAGATCAACACCATTTTAAATAGAAATGACTTAAGCCTTTTCAACATGTGTGGTTCCCCAATGCATTAGCGATTGATGATAAACAAACCAGCGAGCTTGCCTGATTCAATCAGGAACAACAAGTTTTTGAGGTAAAAAATAGGTCAAAAAAAGCCCGATTTACAATGTAAAACGAGCTTAGAATTTGATTAGACTGAATTATTTATTCAGCTTGTAGAACACGGTTGAAAGTGGTGGTAAACGAAGCTCAAGTGATTGAGGCAGTGATTCACTTTCGACTTTTTCCGTTTTCACACTGGTCTGCACTTTAAAATCGCTGCCGCCGTATTTGCTGTCGTCCGTGTTCAGCAGTAGTTCGTATTGACCTGCATTTGGAACGCCTAAACGAAAACGCTCGTGTGGTACGGGCGTAAAGTTGGTGATGATCAAAATACGCTCACCTTCTTTACTGATACGCTCGTGCGCTAGGATACTCGCATCCGCTTCGTCTTGTAGACGCCACTCAAAACCAGCAGGAACACAATCTTGATCGTGCATCGCCGCTTCATTTCGGTACAAGTGGTTCAAATCGCGCATCAGCTTTTGAACGCCTTGATGACGTTCGTATTCCAACAAGAACCATTGCAACTGATCATCGTGGTTCCACTCCGCCGTTTGGCCGATTTCCGCGCCCATGAAGTTCAGCTTTTTGCCCGGTTGACCATACATGTAACCGTAGTATGCACGTAGGTTTGCGGTTTGCTGCCATTCATCACCTGGCATCTTGTTATGGATAGAGCCTTTTCCGTACACCACCTCATCGTGAGAGAGAGACAAGACGTAGTTTTCGCTGTGCGCATAAACCAGCGGGAATGTGATGGTATTGTGGTGGTATTTGCGGTGAACAGGATCTTCTTTGATGTATGAAAGACTATCGTGCATCCACCCCATATTCCACTTGAAGCCAAAACCTAAACCACCCATAAAGGTTGGCGCAGACACCCCCGGAAACGCCGTTGACTCTTCCGCAATCGTCATCGCATTCGGGAAGTGCTTGTACACTTCTTCGTTCATCCATTTTAAGGTTGCGATTGCGTCGTAGTTTTCGTTGCCACCGTCGACGTTCGGTACCCACTGATCGTGGCTACGTGAATAATCGAGATAGAGCATCGACGCGACAGCGTCCACGCGAATGCCATCAATATGGAATTGTTCAAACCAGTACAGCGCGTTCGATACAAGGAAGCGACGCACATGTTCACGGCCTAAATCGTAGATGTATGAGTTCCAATCTTGGTGCCAACCGCGACGTGGGTCCGGGTCGTGGAACAACGGTGTGCCGTCAAAGTTTGCTAAACCGTGATCATCCGATGGGAAATGCGCAGGAACCCAATCCAGCACCACACCGATGCCTGCTTGGTGACACGCATCCACGAAGAATTTGAAATCATCAGGTGAGCCAAAACGGCTGGTTGGCGCAAACAAGCCAACGGGTTGATAGCCCCATGAACCGTAGAATGGATGCTCAGACACAGGCATCAGCTCAACGTGGGTGTAGCCCATATCCACAAGGTATGGCACCAACTGCTCCGCGAGTTCGCGGTAGTTGAGGAAATCGCCTTTCTCGTTGCGCTTCCATGATCCAGCATGCAGCTCATAAAACGATAACGCTTCATCACGCTTTTGTGTCACTGCGCGGTTTTGCCATTTCGCATCTTGCCATTGGTAACGCTTGTGATCGTAAGTAATGGATGCGAACGATGGGTATTGCTCAGAGTAGAAACCCCAAGGGTCTTGTTTATGTGGCAGCCCTTCCCCATTTGGCCCTTTGAGCTCAAATTTGTACTGAACGCCTTCTTCTAAGCCAGGAATGAACAAACCCCAAATGCCATAATCTAAACGTTGCATTGGGTGACGACGACCGTCCCATTGGTTGAAGCACCCCACAAGGCTAACAGCCGATGCATGCGGTGCGTAGACAAGGAAGCGAACACCGGAGATGTTTTCACCGCCACGTTCTAGCGTGACAAAGTGTGCGCCCATATAGTGATACATGTCTTTGGGCGTATGCAGATGATCGTACTCTTGGTAAATATTGTGGTACTGGTACGGGTCATCAATAATTTGTTCAACACCATTCCAATCGACCGCCAAACGGTAGTGGGTCAGGTGTAAATCGCGTTGTTCTTTTAAGATAAAACCGCTGTCACCATCACGCTCAAGCGCCACGCGAGGTTCGCCATTAACAAGCAGTTCAACCTTGTTTGCGCCCGGCATCCACACTCGCAGCGATCCTTCGCCATCATCAATGAATGGCCCCAACGCCGAAAATGGGTCTGAGTAAGCCGCCTCAGCAAGCAGTTCGTATGCGCGTTCGTGTTGTTTCTTTATTTTCTTGGTTTTGGTGGTTTTCAAATCTTTCTCCCTAGAGCCAATATCCTTTTCAAGACCAGAAATCTGAATCAAACATCGGTTTCTCCACAGCCAACGTTGTGAACTCACAAAAGACTTCGCTTAAAACATGTATGCATCAAGCGATGTCAAAAACAAAAAATGCCCGCTATTGTCGCGGGCATAATAACGGTACTTCATCCTAACGGATTGTGTTTTCGGAATGAGTGACCTAGACGGAACTTTCGTACCTCTGAGCTAACAAAATTGGTAATCCGCTCATTCATCTACGTCACTCTACGCATCTTATTTGCTCGCCTGTGCGCGAACTTCAGTGAGGCGTTTAGAAATGCGATTCACATCTTCACGGCTGAAGATTTCATCTAGGTTCATCGACAATTTACGACGCCAGTTTGGATACTCATCCACCGTGCCAGGAATGTTGACCGGTTGATCCATTTCTAGCCAGTCTTCAAGCTGAACGCTAAGCAGTGCAGAGTCACCCGCTGCTACGTGCAGTTGCAGCGCTTCGCTTAGGTACGAGTCCATCGGTACGTACTGAGCATCATGACCAATGCCTTCTGGTAAATAGCCGTGCCAGCGAACGCTGTCTAAGATACCTTGCTTGCACTTCAAGCGATCAGCAAATAAGCCTTCCAACTGTTTTTCATCTGGGTACAGGCCAATCTCACGACCCATTTTCAAATCATCGCAGTGCCAGAAACCACGCAGGGTTGGCATGTCATGCGTACACAGTGCGGCCATCGATTGCTCTGCGTAGTGCTTCGGAGAAATGAACCCACCGTCTTCTTTCGAAGTTTCGAAGAAGAATACTTTGTATGAGTGCACACCTGCATCGCGTAGGATATCGACGATTTCATCTGGCACAGTACCCAAGTCTTCACCAATCACTGAACACTGATGACGGTGTGACTCAAGCGCTAGGATTGCGAGCATGTCTTCCACTGGGTAGTACAAGTACGCGCCTTCTGTCGCCTTCTCGCCTTTTGGAATCCACCAAAGGCGAAGCAGGCCAAGCACGTGGTCGATACGCAATGCACCACAATGCTTCATGTTGGCACGTAGCAACTTGATGTACGCGTCGTAGCCAGTCGCTTCTAAAACTTGAGGGTTAAGCGGAGGCAGACCCCAGTTTTGACCCAGAGGACCAAGTACATCCGGCGGCGCACCGATGCTGGCGTCTAGCACTAAGTTACCGTCGTCGGCCCATGTTTCGCTACCTGAGTCGGCGACACCGACAGCAAGGTCGCGGTACAAGCCCACAGCCATGCCTTTTTCTTCTGCCAGTGACTGCGCTTCTTTAATTTGATCGTCTGCGATCCACTGTAAGTACATGTACAAGTGAACGCGGTCTTGATTGTCTTTGATGTATTTCTGAGTGCCGGCTGCGTCGAATGTGCGGTATTTATCAGGGAATACAGGCCAACCCCACATGTTTGAATCTTCTGCGTGTAAATCCGCATGAAGCGCATCGAATGCAGCTTGGTGTAACAAGCTGTCGCCGCCTTTTTCGACAAAATCCAAGAATGCACGAGCGCGGTCGGTGTTTTTGTCTAAATGGCGAGCTTTAAACTCACTAAACAGCAGCGGAAGAACGCTCATTTTCAGTTGCGAAACTTCTGTGTAGTTCACCCAATGAGAGTCACGTGCTTTTTGTAGACGCTGTTGAAACTCTGCACTGCCAACACGTTGCTGAGCTTCAGCACTCAGTGCGAATTCAGGTACAGAACTTACGTCGATGTACATGATATTCAACCAACGACGAGAAGACGGGCTGTATGGGCTCGCGCCTTCTGGGTTCGCTGGGAACAGTGAGTGAATCGGGTTCAAACCAATGAAGTCACCGCCACGAGAAGCGATATCGCTCACCAACTGTTTTAGGTCACCAAAATCACCAATACCCCAGTTGTGCTGAGTACGCAGTGTGTAAAGCTGGATACTAGGACCCCATAGCTTTTTATGTTGGTTTAGATCGTCTTGTTTGAAACACGCTTTCGGCGTGATGATCAATGACATCTCGTAAGGCGTTTTACGACGCTTACGGCTGACAATCAATTTGTGATAACCCCAAGCCAAGTTCTTTGGCAATGCAAACACTAGAGGGCCACCCTCAGCACGCTCATCACGAACAATTTGGGACTGAAGATAGCCTTCAAGTACCTCTCCTTGTTCTGTTTCTAAACGCCAGCTGAATTCACTCTCACGAGCACTCGTACCTAGGTTTAGTTCCACTTCGACTGGTTCGCCGTCGCGTAAAACAAGAACAGGGGCTAGTACGTCTTTTTTATGTTTCTTTTCAGCAGAAGCCAATAGTTTTTCATCGCTGCTAGTATCGTAGCCAAGCGAAGCGAGCAAGCGGCGTAGCGTCTCCTCAGACACTTTTGCCTCATCTCCCCAAGCACTGACATAGCTATCAGCCAATCTCGCCATTTCCGCGACTTTCTTTAATGCTGTTTGTTCTTTCATCGCTTTCTCCGAAGGTAATACCAACACCTTCCATGTAGGGTTTTATTGTTATCAATAACTTCTTTTGGAAAATGACCAAAGGTAGCGCTTGGCTACCTTGGTCTTAACTCTGTTCTATTAACGGTGAACCGCTTTTAGTTTCCAGATGTTGTTCACATAGTCGCGAATTGAGCGATCTGAGGTGAACTTGCCGACAAGGGCGGTATTAAGAATGGCTTTCTTCGCCCAGCCAGCTTGGTCTTTGTATTGTTCGCTCATGTCTTCGTGCGCTTTCACGTAAGATGCGAAGTCCGCAAGACATAAGTACGGGTCACCACCATCTAGTAGGCTGTCGTACGTTGCACGCAGTAAGCCTGGTTGACCTGGAGTGAATTCTTCACCCAGTAGTAGGTCCATAGACGCTTTGAGTAGGTGATCCGCATTGTAGTAATCAAATGGGTTGTAACCTTGAGCTTTCAGCGCTTTCACACCTTCAACGTCTAGACCGAAGATGTAGATGTTCTCATCGCCTACTTCTTCACGAATCTCAACGTTAGCACCATCCATCGTACCGATCGTTAGGGCACCGTTAAGCGCCATCTTCATGTTACCAGTACCTGATGCTTCTTTACCCGCAAGTGAAATTTGTTGTGATACGTCCGCCGCAGGAATAATAATTTCAGCCATGCTCACACGGTAATCAGGAATGAAGACCACTTTCAGCTTGTTGCCGATGCGAGGGTCGTTGTTCACTTTCTCAGCAATCTTGTTAATAGCGAAAATGATTTCTTTCGCTAGGTGGTACCCCGGTGCCGCTTTCGCTGCGAAGAACACAACGCGAGGCACACATTCGAAGCCTGGTTCGTTAATAATGCGATGGTACAGAGACAGTACGTGTAGAAGGTCTAAGTGCTGGCGCTTGTACTCGTGCAGACGCTTGATTTGAACATCGAAGATCGCATTAGTATCGAGTTCGATACCCATGTTCTCTTTCACCCAGTTAGCTAGGCGTTCTTTGTTCTCTTTCTTCACTGCCATGAATTCTTTCTGGAATTTCTCGTCAGTGGCGTACTTAGCGATGCCTTCTAGTTGCTCTAGTTTCGCAGGCCATTCTGGGCCGACTTTCTCTGTGATTAGCTTAGAAAGACCTGGGTTACAGAACTTCAACCAACGACGTGGCGTAATACCGTTCGTTACGTTGTGTAGACGTGTTGGGTACATTTCGTGGAACTCTGGGAACAGGTCTTTCTTAACCAATTCAGAGTGAAGTGCCGCTACACCGTTTACTGCGTAAGAGCCAATTACACATAGGTTTGCCATGCGAACCATGCGGTGGAAACCTTCTTCGATGATAGAAAGCTTCTGTTGTTTCGCAACATCACCCGGCCACATTGCACGTACGTCTTGTAGGAAGCGGTGGTTGATCTCGTAAATGATCTCCATGTGACGTGGTAGTAGGTGCTGAATTAGCGACTCTGGCCATGTCTCTAGTGCTTCTGGAAGTAGCGTGTGGTTTGTGTACGCGAATGTTTGAGAGCTGATTTCCCAAGCCGCTTCCCAAGTTAGACCTTTTTCGTCCATCAGGATGCGCATTAGCTCAGGAATCGCAATCGTTGGGTGCGTATCGTTAAGCTGGATAGTCTCTTGCTTCGGTAGATCCGCTAGCGAGTAGCCAGCTGCTTCGTGGCGACGTAGGATGTCACGTACAGACGCAGCTGAGTGGAAGTACTGTTGCATTAGACGAAGTGTTTTACCTTTCTCGTGGTTGTCATTCGGGTAAAGCACTTTAGTGATGTTGCCTGCGTCGATCAGTGCGTGCTGCGCTTCGAAGTAGTCACCGTTGTTAAAACTTGCTAGCGAGAATGGTGCAATTGCCTGACATTCCCAAAGACGTAGCGGGTAAACCGTGTCTGATTCGTAACCCACAATTGGTAGATCCCAAGGCATTGCTCTTACAGACATGCCAGGAACCCATTTGCGAACTTCTTTACCGTTCTCGTTAACCACTTCAACGTGACCGTAGAAACCGATCTCTTGTGCAAGTTCTGGACGAGCAATTTCCCAAGGGTAGCCTTCTATACCACGCCATGCGTCAGGTGCTTCTTGCTGGCGACCATCTTTGAAAGACTGTTTGAACAAACCGTATTCGTAGTGCAAGCCGTAACCGACGGTTGGGAATTCTTGTGCCGCACATGAATCCATGAAACATGCCGCTAGACGACCAAGACCACCGTTACCCAATGATGGGTCACGTTCTTCTTCTAGCAGGTCAGTTAGGTTGTAACCCAGTTCAGCCATTGCTTCTGTTACTTGTTCGTACAAACCCATGCTGATTAGGTTGTTACCCGTCAAACGACCGATAAGGAATTCTAGCGAAAGGTAGTTAACGCTCTTCGCACTTTTAATGCGTGGATCTTCTTCAGTAGCAAGCAAATCTAAAGTAGTGAACTCAGCCAGTGCATGACCCATTGCTAGGTACCAAGCTCGGCTGTCTGCGTTTTCAATCGTGTGAGCGTAAGTTACAGATAGGTGTTTCTTTACGCTTTCTTGGAACGACTTCTTGTCAAATTGTTTTTGTTGAGTAGGTTTCATTACGAAATTCTCACGTCTTTTGGTAATTCATCTGCCATACATCGTGCATTTACCTCTGTGAATAAACATCCTCCTAATTCTCCTCCTTTGAAGGAGGAGGGCTGAGGGCGTAGAGGGGGTACCATTGCTAGGTTAGTGATCCAAATCTCAACAAAGTGAGCTTTGCTCCAGTTCTTAGTGATTTTGATCACAATGGAATATGAGAAAGGTTAAAACCCGTTCATGACGCTTTTTATAGCCCACTCATCTGATGATGTGAAAATTGTAATATTGGTCACATTAACTTGGTTAACATGGAAAGATTTTTCATAATCGATGTGCAACGAGATCTTAATACACTCGACACAAAAGATATTTAAGTGACAAGAATCACAAATAAAGGGCGTAGTTGATGGTAAATCCATCAACCCTTGAGAATTAGGAAGTGGATCAAAGTAACGGACATTTCTGATGTCGTAACATCCCACACGGCTCACAGGATTGTACGCTTTTTATACAAACTAGAATTAGGCGGTGTGAGTTATTTCTAGTTTTCGCTAGCTTTTATATCTAAGTGACCGTATGGAATGGTTTTTCAGACGGATGCAAGCCCCAACAAGAGGCGACATCAACCGGCATTCAAGCAGTTTTTGATGCTGATGACATCATTCAGTAAGACGAAGCTTTCGAGGGGGCCTTACTGAAATGATCATGTCGCAATCACTTGGGTATACATAAATAAGGACATAATTACTAATGTGGATTCCATCTAAGCTTACTCGACCAGGACGCCTGCACAATGCCATCGTGCGCCCACGAGTGTTGGACTTACTACAGCAAGCGCCTTACTACAAATTGGTTTTATTCCGCTCCCCTGCAGGTTACGGAAAAACCACCATGGCAGCGCAGTGGCTATCCGATAAACCAAACGTCGGTTGGTACAGCATTGATGACAGCGATAACGACGGCTTTCGTTTTGTGAACTACCTGCTTCAAGCATTAAACAAAGCCACCAACTTCAGTTGCTCTAACGCACAAAAACTGGCGGAAAAACGCCAGATCTCTTCTCTACGTTCTTTATTCAGCGAAGTATTCGCGGAAATGGCTGATTTTCATCAAGAGTGCTACGTGGTGCTGGATGACTATCACTTGATCACCAACGATGAAATTCATGAATCCATGCGTTTCTTCTTAAAACACATGCCAGACAACCTCACCGTTGTGGTAACAAGTCGTGCAGCGCCGCCTCTGGGTACTGCAAACTTACGTGTTCGTGATTTAATGATCGAAATCGGCAACGAGATGTTGGCGTTCGATACCGAAGAAACGACTCGCTTCTTTAATCAGCGTATTGCCGATGGCATCGACGAAGACATGGCAAACAGCCTCAGAACCTATGTGGAAGGTTGGCCATCGGCGATGCAGTTGATCGCGTTACAAGCGCAACATCAAAACCGCACATTGGCGCAAACCGTAGAGTCGGTATCACAGTTCAATCACGCGCATTTGTGGGATTATCTGGTCGAAGAAGTATTTGACCTACTCGATCACGAAACTCGTCATTTCTTGATGCAAGTTTCCGTGCTTGACCACTTCAATGATGAGTTGGTGTTTGCCCTCACCCAACGCGAAGATGCGCTTGGTTTGATCGAATCATTAAACCGCTACGGCTTATTCATCTACCCACTCGAAGGGGAGCAAAACTGGTTCCGATTCCATAACTTATTTGGCGAGTTTTTGTCTCATGAGCGCCAAGCGCGTATTCCTCAGCAAGAAAAAGATCTCCACCGCAATGCAGCTGTTGCCTGGTTACAACAAAAAGCACCGCACCAAGCGATTCACCATGCACAAAAGTCGAACGATAAAGACTTGGTGGTAGAAATTCTAAACGAATTCGGCTGGAAGATGTTTAACCAAGGCGAGCTCAGCACACTGGAAAGCTCAATTAATAAGTTGGATGCTGAGCTTCTGTTCAGCCACCCAAAACTTACGATGCTCCGAGCTTGGTTGGCTCAAAGTCAACACCGTTATAACCAAGTAGGCCACCTGCTTGAAGAAGCGGAAGAGGAGCATAAAAAGCGTAACATTGAGTTGGATATTCATTATCAAGGTCAAGCAAACGCGCTGCTTGCTCAAGTAGCTATCAACAGCAACCAGCCAGAGAAAGCACTCGAATTAGCGGAGCTAGCACTTAGCCAACTTGATAACACGATTTACCGTAGCCGCATTGTGGCAACTTCGGTTGTTGGCGAAGTTAACCACGTGCTAGGTAAACTCGACCGCGCGTTACCGATGATGCAACAAACCGAAAAATTGGCGCGTCAGTACCAAGTTTACCACCAAGCGTTATGGGCGATTTTACAACAAAGCGAGATTTTGATTGCGCAAGGTTACGTACAAGCCGCCTTTGAGCTGCAAGATTCCGCATTCCGCCTGATTGAAGATCAGCAACTTCAACATGTTCCTCTGCACGAGTTTTTGCTGCGTATTCGAGCGCAAGTGCTTTGGTGCTGGAACCGACTTGATGAAGCAGAAGAATGTGCCTACCGAGGTCTGCAAATTCTCGAAAACCATTCGCCAAGTAAGCACTTACACAGCTACTCGATGCTGGCGCGTATTGCGGTTGGCCGTGGCGAGCTAGACAAAGCCGGTAAATTCATTGAGCACATTCAACATTTGATGAAGCAGTCGACTTACCACGTAGATTGGACAGCAAACGCTTCACTATCGTTGATCCTGTTTTGGCAAGCGCGCGGGAATACCGATGCAATGCAAGAATGGCTCAACACTGCAGTTCGTCCTGAATCGGCATGCAACCACTTTTCACAATTGCAATGGCGTAACATTGCACGCGCACACATCAACTTAGGTCAATATACCGAAGCGCGCACAGCATTGGATTTCCTCCAAAGTGAAGCTCGTCGAACCAACCTGATCACAGATACTAATCGCAACTTAGTGGTCGAAGCGGTGTTTGCTGCTCGCCAAAAAGACGAAGAGCAAGCAAAAGCATTGCTAAAAGAAGCGTTAGTGATGACAAACCAGACGGGGATGGTAGGTAATTTCCTCATTGATGGCGCCACCATTGGCGGACTACTGGAGAAGTTAAGCCTCCGCCATGAGTTAGGCGATCTAGAACGTCACCGCGCTCAACAATTGATGAAGGATATTTCCTCCAATCAGCGCAGCCGCTCTATTCACTTTGATGAAGACTTCATTGAGAAGCTGGTAAACCACCCTAACGTACCGGAACTGGTTCGCACAAGCCCACTGACTCAACGTGAGTGGCAGGTGCTTGGTTTGATTTATTCTGGTTTCAGTAATGAGCAAATCGCGCAAGAGCTTGATGTGGCAGGCACCACGATTAAAACCCACATTCGCAACTTGTACCAAAAGCTCAATATCGCCAATCGTAAAGAAGCCATTGTGACAGCTGAAAATTTACTCCAGTTGATGGGGTACTGATCAGCTCGAGAAAACAGATTAAAACCTAAAGTGAAATACAAGGGGTTGGCGTGATGAGTCAGCCCTTTTTTATGAGTCTAGAACGAGGGAAGTGCAATTTGCAAAGCACGTAAGTAACGTTGTTCATATAAAAAAATAGCCAACCGCAATAATCGCGATTGGCTTATATTTAGTGTGAACAAATTGTATTCACTAACAACGTCAGTTGGCTAGGTGACCCTCGGCTTAAGAAGGGTCGAGCAGTATTATGCATTAATCATGCCAAAATGCAAAGACTTATTTTTGGGCACAGGATCTCATATAAAGTGAATTTGTCTATATAAAATTTAGCAAAACGCAAATTTAATTATCAAATTGCATTTGCATAATGCAACAAACGTAGCCATTGATAGTACAGTTAATCATCTCAATAATGTAAACCAAATATTAAGAGATCGTTGCATTGGAATCACCTCATAACCTGTAACAAAAATAAGCAATTACTTGGATATAAAACCCAGTAGCTACAGCACTATTTCATACTTTTTTCGTCGCAATGTTTGTATACTCTGTGCCATCGAAACGACTTAGCATTAGAGCAATGAACTACTTAATTACTTTCTTCAAAGGAATCGCCATGGGCGCAGCAGATGTTGTTCCTGGCGTATCAGGCGGCACCATCGCGTTTATCACCGGCATTTACGATACGCTGCTTGAGAGCATTCGACGCATTAACCCATCACTTTTCTCTATTTGGCGAAAAAAAGGGGTTAAAGCCGCCTTTAATCACATCAACGGTTTCTTCCTTATCGCTCTGTTTGCCGGTATTTTCACCAGCATTGCTACGCTAGCAAAGTTGATCACTTGGCTTCTTGACACACACCCCATCCCACTTTGGTCATTTTTCTTTGGTCTGATTTTGGTATCGGTCTATCACATTATTCGTCAGGTTGAACAACGTGATCTTATCCGCTTCGTGACTTTACTTGTTGGTGTCGGGTTTGCTTACAGCATCACCGTGCTTAAACCTCTGCACATGGAACCAACGGCCATTAACACATTGTTCGCTGGTGCTATCGCGATTTGCGCGATGATCTTACCGGGCATCTCTGGCAGCTTTATCTTGTTATTGATTGGGATGTATGCGCCAGTATTAGCCGCCGTGAAAGGTTTCCAAGTCGATACATTGGCGCTGTTTTTGTCAGGTTGTGTGATTGGTTTGCTGTCCTTTTCGCATCTATTGTCGTGGTTACTACGCAAGTTCCGCGATTTCACTCTGATGTTTTTGACAGGCTTAATGATTGGTACGTTACCAAAAATTTGGCCTTGGAAAGAAACCATCACTTGGCGTACCAATTCCAAGGGTGAGCAAGTGCCCTTGCTACAACACAACCTATCACCATTTGAATTTGAACACGTGACATCACAACCTTCTCAGTTAGTGCTTGCCGTTGTGATGATGCTTGCTGCCATTGCGCTGGTTTTGAGTCTCGAAAAATTTGCAGATTCAGACAAGTAACTGCGGTATCAAATCAATACGGAATCAACAAACAAGAACGGAGCCAATTGGCTTCGTTCTTGTTTGTTGGCAAAGAGAAAATCATCGCAATTGAAAATCTTTATGGGCTTGATTCAACAACCCCTACACCGCGCGGTTATTTTGATCTCTGTCATCGAGGCACAACGCACAATTTATCTAGGCCACGAGTTGGCGAATGACGCTTCTGTGCTACGATGCAGGTAATGTTAAGTGATAAATGCTGAACCTTAATGAAAGTGTTACAAATCGCCGCTGTTTCAGCCGCACTGGTTGCGGGATTTTATGCCCCGACGTTACTAAAAAGCTTTTCTTCATCCACTCCGATCAAATCGATAGATGAGTATTGCTTTCTCTCTACTGCCTCGTGCGTTCAAGAGAATGTTACGATGACGCTCAACGCAGATACTGCTCAACCCTTGGTCCCTACTACTCTGAATGTTGAGTGGCGCACAAGCGATGCTGAGCAACTCGTCCTAAGCCTTTCAGGAAGAGAAATGGAGATGGGAGAACCCAAGTTTTTACTGAAGCAAGTCGCTCCCGGTCGATATCAAGGTGACATCATTCTGCCGGTTTGCACTCAAGACGCCATGACCTGGGTTGGTGAACTCAGTGATGGAGAGAGTACCGTTTACCCTGCTATAAAAATGCAAAGATAAGGAATCGTTATGAGCCGCAATTGGTCCCTATTTCTCGTAGTTGCTTTCGCCCTCGGGTTTGGCGTAAAAAGCTATTTAGATAATCAGAAAACGAAGCCAGAGCAAGTGGATAGTTCCACGTCTCAACAAACGGTATTGTTTGGGGAAAATAACCAAGCCGTCAATATCTTCGATGTGAATGACCCTCGCATTCGAGTCGTCTATTTTGGTTTTACTCGCTGCCCGGATGTTTGCCCAACTTCGCTTGCTATGCTAGCAGGAGCCCTAAATCAGATCGATGAAGCGCAAAAAGCGCAACTGCGCCCAATGTTCATTTCTTTAGATCCAGAGCGTGATGAGGCCGATGCCTCGGCGAAATATGCCCATTACTTCCATCCAATGATTGAAGGCCTATCGGCACCGCTTGATGTAACCACACCTTTGGCACACAACTATGGTGTTATTTTCCGCAAAACCGAATTGGAAGGCTCGGAGCTCAAATACACGCTTGATCACAGCTCTTACTTTTACTTCTTGAAGCCGGATGGCACGTTAATCACCAAGGTACCGCATACACTCTCGCCGGCACCGATTGTTGAAGCCATTTCAAAACTGACGACTGAAGGCTCCTCAAATGACAGTTAAGTCAGTGCTGAAACAGTTTTTCAGTTTCCTAACTCAAACCAACCCCAATGTCGAACAAGACGTCGATACGATCATTGACGCCATTGGGGGGATAGAAAACCTGCTAGAAACTGGGGCATGCGCGACTCGGCTGCGTCTTACCCTTAGAACGACGTCCATCATCGATAAAAATGCACTCAAAAATCATGGCGCGCATGGCGTCGTGATACTGGATGAGCGTCATGTCCAAATCATATACGGCTTAAAAGCCAACACGTATTCGCAGATAATGGAAGAGCGCATCAACAAACAAAGCTAATATTTTCGCTGTATAGCTACCCTCTAAGAAAAAGGGCGGTTATACTCTCTTGGCTTAATTAATTCACTTATTTATTAACCAACGAAGAGGACACATGATGATTGTATTGAATAACACTAACTGGGCATCGCAAGGGTAACCCTAACCGCACCAATTGCGTGGCATAGCCACAACTCCCCTTCTCTGCCCGGTCTTCACCGGGGTCAACTCTATCCGAATTAGACCCTAATGCGATTTGTATTACGGCGCTTTTTTGCGTCTGGGATAATTCAACAATGAATCAAACACATACTTTTTGTGACACATTAATTTCAACTTCAAACCCACTAAAACGATTGGGTTGGAAACCATTTTTTCAGCAACAACTGACACTAGACGATTACGACGACACTATCTTTGCACGTGTGATTGCGCATCACCGAAGTGGTTACCTATTGGCGACAGAAACGGGGCAAGTCCACCTCAATGCCCACCACTCTCTGCCTAATATGACCGTCGGAGACTGGGTTATCTTAAATGACGATCAGCAATTTGTTCGCTTACTGGATCGCTTGAGCCTCTTTAGCCGCAAAGCAGCAGGCAGCAAAGTGGCAGAGCAGCTCATCGCCGCAAATGTGGATACCGTTTTTATCGTCTGTTCCCTTAACGACGACTTCAATTTAAGTCGTATTGAACGCTATCTCGCCTTGGCTCATGAAGCCGAAGTCGAACCCGTCATCGTGCTTTCCAAAGCCGATTTGTGTGACAACATTGATGAACTAAAAAGCCAAGTACAGAAGCTCGACCCTCTATTAGTCATAGAGACAGTCAACGGCTTAGAAACAGAGAGTGCTTCTACACTCATGAGCTGGTGCGAAGAAGGACAAACCGTCGCTTTTATCGGTTCTTCAGGCGTTGGCAAATCAACTCTTGTGAATGCATTACTCGGGCAGCAAGAACAGGCGACTGGGCATATTCGTGAAGACGATAGCAAAGGGCGACATACAACCACATCGCGCTCTATCCATCTATTACCTGATGGCGGCATCTTGATTGATACTCCGGGAATGCGCGAGCTTCAACTAGCAGACTGCGAAGTGGGCGTCAGTGAAGCATTTTCTGACATTGAGGGTCTCGCTCAACGTTGTCGCTTTGGTGATTGCCAGCATCAAACTGAGCCGGGTTGCGCAGTTCAAGCTGCGATTGAAAATGGCACACTGGAGGTTCGTCGTTTCAATAACTATCAAAAACTATTGCGAGAACAAGCCTTTAACGGCGCGACTTTGGCAGAACAACGAGCTCAAAGTCGACAGTTCGGGAAACTCACTCGAAATGCCATGAGTGATAAGCGCAGGCGCCAACAAAGTTATTGATTTGTTACGTTTGAGTTGTCAATAAAATCAAAGGAGACGAAAGTCTCCTTTTTAACAACTTTATTAAAAACCATTACTCATAACTAATGATAATTTTCAACATAAAAATCTTATTTAAATAACATTGAGCAAACATTTAATCCAAAAACAAACTAAAACTAGACACAAAATATTACCAAGCTAAGATATGTGATATTCAGCAAGAAAATGGCTGAATTTATAAAAACAGGATAATTGATAATCATGTGTCTTAGTGACCAGAAGCAATGCTCACCCCTTGCAATACAAGGGCATTATCGCCGTGTAATGATGGACTATTGCCCTGCTCGCTCTGGCATAAAATTGCAGGAATGATGTATGCAACACAACAGCCTCGTTGCCCGATTTGCTCGTGGTAACCTCGTCGTCCAGATCCTTGTCGGTATTGTCTTTGGTATTTTGCTCGCCACAATTTCCCCAAGCCATGCCGAAAGTGCAGGATTAATTGGTAGCCTTTTTGTTGGTGCTCTTAAAGCGATCGCGCCAATCCTTGTGTTTATTTTGGTTGCCGCTTCAATTGCGAACCAAAAGAAAAACCAGCACACGTACATGCGTCCAATCGTTGTACTGTACCTGATGGGTACGTTCTTCGCGGCGCTATCAGCAGTGGTTCTAAGCTTCCTTTTCCCGACCAATTTAACGCTTGTCACCGGCGCTGAAGGTGCAACGCCGCCTCAAGGTATTGCTGAAATTCTACGCACACTGTTGTTTAAACTGGTCGACAACCCAGTAAATGCACTAGTAGAAGCAAACTACATCGGCATTCTTGCTTGGGGTGTGGGTCTGGGTCTTGCGCTACACCACGCATCTGCAACAACGAAAGCCGTGTTTGAAGATCTCAGCCACAGCGTGTCTCACATTGTTCGCTTTATCATTCGTCTTGCACCATTTGGTATCTTTGGCCTAGTTGCTTCAACGTTCGCAACAACAGGCTTTAGCGCACTAGCAAGCTACGCACACCTTCTGGCGGTTCTTCTTGGCGCTATGATGATCATCGCACTCGTTGTAAACCCGGCGATCGTGTTCGTTAAAACTAAGCAAAACCCTTACCCACTTGTATTCCGTTGCCTACGTGAAAGTGGTGTAACCGCGTTCTTCACTCGTTCAAGTGCGGCGAATATCCCAGTAAACATGGCACTATGTGAGAAGCTAAAACTGGACGAAGATACGTACTCAGTATCTATCCCACTAGGTGCGACCATTAACATGGCTGGTGCTGCAATCACTATCACAACGCTAACGCTTGCAGCAGTGCACACTATGGGTATTGAAGTTGATCTACTGACTGCGCTACTGCTAAGTATTGTGGCTGCGGTTTCTGCATGTGGCGCATCAGGTGTTGCAGGTGGCTCGCTACTACTTATCCCACTTGCGTGTGGTCTGTTTGGTATCTCAAACGACGTAGCAATGCAGGTTGTAGCGGTTGGCTTCATCATCGGCGTGATTCAAGACTCTGCTGAAACTGCACTAAACAGTTCAACAGACGTTGTCTTCACAGCAGCAGTTTGTAAATCAGAACAGCAAAAAGCTCAGTAAGACTGACAGAACAAATAGAAAGGGGAGCCGATGATGGCTCCCCTTTTTTATATACTAATTATTTGCGCTCAATTACGCGGTGGCCAGAGCCACCTCTTCAATTGAGAAATGCTTACTTGGCTCAACAAACTCTTGCTGTGCCGCGATAGTTTGCAGCTCCCACTCCCCTGCATGGTAAGTGGCGCTTAATACCCCGTAACACGCGTCATGGCAGTGTTGGAAAGCTTGTTTAGGAGACCAACCCTTCAATAATCCAGCGGTGAAGATCGCCGAAATAAGGTCGCCTACACCCACAGGTTGTTTGGCAAACTCAAACTGAGGGCGCTTCGCTAAGTAAATGCCTTCTTGCGTTGCCAGTAACATGTTGAAGCTGCCATTCTCTAGGCAGTAAAGGTGCTTAACTAGCACAACTTTTGGACCTTTCGCTAGTGCACGTTGGCATGCCGTGATCGCATCGTCTAACGAGTGGATTTCCATCTCTGCAAATTGGCTTAGCTCGAACTGGTTAGGCACGATCACATCTGCCATTGGCATCAGACGGTTTAACAAGTTTTCTGCAATACCCGGCGCCACAATACAGCCTTTGTCTGGCGCGCCCATCACAGGGTCGCAAACATAAAGTGCCTTCGGGTTCGCTTGCTTCACCTTCGTCACAGTTTCTTCAACAGCAAGGCACTGCTCTGCGCTGCCTTGGTAGCCCGTCAACACCGCTTGGCACTTTTCCAATGCACCGATGTTACTAAGACCACGAACTAACTCGCTGATGTCTTCAGCCGCAAACGTTCGCCCAGTCCAGCCTTCTTGATACTGCGTGTGGTTAGAAAATTGAACGGTATGAATCGGCCATACTTCGAAGCCCATGCGTTGCATTGGGAAAACGGCACTGCTGTTACCAGCATGACCAAAAGAAACATGAGATTGTATAGAGAGGATACCTTGCATAGTACCTTACCTCTTATTGTTGTTATCGATAGTTCAAAGACAGCGGCAAGCGCCAGTTTTGCGAAACCAGTAGTGTATCCGACAAACCAAGATTCTCTAACTCAATTCTCGTTAACTTCTTCAGAGTAAGTTGGAGCGCTGGTTTTCAACACCATCTTCTTGATTTCCATTTTGTCTTTATTCAGTGCGATTTCTAGGGTATCTCCTTCCCTTATCCCGAGTTGAGTCAGGATTACGCTTGGAATGACTACGGCGGTATCGTCACCGATTTTAACAGGTTGACTTATCATCTTTCGTCCTCCAAATGTCGAAAATGAGTTTTCACATCATTGGATATTTATTCCCAAGAGCCTTGTTCTGACTTGGGCTTGGCATAAGCGCCTAAAAACAAAGAGCCTTCCACACCGCGTTTGGGAAGGCTCTTTCATTATTATTTTTTAATTTGCTAAAGGCTCATGCTTGGCAGCAATCAGACCGTAAGCACTCCAGCCTAGGAAGGTGACGATTGAGCCCCACATCATCGCTTCGTAGCCAGAACCATATAGCGCGTAGAAGCTGTATAGAGAACCAATCAGAGCGATAATGTTGGTGGTTTTCATCTCTCGCTCTGGCACGTGCGCCACTTGCTGCATGATGAAAATTGCGCCCATACATAGGATGTAAGGAATAACGTTCGTTACTACCGCTAGGTTAACCAGCGCTTCGAACTGCTCGTTCAGCGTTGGAGAAATAGTCATTAAAGACAGCACCGATTGGATAACCGTGATGGCCACCATACCTTTGATTGGCGTACCACGTTTGTCCACTTGAGAGAACAATTTAGGGAAGAAGCCCGCATCAGAAGATGATTTGAACACTGACGCGATAGTGAACTGCCAACCTAATAGAGAACCCGCACAAGCCAATACCGCCATACCAGCAACCGCTTTACCTGCTGCTGAGCCAAGCATCACAGACCATACGGTTGAGAATGGCGCGGTAGAAGCGGCAAGCTCAGAGTTTGCAACGATACCAGAACAGATGTTTGTCGATACAATGTAAACCACCGCAGCAATCAACGTACCGCCCAATACTGCGATTGGTACGTTCTTCTCTGGGTTTTCTACCGCTTCTGAGTTCGCACAGGCCGATTCAAGACCAAGAAACGCCCATAGTGTCATGGCAATAGAAGCACTCACAGCTTCACCAAATGGCAGGTGGTGTGGGTTCCAAGCTTCTATGTACATGGTTGGGTTAAACCAGAACCAACCAACAATACCTAGCGAACATACCGGTAGGATCACACCCCATACCGTGAAGGTACCGATTTGACCTGTGATTTTCGCACCACCGAAGTTAGCGAAAGTACAAATCCAAAGAATGGCGATGGTGTACAAACAGGTTTCGACCGGAGATAGGGTCACTTCAAAAAATGCGGAGCCGTAACCCACACAGGTAATCGCGATCGCAATATTCGCAATAAGGAGCGACAAACCGTAAGTCCAGCCCGCCATAAACGCACCCGATTTACCGAATGCGTAAGACGCGTAACCGTTCATACCGCCGTCACGTTTACTAAAGCGACCACATTTTGCAAACACATAAGCCAACGCCAAAGAGCCCGCTGCCGTGATCAGCCAAGACAACACAGAAATGGTGCCCACTTGCGCCAGTTTACTTGGCAGCATAATGATACCGGAGCCAGCCATGTTGATGAACGTCAGAATGGTTAACTGCACCACCGACATTTTTTTAGTTTCAGTACTCATAAATTATTCTCCACGAATAAGCGGTTCGCACCGACGCTGGAGCGTGGTGCGAACGGGTAGATTAATCTTTTAGGACATAGCAATGTGCGGTAGTGCGACCGTCGACATCTTCAAGGTACACACCTTGAATTTCTGGCGCGAAGCCTGGGAATCGGTTGATGCCTTCTTCTAGAGATAAGAAGTAATCCACCACCTGTTGAGTCCAGATTTCACCAGTGATCACACAGATAATGCCTGGAGGGTAAGGCAGTGCACCTTCGGCGGCTACGCGGCCGACGGCCTCTTTAAGTGGTAGGTAATCGCATTCACCGCGGAAGTATTTACGTGTTGCCACGTCTGGTTTGTGAACCATTTGTGGGAAGTATTCACTGCGGAACATCGCTTTTTGTAGCTGTTTCACGTTCAGCTCTTTGTACATGTCATGCATTTCCTGACATAGCTGACGGATGGTGTAACCACGGTAGCGCTCTTTGTTCGCTTCGTAGACGCCTGGTAGCACGATACTGAGAGGTGCATCATCACGAATGAATTTTTCAAATCGGTTGATTTGCGCGACAAGGTGACGGATCTTACCCATATCTTCCGCTGGAGTGAGTAGGAACAAGATGGAGTTCAAGTCACACTTCTCAGGGATGATGCCGTTTTCGCGAAGGAAGTTCGCCAATAGCGTTGCCGGAATACCGAAATCTGCGTAGCTGCCGTCTTCGGCAATACCTGCCGTGGTTAGCAACAATTTACATGGGTCAACAAAGTATTGACCTTCGCCATAACCTTCAAACTTGTGCCAGTTTGCATCTGGCTCGAACATGAAGAACTTCTTGTTGGTCGCGATCACATCCGTGTCGTAACTGCCCCAAGGTTGACCTTCAATTTCATTTGGAATGAACGGACGAATTAACTCACAACTTTTGAGAATTTCTTTACGCGCTTCGATACCTGTCTTAACCGCGTCGCTCCATAAACGTAAGCCTGCTTCACCATCGTGGATCTTCGCGTTCACATCCAATGCTGCAAACAACGCATAGAACGGAGATGTCGATGCGTGCATCATAAACGCGTTGTTAAAGCGTTTGTGATTGCAGTAACGAGCTTGGCCTTTGATATGGCGGTCTTTTTTGTGGATTTGCGACGTTTGAGAGAAACCAGCTTGTTGCTTGTGAACAGACTGGGTCACGATCACACCCGCATCTTCTGGTTTCAGATCCAGTAGCAGTGGCGAACAATCTTTCATCATAGGGATGAACTGCTCATAGCCTACCCATGCCGAGTCAAACAAGATGTAGTCACAAAGGTGGCCGATCTTATCCATGACGTAACGAGCGTTATAAATTGTACCGTCGTAAGTCCCCAACTGGATGATGGCCAGGCGGAACGGACGTTCATCTCGTGCACGCTCTGGAGATACTTTCGCGATTTGAGCACGAATATACTCTTCATCGAAACAGTGCTCATCCATACCACCAATGAAGCCCCAAGGGTTACGCGCCGTTTCTAGATAAACTGGCATACCACCCGCTTGGATTAGCGCGCCGTGGTGATTCGACTTGTGGTTATTGCGGTCGAACAATACCAAATCGCCTTCAGTTACTAGCGCGTTACACACCACTTTGTTTGAAGCAGAAGTACCGTTGAGTACGAAGTAAGTTTTGTCAGCGTTAAATACTTTTGCAGCGTGTGCTTGCGCTTGGTGTGCAGAACCTTCGTGGATCAGTAAGTCACCTAAGTCCACGTCCGCGTTACACAAGTCGCTACGGAATAGGTTTTCACCAAAGAAATCGTAGAATTGTTTACCAGCAGGGTGTTTTTTGAAGAACTGACCACCTTGGTGCCCTGGACAGTCAAACGCCGAGTTACCCATCTCAACGTAGTGCGTTAATTGCTTGAAGAAAGGAGGGAGCAGACGACACTCATATTTAGTCACGGCTTCATTAATTTGACGGCAGTAGTAATCGATAGATTGTCTTTCTAAATCAATAACCCCCGTTAACCAAACGTAATCTTCTGCCGAAACTGGAGTTTCATCGGTCACTAAGAAAACAGGAATTCCGTACCCTGTTTCCGAAATCATTCTGTGCAGACCCGCTTTAATGTCTGCTGACGTAATAATAGCTGCACCAACGTCGGTTAATTCAACTTGTTCTAAAGGCAGTAAGTGACGATTAAATTGTTCATCTAAAGATTCAGCTAATAAGCTAAAGTCTTCAGGCATGTAATTACTAACACCTATAATTAAACGTTTCATTTGAAATATCTCTTTTTTGTTCTTTAAAAATGACAAGGACAGATATTACAAACGAAATATTTATTTAAAATTCAAATTACAAATTTCGTGATTAAATTTTCATATTTAAAAGACTTATTTTATCGAATTAAAATTTAGAGACTTTCATCACTTTCCAATTTCTATCTCAATGATATTGAAACGCACCTAAAAGGAAAGATCCTTCAATAATTATGTGACAACGCCCATTATTAAAAAGAAGGTTATTATAAGAAAATAAAGTTTTGAGATTTCCATCACTATATAATAAGTTAAATTATATTATTGCAGTTTAAAACACTCCACTTTTAACCAAATTTAAACACATAATAAAAGAGCCATCAACACATGTATTGATGGCTCTTTACTTTGGATATAAAGAAAAAACAACTTAATTGAATAAATGACTATCTAGCTTGACTCCACCATTCGACCATTGTTGATAACGCTTTACAGACATGCCTGACGAGTACATGGTATGTTTACAATCCATACACTCAACAAAATACAACCCACTCATTCCTGCCATAACGTGCAGCCTTCGGCTATCGCAGCGCTTGCAGGACAGGCGCTTTACTTTGGTGTTGACGTCAATACGCCGAGCAAAGTTTAACGTTTCGTGAGAGCATAAAGCGTCAACAGCACTATCTTTAAAAGGATGCTCACTAAGTAAATAATTAATGGCGTAATCGTACACCGGGGGGATTGAAGATTTTCCACTTTCAATATTACTTATCTTAGCAACGGAAACGCCTAATAAAGAAGCGAACTCAGCCTTGCTGTACTCTAAGATAAATCTTGAAGAGATGAATTTATCTGCACTAATGATTCTCAACATACACAAATCTCTAATAGAAATAAAAACAGAGAAAACTAATTCGCTCCATTTCTGCTGAAACATGTAATGAAAAAGTTACTTCCTAGTGTAATTCTGCATATTATCTATGCTATTTTATTTTGTACGTCATCTTGCGCCTAATTAATTATAAAATCAATAATCCATGCCTAAATATAAAAACACAATTTAAGATTTATAATACAATTTTTAATTTACATTATTAGATAAAGTAATGAATACTATTCACCTATTACTCTGGGCATCAAGTATTGCTCTTCAATCATTATTACTATCAATTGAAGAGACTTGATTTGAGCCCAACAGGAGAAGTAGATAAAGAGGGAAATCCCTCTATTTGAAGATAAACATATCCCGCCTTAGCGAAGTACTAAAAATGTGTTGAAAAATCGAATAAATAGTATGCAATCCAGTAAATAAATCGCTTAGATAAGTTTACAGTCTGTAATTGTGATCGACAGAGATACTGAGACAGAAAGGCAAAAGAAAAGCCTCAATTATGAGGCTTATGGATAAGATAAATTATGGTTGAAGGAAATTCTGCGTGAAATCGAGCGCCTCTTTAGAGAGCTTTTTTTCGGTGGACGATGTGGTTGTCTGTCCCTCCGTCGTTGCGGTCGTCATGTCAGGCTGGAAGTTCGGCGCCGATGCTTCATCCCATGCGTTAGCATCGTCTTTATTTTCGTCACTCAACACCGCGTTAAGCTCCTCCTCTGCAGGAAAATACGCTTCGCGTTTGTACACCTTGTTCAGCGCCCGAATAATGGAATGCTTTCTCACCATCCCTGACGCAAGCTTTCTTTGCAACGGTTTCGCTATGGATTGCAATCCAACGACGACATCAACACCAATATTGGTTGCCACTTCGTCACGCAACGTACGCGCTGGCTGATACCCCATATTGGCAGCAAGAAACAACCAAACATAAGCAATCGCATTGCCTGTTTTACCTTTGTCCTTCCACGCTTCGCCAGCATGATACATCGCCTCGGCGCTACCACCTTCTGCGGCTCTTTCAAGCCAATAGCAGCCTTTGACCATGCTTTTTTCTGTACCAACACCATTTAGGTAACATAAGCCAACTTGGATCTTTCCGTCCGCACTGTCTTTTTCAGCCGCTTTCATAAACCAATAAAGCGCATCTGCACTGCGTCCTGCACTATTGTCTGGTGAAAGTTGCCATTCACCCATGTAAAGCATGGCATCAATGCAGCCTTCTTCGGCTGCAGTTTCAATCAGTTGGTTACCTTTGGGAATATTTTTTTCCGTTCCGCGACCAAAAACCAACGCTTTGCCTGTCGCAAATTTCGCTTCGGTATCCCCTTCCATTCCGGCAATGGCGGTACGCCAAAAGTTTGCCTGCTCTTTTAAAATCACATCTTCACGCATGCGCTCACTCAAGCGAACAATACCGTACATTCCCGTCACATTGTCCAACTTAGCGGCTTTATCATACCAATACAGCGCTTGACGAATGTTGTCCTTCTCAGCTTCTTTCGCTAGAAATAAAATGGTGGGGATATGTCCGGTTTCTGCTTTGAACTCACGCTCTTTACGCTCTTGCTCTCGAGCTTTTTGCATCGCCTTTCGATAAGCGGCTTCGCGAGCTTTCCTCTCTGCCTCGAGTCTCTGTTTCCGCATCGACAACGAGATCATCCACACAAATATCAGGACGAGTGAAAGGCCAGTTGCCGCAATGGCAATGCCCATACTACTCATAAATAGCCTCTTTTGGTTTCAGGGCCCAATTCATCTCCCTCTCAGGGAAATCTTAAGATTACGCGCCGACATAACGCCGACTACCTTCATTATATAACGACCACTTAGCGAAAATCTGAAGCTTGCCAAGACTTAATGGCGGTATTTTATGCAATATCACTGCAACTTATTTTTAATTGAAAAATATCACTGTGATTTTTATAGAACTTAGTCACGGTTTTGGGGCTGAGATATTCTCCTCCCCTATCATCCCCCCTTGCTCCTCCTATAAAATTTTACATTTTAATGATGTGCAGAAGCTCTCACTATGCGTCTGTTTTATTATTTAATTTGTGAACAAAATCGACTGTGACAGAAAATTTTCACTTGTAAAAAACTTAACTGCCTGCTCTCACATTTTGCTGATGATTCAGTGTATTAGCATCTAGTTGAACATTTCCTTTTTCGGCATCTGCCTTTCTAGCGTGTGCGAAACCTTCTTGATGACTGAGTCAGCGAAGGCAGCGCGCAGCTCAATATCAATTCAATAACAATGGATTTGTAAACGTGGACAATAAGACATTTAAATTATCAACAATTGCCAAAACCGTACTGCCTTTGATTTCCGTCGCAGTCATCAGCGGTTGTGGTAGTGATAGCACGAACGAAGATACGACGAACCCAGGCTCAGGCTTGTACCCTGCGGGAGAGAACGAGGTCGTCATTTATTACAAACGCGACGTGGCGTCCGCTTCAACGGCCAGCGACTACGAAGGTTGGGGCTTGCACCTGTGGAACGGTGAAGGCTGTACCAGCACAGATTTAGACGCAATGGGCATTCCTGGCACAGGAACGGATTGGTCGGCACCGCATCCATTCGATGGCATCAACGACACCTACGGTGCTTATTACGTACTGAAAGTGAACCCAGATGCCTCTGACCCACACGAATGCATGAACTTCATTCTGCACAAAGGTGATGAGAAAGCATTCGGCAGTGCAAACTCAAAAGTAGAGCTGACGAAAATCGGCGAATCTAAAGGATTGTTTGGCTTCCACGGCAGCAGTGAGCTTTACTACGAGCCAATCGAAGAACGCCCTGTTGATATTGATGGTCAAAAAGCGCATTGGCTAGATGCCAACACCATCGCGTGGGAAGCGGCGGCCAATGCGGATTCCATGAAGCTGTTCTACAGCCTCAGCAACGACATTAAAATGGATGAAGACAAGCAAATCTCCGGTGGCACGGCGGTTGAGTTGACGAAAGCAGGTGATTTATCTGATGGTCTGAAATCACGCTTCCGTCACCTTGCTAGCCTCCAAGCTGCAGGCATTGATGTCGATGACGCGACCCTACGCACGATCCTGAAGTCACAAATCGTTATGGTAGCTTACAACGCGAATGGTGACGTCATTTCTGCAACTGAAGTGCAAAAGCCGGGCGTTTTGGATGCGGTATTTGCCGATTCCAAGGCAGGTAACGCGATTGGTCAAGAACTCGGCGCAATTGTGGAAGGCGGTGCCGCAACCTTCAAACTATGGGCACCAACTGCCCAAGATGTTGATCTGATAATCTACGATGAAAACTTAGCAGAAGAAGCGACCGTTGCCATGACGGAAGACCCAGCAACAGGTATCTGGGTTTCTGAGGCACAAAGCAACGTTGTCAACAAATACTATCGCTACCAAGTTAAGGTATACCACCCAACAACTGGCGTCGTTGAAACGCGTTTGGTAACAGATCCATATTCAATGAGCTTGTCTAAAAACTCGCGATACTCGCAAGTGGTTGATTTAGATGATCCAAGCTTAATGCCTCAAGATTGGAAAAACTACGCACGCCCAACGGTTAAAAAAGACGAAGACCACGTCCTTTACGAGTCACACATTCGTGATTTCAGCTTTAACGACAGCAAAGGCACGCCAAGTCTTGATGGCAAATATCTTGCCCTTACAGAATCTGAGCGTGAGTCTGTTTCTCACTTACAAGCCTTAAAAGATGCAGGCCTAACAACGCTGCATATCCTGCCAGCATTTGATATTGCAACCGTGGATGAAGACGCTGACCAGCGAGTCGATATCACCGACACCGTGGGTAAACTTTGTGGCATCAAGCCAGAAGCCTCCATCTGTGAGACCGAAGATGACGGCAAAGTGATTGAAGAGGTATTAAATAGCTACGACCCAACAACGGGCAAAGCACAAGCGTTGATGAACGATCTTCGCATGCTAGACAGCTTCAACTGGGGTTACGACCCATACCACTACACTGTACCAGAAGGCAGTTATGCGACCGATCCTAACGGTTCTAAACGTATCCTTGAGTTCCGCGAAATGGTGCAAGCGACGCATAAAATGGATCTGAAACTGGTCATGGACGTGGTGTACAACCACACGAATGCATCCGGTGTGAACGAAAAATCAGTACTGGATAAAATTGTCCCTGGGTACTACCACCGCCTAAACGTCAACACTGGCGGCGTAGAAAACTCAACCTGTTGTGATAACACCGCCACCGAAAACCTAATGATGGGTAAACTGATGGTTGACTCATTGATGGTGTGGGCGGATGACTATAAAGTCGATGGTTTCCGTTTTGACCTTATGGGCCACCAGCCGAAAGATGTCATGGTCTACGCACTTGAAAAAGTCCGTGAAATTGATCCGAATACTTTGTTCTACGGCGAAGGCTGGGACTTCGGTGAAGTTGCGCAAAACGCTCGCTTCGATCAAGCGACACAAGTCAACATGGCGGGGACAGAAATCGGTACTTTCTCTGATCGTCTGCGTGACGCAGTTCGTGGCGGAAGCCCGTTTGATGGCGGTGTAGATTCTGAAGGTAAGCACCCACTTCGCTTCAACCAAGGCTTTGGTAACGCTGCTTACCCGAACGAAGAAACCAAAACTGACGCAGAATCTGTGAATGGCCGTCTACACAACCAAGATCTGGTTCGTCTAGGTATGGCTGGTAATTTAGCTGACTACGTCCTTCTGGATTACAAAGGCGAAACCAAACTTGGTAAGAATGTTGATTACAATGGTGCTCCAGCAGGCTACACAAAAGTGCCATCAGAGAACATTTCCTACGTGTCTAAGCACGATAACCAAACGCTGTGGGACAACAACGCTTACAAGATTGCGACAGGTACTTCATCTGCTGAGCGCGCACGAATGCAGTCTGTATCACTATCAACGGTGATGCTAGGTCAAGGTATTCCGTTCATTCACATGGGTTCTGAGCTATTGCGCTCTAAGTCAATGCAGCGTGACTCGTACGATTCTGGTGACTGGTTCAACCGTGTATTCTTCGATGGAAGCGACAATAACTGGAACGTTGGTCTACCACGTGAAGACAAAGACGGTGCAAACTGGGAGTTGATCAAAACCATCGTCGGTGACAGCACGGCGAAACCAGACTCAACGGACATCGAGCTGACGAAGCAACAATTCCTAGAGCTACTAAAAATCCGAAGTACAAGCGAACTGTTCCGCTTAGACACCGCGCAAGAAGTGATGAATCGTGTTGATTTCCGCAACGTGGGCCAAAACCAAGTAGAAGGCTTGATTGTGATGTCTATCGACGATGGCACATCAGCAGGTGCCGATTTGGATTCGAACTACGATGCTGTCGTGGCCGTTGTTAACTCAACATCAACTGAGAAATCTTTCAAAGTTGCTGGCGCAACTGGTTTCGAGCTGCATGAAGTTCAACAAAACTCTGCGGATGACATCGTGAAAGGTGCAAGCTTCGCCAATGAAACATTCACAGTACCAGCACTGACAACAGCGGTATTCGTACAGCCACAAGACGGCGCGCAAGGTGCTGGCCTACCAGTAAACACGGATAACAAAGACGTATCGAGCATTCCTCCTTACGGCGAAACCGTGGTTTACGTCAAAGGCACCATGAACGAGTGGTCAGATAGCAGTGACTGGGCGATGACCTTTATTGGCAATGGCATGTACTCTGTAACTGGCGTTCTTGAAGCTGGTGAACACGAGTTCAAATTTGCGGATTCAGGATGGGCAAATCCAAACATCGGTTGTGATGCTGCGGATTTGGCTTCTGGCTCACTAGACTTAGGCTCTGCGGGAAACTGTACGTTGTCTGTCGCTGAAACTGGTAAGTACAACTTCACTCTGAACGCGTTACATGTTCAAGATGAAAGCGTAGAAAAACCTGTCGTTTCAGTGACGAAGTCAGCAGATGCACCAACGTTCGGTGAAACAGCACTTTACCTACGTGGCACTATCACCACATGGGATACTCCAGCTCAAGACTCCACTGCGAAGTTCAGCTATGTAGCAAATGACGTTTACTCGCTAGACATTGACCTAGCGGCGGGCAACTACGAGATGAAAGTTGCGAGCGCAGACTGGGCAGCAGACACCAACTTCGGTGGCGAAGGTAGTGTTGAGCTTGGTAAAGCGCTAACGATGGAAGTCGGTGGCGGTAGTACAAACCTCAAAATTGCGATTGCAGAAGCGGGAAATTACAACTTCCACTTCAACGCGGCTGACAAGTCGGCGCCAATCGTGACGGTAACGAAAAACTAGTTTCATTTAAAAACATCCGTAATGAAAAAGGGGAAGCATCGCGCTTCCCCTTTGTTTTGTTGGTGTCACTATCACTAAATGGTGGATACCAAAATCAAGAAGGTGTTAGTTTCCCCAAATCTGTTCAACAAACTCTGGGTGATCAACGAATGGATTGCGATTGCCCTGAAACTCAAACACTTGATGATTGCGGTTTTGTTCTTTTTCACTAACGGGATCATTTTTGTGCCAACGCTTAAGCATGTTTAACATCCAAGGTTCAAAAACCGTTGAACTTGAACCATCAAGGACAGCATCCGCATTGCTTGAATTACCTTCCCAGTTACCTACAACATTTTCATAGCGGGTTGCCATGTAGAAATAGGCACGAGCAAAATCGCCTTTAAACTCATCGATCGGCTCAAACACCGTACCGGAATAACCTAGGCCTGTGCTTGCTTGACCAAGTTTAGAACCATTACTAGACACGTACGTCGCGGTGGCAACTTCACCAAATGGCCAGTTACTGCGCTTCGCGTTCACATAGCCATCGGTCGCAAACAAATGATGACCATCGGAGTTCATCGGTTCAACTTTACCGCCAAACCAGCTTTTCGGGAACGAGTGTTCACGGTTGTAGCAATCCCCTTCTTGGCTATATTGACCACATTGGTCTGTCACTTTCGTGAAGCTGATAGCATCACTGCCCACAGGTTTCTCTGAATACATATCGAGAATAGAGCCATCATTTTCGTAATAACGATCAATATCGGCATCTTTTACCAAGGTCCACACCGCAGAATAACCTCGGCTAGTGTGGTTGTTGATGATGTTAAACAGCGCCGTTTTTAGAGCGTAGCCCGTCTTGCCAGACGCCGCTTGGTAGTAACCATCAACTACTGGTGGGGTCGTGGTTGAGTCACCTAACGTAAAGTCGGTGGTTTCGCTTTTCGCAAATTCATCGCCAGAGGCAAGCGTATTATCCCCCACCTTCAACGCGTAAGACCCCGACCCATTGCCACAGCAAATGCCGTCGCCATAGCTGTCTTGAATCGTAAATTGGTAGTTACCATCGGCTAAACACATGGTCTTTTCAACAGTGGTTGACGACTCATACCCCTGACCAGAGAAAAGCACTTGCGCTTGGCTATTTTTCAACTCCCAGCTAGTTTCTGAGCCATAGTTGTCCGTCGTGAGTGTAAGAAGCACTTCATGATCACTACAACTTTCTACAGGAGGTTGTGTACTTGTCTCGGTCGGTTGAAAATTATCGATGTAGACAACTTCTGAGCCGTCAAAACCGGCCTCATCATAAAAACGCAACCCGACATTGATGGTCTTGTTCGAACTCGCAGTATAGTTATGCGCCAGCTCTTGCCACTGGTTTACCTGCTGCGGATCTGAGTAATTGTGATAACCATCAACCACCAGACGTGCTTTTACATTTCCTTCGGTGTGATAAACCGAGACAGAAAACGGATAGGTTTTCCCTTGCTCCACATTAATGGTTTGCAAAAGGTCAGTGTTGCTTTGGGTACCTGTATTCACGACGACTTGAGCAGCCAGGCCGCCCGATTTGATTTGTTCGCTGCTTGGCGACACCGCGATGCCAGCGTCAATCACTGACCACTGCGTAGGCGCAGTGCCATTCCACTGTTCAAAGTCACCATTGAGAATTTGGCTATATGCAAGCGGAGAGCTAATAACAGCAAGAAGACAGAGGGGTTTCGTTATGGATTTCATTATACTTTTCCATTAGTTATGTAAATCCCAAACACGATAAACATATTAGTAAGGCATAAGTAATCCTTAGGTCACACTTTTACGTTGCACAAGTGTTAATTTACTTTTTAATGTGCAGCTTATCTCACAAATATCTACCGGCTGAAAACAAACGCCAATGCAAAAAGCGAAGCAACCTGTTGGCTACATCGTTGGAAAACCATTAAGGGAAAAGTAAAACAGACAGAAAAAAGCCAAGTGTGCGCCTATGGGGGTCAGCAACAACACTTGGCTTGTGTATAAGAAAGCTTGTGGTCAGCTCAACTGGTGAGCATCAATTCTGGATAATTCCTTAAGGTGTTACCGCAAAGAATCGACCTTGTAATGGCGACATCGGAATTTGATATTGACCATTGCTCGGAGTAATTTTTTCATTCGTGAGCAAATCCACCAACTCACCTGTGCCAACACTCTCCTGAGTAAGAATGACAGTTCTCGCGTTCTCTAAGGTATTTAGCGCAAACAAGACTTTGTCTGTACCAGATTGTTTCAAGTCCACATAACTGCCGTTACTCGCAACTAAATTCGTGCGTGACCCCTGATACAATGCTGGGTGCGCACTGCGCATCGTCATCAGCGATTTCACGTAAGCTTTGAGATCGGCTTGGTTTGCGTCAAGTGTCGCCGTCACACCTTCAATTTTTGCACTGCTGCGCGCAACGTGATCATCGCACAAACCTTGAATGGCGCAGGTGTTGTTGTCTTCTTTTGCGGCAAAACCATCCACTTGATCCCCGATTTCATCGCCGTAGTACAGCGTGATTGGCCCAGTGTAGGCAGCTTGGAAGGCAAACGCAGCTTTATGGCGTAACCAATATTCTGCATCATTCACATCCGCCAAGTTTCCGCGTTGCAACAAGTCACCAAAGCGCACTAAATCATGGTTGCCGATCATCAAATTCGGTTGCGCATGCGTTGGATATTGGTTGTGTGTGCTGTAGCCGTTGTCTAGCCAATCCACACCGCGACCACCCACGCCGCTCTCATTCACGGCCAAAGTTTCTACGATGCGATAGCGCATCGGGAAGTCAAATGCAGAGCACAATGCTGGATCGCTGTGCGATCCATACGCCTCATTCGCGATCTCAGACTCCCCTTTCCAAATCTCTGCCACCATGTAACCCAACGGATTCACTTGTTCGCCTTTGCTATTGGTGTACGTGACACCTTGCGAGGCTTCATCGACAGCTTTACGAAGTTGTGTCCAAGCGTCTGTCGGAACTTGATAGGCTTGATCTAAACGCCAGCCGTCAATCTTGAGTTCTTTGATCCAATACGTTGCTACCTCTTTGTAGAAGTCGAGACTGGCCGGGTAATCAACGGGGTTACTCGATCCCGTTGGCAACAAGCCGGAGGGAGATGGTTTGATCAAACCATCTTTGTGATGACCAAATACGCCATCAAAAAACACGTATAAACCGCGCTTGTGTGCTTCTTCTACTAGAGTTTTCGCGGTCGCTAAATCACCAAATTTTGGGTCGATCTTAAAGTAATCTGTCGCAAAATAGCCCGTGGCGTCCAAACGATCGGCCCAGTGATCTTGTCCTGCTATCGCTTCAGACTCAAAAATCGGCGTCAACCAAATCGCGTTCATCCCTAAATCTTGGATGTAATCAAGTGAATCAATCACCCCTTGCAAATCGCCATTATGGTGACTGGTGCCATAGCCCGTACCGTGACCAATGCTTGCATCACCATCCACAAAACTCTCTACCATGATTTGATAAGTACGAAGTTGGTTACTTTGCGCCATGACATTGGCTTGGCAAGCATAACTGGTATCCGGTAGCGGAGTGCTGCTATTAGTATCGCCACCACCAGAAGAATGACACGCAGATAAAGCACCAATCACACTTAACGCAAGCAGCGATCGATACAGGCGATGGTTACGTCGGACGTTACGCATTTTACTCTCCCTAACTTACTCAAATTAAGTAAAAACATTTGAGTAATAAAATAAACCCCAACATGCTTCCCATGTAGGGATTTATAAATAAAAACAGATTTTAAATAACTGAATGGAATATTATTGACACTTATTTACCATAACATGAAGCGGTTTGCCTTTTCCTTCAAATTGAAGGCTCCAGACATATTTCCCGTCTTCTTTAATATCAACTGAAGTATCTGTACCGTAACCACCAAATGTTAATGGTGTTAATTCACCAACGTTCATTCGATTGCCTTTTGCGGTAAATTGTGGGAACCACAATTCTGTCGCATACTGCATTTTGTAGGAGCCTACTTTTTCTTGAACCACAGCTTGGTAGAAGTTATTTCCTTTGTAGGTGTATTGACGTTGAGGCACGTGTTTCCAGTCGGAATCCGCAAACGTACCCACCACAAACAGTGGTTTAGAAATTGGTCCTTTCGCCGTGCTATCTGGGTTGTCACACGCTTTCATGAAAGCAACCACTTCGTCTTGAGACATATTCACAACGGGCTCTGCAGCCGCTTCTGGTTCTGCAGTCGATTGACACCCCACTAAGGCAACAAGTAGGGCAGCAGCAAGAGAGGTCTTCATCATGTTCATTTCACGTAATTCCTTTTTAGTATATCCAAAGTAAAATAAACTCAACGTTTAAAAGAAATATTAATCGTTATTAAAATGGAAATATCAAACGCCAAATAAATATCGTCGGATTGCGAATTTAAATTACTTCGATAAGTTTATTTATTTCCTAAGTAAAAAAATAAGTTAGGAACTGTCAATAATTATTGATCTAACCAATATAAAAAACAAAACAATAAAAATAATTATGTGAATAAGATAACTCTATGTAGGGGTATTTTTATTGGTTTATATTCTATGAAAAAAGGCCAGCATTTTGCTGGCCTTTTATATTCAGTTATTTTTTATTTACGGCTTTCACAAACACTTGTTGCGCACCTTCAATACCCAGTTCTTTTGCTTCATCGAGCAATGTGAGTGCTTTCGGAATATCGTTCGCTGCCACTGCCGCTTCAATTGAGCTGTGGTAGTAGCTAGTGAGATCCGTACCTTGAGGAATGTTGTCGTTTTTCGCAACAATCTTGGTATTCACGATATCATTTGCGGATACCGACAAACGGAACTGACCCAGTGGTCTGTGTTTCGCTAAAGGGTCTGCAATATCTGGCGGCTGAGTGTGGCGCGCCATGGCGAAGGCTTTTGCAGGATGCAGAACTTGAGTACTGCCTTTTAGATCAGCGGAAGTCGTGTACACCAATACATGCAGATCGTTACCTGTCATGTCTGGAATCACATTGAGATCAAGTACGAATTTATCATTGTCCAACAGTTTTGCTGGTTCGTACTTAAACTTTGAGAAATCTGCTTGGTAAATGGTTTCTCCTGCCGAGTTCATCACTGCGACATTAGGAGCATAAAATTGAAGTTCTTTACTTACGAATGTCTCTAATTTGATATCGAGACTGCCACGGTTGCCCGGAAGAGCAAACGCTGCAATAGCGCCAGCACTGTTACCATCCAACAGCATTTGGCTTTTATTAGTCAAAGCGAATTCAGTAACCACAGGTACATCAACCGTTACCCATTGAATATCACCCGATTGAGTGATCACTTGTTGCTGACCTTTTGGACTCATCTCTACTTGTTCTACGGACGCACAACCAGTAGCCAACATGCCCAGCAGTACGGGAGCAAGCCATTTTTTCATTACTGTCTACCTCGACTCTTTATTGTTTTTTAAATAAATACAGCCAGATAAGTTCTGGCTGTATCATTCTAGGACAATTTAGGACTTAGTGGTTAGATGATTACCACCAAGCTTCAGCTTGTACACCGAATTGGAACGTATCGTCTGAACGACCGTTGTCAAATGTGTTAGAGTTGTCTTCTTTGTCAGCCGTTAGGTAAGAAGCGTAAACACGGATTTCAGGACGAGCCCAGAAGCTAGAACCAGCAGACCATGCTTGAGCAACAGTTAGCTTACCGTATTTGTTTTCGTCGCCGTCGTTATCGTCGATAGCGTAACCAGCTTCGAAGATAGTTTTGTGGTTGTCATCCCATTTGTACATTGGACGAACTACAACAGACATTGTTTCCCACTTGTCTTGGCCAGCCCACATGTCTTCACCAACACCGTAAACTAACTGGTGACCCATTTCCCAGCTGTCACCCATGCCGATTACACCCCAGTTGATTAGGCGGTAACCAGATGCACCGTTATCAGCTTCTGCGCCGTACCAGCTACCGTCGCCGTAGAATGCCATTGTTTTTGAGTAGCCTTCAGTACCGTACTGAAGCACTGTTTTGTTGAAACCAGCGTCTAGACCTTGAGTCAATTCTGCTGTGAACATTACGCCGTTTTTCGCATCTTTAGTGCCGTTTGGCGCAGCGTCAGTTTCGTTAAGGATTGCGTAGTTCAAGCCCATTTCTAGAGAACCGTTGTCCCATAGAGGAAGACCTGCATAACGTACGTCTAGAGTGTTAACGTTTGTATCGCCGCCATCGTTACCTGGATCTGCGATATCGCCACGGTCGTTACGAACCCAAGCGAAAGAAACTTTACCTGGACCAGCTTCGATACCTTCAACACCAGCGCCCGCGCCAGAGATGTTCCAGTAGTAGAAGTCTGAGATATGAATGTCGTGACGTTGGTAGTAGCGCTTACCAGCCCAAAGTGTTGCTTCTGGAGCAAAGTTTAGTAGGCCTTTAGCTTGAACGTTGAATTGACGTAGTGCGAATTGTGCATCATCAACACATTTCACTTCGCCGTTATCCAAACCACAGTTAGCAGAAGTGCTTTCCCAGTCGTTTGAACCATTAGAAGTCATTGCAACCATAGAGTCTACGTAGAACGTTTTGCCGTTGTTGTTGTAAACTTCTTTACCTAGTTGAATCTCGCCGTAGATATCGCTTTCATTACCTAGACGACCGATCTTGTTCTTTTCGAATGTTAATTGTTGACCACCGTCAGCGTTCACGCCAACGCCAGCACGCATGTAACCGTGGAAATCCACTGCGAACGCAGAACCAGCAGCTAAAGTTGCAGCCACAGCAGCAGCAATTGCACTTACTTTTTTCATTCTTAACTCCATTAAGGGTATTTATAATTCTGTCTTCCCTGCTCACTCTTTTAGGTGAATATAGGCAGTAAAAACACACCTAAAGAAAGAGAGGTAAGATGGGAACGAATCCCCGTTTGTTTCAACAGTTATGAGATTACCCGAGGCGTACAAGGATGACTTCCTCCGCCCCAAACTAATTTAGGGGGGATGAGAAGGGAGTAGAAAATTTACCGAATGGTGTTTTTTCGAGTCAGATCACCAATCTAGGGAGGAATTAGTAAGTTTATTCGGTTTTGAGCCGCTACAAAGTGATAGCCATTTCATATTTTTGACTCTAAGCCGTCACATAAAGTAATTAAATTACATGAATATTTTTATATTTAGGGTGGTTGACCTTAGTAAGACAAAGTTTTTAACTTATAGTTTCCTAAAGGTAGCAATAAATATTAAATAAAGTATCTCCGATGACACGACTTCTCTCTCGCCCTTACCCCTTGGGTGCAACTGTAAATAAAGAAGGTTGTAACTTCTCTATTCACGCTCCGGGGAATAAAGACATAAAACTCGCCCTGTTTGCAGACGATGGCAGTTACGCGCTTCATGATTTACCGAATGAATACGCTGGCATACGTCATACTTTTATTCCGGATATTAAGCCGGGGCAAAAATACGGTTACCTTGTCTCCCACAAGGAAGAGCCACTATTAATTTCTGACCCTTACGCAAAGTCAATTGATAAAGCCCTCCATTACCACCCTCCCTACTCTCCAGCCAAAAGTTTCGATATGCCGAAGTGCATCGTTATCGAAGATAATTTTGACTGGCAAGATACGGATCATCCGCGTATACCCAGAGAAGAGATGGTGTTGTTTGAGACACACGTCAAAGGGCTTACCCAACTCCACCCAGAAGTTGAGGACAAACTGAAGGGGCGCTATTTAGGTCTTGCGTCACCTGAAATGCTGGCCTTTTATGAACAGCAAAACATCAACACGCTGCAATTGCTACCTGTCGCTGCGTGCATGCATGAGCCTCACCTACTAGAGATGGAAAAGGTCAATTATTGGGGATACAACCCTTATCTCTTTATGGTACCCGATCCGCGCTACGCAGAAAAAGACGCCGTCACAGAGCTCAAAACAACGATTCGAGAACTGCACAAAAACGGCATCGAAGTGATTCTCGACGTAGTTTACAACCACACCGCAGAGGGGGGGGAA
This sequence comes from Vibrio sp. J2-3(2022), assembly GCF_021725735.1. NCBI lineage: Bacteria > Pseudomonadati > Pseudomonadota > Gammaproteobacteria > Vibrionales > Vibrionaceae > Vibrio > Vibrio sp. J2-3(2022). The sequence continues at coordinate 1,611,243 of NZ_JAKKCK010000001.1, forward strand.
GGGCCTACAATTTTCAACCTGAAAGCGCTCGATTCCCGTTTTTACATCAAACATGGCAACCACTTCGCAAATTACACTGGTTGTGGCAACACGGTCGATCTCACCTATCAACCCGCTTTAAATCTTGTAATGGATACATTGCGCTACTGGGTTAGCGAATTTAAAGTCGATGGTTTTCGTTTCGACTTAGCCGCAACGTTAGGGCGTCAAGGCGATGATTACAACCCTGAAGCAGCTTTCTTTAAAGCCGTCGCGCAAGACCCAATTTTGCGTGAAACTAAATTGATTGCCGAACCTTGGGATATTGGTCCAAATGGCTACCAAGTGGGTAACTTTCCATTTGGTTGGAACGAATGTAATGACAAACTGCGTGATATTTCCCGCAGTTTTTGGCGCGGTGATCAAGGCTATTTAAAAGAGTTTGCCACTCGATTAATGGGCTCTCGTGATATTTATAGTGCAGCGAACTGGCCATACAAACTCACGGTGAATTACATCACGTATCACGATGGCTTCACACTGCAAGATTTAGTGTCTTACAAGCACAAACACAATGAAGCTAATGGCGAAGAAAATCGCGACGGCCACGGTGACAATCGCTCAGAAAACTACGGTGTCGAAGGCGAGACAGAAAATCTGATGATCATCGCCACGCGTGAGAAGCAAAAACGCAACCTTATTGCCAGCTTGCTGTTTGCTTTTGGAATCCCACACATCCTCACTGCTGACGTGCTGTCTCACACCCAAGGCGGTAACAATAATGCCTATTGCCAAGATAACGAAACCAGTTGGCTTAACTGGGGAGAAACGGAGCGTAAGCAACATTTCAAAACGTGGATGTCACAAATGGTCGCCAACCGAAATCAATACATGGTGCCATTTATCCGAGCTTTCAGTGGCGAAAACCGCAATAACAACCGTATTTTCTGGCGCCGTACAGACGGTCGCTTAATGGAGCACGATGATTGGAACCGTTTAAGCTCTGTCGCACTTCACCTTGGTATCGGTAAAGAAGGACAAGAGCTGGTCTATCTCATCAACCAAACTAACGCCACAGCGCGCTTTAAGCTCCCTAATGAGCGAAAGCAAGAATGGGTAACGATCTGCGACACAAACGTACGTAACCTCAACCCAGGGCATGCTGAAGGCGAGGTTTTGCTATCACCTACTTCGATGGTGATTTTGCATTACCACCCGAAATCAGATCAATCATAGAACAATAACCCGGAAAGCTTATATACACGACTTTAATAGTAAAAGACCCGAAGTCCGTTAACGACTTCGGGTCCATTTAGTGTTGTAAGCATTAATGAACCTCTGTATATTTATGAGCCATTACAGTATGTGAACCACACAAAAAAGGCTCATAATCTATATGACTACTTATCTTTACACACGTTACTCGCCAAAGAATCGAGCTTATCAAGAGCACCTCGGTGTCCTAAAAGCGTTCGTGCCTGACGCCCAACATTTTGAGGATAAGGTTCGCGGTTGCATGCCTCCAGCAGAACGAGAAGCTTTCCAACAGCTACTCAATATCGTCAAAGCAGGTGATACGATTGTGCTCTGGTGGCTAACGGCATTTGGTCGAGATTTTAGTCAGGCGTTAAATACAATCAAAGTGTTACTAGCAAAAGGGGTCACACTGAAAACCGTTTGTGAGCCACTCACATTTGAACCGGATTCTGTTCAAACTCAAACGCTACTCACCGTGTTATCTGGATATGGAAAAGTGCAGACTGAACATCGCCTGTTTGCCGCAGAGCAAGGACGGCAAGCCATTAAAGATCAACCAGATTTGTGGAAACAGAAATTTCGCGGACGCCCAGCAGACAAAACTAAACACCAACAGATCGCAACGTTGCTGTTAGAAGGCTATACGTTGAAGAGTGTTTCGGAGCAGTGTGATGTCAGCCTATCTACCGTAAAACGCGTCAAATCTAAGTTAAATGAAGTGGATGATGAAGGCTGCCTCAGAACACGAAAGCAAAGAGGTTATTCTGATGGTGATCCATCATGAGTCGCCCAATCAACTTTCGCACTATCTTACTCGCCTGTCTTATTATCAGTGTTGGCCAATTGAGCATGGGGCTTGTTATGCCCTCTTTGCCATGGATCGCAAAAGACTTTTCTATCTCCCTTGATCAAGCCCAACTGCTCGTGAGTATTTACTTACTCGGCTTTGGTCCCTCTCAGTTCATTTACGGTCCGGTATCGGATGCTTTGGGTCGAAAAAAAGTGCTGCTGACGGGCTTGCTCATCGCGATGTCTGGTCTATTAATGATCATTTTCCTCAGTGACACCTTCACAGGCATGGTGATGGGGCGTTTTCTACAAGGCTTAGGAACTGGGTGCTGCGCGGTACTCGCGAGAGCATCGACTCGGGATAGATTTAGCGGTGATGAGCTCCCTGTCGCCATGTCTTATATCGCTATGGCAGCTTCGATCACGCCACTCATTGCGCCTGTGATTGGCGGCTTTATCAACTTCCACTTTGGTTGGAGTATGGTGTTCATTTCACTGCTAGGTTATGTCTCACTCGCTTGGGTAATCATCGCCTTTAAGTTTACAGAAACCATAGCAAAACGATCTGTTATTCCGTCACCACGCAACATGCTTTTCCAGTATCGAGACTTGGTGACGTCACGTTACTTTATGAGTTTTGCCAGCATCAGTTGGTTAAACTTCAGCCTGATGATAACGACCGTGTCCGTGATGCCATTTATCATGCAAGACCAAATTGGCATGACATCCGATCAATACGCAATGTGGGCACTCATTCCCGCTTTAGGTATGTTAGGCGGCACCACGATTTGTAACCGAGTAAGGCCAATTATCGGCAACAAAAGAATGCTACTTTGTAGTCCATTCCTGCATCTCAGTGCTGCAATATGGTTGTTCTTCTGCCCGGTAGAACCGCTGTATTTAATGTTGGGGCAACTATTAATGATCTTAGGTAACGGCATTGCCCTACCTTGCGCGCAAGCCATGGTAATGCAACCCTACAAAAAGCAGGCTGGTGCTGCAGCAGCCATGTCTGGAGGTGGACAAATGATCGTATCCTCATTGGTCAGCTTAACATTGGTACAGCTTGGTTTAAGCCAAGCCTGGCATCTATCAATCGTTATTGTGGTGTTTGCAGCCATAACGCTCACCAATATTCAACGAGGTTTTGGAGCAGATCAACCTTCAGAACAGTAACGAAAAGACTTACTATTGTTCTTACAATTAAGAACACATCGTATAAGCTTTAACTAAGGATAAGTTGGCGGGTACTAACATGATGTTGCATTTACGAATTGGCGCGCTACTACTCGCCACTTTTATATCCACTGGCACCACCGCGAAAGCCAACGAGTACTGGCAATTTGATAGTGACGATAACGGAATCACTATCTACTCTCGAGAGCATACCGACGGTTTAGTTGAGATTCGTGCTCGGATGTTCACACCCACCAGCTATGGCGCATTTTTAACGCTATTGGAAGATAGTGACAACATCCCGAACTGGATTGACAATGCCAGTCATAGCCGGGTTTTAAATCAAATATCAGCCACCGAAAACATCGTTTATACCCAATTTACGGCGCCATGGCCTGCAAAAAATCGTGATATGCTCACCTACTCTGAATATTGGGTCGATGAGCTTGGGTTCACGATAAAAATCAAAAGCGCACCAGACTCATATCTTGCTGAACAAAAGGGCTATGTTCGCATTCGTTCGGTTGCTGCAACTTGGGAATTACAAAAGCTCACTAATGGCACGACACTCATTGACTACAAAGCGTTTGCTGACCCCGGAGGCCTTTTGCCAATCTGGCTAATCAACAAACTATCAAAACAAAGTGCACGAGCAACATTTAGTAACCTAAGGAAAGAGTTACCAAAATATCAGCAATACTCCCATCCTCAGATAAAGGAGTAAACTTCACGTTTGCTCTTTAATTACGATTACGGTGTTTGAAAAAAGTGCCCACAAAAGAGGCGAAGGCTAACCCCAAAAAGAGCCAAAACAAAGGGATAAACCCAAATGGCTCTACTAATAAGCCATTTTCATCTACGTAAGAGCCCTGAGCGTGGTACGCAATTAAACATGCCACACCACTCAAAAACAAAACTATGCTCAGTTTATATTTACGAATAAACCCCATCTAAACCTCAAGCAATCAATTGATATGTCTTCGACATATTGCCACCGTATATAGTTCACTCAAAAAACATAGTGTCTCTATGTTTGCTCCAATCTTTATTAGAGATCTTTTAGTCAGAGACAAGATAAAAACCCAAACATAAAGAATAAAAAGTCAAATTTAACTCAAAATATTATATGCGTTCTCAGAACTATCTTGACCTTTTTTCTCACATATACAGTGTAATTGTTATCATTTTGTTTGCTCAATGCTGCCAAAAATCGTTCACACTTCTCTCAAAATAATTAGTGTTCTAAATATTTTTATTACTCTACGCAAAAACAAACCAAACAACAAAAAACCTTTAAAATCAAAAATTAATATTTAAAAATCAATTGTAAAACAATAATAGTAACGAGTTGACCTCTTCATCTCTTTCACTTTTTTAATTGAACGTCTAATCAAGTTAACGCACAATGCCATCGACAACTCACATAATAAATCATGAAAAAAAGGAAGTGTCTTCATGCATAATTTTTCAAAAAGTGCAGTGGCAACTTTAATCTCTGGCCTTTTGCTTGGAACTTCAGCGCATGCGGGAGTGAGTATCACACAAGGAAAGACCACGATCCCCGATGGCGAAGCAACACACGCTCAAGACATTACCGTTCAAAACGAACATGTCGCCTTCGCTCTCGCTGTTGAATCAGCACCACCATGGGGCGTACCGCGAGGAACATTGGTCGATTTGGCAGCAGTAAAGAACGGTAAAATAGATCTTGACCGAGTCGCCTTTGCTGACTTCATTCCTAACAGCTGGTCCGCATGGCCGAATGATCGCAAATCCATTGAGATTATCGAAGACAGCGACAATAAAGCGGTCATTAAAGTGAGCCGCAACTTCGATAACGTTGATATCACAACGTGGTATACACTCGCTTCTGGATCTGACTCAATTGCGCTTAAAACGGTCATGACCAACCAAGGTAAAAAAGATCTCGCGTTAGAATCAGGGCACACCATTTGGCCAGACACTGGCTACCAATTTGCCGTGCCGGGGTTGGAAGGGAAAGAAGAATCCATGGCCGACAATGCCCTTGCCGATCGCATGGTCGCTTATGATCGAGACTGGGCCTTTGCACTTCATGCTCCTTATTTTGATCGCGTCAAATACAATGGTCGTGACATGTACCTGGGGCATACCTTGAAAGCAGGTGAAAGCCGCACTTTCCAATCCCGATTACAAGTGGCTCCAAATGGAGACATGGCCCCCATTGTCAAGGCAGAAGCTGACCGACTAGGACAAGCGACAGGCACCATCAACGGCCAATTACGCGCAGATAATGGTCATGTTCCTGAAGATGCTATCGTGATGATCGAAAAAGAAGGACAACCCTATGCCTGGACATTGGCCAAAGATGGCCAGTACAGCATGGCGCTGCCTGAGGGTGAGTACCAAATCTACGGCACAGCGACTGGTCACGCAAACAGCGAGCTGCAATCGATTCAAGTGGCGAGAAATAGCGAGCAAACACTCGATTTTACGTCTCTAAAACGCCCAGCAACTCTCTCACTTCAAGTTGAAGAGGCAACATCAGGTCTGGCCAAAGATGCGAGAATCACCATCCTTGAAGGTCAAGCGCCACCGGTTGAATTTTTGGGTAAACGCACCTTCTTTACCGATCTGCTGCCTGCAGGTCATGCGGAGCTAAAACTGGCACCCGGTCAATACAAATTAGGTATCAACTCTGGTGGAGGCTTTACAGCTAAAACCCAAACATTAGACGTAACCCTAACATCCGGTAAAACGACGAAGCAACGAGTAGAAGTGCCTCAAGTGACGTTTCCTAACCGTCAGCATTGGTATGGCGCAGATTTACACCATCATGGCAACGTGTTGGAAGGCGTTACTCCGCCAGAAATTGTTGTGCGCGCTCAGTTGGCAACGGATCTTGACCTGACTTTCATTAGCGATCATGACTCAACCATTAACCACCAGAAGTTTGCAGAACTATCTGCGAAACGTGGCGTGCCTTTCATCCCGTCGATCGAAGTTTCGCCATCATGGGGACATATGAACCCATTTCCTATCGATAATGGCGCCGAGCTAAAGGTCGATCCTGGCACTGCTGACGTTCACACGTTACTCAACGCCGTACATGAGATGGGGGCTGAAGTCGTACCGATGAACCATCCATACAACGATTATGGCTACTTTACGAACATCGCTAAAAATGCAGTCCCTGGTGGTAAAACGGATCGCTTCGACCTTATGGAGCTTAATGCGCGCGTAGACAATGAACCAACGTTGAAGAAAGCGCATAAACTCTGGGATCAAGGTGAAGCAATGTACTTTACGGCGGGAACCGACACCCACGATGCGTGGAACCAACTCACGGGGCAGATTCGAATGATGGCAAGAGTCGATGGAGAGCTAACACCGTCGAAGTTTGCGCAAGCACTTAAAGCCGGCCATGGCTACGCAACACAAGGCCCTATTCTTTATCCGCAAAACATTATGTTTGGTGAAACAGCAACAGCTGGCGACACGTGGGACATCCACGTCGTTGCAGCCGATGGTCTAAAAGAAATTCGATTGATCGGTAAAGGCGGCAACGTGCTGAATACTCTGACGATTAACCCAAAAGTTGATACTCAACGCATAGAGCTGTCGCTACCTATACCTAGCGACGCAGAGGGATGGATAAGTTTAGAAGTCGAAGATAAAGACGGCAGCACGGCCTGGAGTAACCCTGTTTGGTTGCAGTCATAGTCTTGATGAACGTCCGACTCGATGGTAAACAAACCTGAGTTCGACGATGAAATAAAGGCGGCACTGCGCCGCCTTTTTCTACTCGATGTTTTACTGCTGTGCAACCGTCACGGGTTTGGTCGCACCACGGTAATCAAACTCAAAACCAATACCTTGATCTGTTACATCCATCGTCATACCACCAACAAGCTCGCCTTGTAAGCTTTTCATAACATCATCAGGTAACGGCTCACCAGTCACGGCTGACGCACTTTCCAACACTTCCAAAATGCGTTCTGAATCGAAGTCAAAACTGAACAAGCCATTTGGAGACAGTGGTTGTGCCATCACTTCTTTGCTCGCGTCTTCGGCATTCTCACCACTATAGAGCGTAAAATGGTTTTCGTTTAGACGAGCAAACACATCCATCTTCAAGCCTGTGTGCATTTCGAGCAGGTCACTGACATTAACAGGCTGGTTATCCGGCTGAATTTGTAATTGAGCAAGTTCAGGGACAAACATTTGCGCGGTTTGAATCAGCATCATTGGATCATTGGCAGATAGAGACAACATACCATCTAGCTGGCTAAATACTTCACCGTGCTGAGCATTAGTGTCAACGTGGATATCAAACATCTGCAGGCTTAATCCTTTCAGGCCGTTAACCATGCCGGAGCCCATGCTCACAGCTGCGGCTGGGTTTTGGCCACCCATCTCTTGCTGCATTTGAGTCAATAAAGAGCATTGGTACTGAGGCTGAGTCAAGTCGCTCCAAATCTGACCAATCGATGGCGCTAGCGTATTAATGTCTAAACCAAGCGCCATGCTAAAGAAGCTCTTATCATTGTTCGATTCTGCCAAAACGCCACGAATCGACTTAAGCGCATCTAGAATCACTTTATTTTTCGATTCAACAACAAAAGCACCTTTAATGAATGCCTGCTCGCCTTTCAACTTGTATTCCGCAAATGCGACGGATTGAGGCCAGTTTTCTGCAACTTGAGTAAGTTCAGTATGACAGGCTGGTGAACGCATCTCCTGAATAGTCGGCTCAGGATCAATGGCATCCAGCATGCTGACTTGACGCGCAAAGATATTGCCATCTTTCGTCGTCAAACCTTTAACCAATTCACGGTGATCAACGTAACCGAAAGAGTTATTGTTTTCGCCGTATTTAGCCTGCAACGCCGCTAGGCGTCCACTCTCCGCAATGTTTTGACTTGGTGACTCAAGTCCCAATGCCATTTTAAGCGGGTTTTGAACACCCAGTTGCGGAATATCAACCGTTAACGTAAGTACGTTGTCAACCACGGCAACAACCAAGCCAATGCCATCTTGCGGGTCAACCGAATCTGTCATCTCGTAACGACGAAACTCCACTTCACCAAGTTTAACCAGCTCGTGCTTAGCACCGCTCATCTGCTCTTCGTGATCCAATGTTTTCCATAACGCGGCAGGGTCTTCAATCTTCAATTTGTACACTGGTACCATACCGATTGTGTACAACACAGGGTTAATATTTTCTCCGGTACCTAAGTAGGCTTTTAACGTTTCTGGCGATGCTGCGCTCTCCAGATATCCATCAAACAAGTTAACGGCAAACTGTTGCTGTGGAGAAAGTGGTTCATCGGCAAAAAGTTCAGCAATCGAGCCTTGGTTAGCCGTGCCAAATGCATTCATGTATTTATAATGATTAAAAGGTTCCGTCTGATACGTCACCATGAGCGAATCCGCAGGAACTTGCGAAAGTAGTGATACTGAATCACTCGGGGTAGTATTGTTTTGGTACAGGTAGCCAGCGCCCCCTGCAGCTGCGACCACTGCTGTAGCCAATAGTAGTTTTTTCACGACCAACTCCGTTGTCATAGTTATGTGTTCCTAAGCGAAATATCACGCTTAGGTTTAAAGCCTTTGAATAGCACTTTTATATCGACCGCTATCATAAACAAGTTATCGATATAATGAATGTCGGTTTGATAAATTATCCAACATTTATAAGGTAAACCGTGAAGTAAGTTGAATTGCGTGAGGATGCTATTGGCAATATTCACAATCTAATTTCTCGGATAACCACCTTACAAATCAAAATCTTCAGTTCAATAAAGCGATTTGGAGTAACTACGACCAAAAGCGCTAGGATATTAAATCTTTATTGAGTCTTTTATCTAATATCTGAAAACGCCTCACGGCCTGACACTTCTTTCCAATTTGCCTCTAGCGGTCCCCGTTCGTTTTCCTTACATTCCCATTAACTCAGTGACGAGACGTATACCAGATACGAGCAGTAGAAGACGATGAAAGACCAGTTGACGATCTCTATATCAACCATCAATGGCTCCAGACATTGGTACTTCAGTAAAAGGATGCAACGCAATCTAAAAACGTTTTTATGCTTTTTTGTCATTGCTCTGGCCGCAACCGCGATCTTAATTCATCACTTGTACACTCGCGTCGATAATGCCGCGTTAAAACAAGCTGAATTGACAGAACATTCGCGCACTATGGGTGAAGAGCTCAGCACACTGAAAGCATTAAAATCCGAGCTGGAAAGTGATCTCTCAGAGCGAGAAGAACGAGTACAACTTGTTTCGGAGCGTTTGGGAGAGTTAGAGAAAGTCCTTGGAGTTGGAGAACATACTACCACGGATAATTTGGATGCCCGACTTGATGCGGCGGCGATTACGTCGAACGTTCGCATGGTGTTGTTAAACCAAATACCAAGCGGGTCTCCGGTCGGTAAAGCGCGGCTCTCTTCTCGCTTCGGTAAGCGCATTCATCCGGTGACAAAAGTCGCTAAGATGCATCGCGGGCTCGATTTTGCCGTGAATACCGGTACTAAGGTTTATGCCCCAGCAGATGGGGTTGTGGAAGTCACCCGCCGCAGCAATAAAGGCTCTGGTAACTTCCTCAGGCTGCAACATTCTTTCGGTTTTTCGAGTTCTTATTCGCACTTGAAAAAGTTCAAAGTAAAAAGTGGTCAGTTCGTCAAAAAAGGGCAACTGATTGCAATTTCCGGCAACAGTGGGCTCTCTTCTGGCCCTCACCTTCACTACGAGGTGCGTTTTGTTGGGCGAGCACTGAATCCGAAGCCATTTGTCGATTGGAGCCTCAATGATTTCGAAGACATTTTTACTAAGGAGCGAAGAATACGATGGGAATCTTTAATCAAAACCGTGGAACAACGAGTAGCTCAGCAGCTTCAACTCTCATCGCCAAAGGCTGTGCTGTTAGCGGAGAACTCAAAGTAGAAAACGATGTCCAGATTGATGGCATCGTCGATGGTCAAATTAATGTAGAAGGCACTCTCGTCGTTGCAGAAAGCGGCCGAGTAAACGGTGAGATCTACGCTAAGCAACTGATCATCAATGGTATGATGGATGGTAACTGTCACGCAGAACACATTCAAGTACTTGCCAAGGGACGTGTAAGTGGGAGGATCTGGAGTAATAACCTCAGCATCGAACCTGGTGGTAAATTCTTTGGTGAGGCGGCCGAATTACCTGAAAAAGAAGTGGTGACACTGAAAGGAAAGGCTCAAGAAAACGCCAGCACGAAAGAAAACAATACCAACAATGAAAAGCGACCTGCGCGTAAATCAGCATAAACTCTTTGGTTAAAGTGCATAAAAAAGACGGCTTTCACGCCGTCTTTTTTATTACTAGAGACACGAGCTTCGTCAGAAGCTACAGTGATTATTCGGCCGGATTTAAAATCATCACCGAGCGCTTTGCTTGTGGACCAAAAGCCGCTTTCGCATGCGCTTTCACTTCTTCTAATGTCACACTCTTAGCCGCGTTTTCAACGTCAAGTAACACATCGACGCCGTAATCATGCACTAAGTATCGAGTATACGACCATGCGCGCTGAGCAGGATTATCATCTAATCCTTGCATCGCTACCGCCAATTGCTTCGCTGCCGTATCCACCTCTTTTTGCGTGATGTTCGAAGCCAAGTCATCAAACATTTTGCCTAACTTGCTATCTAAAACTGCCACGTCTTCGGGCTCAACTTGAGATTCCAAGAGCCAATCAGAGATTGGTTCGCGATCTTGCGTCACGGTGTAAATATTTGGGCTGTAATCGAGACTAGACTCTTCTCGCACAATATCCAAGACACGCGCATTACTGATACGTTGCAAAATATCTTCGATAACCGTATCCCTTGCCGTACGTTGGTAATCGTTCGTGTTAGTCAAACGCATTACATACAAGGATGAAGGTTCATGACCATCCGCAACGACTGTTCGCGCCGGCACGTCGGTGTTGAACGCAACATGGTAATCAATCGAACGACCCGGTTTCATCTCGATGGAGGCCACATACTTACGCAAGAGTGGCGTAATTTCTTCCGGCTCGACATTTGCCACAATGACCATCTTAAAACCATCATTGGTTTTGAAAAGTTGCTCATGCACCGCCAGTATTTGCTCGGAAGTCACTTGTTCAACATCATCACTGGACACTATACGATGACGACTACCCGGCAAATAAGAATTGCCGTTTGCTTTCTGAATCAGTTTTCCCATCGGCGATTCAAAAAAAGCGCCACTCTGCTGTTTAAACTCTTGCTTTGCTGCCGCCATCTGGCGCTCGTCAACTTTGATCTCCGTCGCTAGGTTGTACAACCCATTCAACGCGTAAGTTAAATGCGTTGTTGGCGCGGTAATTTGTGAACCGTGACTGGTCGCATCAAGAATCGCGCTAAGCGCAATGTTATTTTTGCGTAAGTAACTGTCTAACTCTGAACCAGAAAATGCCCCTAACCCACTGCGTATCGCCGTCGTTGCGGCGATTTCATACGCAGCATATAACGCTGGATCAACGGCGGCTTTACCGCCTTGGCTCGCATAGTAAATATAAGCTCGACCACCCGCTTTGGCATCTTTTTGGAACCACACTTCGACACCGTTTGATAGCGTATAAACTTGAAAGCCACCCGCTTCCTGACGCATGCTGGTGATGGTACCTTCTTGAGTAGGCTGTAAGAATCCATCCACTTTGTCATACATCTCTAACGGTTTTTCGCCCGTTTGGAGGTAGGCACTGTATAGATCGGTAAATACATCATTGAACTGAGCTGACGTTTCACTTTTCCCTAACCCAATCACAAAGATTGGTTGCTCAGACAACAAGGCATTCAATTGCGTGTTAATGCTCTCTAGGTTCTCGTTGTTGATGAATTCAGACAAACTCTGGGCGTAACTCTCTTTTGATTGACTCACACTGCCTTGGTCAATTTGAAAAACGCGCGCTTCTGCATAACTGTTTGGCTTACGTTGGTCCCAGTCTGAATCAATATTTGCGAGCTCACCTTGCCAATTTGACATGATGCTCTCTAACTCAGATTGGGTCGCACCATAATCTCTCAGTGACGCCAACGTGCTGATGAAAGTTTGATGCATTTGTTCACGACGCTCAGGCCCAAACGAAATACCTGCCGACATCATGCGCTGGTAGTTGGAATAGTAAGGCTGGGCATAAGCATACTGAAAAGGTTCAGCGGCATCATTAAGTACACTAATCAGACGTTGTTGAATTAGCTGTGTTGCGACTTCATCACGCCACACTTGATGCTGCTGTTCAATCGTAGTGCTGCCACTTAGACCACGCTCAATCACTAAATGAAGGCTTGGTGATTCCATCGTGTTACTTGGCAAGATTCGGTTTTGGTTATTCACTCGAATATCGCGGCGCTTCTCTATTACGGTATCCGAGGTGCTTTCCCAGTTCGAGAATTTGTTTTTGATAATATTGGACAGTGAATCCACGTCGATATTACCGGTCACAACCAACTCGGCATTTTGTGGTTGGTACCACTTGTCGTAAAACGCTTTTAGCTTGCTTGATGAGGCATTTTGAATCGCTTCGCGAGTACCAATTGGGTCGTGTTCACCATACATAGTGCCTTCAATCGACGCTTGATAAGCATGCATAGAAAAGGACTTATCATCCGGATTAGCACGTCGCCATTCACCAAGAATCACCCCTTTTTCTTTCTCTACTTGTTCAGGAGCAAACTGAAGTCCGTTTCCGATATCTCTCATCCACTTCAGGGCATCTTCCAGCTTTGTATTATTGGCAAGATCAAGTTGGTAAGAAGTTTGCTGATAAGTGGTAAAGGCGTTGATATCTGCACCAAAGCTACCACCAGATTGCTCGAAAAGTTTAACAACGTCGTTGCCGGTAAAATGCGTGCTGCCATTAAACGCCATGTGCTCAACAAAGTGAGCGTAACCTTTTTGATTGGCTTCTTCTTGGAATGAGCCGACATTCAGAACCAAACGGACCGATACTTCTTGGTCTTTTGTTGGGTAAAGATGGTATTTCATACCGTTCGATAACTGGTCGACATGCCAGTTGGCGTCAGGCTGAATCGGCGTCGACTGTTGTGTCAGAGCACACCCTGACAGTAATAACGCGGGGACTAACAATATACTGCGCATAACTATTGTCCATAGCAATGATTAAGCCGATCAATATAATCCTCGTTCGATGACCTTCACATTTTTAATGGATTATTTACTACTCAAACGTGACGTAAATCACCTTTTAATAAAATCAATTATCATTTACAAAAATAGACAAATCCTTACTTTACAAATAGATAAATAACACAGCTTAAAAGCCTTTTTCTTATTTGATGTAAAACTCAAAATCGCGACATGGAGTCAGTATTTATTTTGAGCAATAAAATATAATTATTGAACAGATTCGAATCTGACTTTCTGCTGCATATTCAACGGCTCGGTGAGTCCTGATGAGAATAAAAACACAACAACTATTATTCAAAGATCTATTATTCGCTTTATGTTCAAAAATCTATCATTAAAAAATAAACTGGCAATCTCTGCCAGTGCAGCCATCATTCTCGGGGGAGTGCTGGTAGAAGGGCTGTCTTTTCGAGATTCATTAAACAGACTGGATGTCGAAGTCGCGCAACGACTAGAAAGCACCAGCGCATCTTACAATCAATACGTAAAGGACTGGTTACTCTCAAAAGAGCGAGCACTGACGTCACTCTCTTCCGATTCAGAGAAGCGTTCTCTAGTTACGCACTTGAAACAAGTCCGAGACTCTGGCGCGTTTGATAACGTCTTTCTCGCTTACCCAGACGGCTCACAAGACAACGCCAATGGGGTGGTTTTGCCACCAGGTAATAACGACCCACGCAAATGGGGTTGGTACACCAACGCCATTGCCAATCCATCGAAAGTCTTTATGGATAACCCAACCGTCGCAGCGGCCACGGGGGCCAACGTCGTGTCGCTCGGTAAAGCCCTGCAACTACATGGTCAAACCGTCGTTCTGGGTGCAGATGTCGAGATCGGTGATATCCTAAACAGCCTCAACCAAGTGATCCTGCCGGGTGAAGGCTATATGTTTATTGCCAATGAACAGGGCAATATTTTCACCCATAACGACGGTAAGCTGCTGAACCAACCTGTTAGCAAGCTAGGCCTAAACAACAGCGATATTACCTCTGCCGCACGTTCCGGCACAGAGCGTCGTGTCTCGATTAACAACACCGAATATGTGGTTTACGCGCGCCATATTGAGGGCACCAAACTCACAACGGTCACAGTGTTAGATCAAAACTCGTTGGTTGCCCCACTTTACGATGCTGTTTGGGATCAAATCATCGCAACCACTATCGTCGTCGTTATCTGTGTGGCTTTGTTTAACCTGTTATGTAACATCTTGTTCCGTCCGCTCTACAATGTTTCGAATGCGCTCGCGCAAATCGCCAACGGTAGCGGCGACCTGACTCAACGCATCAAAGTAGAAAACCGTGACGAAGTTGGTGAACTGGCTGAAAACTTCAACCAGTTCGTTGAAAGTTTGCAGCAACTTATTGGTCACATTCGCCACCAAGCGGAAGAACTGAGCCAACAATCGGAGCTGAGCACAACTCGCGCGAATCAATCGGTTTCTGATCTGAACCATCAGCAACAAGAAATCACTATGGTGGCGACCGCTGTGACTGAAATGGCATCGGCAACGCAAGAGATTGCAGCGCATGCAGAGCAGACGGCCAAAGCCGCACAAGACTCTTCAGCGAGCACACAAAATGGTCATGAACTGGTGATCAACTCCAAATCGTCCATCAACAATTTGTCTTCTGAAGTCAACCAAGCGAGCGTTGTCATCGGCGAGCTCAACCAGCACGCGCAAGACATCTCTACAGTACTATCAACGATTCGAGACATCGCAGAGCAAACCAACTTACTGGCTCTGAATGCGGCGATTGAAGCGGCGCGTGCAGGTGAGCAAGGTCGCGGTTTTGCCGTTGTTGCAGACGAGGTGCGCGTGCTATCACAACGCACACACACCTCAACCGAAGAGATTCGCTCGACGATCGAGACTTTGCAACAGACCACACAACGCGCTGTGACCATCATGGATACAAGCTCTCAACTTGCCCAAGGATCAGTGGAAGATGCCGATCGCGCAGCACTGGCTCTGGATGAAATCAACGCGGCCGTTGCGTTGATCAGCGATATGGCAACGCAAATCGCGACCGCAGCCGAAGAGCAAACGCACGTAACCAATGAAATCACACAAAACGTCACGTCAATTAAAGATGTGACTGATCACTTGGTGGTTGGTGCCGAAGAATCGATGAATCAATCTGCTGAGCTGAAATCACAAGCCGAGGATCTCAACTCGAAAGTAGCGACGTTTAAACTGGCTTAAACGCCACGTTAGGAACGCACTTAAAAACAACAACCCCCGCTAGCAAATGTATAACTAGCGGGGTTTATTTTTATGGCTCGACGTTTTTATTGCAGATAGCTTTCGAAAGACGTAAACCTACACCGCCACACACATCGGCGTACCTGAGATTGGGTCGTTAAATACTCTCGCTTGTAAATCAAACACCGATGCCAACATGCCCTCTGTTAGTACCTCTTGCGGCGTTCCCTGAGTGACTAACTGACCTTTTTCCAACACCACCAAATGATCACAGTAACGGCAAGCTTGGTTTAGATCGTGCAGCACTACCACTACAGTTTTGCCTTTGTCGTTCATCTGCCTCATAAGTTTCATCAGCTCAACTTGGTGAGAGAGATCCAAGTAAGTGGTTGGCTCATCAAGCATCACTACGTCGGTATCTTGCGCCATTACCATCGCAATCCACGCCCTTTGCCTTTGACCGCCAGACAGCGATTCAACTGGCTTGTCAGCAAACTCAATCACGCCAGTATCTTGCATTGCTTGCTCGACTAAGGCTTTGTCTTGCTGACTTAACCGGCCCCAATGAGAGAGATAAGGCGAGCGGCCATATTCGACCAGTTTTCTGACGGTAATACCTTCAGGACTGACAAGAATCTGCGGCAGCAAAGACAACGAGCGTGCCAAGCGTTTATCACCGTAGCTGCTTAGTGGTTTGTCGTCATACAACACTTGGCCAGAAGCTGGTTTATTGATGCGTATCAAGGTTTTTAATAGTGTCGATTTACCGCAACCATTTGGGCCAACTAGCGCGGTAATTTTACCTTGAGGAATCGACAAAGAGAGATCCGGAATGATGGTCTGTTTGCCGTACGCGACGGATAAGTTCTGCGTTCGTAACATGCTTACCAACCTCGATAACGATACAAAAGAAAAATGAAATATGGTGCGCCAATAACAGAAGTCAGCACACCCGCTGGTAGCTCAATTGGTGGCTGTAAGCCTCTCGCTAAACCATCGGCGCAAATCACCAACAAAGCGCCAAGGGTTGCAGCGGCAGGAATCAACAACTTGTGATTGTGGCCAAACAGCAAACGCGCAAGATGCGGCGCAAGAAGGCCAACAAAGCTTATTGTACCTGCCACAGACACGCTGATGCTCGCCAGCAGTACCGCAGCAATCAGCGCAAGAATTTGGATCTGTCTTGGTTTCGTGCCAAGCGTAGTGGCGCTTTCTTCTCCCAGCCCCATCACATCTAGCCGCCAAGCCAGCCAAAACGCCAATGGCAGTAGCAGCATTAGAGCACTCCAAATAAACGGTACTTGTTGCCAGTTTCGTCCCCACAAACTGCCCGTTAGCCAGACCATCGCCGTGTTGATTTCAATAGGGTGCACAATCAGAAGAAAGTCGATACCGCTGGCTAAAAATGCGCTGACAGCAACACCAATCAGCGCCAAACGTGCTGGTGTTGGTTTCGACCAGTAAGCTAGCACAGCAATAAAGCCAGCAGCAAGCAAGCCTCCCGCCATGGCGACCATCGGCAACATTGCCACTGACGCATTTGGATACAGCACCAAGCAAGCGGTAGCCGCCAGTCCTGCTCCGGCGCTTATCCCCATTAAATCTGGTGAGGCAAGTGGATTACGGATGACGCCTTGCACTAAAACGCCTGACAGCCCCAACCCAGCGCCCACGCCAATGGCGAGCAACATTCTCGGCAATCGATATTGGTGAATCACAAAGTCCGAGCCAGAGAAAGAAAACAGTAATGCAAAAACCTGTTGAGCCGACATGTTCGCCGCGCCAACAAACAGCGTGAGAGAAGACGCAATCAGCAACAATCCAACTAATGCAAACAGTTTGGTTTGATTCATCATGATGATTTCCTCATTGCAATCGCGATAAAGCAAGGTGTGCCCAACAGCGCGGTAATCACGCCCACTGGCGTTTCAGCCGGAAAGGCAATCGCTCGTGATAAAGCATCTGACCACGTCACCAATGCCGCGCCACACAAGGCGGAAACCGGAATGAGAATGTGATAGTTGTGACCAACAATCGGGCGTACCAAGTGCGGCACTAACAACCCGACAAAGCCAATTGGCCCAGCAATCGCTACGCTAGTTCCTGCCAACAGCACAACCGCTAAACCACTGATAAATCGCGTAAGACGAATGTTACCACCTAGCCCAACAGCAACTTCGTCCCCCAACGCGAGTAAATTTAAGTTTCGCGCTAAGCCCATGGCGAGCACCAAACCTAAAGTCGCAAAAGGCCACAGTTGCTGCCACTGCTCAGAATCTACCGCAGAGAGTGAACCCGTTAACCAATGCAACACGCTGTAAGCCATGTCATCCGCCAAAATTACCGACGCACGAGTTAACCCTATCAGCAGTGCACTGATGGCAATGCCCGCTAGCACTAAACGCAATGGGTGAGAACGCGCGGAGAAAAAACCGCCCAACAACATGACCGCACCACCACTTAGTAGCGCGCCGAGTACTGCGTTGATGATTGGGTTCAATTGACTAAAGAATGGTACGCCGATGGACGCCAAGGCCATAAAACACGCCGCACCGGCATTAATGCCGAGAATGGATGGCGACGCCAAAGGGTTACGAGTTAGTCCTTGCATCAGCACTCCGGATACCGCAAGCGAAGCGCCAATTAATAACCCAGCATAGGCACGAGGCGCACGCAGCGTCGCGAGGATTTGATGCAGCATATTGCCGTCATCAAACGCAAACCAATAGCTTGTCAGATCATTAACGCTCAAAGAAAAGTTGGACCAGCCAATCATTGAGGCTGCATAGCCTGAGAGCGTACACAACGCCATAGCACAGACAAACAAGCTCGCTTTCCAATGCGATTTGCTAACCGAAGACGCGCTTTCCGAGCTTATCGCCGCACTCATGAGCGCTCCAATAACGCTTCAAGATTGCGGGCAATTTCTTCCGCAGCCAACATGCCGCGATTTAACGACCACAGTTCAGGAGAAACCTCAACAAGTTGCTGTTTTTTCGCAGCAGTTAGCAACCTAAACAATGGGTTTTTGCGCCACTCATCCACAATATTTGGTTGAGAGTAAAGTCCAACTAACAACCAATCAGGGTTGGTTTTTAGTAAAAGTTCGAAACTGGTTGGGATATACGCTTTTTGCTCAGATGGAGCCAGCGGGCTTTGGATGCCCAGCGTACTCAAAACGCCCCCAGCGTAAGAAACCGGGCTATGCAGCCACATCCCTTTGTCAGAAACCACACCAAACTGAATGGTTTCTTGTGTCGCAAAATGCTGTTTGAACTCCGCCATTGTCTGTTTGTGCTGCTCAATTCGTTGTGTCATTTTCGCTTGTTTGCCAATTGCCACGCCGATTTTGTGTGCGGATTCGAGATTTTCTTGATATGTCTCACCACGGCTTTTTAGCAGCAAGGTTGGCGCAATTCGCTGCAAATCTTGATAAATCGCACGATGACGTTCTGCATCAGCAATGATCAAATCCGGCTTGAGCACCGCAATCGCCTCTAAACTCGGTTGTGAGCGCATGCCGACCGATTGCCAAGGTTCAATCTTGGCTCGAACAGCAGGGATAACTCGTGTGGCATCGTTGTCATCGGCAACGCCTACCGGTGAGACATCGACTGCCGCTAATGCATCGACAAACGAAAACTCTAAAACCACAATACGTTGAGGTATCGCTTCTAACTCAAACGTGCCTTGCTCATCTTGCACGCTGCGCGCCTGAGAAAATGCGCTAAATGACATCAAAGCTGAGCTCAGTAGCATCAGCAAAACGGTTGAAAAGTGTTTGATCGTAAATTGTTTTTTATTTTTCATCTTGCTTTTTTCCAGTGCTAAGAGTTTTCCAGTACCTAAGATCGGCAAAGTCGCCAAGGTAAATTGGCGACTTTTCTTTTCAAACTCGGTGAACGAAACGCTTAAAACTGATAGTTCAGATCCAGTGTGTAAGAGCGTCCCGGAGCTGGGTACCGACCAACTGGGCTTGTATCAATCCCGCGGAAGTAATACTCCTCGTCAAACAAGTTGTTCACCGCAACATTCATGCGTAACTTGCCTTTGTCGTCTTTGTATAAATCCGTCCCCAAGTTGAAATTCCACACCATGTAAGATGGTACTTTACCCGTTGCGCCTGTTGCATCTTCGGCACTGGTGTTGGCGTTATCGGTATACGAGTCACTGAAGTAGAAGCCCGATAGCGTGGTGTCCATGCCGTAAAATGCGTAGGTTGCATCCCAACCAAGCTGATGCTTAGAGGTGTAAGGCAGTTGATTACCTTTATTCTCACCTTCTTCTTCAAGCGTAGCGTCTAGATAGTTATAGCTTGCGCCTAAACTCAGTGCAGGTAGTGCTTCAGGCACGTAACGAGCAGAAAGTTCTAAACCTTGG
Source organism: Vibrio sp. J2-3(2022) (assembly GCF_021725735.1). Lineage (NCBI taxonomy): Bacteria > Pseudomonadati > Pseudomonadota > Gammaproteobacteria > Vibrionales > Vibrionaceae > Vibrio > Vibrio sp. J2-3(2022). The sequence goes on from NZ_JAKKCK010000001.1 coordinate 1,631,199, forward strand.
TGAAGGGTTCTACCTATATTTTCAGACGTATTTGTCGCACTCCGCCACTGCAACTGATCCTTAAAGTCAATGCGATACAAAGCTGCATTGAAGCTTGTTGAATCTTGAACATACCGAACGCCAAGTTCGTAGTTCCAAGCCAACTCACTGCTTTCCTCACCGACCCCTCGAACATTAACAAGCTGAGGAACGCGAAGAGATTTCTGCGCATTGGCATAGCTCAGCCATTGTTCATTCCAGTTATATGCGATCGTCACACCAGGCAATAATTCAGTCACCTTGTTTCCAGATTCTTGCCCGCTGCCCAAATCTTTATAGGACATATCAACAAATTCATAACGAAGTCCGGGCGTGACTTTTAACGCACCATTAAACAGGCCGACTTCGTTGCTCACATATCCTGCGTACGCATCGGTATCAAGGTGCCAGTTTCGCGGTACATTTGTGGCTCCGCCTGACACTGGTGTTTGTGTCACTTTATATTGAATGTCTTCATTAATGTAACGAGTCCCTATAATCCAGTTTTGCGTAATGGCACCTCCATCAACAAAAACAGCAAGCTTAGGTTCGATACCATAAACACGGAACTCTCGTGGTGAAGTACTTACTTTCGTAGAAGGCAAAGCCGGATCTGCCCAATGGCCACCCGCGCTGTTAAAGCCCCACTTGAAAAGACGCTCTGACTTATGACCAAACGTTAGCACTTCTAGCTCGGCACTGTCGGCAAATGGCAAATCGTGGATGTACTTAACACTCCAGCGCGTCGACTTACCTTCATAATCATCGTAAGGACGTTTCGATTGATGACGATCTTGCTCGTAATCTTGTGGCGAAAGTGCGCCCGGCATTTGCGTTTCAGCATCGTAACGTTGCAGGAATGCTTGAATCTCTTGAGTATCACTCAGTAGCCACTGTGCTTTAGCTTGAAAGTTCTTCACGTCCGTATCGGAATGTTCACGGAAGCTTTCGCCTTTTAGGAAGTTACCCTCCAACTGCAGCGCGAATGTGTCGCTTAACCAACCGCCCGTGCGTAGGTAAAAATCATTCAGCGGCGCATCACCGCCATCAAACACGGTAAGGCGGTTACTGATTTCAGTTTGCCAAGTGTGTGGAATCGGTTTGGTCACTAGGTTGATCACACCACCGACGTTGTTTGGACCGTACTGCACTGCGGCACCGCCGCGTACAATGTCAATACGATCAAGCATCGACAGCGTTGCTGGGAAGATAGACTGACCAGTATGGCCGTATGGCGCGAGCGTTAGCGGCACACCATCCATCAAGAACTGCGCATGACCACTGCGGCTTGCTTTCAAACCACGTACGGAAATGTTAGGCAATACGCCCGTTCCGCTTTCATCCTGAACTTTAATACCCGGAACACGCTGTAGCGCATTATCGATCGAACCAGCTGCAGTTTTCTCAATTTGATCACGGGTAATGACGGTACGAGCACCAGGGTACTCTTTGACGTCTTCAATGTCAGAGTTGCCAATCACGCTGCCAGTGACAACAACCGTTTCCATCACGGTGGTTTCGTTTTTTGCGGCAGGAGCGGCAACTGCACTCATGGAGGTGGCAGAAGCGATAGCAATAGCGAGCACACTGTAAGTGGTAGACAAACCAGCACGTACACGCACTTTACCATCCAAATTCTGGTAAGACATTAAGATCTCCTTTGCGAGAAATTGAGCCTCGGGCAGAATACATCCCGTAGGCTCTCGGGGCTAAAAAATCCTCAATATGAGGCAAAAATCGGCCAACGTGCGCCAACTACGCACAACAAGCCTAGAACTGGTATCCGTAGCTAAGCATGAACTCGGCTGGTGCGCCGTAGCCAATCTGGTTTAGGCCAGACGTGCCGTTTGTTGCGCCAAGAATGTACTTCTCATCCAAAATGTTGTAAGCGTTCGCTTGGATTTTGTGACGACTAGTGGTGTACGCCGCCATCAAATCCACCGTTGTGTAATCGCCAAGTGCGACGGCTTCGTCGTTACCTGCGTAACGGTCGCCCACATACTTCACACCACCGCCTAAACGCCAGTTGTCATCCAATTGGTAAGTGCTCCAAAGAGAGAACAAGTGGTCTGATACATCGTTCGGCTTTTTGCCTGTGGCTTTGTCTTCCGCGTCTAAGTAGCTGTAACCCACAGAGATGTCCCACTGTTTGGTGATTTGGCCGCGAGCCTCTAATTCAATGCCTTGGTGACGCACTTCAATTTTGTCGATCACATCGCCGTCCACGTTAGTTTGTGGTTGCTCTTGATCAATCTGGAACAGTGCCGCATTCAACATTAATGCGTTATCCAAAAGGTACGCTTTCGCACCCACCTCTTTTAAGTCGGTGTGGAAGAACTCCGCCAATTTTGGATTGATGTAGATACCAGCGTACGGTAACTGCCAAGAGCGCGCTAAACTGGCGTATACGGATGTGTCGGAATTGATGCGGTATACCAAACCAGCACGGTAGCTGAATTTGTCATCATCCAATTTTTCCTTATCTGAGCCCGCTTTTTGTTGTTCGAGCTCCATCGAGTCGTAACGCACGTTACCGATCAAAGAAAGGTCGCCCCACGTATAGACGTCTTGCACATACAAACCTGTCGTGGTGGTGGTATTGTCACGAAATGGCTTAAAGCCCGGATCGGGTGTTGGGCCCACAACTGGGTTGTAGATATTTTGCGGGGGAAGCGTTTTGTCACTTGCCAACGTCAGGTCAATATCAATTTGGTTGAAATCCGCGCCCAACATCAATTGGTTGTCGTTGGTTTCCCAAATCAGCTCAGATTGTAAAGTGGTCGTAGTACGTGGATCGTAACCAAAGTTGTTAACGGTTTGAGACACTTCATTACCCGTCACTTTGCCCTGACGCGTGCCTTTTTGCTCAAGTTCGATATGGTTGAACGCCGCTCGGTTGTTCCATACCCATTGATCAGTCAGACGCCATTCGTAATCCACCGCAATACGGAGACTGTCTGACTCCTGATAGTCGTTTGTGCCGCCAAAGTAAGTGCTTACTGGCAAATCAACTGGCTTGCCATTTTTTGATGGCACACCACGATATGGCACTAGTTCTTGATGGGCGTATTCCACGTCAATATCAATGGTGTGACCATCCGCTGGTAGCACACGAATGGTCGGTGCAATGAAGAAATCGTTTGAATCAACATGATCAACGTACGAGTCGGCTTGACGGTACTCCAAGTTAATCCGCCCGTTGACCTTATCTGAAAACGCCATTGAGCTGTCGACCTGACCGACATACTGGTTGTTGCTACCTACACTGCCGTTTACGTGAGTAAAATTCTCACCGTTAGCGCGTTTCGTCACCAAGTTGATGATGCCCCCAGCCGAACCACGGCCATACAAAGCACCCGCAGGACCTTTCACAATTTCAACGCGTTCAACATTCGCTAAGCTGCGGTAAGACTGCAACGTACCGTCATCTCGCAAGCCATCACGGTACATATCGTTGAGTGAATCAAAACCGCGAATCATGAACTGGTCACGGCTGCCTTCGCCCAAGGTGTTATTGACCCCGGCTACCCCATCTAGCGCATCCACTAAACGCACCGCGCCTCGGTCTTGCATTTCTGTTTTCGTTACTACGGATACCGCTTGTGGCACATCAAGCCATTCCACATCGGTTTTGGTGCCTGATTGAGGCATGTGTTCAGCATAACCTTCGTACTGATGCCCGAAGACTTGAATCGTTTCAGTTGCTGATGAGGTTGAGTTCGTCTCTTCTGAAGCCACTGCGCTTGGTGCTACTAGTGAAGAACCAATCGCGACCGCCAAGGGGGTCAGGGTCAATAATTTATTCATTCCATAATTCCGTTTAGTTGTTATAAAGCCAACGGATGGAAATAAGAACAAATATTATTTCTATTTGCAATATTAATTTTATGCTCTATATTTATTTACCCTAAAAACACAACTAACAACAAAAAAAACCAAACATAATAACAATAAACACTAAAACTTCTGCCCTCCGTCTCGGGAGAGGCACATTGGAAGACGACCGTGAGCGACTTTATCAACGTTAGAAGAAAATGTTAGAAAATTAGGAAAGCTCATGAAATCTACGATGATTATCGTAAGTCATGTCGTTAACGATGCAGTCACTCACGGCTTTGTGCCTGCAGCTAAAGCGATGGACCTTCACGTCGTTCTTATCACCGACCACAAGATCAGCCATTTAGAGCTGGCAAGTCGTGATAGTCACTTTAATCCGGATACCATTCTAGAATGTGATGTCTTCAACCCATTAGAACTCATCGAAACCATCACGGAGCATGAATTAAAGCCAGACGCTATTTTCAGCAATAGTGATCACTTACAAACTTCCACCGCCATCTGCGCGCAGTTTTTTGGCCTCCCATCCAAAGATTGGTCTGTCACGTTAAAGTCCAAAAACAAACACTTAACTCGACAAGTGTTGAGTGAAAAAGCCCTACCCAACACACAAAGCTGTTTGCTGCACCGCCATTCGAATGTGGCATTAGGCATGGCCTTTCCTGTCGTGGCAAAACCCAAAGAAGGCGTGGCAAGTTTAGATGTGCAGCGCTGTGACTCCCAAAGCGAGCTCGACGCATACTGCGATGCGTTTTGGCAAAAACACCCAAACGCCGCCATTCTGGTGGAGCAATTCCTTCAAGGGCCGTTGGTTACGCTAGAAACTTTAGGAGATGGTGAGCGCCTTATCGCCGTGGGCGGTTTTGATGTGTCGCTCTCTGAGCCGCCTTACTTTATCGAAACGGCCGCAGACTGGAACGGACCAAACGGCATTGCTCACCGAGAAGCTTGCTTGGCTCACCTGAAAGCGTTTGGCGTTGGTTTTGGTGTTTGCCACAGCGAATTTATTATCACTGAAAACGGCCCAGTTCTGGTGGAAATCAACTATCGCAGCATTGGGGATGGCCGCGAATTCTTGCTCAACAATCTCGCTCACTTCGGCTGGTTTAGCACGATTTTGGGTCTGCATCTGGGTCGAAGATTGGACGGCGATTACCAAATTCATGGGTCAGCGCACGTGCACTACGTAGTTGCGGAACACAGTGGTGTGCTCGACGGAGGTTCGACGTCGTTCATCCAACACGATGACGATATCATCACCCAGCAACAGGTACTAAAAACCGCTGGAGAACACTTCCAACAGAGTTATTCCAATAAGGATTATCTCGCCCGAATTTCGATTGTCTCACCATCAGGGCGAAACCTCGACCAAGCGCTGCAGAACGCGCTTAGCAATTTCGATCTCGCTCCGACTCGCGAGGTGGCAGCATGAATCACAACGCTTTATACCTAACCCAACGATTGATCGATACTTGCCTGCGCGAAGACATGTTTGGCATTTTATCGAACGCCAAGTTCAGTAGCGCCGCACCAAAAGGGGTTATTGTTCCTCAAGGCGAGCAAGTCTGGCTGACCTTTGATAATCCGGATTTCACGCTCTATTTACCTGTTGTGCCAACGTATTACATGCAGCATTGGTGTTACGGCCAAACCAATGGCGAAGCGCCGCTAGGTTGGTGGGTGGAGAGGAATGGCCAAGTCGAGCATCAGCAGCATTATCAAGAGTGGATTGCGCTACTAACGACACTGGCGCATGACAGCTCTCACGAATTGTTGGCGGGGTACCTTCAAGAACTGGAATGTGCAGAGAAACACAAAGCGCTGTGTGACCAAGCGTTTCGTCACCACGCCGACCACATTTCTCAACCAATATCCGAGCTTGGTTCTTGGCATAAAAAGCTACTGCTTGCCGACCAGATCGCTTCTTACCTTGACCACCCGTACTATCCAACTGCGCGGGCGAAGTTTGGTCTGAGCGATGAAGACCTTGCTAAGTACGCGCCCGAGTTCGCACAAAGCTTTGCTCTGCATTGGATTGCGATTGAAAAATCACTGGTGACATTAACCAGCGAACAACCTGATTGCTGGCCGACGATGGAGCAAGTGGGGCTTCCTGCTGATTTTGCACTGAGCCACGTTCTGTTCCCTGCGCATCCGCTCACCCTGCGATCTTTGGAAGCCTTACCCGAAGGTATGATAGAAGCGCCTTTAACGTATCTAGACGTGACGCCGACGCTTTCCGTTCGTACTGTGGTAGTCAACGAAGCGCCGCATATTCACATCAAAGTTCCGCTGATCATGCGATCGCTAGGCACGAAAAACATTCGCTTAATCAAGCCTTCAACACTGTATGACGGCCACTGGTTTGAACGTCTACTCAGCCACCTTGAACAAACGGATGCCGACTTAAACACTCGCTTGTTCCATTGCAACGAAAAACACGGCGGGCACGTCGGCGAGGATAAAACCTTCGCGTACATCGTACGTGAGTACCCACTTACTCATTGCGAAGATAAAGCGTTAGTTCCGGTTGCAGCACTGGCTAGCCCAATGCCTGACGGTCGCTTGTTTTTAGAACATTTGGCGGAGCAGTACTATCAACAAGATACGCTGGCTTGGTTCCAAGATTACGTCGACCTATTATGCCAAGTGCACCTCACCTTGTGGCTTCGTTATGGCATCGCATTGGAGTCCAATCAGCAAAACGCCATCATTGCATTTGATCAACAGGGCAAAATGACGCTCGCGATGAAAGACAACGACGCGGCGCGAGTTTGGCCAGAGCGCTTCCGCTTTGCAACAGACCATGCTGCCGAAAAACACGGCGCAAAAACACTTCCAGTGGATTGCGATGAACTGCTCGACCAACGCATCAAAGTCGACAATGAATTGGCGCTCGGTCAGATGTTTACCACCATCACATTACAATTGGATATCGCAGCAATTGTAGAAGCCATGGCAGCGAAGGGCATTGCCTCTTCAGCATCGCTTTACGCCATCGTGGCCAAAAGCATTGCAGAGCAACTCAACCGATTGGAAGGCGAAGGGTTAGAAACAAAACTGGCACGCGAGTTACTGCAAGAGGCGCCTGATTTGTACGCCAAGTACTTGTTGAGCTCTGGCAGTTTGCTCTCGAAAGAGGCCTCCGGCGCGAGTGACATCAATAAGTTCTATGGTTTGTCGGCTCCGAACTTCTTGCTGCTTTCTAGCGAAGAAGCGCAACGCGCCTACTTAGAAGCCATCAAAAAAAGCGTACGTTAAACGATTATGACCAAACTCATCTACAGTGTGTTGTTGTGCCACTTTATCGCTGCGTTTGCCGCGTTAGGTATGCCGCTATTTCTACCCGTCGTGTTGCCAACGTTAGGCGCAAGCATTGATGCGGACTGGGCAGGGGTATTGTTTATCCTACCCACGTTTTGTACTGCGTTGGCGGCGCGATTTTGGGGCAACTTTGCAGATCGCTACGGTCGCCGCCGCTCACTCTTGCGTGCGCAACTTGGCCTTGCAGCAGGGTTTGCGCTGTGCGGCTTGGCAGACAACCTCGCCATGTTTGTGTTTGGTCTTATTGTTCAAGGAACCTTTGGTGGCACCATGGCCGCCTCGAACAGCTACTTATCTAGTCAAATTAAAGAAGCCAAAACACTCGGCAAGTCACTCAATAAAACCCAACTATCTGCTCGCTTGGCGCTGATCGTTGCGCCCATAGGGCTCGGCTGGAGCTTGTCAGAGACCAACCCGCTCAACGCGTACCTTTGGTTATGCGTTTTGCCTTTAATTGCTATGGGCATCACGCTAACACTGCCTGCGGATAAACCCGCCGACCAAAACCTCGAAAAGCCAAACTCAGAATCTCAGCAAGAAAAACCGGTTGCACAGAAAAACGCAATGCATGCCATTCGTTGGATCTTCTTTGCTCAGTTCGGGTTTGCGTTTTCCATGGTGGTGACCTTTCCTTATTTCTCGCCGTTTGTGCAGCAATATGGCATCACTAACCACGCATGGATCGGTTTTTTGTACGCACTGCCGCATGGCGTCTATCTGTTGCTGGCAGGCAAAATCCACGTGTTGTCAGATGGGCTGAATCGCCATCAACCACTGCGCACGTTGTGGCTCGGGTTTGCATTGCTTGCCGTGAGCTCTGCCTTGCATTTGATTGCGTCCGAAACCGCACTCATTGCTGCGAGAATTGTCTTCGGCATCGCGATGGTGTGTTGTTATCACGGATTGCATCAGCATCTTGCGAGCAATCTGGATCGCAAACTCAGTGGCAAAGTATTTTCTCGCTTTGATGCCATGTCCAAATGGGGTGGCGTGGCGGCGGGATTTTGCGCTTCTTTCATTTCTAGCTTGGGGCTACTTGAGGTTCCTTTCCTACTTTCTGCGATAGTCAGCGTAATCACCTTGATCGCGCTGGTTCTCCATTCAAAATTTGGAAATCAACATGTTACAAACTCAATCCTCTCAGACTAGCGAGTTGCGCGCGCATGATGTGCAGCTCAATCGGGAGAAGGCCCAACTCAACACGATAATGGGTGTTCTTAATTGTTACTTACGTGAATTTGCGCTACCGAATCAACAAGTGGAATGGCGCTACCAATCGACATCGCTACCCCAAACGTTAAAACGCAACTATTCCGCCAAGCAACGGGTAGCCGTTCATCTGTCTCAACAAAATGGCGTGCTGGTTTTGCCGATTCACTACGCGAGCAAACTGGGCAAAATCAAATTGGCAGAACTGCCGTGGGCGAAAATGCCGGGATCTGGCTGGGCGAAATTGGATGCCACGCAAACTCTTACGCTTTTGCTTAACTATCTCAAGCAGGTGTTGGCGATCCCGTTTAACCATGAGCTGATCGAACAACTGGAAAATAGCGTTCTGGTTACCGAGCAGTTTCTCAACGTCGCGCCCAAATCGCATCACAACGAATTTATCGCTTCGGAACAGTCTCTGATTTGGGGGCATACTTTCCATCCGACCCCGAAAAGTCGTTCGGGCGTCACCATGGATGATCTCTTGGCGTTTTCTCCAGAAGTCGGCGCGCAAGTCCCGTTGTACTGGTTTGAAGTGGATACGTCCTTACTTGATGTGCTGAGTTCTGACGGAGACGCTAACCCTGCTCAGCGCATGCTACAACAGCTCACGCCACAACACACCATCAGCAATGGGAAGACCCTCTACCCTTGCCATCCTTGGGAAAGCTACACCATTTTGAGCAACCCAAGCGTGAAGCGTGCCATTGAACAAGGCAAGATCACACCACTGGGTTTAGGTGGTGAAAAGATGCAGCCGACCTCTTCAGTTCGTACCCTCTACCACCCAGACATGGATTGGTTTGCGAAATTCTCCATCAACGTACGATTAACCAATTGCGTGCGCAAAAACGCGTGGTACGAACTCGACAGCGCCGTGCAGCTCACGTCGATTCTCAAACCAATAAGAGAAAACGAACAGCTGCACAACCCCGTATTTAAAGTGATGACAGAGCCTTACGCCACTACGTTGAATCTAGAAAGTGTCGCTGAGCGTAATTGGGACGACAACACCAAAGCGCGCGAATCGTTTGGGATTTTATACCGCGAAAATTTCTCGCTGAGCGAAGTCGACATCTTAAAACCAACCCTCGCTGGCGCTCTGTTTGCTTACGACAAAAACGGCAACAGTTGCATTGCTCAACGCCTTAAAAACAAAGCGCGCACTACGCAAAATCGCTATTCCGACATCGCGACACTGTGGTTTGAACGCTATTTGCATTGCCTAATTCCGGGTGTGTTTAACTACTACTTCAAACACGGGGTGGCGTTTGAGCCGCATTTGCAAAACACCTTGATTGGCTTTGAGCAAGAGATGCCGTGTTGTGTTTGGATTCGTGATTTGGAAGGCACTAAATTACTGCCGGAGCTCTGGCCAGCAGAAACATTAACTGATTTGTCTGAACGCGCGCGACAATCGGTTTACTACAGTCGCGAACAAGGCTGGAATCGCATCGGATACTGCACCTTTATCAACAACATCAGCGAAGCGATTTTCTTCATCGCAGAAGGTGATGAGCCACTAGAGCAAACGCTGTGGAATGCGTTGCAAAGTGCCATTGTGCGTTGGCAATCAGTGAATGGAAAACAGCCGGAACTAGAAGCGTTGCTGAATGGCGGTCACTTCCCAAGCAAAAATAATTTCACCACGCGTTTGATGCAAAAAGCCGATAAGGAGTCGGGCTATACCCAAGTCGCCGCGCCTTGGCAGCAACACGAAAAAGGAGCGCAACATGCCTAATTCACTCTCCCTACCGACACGCGTTAGCCAGCAAGTTCACACGCTCGCACTGCAGCAAAATCAACCCTTATGCGCGTACTTGTATGACCTAAACGCCTTAGAAGAACACATCAAACAACTGCGTCACGTTTTGCCGAAAAATGTCGAGCTATTTTACGCAGCCAAAGCCAATCCATCGGGCCCGATTCTCAACACGCTCGCGCCATATGTCGATGGTATTGAAGCGGCATCTGGCGGGGAATTGGCACACCTCCACCAGCAGCAACTCGATAAGCCATTGATCTTCGGTGGCCCGGGAAAAATGCCAAGTGAATTGCAACAAGCGATTGAGCTTGATGTTGATGCAATTCATGTCGAAAGCCTCACCGAGCTGCAACGCATTGGAGCACTAACCGAGCGCCTCAACCGCCCGACTTCGATCTTTTTGCGTATGAACATTGATATCGGCGACATCACGCTCAGCAAGTTGGCGATGGGCGGCAAGCCGACTCCTTTTGGTTTGGACGAGTCCGAACTGAGTAATGCTTTGATGTTGCTGCGCGATTTCCCGCAAGTGTCACTCAAAGGCTTCCATTTTCACTTGATGTCGCATCAGCTCGATGTTGAACGTCACTTAGCGTTGATGCAGCGCTATTTCCAAGTCGTGAAAGCGTGGCAACAAGAGTTTGAACTCGGTGAGCTGATGATCAACTTGGGCGGCGGCATGGGCATCAACTACCAAAACCCTGAGCAACACTTTCCGTGGATGGAGTTTTGCGACAAGTTGGAATTCCTGATCGCTAAAGAGCAAGTTCAAGATTGGACACTGCGTTTTGAATGCGGACGGTTCATCACAGCGGCATGCGGTTATTACGTGATGGAAGTGCTGGATATTAAGCAAAATCTTGGCGAAAACTTTGTCATCGCACGCGGGGGAACTCACCACTTCCGCACGCCAGCAGCGCAGAGCCATGATCATCCATTCGTCATCCTGACAAGCGAGCAACACCATGAGATTTCTCATCCAATTCAGCATGCACAAGCAACTTTTGTCGGCCAGCTTTGTACGCCCAAAGATGTGCTGGCACGCAATCAACACGTCGCCCACGTCGATATTGGTGATTACGTTGTGTTTACCTTAGCAGGCGCCTATGCGTGGAACATCTCCCATCAAAACTTCTTGATGCATGAACCGCCGATCTTCCACTATTTCTAAACGGCATACTTCGCTTTACTCAAGCCCCCATCATTGGGGCTTTTTTATTCCATCTCGGCACAGATTCATTGCCATTAACCGCTTTTCGAAATCGCAATAACGCGTTTTATCAGCTCGTCGGGTTCCATCTTGGGATTGCGGTAAAAACGGAAGATTTCCGAGTTTATCGCTTGCTGAGCTACCGGATTGACCGCCATCGAATCAATCATACTCGGCACAGCGAGATTGTGTTTAACGCCGTAGTGAAAGTCTTGATATGACTGGACCTGACAAGGATTAAAATCGCTGATGTCGATATCGGTGCGTACCGGAATCGAGCCTTTTACCTTATTGAACTTAGCTTGAAACTCGACGTCTGCCAGCGCGCTCGCGGTTTGCTGAGCCGCCTCGGCAGAAAACGATTTGCTCGACATAAACACCAAACTGTCCATGTTGTAGAGGAATACACCATCGCTGTCAGGCGTTGGGTAACAGCCGACCTCTTGCGGAACCGAGACTTGATTGGCGAGCAGCTCACCTAAAATCCAATCTCCACCGATTTGAAACAGCGCTTGACCGTCGGCTAGCGCTTGGGTCGCCGTATCCCACTTACTGTCGGGTAATTGGTTGTCGATCAACAAACTCAGGCGGCGAAATTGCGTCAACGCTTGGCGCAGGGTATCACTGTCGATGCTGTCTCGCTCAAGTTTAACCATTGCATTGGTGTAGAACTCAACGCCGCCAGTGGAGATCACTAAGTTCTCGAAAAGTTGGGCGACTTGCCACGGCTGCTCACCGACCGCGATCGGCACGATGCCATTTTGCTTCGCAAGCTCCATGGCGGCGAACATCTCTTGCCAGTTTTTCGGCGCGGACAGATTCAGTTGTTTAAGCAGCTTGTGGTTGACCCACAGCCAGTTCAAACGGTGCAGCGTAAGTGGCAGGGCGATATAACCGTTTTGTGTTTTGTTGATTTCAATAGATAGCGGGTAGAGCACCTCGTCCCAGCGCTGCTCATCGGCAACCGCGTTGACGTTGTGCAAAATACCGATGGCATCCCACGCTTTAATACTTGGCCCTTCGATTTGCGCGAAGCTTGGTGGATTGCCCGCCAGCGCGCGAGCTTGCAGTACCGTCATCGCACTGTCTCCACCACCGCCTAACACCGGGCTTTGTAGCAGCTCAATATCGTGCCGTTTTAGCTGAGATTTAAGTGTTTGCAGCGCTTGCTGTTCGCCGTCAGAAGTCCACCAATGTAAAAACTCTACCCCTTGTGGCGACTCAGCGTGAGCGACGCAAGGGGCGAGCAACAGTGGGAACAATAATGCCAGTTTGTTCATAGTCAGTCTCTCGGGAAAGTCAGTGTGGCGCAGAGGCCGCCAAACTGAGAATGGCTCAGCAACAAGTTGCCTCCGTGAGCCTTTGCAATACTCTGTGAAATGGTTAACCCCAGCCCACTGCCTTCTTTATCGTTGCTAGCGCGGAAGTATGGCTGGCAGAGCTTTTCAAGTAATAAATCGTCAACACCGTCACCGTGATCTTCAATTTCAATCTGGATAGACTCTGGGCTTTCACTCAGCGTAATGTCCGCTTGATGGCCGTATTTGAGCGCGTTATCGACCAGATTCTGAATGCAGCGCTTAATCGCTAACGGTTTGCCGGCAAAGTGGGTGCGGATTTCACCGTGGATGCGAATCGTGTCCGGCGCATCGGCGATATTGGCGGAAATGTGCTGAATCAGTTGGGTGAAATTGATCGGCTCGATTTCCTCGTGGATATCGGTCTCTTTAATGCATTGCAATGCGCCTTTGACCATCAAATCTAGGTCGTTACTCAGGCGGATAAAGCGTTCTCGGTCGGCGTCGTCATCCAGCATTTCCGCCCGCAGTTTTAGGCAGGCTATCGGCGTTTTCAGATCGTGGGAGATGGCGCTGAACAGCATCTCGCGGTCTTTAATGTGGCTGTCGATGCGTCGGTTCATTTTGTTAAACGCACGTACCGCCGCTTTCAGTTCGTTACTGCCTCGCTCAGAGACTTCGGGCACGTCTAATCGGCTCGACATCAGGGTTGCTGCTTTTGCCAGCTCTCGAATGGGTTGAATTTCTTTGCGAACGATAAACCAGGTACACAGCAACAGCATTAGCGCGGACAGCAATAGCGTCAGCCATTGGCGCAGCTCAAAATAGTTAGTCTCTAGGTTGATGTAAGGCGCGGGTAGCACCGCCGCGAGATAAAACCATTCGTTCTGCGCGACTTCGACCTGCATCACCAGAATGGGTGGATTGAGGTCACCAAACGAAAGCGAATAATGCGCCCACAATAGTGGCAGTTCATCGATAGGTAGCTCGTTGTTGAACACTTTGAGTTTGTCGCGCTGGGTGAACTCCACTTCGATATTAGGAATTCCGCTCAGCTCGCTTTCTAATACCTCGCGAACTTGGTTGATGACCAACGTTTTGCGCTCGCTCTCTGGCAGTGGGTCGACTTCAATCTGGTGATTGTTGAGTGAGACGAAAAAGCGCGTACCACCCATGTTGCGTAGTTGATTGAGCACCAAGTGGCGATATTCAGAAGGGAGGGTTTGAAAGAAAGCGATGGTGGAAGAAGCGCTCAGTGCTAAGCTTTTGACTGTGGTGGTCAGGCCCTCTTTATCGCGTTCGCTGGCGTGTTGATACCAGATAATCCCGGATAATACCTGCGCCAGAATGATCACCAGCAACAGGAACACACTGGTGCGAACGACCAGTGATCCCGTCCAGCGTTTAATTCTCATAATGCACGTCCGTGGTCAGCATGTAGCCTTTGTTGCGCACCGTTAGGATCAGCGAGCGCTCTTTATCTTCAAGGTGATGACGCAAGCGGCTGATCTGCACGTCGATGCCGCGTTCAAACGGGTCGGCATCGCGTCCCCAGATCTCGCGCGCAATGTCATCGCGAGACAATATTGATTGCGCGTGGTTGACGAACAAACCGAGCAGCGACAAATCCGCGCCACTCAGTTGCTTAATTTCGCGGCTAGCGACGTGGGTCAGTTGCCGGGTTACGGTATCTAACAACCAATCATCAAAACGCACTTTACGCGTCAGTTTGCTATTGGCGGTCGATTGGCTGCGTCTCAGAATCGTTTTGATGCGCGCGAGCAGTTCTCGCGGGCTGAATGATTTGGTGATGTAGTCGTCAGCGCCCATTTCTAGTCCTGCGACTCGGTCGGCTTCTTCAGTGACGGCGGTCAGCATGATGATCGGGATATCGGAGTTTTTGCGCAGTTTCTGGCACAGGGTAAAGCCGTCTTCACCGGGCATCATAATATCGAGGATGATCAAATCAGGATGGTGATCGTTGAGCAGTTGCCACATTACGCCGCCGTTTTCTGCGCAAAGCACTTCAAACCCTGCGCGGCCAAGGTAATCTGACAACGCTTCGCGAAGGTCTAGGTTGTCATCGACGACCAGTATCTGCTTGTTTTCCATCCTACTTTCCCTGTGTCCGTCCCTGTGCCTGCCCCTGAGTTTGGCGCTGGCCAATATGATGCATTCTTAAACGCCCATGCACAATCGAGCCGATTACAATTTTCACTTCTCGGTGTAAGAGATTTGTAAGCGGCCACTTACAAACTGATTGCCTTTTGTAACCTTAGGCGCCGCCTTGCTCGCTATGATCATCCTGACCTTACGTGAAACAACATGACCTGAAGGAATCAGGTCCTACAACACTGGCATTCGTCAGGAGGAAACCATGTTTGCAAGTATATTTGGACAACTACAAAAAATAGGGCGGTCGTTGATGCTGCCTGTGGCGGTGTTACCGGTGGCCGGCTTGATGCTGGGTATTGGTAACGCGGGTTTTGCGTTTATTCCGGACGCGGTCAACAAAGTGATGCTCGCCGCTGGTGAAGGCGTGTTCGGCAACATGCAGTTGATGTTTGCGGTCGGTGTAGCGCTCGGGTTATCAAAAGGCAATGACGGTGCGGCTGCGCTCGCTGGCTTAGTTGGCCTAATTATTATGAACGCATCGCTCGGTATCGTGACTGGTCTGCGTGGCTTAGAAACTGACGCCACCATCATGGGCGTTGAGACGCTGCAAACCGGGGTGTTTGGCGGCATCTTTATCGGTGCGGTCGCGGCAATCATGTACAACCGCTTCTACAACATCAAACTGCCGGAATATTTGGGCTTCTTCGCGGGTAAGCGATTTGTGCCCATTGTCACCGGTCTATCGGCGATCGTCGTTGGTGCGATTCTCGCGTTTGCATGGCCACCTGTCGGACAACTTCTTGATGCATTCTCTCATTGGGCAGCGTACCAAAACCCTGTACTCGCGTGGGCGGTTTATGGCGCGGGCGAACGTTCATTACTCCCGGTGGGTTTGCACCACATCTGGAATGCGCCGTTCTTCTTTGAAGTTGGCAGCTATGTAGACCCAGAAACCGGCAAAGAGTTTACTGGTGAGCTCACTCGCTTCTTCGCGGGCGATAAAACCGCAGGTTATCTGTCTGGTGGCTTTATGTACTCCATGTGGGCGCTCCCAGCAGCGGCACTGGCGATTTACCACTGCGCGTCTCCTGAGCGTAAGAAAATCGTCGGCGGTTTGATGATGTCTGCGGCGTTGACCTCTTGGTTAACTGGTATCACAGAGCCAATCGAATTTACCTTCCTATTCGTCGCGCCAGTGCTGTACGTAATCCATATTTTCCTAACTGGTATTGCGTTTGCGATCACTGCATTTTTGGAAATCAAACACAGTACGGACTTTGCGCACGGTGCGATTCAGTTCTTCCTTTACTACCCAATGTCGACCAACGCGTGGATGTTCATCATCATCGGTCCAATCTGGGCGACGCTGTACTACGGCTTGTTCCGCTTCCTAATTGTGAAGTTGGATCTAAAAACGCCGGGTCGCGAAACCGACATTGCAGAAGTGAAGATCGCCGGACAACCTGATGAAATTGCGGTGGATGTAGTGGCTGCATTGGGCGGCAAAGCCAATATTAAGTCAGTCGATGCGTGTATCACTCGCCTACGTGTCTCGGTGAAAGACATTGCCAATGTTGACGTTGCTAAGCTGAAAGCACTCGGCGCGCGAGATGTGTTAGTGATTGGCGACAGTTTACAAGCGATTTTCGGTACGCAGTCTGACTCAATTAAGTCAGAAGTGCATAGCGTACTCGCCACCTCCTGATCTTACCTCCCCCAATCTAGGTAAGATTTGCCAACCTCCTTGTGAGGTTGGCTTTTTCGTTTTCGGAGGTAAAAAGCGAAGCCAATAACCAGGCCTACTTCGCCGCCGCGTTGGTTAAATTGCTCAGCACACCGCTGATTTTGTTCAATACCTCGTCACAGCCTTCAATATGATGGCGCTGCTTTAAATACATCGGATCGTTATAAGCTAACCACGTTTTGCCTTCATCATCTTCATACACCAACACTTTTTGGGGTAAATCGAGCGCCACTTCCTGCGCACAGATCATCAGTGGCGTGCCCACTTTAGGGTTCCCAAACACGATAACTTCGGTTGGTCGCAACATCATATCGACTTTCGTGGCATTCTCTTGATGGTTAATGCGCGCAAAGACGTTCAAGCCTTTTTCTTGCGCGATAGCGACAAATTTATCCGCCGTATCTTTTGCTGAATGCGTGCTCGCAACGGTTACCACACCCTCCCCAGCCAACGCACTCAATGACGCCAACGCCACTACCAACCCGATGATTACTTTTTTCATTTGTCGTCCCTTCCTCTCTCTGAGTCGAAAACTAAATATAGAAAAACCAAGTGTAGGAAAACTATAGAAGTCAGATTCCGCTATCGCGAATTGCACTCTACCCACTCAAGAGTCGACCGTGTAACACGGATTAATTGATTCAGATTAATAAAGCATTAACTAGCTGAGCATCAAAAGCGTGAAATACGTAACATTTGCCGCCTATTTTAGTAAGAAAGAGAAAAGTAGTGACACGCGATCAATTTGAGTTATTAGCACCCGGTGGTGATTTAGATTCCATCAAAGCCGCCATTGCCGCTGGCGCCGATGCAATTTACTGTGGGCTCGACCGCTTCAATGCTCGTAACCGAGCGACCAACCTCACCTTAGATAACTTAAATGGCGTGTTAACGTTGGCCCATCAGCACAGCTGTAAGATTTTCCTAACGTTGAATGTGCTGATTTTAGAAAGTGAAATTCCAGCGATTGTTCGCTTGCTCAGCCAACTGAACACCACCAAAATCGATGGCGTGATCGTACAAGATCTCGGTCTGGCCTACATTCTCAAACATCACTTTCCCGATTTGGATGTGCACGCTTCAACGCAACTGAACACGCATAACGAAGGCCAGATCCTCTTTCTCAACCAGCTCACCGCAAGCCGAGTAAACTTATCTCGCGAGCTCAACATCAATGAGATCAAACATCTGGCGCAATTTGGTCGCGAGCACAACGTAATGATGGAAGTGTTTGTCCACGGCTCATACTGCATCGGATTCTCCGGAATTTGCTATATCAGTTCCGCTCGCAATGGTGCATCAGGTAACCGTGGACGTTGCAGTCAACCTTGTCGCGAACAGTACGAAACGACCAAAACGGGCAACAACTACCCACTCAATATGAAAGACAACTCCGCCTTTGGGGACTTGAAAGCGCTTGCCGATGCTGGCGTGTATTCATTAAAAGTGGAAGGACGAATCAAGAAATCGCACTACGTCTATACCGTGGTCGACAATTGGCGTCAGCAAATCGATCGCTTGTGCGAGGGTTTGGAACTCTCTGAAGACACCACCGAGTTATACACGGTGTTCAACCGCGATTTCTCTAACGCATTTTTGCAAGGTGATTTCGGCAAGGCGATGTACATCGACAACCCGCGCGACTACGCTGTAAAGCATTTTTCGAAGGTTTATCAATGCCAGTCTGCTGATGATGTGCAAGCGGTGAAAAAGAAACTCTACGACGACAAAACCGCGATCATTGAGAAAGTGGCAGAGCAAACTAAGTCGTTCGATGTCACTTCGACACAAGTATCCGGCAGCAGCTTGAAAGGGTCGATTGATGTACCAACTCTGCCAGCGTTACCTCAACCAGAACCTCGCCAAGGTGCGCCAAAATTATCGGTTCTGATCTCGTCAGCACAAGAAGCCATGCTGTGCGAATACCACGACATTGATGTTTACTATCAATTGCCAATGGGATTGTCTGGCGAACTGAGCGCGATGATTGAGTTGTTCCAAGCCAACCCAATGCTCAAACCTTGGTTCCCAGCCATTTTGATTGGCGAAGACTACCACGCCGCGCGCGTATTTTTGGAAACCATCCAACCTGAGTTGTTGATCACCAACAACTCAGGCGTCGGCATGATCGCAAAAGAGCTCGGCTTAGGCTGGGTGGTAGGCCCACAAATGAACACGGTGAACTCATACGCGTTTAAATGCCTTCAAGACGAGTTCGCGGCAAGTGGCGCGTTTGTTTCTAACGAGCTGAATATGAAGCAGATGCGCCATATCAAGCGTCCGAAAAACATGCGCAGCTTCTACAGCATTTATCATCCAAATACCCTACTCACGAGCCGCCAATGTTTGTTCCAACAAACCGAAGGATGCCGTAAGGTGAAGGTCAACAAAGGTTGTTTGAAACGCTGTGATAAACGCACGTCTATCATCAACTTAAAAGACAATCCTTACGTGGTGCAAAAACAGAAAGGCAGCCACAATTCGATCTACAGCGAACACAACGTCTTAAACCTGCAAGTGCTGCACGATCTGCCTCAATTATTTACCGATGTGTTGATCGATCTGCGTGATATCCAGACCGAAACGAAAGTCTCAGCAAGCAAACCTGAGTTGATTGACGCGTTCTTAGCTCTACTTGAAGAACACAGCGAACAAACCGTCCAAACGCTGAATGCCATGATTCAACCAACAGCCAACGCGCAGTATTTAAAGGGGTTGTAGAATTTTTCTAACGAGGCAAACAAAACAATAAATTATCCTACACTCTACTAGAGGGAAGCGTAACGCTTTGTAAGTCAGGTGGTTGGCTGAAGAACATAGTTCATCAATAGAAGAACTTCCTGGCCATTTGAGATAATTTATTTGAGTACGCCATGAAAATATCTAAAGGTATCGAAGAGCAGGGGATCCCTGTCGGAAACTATTACGACAAATACAATACTCAGAACCCCATCGCCAGAAAAATGATGAGCAATTTCGATCATCATTTATCGCAACTGGTCGATATGGTCACACCAAAGTCGATACACGAGATCGGCTGCGGAGAAGGAGTCTGGGCACTTAAATGGCATCAACAAGGGATCCGTGTGAAAGGGAGTGACTTCTCCCAACAAGTGATTCAACTCGCAAGAGACAATGCCCAAGCACACAACTTGGAAGACATTTTGTTTGAACAAAAAAGTGTGTATGACGTTGCTAGAAAGACTGATTCTGCTGACCTTGTTGTTTGTTGTGAGGTCTTGGAACACCTAGAGCATCCCGAGCAAGCACTAGCAACATTGCAAGAGCTCGATACTGACTATTACATTTTTAGTGTGCCAAGAGAGCCGTTGTGGTGTGCGTTAAACATGGCAAGAGGTAAATATTTAAACAGTTGGGGCAATACTCCCGGACATATCCAACACTGGTCCAAGAATGCCTTTCTGACTTTGCTCAAGCAGCACTTTGAGATTCTCGAAGTACGCTCTCCCATTCCTTGGACCATGGTTTTATGCCAGCGTGTGAATCATGAAACATAATAAGAGTAAATTCATATTACGCTGGGTTGGGCGAATCATTACTATTTTTTCCATCGCCTTTGTATTAATCAAGCTCTCTACATACTCGCAGCAACTGAATATTAACGATATTCCCTCTTACTCCTATCTGGTATTTATTTTTTGCATAGGCCTCTACGCCTTTGGCAATTATGTTCTTTCTATGGCGTGGCGACTTTTAGTCGCGAACAGTGAATATACTCTGTCTGCATCAACTGCCATTTGGGTGTTTGGCGGATCTCAAATTGCTAAGTATCTGCCTGGAAACATTTTCCAATTCGCTAGCCGACAAGTAATTGGCGTACAACACGGAATTAAAAATAATGTATTACTGAAATCGACCTTATGGGAAATAGGGTTGATGGGTATTGCGGCTGGTTCGTTTGGCGTCTTTCTGCTAAATGAGTACTTCCCTAATTTAATGGGGTACGAGATGACTTTATTCGCTGGACTTATCGTGAGCACCGGATCAATATTAAGCTTGATAGCCAGTCGCAATTACCTAAAAGCTTGTGGGCTTTATCTCTGCTTTTTTTTGGTATCGGGCGGTATTTTCTCACTCATATTTTTTACGCTAAACGACAATCTAACTCCAACTTTAGAGATATTTTTAAAAACTTCTTGTTACTTCATCATCGCATGGTTAATAGGGTTTGCCACCCCAGGCTCTCCTGCGGGGTTGGGTGTCCGAGAGGCTGTTTTAATCACACTCCTAGATTCGCCGAGTATTGAAGATACACTCTTAGTTGCCATCCTTATTTCCAGAATCGTCACGGTTCTAGGAGATATGTTGTTCTTCGCTATCTCGAGTCTATTTAGGCCTAAGCAAGCCGTATCAAATAACTCACTTCTTTAAAGTATCGAGGTAACTCGCTATTACTCTCCAGATCGTTTTCGCTTGGCTTCAAACTGATAAGTGGGCGACTTTTCCTGATGCTCCAGCTTTTCTTCCAGTACCTCAATTCGGTGCAATACTTTTTCGGTCAGCTTTCGATTGAACCCTATTAGATCGGCCACCAACCCCATCAACAAAGTGATGAAACCCAAGATAAGTAGCGTTGATCCCAAGACCAATGACTGAATATGGCCATCTCCCGCTCCATTTAAAAAGAAATACAGGAATCGCATAATGGGAATCACACCGCAAATCATCGCCACAGAGCCAATAAACAAAAACACTTGCAGAGGTCGGTACATGGTATAAACCCTGACCAAAGTAGAGAGCGACATTTTTAGAAACTGCGGAATGCTCTTAAACAGACGGGACTCTCGCGTTTTTTCATTAGTTCGGATTGGCACCGAAACCACACCAATCCTTTTTGCACTTGCTTGAATCAACATTTCTATTGTGTAGCTAAAATCCGATACGATATTAAGTTGTTGGGCCGCACTTCTCGATATTGCGCGAAAACCACTCACAGCATCTTTAACATCCAATCCCGTCGCTTTGGCAATAATAAAGCTCCCCGACACTTGTAAACATCGTTTAAATACAGAGAAATGTGTATTGCTATACCCTCCTCGGTCACCAACAACAATTTCTGCTTTGTGCTCGATAATAGGCTTAACCAAGTGCGGAATATCGGCCCCATTATATTGATTATCGCCATCGGTGTTCACAATGATATCAGCATGAAGACGAAGGCACTCCTCAATCCCTCTTCGAAATGAGTAAGCAAGCCCCTTATTGCCCTGGTTAGTAATAATGTTCTCAACACCACACTTGCGTGCGACTTCTGAAGTACCATCCGTAGAACCATCATCGATGATTAGAATCTCTATCTTAGCGATACCATCAACGCGCTTTGGTATTGAGCGAATAACATCAGCAATATTGTCCGCTTCGTTAAAGCACGGAATTTGAACAATTAACTTCATGCTTGCTCCTCATGTTCTGAATCAACATTACTGTGCGTATTAGAAGCCGGTAAATAACCTCTGCTTCTCTTCAAGGTTGCGAGGTCGGTACAGGTTATCTCCCCAACGCAGAACGACTTTACCTGGCTCTTTCGACGCTAATTCATAGACACCCCGCGCCAAGTATCGAGCTTGACCTGCCAACCAAACCTTGCCATTAATCATAAGACTATTGCTAGCTTCAAGCGTATATAGGCCCTCGATGTTGACCATAACTTCCCGATTAAGAGAGTTGGGCGTCAGTTCAAACGTCTTTCCTGCAACATACAGATGCGACCAATGATGAATGTAGTTCTGCCTTAACGCTTGAATATCTTGCCTTAATAGCCCTTTATCGGTTTTGTCAGGGCCAAACACATCTAAATAGTGCGAATTAACCAGTACAAAAGCCGGATTGTCTTGCTCTATTGCATTGCGAATAACGGGGATGTTTCTCGCAATATAATCTTCGTAACCCCACGTACTCATGAAAAAACCTTGTTTTGAAAAAGTCGGAACCATGGAGCATCGATCAATATAAGCAACAGGCTGAGGAAAGATTTTATGTACTTCATCAAGAAACTGACGCTGGTAGGCCAAGTTGCTTTTTATCGGTAAAACAAAACCATTCACCACAATGGATACCGCAAACAAGCAAGGAACAATAAAATTAAAAAATTGTGCAACTCTTGCGTTAGTGAAATTCTGGATACCAACCCAAGCCACAGCAAATAAAGCACTCACTGGAGCAAGCATAAAAGCGTAATAGTATGGGAAAGCGTTGCGATAAAAGAGCAAAGTGAAGAGTAATAAACTTAGGCACAAAAACTTAATCGATGACTCCCGGCTTAATAGCTTTTGCGAAAAACACGCATAAACAGCAGTACCAATACCAATGAAAAGAGCTAACCAATACCATGAGTTCGTCGAAACTGAATGAACAAAGTAAAACAATCGAGGAAAAAGCTCGCGCTGGTTTAGTGTCTTATCCGCAGCACCGAACATCGTTCCTGCATCACCAACCGAACTCGCTCCATGTATAGAGAAGTAATGCCAACTGTATAGCATCGCAAAGGCAACCAGTATTGCGACTCCATACATGAGAACTTGCCTAAAATAACGCTTACGATTTCGCGACCAATAAAGCGAGGTTAAAACTATGCCTATAAAAGTCGGGATATACAGAGCGGTCTTTAAAGTGACGAGCAAGGCGACAGCCGTAAGGACACCAGCAAGAATGGATACACGCCAAGAAAATGTTGTACTAAACACATAATACAGCGCCGCCATGATCATACATGTCGCGATAGGATCAGTACGAAAACTGGCCCCCATACGAACATTATAAACAAAAGAAAAATAGGCAAGCACCGCAAAAAGTGCCGCCGATTTGCTGCAGTACAATCGACATAACTTGTATAGATAAAATCCCGTGAGTAATTGAAAGAACACCATAACGACTCTCGCCACAATGATCTGGTCAACATCGTTATCTGATACACCACTCAGCCAAGTAAAGAAGTGAATGTGAAAGGTTTGGAGACTATTAATCACCTCGCCGTTAATAAACCGATGCACAAAAGATAGGTAATAAAACTCGTCCCAATTTACTTCGTAATTAAACGCAACAAAAAACCGAGCGATTACAGCCACTACGATTAGAATACAAAGAAAAATAGAAGTGCTAGAGGTAGTATCTCTAGCCGATAAATGACGTTTATTAACCTGTTCAACAGTCTCCATTCACCCTTCCTTGTTAATCGTTTCTCGACTAGTGGCATGCTCTGAGACATTAAGTTGTATGAATAAGGTTAGAACTGCCAGTAATGAGTATAGTCATGATTCAAAACCAAATAAGGGGTGGCAGGAGAAGTTTCGAGAGCAAAACACCGTTGAGCAACGAGACCGTGTTTTTATTCCACACTTTGAAAGCGGGAAACTTTGCATTATTTCAAAAGGCTTTAGTATTAAGTCTCTCAACATATCTTGAACACTCACTGTGCACTGACTACAATGGCGCACTTTTTACGGAATTTAGGTCACAAACATGACAGATACAGCTAAACCAGCTCTACCAGATCGCCTAGCAGGTAACCCACGTAGCCCATTCTTCATCAAAGAATGTTTCGATCACCAAATCGGTATCCGTTTTAACGGCAAAGAGCGCACAGACGTAGAAGAATACTGCGTGAGCGAAGGTTGGGTGAAAATTGCTTCTCCTAAAGCAAAAGACCGTTTTGGTAACCCAATGCTGATCAAACTTAAAGGCGAAGTTGAAGCGTACTACGTATAAGCTGACCACGCTGAATTTCTTTGAAAGCTCGAGTTTGACTCGGGCTTTTTTAATGTCTGTTATATCCCTTTCCCGTTTAATCTATTCCCTCTTATTTTCAGTACAAGTTATTAAGAAATCGATGTAAATCGCTGTTTTTATCTGATTGTTGGCTAAAGTTTTTATAGAACTTACTTAAATAGCCATTGCCAAAAGAAACGACACCTTTTGAATACAGGGAGAGGAAATGGAAAGCCCACTTGTCACACTCAAACACGCCAGCAAAAGCTTTGTCGATGGCAAAGAGAGCCATCGTGTGCTGGAAGGCATCGACTTCACCCTCAATTCGGGAGCGAGTGTCGCACTGACGGGGGCA
This sequence comes from Vibrio sp. J2-3(2022), assembly GCF_021725735.1. NCBI lineage: Bacteria > Pseudomonadati > Pseudomonadota > Gammaproteobacteria > Vibrionales > Vibrionaceae > Vibrio > Vibrio sp. J2-3(2022). Next base: position 1,655,799 of record NZ_JAKKCK010000001.1, read on the forward strand.
AGTGGTAGCGGCAAAAGTACTTTACTCAATATCATCGCTGGCTTTGAGCCACTTTCCGGTGGTGAGTTGTGGCTAGACGGCGACAACGCAGCGGCTTGGAAAGACCCACAATGGAGCCGATTTCGCCATCAAAAACTCGGGGTTATTTTTCAGCAATTCAACCTCTTAACACCTCTTAACGTAAAGAAAAACATCGCCTTTCCTCTCAATTTGAATCAACAAAGATGGAATGACTGGTGCGATTATCTGGTCGAAACGTTAGGCATCAGCCAGCTTCTCGACAGGCATGTTTCTGCTCTTTCAGGCGGTCAACAACAACGCGTCGCGATTGCCCGTGCACTTGCCCACAAACCCAAACTTCTGCTTGCCGATGAACCCACAGGAAACCTTGACCAAAAGGCGGGCTTAGAAGTGATGAAACTGTTGAATGAAATCACCACCCAAGGCAATACCGCTGTGCTCTTGGTGACCCACAGCCCTGAGTGTGCCGAGTTCATGCAAACCCAATTACGTTTAAAAGATGGGCGCTTGGAGGATGGTCGTTTGCAAAGCGGACTGACGCAAAATCAGAGCGATGTAAATGAGCAACATCATGAAGCAAGCTAAGCAACCAAACACCAGATTCACTCATACTCGACTCGCCCTGAATCTGTTTGCGGCGCACTATCGGCAGGCACCACTGCAAGCCGCCGCGATTCTGATCGGTATTGTGCTGGCTGTGACCTTGTTTGTTGCGGTGCAAGCCATCAACCTCAATGCCAAGCGCAGTTATGCTGAGTCTACCGAGCAGCTTAGCGCACAAGCTCAGAACTTAATTATTCCACCAGCAGGGCAAAACTATCTGCCCGAATCGCTCTACTTCACCCTCAGACAAAACGGACTCAGTGCAACACTACCTGTAATCGAAGGGCGAGTGAGAGACGAACAAGGGCGTCGCTGGTCAGTGCAAGGTAGCGAGTTGATTGCCGCAATTTCCTCACGTTCGCGCTATTCTTCAGAAAACCAACAGAACGTCTCTTTGTTCGACAGTGCTTTACCTTTGCCTGAGCTTTTAGCCGGCAAGCCAATCGTGATGATGAGCCAATCTCAACATCAAAACTTAGGAGAGGTAGAAACCCTAACTTTGGACGACATTCCAACCCAAGTGGTGGTGTTGCCTGACGAATGGCAGTTAGGTAGCCGAATGTTGATGGACATTGGCTTTGCCCAGCAACTGCTCAATAAACAAGGACAGATCAGTTACATTGCGGTTTTCCATTCAGGTGATAAAGGGAATAAAGACACGCAAGCAAATTGGCAAAGCATCATTGGCGATCAAGGACAATGGATTTCCAATAATCAAAGTACAGACCTTGGCTCACTGACCGACAGCTTTCACCTCAACCTCACGGCAATGAGCTTACTCGCGTTTTTAGTCGGGCTGTTCATTGCCTACAACGGCGTAAAGTACAGCTTGCTGAAACGCAATCGACTGTTAGTGCAGATTCAACAGGCAGGCGTTGCGCCGAGCATTGTGTTCTCTGCGCTGTTAGTTGAACTCACTATTCTCGTTACCATCGGCTCTTCCCTCGGTTTTGTATTGGGCATGCAGCTTAGCCACTGGTTACATCCGACCGTGGCACTGACTTTAGAACAACTTTATGGCGCGACACTTCTGCCCGGAACTTGGCAGTGGCAATGGTGGGCGCAAGCACTGCTGCTCACGTTAGCCGCAACCCTGTTGGCGTGTTGGCAGCACTTTAAACAGCGAGTGCGCCAGCCGCTCTCTTCTCATGGTGGATTTTATCAAGCGCCTGAAGCCTCTAACGAAAACCAATTGTTCGTGATAGGTGCCGCGTTGACGACTCTCGCACTCGCAGGGTTATGGCTGAGTGAGCATCACCGCTTCACCATGGCATGGCTCGGCGTGCTTGTGGTGTCGATTCCTTTGTATCTACCCAAAACACTCAGCGTCTTAGCCAATTGGTGTGAAAAGCGCACCAGTTCTGGTTTGATGCAATATCTGTTTGCTGAGTTGCGCGAGCTGATTTCTCCGCTTTCTCTCGCCATGATGGCACTGCTACTCGCCGTTACAGCCAATATGGGGATGAATACCTTAGTTGGTAGCTTTGAGTCCACCTTAAAACAGTGGTTAGAACAAAGGCTACACGCCGATATTTACGTCAGCCCTGCGCAAGGAGAAATCGCAGATGTAGAGCGCGCATTAGGACAGTTCGACAAGGTTGAGACCGTCTACAAGCAATACTACGTCGACGATAACCTGCAAGGGTTACCGATTTTGCTTGGCACAAAAGACAAAGACACCTTAGAACAAACCATGGTGTTCAAATCGCACTTGGAGAACTTCTGGCAACGCTTTTACCGAGGTGAACTGGTCGCCATCAGTGAACCTACTGCGGTCAAACTGGGTTTATCACTGGGTAGCGAACTCACACTTGATGCCATTCCAAATAAGAACCTGCTTGTGGGCGCGATATTCCATGATTACGGCTCACCCAATGGTGAAGTGTTATTGGCACCAAAATTATGGCAAGAGAGCGGATTTACCGACCTGCCGACAAGCCTTGGCATTAAAGTCTCGGGGGACCCACAAATCGTATACGAGCAACTGCGCGAGCAATTGAATCTGCATCCGAGTCAGCTCTACGATCAGGCGCAAATCAAATCCATCGCGTTAGATATTTTCTCGCAAACCTTCGCCATTACGCGCGCTCTCAACGGCGTGACTTTGATGGTCGCGGTGATTGGTTTGTTCAGTGCTTGCTTCATGTTGCTCGACGCGCGCAAAGCCGCCATTGCAAGGCTGTATGCACTTGGCGTCAGCCGTCGTAAATTAATGACCATGGTGGTCGGGCAGATCGTCGCTCTGGTCAGTTTTACTCTGGTTATCGCCCTACCTTTAGGAGCCATGGTGGGTTATGTGCTGACAGACATCGTCACCTTGCGCGCTTTTGGTTGGAGCTTAAATTATCTGTGGAATTGGAGTGATGCCCTCAGCATTGCGGCAATCACCATCTTGGTGGCGGTGATTGCAACCTTGATTCCGCTGTGGCGATTGGTCAGTAAGCCTGTCGTGTCCAGTTTGCAAAGCGAGGTGTTGTGATGGTTCGATTGGCAAGCAAGCTTACTCTACTCATAAGCAGTTTGTTCCTGTTCGGCTGCGAAGAACCGCAACAACAAAATATGGGTACGTTGCTGGGAAGTCGAGAAACACAAAGCGAGAGCAACCCATTCACACCCGTAGAAAAAGGTGTCGAACTCACCTTTCCTACCGATCATCAAGCGCACCCGAATTTTCGTCATGAATGGTGGTACTTAACCGCTAACTTAATTGATGAAGAAGGTAATCCTCTCGGAATACAGTGGACTCAATTTCGCTTTGCTGCTGCGCCACCAATGGGCGAAGATGACGTGAAGAAAACCGAATGGCAAACTCAGCAAATCTACATGGCGCATAGCGCGGTTACAACGCAAGACAAACATTATGCTGATGAAAAATGGTCACGCGATCAAGCCTCTCTAGCAGGTGTTGATACTTCACCATTTCGAGTTTATCTCGATGATTGGCAGTGGACGTCTTCAACCACCGACCTTTTCCCCGCCACGCTAAATGCCAATTCAGAGCAGTTTGGCTATTCGCTGACGCTTACCAGCAGCGCACCTTATCAAAAACAAGGTGAACAAGGTTACAGCACCAAAAGTGCCGATGGTCAGGTGGCTTCCTATTACTACAGCCAACCGTTTATTGATGTCTCCGGTGAAGTCACCATCGACGGTGAAACCCATCAAGTGTCGGGTAAAGGTTGGATAGATCGAGAGTGGAGCTCGCAGTTCTTACTCGACTCACAACAAGGCTGGGACTGGTTTGCTCTAAGGTTGAGTGACCAAACCAGCTTGGTGGTGTTCCAATTGCGGGATTCCAAAACCGGAGCAGCCAGTTACTCCAGCGCAAGGCTGATGCAGCAAGATGGTTCTGGCATCGCTATCCCACAAAAAGACATTCAGTTAGAGGCGACCAAGCAAACAGAAATCCAAGGGCGAAAGTATCCAACCCAGTGGCAAGTGTCGATTCCTAACCAGCAAGTTGAGCTTACCGTTTCTGCACTCAACCCGAACGCGAAAATGCCCCTTTCTGTGCCTTATTGGGAAGGCCCTGTGCGTATTGAGGGCTCTCATTCAGGGACAGGTTATATGGAGCTGACGGGATATTAAGCGCTCTGAACGGATTTCAATTACCGTTGAGAAGCCATCTTAAGAACCATCTCCTACCCGCAACAGAATGCATCATAATCAGAAATAAATGACTACGACGCATTTATTCGATACTAGCCTTGAATCCTTGCTTCGTTGCGGTACGCTTTGAGCAAATCAAACAAGGGTGGCCCCTCTCATGCGTGTCGATTATCACCAACGACTCGTTCCTGTTATTCGCTATCTGGAACAGCACTTTAACGATCCTCTCAATTTGCTCGAAGTGGCAGCGCTAGCCAACCTCTCTCCCTATCATTTTCACCGTACCTTCAAGGCGGTACAAGGCGAAACATTAGCCGACTTCATCCGACGTTTACGGCTAGAGGCGGCAGCAGACGACCTTTTCAAATCAAAGCAACCAGTGCTGAACATCGCGTTAGAGTACGGTTTTTCTAGTTCGCAAAGCCTAGCTAAGGCGTTTAAGCAGCATTATGGCGTAACACCAACCGCCTTTCGCGACTGTAAAAACTACCAGCAATTTTCTGAACTCGCGCGAAACAGCAAGATTGGACACGCACTGCGCAAGAATGGAAACGAACGAGCCCTAAGCGATTCATATACTGACTCTGAACTCACAACATGGAGCAACAATATGGAAACGCAAAACTTTGATAAAGCAAAATTGGCTTACATTCGCGTTAACGGCCCTTACGGCAAAGGCTATGAAGAACCATCAGGTCGCTTGTATCAATGGGCAGGAATGAAAGGTTTGGCGGGCAATACCTGTATCTTCATTTATCACGATAACCCAGAAATCACGCCAGACGAGAAGTGTCGTACTGATATCTGTCTAATGGTGCCAGAAGATACCGAAGTACCAAAAGGCATTGAGCTGCAAGACTTCCCCGGCGGTCAATATGCGGTGATGCGCCAGCAAATTACCGAATTCAGCCAATACCCTAAAGCATGGGATGATTTGATGAGCAAAGTGGTTGAATCTGGTATTGAAAACGACTGTCGACCTTGCTTCGAACTTTATCATAGCTACGATCCACAAACGCACCATGCAGACGTCAGCTTCTGCACTGCCATCAAATAATCGAAAAAAGCCTGCACGTTCGCAGGCTTTCCTTCTATTAGAAATAATGTCTAAATCGATTAGATCGCTTCGCCGTTTACTGTAACAGCAACATCTATATTGCCACGAACGGCGTTTGAGTATGGGCAAACTTGGTGTGCAATGCGCGTTAGCTCTAATGCTTGTTCTTGTGGTAGATCTAACTCTGCCGCGAGGCTAACGGTCAACGCAAAGCCACCGTTATCGTTCGGACCAATGCCCACTTCCGCTATTACGGGTGCACTTTTCAGGTTTACTTTACCTTCACGTGCTACGTGCAGAATAGCGTTAGAAAAACATGCTGAATAGCCCGCTGCGAAAAGCTGCTCAGGGTTAGTTGCCGCACCTGTGCCGCCCATTTCCTTCGGGTATGACAGCTCTAGATCGAGAAGACCGTCATCTGTTTTTACTTGACCATTACGACCAGCCAAAGCAGTAGCTTGAGTTTTGTATAGAGTAGTCATGCGATTGTCCTTCTTAATTTAAGTTGCGCGCAATTTAATTGCTTACAATCTTATATCGAAGTAAAGATCGTTTGCAACTATATTGTGCACAATTTATCTTGTTACTCTCTTTCTCTGTAAGCAGGTAGGCAACGCCAATGAGCCAGTGTTACACCGACAACACCATGACCAACGACGATAAACTCTTACTCGAAAACCAAGTTTGCTTCCCGCTCTATAGTGCAGCAAATGCGGTGATCCGAGCTTACCGCCCTTTGCTGGACGAACTTGATCTGACTTATTCGCAATACTTAGTGATGATGGTGTTGTGGGAGAAAGACGGTGCCAGTGTTAAAGAACTGGGCTCGCAACTGCATTTGGATTCAGGCACGCTCACACCGCTGCTTAAACGATTAGAAACAAAAGGCTATGTAGAACGTGGTCGCAGTGACACCGATGAGCGCGTACGCGTACTCAACCTTACAGAGCAAGGTCGTGACCTCAAAGAGCAAGCCAAGTCAGTGCCAAACGCCATGATGTGTAAAATCACGTTAGAGATGGATGAAATGATCATGCTGAAGAAGTTGTGCGGCAAGGTGCTCGACAATCTGAACTAAAAAATAAAAGCATCAGCTTCCCCACTTCCTATTAGAAAGAGCCTGCCGAAATGCAGGTTCTTTCGATCTTAGCCAGACGATATCTTAAAGGTCATCATCGGTATTCTCTATTACCACTCGGCCTTCCTCTTCAATAAAACCTATCAAAGCAAACTCACTTACATCGGGCTTCCCTATTAATAAAGATAGGAAATGACTATCAATAGGATAGTTACAAGCGATTTTCCTTAAACACAATCCAATGCGAATATACTTTCCGAAAGCAAGAACTGCTCACCCTAAAACATTCTGAGGAAAGTAAAAATGATTAATACAAAGATCAAACCATTTGCAGCTACAGCATACAAAAACGGCGAATTCGTTGAAGTAACAGAACAAGACGTTCTAGGCAAATGGGCTGTATTCTTCTTCTACCCAGCAGACTTCACATTCGTATGTCCGACAGAACTAGGTGACCTAGCAGACCACTACGAAGAGCTACAAAAACGCGGCGTTGAAGTGTACTCAGTATCAACAGACACACACTTCACTCACAAAGCTTGGCACGATAGCTCAGAAACCATCGGCAAGATCCAGTACTACATGCTTGGCGACCAAACAGGCAACATCACAAACAACTTCGGTGTGATGCGTGAAGGTCAAGGTCTTGCAGACCGTGCAACGTTCCTAATCGACCCAGAAGGTACTATCCAAGCAATGGAAATCACTGCTGAAGGTATCGGTCGTGACGCAGAAGACCTACTACGCAAAGTGAAAGCAGCTCAGTACGTAGCAGCACACCCAGGTGAAGTTTGCCCAGCGAAATGGAAAGAAGGCGAAGAGACGCTAGCTCCTTCTCTAGACCTAGTAGGCAAAATCTAAGCCACTGAATTTAAGCTCAATTTGACATGCTAATTGACGCTTAACTTAGAGAGCATTCCAGGTTAGATACCTTGACGACCTTCTGCCTGGTTTGCTCTCTCCCTACTGATTTTATCCAGAGTAACCACTCTTTTGTTTATTTAAGGTAACAACAACTATGTTAGACCAAGCGATCCAACAACAACTCAAACAATATCTGGCTAATGTAAAAGAAGACGTTCGTCTAGTGGTTAGTCTAGATGAAAGCAAAGCATCGAATGACATTCTGTCTCTGGCGAACCAAATCGCAGAGATGAGCGACTTTATCACCGTTGAACGTGACGACAACGCAAGCGCACGTAAACCAGTGATGACGGTGACGAACCCAGTAAAAGGCACAGCACTTCGTTTTGCTGGCCTACCAATGGGTCACGAATTTACCTCTCTGGTATTGGCATTACTGCACTCTGGTGGTCATCCAATCAAACTAGAGCCGGAAGTGATTGAACAAATCGCAGCGCTAGATAAAGAGTTGGAAGTTGAAGTGTTCATTTCACTGTCGTGCCAAAACTGTCCAGACGTTGTTCAAGCGTTCAACATGATGGCGGCAATCAACCCGAAAGTGAAAGCAACCATGATCGACGGTGCACTCTTCCAAGATGAAGTGAAACAACGCGACATCATGGCCGTACCAAGCGTATTCGTGAACGGTGAGCTATTCGGTCAAGGCCGTATGTCTCTAACTGAAATCCTAAACAAAGTGGATGACGAAGCGAGCGAGAAAGCCGCAAAAGCACTGAGCGAAAAAGACCCATACGACGTGCTAGTTGTCGGCGGTGGCCCTGGTGGTAGTGCAGCAGCACTATACGCAGCGCGTAAAGGTATTCGCACTGGCGTTGTCGCTAAACGCTTCGGTGGTCAGGTGATGGACACTATGGCAATCGAGAACTTTATCTCGGTAAAACGTACTGAAGGTCCAAAACTGGCGACTGACCTAGCCGAGCACCTAAAAGAATACGACGTAGACGTTGTGACTGAGCAACAAGCGCAAAAACTGATGGGCGCAGCGCACACAGATGATGGCTTGATTCATATCCAACTTGAAAGCGGCGCAACGCTGAAAAGTAAGAGTGTCATCCTAAGCCCTGGTGCACGCTGGCGTGAAATGAACGTTCCGGGCGAGCAAGAGTACCGCAACAAAGGCGTCGCGTACTGCCCACACTGTGACGGCCCGCTATTCAAAGGCAAGAAAACCGCGGTTATCGGTGGTGGTAACTCAGGCATCGAAGCGGCTATCGACCTAGCAGGTATTGTTGAGCACGTAACCGTTCTTGAATTTGCAGACGTACTTCGCGCAGACCAAGTGCTTATCGACAAAGCGAACTCACTACCAAACGTAGACATCATCACGATGGCGCAAACTACTGAAGTTGTGGGTGACGGTACTCGCGTAACAAGCTTGAAGTACAAAGACCGCAACACAGATGAAATCAAAGAGATTGAACTGTCAGGTATCTTTGTTCAAATCGGTCTAGTACCAAACACAGAATGGCTGAAAGATTCAGAAGTAGCGCTTTCTGAGCGCGGCGAAATTGAAGTTGGTAGCCGTGGTGAAACCAGCCTAGAAGGTGTCTTCGCAGCGGGTGACGCTACGACGGTTCCTTACAAACAGATCATCATTGCGATGGGTGAAGGTGCAAAAGCAAGCTTAGGCGCGTTTGACTACCTAATCCGTAAGCAAGGTTAATCTCCAATTTCTTGAGCACAAAGCGCACGGTGCTGTGTTTTCTTCCCCGGAAAACCAATCGGGGCACCGTGACAGCGATGAGGAACAAGAAATAAAATCAAAAGACCTAGAAGCCCAAAGACTTTGCCAGCAGGTATTAACTGCTGGCTTTTTTGGTTTTGGGGAGGGGTGTAAGTACATCCTCCAGCACTCCGAGTTCAAACTGGAGAGACTGGCTCTACAATCGCGGATAATTCAGTTCACTCCACTAGCATCACAACGCGCTGCGAATAGATTCTGAATACTCGCTTAGGCTCCTTCAGAATGACACTGTTCGTGTAGCGCTCTCTTCGCGTCATTCCCGCGAACCTAGGTGAGACTGGGAATCTACTCACCACAAGCTTGAACGAAAGAAATTCACATACATACACGTGAAGCATCAACGGTTAGAGAATTCATGTACATGCTCCTCCTCTCAGCCTCAAACCACCAACCCCACCTAACCTTCGCTTGTATCAAACTCTAAAGATCTCAACTCTCCGAGCTCAAGGTGGCAAGTTCTACAATCGCGGATAATTCAATTCACACCACCAGCATCGAAACGCGCTGCAAATAGACTCTGAATACTCGCTTAGCCTCCTTCAGAATGACTCAGTTCGTTTAGCGTTCTCTTCACGTCATTCCCGCGAACCTAGGTGAGACTGGGAATCTACTCACCACAAACTCGATCGAAAATGATTAGCACGAACAAACAAAAGATGAAAGAGGGTTGTAAGCACCTAACCCAACTCGCAGATTCAAAGTACCACCCCACCGAATCTCTCCATGTATCAAGCTCCAAAGACACCAACCCTAAAAAATTTAAAAAAGCCCTTTACCTCAACGTAACTTGAGGTTTTAGCATGTTCATCGTTGGCTAGGAAATGACAAAAAGGAGCACATCATGATCCAACTAGAACATATTAATTTAGTCGTGAAAAACATCCCTGAAATGCTGAAGTTTTATCAAACTGCATTTCCACATTGGTACGTGCGTGATGAGGGGAAAGGCGAATGGAGTGGTAAGCCAAGAAACTGGCTACATTTTGGCGACGAGTATCAATACATTGCCATGAGTGACCACGGTGAAGGAGAGAACCGCGAGTTGGGCGGCCACCAAGTAGGGCTAGCGCATTTTGCTTATGTGACCAACAACGTCGATGCCATCATAAAAAGACTGACCGATGCAGGTTATCCGATTGCCCAACCTGGGGCTGATGAGCCATATCGCAAGAATGTGTATTTTGTTGACCCTGCAGGTTTTGAGATCGAATTCGTTGAATACCTGACGGATGATCCAAAACTTCGTAACCTGACAAGCTAAAAGAGACGTAAATAATAAAACGCCAGCAGATGGTTACTGCTGGCGTTTTAGTTTATCTATCTGGTTTCTTTATCGCATTAGCGCTGTTTGGCAAAAACCTGAGTCCAGTAATACCCGTAGCTTGCCGAGTGATTTTCGACAAGCGACGCGCCCATCTGATCAAAATCCGCACTCATGATATTGAGGCAGTGACCTTCGCTCGATAACCAAGCATTAACGACGGCGTTAATGGAACTTTGCCCTACGGCGACATTCTCACCAATAGCGCTCCAAGCATAGCCCGTTGCGTTGACTCGATCTGACATATTGCTGCCGTCAGAGCCTGTGTGACTCATGAAATCGCTGTTCGCCATGTCGCTTGAATGTCGATAAGCGGCGCTTTCCAAATCGTAGCTCCAAGTCAGTGCCCCAACAGGTGGCATGGTGGTTGCGCCACACTGTTGTGTAGTAGAGCGAGCGCTGTTGATCGCTGCAAGCATTTGCTCGGCAAATGTGCCTTGTGATGATGTGGAACCTGTGTTTTGTGAGCCGTTTTCTACAGGAGCTGACGACTCCCCATCGCCGTCACATGCGCTGAGAAGTAGGGCCAAAGCAGGCACTAAGATCTTAGTTGGCATTGTCTTTCCTTTATGAGTGACGAAGAGCAAACTGCGCTTGTCGATAATAACGCCCAATAACCTAACAAAAACCCATAAAAGCACCATATGGCTTGGAGTGTTTTAACCAAAGACTCACATGAAGTTTTCAATCTCCTTGGTTCGGTTGGTAAATCGGCAACGTTTCAGCCCACGTATGGAATTGCGTTTCATCCATATCCTGTATCGCTTGGGTGATAAAATCGATGAACACCCTTACTCGAGCAGGCACATATTCCCGGTTGGCATAGAGCAGATACACGCCATTTCCAGCTTGGCGCATACTCGGAAATATCGGCACTAAACGCCCCGCTTTGAGCCAATCTCTCGCGATAAAGTGAGGAATCTGAGTTAACCCTAAGCCTTCTGCGCAAAGCTCTGCCATGGATTCGCCGTCGTTTACAATAAAATTTCTCTCGGGGTTATACTCACTTGCACCGTCTGGTTCTGGCATCCGAATCGGCAACAGTTTCCCCGTTTGTTTAAAACGAAAACGAACCCAAGAATGGTCATTGAATGCGTCTGGGCCACTCGGAATACCATGCCGCGCTAAGTAATCCTGACTGCCACAGATAATAAAATCGATAGGACTCAGCTGGCGCACAATCAACTGACTGTCCTGAACAACACCAGAACGAATCGACACATCAATCCCTTGCTCAATAATATCAACGTAGGCGTCATCGTAATGAATATCGATGGTGATACTGGGGTAGCGGCGACAAAACTCTTTTAATAAAGGGCGAATGTAAAGGCGACCGTAGGAGACCGGCACATTAATCTTAAGCAGTCCTGAAAGCGCATCATTGTGGCTTTTTAATGAATCCTCACACGCCGTCAGTTCGTCCAGTACAAACCTAGCGGTATTTGCGTATCGACGACCGGCTTCTGTCAGACGGATCTGTCGCGTAGAACGTTGGAAAAGCTGTATTCCCAAGTCGCTTTCAAGACGATGGATGGCCTTACTCACCGTAGAAGGGTCTGTGCCATGCGCTTTGGCGGCCGCAGCAAAACTGCCACCTTCTAAAGTGGCAATAAAAAATCGTAGGGACCGTATCTTATCCATAAAACTCGTGCATTCCATTCGTGAACTTTATTCACTTTAGTAAAGACAAAGTGGCTCTTCAATCACCAATCAGCCCAAATATAATGAATCTCAATAACTTGACGCTCTGTTAGCGAGGAAAAAACAATGGGTAAAAATGGATTAAAGAATGCACTACAACTATTGATAGCGACCTTAGTCCTATTCTTTGGGATGCTTCAAACGGCACATGCGGCGGATAAACGCATTGGCATTCTGGTTTACGACGGCGTACTGACCTCTGATGTTACTGCGCCTTTAGAGGTCTTTGGCGTTGCAAGTCGTCTGACTTGGTTTAGCGATTATGAAGTAGTCACTATTTCCGTCTCTGAACAGAAAACCATCACCACTGAAGAGGGATTAAAAATTGGTGTGGATGCTTGGATTGGCGATCAGCCGGAACTCGACGTGCTGGTTTTAACATCCAGCTACGACATGGATGCGCTAATCGAAAACAAGGATCTCATTCACTTTATTCAAACCACATCAAAGGCGGCAGATTGGATGGCAAGTAATTGTTCTGGTGCGTATCTATTGGCCGAGGCTGGCCTGTTAAACGGTAAGAAAGCGACGACGTGGGCAGGAGGTGAAAACGGATTACAAAAAGACTATCCAGCAGTTGATGTACAGGTCGACCAGAATTTTGTTGTTGATGAGGGCGTCATCACCTCAAACGGCAGCCTAGTTAGCTATCAAGCCGCCCTTAAATTGCTGCATCTCATGACTTCGGAATCTAAAGCTCAAGAAGTCGCAGACGCCCTTCAATACTCACGTTTTTCTACCCAGCCATTTTAAGCGGGCAAGGACGAAACCGCAGGTAACCTTTGAAGCTTCAGAGGTTACCTTGCTGCTCAGCTCTACACTTCTGATCTTAATGCTATGGAAAAACACAAACGATACGAAGCACTGACGAAGGAGCAATACCAAGATATCTATCGTCTCGCATATTGGCTATGCAAAGATCATCACCTTGCTGAAGATTTGGCGCAAGACACCTTCCTGAAAGCGTGGCGATTCTTTGATAACTTAAATGATCCCAATGCCGCGAAGCCTTGGCTCATCACCATTTTGCGTCGTGAGAATGCTCGGCGCTTTGATAAAAAGCAGTACGATTTTGTCGATATTGATGAGTGTGTAATACAGGCAAAAACCTACCCTGGCAGTGACCACGACATGGCACAAGATTGGCTTCAAAAACAAATGATGATTCTCGAACCCAAATACCGAGAGCCATTGGTCTTAAAACTCGTAGTCGGGTTTAATCATAATGAAATTGCTCAAGTATTAGAGCTTAATCACAACACCGTGGCGACTCGATTATTCAGAGCACGCAATCAGAACATTGCGCAGAGGGAGCGCGATTAAGACACAAAAAAAGTAGTCAATCATGTCAACTAACTGGCTATGCTCCGGTCTATTTCATAAGTCGTTACACAACTCGGCGCTTTAACGCTTTACATCAAGCGCGACTAGATGAACACTTCTCGTCAAAGTACAATAACAGCCGACATAGAGTAGAGTCAGTAAAACATTATGAGTAACACAACGGCGAAAAAGCCGAATCCCCTATTCGAGATTCTTTTTAACGTATTCATCCCTTCCTTTATCTTGATGAAGTTTAGCGGCGATGAACACCTAGGAACAGCAATGGCGCTGGTTGTCGCTTTGCTATTTCCTATCATTTACGGCGGTATGGACCTTGTCCGGAACAAGAAATTTAACTTTATTTCTGCACTTGGCTTTATCAGTGTTTTATTAACTGGCGGCATTGGCTTGTTAGAGCTCGATACACGTTGGTTAGCCTTGAAAGAAGCCCTGATCCCTGGCCTGATCGGTTTAGCGGTTTTGGGCTCAACGTTTACCCGCTACCCACTGATGCAGAAGTTAGTATTGAATGACACGGTATTGAATTTATCGCTGATTAATGAACGCTTGAAAGAGAACGGTCAATCAGAGGCATTTGAACGTTGTCTAATGTCATCAAACTATCTGTTTGCGAGTACTTTTGCGTTCTCATCCGCGATGAACTACTTCCTTGCGACTTGGATCGTGACCAGTCCTTCGGGCACGGCTGCCTTTAATGAAGAGTTGGGTAAGATGACGCTTTACAGCTACCCGATGATTGCAATTCCAAGCATGTTAATGATGTTCGGTATTTTTTATTACATTTGGCGTCAAGTACGTACGATGACATCGCTCGAAACAGAACAAATTTTCCATCTAAAATAGTCCCATCATTACAAATAACCCATCAAAAAAGGGAGGATTTTATCCTCCCTTTTCTCAACAGACTCACTGTAATTCATAGCGTCAAAATGATTTTTCCTGACACCGCCGATGAGCGTTGCTCAACCATTTCAATCGCAGTTTGAAAATCCTCTAGCGGCAGTTCAGACGCTACACTTAACTTTATATCGTTGGCAATAAAGTGGTCTAACATTTCAGCGAATACCGCTTTTCTCCCGCCTTTACCTACCGACTCTTCCCAATACCGTAAAAAGAAGGTGCTAAAGTCGATGTTGTTGGTCTTCATCGATTCAAAAAACGCCGGCGTATAAGGCGCCAACGACAACGTTCCGTAGTTGATGTATTGACCGTTTTCTTTCAAGGTACGAATGAGAACCGTGCCAGCCTCACCACCTATCGCATCCAAAGCGACCGTTGGTTGTGGCAGTTTGCGCGTTTGCAGTTGCGCGTGTAAGTCTTGCTTCGCGTCCAATACTGGAATCGTATCGTACGGATACTCGTCTGGCTTTGAAGTGACAGCAATCAGTGTAAAACCCAGGGAGTGGGCGAGCTGGGCAAATATCTTACCGATCGCCGAACCCGCCGCATTGATGATCACCACATCCTCTTTGTTCAACTTAGCCACTTTAGTGGTGATCACCCACGCGGTTAACGCGTTGATGTACAACTGGCAGGCATAGCCGTTATCCAAACTCTCAGGTAGCGGAAAAAGATTCTCAGGCGAAGCATCTATGTAGTATTGCCAAGTACCACTCATCGCCACCAACACTTTTTGCCCAACTTGAAGGTCAGTGTGACCGACTGCACTGACTTCCACCACACGCCCAACCGCTTCAAATCCCGGCACGCGAGGTGGTACGTGAACGCGACGGTATTGCCCAACACCATGAATGGAAAGCAAGTCACTTGGGTTAATATTGGTGGCTTCCAGTCGCACCCGAACCTTGCCCTGAGCAAGCGGTTTGAGGGGCTCTTTTTCCAACGACAGCGACGTTTTTGGCTGACCAAAGCAGAATTGGTTCACTCGAGTATTTATCGTTGGTGCCATTGTTATTCATACCATGTAATTGAAATTCAAAAAGGAAGTTTCGCGACTTCTTCTCAAACGCATTGAGTTAAGTCGAAACTCTGTATTTCTACCTGCGCGATGCGCCGTTCACTCTAAACTGTTGTGGCGTCATATCAAAATAGGCTTTAAATGCTTTGATGTAGGATGAGTCGTTTTGATAACCCACTAGGTCTGCAATGGCTTGGATTGGCAACGTTTCATCTAACAAAGAAAGCGAGTAAATCAGCCGAATTTGTTGCCGCCAAAGCAGAAATGAAGTGTTGAATTCCTTGGCAAACAACCGTGATAAAGTGCGCTCAGACGCCCCAATTTTCTCCCCCCACTCTTTTAGCGAACAGCTCAACGCGGGCTCGTCAGTCAGTTGCTCGAAAATCAGTTTTAGTCGACGATCTTGTGGCAGTAATAACTGAAATGTCTGCACGTTGCTTTTCAAAATTTGATCATGCAACACCGCCAGCAAATGCAGTACTTCTTCGTGGCTTGTCTCATTTTCACACTGTCTGCGGATCTCTTGTAAAAGCTCATTTAAAAACGGCGTTAGAGCAATGGTTCTCACTTGTGGCTCGTACATTACGCCAAACGCAGGGTTAAGGTAAATGCCAACAAAGATCGTGTTACTCAGAGCAATCGACTCGTGTTGAACACCCGCAGGAACAAATAACGCAGAAGTGTGCGGAACCAAATGCTGATAATGCTCCGTTTGCGTTTGCAATAACCCTTTGATAGGAAAGATGATTTGATGCCAAGCGTGTTGATGCAGCGCATCAATGTAACCTTTTGGCATGTCGATGGTTTTCACCAAAACAGGGGAATGGGGATTCGCAGCCATCATCTCATTGGAGGTGACGACGCCTGACTTCGAATCAATTTGGCGAGTTAGCATTGTTAGTTGTCTTTTCATCCCTACTCCGACACAAGTTCACTAGGCTATCATGCTCCGCATCGCGAATGAAGGTTAACACTTTATCTCTCATTCAAATAATAAGGAGGTTACATGAAGAAAATCGGCGTCGTAAAAGCTGTGCTAGCAGGGAAAACCGTCCCTTATGCTCATGGTGCGCAAAGCGCAATCAACAAACAAGTGCTGCCTGAGCGCCAGCGCGCAACAGAACTTGGTTTTACCAGTGATGAGCAAGGTGATCCGCGCTTTCATGGTGGCATTCAAAAAGCGCTTCATATTTACCCAAGCGAGCACTACCCAATCTGGCAACAAGAATTAGGCGAAAGGCCAATTTTCCAATCCGCCGGAGGCTTTGGCGAAAACATCAGCTCCGAAGGCGTCACCGAATCCACGATTTGCTTGAAAGATAAAATTCGCATTGGCTCAACACTACTGGAAGTGTCGCAAGGTCGCATGCCTTGTTGGAAACTTAACGTACGCTTTGACCAACACGACATGGCGAGAAGACTGCAAGATACGCTTCGAACAGGCTGGTATTTCCGAGTGTTGGAAGAAGGCGATATCGGTGCAGGTGACGAGATTATTCTGTGCGAAAGACCTTATCCAGAATGGCCACTGGCTCGCATCATGGGTGCGGTTTTCACTGGCTGTTTAGATATAAAAGAACTCATTAAGCTGTCTGAACTGCCGTTAGTCGAGTCTTGGGGCAAGTTAGTCGTGCGCCGCCTAGAAACTGGCGAAGTCGAGGATTGGGAAATGCGCTTGGTTGGCCCAACAAGACAATAAAAAACGCAGAGTAAAAGCTCTGCGCTCGCTATAAAAACGTGGCCTTTGTTATTGCTGTCCTGCTGCATATTGACCATCGGTAACTTGCTCTTTCCAGATAACGTTTTCACCGTCTTTTGACGCCGTAACCACTAGGTGAGTCATTGGCGCATTTGGTGTTGCACCGTGCCAATGGTCGATACCAGGCGGACACCAAACACTATCACCAGCAGCAAATCGAATTACATGCCCATCACGCGTTCCTGTAAGTGCGGTACCGGAAGTGACGATCATGTGTTGTCCTGCAGGGTGAGTATGCCAAGCGGTTCGAGCTCCTGCATCAAAAGTGACATAGGCGGCGCTGTAGTTTGCAACTTCGTTTTCAGGAAACAACATCTCGACGTTAACTTTCCCGGTAAATAGGTTTTCAGGTCCTTGAAACGATTTCTGATCAGCAGAGCGATAAACTTGCTGCGAAGATGAGTTACCATCGGCAGCTTGAGCAATTGGAAGCATAAATCCCGTCGACAACAGCACAGACCAAATAAGCAATGATGATTTATTTTTCATAAAACGAATTCCTTTCTAATTGATATGATTGGCCAAATAATATTTATTTTTCCAAAACTGTTTTTAGGACCGATTGAGCATTGTTCGACACACTTTCACCACAGCACTCACTTAATACAACAATAAATTCCTCTAACTCTTTAATAGAAACATTGTTATTCATACTGATATTATAGTGAACTGCTAATTGGCTATTAACACCGTTCATATTTGCTAATGCTGCAACCGTAGCAATTTCACGCTCTTTCCAAGTGAGCACATCGCGTTCAAAAATATCACCAAACAAATGTGCTTTTAGATATTCATCAATTTGCGGAGAAAAATCGAATAGCGCGCCTTTTACTTCTGCACCAACAAGTTGTGTTTGGTTTTCAGCGCCAAATTCTAAGCTGGTTTTATCGTTAGGTAACGCGCTTTATTCTCGCCCTAAGATATCGGTAATACCTCGGCTTTTACGTTCATCCAACACCGTCATAAATGTTGCTAGTCCATTCAAACTGCGCGGAAATCCAGCATACGCGTACAACTGAGCCAGCACTTCTTTTATCTCGTTGACCGTTAGGCCTGCGTCTAACCCATCATTAAGACTTTGTGTTAGTTTTTCTATTTCACCACTCGCAGTAAAAGCAGAAATAGGAATAATAGCTCGCTCTTTATCACTGAATATTTCTGATGCTGAAGCGATATTCGTTGTGCATAGTGTTGCCATAGTGAGCACCAATATTAATATTGATTTAACAGATTTGTTTAATGCTTTCATATCAAAATTCCATTATGTAACGGTGTTCTAATCCATAGAAGTTCTAGAAATATATTTATTAGCGTTCTGATTTCTACATTAATAATTCACATTGTTAACTAGGTCATTAATTTACTTTTTCGATCGTGACACGGTTTGTTTCTTTCGAAATAAAGCAATGAATCCCATCATCGATTTGACCTAATTTAATTAACCCAGACGCGTAACCAAAGTCCTTATAAAAGATAACTAAATTTCCCCAAGGGGCGTAATAAGAGATGTCACCCGTTTTTGATTGAGTTCCAGAAGGTGCGCCTTCGCGAGTTAACTTATTCGGTAAGTAAGCAATTTTCTCTGTATTTGCGTAGTCTTGTAGATCTAATGTTAGAGGCAATTGACGAACAAAATCGTCTGTACTCGCACTGCTCTTCAATGTACCTAAAACACTGCAATCATCGAAAATAAAACGAATTTTCACCATATTTTCCTCCAATCCAGCGCTATTAACTTCTGCGTTTACAATGCAGGGGAACATCCAGGCACTACTCACCAAAACGCATCTCACCCACTGATTGAAACGGTACGCTTGTCTCATCGAGATTCCCTTTTCTCACTGAAAACTTAGCTCGGGCTACTTTAGTTGCATGTACTCTTGATCAGAGACTGGTTCGCACCATTCATTACTTGCGCCTTCAGCCGGTATTTCTATTGCAACATGTGAGAACCAACTGTCTTTAGCTGCGCCATGCCAATGCTTAGTACCTGGCGCGATATGCACGACATCGCCAACATTCAACTCTTGTGCTGGTTGGCCAAATTCTTGATACCAACCTCGCCCTCCTGTCGCTAACAGAATCTGCCCACCTTCATGATGAATATGCCAAAAATTGCGACACCCTGGTTCAAACGTTACGTTCGCCACGATAAGACCAGGCTGATTGAGCAACGCCAGATAACTCGTACCGGTAAAGTAATCCGCATACGCTTCATTCTTTTCACCAAACTCGAAAATGCCTCGACCTTGAAATACACTGGCTTGCAGTACGTCAGGGATTTGAGTATTGCTTTTGTTATTCATCATGACTCCAAATAGTGTTCTTGAGTGCTTACAACTCACCAAACCATGGGTTCACTGTATTGCGCTTTGATAGATGACCGTTAGCCTATTCTTTGCTAATACTTGCCCAATATTCCAAACCAATACAAAAGACAACCATACTTGAGACCGGTTAGAAAAAACGGAATAAAAACTCATCTATACATAAGTATTTGACTATTAAATAATAAAATTCATGACAGACAATTAACCCGCTCAAAAACCAACCAGAAAGATCACTCTCTGATCGCTTAACCTCGAAATAGACACTTGCCCAATATTCTTTACTTAAAGAAATGAACTGTTATAACTATGCTTAATGAAGTCGCTTAATTGACTCCGAAGAGGCGTTAACTACAAAGGCAGAAATCGCATGCCGTTAACCCCGAACCTGAGGCCAACCAGAGGAGAGCACTGACTTATGCAAGAGGTACCGTCAAACACTTCGTCAACCCTGGCCAGTGCAATAGAAAAGCTTGCCAAGCACATAGAGAAATGGGCAAATGGCGCGAACCAATATGACACAGAAATTCCAGGATTAAGGTTCAGTCGCTGGGCAACCCCAACACCACCGACAAGCTACACCCACAACCCAAGTATTTGCTTAATTGCTCAAGGGAGAAAGCGCGTGTTGTTGGGTGAAGATAGCTTTGTTTACGATGCGAACCACTTTTTGATCTCCTCTGTCGACTTGCCAATTATCGCCAATATCATTGAAGCCAGTGAAGATAAACCTTATTTAGGGGTGATTATGGAGCTGGATCTAACTGAAATATCTCAACTTATTGTCGATAGTGAACTGACGTTTAATCAAAGCAAAGAAGCGCAAAAAGGCATAGCGGTTGGAGAATTATCGGAGCCATTACTTGACGCCTTTCTGCGTTTAATAGAGCTGCTGGATGAAGGACAAAGCATCAAAATTTTAGCGCCGATTATTAAACGAGAGATTTTTTATCGACTGTTAATCACCGAACAGGGCGCTCGTCTTAATCAAATCGTAACTGCAGGAAGTCACAGCCATCAAATCGCGAAGGCCATTGATTGGTTGAAGAATAATTTCGTAAAGCCGTTAAGTGTCAGTGAGTTAGCCGCCTACAGTGGCATGAGTAAATCGGCGTTTTATACTCACTTTCGTTCTATGACATCCATGACTCCACTGCAATTTCAAAAGAAATTAAGACTCAGCGAAGCTCGGCGTTTAATGCTGACAGAAAACCTCGATGCCATGGCCACTACGTTCAAAGTGGGTTACGAAAGCCCTTCTCAATTTAGCCGTGAATACAGCCGTTTATTTGGTGCGCCACCATCCAAAGACATCAAGTCTTTGCGCGAGAGTATGGGTTAAGCTCGGAATATCCTAGGAAGAAGCTAGAAAGTGAAACCGTCAGCCTCGTACTGCCTCGAGGCTAACGGTTTTATTATTTGGGAGAGAATGAACGTCACCTGCATGTGCAAGCAAAACTGCACAATATGTTTATAACACCGCTTGTCGACTAGGCAAAAAGACCTCACCCAACATACAGCGAACCGAGCCACCACCAATAGATTCTATGGTAGAAACATCGAATGGCAGCAATTTACCGTGCGTCGCAAGTTGATTTCTTTGTGCAGGAGAGAAAGCATCGTATGCCGATTGCGACATCGCAATGACTTTATCTCCATTGATGGTTTCCAACTGAAGAATGTTGCCGCAGAAGTGGTTCATTTGCTCAATCGAGATAGAGATCACTTGCTTATCTTTGGCGAGTGATTTCATCACAAAACGACGCTCAAATTCTGGGATCACTTCGTCACAAATCACGCAGAACTGCTCACCCACAGCCATCATCACGTTGGTATGGTAAATAGGCGCACCAGATGGCAAACGAGTTTGGAAAGAGATCACTCGTTCATAGCCAATACGATCGGCGTAATCTTCTAAAACCAGACGATCACAACGTTGTGAGAGTGCGGCATAGACCGTTTTATTTAAGTGGTCAAAGACCATCACACCCGTGCTTTCTAAATACGCTTGCTCATCAAGATATTCAGTTAGGCTGCTACGTCGATGAACTTCTCGCCCAGCTTGCGCTAGTGCCGCCACAAGCGCATCGGGACGCACTTCTTTTTGACGGTTTTCACAGGCCATTGGAAAGGTGTACAACATGCCATCTGGCGTAGTGCTAAACCAGTTGTTTGGAAATACCGCATCTGGCGTCGAAACATCTGAAGCTGGATAATCAAACTCAACAACTTGAACGCCCTCTTGACGCAGCGTTGCTACCATACTCGCGAACTCGGCCATCACTCTACGCGAGACTTCTTCTTGGCTGAGTGACACTTTATGTTGGAACTCATTATCTTGTGCGGTTTCTTCATTAAAACGAAACTCTTTCGGTGGCACCATCACTACGCAGTTTGCGGTTTGGCGCTGAGCACTTTGCGTGCTTTCTTCTTTCCCATTAGCAAATTGGGTCACTGATTCGTGTAATAGCATCCAATACATTCCTTATCACTAGAATGAGGAGATTGTAAATTTATTGTTAACTTCAGTTTTGCTGTTTTCACAATTAATTTAATTATCTAGAAGTAATTTTCACTGAACTTAGCTTATTTCTCCCGAAATTTTATTGTCACTATGCAGGTTTAAGGTTTTATGGCATCGCGATGAACATGCGAAGAATTCATCATAAGAATCAGAACCATAGACAACCACACCCATAACCAACTAGTTACATTTAAAACACAATCGGTTAGACTATTTTTTCGCCCCTCTCGTCAATCCGTCTGCTTTCTCGAGAGCAGCCAAAAACTCTTATACACGCGGCTTCGTCCAAAGCTGCGTGAATCGATGGATTTAGCCACCCCAAATGGCACTGTTTTAACTTTAGGATGAGTTATGTTTAAACGATTTGAAGGCTTTACAGAGCCGTTCCCCAAATCCACACCGGATCAGCCTCCTTCAGGGATGCTCGCTTTTTTACGTTATTACACCCGCGGCTACGAAAAGCCTTTGATCATCATGTCTTTGATGGCCACGATTGTTGCTGTCGTTGAAGTTATGTTGTTTGGCGCGATGGGACAATTGGTTGATTGGTTGTCCACCAGCGATCCAGAAACGTTCTTGCAAGACAATAAAGCAGATTTGATTTTTTACGGGACCTTATTGTTGGTTGTCATGCCCATTTTGGTGATCGTGTATTCGTTGCTCGTTCACCAAACATTATTGGGCAACTATCCAATGTCTATCCGCTGGCTTGCACACCGGTATTTGCTCAATCAAAGCTTAAACTTCTATCAAGATGATTTTGCAGGCCGAGTTGCAACTAAAGTCATGCAAACGTCACTAGCTGTGCGCGAAACCGTCATGAAAGCTATGGATGTGTTTGTTTATGTTACGGTTTACTTCACCAGTATGATAATCATGTTAGCGACAGCAGACTGGCGCTTGATGATCCCAATGATCGTCTGGCTGCTCGCTTACATCGCTATCCAAATCTATTTCGTTCCTAAGCTCAAAGACGTCGCTTCAGCGCAGGCCGATGCACGTTCGACAATGACAGGACGCATCGTCGACAGCTATACCAATATTCAAACCGTCAAACTGTTTTCTCATAGCCAGCGCGAAACCCAATATGCCGAGCAAGGGATGAAGGGATTTTTGAATACGGTCTATCGTCAAATGCGCCTAGTGACCGGCTTCGACGTTGCTGTAGAGATCTCAAACTATATTTTGGTGTTTTCCGTTGCTGCTTTATCGATTTACCTGTGGTTGGATAGTGCCATCAGCGTTGGCGCGATTGCGATTGCTGTTAGCCTTGCATTACGTGTAAATGGTATGTCGATGTGGATCATGTGGGAAGTTGGCGCCCTCTTTGAAAATATGGGAACCGTAGTCGATGGAATGAAAACGCTCTCTAAGCCTATTGATATTAAAGATAAACCAGGCGCAAAAGACTTAGTAGTCACTGAAGGTGGCATTCACTTTGATAACGTCAGCTTCCATTACGGTGAGAACAAAGGCGTGATTAGCCACCTCGATCTCAACATCAAACCAGGAGAGAAAGTAGGATTGGTTGGGCGCTCCGGCGCCGGAAAATCAACTCTGGTGAATTTGTTACTTCGTTTCCACGATGTCGAAGACGGCAGCATTAAGATCGATGGACAGAACATCTCAGAAGTCACACAAGACTCTTTGCGTTCAAAGATCGGTATGGTGACCCAAGATACTTCTCTGCTGCACCGCTCGATTCGCGACAATATTTTGTATGGCAACCCAGATGCGACAGAAGAAGATTTGTTGAAAGCCACTAAGCAAGCGCATGCCCATGAGTTTATTGAAACTCTGACCGACCCATTTGGCAACGTCGGATACGATGCGCAAGTTGGTGAACGTGGTGTGAAACTGTCTGGCGGCCAACGTCAGCGTATCGCAATATCTCGTGTGCTACTAAAAGATGCACCATTGCTGGTACTGGATGAAGCTACATCGGCTCTGGATTCAGAAGTCGAAGCAGCGATTCAGGAAAGCTTGAATGAATTAATGCAAGGAAAAACCGTTATTGCGATTGCGCACCGATTGTCGACCATCGCACAAATGGATCGCCTCATCGTGCTAGATAAAGGCAGTATTGTTGAACAAGGTTCTCACCAAGAGCTCATCGCGAACAACGGTATTTATGCCCAGCTTTGGGCCCATCAAACTGGCGGATTTATCGCTGAAGAGTTAGAAAATCAACACGTTTCTTAATTAGCGAGAAACCCAATAAAAACGGCGCATGAAGCGCCGTTTTTCATTTTTATTGATAACCCTATACTCATATAGCCATTATAGTTTCTCATATATGAAACATCCTCCATGATAAAGCTCACATTTTTTCTGCTAATATACCGCCTCGTTGCGTATCCATTGCAATGAACACAATACAGAGTTTTGAGCCGTCTTCATTTGTCATTTCACTTTTTGAGAAACAGCTATACTCAATAGATGGCTTAGTTATTAGATTAACAATAAGGTAATTAGCTTATGTGTAAATGTGGTTCAATGCAGATCGTACAACTCAAACCAAGTTGGGCTGACAAGCTATTCGGCTACTCAGAAAGATGGAAATGCCAACTTTGTTGTAAGATCTACCGCATCTAAAATTAAAAATAGAATCTTAGTTTTTCTAAGAAAAAGCAGTGGCCCGACAGTAATTGTCGGGTTTTGTTTTTCTGCACATCCATTTTTATCCCTTCGCAACACGGTCACTCATCACGGCAAAACCTAGCATCTCAATGTGACTTAGGTATAGAATCAGGCCCACTTATTTATTCCGATATTCACATATAACTGGTCACTATGAACAAAAGTTTGCTAACGAATGTCCTCGCTATCGCTTTGATGGCTGGAGGTCATCAATTACAAAACGACTACCTTTGGTATTCGGGGCTGTTTGCGTTCTCAGGCGCCATCACTAACTGGCTTGCCATCCACATGCTGTTTGAAAAAGTGCCTGGATTATACGGTTCTGGCGTGATCCCCGCGCGATTTGAAGAGTTTAAACTGGCTATCAAAAACTTGATGATGGAGCAGTTCTTTACCGAAGCGAACATCGATCGATTCTTGAACAAAGAAATGGCGGGCGGTGTAAACATCGATCTTCAACCTGTGATTGAGAAAGTGGATTTAAACCCAGCGTTTGACTCTTTGGTAGAAGTGATCGAAGGCTCTCAATTTGGCGGCATGCTAGCGATGTTTGGCGGCGCGGAGGCATTACAACCTATGCGGCAGCCTTTCGTCGAAAAGATGCAAGAATCCATTATTGAGTTGAGCAAGAGCGATAACATCAAAGAAGCACTGAAAGAGCAGTTCGAGTCTCCTGCTATGATGGATGAGATAAAGCAGAACATTGAAGGCATCATTGATCAGCGCTTGAGCGAATTAACACCCGCACTGGTCAAAGAAATGGTGCAAAAAATGATTAAAGAACACCTTGGCTGGCTAGTCGTTTGGGGCGGTGTTTTTGGCGGTTTAATTGGCGTTATCAGCACCTTTATCGGCGCATAGTCGCTCACCGATTTATCAAAAAGGAGCTTCGGCTCCTTTTTGATCTTGAAAAAGTAATCCGCCAAGTCACGTTAAATAATATGCTCAACGCATAAGCGCTGTAGTCATAGACATCAGCCTCGCCTAACCAAGGAGCTCCGGGTTCACGCCAAATCCTGTTTTATGTTCTTCAATTACCACTTCACTGCGAGTCTGGATTACGCCCGGAAGCGTGCCTAACTTACTCGACATAAACTCCTGATACGCTTTCATGCTCTTAACACGAACCTTTATCATGGTATCGAAGTCCCCAGAGAGCGAATAACACTCTTCAATTTCCGGCATCAATTCGACGGCTTTCGCAAACTTTTCAAAAATGGAAAAACTGGTTTGGTCTAAGCGAATATGGATGAATACTTGCACATCCAACCCTAATTTTTCCGCATTCAGCTCAGCATGGTAGCCATTGATATACCCCTCTTTTTCTAGTCGCTTCACGCGGTCAGAACACGGCGAGGTCGTTAAGTTGATCTGCTTTGCGAGTTCAACAACTGGAATTCTGCCTCTTGAATGAAGCACTCTCAAAATGTGTAAATCAATCCGGTCCAATTGGTAACTCATTAACCACATCCTTGTAACCACTCAGGAAGCATCACATTAATCGTTGCTTAAACAATTGCAAACCATCAAATGCACAGCATGTGAAATTCAGCAGAGAATAATTAGAAAATAACTAAGGAAGGAAAGGGCTGCGATTACTGCCGCTCTCTCCATAACCGAGTATGAAGAACAAAAGTAATCTAGCGGCTCCCGTAGAGTCGCAAATTTGAAAGCGTGTGATATGCCTTTATAGATCTGGCGTGCGGGACAAGCCGCCCTGTTTAGCTATTAATCATAGCTATCGCTCTGAATTAGAGAGCTGCCGACGTATGCCTGGTAGGATGAGGAATCACTTCTCCAATTGCACGATGATTACAGCATCGGCAGTAGTATTGTGGTTCCATCTCGTAGTAGTGTTCACCTGATACAAATTTCGCCATCAGCTGAGTAAAACTCACCACTTTACCTGTCAACGAATCAACGGGCTGTGGCTCGCAACGCTTCATGATCACTTTATGTTGCGTTGATTTTCTACAAGCTGCGCAATATATATCCGGCATTTCTCTTCTCCCTGTTTTTCAGTACTACTGACAATTGACATATTTTGTTCAAAATAATTCCACAATAAAAAAGCCCCTTTAATTTTTTGTGTCCTATCTTCAAAAAATTGGACGAAAGTATCAAAAAATTGAGACATTGGTCAGACCTCAACTTTTGTACCATTATTATGAACGAACGCGCTTATGTATGTAATAATACGACACATCACACATAACCAATTGTTGCTACTCGCTATTTCAATCTGCAATGATCAATTTTATGGCGTTTTAAATATGGCTTTCACTCACATTTTCGATTCAGGCATTACTTGGTTGTTTAAACACGCCTGATTTACAGTGTGAATCTGCAATTTCCACGATACTGACTCATCTCAAGGACGCACGATGACGCTTCAACCAACGCTCACTACAGAAAGGCTTATTCTTCGCCCATTTCATCCGACAGACAGCGCAACAGTCGCACGACTCGCAGGAGACAAGAGCATTGCTGATATGACCGCAAACATTCCTCATCCCTATGAAGAGCCGATGGCACAAATTTGGATTAAGAGCCATGTTGGCGTATACCACCAACGTAGTGGGGTCATATATGCCATTACCCTGCGTCAAGACGAAGCGTTAATTGGTGCAGTTAGTTTGCTAAACATTTCTAAGGGAGTCGGCACATTAGGGTATTGGCTTGGCGTCGATTATTGGGGTAATGGGTTTGCTCAAGAAGCGTCAATGGCTTTAATTCAATTTGCCAGACCACATTTTGAGTTATCGGGCCTAAAAGCGATGCACTTGGTCGAAAACAGACAATCCCAATCAGTCATTCAAAAGTTGGGCATGACGTATATCGACAATCACATCATCAAAATGCAGGGAAAAGAACGAGAAGTCTGCGCATACCAGCAAATATTTTCGCCTCAAGTAACCGTAGCAACCTCTCAAAATTAAGGCACTAAAAAACCAGCCTCTCAGCTGGTTTTATCTTTCACCTTGAAAGGCAAAATACTAGTCTTGTGCGACTTTCACACGAATCTTGCTCTTGTGTACTGAAGACAGGTTTAGTGCCTCCAACGCCGCAACGGCTTCGGCTTCATCCGGCATGATCACAAAACCAAACCCTTTTGATAAACCCGTTTCTTGATCAAGCACGACGGTGCAAAGCTCAACTTTGCCGTAGTTTGAGAACAGAGTACGGATGTCTTGCTCCGTCGTCTCACGAGCTAAGTTTCTTACTAGAAGTTTCATATTAAACCATTTTATGTTTATAACGCCTCAATTCTCTCAGCTTCTCCCTTACAAACCAAGTGAATAATGTTCTTGCGAAGGCTAGATGTCTCTAAGTGTTTCTGTTTAAATGATTTTTAGTGATAACGCTCTGAATCCTGCATTACGAGACGATTGGAGTATAAAAGCCTAGGAGATTCGACATGGAAACCAAACGTTTAAAGCTCATCCCAGCTTGCTTGGAACGTGCAGAAGAAGCACATCAGGCCGTTGTTCGTAGCCAAAGAACGCTTGAAGTTTACCTGCCATGGGTACCTCACGTGCTCACTTTAGAAGCGATGATTGCAGGGACAGAGAAAGCCATCGCAAACTTTGAAAACTTCGAAGAAGAATTGCGCTACTACCTAATCGACAAGGAAAGCGATCGTTTACTCGGCGCCATTGGGTTAATGATCCATGATCAAGAGATACCGGCATTTGAGATTGGCTATTGGCTTGATGATCGCGCGGTAGGCTACGGTTATATCTCTGAGGCGGTAGCGGCGATTGAAAACTATGCATTCGAAGCGTTGGACGCGAAAAGAATCGCGATTTTAGCCGATGCGAATAACCGCAAAAGTCGTGCGGTTGCTGAGCGCTGTGGGTATGAGTTTGAAGGTGAGCTACGCAGTGCTCGGCGTGCGCCTTCTGGCGAGCTGAGTAACACCGTCATTTACGCCAAAGTTCGTCGTGACTAACACACTCATAAAGAATAAAGCGACGTGACAGTCTGGCCTCAATCAATCACCATTAACGTTTATTAAGTTCAGATAAAACAAAGCCCGCTGTATAAGCGGGCTTTGTGTTCGTACAAGGAAGTAATTAGTCTAGTTCAACTAGTTTCTTCTCGTACGATTGATGTTGGTCTAATACGTCTTGCGCTGCACCACCTGTCGCTTTGCTGATAACAACGATAGCAAGCGTAGAGAAGATGATGCCCGGTACGATTTCATACACATCAAACCAACCGCCAGTTAGCTGCTTCCAAACTACGATAGTGATACCACCAACAAGAATACCTGCTAACGCGCCGTTACGGTTCATACCGCTCCAGTAAAGGCTAAGTACAACCGCAGGACCAAATGCCGCACCAAAACCAGCCCAAGCGTAAGATACAAGACCAAGTACTGAGCTATCAGGCGTCATCGCTAGGAATAGCGCAACAAGCGAAATAACGATAACACCGATACGACCAATCATTACGATTTCTTCAGAAGAGGCTTCTGGCTTGAATACTTGCTTGTAGAAATCTTCTGCAAGCGCTGAAGATGAAACAAGAAGCTGTGAGTCTGCTGTACTCATTACCGCCGCTAGGATTGCTGCTAACAACATACCCGCAACGACAGGGTGGAATACTGCGTTAACCAATAGCATGAAGATCTTCTCGCCATCTTCTAGTTGAGTGCCCGGATGACCCGTAACCCAAACCAGACCGACAAGACCAACAAGCATTGCACCAACCATAGATAGTGCAGTCCAAATCACAGCGATACGACGTGCAGTCGTTAGATCTTTGTTTGAACGAGACGCTTTAAAACGCGCTAGGATGTGTGGCTGACCAAAGTAACCAAGACCCCATGCCGCTAAAGAGATGATAGCAATCGCAGACAGTGGTTCACCTTTGGCGTCATTCCATAGCGTTGCAAGTTCTGGGTTGATGTCATGCAGATCAGAAGTTAGCTGACCTAGACCACCGTCCATAACAGCAACAGGAACAATCATTAGCGCAGCGGCCATTAGCAGACCTTGCACTAAGTCAGTCCAAGATACCGCAAGGAAACCACCGAATAGTGTGTAAGAAACCACACACACCGTACCGATGATAACAGCGTAAGTGTAATCTAGACCGAATACCGTCTCAAACAGTTTGCCCCCTGCGACCAAACCTGAGCTGGTGTAGAAAAGGAAAAATAGAAGAATGAAAAACGCAGAGATTGTCTGGATCAGTTTCGACTTATCGTTGAAGCGACGTGACAGGAACTCTGGCAACGTTAACGCGTCAGTTTGGATACTGTAGGTACGTAGGCGTTTTGCACTGATGAGCCAGTTTGCCCATGTACCAAGAAGTAGGCCGCCGGCTAACCAGAAGGCCTCGATACCCGCAGCGTACGCATAGCCAGGCAAGCCTAGCAGCAACCAACCACTCATGTCTGAAGCACCTGCAGATAATGCAGCAGGCCACGGACCTAGGCTACGGCCACCTAGGAAGTAATCAGATGAATTGGAAGTCCTCTTATACGCGTAAACGCCAATAGCAACCATAATCAGTAAATACGCCACAAAAGTGGACGTGATAGCAAAGCTATTTTCTATCATTAGATAGTCCTCGTTATAATTATTTCCTTCCTTGCCTGCCCTGATATTTTACCGTCTCAGCAATACATCAGAGTATAAGAAACCAATCTGGACCGGCTCTCAGTCCAGTTACTCCAGATTGGTATCACAAGTCAGGTTAGTGAGTTTCGTTCCCCAACTCGAGTAGAGTCGCGTTACCACCCACCGCGGTAATATTTATCGTTCGAGTGCGCTCGGTAATGAAGCGCAACGAGAGATGAGGATCATGAGCCAATTTCGGTGACTCTAAATCCGTTTCAGAAACTAAGCCGACGATTGCACCGTCACGCTTAGCTAGTTGAAGATTGAGCGCATGCTCAACCTGTGAACGCCCAACATAACCCACACTACGTACATCGCTCTCAAGCAACGGGGCAGACGCATCGTACGCAACAACCTGGACTAAGTTAGATGGGAAGTTTGCCAACGCTACAGCTTGCTTAACCAGTTGGTTTAGCTCTGCATTGTCACTGCAAACGACCACGCTGTTGCCTGCAATTAAGGCACAGGTGATCATTGCAAAAGCACTGTATAACGCATTATCAGCAGGCTCGATGTTGTTTTCACAAATCACCAAAGCCACACCGCGTCCTGCGGCATACAGTTCGTTAGTTTCCCCTGTAGGGCCAACTAACTGGTGAGTTTCTGCAAGAAGAGTTGATGCTTGTTGCAAGTGGTAAGAAACCACTTTGGCAACGGTAGACTGCTGCCCTTCTAATGCAGATTTAAATGCCAGAACATGCTCGCATTTGTAATCAAAATCAGTCAGATTCCACTGCTCCCACGCAGAGAATGCATCTTTAAAATAGGTGATCTGATGAACCATAATGCGACTCCTTATGCGTTTTCTGCTTGAGCAAGAAGATGTTGAGTAAAGCGGAATAGGTAGTGTGGACCACCAGCTTTCGGGCCAGTACCCGACAAGCCTTGACCACCAAACGGCTGTACGCCAACCACAGCACCAACTTGGTCTCGGTTGATGTAGCAGTTACCTACTCGAGCATGTTTCTCAATCCAACGGTACGTGGTTTCGTTACGGCTATGGATACCCATCGTCAAGCCAAAACCCGTTTTGTTGATCTGCGCAACCACGTTCGGTAATTCAGACGCTTTAAAGCGAACAATGTGCAAGATTGGACCAAATTGTTCTTCTTTCAGCACATCGATGCCCGAGATTTCAAACGCACTTGGTGAGACAAAGTCACCATGCTGGCACGATTCGTCAAGTTGCAGCTGAGCGACTTTAGTCTGTGTTTTGCTCATTTGCTCAAGGTGAGCAAGGAGTTTTTGTTTTGCGTTGCTGTCGATAACCGGACCAACATCTGTTTTGTGTAGGTAAGGTAAACCAACATGCAGCTCATTCATCGCACCTTGAATCAGGTTGATCATACGGTCTGCAACATCTTCTTGTACAAATAGAACACGAAGGGCAGAACAACGCTGACCGGCAGATGCAAACGCTGAACGAATCACATCACGCACCACCTGCTCTGGCAATGCAGTACTGTCCACGATCATTGCGTTTTGACCACCTGTTTCCGCAATAAACGGAACCGGTTTCGCGCTGCGCTCCGCAAGCGTGACGTTAATGCGTTGCGCAGTTGCCGTTGAACCAGTGAATGCCACACCAGCAATAGCATCATGAGAAGTCAGTGCATGACCAATCTCAGCGCCGCGACCAGTAAGTAACTGAATCACACCAGCAGGGAAACCCGCATCAAGCATTAATTCAATAGCGCGAGCGGCAATTAAGCTTGTTTGCTCAGCAGGTTTTGCAACCACAGTGTTACCTGCAATCAGTGCTGCCGTTACCTGACCAAGGAAGATAGCCAGAGGGAAGTTCCAAGGGCTGATACACACAAACACACCAAGACCTTCACGGCTAGAAATGCGTTTCACACCGTCAAAACCTTCTAGCTCAAATGGCTGTAGGTTTTGCGCTTGTTTCGCGTAATAACGACAGAAATCTACTGCTTCACGAACTTCATCAATACTATCGTGAATCGTCTTGCCCGCTTCTTTGTGACAAATCGCCACCAGCTCAGCCAGATTTTCTTCCATTAAGTCAGCAAGCTTTTCTAAACAAGCCGCTTTTTGCTCAACAGGAACACCTTTCCAATCAGAGAAAGCAGTTTGCGCCGCATCAATTGCAGCGGAAACATGATCAAGTGTTGCAAATGCCACCTTGCCGACTTCAATTCGGCGATCGTACGGTGCGGTGATGATCTCAGCCGCATTTTCCTTGATCATGCTTTCGGCAAAACGCTCACCATTGATCATCGGGCCTGCAACCCACTGATTATCCATGAAGCTTTCTACTTGCGCTTCAAATGGCTTCGCCTCACTGTCGATATCAATGTTGACGCCGTATGAGTTCTTACGCTCAGGGAAGATGTCGGCAGGTAATGGGATCTTGTCGTTGTGTAGCGTGTCAAAACCCGTCAACACATCAACAGGGTGATGAGTCAACTCGTAAATCGGACAACGCGCATCAACCAGACGGTGTACAAACGAGCTGTTTGCGCCATTTTCCAGCAGACGACGAACCAAGTACGGAAGAAGATCAGCATGGCTACCGACAGGAGCGTAAATACGTACTGGCTGACCATACATTTCCATAACATGGTTATACAGTGAATCACCCATACCATGTAGACGCTGGAACTCGTACTCTTTGTGCTCAGCCATAACGGCGATTGCCGTCACCGTGTGGGCATTGTGGCTTGCAAATTGCGGGTAGATATTACCGCGAACACCTTCGCTAAGTAGGAAACGAGCACAAGCTAGGTACGCAACGTCCGTCGCTTCTTTGCGAGTGTATACCGGGTAATTAGCGTAACCCGCTTGTTGAGACCACTTGATTTCGCTGTCCCAGTACGCGCCTTTAACCAAACGCAGCGGAATAAGGTCACCCTGCTCTTTTGCGAGTGCGTTTAGCCACACCAAGACTGGTAGAGCACGTTTTGAGTAGGCTTGAATAACCAAACCAAACTTGCCCCAACCTTTCACAAGATCGCTACGGTACACTTTCTCAAATAGCTTCAGAGAAAGCTCAAGGCGATCCGCTTCTTCTGCATCGATTGTGATTGCAACGTCGACTTCAATTGCACGTTTCAATAGCTGCATTAGTGAGTCATACAACTCTGTCATTACACGTTCTTCATTTGCGACTTCGTAGCGCGGGTGTAATGCAGAAAGCTTGATGGAAATCGAAGGCGCAGGACTGGTGTCATTGCCGTAAGTCTCTCGACCTACCGCTTCGATCGCCATTAGGTAATCTTTGAAGTACTTGTTCGCGTCCGCTGTAGTTAACGCCGCCTCACCTAACATATCAAATGAGTAGGTGAAACCTTTGTCGCGCATTGGGCGACCATTCTTTTGCGCTTCTTCGATCGTACGACCACGAACAAACTGGTGACCCATGATCTTCATTGCCTGATACATGGCTTTACGAATCACAGGCTCAGAGAATTTATTTACCAGACGGTTTACAGCCTGACCTGGGCTCTGGGTGCCTTGCTCACCAAGACCAACCACTTTACCTGTTAGCATGAGGCCCCATGTTGATGCGTTAACAAACACAGAGTCAGAGTTTTTCAGGTGAGATTTCCAGTCTGCGACGCTCAACTTATCTTTAATCAAAGAATCTGCTGTCGCGGCATCTGGGATGCGCATTAATGCTTCTGCAAGACACATCAGCAAGATACCTTCTTGAGTATCTAAGCTGTATTCCAACAACAGAGCATCAATCATCTGGATTGACTTCTTATCGGCACGAATGGCTTCGATAAGTTGGGTCGTTTGGGTAGTGATCGCCGATTTTTCATCCTCTGTCGGCGTCGCTAGTGGCAATAGTTGCTCTAGCCATTGAGACTCGTCCACCATATACAATGGCGAGATCAGTGACCACAACTTATCAAGCGGCTGCCCGATAAATTCCGGTGTCAACACGTTCGTAGCTGTAAACATGTGTGTTCCTCAATCTCACTCCTCGAAAACCGCTTCGAGGATTATCAATGGCTGGCAGTGTATTTTGAGGCCGATAAGAATACTTGTCAAAAACTACGACATTTTTGCCAAAAACTCGCTTTTATAACAAAACATCCACATAGTCACATTCAAATAGGTAATATTTTGTGTTGTAAATTTTAATTTTTTCATTGCATTCACAACAAAATGTCAGGAATATCAATAAGATTTTTGTGAAGCGCTCGTTCTAAGAGAAAATGTAGGATCAAGTGGCATATCAGTCACACCAAAGGACAGAGAATTTAACAAAACGAGAGATAGGTCACGTGAATAAAACACAAAAAAAACCATGCATATTGCATGGTTTTGTTCTGATTGCTGCTAATTTGACCTAAAAATACGCGTTGTTATCCAACTTGTTTTTTATAGCGGGATGGCGATATTCCCTGTAAGCGAGTAAAAGTATGAGTAAACGTACTCTGGCTTGAGAAACCAGTGAATTCGGCAATTTGCCCTAAAGAAAGGTGGCCTTGCTCGATTAATTCACGAGCCATGTCGATACGCTTTCCGAGAACATATTGATGAGGTGTAATCCCCATCTGCTCCTTAAACAAGCAATGGAACTGACTTTCCCCAAGAAACACTCGTCCCGCTAACTGAGCCACACTGATCTTATGGCTAAGGTGCTGCTCGATGTAGCGATCAATCGCCTCCAAATCAAAGCGTGACTCTTTTCGGCTAGTCTCAAATGCCGAGATATGGCGCTGCATCAGTGCAATCACAGTGTCGTTGCACGCACGACTTAACAGCAGATCATCCGGATGGTTTCGCATTTCCTGAACCAACATCTGTATCAGCTTCTGAATTTGACCGTCTAACTGAAAGTAGACATGGTCTCTTTCTAGATTATTGATTTTCTGCAGCATTTCAGGATCATCATTTGTCGGTTTTGGCATATTCAGCACCAAAATATCCGATTGATTAATGACGCCACCGAAAGCATGATCAGAGCATGCGGTTACCACACAACCTTGGCCAGGACCGACAAGATTACCTCGTCCACGCACTTCAAATTCGGCTTGTCCTTTTAAACCAATCACGATCTGTGTGTAAGAATGATCATGGCAGTCCATATAAGACGGAAGTGTGATCAGTTCTGCTGGCTTAGGCAGCATAATCTCTTGATATGGCGGGGCTTTGGGGTTATCTGAATCACTCATTTTAAACAGTCGTCTTTACACGGTCAGCTTACGTCTTGGCATCATATACCTTCCTTGTTGGGTTGCAACTTTTCCCCAACTCAATCGCACAAGATCAAAACAGCATGATCAAGTTCGTTTACATGATCATAGTTCCGGAACGATGATCATGCGAGGTTAACTTACGGTCAATGAGCAACCAATTTTATTAACAAAAACGGATAGATAGAAGCACCTTACGTATACATAACCAATAGATATAAAGATCCTTGTTACCGAACAATCCGTTATTTGGTAGAACACTGCGGTTCAAAATAGATAAATCGCCTCATAAACAGATCAAAGCCACCTCTTGAAATCAACATAGAGGGATTTCCCCCCTTACTAATATGCTTCTGATTCAATACATTAGTCCTCGAGCTTTAAGATGCATACGATCTAAAGCTCTCGGTATCTCATTGATACCTCTAACTTACTTAGCTGACCCTCGCTAGGTAATTTAGAACCTCTTCTACACGTCGACAAGATTATATCTTGTGTTGCCAGCCCGTCTTCAGGCTGGCTTTTTTTTCGCTTCTCAACAATGAAAACAATGGCATAAGCTGATATTATAGCTTTCGTCTCACTGTCCCTCTCATATGACTTAGGCACCGTTCTCCCTCTCGATGAGTGATATGAACGCTAACTAAATTACAACTGAGTTGTAGGAAGCATGATCAAGGACGATACGAGTTGTAAGCCGAACATCAGGCGGACATCCGTGAGCGCACATATCTGTAATGAAACAGACCATTTTCCCAATTAAATTCTTCGTTCAATTTCGTTGTTGTTTGTCGCTGTGTGACGAAAATATCGAACACCATGAACTTAATTGGATTGAGCGCCAATCAACGAACGTGTTCTAGCAACGTGACTGCCTACTTGGCAATGTCAATATTAACAACGCAACACGGACGTCTCTGTATTGGTAAAAGCAGTATGTAGTGAGTCCTTTTGTGAATATTTCAGTCGATACCATAGAACAATCCCTCCTTAAACAGCTACCTGGTTGTTGGGGATGCAAAGATAAAGATTCGGTATTCCGCTACGTAAATCAGGAATACGCAGAACTGTTGGGACACACGTCGCCCGAGGAGTGCGTCGGTAAAACTGATTTTGAGATGGCAAGCCCAACCACTGAATGTGCACAAGAATTTCAACGCCAAGATAAACACGTCATCGAAACTGGTGAGTCACTCAAAATTCTTGATATACATCCTTATCCAGATGGCCGCTGGCGAGCGCATATCTTTACTAAAACACCGTGGCGAGATGACAATGGTAACATCGTAGGGACCATTTTCTACGGAAGAGAACTCACCGACACCGCCGTGATTGAAGTGGGGTATTGGGTTTGTCGTGCAATCAGCACCAACCCTAATCAGCAATCCATCTTTCGTTTCTCTGATTTACAACCAAAACCAGAGAAACTCACATGTCGCGAGCAAGAAACGCTTTTCCTCCTGCTCTACGGCAAGAAGCCACAATTCATCTCTCAGGTCATGGGCATATCAACAAAAACCGTTGAAGGACACGTCGCACGCTTACGTAATAAGTTTGCAGCGAACAGCAAGAACGAACTAATAGATAAAGCAATGGAAGCTGGCTACGGCTCTGTTGTACCCAAAACGCTGCTTAAGCATCAATTATCGGTAGTGTTGAATGGAGAACGATAATTCGCGCCACTTTCCACCTACAAAAACACCGCCCAAGTGGCGGTGTTTGTTTATTCATGAGGCAAGAGAGTTTATGGCGCTAGACGGTCAATGTCCCAACTTCCATCATGTTGGGAGAAAAGAAAGCGGTCATGAAGACGATGTTCACCACCCTGCCAAAACTCGATGCTCTGTGGTTTTACGCGAAAGCCACCCCAGAAGGTTGGAACCGGTATTTCACCCTTCGCAAATTTCTGTTTTAGCTCTAAAAACTTACCTTCTAATACGCCTCGAGCAGAAATACGGCTACTTTGCTTGCTCGCGATTGCGGCTAATTGGCTCTCTTTTGGACGAGAAGTAAAGTATTTCATATTTTCTACGGCGGTGAGCTTTTCCGCCACACCAGTAATATGAACCTGGCGCTCTAACGGATGCCAAGGGAAGTGCAAACTAATATTGCTGTTATGCTCAAGCTGCTGGGCCTTGCGACTGCCTAGGTTGGTGTAAAATACAAAGCCATTTTTGTCGACGTTTTTTAATAGAACAATGCGTTGAAACGGCATGCCATTTTCATCAACCGTTGCAACTGTCATCGCAGTCGGATCCGTTAAACCCGCTTCAACTGCTTGCTCTAGCCACAGATTAAATTGATCAATAGGATCAGCTTTCAAATCTTTACGACGTAGCCCACCTTTGGTGTACTCACGACGAATATCAGCAAGTTCCATCTTTACTCCTTCACTCGTTTTTGTCGATTGTGCTCCCGATACTGAGGAAATACAAGGACATCATTGTGCTTGTTATCGTTGCCGCTCACAGCATCACAGTGTGTCATTTGATACCATGACACAAAAAACCAGTGAGCTGATCGTGAACTTACTCAACCCTAAAGCCCTACGCCATTTTCTATTGCTACTGTGTGCCGTTGGCATTTCAGGGCTCGCGCTTACTCATCATTACGCAACTCAATACCAACATGATCAGTGGCAACAAAAGCTAGAGAGACAAGCAGCGCAAGTGTCGCAAGAAGTCGACTACGAGCTGGCAAAGTTTGAACAGATACCAAACCTATTAAGTCACGATCCGAGATTACTCAAAGCAGTAGAACGCGGAGCGCCCTCTCACGAGCTCAACCTATTGTTAGCAGATTGGTTGAAACAAAGTTTGGCCGATACGATTTACGTTCATGACCGCACAGGGTTAGTCATTGCCTCAAGTAACTTTCAGCAAGAAGATACGTTTGTTGGTTCCAGCTTTAGCTATCGTCCCTATTTTAAAAATGCGCGACGCGGTGAACCCGCTCAATATGTCGGGTTAGGCGTTCGCTCAAATAAACGTGGGTACTTCTTCTCATCCCCGCTTTGGGTAAATGATGAGGTCGTTGGCGTGATCACGGTAAAAGTGAATTTGGAGCAGTTAGAACAGCGTCTTTCGCAAACCACGACGGACGTACTCATCACGGATAAACACAATGTCGTGTTTATGAGCAATTTGCCTAACTGGCGCTATCGTGCACTTTTCCCGCTGTCACCGAGTGCGATAAACGAGCTTACCGAAACGCGTCAGTATGGCGATACCTTACCAGAGTATTTTGGTGAGCTTACCGCGCAAAGTGGCGTCAGCGAGTTTGCTGATAATCAATTGCTCCTCTCACCCAATTACCTCGCATACGCGACACATGTATTGGATAAAGGATTTCGCGTCGTGGCCTTGATAAACCACAACACCGTCCTTGCCGCCGTGTTACAGGCTGATGTCGTCTTTCTGATTCTATATGCGCTCATTGCGCTGATTGCGTTGGCGTGGTTCCAAACACTCGTGAACAAGGCTCGCCTAGCCGACCTTAATGTGAGCCTAGAAGAAAAAGTAGTGCAACGGACACTAGTGCTGAGTGAAGCCAACCAAAAGCTACAGCAGACCATCCGCCAATATGAGCAAAGCCAACAAGAACTTAAACAAACACAACAAGAATTGACTCAAGCCGCGAAATTGGCACTATTGGGCGAGCTGTCTGCCAGTATTAATCATGAGATAAATCAGCCACTTTCCGCACTAAGAACCTATACCGAAAACTCGCAGCGTTTGTTGGCAATGGAAAAATACCCAATGGTCGCCGACAATTTGGGCAAAATGCTGACACTCAATGACACCATTTCGGAAGTGATCGCACGCTTAAAAGTCTTTACTCGGAAAGCCACGCACGATTCACACAATGAAATCGCGGTACTGCACGACGCAGTACATACTGCCACCAGCATTTTGAGCAACAAACTCATTAAACAAGGGGTGACATTAAAAGTCCCAACCATCGATTATAATGTGAAGCTAGCAATTCACAGCGTTGAGTTAGAGCAAGTTCTGATAAATCTCTTCCATAATGCTGCACAAGCGATGGAAAACTACTGCATTGATCCGCAAATATCTATTGCCGTTCAGTGTCATGATGACAGCTGTGACATTCTTGTTTCCGACAACGGGCCCGGCATGTCGGACGAAGCCCTAGCAAAAGTCTTTGACCCATTTTTTACGACTAAGCCAGAGGGCTTAGGGTTAGGTTTGACCATCTCCAAACGCATTTTAGAAAGCTATCACGGCTCACTCAGTGCTTATAAACATCAGAACACGGAACAACAAGCAGGAGGCATGACCTTTATCGTAACGCTGCCAATCGCTATCCAAAACCAACGCAACCCAGAAGTGGAAAACAACCATGAATAATCCCGTTTTCTTTGTTGATGATGAACCACATATTCGTGATGCCGTCGCTCAAGCACTGCTTATTGAAGGGATAGACGTCACCTGCTTACCAAACGCCGTGGAAGCCTTACGCGTTATCGACCCAAATACGCCAGCGATCATCATCACAGATATCCATATGCCTGTGATGGATGGATTGGAGTTCATGCGAACGTTGCGAAGCAAAAACGATCACTTTCAATTTATCGTACTTACCGGACATGGAGATGTGAAAACCGCGGTAGATGCCATGAAAAGCGGCGCGTACGACTTTCTCGAAAAGCCTTTTTCAACGGAACAACTGATGAAGTCGCTCAATAATGCTGGCGATAAGTTGAATCTATTGCAGGAAAACATCTGGCTTAAGAAAGAGCTCGACATGCAAACTCATGTTGGTCCGAAAATGATTGGTCATAGTAAAGCCATGGTAAGCATTCGTCGCGCTTTGATCAGCGCACCAACGAACCAGCCGATCATTTTTGTTGGTCAAGATGGCACAGGTCGCCGGCTCGCCGCACAATTTGCCCACGACATACATGCAACGCCAGACAGCGAGTTAA
Organism: Vibrio sp. J2-3(2022); assembly: GCF_021725735.1. Classification (NCBI taxonomy): domain Bacteria; kingdom Pseudomonadati; phylum Pseudomonadota; class Gammaproteobacteria; order Vibrionales; family Vibrionaceae; genus Vibrio; species Vibrio sp. J2-3(2022). The sequence continues at coordinate 1,696,115 of NZ_JAKKCK010000001.1, forward strand.
TCGCCGCTTCTGGTGAGGATCTCTATGAACTTTCATTAGAAGCCCTCGATAAAGCCATACATCGCTTGATTGAAGGAAAAAGCCATTGCAGCTTGTACTTACATAGTGCTGAACATGTATCACATGAACAATGGCAATGCTTGTTTAAGCACCCGAAACTTGAGCGTGTTTTTGGTGCGACAACCCAAGTTGATCCGTCTATCAAAGCCCTAGCTACTCTAATTCACTTGCCGACACTCGATGAAAGAAAGGAAGATATAGGGCCTTTATACAAGCACTTTGTACGCCACGCTGCGAGTCGTTACCAACTTCAACCGCCACACATTAGCTTAGAAGAAGTCAAACATCTGACCGATTTAGAATGGCCAGAGAATATTAAGCAGCTGCGCCAATTTGCAGAACTTCGCGCACTCAAGCCAGATACCTTCCGAATGGAAGATTGGAACAGTGAAAAAAGTATCGAAATTCAGAGTATGACTCAGCGCACAGAATACTTTGAATATTGCTTATTATTCGATGCACTACAAAGACACCGAGGCAGACTCAAAGAGGTTCAACTAGAATTACAGGTATCACGCAAAACCTTGTACGACAAACTAAAAAAACATCAGTTGGATAAAACCAAGTTCAAGGCGCAATAGCCATACTCTGACGATATCTTCACTTTTCTTTTGCTAAAGAAGCATTGAAAACGCTCATTCGGAGAGAGAATGGTCTTCGTCTCATATTTTTATTCGCCGAGCATACTGACATGATCGGTTAATAATAATAAGATCAAAAAGATAATCAGCATTTATATAAGCAGGGACTGTGATGAGCCGAGATAACTACAACAAACTCAACAATGAAGAGTTGGATTTTGTTGACGACAAAACTGCAGCATTGCTCCTCAACACCCCCAACAGCGCACGTTTGATGCTCTGGGTGATGGTGTTGTTTTTTATTGCTGCAATAGGCTGGGCGTCTTGGGCTGAAATCGACCAGGTCACTGTTGGTCAGGGAAAAGTCATTCCCTCTTCACAGATTCAAGTTGTCCAAAACTTAGAAGGTGGCTTAGTCAAAGAAATTTTAGTCAAAGAAGGGCAGTTGGTTGAAAAAGGTCAGCAGTTACTTCTTATCGATGACACTCGCTTTCGCTCTGATTTTCGTGAGCGTGAACAACAAGTTGCCAACCTAACTGCGTCTGTGCTGCAACTCTCAGCTTCAATCAACAGTGTTGCCGTGAATCGTGATTTTGAAACGGAAAACTGGCGCCAAAGCGTAGTACTCGATTATGGCAAACTGACCTTTCCACCAACTTTAGAAGAAACTCAACCGAAACTCACTCAGCGCCAGAAAGCTGAATACCGCGAAGATTTAGACAATTTACGCAACCAACTTTCGGTGATTGACCAACAAGTTCAGCAAAAGCAGCAGGACTTAGTAGAGATTGAAGCGCGAGTAAGGAACTTACGTCAAAGCTATCAATATGCGAAGAAAGAATTAGACATCACCAAACCGTTGGCTGATGAAGGTGTTGTGCCTCGTATTGAATTACTCAAGTTACAACGCCAAGTCAACGACACCCGCCGCGAAATGACTTCCAGTGAGCTCAAAATCCCGGTATTAAAGTCAGCGATTCGAGAATCCATGCTTAATCGCATTGATGTTGCGCTCAAATTCCGCTCTGAACAGCAAGAGAAACTCAACAGCGCCCAAGACCAGTTATCTGCCTTGGTTGAATCAGCTGTGGGTTTAGAAGATAGAGTCAATCGAACCGTTGTGAACTCGCCAGTAACAGGCAAAATCAAAACGCTGAACATCAACACCGTTGGGGGTGTTATCCAGCCAGGCATGGATATCGTCGAAATTGTACCAACTGAAGATACGTTATTAGTAGAAGCGAAAATTGCGCCAAAAGACATTGCATTTTTGCGCCCAGACCTACACGCCATCGTGAAGTTTACGGCTTACGACTTCACTAAGTACGGCGGCTTAGAGGGTGAATTGGAGCACATCAGCGCAGATACAACCCAAGATGAAGAAGGAAATAGCTTTTACATCGTTCGTGTCCGCACCGATAAAACGAATTTTGGTCAAGATGCAGATTTACCAATCATTCCAGGAATGACGGCATCGGTCGATATCATCACAGGGAAGCGAACCGTTTTGGAATATCTACTTAAACCGATTTTAAGTGCCAAAACGAACGCCTTGAAGGAGTAAATCACACCAAGGTACTCACAACGGCGAGTATTGAGCGATAAGTGATTAAATAAAAAGCACTTGTTTCTCACTGACGAACCCTTTAGAAGAGTATACTTGTGATATGAGTCGAATATGCGATCCAATTTGAAGCGTAAAGTTACATTATTAATCAGTTTAAGTTGTTTTTCGTTCCAAATTGGTGCGTTAAGCAGTAAAGAACAACAATGGGTCAATACGGTCACAGCGGTGTACGGCGAACGTGCGGGATTGCGCGTAAATACATGGCGAAAAAACCTCGACTTATTTAAACAATTAGAGACACATGAACAGCTCGCTGGCGTCAACGACTTTTTTAACCAGCTGTATTTTGTTGACGACATAAAACTGTGGGGAAAGACAGATTATTGGGCTACGCCACTCGAATTTTTAGGGAGTAATGCAGGGGATTGTGAGGATTTCACCATCGCCAAGTACTTCTCGTTACTCGAGCTAGGAATACCAGATTCTAAGATGCGTTTGATCTACGTAAAAGCCATCGAACTGAATCAGTTTCACATGGTATTAGCTTACTACCCAACCCCAAGCTCTGAGCCGCTCATTCTCGACAATATCAACCCTGATATTGTCCGAGCCTCTAAACGTAGCGACTTGCTACCGATATACAGTTTTAATGGTACAAACCTGTGGTTGATGAAGTCTTCTGCTAGCACTGGAGAGCTGGCAGGGAAAGCATCACGGTTGAGCCTTTGGAATGACTTACGCTCGCGCGAACGTAAGTTGCAGTTAAATAAACCTAAAATTAACTATGACGAGTGAGAAACATGACCCTATATAAGAAGCTTGTAGTGGGAATGGTTACGGTCTTTATACTCTTGTTGGCATCAGTATTCGTAATCCAATTCAACACGACTCGAGACAGCTTGGAACAACAGCAACGTTCAGAGGTCAACAACACCATTAACACCGTAGGTTTGGCATTGGCTCCTTACCTTAAAGACAAAGATAAAGTCGCGGTAGAATCCGTGATTAATGCTCTGTTTGACGGCAGCACCTACTCGGTTGTTCGCCTGACCGCTTTAGATTCTGACTACCAAATCGTGCGCACTTACCCGGTTAAACCAAGTACGGTGCCACAATGGTTTATCGACATGAATCTATTCAAAGCCATTCACGATAAGCGCGTAGTAACCAGTGGTTGGATGCAACTTGCTGAAGTGGAAATCATTAGCCACCCAGGAGCAGCTTACGAGCAGCTCTGGCAAGGCTTTATTGGTTTGTTATCTGCGTTCAGTGTCATTTTCCTGGCTGGTTTAATTGCGATTTCGTACATCCTCCGTCGCTCACTAAAACCATTAGCGGCCATCGTGAAAAAAATGCATGAAATCGCTAATAACCAATTTGGTGAACCACTTGCTCGTCCAAGAACTAAAGATCTGATCGCGGTGGTAGATGGCATTAACATGATGTCTGCTCAAATTGAGCTGTCATTCAAAGAGCAAGCGAAAGAGGCACAACGACTGCGTGCTCAAGCTTACCTCGACCCTATCTCCAAACTGGGTAATCGCTCGTTCTACATCAACCAAATAGACCAATGGCTTGCAGAGCAAACGCAAGGGGGTATCGCGCTACTCCATGCAGAATACATTGGTGACATTTACGAGACAAAAGACTACCAACGCGCCGATGCCCACGTAAAAGAGCTGTCTCAACGTCTGAAAAACACCATTGATGTGCCGGGAGCTACCATTGCACGCCTATCTAGTGATGAGTTTGGCCTGCTTTTCCCACACATGGATGAAAGCGAACTACGCATTTTGGCGGACAGCATCGTGAACTGCGTTAACGGGTTGAACACTGATCCAACCGGTCTAGCCAAACCAAAAGCAGCCTTAGGTGTTGCGCATAGTAAAGACCAAAAAACGCGCTCTGAAATCTTATCTATGGTGGATAATGCGCTCTCGAAAGCCAAAGCTCAACCAGACAAAGCTTACGGCTTTATCGGCAGTGACACACCTTCTAACTTAATGGGTAAACAGCAGTGGAAAGCGCTGGTTGAAGAAGCGATTCATAGCGATTGGGTTAAATTCCGCTTCCAAGCAGCGAAGAACACTTGGGGTAAAGTGTTCCATAACGAAGTGTTCTCAAGCATCGAAAAAGAGGGCGAAACGTTCCGTGCCAACCAATATTTATTCGCACTAGAGCAGTTAGACGCCACCAATATTTTCGACCAATACGTTATTGAGTCGATGATTAAGATGCTAGAAAGTGGCGAGCTAACCGATCCTGTCGCGATCAATATTGCGCAAAGCAGCTTGTCTCAGCCATCGTTCATTCGCTGGACCACCAGCATGTTAGAAAAACACGCAAAAGTGGCCTCTAAGCTACACTTTGAAATTCCAGAGGAGTGTTTTATTGATCAGCCTCACCACACGGCGCTGTTATGTAATGCCATTCGCCAATCCGGGGCTGAGTTTGGCGTAGATAACTATGGACGTAACTTCCAATCATTGGAGTACATCCAAGAGTTCCGCCCTAACTATGTGAAGCTCGATTACCTATTCACACACAACTTACACGACGAAAAACAGAAATTCACGCTAACGTCGATTTCTCGTACTGCCCATAACCTAGGCATTACGACTATCGCGTCGCGTATTGAAACTCAAATCCAGTTGGACTTCCTCACCGAGCATTTTGTTGAGGTATTCCAAGGATTCATCGTCGACAAGGAATAAAAAGGTTTACCACAGATGAAAGACCCTTTACTGAATTCGCTCATCTACGTTAGCCGTTACTATGGGTTAGCTAACTCGCCAGAAGCGCTGGTCAATGGCCTTCCGCTTTCAGACGGCAAGCTAACTCCATTTTTGCTACCAAGAGCAGCGGAAAGGGCCGGATTGGTTGCCAAGGAAAACCGTGCAGAGCTGGAGAACATCTCCAGCCTGATTCTGCCGGCAATCTTAGTTCTTAAAGGCGGTGACTCATGCGTTCTCAACAGCATTAACGCGGAGACACGCGAAGCCGAAGTCACCACCTTAGAAAGTGGAATGGTGCCAATCTCCATTCCATTAGAAGACCTACTTGAGCAGTACACTGGTCGCTACTTTTTAGTTAAAAAGCAATTCCGTTTCGATGAGCGCTCTCCCGAGGTGCTCAAAACCAACGAAGGTCACTGGTTTTGGTCAACCTTGTGGCAGTCAAAACGTATCTACCGCGATGTTTTAATCGCCTCACTTCTCATCAACCTCTTTGCCGTTGCCGCCCCGCTGTTCACTCGCTTGGTGTACGACAAAGTGGTACCGAATCTCGCGTTTGAAACCTTATGGGTATTGGCAAGCGGCATCTTTGTTGTCTTTCTATTCGATTTCATACTCAAATCGTTGAGAAACTACTTTATTGATGTCGCAGGAAAGAAGTCTGACATTCTGATTTCCTCCAAACTGTTCAGCAAAGTGATGGGCATCCGAATGGAGTCCAAGCCGCCTTCGGTCGGCGCATTCGCTCGCCATCTTCAAGAGTTTGAATCTATTCGAGAATTCTTCACGTCTGCAACCGTCAGTGCCCTAATTGACCTGCCTTTTGCCATTCTGTTCTTGGTGATTATATGGCTAATGGCTGGCGATCTTGTGTATGTTCCAATGGTCGGCGTGGTCATTTTGATTGTTCATTCACTGCTGATTCAAGGACCGCTGCGTCGCTCTATAGAGGAAGGGTCACGCTTAGCATCGCAAAAATACGCCAACTTAATTGAGAGTCTAGCGGGGCTAGAAACCGTAAAAATGCTCAGCGCACAAAGCCAATTCCAATACCGTTGGGAAGAAGCGGTGGCGCACATGGCGAACTGGAACATCAAAAGCCGCCGCATTACCGACAGCATCCAGAATGCGGCAGGCTTCGTGCAGCAAAGTAGTAACGTTGGGATGATCATTCTCGGTGTTTATCTGATTGCAGAGGGCGAGCTCACTATGGGTGGCTTAATCGCCGCAACCATGTTGAGTGGTCGCGCCATAGGGCCTTTGGTTCAGCTGTCTTTGCTCTCAACGCGCTACAACCAGGCGAAGTCTTCTATGACGATTATCAATCAAGTCATGGAAATGCCAGACGAGCAAGAAGAAGGGAAACGCTACATCCATCGCCCAATCATCCAAGGTAAGATTGAAATTGATCGCGTAACGTTTCATTACCCAGACTCTCCTGTCGCGTCTATACGTAACATTTCTCTCACGATAAATCCTGGAGAAAAAGTCGCTATCATCGGTCGGATTGGTTCGGGTAAGACAACGTTAGAGCGCTTGATCATGGGCTTGTATAAGCCAACAGAGGGACACGTACGTATCGATGATACTGATATCGCACAGCTTCACCACGTTGATGTTCGACGTAACATCGGCTGTGTGCCTCAAGATTCGAATCTATTCTTCGGTTCGATTCGCGACAATATTACCTTGGGTCGTCCACTAACGGATGACCGAGACGTGCTTGATGCAGCAAACCGTGCAGGCGTGACCGCATTTACACAATCGGATCCAGCTGGTTTAGAACGTCAAGTAGGTGAAGGTGGTGCGATGCTTTCTGGTGGTCAACGTCAAGCAGTCACGATCGCTCGTGCATTTTTGGGCCGTCCTCCCGTCCTACTCATGGATGAACCGACCAGCGCGATGGATAACCGCTCTGAAATGCATATTAAGCACCAGCTATCTCAGCTCAAACCGAGCGAAACATTGATACTGATTACGCATAAAACGTCGATGCTCGACATCGTTGATCGAGTAATTGTGATGGAGAAAGGCAGCATCATTGCTGATGGTCCTAAAGCGCAAGTGCTGAATGACCTGAAGCAAGGCAAAGTACGTGCGGTTAGCTAACCGAAATTAGCATTTACAAAAGAGAAAGGCCCCGTTTGACTCATGTTTAACGGGGCTTATTTTATTGAGAATCCAAGATAGTTAAGCTCTTCAAGCGCTATCCAAACGAGCACTAGCCCCACAATCACGACCAACATCATAATCGCCTTTTCATCTTCTTCCATTTGATAGATATCCTAGAAAGCCATTTCACTCAACACGTCTTAGGTTATCAGGACAAAAATCATATTCAGCACGTTTATACGCTCCTAGCCTCATACAATACCGGATATGAGATACAGCTCAAACATTAAACACTTTAAAACCGCATCAACTTTGGTTGAATATATGCGGTGAGCGCAAACAGAAGCAAAGCTCTGCACACTATTGATAAAACTCTACAACTCTCCGTAGGCTCTAGGGCGAAGTTCCTAGGTAGAGAGACGAAAATGGAGAGAAAAAATTTGTGATTACTTACATCAGAAAATCAGCTATAACAGCGGTTTTCTTAATATCGTCGAGTTGAAGAAATGAATGATTGGATCCATCTAGATCAAGTGAGCCAGTATTTCACCGCTGGCTCTCTCGGGTACAAAGTCTTAATGGGCATTATTGTCCTGATTGCTTATCGCATTCTGAAGAGAATCGTCAATCGAGCCATTTTAAACTTAGCGACCTCAAAAGGTGTAAAAAAGGCCCGCCTGAGTTTTATTCAGCGTTGTTTTAACGTCGTGCTTTTATTTTTAACCGCGTCTGTTTTTGCCATTATCACCGGGATTGGCTATGGCGATGTGTCATTGTTCCTATCGTCCATTTTCGCCGTATTGGGTGTGGCGTTTATTGCGCAATGGTCAATTCTGAGCAACATCACTGCCAGCTTTTTGATCTTTTTTGTCTTCCCATACCGAGTGGGCGATCGCATTAAAGTCGTAGACAAAGACGAAGACATCAGCGGCGAGATTCAAGAAATCAGTATGTTTCACGTGTTAATTAAGCACGATAACGGTAACTTGATCACTTACCCAAACAACCAGATTTTGCAAAAAGCGGTACTAAAGCTGGCGAAAAACAAGCCAGAGCCAAGTAAAACAAAATCTCGGATTTATACTCGCAGAAAGAAATAACCCACTAAAAAGCCGATGTATCTACATCGGCTTTTTAATATCACTTGGTAGTCACAAATAACCCAAAGTTAATGGAGAACAACAGTGAAGAGACAAAACGTATAAACTGAAAGGTCACCGCTGTATTCTTTCATGATAAACACATGACACATCGCCGAAACCAAAAGCGCCACTTTAACCAAAGTAAGCTTCTTCTTTACGAACCTTAAATAAATACAAAAAATAGAGATGGTGCAAGCAAAGAAAAAATCGTCACTAGTTCCATCTTCCTTAAAATACAAGGACATGGTTTTAGTTAAGCTTATATTTTTAGCTTCATTATGAGCCACCCACTAATATTTAGCGAGATAAGGGCAGAAAAGAGGTAAAAAACAAGACTGACCGAAACAAAAAGTAGTGCATGCACTTTTTCTTCTAAGCTCTCTGGATGAACATTCATATCCACATCAAACCCCCCCCCTATAAAGTGTGCAAATGCCGTGGAAAAGGCTGTAGAAAGGCCTCCTACCATAATGATAATAATCCCTCGCCTTAAGACACGATGAAATGTACTTTTCCCGCCTTGGATCAGGTCTGAGTTTACATATTTTAATCTATTTTTCCGCCTATTAATCATCACTAGTATCGGTACCTTTATCATTGTTTCCAAGAGAGTTTTCTACATCTTTAAGATCTTCCTTTAACGCTTTTATACACGACATTCATCGTCGTTGCATTCACTGTAGTTATGCCGTCGACTTACCCTATAAGAAAGCTCTTTAGATACCAATTCGTACTTTATCTATCTCAAATCTCTTCTTGACCTCAACTTAGCTTGAGGTTTTAGCCTTAGTCGCACGATTAAAAATCAACAATGAAAAAAGGAACCATTGTGTCCAAAATTGCGATTATTTATTTCTCTAAAACCGACGTTACTGGTCAGCTTGCTCGCGCGATTGCCGCAGGCGTTGAACAACAAGGCATTAAGCAGCAAGATGAATGTGAAATCCTCTCTCACCGAATTGAAGGCAGTGAGATTATTGAGGGACGTTTTGTGAACCCTAAACTAATGGATGAACTTGCTGAGTGTGATGCGATTATCTTTGGCTCACCGACCTATATGGGCGGTGTAGCAGCGCAGTTTAAAGCATTTGCAGATGCAAGCAGTGAATCTTGGTATTACCAAAAATGGGCGAGCAAAATCGCGGCTGGCTTTACCAGTGGTGGGGCAATGAATGGCGACCAATCTTGCACATTACAATATCTACAAACGCTCGCTAACCAACACGGCATGATGTGGGTCGGGTTGGATAAGATCAGCAATTCTGGGGAGCAAAACCTGAATCGTTATGGTGTACAAGGTGGTATTGTTGCACAAGGTGGTGAAGGTGGTCAGTTGCATGCTTCTGATGTTGCAACAGCAGAGTATCTTGGCAAACGAGTCGCTATGCTCGTGAACAAGCTCTCCACTCGCTAACAATAAAAAGAAGCCCCGTAAGATACATCTTCGGGGCTTCATATTTATCGCTTGTTTTGAGCGCTACTTCTTGATGTAGAGGTCTTTCGAGTAGATACGACCTTCTACGTTGTTCTTGGCAAAACCGCCAACCGTAGGACGAACCAAACGCGCTTGCATGTAGTAGTAAATCGGTGCGATAGGCATATCTGTCGCCAGCAACTGTTCAGCTTGGTCGTAAAATCCTTGGCGCGCTTTCTCATTGGTTGCAGCCAATGCACTGTTCATCGCGTTGTCATACGCTTCACTGCTGTAACGTGCAAAGTTACCCGAAGAACCTGAGCGAAGTAGGCTCAGGAAAGTAGACGCTTCATTGTAATCACCACACCAGGAAGCGCGCATCACATCGAAATTGCCTTGTTTACGCGCCACTAAGTACGACTTCCACTCTTGGTTTTCTAACTCCACGTTTGCACCGAGATTTTTTTGTAGCATCGACGCTATCGCAACCGCGATCGATTTGTTTGCCTCACTGGTGTTGTACAGCAATTTAAAATCGAGCGGCTTGTCTTGGCTGTAACCCGCTTCTTTTAACAACTGACGCGCTTTCTCGTCACGTTGTTGCTGACTCCACTTACTATACTCAGGGGGCGTCGCATCAAAACCGGCAGTGTACTGATGCGCAAAGGTATACGCAGGAAGGTTGCCCACTTGCGTGACACCATTCGTAATCACATCACGCATGATGGAGTACGACACCGCTTGACGCACTCGCGCATCATCAAATGGCGGACGAGTGGTATTGAACGCGTAGTAATACGTGCACAGTAATGGCACCACCGTGTAAGCCTGCTTGTAATCTTGTTTAAGCTTCTGCGCCATATGAGTCGGCACATCTGACGTGATATCCAGCTCTCCTGCCGCATAACGATTGATTGACGCGTTTTGGTTTTCAAACGGAATGTAAGTCACTTTGTTTAAATGCGTATCTGCGCTGTCCCAGTAATTTGGACTCTTAACCAGTTCAATGCGCTCATTCACGACCCACTTATCCAACGTGAATGCACCATTGCCAACAAATTGGTCTGGATCGCTCCACGGCTTGTCGCGGTTTTCCACTGTCGCTTGATGCACTGGCATCATGGACGTGTGCCCGGTCATGGCAACAAAGTACGGAACTTGACTGTCCAACTCAAAACGTAGGGTGTATTTATCCACCGCCTTGATACCGAGATCGTCCAAAGGCTTTTTGCCCTCTGCCACATCGGCGATGTTTTTGATCTTGGTGAGTTTGAGATACCAAACATTTGGAGAAGCGGTTTTCGGGTCCACCGCTCGGCGCAGTGAATAGACAAAATCATCCGCCGTCACAGGCTCGCCATTCGACCATTTCGCATCTTTGCGTAGGTGAAAAACAAAGGTTAGGTTGTCCTTGGTTTCCCACGATTCCGCCACACCGGGAATGATGTTTCCGTCACGATCTTGAATCACCAGCCCTTCAAATAAGTCACGAATCACGTGCATTTCTGGCAGACCTTCGGCTTTTGCCGGATCAAGCGTTGCTGCCTCTGCGTCATTCGCACGCACCAAATGTTGCTCTGCGGCGAGTTGAACGCCGTTAGGTAAGGTCTCCGCAACGACAGATGCAGAAAGAAAAGGGGTGAATAAAGAGGAAATCAGCAACGCCGTTGAATGTTTTATAAAATCCATATCGTTTTTCGTTCTCCTAACGCGTCTTGTGAAGCAAGCGCCACAATTAACATTTCAACCGTTGACGAGTTTAAACGGTTCGGTTTAGCTAGGTTTAATTAGCTTAGATATTGATATTACTTCATCAATCAGGAGATTACGGTGAGTCTAATTCCAAGAACGGAAAGAGCGACATTTTTAATTCGGCCAACAACATACGGTCATTCCGTGCTTGGTGCGCCATTACTGTATTTTCCGGCGCAAGTCGAAAGTGCTTCGCGAGGTTTGATTTTGGCAGGCACTCACGGGGATGAGACAGCCTCGATTGCAGGTTTGTCCTGTGCGCTAAGAAGCTTGCCAGCTAAAAACTTACGACATGATGTGATTCTGTCACTGAATCCGGACGGCAACCAGCTAGGCACACGCGCAAATGCAAACCAAGTGGACCTCAATCGCGCGTTTCCAACCCAAAATTGGACTGAGCATGGCACAGTGTATCGATGGAGTTCTCACACACCCGTTCGAGACGTAAAAGTGAAAACTGGCACTAAAAACCAGCTAGAGCCAGAAGTTAGCGCATTAATTAACTTGATTGAACTGCGCAAGCCAAAGTTTGTGGTGTCGTTTCATGAACCGCTTGCGTTTGTAGATGATCCCAAACATTCCAACCTTGCCAAATGGCTCGGCGAGCAGTTTCAACTGCCAATCGTTGACGATGTCGACTACGAAACACCCGGCTCATTCGGCACTTGGTGTAGTGAACGTGATTTACCTTGCATCACGTTGGAGTTACCGGCAATTTCTGCCGATCTCACCATTGAAAAGCATCTCCCCGCCTTTATTGCTTTACTGATGCACGATCCGGATCTTTAGTTCGCTGTTGGTTAAGCGATCATGTGAGGATCTGTTTGATGTCGGTACTGATATCGCTGATCAACTGACGGGCACTGTCGTCTCTTTGCTGAACCAAGATGATAAACAGCAAATCGGTGATCACGTTTTGCGCGGTGCGTGAAGCAATGGATGAGCTGCGATGTTCCGTTTCATTGGCAATCGTATCAAACGTAATATCGGCAATACCGCGCAAGCGGCTTCTCCCAGGAGCAGATAACGCAATCACCTTCGCGCCCTGCTCTTTTGCCGCTTCTGCCGCGACGAGAATTTCTTTGCGCTCACCCGAAAACGAGATTGCGATCTGAACATCTTCTGGAGAGAGCGTGCGGGCAACAGCAATCTGCACGTGGCTGTCTTGTTCAGAAAGCGCCGTAATACCAAGTTTAAGCAGTTTAAAGCTTAAATCCTTCGCGGTCAGTGCAGAGCCCCCAATCCCGACCACTTGCACTCGACGCGCTTCACTCAACCATTTCACCGCTTGGTGACACGCTTCATAAGACAGCGCATTGGTGGTTTGAAACATAGCATCTGTTTTTGCTTTCACCAGCTTTTGTGAAATAACCGCGATGGGATCATCTGCCAAAATATCACTGTGCAACGGTGTCGACTGCATCGCATGCTTACGGCCAATCTCTTCATTCAGAGCTAACTTAAACTCGCTGTAGCCTTTAAAGCCAATACGCTGAGTAAATTTCACAATGCTCGATTGACTCACTTTTACTTGCGCCGCAAGTTCTTGGCTAGTGAGCAGCGCCGCCTTTTCTGCGTTTTCAACAATCCAATCGCCGACCAAACGACCACTTTGCGAAAGCTGAGTACGCCTCGCGACTATCTTATTGACAACTGACACAACAAAAACCTCAAAAAATTTAAATAAATTATTCCAAATCAGAAATAATAGGCGTTTGATTTAACCCCCTGATTATTCTAACCAAGCCAGTTTATAGCGGATGTAATAGACATATATTTTCTCTCATTATTCCAAATTTCTCCTGCACAAAGAATAACCTCAAGTGTGATTTTTATCACCAAAACAGAATATTTTATTCCATAGAATCGCCCTCAGATTGAACATTACGAAGAGTGTAAAACATGAAAATTGATTTAAGCCGATTGGTGACAGAAAGCCGTAATCCAGCCAGTGCAGAGATTGATACGCTTTCGACCATCGAGATGCTGCAAGTCATTAATGAAGAGGATCAAAAAGTCGCGCTCGCGGTCAAAGCGGTACTACCACAAATTGCAAAGACGGTTGATGCAATTACTCAAGCGTTCGCCAATGGTGGCCGTTTGGTTTACATGGGAGCTGGCACATCAGGCCGCTTAGGAATTCTTGATGCGAGCGAGTGTCCTCCTACCTACGGCACGCATCCAGACATGGTGATTGGCTTAATTGCTGGTGGACACCAAGCGATTTTGAAAGCGGTAGAAAACGCCGAAGACGACGCGCAAATGGGTCAAGACGACTTAAAAGCGCTTCACCTCACCAGCCATGACGTGGTTGTAGGCATTGCAGCGAGTGGCCGTACACCCTATGTACTAGGTGGTTTGGAGTACGCTAAATCCATCGGAGCTACGACCGCATCTATCGCCTGTAATCCAGAATGTGCCATGGCAAAAGCGGCCGACATCGCGATTCTGCCGATTGTTGGCGCAGAGGTCGTTACTGGATCTTCTCGCATGAAAGCCGGCACCGCACAAAAACTGGTGTTAAACATGCTCACGACAGGCGCAATGATTCGTAGCGGTAAGGTATTTGGTAACTTAATGGTGGATGTAGAGGCCACCAACGCCAAGCTCATCCAACGCCAAACCAACATTGTTGTAGAAGCAACTGGCGCATCAAAAGAAGAAGCAGAGCGAGCATTAAATGCCTGCGATCGCCACTGTAAAACCGCCATCTTAATGATTTTGGCCAATTTGGATGCCGAACAAGCCAAATCACGCCTCGCCGCGCACAACGGTTTTATTCGCGCAGCACTAAATAATAACTAAATAATCCGAGTCCTGAAGGATAGACCCTATGGCAAAAATAACTTCAAACACAGTATCGCAGTTGCTGTCCGCAGTGGGTGGCAGCAGCAACGTAAGCAAATGTGGTAACTGTATGACGCGTTTGCGTTTATCGCTCGCCAACAATGGCTTGGCTGATCAGTCAGTTATCAAGCAAATTCCCGGCGTAATGGGTGTGGTGGAAAGCGATGAGCAATTTCAGATCATTCTCGGTCCCGGAAAAGCTCAACAAGCGGCAGAGATGATGAATCAATTGATCGACAGCTTAACTTCTGGTTACAGTGAAGAACCAGATGCGCCGCAACAAGATCTATCTGCCGTCGCGGCCGAGCAGAAAAAGCAGATGAAGAGCAAACAAACCAGTGCGGTTCAGCGTTTTTTAAGCAAGTTTGCCACCATCTTTACGCCGTTGATCCCTGGCTTTATTGCCGCTGGTTTGTTGCTTGGTTTTGCGACGTTATTGGAACAGATGTTTGTTCTCGACCAGACACCAAGCCAGTTTATGTTGGATTTGATCGCCTACATGAAAGTCTTTGGTAAGGGTCTGTTTGCTTTCTTAAGTATTCTGATTGGTTACAACGCGCAGCAAGCGTTTGGCGGCTCTGGTGTTAATGGTGCAATTCTCGCCTCTTTGTTTGTACTGGGTTACAACCCAGAGGCTACATCCGGCATTTACTCTGGCATGAACGAGTTTTTCGGCTTTGCGATTGATCCGCGCGGCAACATTATCGGCGTACTTTTGGCGGCGATCATCGGTGCGCAAGTCGAGCGTAAGGTTCGTCAATACATGCCAGATGATCTGGACATGATCTTAACGTCCGTTATCACTCTGTTGATCATGGGTGCGGTAACCTTCTTGATCATCATGCCAATCGGCGGCGAGCTGTTTAAAGGGATGTCTTGGTTGTTCCTCAACTTGAACGATAACCCATTAGGTGCTGCAATCTTGGCAGGTTTGTTCTTAATTTCTGTGGTATTTGGAATCCACCAGGGTTTCGTTCCTGTGTACTTCGCATTGATGGAAGCACAGGGTTTTAACTCGCTGTTTCCTATCCTGGCGATGGCTGGTGGCGGTCAGGTTGGCGCGTCAATGGCGCTGTATTTCAAAGCCAAAAAAGACGCTCTACTGCGCACTCAAGTTAAAGGCGCTATTATTCCTGGCCTTCTAGGTATTGGCGAACCATTGATTTACGGCGTGACATTACCACGCGTAAAACCATTCGTTACCGCTTGTATTGGTGGTGCTGCGGGCGGCTTCTTTATCGGCTTAGTTTCTTACCTTGGCTTGCCAGTTGGTCTTAATACGGTGTTTGGCCCGTCCGGTATCGTGGCGATTCCTCTCATGACATCAGAAAATGGCATCTTCCCGGGCATGATGGTGTTTGTTGCTGGCCTGCTTATCTCTTACATCGTTGGCTTCCTCGCGACTTACTTCTTTGGCTGCAAAGACGTCGATTTAAGCTAAATCATTCTTCCCCTATAGGAATGGACTAGCTCGCGCCCTTGGCAAACAAGGGCGCACCCTCTCTCTACTTCACGACAATTTTTCTTATTCCGTTACTCGGAAGGGGCTTTGTCGTACCTAAAACAATAGAAATGAAAGGTCGTTAATCATGAAAAAGCACATTTTGACTCTACTTATCCCAACATTGATGGCATCAAACGCAATGGCAGCGCAGCTGTATCAAGCGGAAGATGGGTCAGTTTTAAATATTTACTCTCGTCTTGGTTTCAATGTCACCAGTAAAAATGATGAGCACGGCGATGCAAATGGCGAGTTTGATGGCCGTATTGGTTTAAACGGTTCACAAACCATCAACGAGTACGCGTCGATCATCGGCCAAGCGCAATACCAAGTGGGTGCCGCTGAATACGCAAACCAAGTAAACGACAAACCGTCTCTGACCGCACGTTATGTATGGGCGGGGATTGATGCGAAAGATTATGGTCGCATTACTGGTGGTCGCGTGGCATCTGGATTGATTATGTTTACCGACATTGGTGATGTGTTCGCCTCTTCCGATGTTTCTATGGCGCGCCAAGCGAATAAAGTCGACAAAACCGCGACGCAAGTTTTCCGTCAAGATGGCACGCTGCAATACCAAAACAGCCTAGGTAATTTCGATTTTTCTGTCGCGTACATTTTAGGAAACAACACTTCTGAACTCGACTACGGTTACAACACTGCACTGCGTTATACGCTAGACATGGGGAATTTGGGTACCTTGGCACCAGTGGTGGCGATGCAGAAAAATAAAGGTGATGCACGTGAAAGCAACGACACCGATTACACATTCTGGGGCGCAGGTACGCGTTACTACCTAGGTGATTTGATGTTGGGTGCGTTGTACTCGGAAGATGAACTAGAGGGCTATTACTCACAAACCAGTACCGACAAAGTGATGGAACTGACGGCGGTTTACAGTGTAAATGACAAATGGGCACTGCGTGCTGGTTATCGTTCTTTAGAAAACAGTGATGGTGACGAGCTAGAGCTGAAAGATACAACGCTAGAAGTGCAATACAAACTGACGCCTCGTTCTTCTATCTACACAAACTACGTTGATCGTAACGGCTCGCGTGGCTACAGCAATGGACAAGAAGTCTCGTTTGGCGGTGCGCACGCAGACGAAAGCTACTACCACTTAGGTCTGCGTTACGAGCTGTAAGCACGATACTTAATGTAAGTTAGCTGAATCCATGAGCTTCTTCTGTGTCCGGTCAGTAGTTATTGCCTTTAATGCTGATTTGAAGAAGCTCACCCTCGTAATATGTTTTCTTCGTTACCTGTTTTGACCAACACGCCAGCATCAGGAAAGCTGGTGACAGTAGCTAACAATTTTCCATCGACAAAGTGCAATGCCGCATAATCGTGAATACCATAACAAGTGATGCTCGGTTGAGCACGAGCAAAGGCTTGGAAAACCTCAAACTTTTCACCAACATGGGAAAAATGCGCCGCAGCCAAACCGTCAATTAATCCAAGACAACGCATAACTTGGTATGCTTCGGGATCACTGTCTGTCACCGCAAACTCAAACCAACAAATTGCACCAGCGCTCATGCCACAAATGATGATGCCTTGTTCATAACACTGCTTGAGTATTCTATCGATTCCCCATTCGCGCCAAATGGCCAACATCGAACGCGTATTACCGCCACCGACGTAAATGATGTCTTGTTCAAATAGCGTTTCTTTCCAACCAGCATCAAACTTAAACAGCGGAAAATGGGTTACGTTTTCACTAAGCTTCGCATTGTAAAAACGTTCAATAACTTCATCGGCGTCTCCCGTGGCTGTCGGTAGAAAACAAATGTTTGGATTCTCCTTACCAGACAAAGACAAAATGTATTGATCGAGCGGGCTCGGGTTCTCTCCCATCATCCAGCCACCACCACCAATCGCAATACAGTGTTTTCGCATTCCTTTGCTTCCTCAATTGTTGCTAAGTTTGTTGTCGCTATTCGCCGACAGAATATATGTTCCTAAAGTGATCAATGAACGCCCGCGTTCTTCTTGGTAAGTGCTCACGTTTTGGGTAAAGCAGATAAAGCGGCAAAATCGCATCCGTCTGCCATTCTGGTAGTAAGATCACGAGTTGTTCTTTTTGTGCAGATTCGAGTTTAGCCAGTGCAAATTCATCTAACATGGCTACACCACAGCCAGCCAAAGTAGCATCCAACATGGACTGGACAAGATTAAAACTCAGCGTACTTTCTAACTCAATGCTGCACTGCTGTTGAGTTTGCTTATGCGTAAACGTCCACTTATCTAACACCAAGTCGCGACTTTTATAAAGGATGTGCTCTAAGTCACCAAGATTCTCTGGCGTACTTACATTTGGTTTATCCGCTAAATACGAGCGATGAGCGATCGGTTTACAGTGTAAAGTGCGTAGCTGATGGCCGACGTATCCCTCTGGAGGAGTATCGGTAAAGTAGAATGCGATATCAAACCCAGCCTCAATCAAGTCGAGAGGTGTCTCTGTGAAGATCACTTCGACGCTCACTTGTGGATGTTGCAATCGAAACTCGATCAATGTTTGGCTGAGTAACGCGGCTCCGAAAGAAGCAGACGCCGCTATTCTCAATTTTCCCGATACGATCTCGTTTGCCGTGACTTGCTCATTGATCTGCTCAGCGCCTTCGAGCAATTGCTTTACCTGCTGATAAAACCGCAAACCATCGTAGGTCAAATTAAACTGGCGCGTAGTTCGCTGAATAAGCTGCACCGACAATATGTCTTCAAGCTGTTTAAGTTGCCGACTTACATGCGCATTCGAACAATTCAGGCGCTTTGCTGCGCCAGCAATACTTCGCTCCTCGCACAAAGCGACGTAAAGTGGTACGTAGCTGAGCCATTTTATTTCCATACAGTAATTCTGAATCTCTAAAATCAAACTACTGGAAATAATAGAAAGCCTCTAAACTCTGTACAACCTAAATTTGAAAGGATGAGTTATGAGTGTTTTCGACACGTGGTTAAAAGGTCAAGTCATTAAAGATCACATCACTAATCCCAATATCATCGTTGGCGATTACAGCTATTACTCGGGCTTCTATCATCAAAAAAGCTTCGAAGAGCAAGCAGTACGCTACTTGTTGGGTGACCCCGTCACACTTCAAGAATGGCAAAGTAGAGAACCCGATAGCATCGACAAATTAATCATTGGCAAGTTTTGTTCCATCGCTTCTGGAGCCACCTTCATGATGGCAGGAAATCAAGGTCATCGCATTGACTGGATTTCGACCTTCCCCTTCTCTCCTGAAGAATTTGGAGAAGGCGTGCAAGACGGTTTCGAGCGTGCCGGAGACACGGTGGTGGGGAACGATGTTTGGATTGGCAGCGAGGCGATGATCATGCCCGGAATAAACATCGGCGATGGAGCCGTCATCGGAGCACGCACCGTAGTGACGAAAGACGTCCAACCTTATTCGGTGGTGGTTGGAAACAACCAAGTCGTACGTCAACGATTCTGCGATAAAGAGATTGAAATGCTACTCAATATCCAATGGTGGAACTGGCCAATAGAACACATAAAACAAGCAATGAAAGTAATGTGTAGCAGCCAAGTCGGTGCGCTTGCGGACTACTATCAAGAGCACATTGTCGATTTGTAGATAAACAAAAGCCCACACATCTTGTTGCGACGTGTGGGCTCCGTGAGTAAGAAAGCTTAAACCGCAGCTACGTCCTCTTCTTCCAAGTTCGCCGAGACTTTAATTTCGTATTGATTAAAACGGAACGAACAACCGCCATGAGTACGCTTTGTCGTTACTTGCTCGTCGCCAAACTGCACCGTCACGCGAGTGAAGACACGCTCTTTGGCTTCGACAATATTTTCTTCTAACGCGACTTCAAAGTCGTGTTCCGTTTGTTCTAGCTTTTGCTTTATCGCTTCAAGCTGCTCGTTGTTTTGTGTTTTCATCACATCAATCTGAGCTTGTTCTTCGTCGGTACGTTCGGCTTTAGGACGTTTCTTAAATTCGAGCTCTTTACGAATCACATCCATCGTTCCTTCTTGAGCGCGTTTGTATTGATCTTTAAGCTCTGCTAATCGCTCCTTAAATGCAGAATAGCGCGCGAACGCTTCTACCTTAGTGGCGGTGTCGCCTTCTACGCCCAATTGTAAGCACACCACTTTGTCACCGACTTTTGCATCTCCGCCGCTGAGCGTACCGTTCCTACCGTTCGCATCCAGCACCGTCAGATTGCGCCCACAAACAATATCGTTATTCATGCTGTGCACCGCCAACTCAATATCTTCGCCGGCTTGCAAATCACAATATTGGGCGTAGCTGGCACGAACCGAACCTTTGGCTTTGACGTGACAACTCTTTGGCTGGCCATCACTCACGGTGTGGCCAATGATCCCTTTACCAACTTGAATGTCGTCTTGCGCTTGTACGTCAGCCGATTCAATGAAGCCGCCTACAGTAATAGAGCCCGTCGCTTTAACAATCATTCCAGATTCAATGTTGCCACCGATAATCACATTCCCTTTAAATTTCACGTGACCTGTATTCACGCCAACGCTATTGAGACAGAGTGCGTTATCAACTTCAATGGTTTTGTCTTTAATTAGAGGCGTACCGGATACCGATGCAATCAATAGGTTTGGGTCGTGCTTGCTTATCTCGGTGCCCTTGCCTGGCTTCATTGGGCTGTCTTTTCCAGCTTGTGGAGGAATCACTCGCCCTTGAACAGTAAAACCTGGCGTACCTTTGGTCGCAGGCGTGCGGCGCATCACCTCATCGCCTACGTCAACCGCGATAGTTTCACCGAGGTTACGTAAATCAATTTTGTCGCTAGCAGATTGGCCGTCTTTGGGTTTGAGGATGCGTTTGGTGATGTCTTTAACGAGAGGAGTAAAAAGAGCGTCTTTGCCTTTGATAGGTTGCTTACCAACCGCTACAGGTTGAGAAAAAGTTTCGCCTGGTTTGAGCTGAGTGCTGACAACCAACACTTTCTTCAAAGCCAGTTTGTTGATGCCTTTCGAAACTCGCGCTTGAGCAAGGGCTTGAACAATCTCGGGGCCACGTAAACCTCGGCCTCCGTACGCGCCGACAACGTTCATACTGGCGAGCATGTCATTATTCGATAATTCAACCTCAACTTGCGCGTTGCGTTTTTCCGCAATGACGATGCCTTCGTAGGCCTCGGCTTTACGTTCTTTGGCGCAGTTAATGAATCTCACGACTTCCCCCTCAACAACAAACATCTTTTCAGCGTTCATTGCGACGAGCTGCTCGTTTAATTCATTTTGATTTAGCTCACCACCGAGGTCCACTTCTCCCGGAAGACGGGCTATCACCTTGGTCTTATCTTCAGATAACTCAAGACACAGCTTCCACATACCCTTACCACTTTGCTTCCCATCAACACTTTCAGTCTACCCAAATCCGTTTTCTGAACAAACCTCGCATTTCTTATTATAGGGCTCACGTCACTAAAGAAAGTAATCCATCAATAACGGTTAAACAGATATTAAGAGAGCATTTCGATTTAACCTAAAGCTCAATCAAAATACACACTGAAATAAAAAGGAGCTGGATTTACAGTGTAAATCTCACCTTATTGTTTACAGTGTAAATCGTTCCAAATGTGCTTTACTTCGTCCCTTAGCTGCTGCTCAACTTGCTTTCTTCCAGGTAGCCCAAATTGCTGAGCACATTCAGTCCAACTACGGTTAAGAAAAAGCTTACTGATCATCAAGTCGGAAGCGGAGTTCAAACCTAAGTTAAGTAACCACTGCTGAAGCCAAGCAGACACGGACTCATAACTGTTACCACCATCAGCATAGCATTCAATTAGTAATAACTTAGCGGGATGAAGTGGACTCATTCCCAAAGGTTGCGGTAATAGAGCTCGAAAAATTGAGGCTTCTAATTTTGGATAGACGTCAGCCACATTGTTAGACAACATTTCTTCAAATAGCGCCTGAGATTCATCGACCCAAGCCGTCTGTTTGGAATCACGAGCTTTGACCATCAAGACTGAATAACAACCGCTAGCAGCATCGCGCATTGATCCTAAGCGAATTGTACGGAAGTTCGATTGTCGCCAAAAATGGACCAATTCTTCAGTCGCACCGAAACTCGTGGATAAGTAAGCAATGTGTTTAGCGGCCATTTGCTCAAGTTTCTGCAGCATTTTTTGACCAATGCCTTTTCCTTGCAATGCTGGATGAACAGCAATTCTCATGACTCGCAGCGTCGATAGATTCGCGACATTCGGAAATCCTAGTTGGTTTGCAATCGTAACTGGGGCTAAGTGTCCTTTAGGACGACGCTTACCAAGCTGAATTTCTTCAACCAATTCAGCGTCAAGCCCCCCCTCTTCGACCGCTAATATTACCCCCACAACCGCATTATCTTGCTTAGCAAAATAGAGCTGACTGTTGTCGTCTTGCAAAAGGTGAATCAAATCATTCGGCGAGGTCTGATAATGAGCATTCACCAAAAGAGCAAAGCACTCGCGCAGCAAACTAGGCTGCGATATCAAATCGTCCTTATCGGCTTTAGAAAGGGAAATTGAGTCGACCTGGTTAAGTTGATGGTGCGTTAACTCCGCATCCAACAAAAACGCGTCATAGAGCCATGATTCGAGCGCATCATTCATGCTCCAGCGGATGGGCTGTGTCATGTGCCATGTTTTCATTCCCGAACGCTGTTTCTGAAGCCAATCAACAAATTTAATCGTAAAGCCCCGGCCACAACCTTCATAACCGTGAATAGTCGTAGAAAAAACGAGTCGATGATAATGTTCGGTAATGCTTTTGAGCATAGGAACTGGAATTGCAGCCGCTTCATCGACAAGTAACAAATCACATTCAGGTCGGCTCGATAGAAGTTCGTCAGGAGCAATAAATTGAATGGCTCCCTGCCCTAATTCTAATCTGTCCTTCTTAATACGCTGTGCGTTAGGGAGTAAACGTAAAGCATGTTGGTAAACAGGCTCAACAGCTTTTATAGATGGTGCCGTAATTAAGATTCTAAGTGGCTTCTGCTGTAATAAGTTCGCACACGCAATGCCGAGGGCACTTGTTTTTCCGCGCCCACGATCAGCGGTCAAAACTAACGGTCGCTTTCGATGTCCAGTTACCACCTTTTCAATTAGAGAAATGGCATGTTCTTGTTCCGTGTAGTGGCTTTCTTTTTCTGCTTGCTTGATGTCTGGAGCCGTTGGCAATGCTTTGTCTTGCTCAATAACAACGAGCTTCTCCCATTGTTTGTGCATCCATTGCTGAGCAAAATTCGTAGGTTGTCGCGACTCAGTAATGACAATAAGAAGACCACCGCCAACCAATGAGCCAAGCGCGGCGGTAAAGCTATTTGCGTCAAAACCATTTCGAGCATCAAACAATAGAACGTCACACTCTCTGCCTAACAACATGTGCCCTTGTTTAGGCGAAACACTGTATGCGTTTTCCAAACCAAAATCGCCGACACAAAACCAACGTTGATACATCTGTGTTTTATGGAACTCTGACACCAATGCATCTTGCCAAGAAGACTCGCCTTGAATGACGATGCCGAATCTTTGGAAAGATTGGTGAGCTTGTTGTTGAAGTGATGAAAGGAAATCAGATTGTGTCTGCATTTTGTCTATCCAACGTTGAACTGACGCAATGGTATCACATCTTTAATTTGACGCTTCTCAGATATAAAAAAACCGCCCGGAGGCGGTTGATTCAATCATCTTTTGTTATTGCATCTTGTTTTGCACAAAGGCAAGAATCTCTTCCATCAAGCTGTCGTCAACTTTCTTCAAGTTCAACGCCAGACTGCTACCTTTTCGGCTGTAGCTTGCTCGACCTTTTACTAAGTCGACTTTTTCGGTCTTCTTGCCAGGTTTTGCTGGTGCAAGCTCAGCAATCCAGTTTTCGATGCTTTCCGTGACTTCTTTTGTCAGACGAGCAACGCCTTGAGCTGTGCTTCGCTGCCATAAAAAGCCTTCGCTAGAGCGACACTTATCTAACAGCTCTTGCTGCTGCTCTGGCGTCAACGTTGAAAACTGTTTGTGCAGTTTCACAATAGTTGGACGACCAAGATCGCCGACATTGGGATACGCTTGAAGCAGTTCTAACGGTAATGCCGCCGCTTTTAAAGCGCCACTTACTAACGCTTCACTGCACTGGAACATTTTCGCCAATGCTTTCTGATCTTCAGCTTCACCACTATCTAGTTTAGCCTGCATCTCTTTACCTTTTTCGTACAAAGAGAGCGGCTTGTGAGCATTTGCCACATCAGACAAAAACTTTGCATGGTCAGTATTGATGTTGTCAGCAACATAAACCAAAAAATCTTGTTCCGCGAGGATACAAGACATGCGACGACGGCTACCATCTAAAACTTCAATCTTGCCATCTTTAGTTCTACGACCCACCGCTGGATATTGTTGGCCACGCTCTTTGAGTGTGACTAAAACATCAGATAAAGCATGCTCGTTTAAGAACGATTGCTCACGAGCGTTATCAACAAACACCGTTGTTTCTGTCGCGACTTTCTCTGCAGGAATACGAACAAGTTCAAACTGAACAATGTTTTCACCTGCGACAGCTAGCTCAATCGTTTGAGCTTTTTCTTTTGCCGCGGTTTGCGCCTCTTGTGGAGTCACAACACGACGTTTATTCGTTTTGCCAAATAATTTCGCGTTTAATTCAGACGTTTTCAAAGCCATTTACTTATTACCCCTGATTCAATGACGGCCAATTAGAATGCAGCACACGCTCTAATTCCAGTGCGCTTTTATGAACAGCATCTTGTGCGGTGGCTAGCGTCTTCTTACCGCCTTCAAAATCGCTTACTGTCAGATCAAATACTGTGCTGTAGGTATCGGCACAGGTTTCAAACGCACGGCTACGAGGGATAGTAGCCATCATAACTTGGTCACCTAGAAGATAGTTCATTTCAGTTAAAACAGAAACTTGCTTCTTATTGTCGTCCTCAAACATGGTTGGCATCAAGCGAACAAACTCAAGACCATTCCAGTCTTCCGGAAACATTTCATATACCGTAGGCAAATGCTGGAAGAAGTTTACTGTTGAAGCCCAGTCCAGACGCTTAGCCGCACAAGGGATTAACAACGCATTTGATGCATACATCGCATTCCATACTAGTGGGTCAACGTGTGGGCCGGTATCAATCATGATGATATCGAAGTCATCAGCAATTTTATCAATCAGTTGCTCTTTTAGCAGACGAACGATATCAAGTGATGGATCTTCAGATAGCGTTTGCCATGCTTCAGCATTAAACATTGCATCTTCTGGAAACGCTGAAATCGACTTTAAGTTCGGGTATTGCGTTGGCAGCAATACGTTTTTACGCAAAAATTCACTGTCAATTTCTACACCATCAGGCACGTTACCCAACATAATGTCTACAGCAGAATAGATATTGTCATGCTCTGCCATGCTGATTTGTGGGTTGAGGAATAAACGTAGCGAGCCTTGTGGGTCTAAGTCGATTAAACAAATACGGTAGCGTTTATCCAAATTTAGCGCTAAACATGCCGCTAAATGAACCGCGGTCATTGATTTACCAGTACCGCCCTTTTGGTTCTGCACATTAATAATCCAAGGTTTGTTACCTGAATTCTTTTTACGCTCATGAAATTTAGGCACTTCAGCCGCATCCATAAGCATATGTGCTTCTTCTAACGTAATTGAATAATGATTCGCGTTGTTTTTGGTAAATTGATGCCCAGCGGCTTCCATTTTACCAATCGCGTCATCGAGCTTACGGCGAGTTAAACCTGAACGGGTTTCCATCATCGCCTTAGACATTGGTGGGAAGTAGTTATCGCTTCGCTCTTCTAAAACAATTTCAATACGGTCAGCTTGAACCTGCTGAGTCAGCTCCGCCAACTCAAGAAGGTTTTCAATCGTTTTTTCTCTTTTCATGCCAAATTCCGTTGGAAGGATTTATGCTTGCAATTGTACAGCAGTAAAGACCAAAAACAACAAAAAGGTGCACAAACATTTTGAAT
Organism: Vibrio sp. J2-3(2022); assembly: GCF_021725735.1. Classification (NCBI taxonomy): domain Bacteria; kingdom Pseudomonadati; phylum Pseudomonadota; class Gammaproteobacteria; order Vibrionales; family Vibrionaceae; genus Vibrio; species Vibrio sp. J2-3(2022). The sequence goes on from NZ_JAKKCK010000001.1 coordinate 1,721,795, forward strand.
AACCATCACATAAAAAAACACTCAAATCGACGCTTTTATGATTTATGGTAAAAACATAACTATTTTTAATTAAATAATCTTCGAATAAGTGGACACCTTAAACTTAAAAATAAAAGTGTTACAGCGTCACTAATTTACAATGTAAATCAATTTTCTACCGGAACGATTATATTCTTAAGCTAAATTACGGATTATGTTAGGCCAACCTAATTTAAAAAAAAATAGAAAGCAATCTTTCAACATGAACGCTAATAACAACCTTGATCATGTATCCGAGCCAAAAAGGGCTGTTCAAGTGATGCTCCTATGGAAGTATGATCAAGGTATGCTTATGATCATGCTTCCATGATAAAACACAAATACGAAAGCATGATCATGGAAAAATAGAGTAGACGAGGGTGTAAACACGCGGATTAAATAAGATCCATCAATCGGAAATATGATCAAGCTATAGAATCTCTCGGAAGCATGAGTTTTTGTCTCTAATTTACGGTTGAATGCAGTCAGAATGGGGGATGGAGAAGAAATTAGTGGATAGAGAAGCCGGAACAATGAAATTGTTCAAGTTACTATGATAAATCTTACTCTCATGATCATGCTTCCTAAGAATAGCCCGAAACTAGGTTTTACTGCGGAATAAGAGCTACTTGGATGTATTTTCATCACATGCGTAATTTATCATCAGTATTGTCTCCAGAACGATAGCTATCTCAGCTCTTGATCATCGATCCGAGTATCAATAACATCGACAATGCTCAATAAAATTCTCATTAAGATCATTATTAAACACAGCATCTGTGGATAACCTGTAAAAACATCATGATCATCGTTTCAAGACTCTTTTGATCATCTTTTCATAAACTTAATGATCATGCTTACGAGCAAATGTGATCATGCTTTCAGGCTATTGTTGATCATCGTTTCAGAATTAACATGATCATAGTTCCGACATGCATGAAAATAATCACTTTATAGAACATGCACTTAGCGGTAAAACGATAGCCAGATCATTAGATCATATAATCAATTAAGATCAGATTAATCAAAAAGATCAGTTATTTAAAAAACAATCTTTTTTCTTTATTTATGATCTGTTTTTCTTTATTCTTCGGAACCATAGCACAACTACGGCTAGTGTGATCTGGATCTAAAATGACGGCTGATGAAAAAATTCTGATTAAAGCACCTAGAAGCCATAAGGATGGCCATCTTTTTGAGGTACATGAATCCTCTGCGGATTGGGTAGAGCAGTACCAACATTTCAAAGGGGTGACCAAAAGCATCTTAGAGTTGCTTAATCTGATCTCATTGCGAGGTTTCAGCAGCAAAGATGGATTGGTTTCAACCACAGAGATTGTGGAAGCGACGGACGGACAACTCACTCGTGCAGCTCTGCAACAACGCTTACGTGCAGCAGTAAACATTGGTTTGTTTACTCAAACTCCAGTGCGGTTTGAAGAAGGACTTGCTGGTAAGACGATGTTACATAAGTTTGTTAATCCTAATCAGCTTATTTCAGTGTTGGGTGCAACAAGTCTTGTTACAGACAAAGTACGCCAAAACGAAAAGCAAAAACGTTCAAAAGCATTGGCTCAAACCCAAGTCAACAAGCGTTTGTTGAATGAACATGGGTTGAATACCCCTCCAACGATGAAAGATGAAGCCGATCAATTTGTCGTGTCTCCAACGAATTGGGCTGGGATCATTGACCAAGCACTTGCACCACCAAGAACTCGAAAAAGTTATCAGAAATCCATGGTGTCGATCTCTGGTACCAAAGCGGTTATTGAAACGCGATCATCCAAAAATATCATGACCGTGGATGATCTGATGACCTTGTTTGCTCTGTTCACATTGACCGTGCAATACCATGATCATCACAAAGATCAGTATCAACTCGACGCAGCACACGTGCCGAACAAGACGCCGTTATACATTACTGATATTTTGTCGCTTCGAGGCAAAAAAGACAGTGGTCCAGCACGTGATTCTATTCGCGACAGCATTGATCGTATTGAGTTTACCGATTTCCAGCTGCATGAACTTACTGGTCGTTGGCTAAGTGAAAACATGCCAGAAGGATTCAAAAGTGATCGTTTTCGTTTTCTTGCTCGAACCATCACTGCGTCTGAAGAAGCGCCTGTAGAGGGAAGCGATGGTGAAATTCGTATCAAGCCAAACTTGTACATTTTGGTTTGGGAGCCTTCGTTTTATGAAGAACTATTAACACGTGATTATTTCTTCTTGTTCCCACCAGAGATCTTGAAGCAGCATACTTTGGTATTCCAACTGTATTCTTTCTTCCGTAGCCGCATGGTGCGTCGTCATACTGACTGCATGCTGCTGAGTGAATTAAACCAGAAGCTGGCACGTAACATTGAATGGCGACGATTCTCGATGGATTTGATCCGAGAGCTGAAGCGTTTATCGGATGGTAAGGGAACGGATGAGCTGTTTGTCGTGAATTTGTGGGGTTATCACCTGACGATCGAAACTATGATCGAGAATGACAAAGTGATGGACTACCAGATCGATATAAAATGCGATGTAGAAGAAGTCTTACGTTATTCACGTGCGCGAACAACCAACGCAGGAAAGCGTAACATGGCGCCTACGCTGCCAAACCCACTTCGTAATGAGATGGTTACCCGACAACAGCTTGAAGAGCTCTCAGGCATCATAGACGGCGAATTTGAGCCTATCCAACGCAAAGCGCCATCTCCAAGAGGGAATTTAGGCCGCCGCGTGAAGCAAAGAAAACACCTGGTAGAGATCAATGCAGACGAGATCACCATTACTTTATCTAAATATACCTCACCAGAGGCCCTAGAACGCAGTATAACGGCTTTATCTGCGATGACAGGGCACTCGTATGCCTCAATCAAAGAAGAGTGCTCTGATTACATAGAGAAGCTTGATTGGCTAAGGGTAGGGGATGAGCCAATTCCTTATGAGACATTAAGCAAAACCGTCGAGCTGTTTAACACTCAAAATGATATCAAGCATCTTACCATTGAGCGCTTGATTGCTGGATTAGCGGTACGTCGGAAGGTGTGCCGTCAAATCTTCGATGGCCACATGGATGAAATGGTATTCCGCGCTCTGGATGAAATGGCGATTTAAAAGCGTTGCTTGATACACATCAAGCAATAGGCGTATTGATTTGAAATGTAACAATGTCTTTCGATGATAAAAAACAGACTTAACTCTAACAAATCACTGACATTAGGAGCCAAGCCTGAGACTACTATTTATCACGAATAGACAACCTTTTGTCCTTTCTGATGATTAATAGATTGGCTCATATTGTTACATTCATTCTGAATAGACTTCGCGAGTTTCTCCTCAGGAAACTCGCTTTTTTTTACCTCAAATTCCTCAAAGTAAGCCTTGATCATTTTTCCAGATTAATGAGATAAACCTTGATCATGCTTCTTGGCTTCATTCCAGTGTAAAGAACGCATCAAAGCAACATGCGACTCGATCAAGTTATGTGCTTGTTGTTGCCACTCATTTTGATCGCATTGCTGATTACAAAACTCTAGAGCTAAAACGGTAAGGTGCTGAAGTCGCTTTAAACACCAATCTTTGATCAGAATATCGGTCGATACCTGACATGCCGCTTGCTCGAGCTTTGCGCTCGTGTAAAGCAAGGTTTGATACGCTTTTTGAGGATCTTGGTACCTAGCATGTTGAAACACACGTAAACAACCGTCTAGCCAGCAAGCAATCGCTTTGCTTTGAACTTCGTTTAGTTCTGGGCCAAACACGCCGTCGGGCGCTTGATATAAGATCGTTTCCAGTTTTTCAACTTGATCATGCTTCCGATGTTCATACCACATGGCGATCTGATCTTGCCAAGTCCTCAATTCCATTACGCAGCCTCAGTCCATTGTTTTACATAGTGATTGGGTCCTATTTGATCAAATTCGTCGACAATGATGCTGCTACGACTACGAATTTCATCGGCATCTATTGAATAGTTTGGTTCACTTTTCACTAAGTTACCAAAAGGAAGGTCTGGATCGGGAACGGCTGAAATCAATAGTTTGGTGTACGGGTGCTGCGGATTCTTCAGTATTGAGTGTGTATCACCCCATTCAACGATTTGCCCTTTGTACATCACAGCTGTTTCTTCCGCGATGTAGTGTGCGGTCGCCAAATCATGAGTAATGTACAAAAAGCCGATTCCTAGCTCATGCTTCATGCGCTGCATTAGATTCAGTACCCCGAGGCGAATGGAGACATCCAGCATCGATGTTGGCTCATCCGCAAGAATGATTTGCGAACCGACGGCGAGAGCACGTGCTAAGTTTACTCGCTGACGTTGTCCACCACTAAGCTCGTGAGGAAACTTATTTAATGTCTCTTCAGGTAGTTCCACCAAATTTAAAAGCGCTTCCAAACGGGCAGGAATGTCACGTTCGCTTTTGATTTGCTTATGAATCTTTAAAGGGCGTGTGAGATGATGGCGAATGGTATGAGTTGGATTGAGTGAGCCAAACGGATCTTGAAACACCATTTGTACTTTACTGCGATACTCTTGGAGCGCTGAGTGTGACGTAATCTCATTGATATTAGTGCCATTGAAAAGGATCTCGCCTTCTGTTGCCGGATAGACTTTAGTGATCAAGCGAGCACACGTACTTTTACCGCAGCCTGATTCTCCAACCAAAGCCAGCGTTTTTCCTGCATACAGATCAAAGCTCACGCCTTGGAGCGCACGGAAGGTTTCCTCTTTCGCTAAACCACCGCCTACTCTGAACTCTTTAATCACGTTTTTCATTTGGATGATAGGCTGATTCATGATTACGCTCCTGGTTGCTCTGGTTGTTTGTGGACATCGTGGATGTTTGGGAAAGAAGCCCATAGCTTTTGTGTGTAGGGATGTTGAGGATTATTGCGAATTTCGAATGCCTGATTGACTTCGACGATTTCTCCATGCCGCATGATGGCAATGCGATCACACAATTGGCTCATCAGCGCCAAGTCGTGCGTAATAAAGAGTACTGAGAAGCCAAATTCATCTCTAAGCTGATAGATTTGTTGTAAAATCTCTCTTTGTACCACCACATCTAAAGCGGTTGTGGGCTCATCCATAATGATCAGCTTAGGGTTCAAAGACAAAGCAATAGCAATCACCAAGCGCTGACGCATTCCACCTGAAAATTGGTGAGGGTATTCCGTTAACCGTTCTCGTGGAATATTGACCAAGTCCAATAGTTTTTCTGCTCGATCTTTCGCTTGAGCGTTGGTGAGTCCTTGGTGATGACGCAATACATCTGCGAATTGCTCTTGGATCGTTAAGACAGGGTTGAGTGAGTTCATCGCGCTTTGAAACACCATGGCGATTTCACTCCACCTCAGAGCGGTTAGCTCAGAATCTGAGAGGCTAAGAATGTCTTTGCCATCAAACAATATTTTACCGCCAGAAATGAACGCTGGCGGCTTATGGAGACGATTGATCGAGAATGCGATCGTGCTTTTGCCACATCCCGATTCACCAGCAAGTCCAAATACTTCTCCTTTGCCGATATCGAAGCTGACGGATTTTACCGCATTAAAATCACCATTATCGGTGATGTAATCGACGCATAAATCTCGGATCTGGATGACCGGATTATTGTGGTATGCATGATTTAAGTTAATACCATCCATATAAACACCTTACTAATGTAAAAGATAATTATTATCATTATCAGGTGTGATGGTTTTTAGAAAGTGGCAAGCGGTGAATCAGTGAAGTGACTCGAAAGTTAGGCGAAATAAAAAGTGGTATCCGGCGTTGTTAATGAAGTCAAGGAAGACGAGAATTGAGAGCTGGATCAGCACACTTTTCTTAGGGGGAATTATTCAAATCTAATCGTAAATTTGCCCCTTGGCAAAACTTAAATGATGGATCTATTAAGGAGTTAACGAAAGGGCGGGAGGGGTCACATTTCCCTACAGTTTTTCTTACCACCTCGTTCCTGTTTTGCTATAGATTACGCATCGAAAACATGGTGTGTTCGGAGGAAATATGTCCATTAATTCTATCGACCATGACGAGATGACCAACATCGCTCACAAATGGGAATTACCTGATGAAGAAGCCGTTGTGAAGCCTGAGAAAACAGTGAAATCAGCAGAAGCCAGAAGACGCATTGAAGCGCTACGTGAAATCCGTGAAAGTGGATTGACCATTGAAGAAGCAAGGGAGCTTGGCTTGATACACTGATTGCTCTAGTTTGGTATAGCAATCCATAGGGTAGTCGTCGGGCTGCCCTTTTTATTTTTCGCTCCATTTTAGCCATTGCGTCTTACCACAACATCTCACATCTCTTTATTTTTCTTATCCAAACGTTCTAATTCACCTCTCTTTCACCTAAAAAGTTCTAGATCCAAACTCATTTTCATCTGTGTAGAAGTTTGACAATCTTACCTAGCGTTACTAAAAGATATATCAATAGCGATATGCTTTTTGTTGATTATCGCGACCACAAAGCAAGGAGCGCGAGTATGGTTGACCAAATCCTTTTTTATGAGCCCGATGAGCCCCACGGTTTTCTTTCCAATTTTTGCCATGCCCCAGTCAATATATCCTCCCAAACTTGGCCCACCAGCGAACATTATTATCAAGCCCAAAAGTTCCTCGATGCGCAGTTACAAAGCAAAATTCAACACGCGAGCACTCCAGATGAAGCGTTCGCCTTAAGTCGAAAATACGAACATTTTGTCAGAAGTGACTGGGAGGATATGAAGTTGGCCGTTATGGCTTTCATCGTTAGAGAAAAGTTTCTGCAAAATCCACCTTTAGCGCAGCAGTTAATGAGAACGGGTAACGCTTGTCTCACAGAGCATTCTCACAAAGATGCCTTTTGGGGGGATGGGGGAGACGGTAAAGGAGAAAATCATTTAGGAGAAATTCTGATGAACGTTCGGGCTGAGCTGAGACATGTCGAGCCCTACAATCTCGTGAAGTTCATCGATAAAGCCAAATTGCCTACCCAATGGGGCACATTTATGATGTATGGCTTCGTTGAAACTGCCACGAACAAAGAGCATCTTGCCCTCGTGTATGGAGAGCCTGCAAACAGCGCTGCACCGCTTATTCGGTTGCATTCGGAGTGTCTTACTGGCGATGCCTTGTTTAGTACGCGTTGCGACTGTGGTTTTCAGCTCAATAGGGCGCTACAAAATATTGTCGAAGAGGGATGTGGTGTACTGCTTTATTTGCGTCAAGAAGGACGTGGTATTGGCTTGATTAATAAAATTCGAGCTTATCACCTTCAGGACGATGGCGCCGATACTGTAGAAGCCAATGAACGTTTGGGCTTTGCTGCTGATATGCGTGATTACGCATTCTGTAAAGGGATGTTAGAGCATTTGGGCATTGATGCGGTGCGACTAATGACGAACAACCCACGTAAGCTGGCTGCGTTAAAAGCGGTTGATATCAACGTCATTGAGCGTGTGCCCTTGCAAGAAGGTAATAATCCAAGCAATCAACACTACTTGCAAACTAAGGCGAGTAAATTAGGGCACATGTTTGATCCTAAGTTTGTCAATCACACCAAGTAAAGCATCATCTATGTCTCAATAGATGAAAACGCCAACGATAGAATCGTTGGCGTTTTCATTCGTTAGGTCATTTATTGATACCTTTGAATGATCTCATCAATTTCACCCGATGTTTTTAACTCAGCCAAACGTGTATTGATGTAGTCCTGAGTTTCTGGCTGCATTTGGGGCGAAAAGGCCAAATAGATCGAGTAGTCAGGGATAACTGAGTCGAAAGATTGGATCTGAAAATCTTCTAGCGACAAATTGAGGCGTTTTAAGTTGTACATAACGCGTGATTCCATTTCGACGAAGGCTGTATCTCCTGGTGTTCGGGTTATCACTCGATATGCGGCATCATAATCTTTAACGCGTATTTCATTCACACTACCATCCTCAAAGAATGGGATTAAATTCGGATAGTCAAAACCGAGTAGTAATACGATAGAGCGGCCATGCATAGTGTCCATATTCTTGAACTCTAACGGTTTCTCACTACTCGATACCAATACATGTTTTACAGTGTAAATGGGCTCTTCAGACAAGTTTTCTGATTGCACCTTGCCCCAGTTTGGGCTGCCGTAAGTTAGCCAGTTTGGTTCGCCACCTTCTTCTAATATGGAGATCATTCGTTTAAACGGATAAGTATGATAATTCACCTGATAATCCGATTCAGCGAAAATGGCACTGACGATGTCAGTCACAATCCCGGAATGCATTTGCCCCTGTTGTTCTATTTGAAATGGCCTTGCTTGGTCGGCGATAACGTAATAGTTCACTTCAGCGGCAGTAGCATAAGTTCCTATCGCAATAAAACTAAAAGCCAATCTAAGTAAAAGTCTTTTCATCGTATCCTCGATTATTATTTGCGCGTGGCTATATTTAGAGTAGCGCAAGTTTATCGGAGCGATTTCATATGGATGAAAAAGAGCGATCTCAACGTCGATTTAGTATCGGCAACCAACTTATGTTGGCGGTGTTAACGTTGAGTTTAATCTTTACTGTCATCATTTCCGCTGTGAGTTTATATCGAGTTTTTAATGAAGATTTAGCCCATTTGCACGTCGAGCTAAAGCAGGTCGAATCCAGTTACTTATCGAGCTTTTCTGCCAGCTTATGGGTGGAGGATAGGGAGCTGTTACTCACTCAAGCAGAGGGCGCAATGCGCATGCCCTCTGTGGATTATTTACGTATCGCTAATGAAGATGAAGTTATCGTCGAACTGGGCACCGCTCTTTCTGAGGATGTCGTAGAAAGAAGTTGGCCGATGCAATATCGTGTTGGTGATAAAACCTATGATCTGGCGACATTGACTGTTCAGGCGGATCTGAGCTCGATTTATGAAGATCTTTGGCAACAATTTTTTTTCTTGCTCACGACAGAAGCGATCAAGATCCTATTGCTCATAATTGGCGTGCTTTGGGTCGCCTTCCGCCTCTTGGTCAATCCTCTCCAACTGCTTTCTGGCGCCGTGAGCGATTTTAGTGGCGGGAAGGTTCCAAGCAAAGTTACGCTCCCAAAGCGTTGGTGTTTTGACGAAGTGAGTGTGTTGGCGGAGAAATACAACCGAAGCGTTGAGAAAGTCCGTGAACATCAGACTGAGCTTGAAGAAGAAAGAGATAGAGCGGAAGTCGCCAACCGCAAAAAAAGTGAATTTCTTGCAACCATGAGCCATGAAATTCGAACACCGATGAATGGCATTATTGGTGTCGCTTCATTACTGGGTGACACCAAACTCGATCCTCAGCAAAAAGAGTTTGTAGAGATCATCGATAGTTCTTCTCACTCTTTAATGACGATCATCGACGATATTCTCGACTTTTCTAAAGTCGAAGCAGGTAAAGTCGAATTAGAAAATGTAAGCTATGATCTGCGCCGTATTTTGGATGATGTGATCAGCTTACATACCGTCAAAGCCAAGCAGAAGAATCTGCAATTGCTTAGCGATATTGATCCTCACTTGCCAGCGGAAGTGCAAGGTGATGCTGCACGCTTAAAACAGGTATTGAACAATTTGTTGAGCAACGCGATCAAATTTACTGATCGTGGTCATGTGAAGCTTCTTGTTGAGTTAACACGTCAAGAGCATGATGTCGCCATGATTCGATTTCGCGTCGTTGATTCTGGCATTGGTATTGCGAAAGAGAACCAACAAGCGATCTTCGAACGTTTCCAACAAGCCGATGGCAGTACAACCAGAAAGTACGGTGGTACCGGCCTTGGTTTGGCGATTGGTGCTCAGTTGGTGAACTTAATGGGAGGAGAAATCCAACTGACAAGTGAGTTGGGGCTTGGTAGTTGTTTTGAGTTTTCGATTCCAGTTGTAGTAAAAGCACGGTCTACCTACACGGAACGACCTAATGTTTTGACGTTTCCAAAAGTTGAAGATAATGAAACCAGCCTCCAGCATGACAATCAACCTTGGGTATTGATTGTTGAAGATACCATCGTAAACCAGAAAGTCGTCCGTATTATGTTGGAAAAGCTCGGCGTTCGAGTGAGCGTCGCAAATCATGGTGAAGAAGCGCTTCAGCTATGTGAGAAGCAAGCTTTTGACTTGGTGTTTATGGATTGCCAAATGCCAGTGATGGATGGCTTCATTACTACTGAGCGTATTCGACAAATGGGAGAGTGGGGGAAACACGTTCCCATTATTGCGTTGAGTGCCAATGTTATTAAAGAAGATCAACAACATTGCTTTGACGTCGGTATGAATGAGTTTGTCGCCAAACCTGTGACCAAAGATCGGTTGCATCAAATATTCGAGCAGTTTTTACCAAAAGCGCTGAAAATCAGTGCGGGTCCCAAATAGTTAACTTGAAATTGATCAAGTTAAGTGCGTTTCTATTCTGCAATTGTAACTCTGTATGCTATAGTGCGCGGCTAGTATTTAAAGTACCTTGAGGCTGTAAATGTCGTTCAATCTATCCCTATTGCCGCCTGATGAAAAAAACAAAATCGAACTGGATAAACAAGCGTCGTTTTTGGTTTGGAAGCTCAGAGAGGCCAAATCTGGTCCTGAAGCAATAGAAGAACAGTTGTCCAAGATTAACGATGCTGATGAAAAAGCGTTTTTTCAGCAATCGGTCGAAAAGTACAAACGAGTAATGGGTGTCGCTTAACGCGAATCGTGACAACGGTATAAAACTATGTGGCGAATGAGGTAACCTCCCCATTCCTTTGCTAAGCGAAATTGAAAAGGTTTCGCTTTTTGCTAAAATCCTTCGCATTAAATTTGAATTTAGAGAGACATCCCGATGGGAAGAAGTTTTGAAGTGCGCAAAGCCTCTATGGCGAAAACTGCAGGCGCGAAAATTAAAGTTTATTCCAAATACGGTAAAGAAATTTACATGTGCGCGAAAAACGGCGGTAGTGACCCAGACATGAACTTGTCTCTTCGCCACCTGATCGCGAAAGCGAAAAAAGATCAGGTACCAGCGCACGTTATCGACAAAGCACTAGACAAAGCGAGTGGCGGCGGTGGTGAAGATTACCAACCAGCGCGCTACGAAGGCTTCGGCCCTGGCGGTACTAGTGTTATCGTTGACTGTCTGACCGATAACGGCAACCGTACTTTCCAAGATGTACGCCAATGCTTTGTTAAAGTGGGTGCGAAAATTGGTGTTGAGGGCTCAGTTTCTCACATGTTCGATCACCAAGCGGTATTCCAGTTCAAAGGCGACGATGATGAAATCATCCTAGAAACGCTAATGATGGAAGATGTAGACGTAACTGACGTTGAGCTAGAAGACGGTGTGATCACTGTATTCGCTCCTCATACAGAGTTCTTCAAGACGAAGACAGCACTAAATGGTGCGTTCCCAGATCTAACGATCGATGTGGAAGAAATCACTTTCGTTCCTCAAACTCACACTCCAGTAGCGGGTGAAGATGCTGAGAAGTTCCAGAAATTCCTAGATCTTCTAGATGACTGTGACGACGTTCAGCAGGTTTACCACAACGCAGAGCTATAATTTTTTAGCTTCCACCGTTGTAAAAAGGCTTCCCGAGGGAAGCCTTTTTTGATCGCACTCTTTGCTAGCAGCATTATACGTTGCGATATTTGGAATAACACAGTGACATGATCACACCAAAGCAGATGCCTTGCGTCAGCATGGCCGTGCCGCCGTAACTAAAGAACGGCAAAGGGCTTCCCATTACTGGCAACAAGCCGCTCACCATGCCTGTATTGATAAAAGCATACAGGAAAAAGCTCATCGCTAATGCACCACTCACAAGCCGACTAAAAAAGTGGTCAGACTGACATGCAAGCAACATGACGCGCGCGGTAATAAACAAGTACAGTGCGAGCAAGACTAAACTACCAACAAAACCCCACTCCTCGGCATAAGTCGAAAAAATAAAGTCCGTATGACTTTCTGGAATAAAGCCAAGTGTTCCTTGCGTAGCATTCATCCAACCTTTGCCTTTCATTCCGCCAGAGCCTATCGCAATCAAAGATTGGATGATTTGGTAGCCCGAACCTAACGGATCCGACTCCGGGTGCAAGAACTGAGTAACGCGGCTTTTTTGATACGTTTCCATGACGAAGAACCACAAAATTGGCGCCAACGTTAATATACTCGCGACAAAGCCACCGATTATTTTCCAGCTCATGCCAGCTAAAAATAAAACGAATAAGGCGTACATGACGGTAAAAACTGCACCGTCTAAATCCGGTTGTAGCGCGATTAACCCAGCAGGAATCATTGTGATGAGTAAGCAGAATGCGATTTTCCTACTATCTGGTCTGCCACCTTCAATATGTAGCATCCACGCGATCATGATTGGAATCGAGAGTTTGATTAGCTCCGAGGGTTGAAAGCGAAAAAAGCCAATATCGAGCCAACGTTGAGAGCCATTAGTACTATCGCCAAACAAAGCGACAGCAAGTAGCAGCGCAACCGCAATAATGTAGAGATATGGAGCTGAGCGTTGATAGCTAGCGGCGGGAATCGATGACATGACCAATATACAAACCAAGGTCAGTCCGCAGCGTGCTAAATGCTTGAAGAGCATGGCCTCATTAAAGCCACTGGCACTCCAAAGTGTTAGTGTACTCAATAGCATGATCGGAATGATCGCCATCAGCAGTGGCAAATCGACCCTGGGGAAAAAACGCTTATTCATTTTCTACGACCTAATAACGCACCCAGTTCGAGCGCGAAAACAACCAGAACTCAAGAGTTCGAACTATTCCGATGCTAAGAATCCTATTTGGAAATAACAGACACCATGCAAAGGTGTGTATGAGAGGAGCGTCGATGTCGTCTGTTATGGGTAAGCTGCTTGGAAAGCTGTGGAATGGATAAATACACTAGATGCAGGTTTTAAGCCAGTATTTTTATTCCTATTGTGGTGAAAGACAGATGCTTACAAACAAGCAGGGATATATGCTCTCTTTAAGAAGGGAATGTCATTCATCGCAGCAAACAACCGTTCATTCTAAATAACTGCCATTGGTCGCATGCAAAAGCAGCGTGCGATCTTCTCCCTTAATCTGAAACCATCAAATCACGTTCAACTAAGGACAGAACATGATGGTTTCTCAATCTCGCTCAATCAAAGCTCTTAAACTGGCAAGTACGTTTATCGCCGCATTTGCACTCAGCAGCAATTTGGCTCTGGCTAATCCAAGCGAGCGCACACTCAGTCAATTCAACCAAGCAGCGCAGGGTGACTCTGGCTTAGTTGATACCGTTTACGGCGAATTATCCAAACAACTCGAAGAGCAGGGCGCAACGCCGGTGACGTTGGTTTACTTGGGCAGTGCTGAGACATTGCAAGGCCGTGAGGCGTTTATGCCTTGGAACAAGATGAAGTTCACCGAGCGCGGTCTTGCGACAATCCAAAAAGGTTTGGATTTAATGGCGAATCAGCCAGTACCACTGCAAGAGCAACAACGCTTACAAGGCTTGCCGGAATACCAATTAGCCACCGCCATGGCAGCCACCACCTTTACTTCTCTACCTGACATGTTCAATCACTTTGAGCGTGGCTACGAGCTGTACCTTTCTCTGCTCGATGAACCGAGTTTTAGCCAGCAACCTTTCGCCGCAACGTCTTGGATTTATCGCTACGCCATTGAAGCTGCATTGCGCGCTGAAGATGTTCAACAAGCCAAAACATGGTTAGCGCAAATGGAGCAATTGGGTGACAGCAATCTAGAAACGCAAACCGCGAAAGCGCTGTTAGCGAAATATTAGGGAGGCGTCATGATCGTTTTTAATCAACTTAGCCGCGACTACGCCCTTGGCAGCCAAACGGTGCGTGCATTGCGAGAGGTTTCTGGTGAAGTATTTGCCGGCGAAATGGTGGCATTGTGCGGGCCGTCTGGCTCAGGCAAGAGCACCTTACTTAACGTACTTGGCATGCTGGATACTCAATACCAAGGTCAGGTGACGTTTGCAGGCAGCCCATACCCAACTGGGCAAATGCAGGCTGCGAAAATGCGCCGTGAAAAGCTTGGCTTTGTGTTCCAAAAATTCAACCTTGTACCTGTGATGACAGCGTTAGAGAACGTGGCTTATCCGCTGCATCTCAACGGCTTTTCAAAAGCAGAACAAACCGAGCTCGCTACACAAATGCTAGAACACGTTGGCTTGGGCGAGTTTATTCATCACATGCCCGATAACCTATCAGGCGGTCAGCAACAACGCGTGGCAATTGCGCGCGCCTTAGTGCACAAACCGGCGTTGGTGATTGCTGATGAGCCAACCGCAAGTCTTGATAGCCAAACTGCCAACAAGGTCATCGACATTATGAAAGGGCTCGGACACGAGCTTGGTACCACTTTTATCGTCGCCACTCACGACCCTCGTATGGCATCTCGCTGCGATCGAACCATTGAATTGGTGGATGGCAAGATCACCCAAACGCACGCAAGTGTGGAGGAGGTTTCATGGGCAAGCTAATTCCAGTTTCCGTTCGCCTTGCTTGGTTGAACCTGCAACGCAATCGCCGCCGCAGTTTGTTGTCGATTCTGATCATTGCCATTGCCGTGTTTGCCTTAACCAGTGCGGGTGGTTTTGGTCTGTACACCTACGACAGTTTGAAAGAGTCAACAGCACGTGACACGGGGCATCTGACGTTAACCACGCCAGGTTACTTCGCTAAAGAAGAAGAGATGCCACTGAGTAACGGGTTAACTCATGCGGACTACATCACCAAGCAATTGATTGGCTTGAATGAAGTGCGAGGTGTGCAGCCTCGAGTTGAGTTCAGCGGTTTGATTTCCAACGGCAACAAGTCCTCGATCTTTATCGGCATTGGCGTTAACGAGCGCGAATTCGATATGAAAGGACCGTTTTTGGATGTGCGCGAAGGGCAGACGCTGTCCAACATTCATGCATCGCGTTATGACCCAGCAGAGCCAGAAGTGATGCTCGGCGTTGATTTAGCGAACAACCTAAGCGTGCACGTTGGCGATTGGATTACCTTGCTGGCGACCACAACCGACGGTGCTTTGAACGCATATGACTTCAAAGTTCGTGGCATCTATTCAACCGGCGTGCCTGAGCTTGATAAACGCCAGCTGTACGTACACATCAACAGCGCGCAATCGTTGCTAGGTTCAGACAAAGTCAGTGCACTATCTGTCTTCCTGTTTGATACCAGTTTAACGAGCCAAGTCGAGCAACAAGTGGCTTCGGTTCTGATTAAACAAAAGCAGAACTTTGGTGATCAAGATATTGAAATTACGCCTTGGCAAGAACGCGCGTTCTTCTATCTCAAAGTGAAAGATTTGTACGACCGTATTTTCGGCATCATGGGGGCAGTGATGGCGCTGGTGGTCTTTGTTGCGCTGTTCAACACCATGACCATGTCGGTCACCGAGCGTACCCGTGAAATTGGCACCTTGTCAGCACTTGGTAGCTACCCTCGCGAAATCATTGCTGGGTTCTTGCGCGAAGCAGGGTTACTTGCGGTGATTGGCAGCTTAATCGGCGCTTTGTTTACTGCGTTAGTTACCGTCTTACTGATGGTCGTGGATGTGCAAATGCCGCCACCGCCAGGGCGTACAGAAGGTTACCCATTAACGATTTACTTCTCTTGGGAGCTGGTGGCTGTCGCAGGATTCGCAGTATTGATGATTTGTTTGATTGCGGCGTTTTTCTCGGCACGCAAAGGGGTGAACAAGCCAATTACGGAGGCACTGATTTATGTTTAATTTCAAATCACTATTACCAATTGCATTGCTGACGGTAACTTGCTTTGCAAGCATCAATGCCAGTGCGAATGAAACAGCGCTAGATGCACAGCAAGTTGCGCAATTGATTGAAAAAGCCGACAGCTACCGCTTGCAAGATGATTCCTCCAAAGTGGTGTCACTGGTGCGCTTATATCAAGACCAAGAATTAGATAAAACCCGCCTTTACCACGTGTACACGCGTCCAAATCGTGAATCGTTGGTGGTGTTCAAATCGGCAGTCGAAGCTGGACAAAAGATGCTGATGATGGGCGATAACTACTGGCTGCAAATGCCAAAGAGCCGCCGTCCGATTCGCATTACGCCAATGCAGAAGCTGCTTGGTGAAGCGTCTATCGGCGACATCTCAACCCTGACGTGGAGCCAAGATTATCAAGGTGAATGGAAAGCGACAGAAACCGTTTCGGTGAACGGAGAGAGTGTTGCGGCTTATCACCTTGCCTTAACCGCGAAAACCAAAGGGGCAAGCTATCAGAAGATCGATTTGTGGTTGTCTGAGCAAGATGCGTTTCCAATTAAAGCTGATCTCTACTTGCGCTCTGGCAAACTCGCCAAGCAAGCGCAATACGGACGTGCAAGCGACAACGGTGAAGACTACGTCAGTGAGATGACCTTGCTTGATAGCATTCAGCCGAGCAAAAAGACCGTTATCGAGTATCAAGAAATCGTGCCTTGGCAACTGGATAACAAGTTCTACAACCCAAGCTATTTGCCGAAAGCCAACACGACTCAGCTTTAGCCTGAGCTTTGTAAAGAGAACCATGAAAACGAGCAAGGAAGTCACATGAAATCGCACCAGCCTAACCTTAACAAAAGCACCAGTTTGTTGATTGCTGCCTCATTGTGTGTGGGCGCGTCAGCCCCTGCTTTTGCCAATGATGAACTGAGTTTTGAGTGGGATTGGGCTGTCAGTTACGAAACTGCAAAGCAGCGTGACAGCGGATTTATGCAGGCGCAGGGCAGTTCTCGTGATTCACTTAATGCACACTTGGATGTGCAGGTGAACTATCAAAACTTCAGTGGCTTGTTTGCTCTGTACAGCCAAGGTTTGTACCTCAATCAACAAGGAGAGAGTGATTGGTGGAGTGAAGCTGATAACCAATTGCTGATTCGAGAGCTGGCTTGGCTAGGGGAGTGGCAAGTCGGCGATACCACTCTTGATGTGAGCTTAGGTAAGTTGCGCGTGGATTGGGGCGTAGGTTATGGCTACCGACCTTTGGATCTGTTTAAGCCGTATCGACAAAACCCTGTTGGCTTAGTGGCAGAAGAGGGCGCGGGTGTGTTTTCACTTTCACACTACGATATGGCCGGCGAATGGACCGTCATTGCGACCGATTCAAGCTGGGGGCAACAAGACCAAAGTGCACTTGATCAAGCCGCAGAGCAGCAAGGTGTTGGTATTCGTCGTTATGCGCTGGTGGGTGACACCGAGTATCAACTTATTGGTTATTACGATGATGTGCGCCGAGGTTTACTTGGAGCCAGTGTAATTGCGGTGTGGGATGAATCCATCGCAATGCACGGTTCCATGCTGTGGCAAAAGCAAAGTGTCGGCTATCAGTTTCAGCAGGATGATCTTTACCGACCCATTTCGGTTGAGGAGCAGGGCAGCGCATTCCAAGCCTTAGCTGGGGTGAACTGGGCAAACCAAGCCGGACACAACGTGATTGCTGAATATTGGTACGACAGCCGAGCATGGTCGAAAAGCGAATGGCAACAAGCAATAGAGCGTGGCGAATTACTTTCTCAGATCCCTGATCCTAATGTATCTCTACTTGCGACAAGCTATGCCCAAGGGTTTCAGCATGCCAATATCGTTCAGCATAACGTAATGCTGCACTGGAGTTGGGATGTGGAAGCGTGGGCTGCATGGAACGGCAAAGCGGATATCGGCTGGCTAAGTGATGTAACCCCTACGTTGGATGTGATGTTGTCGCCGCAAGATGGCGGTGTGATTGTCACGCAGTGGCTTAACTACCAATGGATTGATACCGGCGATCAAAGTGTAGAAGTGGAAGTTGCCGCACGCTTTTTAACCGGAGACGACCAATCTGCTTACGCACAAATCAATGATAAGCATATGATTGTATTTAATATCAAAGGGAAATTCTAAATGTATTCAGCTAAGTTAATGGTAGAAAGTGGATGGCTACGCAGTGTGGTTGTCACGACTTTATTCTGTTTGTTTATCTCGGTAATGACATTGTCTGTTTGGGGGGGTCCTTACTATGTGCATGTATTGGTGAGCTTTGGTTTTGGTTACTCCGCCTTGTTCTTCTCTTGGTTAGTCGACAAGTTGTTTCCTAGCATCCCTCGTAGACTAGAAATTGCTTTGTCACTGACCGCCTGTTTGTTGTTTGGCGTCATTAATGCGCAGTTTTGGCTCGGTGAATACTTCGGCATTTCGGGCATGCTGCCAGTGTTGCTGATGGGCTTGTTATTCAGCGGCATGTGTTACTTTTATTTCCACTCACGAGAGAAAGAAGCGATTGCTCAGCGTGAATTAGAGAGTATCAAGCGTGAAAAGGCAGAGCAGGAACGTGCACTGTTGCTAAGTCAGCTTAAGCAGATGCAAAGCCAGATTGAACCGCATTTCCTATTTAATACCTTGGCAAATATCAGCGCGTTGATGTCCCAGGACGTTGATAAGGCCAAGCAGATGTTGGATCAACTTACCGCACTATTACGTGCGACGCTAAAAAGCTCACGTGAAGAGCACACCACGATTGAGAATGAAATTGCCTTAATTGAAGCCTACTTGAGTATTCAGAAGATACGTCTGGATGGACGTCTAAGCTACAAAATTGAAGTAGAAGACGGTTTAGGAACAACAGAACTGCCACCGATGATGTTGCAACCTTTGGTGGAGAATGCCATTGTTCACGGTATTGAGCCAAAGCGAGAAGGCGGCGAAGTCAGTTTACTCATCAAGCGCGAACAACAGAACTTGCAGATTGAAGTTAGAGACACAGGTGTTGGCTTGAATCATGTTAGTGGGCACATGGGCTCCGGCGTGGGTTTGAGTAATCTCAAGCAGCGAGTTGAAGCTTTGTTCGCAGGGCAAGGAGAGGTTGTTATCAGTGAGTCTGCTCAGGGTGGCGTTTGTGTTCGCTTGAGCTGGCCAATGGAATCGTAAGCAAGGAAGAAAGGAATGAATACAGGGTTTACTGCCATTATTGCTGATGATGAACCGCTATTGAGGCGTCATCTTGATAAAAGCCTAGCTGAAGTGTGGCCAGATCTAGAGGTAATAGCCAAAGTCGCGGATGGTGAACAAGCGTTGCAAGCTATTGAGCAAAACCAACCTGATATTGCGTTTCTCGATATTCGTATGCCAGTTTTGGATGGCATGACATTAGCGCAAAAACTCAATCAACTCGCCAATCCACCTTTGATTGTATTTGTTACCGCGTACGATGATTACGCCATCAAAGCCTTTGAACAAAATGCCGCCGATTATTTGCTCAAGCCTATCTCGGATGAGCGCCTCCTGACGACGTGTGAAAGAGTGAAAGCACGCCTTGCTAAGCGAACACAAGAAAGCAGTAATGTGCAGATGAGCAGCTTGCTAGAACAGTTGCAGCAATTCTCCGCGCTACAAACGCCGCAATATCTTCAGTGGATTAAAGCGACGCAAGGGGAAGATATTCATCTGATCGCCACGTCTGATGTGCTGTATTTCAAAGCGGAAGAAAAATACGTTTCTGTGTATGCCCAACAAGGACAAGGTAAAGTGCAGGAGTATTTGATTCGCACATCGTTGAAAGAGTTGATAGGGCAGCTTAACCCAGAACAGTTCTGGCAAGTGCACCGTTCAAGCCTGGTGCAAGTGTGCAAAATTAGCAAGGTAAACAAAGACTTTGCAGGCAGAATGTTTGTTCACGTTGGAGAAAACAAGCTCCCCGTGAGCCGTGCATCTCAAAGTTTGTTCAAAGGGATGTAATCGCTAGAACTGTTCACTCTTTACACTGTAAACTCGCTGCTATTAACCCACATTATCAAGGAAGATAAATGAGTTATCGCGTAACCCTCTTAAATGCGACGGGAGAGTTGTCTCCAATCTCTGAGTATTTGCATCAGAAACTTGATGATCTGAGCTCACTACTTTCTAGTTACTTTGATTTAAGTAACATCGATTTAAGTAACGTTGACCTGACCGTTAGCCCGTTTGATCGCAATGACGTACCGCAGACGGGGATTGGTGGCTATTGCTTAAGTGCCTATCGTGTAGAGATTTTGCTTGATACTCAACGTGCAGATATTAAAAACGTGATTGATAAAGAACTAGCTGCGGTGCTAGCGCATGAGTTGCATCACCTGTTCCGTATGCGAGCGGGAGAGAATGGCGTTGCGCTTGGTGATGTGCTGATTATGGAAGGGTTAGCTTGTCATTTCGAACGCAAGGTAAATGGTGGCGTCACTCCGAGCTTGTTTGAGAATATCAAAGATCAAGATTGGCGTCCTTTCTATGCTGAGATGAAAGACAAGCTGACCAGTTTAGATTACAACTTCGATGCTTACTTTCTTGGCAGTGATGAAAGCCGCTGGCCGAAGTACATGGGGTATTGGGTCGGGTACAACCTTGTCGCGGAATATCTGGCTGATTCTCAGGGCTCTGAACTGGATTTGGTTGGAGCAAAAGCCGAGCTTTTCTATCAATAACTCCGGCACAAGCTAAACTAATAGGCTGAGTCATAAAAACAGAAAGCGCTTAAGTCATAAGACGTTAGGCGCTTTTATCGTTTTGTAGCGACGATTTCTACCAAGAGGCAAATGGGCTTATTCGCTGACTGTCACTTTCTCGATAATGATTGGATCGCATGGCACATCATCATGACCAAGCTTAGAGGTCGTTTTCACTTTCGCGATGCGATTTACGACATCCATACCCGCAGTCACTTTGCCAAACACCGCGTAGCCCCAGCCCAAGTTGGTGGTTGCGGTGTGGTCTAGGAAATCGTTGTCTTCCAAGTTAATGAAGAACTGTGCCGTTGCAGAGTGCGGTGCATCGGTACGCGCCATTGCGATAGTGCCAACAAGGTTCTTTAGACCACGGTTTGCTTCGTTCGCAATCGGGGCGCGCGTTGGCTTTTCTGCCATGTCTTCGGTGTGACCGCCACCTTGGATCATAAAACCATCGATAACGCGGTGGAAAATGGTGCCGTTGTAGAAGCCATCTTCACAGTATTTTTTGAAGTTCTTTGAGCTAACTGGCGCTCGTTCTAGATTCAATTCAATTTCGATGTCACCGAAATTGGTGGTCATGATAATCATCTGGTTTTGCCCTTATGGGTGCTTAGTTGGCGGCATTATAGCTAAGTCGCTTGAGGATAGCAGAAATAAAAACAGCGACGTTAAGGCGTCGCTGTTTCTACTATTAAGTATGGTTAAGGAAGTTAAACTGTGAAGCGTCCCACCAAGTCGTAAAGTTCGTTGGCTTTGTGATTGAGGTTTTGGCTGCCCGAGCGATTTTGATTGGCAAGGTGCGCCGATTGACTACTTTGCTGAGAAATGACTTCGATGCGTTGTGAAATCTCTTGTCCAACTTGGCTTTGCTCTTCGGTCGCGGTCGCGATCAGCGTGTTCATGTCCATGATATTCGCAATCGCTGCTTGAATATCTTGCAGCGCAACCGATGCAGCACGTGCTTCTTCTACTGTCGCTTCGCCACGTGCTTGGCTAGATTCCATCGCTTTTACTGCGGCATCCGATCCTGCTTTAAGTTGATCGATCATCTTGTGAATGTCACCTGTGCTGTCCTGAGTGCGGCTTGCAAGCTTACGCACTTCATCCGCGACAACTGCGAATCCGCGTCCTTGGTCGCCCGCTCGTGCCGCTTCAATGGCGGCATTTAGCGCAAGCAAGTTGGTTTGTTCAGCAATATCTTGGATGACTTCAAGTGAGGATGAGATGTTCTGCACGTCACTCTCTAGACGTGAAATTACAGTGCTTGCTTCAGAGACCTCATTCGCTAGCGCTTCAACGGAGTTAGCGGCGGAGTCTACGATGTGTTTCGCTTGTTGTGCGTTGTCATCGGCGTTTTTAGCGGAATCGGCGGCTTGGTTTGCGTTGCCAGAGATCTCGTGAGCGGTGGCCGTCATTTCTGTCATTGCTGTCGCGACTTGTTCCGTTTCCTCACGTTGACCAGAAGCCAATTCATCCACTTGTGAGGCGCGTTGAGACATGTTGTTCGTTTCTGATACTACCTCTTGTCCGACATGGCTGACGCTCTTAATAATTCCTTGCAAGCTCTCAACGAAGATATTGAAGTTATGCGCGAGCTGCTTAAATTCTGGCACGCTAGATTCTTCCATACGCGCGGTTAAGTCGGCGTCACCTTGCGCGAAAGATTGGATTGAGCTGTCAAACTGTTCGATAGGGCGCATAATGCTACGGTTGACGAGTACGGCAAAAATAGCCACGACAACGGCAATAGAGACACAAAACATAGCAATAGCGGCTAAGGTATTGTTTAGCTCATCGTTTGCTGTGTTTTCCATCTCTGTAATGATCGCATCGATATCATCAGTATAAAAACCTGTGCCAATCATAATATCCCACTTGGGAATGAACATGGAGTAGCTGAGTTTAGGTAATGCTTCGGTTTGCCCTAACTTAGGGAAGTAGTAGGTTGTGAAGTCACCCGTTTTGGCGTTTTTCAACAGGTCTTGGATCAGGTAGTTGCCTTTTTTGTCTTGCAGGTTATAGAAGTTTTCTCCAACCCCTTTATTGTTTTTTCCGACAACAACACGCACGCCTTTTGAGTCGTACGCAAAAATATAACCTGATTGGCCGAACTCTAGCTCTTTGAGCACTGGAATGGCTTCTTGCAATGAGGCATTACGATCCAATAACGGTTTGAGTGCGGAATGAGCCATCTGCACATAGTTTTTCAGTTCCGCTTTCTTCATCGCCATCATCGTCGTGTGCGTATGATTGATTTGTTGTTGGTTGTAGGTACTGGTTTGGAGGTAGGTAAACCACATCATACCCAAAGCAATCGTTAACACGGGAATGATGGAAAGAATATAAAGTCGCTTTCTTATCGTTAGATTCATAGGTACTTCCTTACGTCTCGGCGCAGCGTTACAAACTGGTAAACTTCAATAGCTTTACCAAATAAAAGTGTTAATAATTATTTTTGTACTGATTGCAGATTAACCGAGTTGGCGGGTGAGAAGTACAGGAAGTTGGTGATCGTGGACGAGAGAGACTCACATTTTTAAGCAGGATCACAATTAGCGAGAGCATTGGCCCGAGTTGCAGCGGGAGCTACCAGTAAGCCAGTATGAGACACGATACCTATTGTTGGCAAAGCGCAGGTAAAGCCAGTCGGCAATTGGTTTGAGTAATGACCAACGTAGTGGTGCATATAGCCAACCTCGTCCGACCAACTGCCATGCTCGGTGAGTCACATCAAGACCAAGTATCAGTTCATTGTTGTCATTCAGCGCATGCAAAATCGTGTTGGCTTTTTGCGCGTCTATCTGTGGGTAATCAGAAAATTCATCGCTGTAGATATCGACGATTTTTATCGCTTGTTTTACATCTCGTTGCTTAAGTGCGTGCATTTCTTTGGCGCACAGTGGGCAAGTTCCGTCATAAAATATGGTGAGCTTTGTCATTGCGATCGTCTTATTATTTGATTTGTCTTACTGAGTTCTACGTGGCGGTTTTTCTTTTGGTTCATTATGTTGCAGGTAGTGGTTCCAATTCGCGCGTATGTTCTCGTAGTTGTATTGGCAAAAGTCTTTGCGATCTCGTAGGTAGTCTTTTTCAACTTCATCGAGAAGCGACTTGTACTGTTCCGGATCACTGCCGTACACCAAACATAAGGTAGAGAAGTAGCGTTGCAAATCAAAACTGTGCTCATCAATGTACTCACCGAAGTCGTAGTAGTCCGGTCTGTCATCGGACTCAAATGCGAACATGTCGGCGGCGCTAATGGCCATCTCTGCGCCATCTTCTAGGAAGTCAATCATTAAGATCGTGGCAAAATTATCGACGGCATCTTCTTCTTTTCCGAGAACAGGGATGTTTTGATCTTCGATGTAAGCATGCCCGGCTTCATGCAGCAAGGTGTGTAATAACGTATCTAACGCCCCTGTTTTTGGGGATTTTCCAAGGCGTTCTTCATACTGGTTATTGGAGAAGTAATTGAGTGATTCCAAATAAAAAGTGTAAGGAATGTGTATCGTGTGCGTATCGGGATCGTACATTGGGCTATCTTCTCCGCCGTAAATCAGTGTGAGTGGTTTGCGAAATGGAAAGTGGATCTGAGATAGCTCAAGAAAAATTGGGTTTACATCGCTGTTTTGGATAGATTGCAGGGCGATGTTTTCATGGGTTGTTTCCACGGGAGAATATTCAATACGGATATTTTCCGCTGCAGTGGCAGATGAGATGGCACAGAGTAATAGCACAGGGAAAAGCGAATGAATTTTCATGTAGGGCTCTTGTTATTTGAATAACTTACATAAAAATTATACATGTTTTTGTGTGATTCATAACTGGGATTGTTTTTATCACCCAGAATCGGGTAGTTAGCCTCGAAAGACTACCATGACAACACCGTACATTTTGGTTGCTGGGCCCTCCAAAAAGCCTATCAAAACACGTTTTATTCAGGAGACGATAGATAAGTGATTGGCTTTTAAGGTTTATTTTTTGGTGAGGCTAAGCTGAATTGGCTTTGTTCTTTTGTCTGTAAAAATGCTATTCAGCAGTTAATCATTATGGAATGAAACCATGGGATTGGTGAATGTCACTGAATTGAAGAAAATTATCAGCAATATGTTATAATCCGGCTCCGTTGTGACGAAAACGTTTGTTGCAGCTTGAGAGTTTCCTTGGATTCGGCTCGTTTACACACCATGAGCCAGAGTTGAAAAACTACGACAGGAACAAGCAAACCCAATTGTTTTGAACGCGATCTCGGCGTTTAGAGGTTACAACGGGAAGGAACTTTGTTTGATAGTAATTGACACATTCTGTTTAAGTAAGGGAGCCCAACGTGGTTCAGAAAGTGTCACCCAGAATTTACTCACAACACTATACCCCAAGCAGTCACGCACAGGTATTGCGAGGGGGCATTTGAAGGAGCTATATCGGCTCCTTTCACATTTAAGGGCTTGCTAACAGCGGAAAACTGACACATCGCTAAAGGAGCGTCCCTTAAACTAGCCTAAGGCGCATCTACACCAACTTTTGAGTATTTTCGAAACAGTAAAGCGAGAACATTTGCTATTGAATGAAGGTTAAATTAACACTCGATCATTACGGAGGATGAAGAGAACAATAATAAGAGGCGATATGAATCATTTAATATCTGTAGGTGCACTGGAGTCCTTCTTGGTCGCAATCAGTGTGCTTTTCCTGGGGCATTTTATTAATGCTAAGCTACCGATTTTAAAGAAGTTCAACATACCTGAGCCGATTGTAGGTGGCCTTATTGTGGCCTGCATGATTACTGCTCTTCATTTCAACGGCATCGACTTGGAGTTCGATTTGCCGTTACAAAATACGTTTATGTTAATGTTTTTTGCGACGGTTGGTTTGGCCGCAAATTACACTCAGTTGATGAAAGGAGGTGCGAAGGTTTTTATCTTCTTAGCTGTCGCATCGTTTTACATCATCATACAAAACGGCGTTGGCGTTTCACTCGCGGCGGCGCTCGGTTTAGATCCTTTGATGGGGTTAATTGCTGGCTCGATTACTCTGTCTGGTGGCCATGGTACAGGTGCTGCGTGGTCACAAACCTTCCAAGACGTGTATGGATTGGATAACGTTTTGGAAATTGCGATGGCATCAGCCACTTTTGGTTTGATCATCGGCGGTATCATTGGTAGCCCAGTGGCACAGCGCCTCGTAGAAAAAAACAGCATTGAATCGGAGTATGGTCGTGGTGGTCGGGATGCCAAAACTCACGAAAAATTCCCTGAGTTGGTGACCTACAACGAATACGAAGAAGATAAAGTAACGGCGAAAAAAGTGGTGGAGAAACTCTTCTTCCTACTGATCTGTGTTACGGGGGCTAAGTATGTTGAGCAATGGGTTAGCACGTATGAAATCTCATGGTTGATGATTCCAGACTTTGTATATGCGCTGTTCATTGGTGTGATCATCACGAACTTCTTAGAGGTGACCAAGCTTCGTAAGTTAGACGCAGAAACCGTCGATATGCTCGGTACCGTTTCTTTGTCATTGTTCTTGGCGATGGCATTAATGAGCTTGAAGTTATGGAATATCTTTGACTTAGCGATTCCATTCTTGGTCATTTTGGCTGTGCAGTCTGTGGTCTTAGCTATCTTCACTTACTACGTTACGTTCAAAGTGATGGGACGCAACTATGACGCTGCGGTTATTGCGGGTGGTCACTGTGGTTTTGGCTTGGGGGCAACCCCAACAGCCGTGATGAACATGGGCTCTATCGTTAACCGATTTGGCCCGTCGCCGCAGGCATTTATGGTGGTGCCAATTGTGGGGGCTTTCTTTATCGACATCGTTAACTTAATCATTTTACAAGGTTACATTTCATTCCTTGGTTAAATTTAAGTTCATGATCTCCTGAGGTCGAAATAAAAACGGTCACAACACAGGTTGTGACCGTTTTTTTATGGCTCGATTTTGGCCGTTTATCGAACGACGGATTATTGAATGGTTCGGCTGAACTTGAGACTAGCTGTCCAACCAAGAACGCCGACGAAAGCGTAAATGCCAACGTTTAACCAACCCGCTTGAGGAATTGCATTAAATGGGCTTGGTGCAACAATGGCGTGCAGTGGAAGGTAAAGCACTTCGGAGAAGAACTGATCTAGGCCGTAATAGCCAAATAGTGCGATTGGCATCCAGCGCAGCGCATAAATGGCGATAAACAAAATGACCAGTGGTGAGTTCACTTTCTGAGAAATAGCCATTGCGGTTAATGCCAGCGGTAACAGTAGAATACCGGCGAACAACATTCTGATTAAAAACTCTCCCCAATGCAGCAGCACGTAACCTAACGAGGCTTGGCGGTACAACAAAGCCAATTGGTGATCAGTAGAGATGTTCAGCAACCACAACATCAAATCTGCTGCGAGCACAAGCGCCGAGCAAACGAGCGGAATCACCAATAAACCAAACCCTAGCTTCACTAAGTGAGTTTTTATATCGCTGACCGGCATACTACGCCAAAACATAATACTGCCCTCTGCGCGCTCTTTGCGCAGTGTTCTCGGGAAGTATTGAACGGCTAACAAGATAGACAGCAGTCCCGCCCCGCCGGTGATCAACATGTTTACATCGTCACCAAGCTCTTTGTGAATGTCACTGACATCGCCACCAAAGCTCATTTGGAAAAACATATTGTGTTGTAGAGTGTCGTTACTCATTAAACTGACAAAGAGAATAAGTCCACACGCCAACACAAACAGTGGAATACGTAAAACAAGAGGGTTTTCTAACCACTCTTTTTGCAACATCGCGACAACTGAACGCATTACGCTGCCTCCTTCTGCAATGCTAAAAATAGATCCGCTAACTTCACCCCATGGATGGCCCCCATTGTTTCTGCTTGTTGGGCATACTGGGCAGTGAGTAACCATTTCGTTGAACCGAGCCCTTTTTGTGACGACAGTGGGTTCATCGCTTCAATTTGTGTGCGGTATTCGTCGCTGGCCTCAAGGATGAAGTAGTCTTCACTGATACTGTCCATCGAGGTTTGTAGTACAGGGCGGCCATGCTTGAGAATCAGCACATCAGTCAGTAAGTGCTCAATCTCTGATACTTCATGACTGGCGATGATCAACACGCGTTCGCCGTCGTGAAACCATTCCAACAAGTGACGATAAAACGTATCACGATAAACGAGATCTAACCCGAGTGTCGGTTCATCCAATATGAGGATTTGGGTGTTAGTCGCGATTACAATCGCGAGGTGCAATTGCACCTTCATCCCTTTGGATAAAGATTTGATGCGCGCACGAGGTTTGATGTCCGTTTGACGAAGCAGCGTATCTGCTTGAGCGCGATTGAACCCTGGATGCACGCCTTCGGTATAGTTAAGCAGTTGAGCGACAGTCATCCAATCTGGCAGAACGTTCACATCCGAGATATAGGATAAGCTCCGCATTATTTTGTCGCGTTGCATAATGGGTTCAAATCCGTTGATACGAACAGTGCCTTGATATTCATGTGCGCCGAGTAGGGCATTAATAAGCGTTGATTTACCTGCGCCATTATGGCCGAGTAAGCCAAGTACTTGTCCTGCATGTAGGTCGAAACTCACTTCATGCAGTGCTTCTCCTTGTTGCTGATATTGCTTGGAGACGTTGTTTACACTGACTAATGCGCTCATTGGTCACCTTTCAAGTGTGGTTTTAGTTGTTGAATGAATTCGTCGAGTGACATATCCAGACGCTGTATTGTGTCGGCTATCTGCGGAATTTGTTGTTGAAGAAAACGTGCCTTCTCGTCTGCGAGCAATTTTAGTTTTGCCCCTGAAGCGACAAACATACCTTGACCGCGCTTTTTCTCCACTAACCCCTCATCAACAAGCAATTGATAGCCTTTCATGACGGTGAGGTGGTTAATTTTCATATCCGCAGAGATGCTACGAACGGAGGGCAGAGCATCGCCTTCTTGCCAGATACCTTGCAGTATTTGTTGAGTGATCTGGTCAGCCAACTGTCGAAAAATCGGTTGGCGATCATGCCAATTGGTCATGAGTGAATCTCTTGGCTGAAATGGTGTTATATATAGGTATAACACCTAGTGTGCCGGAGAGAAAGTAATAATTTAAAATTAAGTGTATGTTCCAGCCTTCGCTTTCCCTAAATATCTACCTATGTGATAGCTATTTTGAAGACTTTATTGTGAACATAAATTAGACACTTCTCATAAGTTGAGAAGTGTTATTTTTCTAATCCAATCAAGGTATTTACCACCAGCTTGGTATTGGTATTCTCATATAATGATAATCAGTGGGATTTTGGGTGCATCCATTTCTTACTTGATGAGAATTTGTGGCAAATACACCCTAGAAAACAAAAGGTTCGAGAGGCAATCTGATTGACTTAGGCACCTATCTCACGTTGAGCGCTTGCTCAATGAATGAGAAAGAGGAGAGTAAAGAGGTCTCATGAATCAGGTAATATCTATCGGCCCACAAGAGTCGTTTCTCGTCGCAATTTGCGTGTTATTTTTAGGGCAGTTCATTAACACCAAATTACCAACCTTAAAGAAATTCAATATCCCAGAGCCAATTGTTGGTGGTCTAGTCGTGGCTTGCGTGATCACGACGATGCACTTAAATGGTGTGGATGTATCATTTGATTTGCCACTGCAAAACACCTTTATGCTGATGTTTTTTGCGACGGTTGGCTTAGCCGCGAATTACACCCAACTTATTAAAGGCGGTGCGAAGGTTTTCATCTTCCTTGTTGTGGCATCGGTCTACATTCTTATCCAAAATGCGGTCGGCGTATCCTTAGCTACCGCATTGGGGTTAGATCCACTCATGGGGTTGATCGCCGGCTCTATTACGCTTTCTGGCGGACATGGAACTGGTGCGGCGTGGTCGCAAACTTTTCAAGAAATGTATGGTTTGCACAATGTCCTAGAAGTGGCGATGGCTTCTGCTACGTTTGGCTTGGTCATGGGCGGGATTATTGGCAGCCCTGTCGCGCAAAAGTTACTCAACAAGCACAACTTAGAATCGGAATACGGACGCACCAACCAAAGCCATCAGAGTTTCCCTGAATTGGTGACCTATAACGAACATGAAGAAGATCGTGTCACGGCGAAAAGAGTTGTAGAAAGCTTATCCATTATTTTGCTTTGCGTGACAGGCGCGAGCTATCTGGAGAGTTGGGTGAGCAGTTTTGGCATCAAGTGGTTGATGATCCCAGATTTTGTTTATGCGCTGTTTATTGGTGTTGTCATCACCAATATCATGGAAGTGACCAAGGTGCGCAAGGTTGATTTAGAAACCGTTGATATTCTTGGTACGGTTTCGCTATCGCTGTTCCTTGCCATGGCTCTGATGAGCTTGAAATTGTGGAATATCTTTGATCTTGCGATCCCATTCCTTATTATTCTTGCTATTCAGTCTGCCGTACTCGCGGTGTTCACTTATTACGTAACATTCCGCATGATGGGCAGTAATTACGATGCCGCGGTGATCGCCAGTGGACATTGTGGTTTCGGTTTAGGTGCCACACCGACTGCGGTCATGAATATGGGCTCTATCGTGAGTCGTTATGGTCCATCACCACAAGCATTTATGGTAGTACCAATTGTCGGTGCATTCTTCATCGACATTGTGAACTTAGTGATTTTGCAAGGCTGTATTGCTTTTATTAAATAGCCCCCGCTTCTTTCAACTTAACATAACAAAGCCAGTCCCTTGAGATTGGCTTTGTTATTTGTAAAACGAAATCTTGTTTCTCTGACTTCAAGCCGTGAAATCAATACGTTACTATGATGACATAGTGTTCAGTTTTACAGCAGCATGAGGTACCCACATGTCTGAAAAAATATCGACGTCGGCATTAGCGAAAATGCGTAAGGTTGAAGCCAAGCTGTTGTTTGCCGATCTCAAACGTGCTGGCTACATTGTTCGCCAAGACGAAAAATGGATTCTGACGGAAGAAGGCGCCAAGTTTGGCGGCGAGTATGTGGATCACCCTAAATTTGGCCAGTTCATCGTCTGGCCGACCAATTTACATATTGAGCTGACTTCCAGCTCAGGGAAAACATTAAGCGCCACGCAGCTGGGTGAAAAGCTGAAACTGAATGCGAAGCGCATGAACCAACTGTTGAGTGAGTTGGGGTGGATCGCCAAATCTGAAGAAGGTTGGAGTGTCACTGAAGCTGGTATACGCGCTGGTGGCCAGCAAAGAACCGATAAAGAGACACAAAATACCTTTGTCGTATGGCACGATGTGGTGCTGCGTAATAAGCGTCTTAAGCAGTCTGTCATTGAATTTTTAGGGCAAGATGCGAAGTCACACTCCACGGATAAATCGTACTCAAGCTTTCGCCAAAAGTTTGAAGCCAAACACCGAACATTAGATGGGCATTACGTGCGCTCTAAGGGGGAGTTGCTCATCGACAACTGGCTGTACTTGGCTGGTGTGGTGCACGCTTATGAGCGTCAACTGCCGATTGACCAAGATGTCACCAGTGATTTTTATTTGCCAGGCGGTAAAGTCTATTTACAGTTTTGGGGAAGTGATACTGGGGAGATGGCTGAGGCTGACCGTGAGACCATTCGTACTGTTTATGAGCAGCATCATTTCAACCTTATCGAAGTCAAACCGAGTGAACTAGACAAGTTAGATGAAGTGCTGCCTAAGCGTCTTCGTCAGTTTGGTATTAAAGCTTATTAACGACTTAAGCCCGCTGTTCAGATAAGAAAAAACCCGTGATCAATCACGGGTTTCGTATTTTTAGCGTGCATCTAGGCTGTCATCCTATGGATTAAAAACCTTTGATGTTTTCCGCTTCTAGCTCCGAGAAGTACTTCACAGTCTTCACTTTCAGTTCTTGTTGAGCTGGCTCGTCACATACGATCACTGCTTTAGGGTGAAGTTGAAGTGCAGAAACCGTCCATAGGTGGTTTACACAACCTTCTACTGCTGCTTCAAGTGCTTGAGCTTTGTTATGACCTGTTACCAGAATCATCACTTCTTCTGCGTCTAGCAGTGTACCCACACCGATAGTCAGTGCGTATTTAGGCACTTGGTTGATATCGCCGTCAAAAAAGCGAGAGTTCGCAATGCGAGTGTCTTCAGTCAGTGTCTTGATACGAGTACGAGAAGACAGAGATGACGCTGGCTCGTTGAACGCGATGTGACCGTCGTTACCCACGCCGCCCATGAACAGGTTGATCTTGCCGTAAGACTTAATTTTGTCTTCGTAACGCTTACATTCTGCGTCGTGATCGTCAGTGTTACCGT
This sequence comes from Vibrio sp. J2-3(2022), assembly GCF_021725735.1. Taxonomy (NCBI): domain Bacteria; kingdom Pseudomonadati; phylum Pseudomonadota; class Gammaproteobacteria; order Vibrionales; family Vibrionaceae; genus Vibrio; species Vibrio sp. J2-3(2022). Next base: position 1,753,484 of record NZ_JAKKCK010000001.1, read on the forward strand.
TCAGTAGGTTGATGTTTTCTTCTTGGATATCAATGTGATTAAAGAAGTTGTTGTACATGAACGAGCGGTAAGACTCTGGGTGATCTGCAGGGATGCCAATGTACTCATCCATGTTGAAAGTCACGACGTTTTTGAAGCTCACTTCGCCGGCTTGGTAAAGCTCGATTAGGGCTTTGTAGGTTGCTAGAGGAGTGCCACCAGTTGGTAGACCCAGAACGAATGGACGCTCAGCAGTAGGTTTAAAGTCGTTGATACGCTTAGCGATATGCGCAGCTGCCCACTTACCTACTTGTGCTGCTCGAGTTAACGGGATAAGTCTCATTTTGTGCCCCTAGTTATTGGAATTTACGATGTACCGAAACATTAATTCGCATTATAAAATAAGTAATGACGAACTGCTATTGTTTTAGGTCAAAATTTTGCTTTTTCTTTAACCAGTGTTGATTTTATCGACTGTTTTTATATCTAAATGCTTTTATAAGCCGATTTTTTACAAAGAAATTGCATTATGAAACTGACGAATTGATAGATAAAATTTATGATCTAAATTAAGTTCTGTCTTCGCACTTAACCTTGTTTTTTAACAACCTACAGAGTGTGAAATCGCACACGAACTTCAAATATTATGGGATGGACATGGCACGACGCTCATTCCTTAACCATAATTGAAATGTGTAAACCAGTGAGGAATTCGGTATGAAAAATGAGTTAGATCCGAGCAAAGTACTACAGGCTTACGAATGTGTGATGAACAACGGTACACCAACCGAATTTGGCAAAATGTATGAAGGTGTAGAAGCGTTTTCCGATTACGACGGGTACAACGTTTTCTTACGAGGGAATGGTGTTGAGCTAAAGGTTGGCTTCCACAATACCTATCAATTGGAGTACGACCAAGAGCACTTGAAAGAGAGCTTTTTGAAAAAGATCGCGATGCTTGCAAAGTAGACTGGCAGCACTAAATACTAAAAAAGCCCTTGGGAGAACGCGCCCTTGGGCTTTAGGAGAAGAAATGAGCTTGCTCAGTCAAACCAAGCGAGCTTTCGCCTACTACCTACTGCTAGAAAAAGGCGAGCATTAGTTTATTTGGTTATTAATCGTCTTCGACCAAACTCTCTTCAATGTAATCTTCTGTCGCGTCAGGCTTATTACGACCATTTAGCGTGTGGAAGCGCTTGCGACCACGAGCAAGTTGGGTGTACTTTAGCCACGTACGCTCAAGTTTTGTTTTTGCTTTGCCTGGGTTTTCTAGCACCTTGATGAAGTGTTTCTCTTCGCTATTTTCAGGTGTTAATTCGCCTGACTCTAAGCCAAGCATAGTATCCCCATAAATTGTTAGGATTTCCTCTTCCGAGAGAGTAAAATCGCCAGACTTTGCAAAGCCGCGTGGGAATTTTACGTTGTCGTAAAAACGTTTTTTGCCATGACGGAATTCAGTGTCAGACATGTCAACAGCCTCTGTAACCGTTATTGATGAATGTAGTGAACTACGGCGAAAATTAGGCGTAAAGCTAACAAAAGAAAAACAAAACTTTTTTGTCGTCATGATTTTAATTAGTTGTTAATCTGGTTTTATATTAACCAGGAGATGGTTTATGGATGTAAAAGTCTTTCGAACATTTTTAGAGCTGGCAAGGGTTCGTCACTTCGGACGCGCCGCTGAGAATCTTTATATTACCCAAGCTGCAGTGAGCGCACGTATCAAACAATTGGAAAGTTACTTCGATACGCAATTGTTTATTCGTGATCGAAATAACATAAAGTTGACCTCTGCAGGTGAGCGCTTAATCAGTTATGCAGAGGTGATGGTCACCACATTGCAACAAGCGAAGCTAGAGTTATCGCTTGAAGATGGCAAAGCGCTGCAATTAACGTTAGGCGGTACGCCAAATATTTGGGACGCCTACTTGCAGAACTGTTTAAGTGTCGTCACAGATTCATTTGGTGGTTATGGTTTTATGGCAGAAGTGATGGGGCGGGAAATGCTCAGTCGAAGCTTGCTAGAGCGCACGTTAGATATGGCATTTGCGTTCGACCAAATCAAAGCTGATGAGCTTAACTGCAAAAAAGTGGCTGATGTTGTTCTCGTTCTGGTATCGACTGAGAAAGACTCTTTAGACACCGTTTTTGAAAACAAATACGTGTATGTGGATTGGGGAACGCGCTTCTCATCAGAACATTCTGAACGTCACCCTAAGATCCCGGCTCCGTATCTGCGCACGTCAACAGCGCGTATAGCATTGGACTTTATTTTAGAGAAGGGCGGTGCCGCTTACTTACCCATCTCTCTGGTAGAGCCATTTATCGCCAACGGGCAGCTTCACAAGGTGTCTGGCGTAGAAGATTGGTGTCGCCCTATCTATTTGAGCTATCGTAAAGCTAGCTCGTCGGTAGACGCGATTAAGCAAGTGGAAGAAATTGTTAAAGAGATCGATCCATTAACGGCTTACAGTTTTCAGCAAATTGGTTCCGGCACTTCCGACGAATAGCGTTGAGTGAAAAGTCAGAGAAATTAAAAAGCCGCCTTGGAAAATCCAGGCGGCTTTCTTTTTATCTCGATGAATCGATAGTTATGGCAAGTCAAATAGCAGGGCGGTTGTGCTCTCGTTTGATGTATTGCGTAAAACAACCTTACTTTGCTGTTCGACCTTCGCGCCGTCGCCCGCCGTCAAGGTGGTATTGTCGATGCTAAGGCTTCCCGTTACTTGGTGAACGAATAAGTTTCTACCCGATTCTATCTCAAAGTTAAGTTCGCTATTTGGTTCAAGAATTAACTGATGTAATGTGGCATCTTGCTTAATAAGTAGCGTACCGTTTTCTCCTGTTGGAGTCGCGATAGTTGTTAATCCAGGCGTGCGACCAAAGTCTTTTTGCTGATAACCTGGTTTGGTTCCAAATGTATTTGGCTGAATCCAAATTTGTAGAAAGTGCAGCGTGTCGCGGTTCGACGCATTGTACTCACTGTGGTAAATCCCTTTCCCTGCCGACATGAGTTGGAATTCCCCAGCAGGTAATGTTTTCACGTTACCTTCGCTGTCTTTGTGTGCGATAACACCTTCCAGCACATAGCTGATGATCTCCATATCACGATGGCCATGTGTATCAAAACCTGCGCCAGGTTGGACTACATCGTCATTGATGACTCTCAATTCAGAAAAGCCCATATGTTGTGGATCGTAATAGCTACCGAAAGAAAACGTATGTTTGCTATCAAGCCAACCAAAGTTTGCTCGACCTCGGTCTGCTGCAAGTCTTACCGTAATCATAAGACCTCCCTAAGAGAGCTTTTTGTTCAAGAAGTTATCTAGCGCGACCTTACCTGCGCCAGAAAACGCCAGTGAAACACTTGCTGCCAGTAAAGCTAAGCCAAACTCGTAACCGTTGTTTGCCATGAACAAACCGTTTTCAAAGTGGACGGAGAATATCGCTACCACCATCGTGAACGCTAAAGCAACGGCTGCTGGGCGAGTTAGCAGGCCAAGCAAGATGAACAAGCCGCCAAAGAACTCTGCGCTGCCAGCAAGGAATGCCATTAGCACGCCAGGACCTAAACCGATGGATGCCATCCACTGACCTGTACCTTCTAACCCATAGCCACCAAACCAACCAAACAGTTTTTGTGCGCCGTGCGCCATAAAGATAATGCCGATTGGAATGCGAAGTGATAGTGCGCTGTAACCTGCGTTTGAAGTGGTGATTTTCTGTAATAGTGCTTTCATGATTCTGTCCTCTGACTCTTTTCAATGAGTGGGAAGCGTGTGCTCCCGTGCTGTTGAGAACAGTTTAGGTGGCGGTGAGAATAAAAATAACGGGAGTATTTTGATAAACTCGTTCTAAAAAATTGAATAATGGATTTTTGTTATTTTTAATCAGTTGCTTGAGTGTTTTTTATGAGTTTTTTATGCCAGTTTTGTCGTGTTTTAAATCAGGTTCCATCATTATTTTCGATAAACATTTTTGCTGTTAAACAAAAAAAAAGAGCACAGGTTGCTGTGCTCTATTGCTTTCGCTATTAACAAGGGAGAAAGGTGTGTTAAAGAAAACCGTCAGAGGTTCATTAAGCTCTCTAGTGACTCCTCTACATTGTTGTAGTGATAGGTTCGAATACTACGCCCATCCGTGGCATTAATTTGAATTTCTGAGATCTCGTTATCTGAGTCTCGTTCGATAATTCCAATTGAATGATCTACGGATTTACTGGTAATAACCTTTTGGTTTCTTAGTACAATTACGCAAGTGTGTAAGTCCATGCCAATTCCCTTTAGCCGACGTTGTTGTGATGTTCTGAATCTAACTTTAGTGTACAAAAGCGCTAATGCCAATAAATCTCAATATTGAGTTCCGAAAATGGCTAATTGTAGACGCTTAAGCAAGCTACAATAACATTATATTGAACGATGCCTATGAACAATAAATGACAAAAGGCATGAGCAAGGAAAGCACTATGTTTATTCACCCCCATACTTCACTGACTTTCGAGCAGTGTCATAAGGCGCGAGTCGCGCGAGACAGCCGCTTTGATGGGCGATTTTATGTGGCTGTGAAAACAACGGGGATCTTTTGTCGCCCAATTTGTCCGGCTAATTTACCTAAAGAAGAAAATGTAGAGTACTTCACCGATAAAGCGCAAGCTCTCCAAGCGGGGTACCGTCCTTGTTTGCGTTGTCGACCTGATAGCGCGCCGGGTTCTTGGGCATGGAAAGGCGTAGAAACGACCTTTCAACGAGCGATTTCGTTAATTGATCGAGGGGAACTGCATCACCACTCGGTGTCTGAGCTAGCAGAGCGTGTTGGGATTTCGGATCGCTACTTACGTATGTTGTTTGAGCAGTATCTAGGCATGTCACCCAAGCAGTATGCGCAATATCAACAATTAATGTTCGCCAAACAGTTACTTCATTCCAGTTCTATGTCGGTCACGGAAGTAGGCTTCGCCGCCGGTTTTAATAGTACACGCCGCTTTAACGATGCTTTCCAAAAGTTTCTCAAACTGACGCCTTCTCAAGTCCGTCGCAAAGAGTTTGACGGTATGGGTAGCAATCGAATTGCCTTGCCTTATCGAGGTGAATTGAATTGGCAGCACATGTTGGACTTCTACCGTTTACGAGCGATTGAGGGGGTTGAGCTGGTGAGTAATGAGAGTTATCAGCGCAACGTTTGTCTGGATACCAGTAAAGCGTGGTTTAAAGCAACCAAAGGTGAAGGGTACCTAGAGCTAGCGTTTGAAATTGAAGACGTAACGAAGCTGCAAAACTTGGTGTCTGACATTCGTCGTATGTTCGATCTTGACGCCGATATTTGTACTGTTGAGCAGCATTTGGATTATGTTGCACCGGGGCTTGTGTCGAGTAAAGGTATTCGGATTCCTGGTGTATGGAATGCATGGGAGGCTGGAGTTCGAGCGATTTTAGGCCAACAAGTGTCGGTCAAAGCGGCGATTGGTCAACTTAACTTATTGGTGGCCACACTTAGTGGAGAGTCAGAAAAACGCTTTTTCCCGACACCAGATGCGATAGCGAATACCGACGTGAGCTTTTTGCGCATGCCGCAAAGCCGTAAAGAGACGCTAGTGCGCTTCGCCCAGTTCATGCAGGACAACTCAGAAGCCGACCCTCAGCAGTGGCTAGTCTTGAAAGGCATTGGACCTTGGACAGTCAGTTATGCTCAACTACGAGGGCAATCTCAACCCGATTGCTTTTTAGATAAAGATTTAGTGGTGAAAAAGGCGATGCAGCGTTACCCATCACTGAATACGCACACTGCGGCCCCTTGGGGAAGCTACGCGACGTTTCACTTATGGAATCAATCATGAAAATATTTTATACCGAAATGCCGAGCCCATTAGGAACGGTGACCATCCAATCTAACGCTGAGGGCTTGCTTGGCATTTGGTTTGAAACATGCACCACTAAGCCGAGTGAACTGGGAGCGCGAGACGCTCAACACCCAGTTTTGCGCCAAGCTGTTACCCAGTTGAATGAATATTTTTCTGGCCTACGTAATGAATTTGAGCTGCCTTTGGCGGCTACAGGCACGGATTTTCAAAATCAAGTTTGGCAGGCACTAACGACCATTCCATACGGCGAAACGTGGAGCTATCAAGATCTCGCCAACGCGATTGGCAACCCTAAAGCTGTGCGCGCTGTTGGGTTGGCAAACGGAAAAAATCCTATTTCTATCGTGGTGCCTTGTCATCGCGTTATTGGCAAAAGCGGTAAATTGACAGGGTATGCTGGTGGAGTAGAGCGCAAGCAACGTTTACTTGCGTTGGAGCAAGGTACACCACTTTAAGTGAGGCGATTCTCATATAGTGATTAAGCGTGCTGCACAGGGGAAACGATAGTGTAGAGTTTCATATTCGTTATACGAATAGAAAAAGGATAATAAGGACATGCCTTTCAAAACGGATTTTGATGCATTCATGAGTGAGTGTTGGCAGCATCACGAAGCACAGCCCGAACAAACTTATGCTCAATTGGAAACGGCTCTGAGTGAGGTGGAAAACGTTAGCCACATCGAGCGAATATTCGCATTGATGCTGCACACCGCGATTGGGCACCTCGAGCGTCCAGAACCGTTTCTTGCTTGTTTAGAGCGCTTTGATGAACGCAAGGTTGCCGAGAGTTCGGCATTGCAACGCAGTATTGCCGTTGCGCGCTACTTCGTAGATGGCACTGACAATATGGAATTATTGGAAGAGCAAGAACAACGACGAGTTTACGCTTTGATTTCGAATGAACTTTCTGCGCTTGCTCAGCTTGAACTGGCGAGCCAATGGCTGGCGAAAGCCGCGCTAGGTATGACACCACAAGATGCTGAAGGGCTGCTAGCACGCTCTATCGCAATCACAGCAAACAACTTGGCGTGTCAGTATGAAGCGCTGGCTGAGCGCACGGATGTGGAAAAATCGAGGATGCTAGAAGCGGCCAAGCTCGCGTTGGATTACTGGAAAGTGGCGGGTGGTTGGATGCAAGAAGAACGTGCAGAGTATCGCTTAGCGATGAGTTTACTCAAAGCGGGTGAAGCCGGACAAGCCAAGCAGCATGCCGAGCGCTGCGAAGCCATTTGTCAGCAAAATGGTGGTGACGCGTTTGAGCTGTTCCACGCGCATGATTTGCTGATGCAAGTACACTTCCATCTTAGCCAGAAATATAAAGCTCAAGTGGATGTGGGGATGCAGCAATACTGCACAACGAGTTCGTTGACATGATCTCAACGTTGAACAAAAAAGCCCCGAGCGAATGGCTCGGGGCTCATATTTTGTAAGTTCACTCATTACACGATGTTGCTTATGCTATTTGCGCTTTTGCCTGGTATCGTCCTGGTTTATGGTTCATCGCCAAAATCAAGTTTGTCGCCACGGCACCTAGGACGGATAGAGCGATAAGGTGCACATCCACAATGAACAGCGACATCACTACGATGGCACAATCGAGCGCCATCTGAACTTTACCTGCTCGAATCCCAAAACGTTCCTGAAGGTACAACGCTAAAATGTTAAAACCGCCTAAACTCATCTTGTGACGGAAAATCACCAACATACCTATTCCAATTAACCCACCACCTAGAAGTGCTGCATAGAAAGGTTCGATTCGTGAAATTTCAATCACATGGTGCAGATGATCGACCGCAAAAGAAACAATCGAGACCGCAATGAAAGTATTAATGGTGAAGCGCCATCCCATGCGCATTACAGACAAAATATAAAAAGGGAGGTTGAGAGCGAAAAATATCTGACCAAAGCTGAAGTCACTCACTTTGGTAAGGAAGATCGCCAAACCAGCCGTACCTCCGGTGAGCAATCCTACTTTGCTGAAAAATATTACCCCAAGCGACACTAACGCACTGCCGAGCGTCAGAGCCAAGAGGTTCTCTCTTAGGCTATGATCTTTATCCATAAAATTTTTTCCTTGGTTTAAAAACCGCGCCGGAGACAACACGTCCATCCAACGAGATAAACAGTTGCCAAAATAGCAACTAACAAATCGGCCAATAAAATGTCGCGAAAAGTGATGAATGTCGAGTTTTTGGACAAGATTGTGCTGATGCTAGCCTGTTTAACATAATGTACACAGGTAGAAAAACAACAAGGAAAAGTTATGATTAAGAAAGTCGGCACTACCCAAATCAACGCATTACATCGACTGAGTTGTCACTGCGGAAAAGTTGAGCTGGAACTTGCATTACCTAATGGTATTGAGAAGCCGAGACGATGTGATTGCTCCATGTGTCGACGTCGCGGCGCGATTGTGGCATCTGTGCCTCTGAATGGTATTCGTATCGTGCAAGGCGAAGACGTTTTGAAGCTGTATCAATTTAACACTCGCACAGCGAAGCACTTTTTCTGTGGCGAATGCGGTATCTATACGCACCATCAGCGTCGCTCTGACCCGAGTGAATACGGCTACAATGTCGGCTGTTTAGAGGGCGTCAACCCATATGAATTGGGAACTATCGAAGTGATGGATGGCGTTAACCACCCATCAGACCGTTAGGCCGCATAGCAAGTGAAGAACGTGAGTTGCGGTGCTTAGGTAAATAAACCGCTATTCATCCACAAATGCACTGCAATACTGGCGGCATAACCCAAGGCGATGACGGGAGCCCACTTTAGGTGGCCAAAGAAGGTGTATTGTCCACGCGCGGCTCCCATTAATGCGACACCTGCCGCAGAGCCAATTGAAAGCAAGCTGCCCCCCACACCCGCAGTCAATGTGACAAGTAACCAGTTCCCCATCGACATGCTTGGTTCCATGGTCAGTACAGCAAACATAACCGGAATGTTATCGACGATGGCAGATAGAACACCAACCATCACGTTGGCCCAGACAGGGTTCCATTGGTTGTACATGACGTTTGAAACCAGTTCGAGATAGCCAAGTAAGCTCAAACCGCCGACACACATCACTACGCCGTAGAAGAACAGCAAGGTATCCCATTCTGCGCGAGATACACGGTGGAACACGTCAAACGGAACGACTGAACCTAAGCGTTTTAATGCGTGATCGTCGCCATTGGCAATTGCCATGGCCGCTTTTTTTGCCAAAGAATGTTTGAGTGTTTGGCGTAAGAAATAACCGAAAAATTGTAGGTAAGCCAAGCCCATCATCATGCCCATAACGGGTGGGAAGTGCAGTAAAGCGTGGAAAGAGACTGCGGTGGCAATCGTCAGAATGAATAGTGCGACAATACGTCTCGCGCCGCGTTTCAGTTCTACGTGTTGGTGAATCGTATTCGGTTTGGTGTTTGGAACAAAGAGTGACATCAAAAACGCAGGAACCAAATAGTTCACCAGTGACGGGACGAATAACGGGATGAATTCAGCAAAGCTGACATGCCCGGCTTGCCACACCATCAGGGTCGTAATGTCACCAAATGGGCTGAATGCACCGCCAGCGTTGGCAGCGATAACAATGTTGATACAGGCAAGATTCACGAATCTAGGATTATCACCAGAGACTTTCATCACCACAGCGCACATCAAGAGGGCTGTGGTTAAGTTATCGGCAATCGGTGAAATAATAAAGGCGAGAAACCCCGTCAGCCAAAACAGCTTTTTGAAGCCAAAGCCTTTGCCGACCATCCACGCCTGTAAGGCATCGAAGAGTTTGCGCTCTTCCATAGCATTGATGTAAGTCATCGCTACTAATAAAAACAGCAGCAGTTCAGCGTATTCCAACAAGTTGTGTTCTAATGCGGATTTGGCTATTTCTGGCTGGTTGTGTTGAGCAAAGGTGTAGCCAATCAGAATCCAAATTAACCCTGCAGCGAGCAGCACAGGCTTGGATTTTCTCATTTTCAGATACTCTTCCAACATAACCAGTATGTAAGCAATCGAAAAGATAATCAGAGCCGCGTAACCGACACCAGAATTAACAAGGTTCAGTTCATTGGTGGGGGCAGCAAAGGTGGCGCTAGAGAATAACAAACAGCAGAAAGCCACAATTGGATAGATTGGCATAGACATTTCTCCTTTGTCTGGTAGGAGAAATATTAGCCACAAATTAATGAGTTAGTTGTGAGAGAGCTCGAATTAACAGTAGGAGTTAGGAAATGATAGTGTGCGTCACTATTTTCTGAGTGACGCAATGCTTGCTGCGCCAAATAAAACCACAGCGGCATACAAACCGTAAGTTAACCAATGGCTAATCTCTAAAAAAGGAACGAGTCCTTGACCTGCCCACATACAGCCTCCGTTTAATGAGCAATGTTGTAATAGTCGAGCCAATTTAAAGGAAATGAACAATGTTTTTTGTGAGTGACGGCAAATTCTGAAGGATTAGAAAGTCAAAAATTGGTCAGTGAGAGAGAAATCTCATTTTTAACTGGCTAGCTCTAACCCTTTTGAGCTAGAGCTAGCTATATCGAGCGCTGAATGGATTTAGCGCAGCAGCCATTTTCTCAACGGCGAAGCCTCAATTGCTTTCACAAGTATTATGGTTGCGACAATCGTTGCAGGATAAATAAATGCGTCTTTCGCGAGGTGTTGCAACCCGATAAATCCAGCGACATTCATCATTATAATTATCACAAGCAGATGGCTAACATAAATGCCTAACACGCTAGGAGATAGTTTGAATACCCAAGGCATATCGCCAAAATGTGGGTGGACTAACAGCCACATGAAGACACCCAGGGCCCAGATAACAGTACCAAACAGGAAGTCGTGAGAATTAAAAGCGACCTCGTGTTGCATTAGCCAATAAGCTTCACCAAAATGCAGCGCCATACCAAGAAGAATGCATCGAATCGTATTGTTTCGCGACCATCGCCATTGTTCTTCTCGTGCTAGATAACCCAGTGTTACCAGCAAAGTACTGAAAAACGGCCCATTACGAGTAAAGAAAGGCGCTGGCAGATCGGTAATGGTCGAATAACTGCCAGCAAACACGCCGTATATGTATAGCAATACGGCGGTTGGCAGTACCAATTGAGCCATGTTGATATGCACGAGGAAGGCAATTAAGGCAACGGCAATGACCAGAGCTGGAATAAACCACAGGTGAACGAGCCCGCCTTCGACGAGTGAATTGAACGGGGTCGACATTAAGTAGCTCCAGTAGCCCTGCCTTTCGGCGAGATACCCCGCCTCAGCGACAGTTTGCCACTGGAATGGCATCAATAAACTGATCACGCTCCAAATGAGCCAAACCTTCATCAGTGGTTTGGCGTAGTTTTTTAGTGTTTCGATAGGTGCGCGGCTTAACTTGGGCTGGATAAGATAACCAGAAATGAGAAAAAACAGTGGCACAGCAAAACGAGCCAATTGGTTGAGCATATAACCAACCCACGGTATTCCATCCCATTGCCAGTATGTCAGGGCCATCTGGCAGTGCAATCCTATAATTGCAAACATCGCAATAATACGCGCAAACTCTAAGCTGGCTATTTTTTGTTTCTTTGCCATTACATTACTTACCTAAATAAAAAAAACTTAGGTGAAAGTAGCAGGTTGTGGATGAATTAATGCATGAAAAAGTCAACAGACTCGCGCTTACACTGAAGCTGTGTTTAAATTTAAGACTTACTTCAAACTTCTTAATTATTAACCCATTAACCAACTCAATACGTGATTAGCGAGTCGAAAATGACACTAATGTATGGTTAGACCAGTTAACTCTAGATTGCAAAAAAGAACGATCGTGCTAAAAATAAGATTATGCAAAAAGGAAAAGTGACAAAAGAGTTTATTCTGCAACGGGCTTTTGAGATCGCCAGCGAAGACGGATTAGAAAGTCTTACGATTGGTGAGTTAGCCAAGCAATGCGGTATGTCGAAAAGTGGTCTGTTTGCTCACTTCAATTCGAAGTTGAATTTACAACTATCGGTATTGGAGCACGCCAATAAAGTGTTCGCTGCTCGGGTTATTGAGCCTGTTCGTGAAGCAGGGGATGGCAATATCGAACGTAAAATTCGAGGGTTGCTCGACTCTTGGATGACTTGGAACCACGCATTTCAAGGAAGTTGTATGTTTCTAGACGCTTGGAATGACACTGCAGATAAAGATTGCCCGCTTCAGGCCGGACTGCGTAAATCCATAGACACTTGGCTGAGCTATTTGGAGATCCAAATAACGAAAGGCAAAGAGAAGCAAGAATTTGCAGCAGACTTAGATACACGCCAAGCAACGTTTGATTTATACGGTCTTTATTTGAGTGCGCATGTTTTTTACTCAATTAAAGGTGAGGAAGAAAGCTTGCGCCTGTTTTGGCAAGGGATCGACAACTTATTTTCTCGCTGGAAAGGCTGATACCAGTTATTCGCTTTCCAGATTTGTAGACATAAAATCATAAAGAGCGGCTGAGTTCGCTCTTTCTTATCAGTATAAAAAGCACGACCGTTCTATTTTTTGTGCGAAGCTGATAGTTAAGGACATAATCATGAGTGAAAAAATTTACTTTAATACATCGCAACGTTTCAGTATTAAGCGCAGTTTGGTGAACATCAGTACGCGTTTACACCATACGCTGGCCCCTTCCCATGCAAAGAATACCGCGCGTAAGTTGCTCCTGACACCTGCTCGCACAGCACCTAAAAACACCGAACCTCAAGGACTTGCCAAAGGTGAAATTAAAGGGCATGCAGGCATTATCAAAACCTACACTTTGGGCTCTGGACCTATTTGGGTGTTAACTCATGGTTGGTCTGGTACCGCAAGTCAGTTTTATCCGTTGATGGAACATATTGCGTCGAAAGGTTTCACCGCTTTGGCATACGATCATCCAGCACATGGTGAGAGTGAAGGGCAGTATGGGCACATTCCGGGTTTTGTCAAAGGGTTAGAAGATGTGTTAGATACGGTAGACGATATTGTTGGTCTAGTTGGGCACAGCATGGGCACCGCTTCTGCTCTTGAGTGCAGACATAGCAAATTAGAAAACAAGCCTTTACTGCTTATTGCACCGGTATTGAATTACGTAGAGAACCTATTCGGTAGCATTGCGCGTTCAGGTTATTCGATGAAGCTTTTTAATGCCGTAGTTTCTGAAGTTGAAGATCAATTTGGTTACCCATTACAGTCAATTGATCCGCTAAAGCGTTTGGCTGAGCGCTCGTCTCCAGCCATCATTGTTCATGATGAGCAGGATAAGTTCACTAAGTACAGTATTTCTGCACAAGCCGCTGAAGAGATTGAAAATGTTGAGTTAGTGACAACGCAAGGTCAAGGCCATGGCCGAGTGATGAAGTGTGCACAAGTCTTCAGTAGTTTTGACCGTTTACTCGATCGTTCTTGGTAATCTTCATGCTTGCTAATTGGCTCGGTCCGTTTTGGGCTAATTCGATTTGAAATCAATACCTCGGATTGTTTTTCGTCTATGGTATCTCTTTTCTCGTTATGAGATAAAAACAAAAAAGGACAGCCGAAGCTGTCCTTTGATCGTTAACTTTACAGAAAGTCTGCAAGGTTGGGCTTAGTTACAGTTAGCCACGCCAACTTCTTTCCAAACGCCCCATTCGCCAGATTGGCTAGGATCGTCACCCTGAGTCCACCATTTCGCTTCCCAAGTTTTACCTGCATGAGTGACTTGGTTGCCGCCTGTGTACACTGCGCTTGCATCCCATGCGTTGTCACAGGTACCAGGGTTTGGGTCGGTTGTATGCTGTGCAACAACAACAGTTGCGCTTGCCGTTGAAGACGCTTTGCCGTCGCTCACACTTACGGTAAAGCTTAGGCTAGTGTCTTGCGGGTATTCAGCAGCAGTGAACGTGACTTTAGAACCTTCAACCGTTGCGTTCAAACCTTGAGGAAGCGTCCAGTTGAAAGTAAGAGTATCGTTGTCTGCATCGCTAGAGGCTGACGCATCTACAACCACAACGTCACCAGCGTTTGCTGTTGCTGGAGCAACAACTTGCGCTACTGGCGCATTGTTCGCTGGGTCAACCACACCTGCTGGCTTCACAGTTACTACAACAAGGTCAGATGCCGTTGCACTTTCGTTGTCAGTCACTGTCAGCTTGAAAGTTAATTGCTCCTCAACGGTAACTTCTGCTGCATCAAAGCTTGCTTTCGCAGTGTTGGCGCCTGCTAGTACCACTGCAGTACCAGAGACTTGCTCCCAAGCGTAGCTTGCGATAGTGCCGTCAGAGTCTTTCGATAGGCTGCCATCTAGAACCACACTTGCAGGGCCAGTTACAGATTGATCTGCGCCAGCAGCTGCGGTTGGTTTACGGTTTGGTTGAGGAACTACACCGCCAGCCATACCTTCGTGCATTGCGTTGAGAATGTCACCATTATCCGCGTCGATTTCCCAAGAGAATAGACCCGCAAGACCTAGAGACTTAGCGTAGCTACCTTTTGCTAGCACTGAGCGGTGGTCATCAAATGTGATCAACTCGCCCGTAGTGCGGTTCCATACCCATGGTGCTTCTGCTTGTGCATCATAGCCGTACTCGAAGCCGTTAATGCCAGTGTTGTTTGCACCTAGCATGAATGACTTAATGCCTTTGTAGTCAATTACGCCATCTTCCCAAACACCTTGCGCTGTACTGCCCTTCAGTTTACCTGTAGCAGTACCTGTCATTGGGTCATTTGGATCGGTTAGCGTATCTGGAGTTACGCCTTCCCAGCCACGACCGTACATTGCTGTACCAAGTACTAGCTTGTTCGCAGGAACGCCTTGAGCAAGAAGAAGCTGGATGCCGTTATCTGCTGTGTAAGCAGGACCTTTGTACGGTTCGCCGTTCTCATCTACGCCACTACCGTCACACTGACCAGGGCGCATGAATGAACCACAGTAAAGCGCAGTTTGGTGACCAGGAACGTTGTTCCAACCGCCATAGAAGTCGTAAGTCATCGCGAAGATGTAGTCCATGTATTGAACCGCATCTGCATAGTCTACGTCTTCAATCTTGTCGTAACCGACACCGATAGCTGACGTTAGCTCGTAAGTACGGCCTGTCTCAGCTTCTAATTCATCAAGCATTACGCGCAATTCGCGCATCAGTGCGATGTAAGCTGGGCCATCGTTTACAGGGTCGCCCTTATCCGCGGCTGCACCGCCACCACCAGGGAATTCCCAGTCGATATCAACACCGTCGTAGAATTTCCAAGTTTTCAGGAACTTCTTAACCGATGCGACGAATGTGTCTCGGTTTTTCTTGTCCACGAAATCGAAGAATGGGTCAGACAGCGTCCAGCCACCGATAGATGGGATGATTTTTAGATCAGGGTTACGTTGTTTCAATGCCATTAGCATTGCGTAGTTACCCTTGATAGGTGTGCTGTATTCATGACCAGCTTGTGGGAAGCTCTTCTGATAAGCGGCCCAAGGGTCGTGGATCACGACTTCGTAGTCAGGCACGCCTGTACAAGCGGTTTGTAGTGCATTGAAACTGTTGCCGCCAACAGACTTCACAGACTCATTTGGGCCACAAATTGGGATAAAACCGTAAAGGATGTGAGTCAAGTTGTCGACTGGCATGTTATCGACCGTGTAGTCACGACCATAGATGCCCCACTCAACAAAATACGTACCCATCACGACGCTTGGATCGGTATTGTACGTTTTGTTGTTTGGATCAACGTTCATCGTCAGTGGCTTCAAGTGAGAACCATCGGTATCTGCAATCGTGATTTCAGCTGGTGCGCTTTTCGCACAACCTGTCGCATCACATGCCTCGATTTCCATTTGGTATAGGCCGCCCTGACCATATTCAAATGTCGCTGTTGTTTGGCTACCAGTGATTGGGCCGGTTGCTACTTTTGCACCATCAAAATAGACGTTGTAAGTATCACCTGGCGTGCCACTCCACTGGTTAAACTTAACAGTGATCTTCGCTTGCTCATGGTATTTCACCATGTCGTAGTAGCCTGACGTGGTTTCCATCGCGAGTTCAATTTTAGAAAACTGAAGGTTGTTGGAACCGTACATATCGATACTTGGTGCGGTTGGAGCCGCAACTGCAGCACCTGATAGTGCTAAAGCAACGCCAGCTGCACATAGGTTAAATCGAATCATAACTTCTCTCTCAATCCTTGGATTCATGTTCTACCTAGAACATAGGCTGCTCTTGCACCAGATAAGATGATTGGATTTACTCCATGTGCAAAAGCATCACACTCAGCATTTCAGAGAGTTTTTTTTCGTCAAAAAAAATTAAGACGGTTTTCGAGGCACTTGAGAGAACTTAACTAAAACTCGCACTCTGTTACACAGAAAGTGTCAGACTGAGTCAATAATTTATAAAATCTCAGCAGAAACTAAAATTATTGTTTACTCAGTATCGGGTGGGATAAATGCGATGAATACCTTATTTCATTGTTTATTAAGGTTTTGTTTCATCGAAGTAGAAAGAGAATTGAAAGGAGAAATAGCCGTGAAGACGTGCTAGTCACGGCTAAAATGTTCACTTAATGCAGCGCGACGTTTTGAAGCCGCTCCGGTTTCTGAGCCTTGAACGGTATGCTCAAATCCCTTACGGATGAATCGTTGGTCTGGAATAAGAGGCTCAATACGGCGAATCTGAGGTGAAAGGTGAGAGCCCGAGATCTGGTACGCGGTTTTTCCTAATCCGGTGTTCAACGTGATGACCTTTCCATCGAATTCAAATTCTGTCGTGATGAGTCGATGGTTTCGATATACCCCATCCTCCGTGAAAGTCAGACGTTCTGTTTGGTAGGGTGGCGCGCCGATCTCAATCCACTCGCCGTAGACTTTTTCCGGGTCAATATGGTCTTGATAGGATAGGTGGATTTGATAGCTGAAAAACGTCAAAAGACCCACCCCAAAAACGGCAAATGTGCTTTTGAGGACTTTGGATTGGTGGCGAGCCCAAAATGAAAGTTTTGGTTCCTGTCTTGTTTTCCGCCTTCGGCGAGCTGAGTCCGTCATTGGTCTACTTTTCTTCCCTTTTTTAATATGGTGGAAACCTTCCTTCTCAAAAACAAACAATCCCGCGATTAAGACTAAGAAATTATGATCTAATGTCCACTTTTACATTCAGATACACTCTTATTGATGATTTTATTGATTGCTGGCGTTAACTAATTCACCGACTTTATCTCACTAATTACGTCGTCTGGTTAAGCCTAGAAAAAGGTGGCCTCGCTCAGTAGCAAAGGATGTGCTTTATAACATTGAGCTTAATGACTTTCAGAGCTTGAGTAACAGGAAGAAACAAGGTAAAAAGAGCTGACTTTTGATAAGGAAACCAATAATGAGTATTAAGGAAAATAGCTATTTTGCAGGTAGTGTAAAATCACTAGGCTTTAACCAGAATGATCAGGACGTTAGCGTTGGTGTAATGCTTCCTGGTGAATACACGTTCGGCACTCAAGCGCCTGAGCGTATGACGGTTGTAAAAGGTGCACTTGTGGTCAAGCGTGTCGGCGAGAGTGATTGGACGACTTACCAAAGTGGTGAGTTTTTTGAAGTGGAAGGGAACTCTTCGTTTGAGCTTCAAGTGAAAGACGCGACTGCGTATTTATGTGAGTACTTCTAAAGCGTCCTTTTTGCCTGTAATAAAGCCACCTTCGGGTGGTTTTTTCGTCTATGTCCTTCACTTATAACGCATCTTTTGGTTATTTGGGTATATACTTAATAAAAATGTACCCATCGACCAGGGAGGAAGTGATGGCAGTACAACGCAAGCATTCTGATCTCCCTCCTCGTTACGAGGACAAAGATCTCACCAATGAGCAAAGACATCGTTTTACCGAGGTCGCCAATGCAGCCCATAAGAGACGTGAATTCTATCGACGTGCTCTAGGGAAAGGCTTAATGGGCAAAGTGAAGGACCGTGCGTTTAAAGGCCAATTCAGTCGCCAGCAAGATAAGCCGAGCAGAGTGTTGCAAGCTGTGTGGCTAATCGTATTTCTGGTGCTGGGGCTATGGGTGATGCATGTATTCGCTTAACCGTTAGCAAGCTTCTGACACAGCCGGTGTTTCAGAGGCTGACTTCTCTTCGGTATTGCAGTGCTCGTAATACGCGTATTGGTTTTTCCCTGTGTGTTTAGCCGCATACATTGCTTTATCTGCGCACCGAGTCAATTCAGATAAATCCTTCGCATCTTGTTTGTAGATAGCAGCGCCCACACTCATCGTTAACTCGTTAATCATATCGTAGCTTCGGTAGCCTTTTGGGAATAGATTCACAATACGCTTCAAAATGCTGTCGAGGTCATTTTTACTGTTTATGTCGTAGAGCATGAGCACAAACTCGTCGCCCGCAAATCGAGCGATGGAGTAGTCGTGTTTGTCGGTTTTTCTGTCTTTATGGCGAACATTGTTTTTTAATCGAGTTGCAAAGGCTTGAAGCACTTGGTCACCAATATCGTGTCCGTAGGTGTCGTTAATATGTTTGAAGTTATCAATATCTAGGAAGACCAGAGCAGTGATACTGTCATCAGATGAACGGTTGATCTCATCGAGCTTTGCTCGCGCCCAAGTTTCAAAGCTCCAGCGGTTGGCAAGCCCTGTGAGTTGGTCAAAATACGCCAACTCTTCAATCCCTTCACGATAAAGTGTTTGAATGTAGTTGAGGACTTTTGTGTAGTAATACGAGAATGTGTGACACACAAATGCAGTTGCTATCAGGGTCAGCATAAATCGTCGTTCTATGATGTCACTGGCTGTTGGTAGCCGATCTAAAAAAACGACGCCAAAAAAGATCAGTAAGATATAGGTGCCACTAAACAGCAGACCGACTTTAAACTCATTGATCAGCACCAGAGTGGCGACAATAGGGTATAGCCATAGCAGTTTGCCTGAGGGGGCATCGTTATACAGAAGTAGCAATAACCCTTCGAACATCAAAACGGCACTCAGCCATAGGTCGGCATATTGATGATGTCGTTGAACCTTTATCACATAACTGATACCTAAACAGGCTAAGGCACACAGAGCATGGAAAAAGCTTAATCCCCAATTATCCTCAAACAATTGAGCAATGGAGCCATAAGTTAAACATGCCGCGGCGATACTGGAGCATAAAAAGACAATTTTCTTTTTTCTTGTTGAGCGGATATCCGCCATTTCCTCTAAGCGTGCTCCAGCCAATGTCGACATTACGTATCCTTGTTTAATTAACGTGTACGCTTATTCTAGGCGGTATTTTAGCGATGAATAGAACAACAAAGTTTCCAAATGTGATGTCAGTCATTTTTAGTATGGGCCTAGAAGTGTGGTTTGGTGAGAGTGCTCAAAGCGCAACAAAGGCTTATAAAGTTTTCCATGGCGGATCTTTATGGTTTCAGATGGTTCGATTAATAATTCAAAGTAATGCATTTCCACCGCTGTATTTGCAGGATCTATCCTGACTCAACTCTGTTGGGACTAGCATGAACTGCGCCTTCTACCTATTGAGCTCATTGTTCGTCAATCGATGATCTCTAAGTTCCGTCAATGAGTTTTTCGTTGTGAAAAAGCATTAGAAATATTTTTCCGAAACAGAGCGAAATATTGTTGTCGTTGTGACCAATATGCGACTAGAATCCGCGCTAAATCACGACCTCATATCGAGCTTCGTTCGAGTCACTCTTTTTCCAAACTGCTTCACACATTTTGTGAGGCAGTTTTTAGTTGTAGGAAAGGTTACAAACATGCCTAAAAGCCAGAACATCAACCAGCGAATGTCTATTGTGGCGTTAGCTTGGCCGATTCTTGTCGAAATTTTGCTACGGACGGCTTTAGGAACCAGTGACGTGTTCATGCTGAGTGGATACTCAGACAAAGCGGTATCCGCTGTTGGTGTGATCACGCAGATTACCTTTTTCTTAATCATCGTTTCGACTTTTGTCAGCAGCGGAACGGGGATTTTGATTGCCCAATACAATGGCGCAGGGCGCGAGCAAGAGTCTGTGAGCGTCGGCGTTGCAAGTATTGCGCTGTCTGTGATCATCGGTGTGCTATTGAGTGTGATTGCTGTGCTTGGCGCGATATTCCTGCTCCCGTATTACGGTTTGGAGGCGCAAGTCGAGCAATACGCACGTGAATATTTGCTGATCAGCGGAGCGATGACGTTCAACGTCACCATAGGCATAGTCTTTACGACCATTCTGCGTAGCCATGGCTATTCGCGCTCTCCAATGGTGGTGAACTTGATCTCGGGTGTGTTCAACATCATTGGTAACTATATTGCGCTTTACCAGCCATTCGGTTTACCTGTGTATGGTGTGCAAGGTGTAGCAATAGCAACCGTCGTCAGCCAAGTCATCGGTACGTTAATGTTATGGTTTATTCTCGCTCGCAGCAGCATTGAACTACCAATGTCGACCATGAAACAAGTGCCCGCAGAAATTTACAAAAAGATCTTAAAAATCGGCGGTATGAACGCGGGTGAAGTGCTGTCTTACAACGTGGCGCAAATCTGCATTGTGTACTTTGTGGTGCAAATGGGGACGGCATCGTTGGCGGCTTTCACTTATGCACAAAACATTGCCCGTTTCTCGTTTGCTTTCGCGTTGGCAATTGGTCAGGCTGCGCAAATTCAGACTGGTTACTACATCGGCAAAGGTTGGGTGAGCAGCATTTTAAAACGCGTACAAATCTACTTCTTAGTGGGATTTGTGGCATCAACGGCGGCAACCACACTGATTTACCTGTTTAGAGAAGAGATTCTGCGCGTATTTACCGATCAACCAGAAATACTCGCATTGGCAGGCTCGTTAGTCATGGGCTCAATTTTGCTCGAGGCCGGACGTGTGTTTAACCTGATTTTTATCGCGGGGCTCAAAGGCGCGGGTGACATCAAGTTCCCAGTGCAAATGGGGATTTTGAGTATGTGGGGACTAGGCGTGTTTTTCTCCTACATCTTTGGCATCCACATGGGTTATGGCGTTTTAGGGGCTTGGATGGCAATCGCTCTCGATGAATGGGTGCGTGGTATCATCATGGCAAGGCGTTGGCGCTCTCAGGTGTGGACCAAGTTTAAGGTGAGCTAACGGTTTTCGGTATCGCGCATCACGCTTATTCTGTTGTTAGAAACCCAAAAAGGCACTGTTAGTCAGTGCCTTTTTGTTATTTAAAATCTGGAAGAAGTTAGAACTCGCACTCAGCTCTGAACACCATGCGCTCTTTGCTGTATGGATGATCCAGCTCTAGCATCTCAGCATGCAGGTGTAAGCGATTCGCTTTTTCGCCGTATAAACCATCACCAACCATCGGCATGTTTAACCCCATGTGATGAGCACTGTGTACACGTAGTTGGTGAGTTCGCCCGGTTTTCGGATACATGTATACCTTGCTGCGTCCATCTTTGACTTCAATCAGTTGCCAGTAGGTTTCTGCATGTTTACCGTGTTCAAAACACACCAGTTGACGTGGGCGGTCGTCGGGGTCACCACGCATTGGCAGTGAGATTTCCCCTTCAGGCTCGTTTAATACGCCTTCGAGCAGTGCCATATAACGTTTTTGTACGTCGCGAGCCATAAACTGTTTTTGCAGACTTTTGTTCGCGCGCTTGGTTAAGGCAAACACCAAAATGCCAGAGGTCGCCATGTCGAGGCGATGAATCACAAACGGCCCTTCCACATCAGGGTACATCGCTTGTAGGCGCGTATAAGCAGAGTCCTTGATAGTTTTACCAGGCACTGAAAGTAAGCCCGAGGGCTTGTTGACGACGACCATAGCGTCGTCTTGGTAGATTATCTCCAGCTCTTTGTCTTCTGCCCAATTCTCCGCTAATGGGTTGGGTTCGACGTCCAGCCCTTGCATCATATGGCCTAAAATCGGCTGACATTTGCTGTTGCACGATGGGTAGAATTTTTTGTGTTGGCGAACTTCAGACTTTGGCGACACACCCCACCAAAATTCTGCCAGCGCCAGCGGTTTGAATCCGTGTTTAAACGCGTATTGAAGCAGTTTTGGCGCAGCACATTCCCCCGCACCTGCTGGTGGGATTGGGTTTGTGGTGTCCGCAAAAATGTCCACCAAGTCGCGTGCTTCGCCATGGTTGTTTAGGAAGCGGTATTGTTTATGCAATTTGTGCTGCAAAGCGTTGGAGAGCGTTTTGCGCTGCTCTTTCAGATGAGCAAGTTGCTGCTCTAACTCGGCCAAGCGAGCTTCTTTGATTGCAAGCTTTTCATCCCACGCTTGCTTTAAGTATTTGAGAACGTTTTTCTCGGCGACACTTTGCTTACCCAACTCATCCAACAAGATTTTGAGGTCATCGGCATTGAGCGTTTGCTCGCCCTGTTGGCGCTGTTGTTTGCGTGCGGCGCGGCCGTCAATCATCACTTGGCGCTGTGTTTGCTCCTCTTGCTGATAAGCGGCTCGGTCGGCTTGGATTTGCGCTTTAAGCTCCGCCAATTCCGGATTCGCGGCACAGGTTTTGTACTCCGCATTGGCGGCGTTGATGGCATCCGTTTCTGCACGGAAGAAGCCTTCATCGGTCAGCATGTCGTACACAGGAGGGACAAATCCTGGAATCAAGTTTTGGTCAGCTATTTTGCCAGAAAACGCACTTAAAAAGCCGAGCTCGCCTTGAGAGCTTTCTACTAGTAATACGCCAAACATTTTGCCTCGTCCCGTTTCTTCATTAACCAAACCAAAATCGTGTTCGAAGTCGGTTTGCGCTAATAAGTGCTGTTGCAATTGCTTTGCAGCCATAACGCAAAGAGGATGCGGCGTGTAGTAGAACGGAAACGTAAACTGCGTTGGTAATTCATAGTCAGAAGTATCAGCAGTAAAACGAGTAAAACAATGTTCAGGCGAGTGCATGGTGGGTATCCGCGCGAGTAAAAAATCGAGCGAGGATTGTACCTGTTTGAGTCAGGATTGCCATGTCGGTGTTGGCACTCGCTCTTGGATTAAGAACAAGAGCGAGTGGGGAAGAGCTTATTGCAGTTTTTGTAATGCCAGCTTCCACTGTGCCGGTTTGTCGTAGTAGGCCGAGTGCGGCAAGGTCAGGTACTCGCCATTTACTTCTGCAATCAGGGTTGGATAACCACCAACGTGTAACTGGCGCATCAACTGTCGGCTAGAGCGAATTTTCTCATCTAGATCGGCTTCGCTTAACGTCATGTTTTGCTCCCACACATCGTTTGCTAAACCTAGCGATTCTGCAATGGCTTTGAGCGTCGATGCTTCATTCACTTTTAACCCGAGCTGATAATGCGCGGATTGGATGGCCTTTAGCATGTGCCATGGATTCCGCCCCATTTTCTCCGCACTCAAGATCGCTTGTGTTGGTAGATAAGAATCAAGAACAAACGCATCTTCGCTTTTCACGCGTTGTAAATAGGCCTCACCAAACGTTGCTCCCGTTTCGGTTGCGATACGAGTGTCACTGTTGATGATGTGCTGACGAAATTCAGGCTCAATCGCGCGTTTCTCGATCATGCCGCCGGGATGAAGCACTACCTTAAATTGAGAGTTGTCCATCAAGGCTTCGATGAGTGGTGATGCCCCGTAGCACCAACCACACATGGGATCGAAGAAGTAATGCACGGTTACCATGACATTTCACCAGTATGCACTTTTGCACCGATTTCTAGCGCGATTGGCAATTGAGCTTCTGGGTATTTCGCTGACATGGTGTCAATGAGTAGAGCGCTGTTATTGCTGTGTTTTTTCGCTTGCTGAAAATCCTGCAAGTATTGTTGCGAGTAGCGAATGGTGTCTGCGTTCAGCTTTGTGCCTGCTTTCATGTGACCAGGAATGACCACTTGAGGTTTAAGCGCAAGCATCTCGCTAAGCTGCTGCTCCCAAGCATTGATGGCGGTTTGGTCAGCGGCATCGGCCATCCATAAATGCACGTTTGAGTACACGGCTACGTTACCCAGAATCGCTTTGTTATCTGGAATCCATAGGTAAGGGCGGTGTGCTGATGTGCCATGGTTACCACGGATTTCAATCTTATGGCCTTCTAGCTCTAATGATGCTTTGTCGTACGCGACAGGGATCACTGGTTTTACCGGTGCGTTTGCGCCAAGTTTTGGTCCCCAGTACGCCAGCTTTCCAGCCAACTTCTCTTTAATAATTTTTTGAACCGCTGGCGTTGTGATGATCTGCGCATCAGGGAACTGTTGGTGTAAGGCCTCTGCGCCAAAGTAGTAATCTGGGTCGGCTTGGCTGATGAAAATGGTTTTAAGCGTTTTGCCTGAGTCCAACACTTTGGCGGCAATGCGCATCGCGTCAGCTTTGGTGAAGCCAGTGTCGATGACCATGGCATCAGTCTTACCGTATACCAAGGTTGAGTTAACGTGGAAGCTGTTACCGTCGGCGTTGTAAACCTCAAGAGTAAGGGGAGAGTGGTTTGCCGCTAGGACAGGGCTTGCCATTAAAATGGATGTAGCAATCAAAGTGAATTTTTTCATAATAAGCTCCTAAAGAATTTGGGGCCAAGCGACGATGGCTTGGGAACGGGAGCTATATTAGGAAATTGATACGCTCGGAAAAATACACAATAATGTGCATCACTATTTCTTATTTCGAGCAAATATATGGACAGAGTAACGGCAGCAAAAGTATTTGTGGATGTGGTGTATTCTGGCAGTTTTACCGCGACCGCCGAGCGGTTAGACATGTCTCGGCCAATGGTGACTCGTTATGTAGAGGCGATGGAGAACTGGCTACAAACTCGTTTGTTGCACCGCACCACGCGCAAGGTGTCCCTCACCACCGCAGGGGAACGCAGCTTGCCTCAGATTGAGCGCTGGTTAAAACAGGCCGATACGTTGACGTCAAACATTGCCGTTGATGGTGAGCTGTCCGGAAAAATCCGTCTCGCGTCTAGCACTTCATTTGGGTTCTCACAGTTGATCCCAGCAGTAAACAGTTTTATGCAAAAGCACCCCAAAGTGCATATCGACATTGATCTGCAAGATTCAGTGAGTGATCTAACCGAGCAACGCATCGATCTAGCGATCCGAATTGCGTCAGATCCCGATCCTTCTTTGATTGGTAAGCCGATTGCGGTGTGTGAATCGGTGTTGGTGGCATCACCGCAATACTTGCAAACTCATCGCGCGATCGCGCATCCGCGAGATTTATCTTCACACGACTGTTTGGGTTACAAAAACTTTGAGCGTCACGTGTGGCATTTGTCTCAGGGCGACCAGTTCGAATCGGTGGGAATTGAGTGTAGCCTAACCAGCAATGAGGCCACGGCGTTATTGCATGGCGCTTTGCAAGGCATGGGTATTTCGATGCTGCCAACCTATTTGAGCAATATCTATCTGCAATCGGGTCAGCTTGAGTCGGTGTTGCCGGATTGGAAGCCAAATGATCTCAACATTTACGCGCTGTATTCATCGCGTAAACACTTGTCTCCTGCGGTGAGAGCGTTCATCGATCACAGTGAAGATTACTTTAAACAGCACCCTTGGTAATCGCGAAAGGCGTCGTCATCCCGACTTGAGATTCATACAAGATCCTGTACCTTACATGGATTCTATTTTCGCAGCGTCATTTAGAGTTTTAGTTAATGTCACAAGTTCGCATCAAATTTATTGCTTCCGATATGGACGGCACTTTGCTTGACCAATACGGTCGTTTGGATCCAGAGTTTTTCGATCTGTTTTTGCAATTGGAAGAGCAAGGTATTTTGTTCTCCGCTGCGTCTGGTCGTCAGTATTACAGCCTGCGTGACACGTTCGCGCCAATCAAAGATCGAGTGTTGTATGTGGCCGAAAACGGCACCTTGGTGATGTACCAAGACAAAGAGCTCTACAGTTGCACCATTCCTAAAGCGGAAGTGGCGGAGATTGTGAAAGCGGCTCGTGAAATTGACGGGGCGAACATCGTATTGTGTGGCAAGCGCTCGGCGTACATCGAAACGCATGATCAGCAATCGCTGGAAGAATTTCAAAAGTACTACCACCGCTGTGAATACGTGCCGGATTTGCTTGAGGTCGAAGACGAGTTTATTAAGGTGGCAATTTGTCACTTTGACGGTTCGGAAGAGCTCCTGTTCCCGACCATGAACGCGAAGTTTGGCGCAACGCATAAAGTTGTGGTGAGCGCAAAAATTTGGCTGGATGTGATGAATGCCGAGGCGTCTAAAGGCGCGGCCATTCAGCACCTTCAAGAGACGATGAATTTTACTCCGGCAGAAACCATGACGTTTGGTGATTACCTCAACGACCTCGAAATGCTGCAAGTCAGTGAGCATTCGTACGCGGTTGCTAACGCGCATGAAGAGATTAAGAAAATCGCTCGTTATTCTGCGCCAAGCAACCAAGAGGCTGGGGTACTAAAAGTGATTAAAGAGAAAGTGTTAGCGAAGTAACGCTCATCCTTTCGATGTTCTTTTCTTGTTAACGTAAAAAGCCCCGCAGTGCATGCGGGGCTTTGTTTTTTTGTGTGTGTGGTGGGAGGGGGTAGTAATGTTCCCGTTTTTTAGCGCACGTACTTAGCGGTTGCGCTGACCAAAAAGTGCTGCAACTTTCCATTCGATTTTGGTACCCACAAGTCGTTGTGGTATTGGTAGATACGGCCATTGACGGTCACAGACAAGGTGTTATCACCCGTTTGTTCCATGCGAATAAACTGATCCGAAGTGACCAAAAACGGCTCTTGTTCTTCAATGCGCTGTCCCGTTGCCAATACGAAGTAGCCGAATCGGTTGCCAGCATCCGGATCGGTTGAGTAGATTCGATGCCCAACGAGGCTGTAGTCGTCGTTGAGTGCCTGCTCAAGCGTTTTTTGCCCGATGGTTTCGTGCGATGGAATAAATACCCAAGCCAACACACCTGCCGCAATGACTGCTAGTAGAAGCAGTACTTGCATGAACTTTCTCATCATAAATACCGTTTAACGTTGAAATTTCATTTTGTACATGCGCTTATCCGCTATGCTGATAAGAAAGTCAACATTGTTACTGTCTTTTGGGTATTGCGCTAAGCCCATGCTGGTTGATAGTGTTGCGACGTTGTCGGAGTTTAGTATTGGCGCATCAAATACCGCATTGATATGCTCACGAACGCCTTCTTCATCAACATGCTCCCCTTCGAGGATGACGGCGAACTCATCGCCTCCCATGCGATAGACGGTAAAATCATTCAACGCCATAGATTTAAGCCGTCTAGCAATTTCACGCAGTACGGTGTCTCCCACTTGATGACCGTGTGTATCGTTGACACTTTTAAAACCATTTAAATCTAAAATCCACAGAGAAAAAGGCCTTTTCTCTTGAGTGAGCTCATTCAGGTTGATAAATAGTGCATTGCGATTTCCAAGATGAGTCAGTGGGTCGCTGAGCGCCAGTTTTCTATGGAAATGGGATTCACGATAAAAGAAATAAGTCAGAGACAGGATCGACAAAACGAACGTAGCAAACAGCATATACTGCGCTTGCATTAACCGTTGCGTTTCTCCTTTCTGAGCCTCATAGACTTTGCTGCTTAGGCGAAAGTTCTGATTAACGAAATCGACCAAGCTTAAGTACAGTGTTTGAGTGGATCGATAAAATTGAGCCGCAGCTTGGCTATCGCCAGTTCTTGCTTCAACTAATTGCGCTTCCAGACCCTGAAATTCCTCAAAAAGATCAATGAAATACTGATGCATATTATTTCGAGAGAAAAAAGTGTAGGCTTCATTACTACTAATTAATAAATCGAATCTACTCCAGGCCAATTCATATTGCAGCTCTGCACCTTCGATATTTAATACATTTTCATCGACTCGTCTCGCTTCTCCGACAAGTTCCGAAAGCTCTTTAGAGAGTTGGAATAAAAACCAGGTTGCTTGTTTTTGCTCATTATTAAAGTTTTGTGACAGTGCGCGTGTCTGCTGCAGAAGCAATACATTTGCGAGAAGCAAAGAAGTGGCAAACACCACAAGCAACATTTTACTGGTTGTCGAGTATTGTGGTGCTCTCTGCTTTTGAGGGGTGGGTTCTGATAACTTCATTCTTATTATTTTGCTTTCATCTCATTTACTTGCCAGACCATTTGCGCGTGATATTTATTGTAGTTGAGCTCAGGATAGAGACTAAGAGAGTATATTACCCAAAATGGCCCCTTATTCCTGACTTTTATATAGTGTTGATCTTGTTGGTAAGCCAGTATTGGTTGGTATCTAAGAATGTCTTGTCGAGACAGTGTCGAGTGATAGTCATTCAAGCTACTGACATCAACTTGTTCTGGCACTTTGCCATAGACGTGGGTGAGGAGCGTACTAAGTTTGACCCCAAGAAATTCAGAAGAAGCAGGGATCCAAGGTAGCGTGGTTGTGTAGCTGGTGGTTGGTAAAGATTGAATCTCTTCCAGTTTTAATGTGACACTAGGTTGTTGGCTACTGCTAAATACGATCGTACTTGCAGATAAGAATGGCGCAACAAAAAACAGACCTAGCGCGACTATCTTTTTCATCATATGCCCTTTGAGTTTTATTCTTTTTTGCTGAGCTAGGACAAAGGTGCTAGCGGTACTTTATTTGTAATTGTAATAATAGAGCCAACCGGATGAGATTTTATAATATGTTATGTTTGAAAAGTAACTGTCGGTTTACTGTACGTCAAGGTTATTAAGTGACTTCTTAATTAAAAGGTCAGAAATATGCGCTATTATTTCGCTCTATAACGAATTCGTGTCAGTTCGCAGATTTTTAATGGAAATTAATCCTATTTTCAACCGATGAATTGTATTGTGAATGAGAATTAGAAGGGTTAATGATTGAGGTACAAGCAAATCCGATTTCATCCTTACATTGTTCTCTATCTTTATTCCAATGTTATTTAAGATTGGTATGTTAATACGCACCAAAAATAAAGCCACCTAGGTAGGTGACTTTATTTTTTAATTCATCAAGTTACTTCTATGAATTAGGCAAACAAATACTTCGCATGGAAGTTGAGATGATCGTCAATAAAGCTTGAGATGAAATAATAGCTATGGTCGTAACCAGATTGCATTCTTAAGTTCAGGTTTGAATCATGCACTTTTGCTGCAGCAACCAGCGCTTCTGGCCTAAGTTGCTCGTTAAGGAAGCCATCAGCATCACCTTGATCAACCAAAATAGGAAGTGGTGATGGTTTTTGCTTGAGAAGCTCACTTGCATCGTATTGCTTCCAGCTCTCAATATCTTTGCCTAAGTAAGCAGTAAAGGCTTTTTGTCCCCAAGGGCATTGGACTGGGTTACAGATAGGGCTAAACGCCGATATTGAGCGATATTGTTCTGCGTTTTTCAGACCAATGGTTAATGCTCCGTGACCTCCCATGCTGTGCCCAGAAATGGATTTTACTTCTGAGACAGGGAAATTGCTTTCAATGATCTCTGGTAACTCTTTAGTCACGTAATCGTACATGAAGTAATGCAGTGACCAAGGTGCTTGAGTCGCATTAAGGTAAAAGCCAGCTCCTTTACCCAGGTCATAGTTTTCATCGTCAGCGATACCTTCGCCTCTTGGACTCGTGTCTGGTGCAATGATCGCAATGCCAAGCTCGGCCGCCATACGAAATGCGCCCGCTTTCTGCATAAAGTTTTCATCGGTGCAGGTTAAGCCCGACAACCAGTACAAAGCGGGTACGGGGTTCGATTTAGTGGCATTCGGTGGTAAGAAAATCGCAAAGCGCATCGTGCAGTTTAGGGCTTTGGATTCGTGTGTATATTGTTTGTGCCAACCGCCAAACACTTTGGTTTGGCTTACATTTTCAATGGTCATGAATAAACTCTCTAACAACAGAATGAATTCAGGCTCCCCAAAAGGAGAGCCTGAGGTAGCATTATTGATCCATATGAATAACAGTACGGATGCTCTTACCTTCGTGCATCAGATCAAACGCTTTGTTTACGTCAGCCAATCCCATTGTATGAGTAATGAACTCTTGCAAGCCAAACTCACCAGCCATGTAACGGTTTACGATTTCTGGAAGCTCAGAGCGGCCTTTAACACCACCGAAAGCCGAGCCACGCCATACACGACCAGTTACGAGCTGGAATGGACGAGTTGAGATCTCCTGACCTGCACCCGCAACACCGATGATCACCGACTCACCCCAACCTTTGTGACAACACTCAAGTGCCTGACGCATCACGTTTACGTTACCGATACATTCGAATGAGTAGTCAACACCACCGTCAGTCATTTCAACAATCACTTCTTGGATAGGCTTGTCGAATTTCTGTGGGTTAATCACATCGGTTGCGCCTAGCTGTTTTGCAAGATCGAATTTGCTTTCGTTGATATCGATACCGATGATGCGGCTTGCACCCACCATGCGTGCACCGATGATCGCTGAAAGACCGATGCCACCCAGACCGAATATCGCAACCGTGTCGCCTTTTTCAACTTTTGCCGTATTCATAACTGCGCCCATACCAGTTGTTACGCCACAACCTAACAGACACACTTCTTCAAGTGGTGCATCTTTGTTTACTTTCGCTAGCGAGATTTCAGGGAGTACCGTGTACTCAGAGAAAGTAGAACAACCCATGTAGTGGAAGATGGTTTCACCGTTGATAGAAAAACGACTTGTACCATCGGGCATCAGACCTTTACCTTGTGTTTCACGCACGGCCTGACAAAGGTTGGTTTTGCCCGATTTACAGAACTTACACTCGCCACATTCTGCGGTGTAAAGAGGAATCACGTGGTCGCCAACCTCAACGCTGGTAACGCCTTCGCCAACCATTTCAACAATACCGCCACCTTCGTGACCAAGAATAGAAGGGAAGATGCCTTCTGGATCGTCGCCTGACAGAGTGAACGCATCAGTATGACAAACACCTGTTGCGACGATGCGCACTAGCACTTCACCCGCTTTAGGAAGCTGTACATCCACTTCTTCCATTTTCAGTGGTTCGCCAGCGGCCCATGCAACCATTGCCTTGGATTTGATGTGAGTTTGACCAGGTTTGATTTCAACAGTCATTGGATTTTCCTTTATATTCTCAGTATATGGAGTGACGTAATAAGCGTAGTTAAGGTTTGCTTACTGCGCTGCGTCGTTTTGTTGATATCTATTCTAGGTGTTTCAATAAAAATGATAATCCGTCCATTTTGAAAATGATTTTTACATATACGTAATAATGGTAAGGTAAGCAGATTATAAGAGTGTGATGCCTCCTCAACGCGGAAGGGAAAGCGGAAAAGGCAGTTGACCTGAAGTTAGGTAGAGGGGCTAGAGTAGAACGCAATCAACCCATCAGCGAAGTAAGAGTGATTATGAACAAGACGGATCTGAATGCCTATTTAACCAAGCTCGGTTTGCCAAGAGAGCTACCTGCCGATTTAGAAACATTACATAAAGTACACGTGGCACAGCACCGCAGCCTGCCGTTTGAGAACTTTGATATTGCGTTGCAGCGCGGCATCTCTGTTGAGATTGAAGACATCATTCAAAAAACGGTGTATCACTCTCGCGGTGGTTACTGTTTTGAATTGAATGGTTTAATGCTTGAGGTACTCAATACTCTCGGATTTGAAGCACGCAGTTTACTAGGGCGTGTGCATGTGTCGGGCACACCAACTGGCCGTAGTCATCAAATCACGTTGGTGACGCTGGATGAACAAGCATGGATTGTTGATGTGGGCTTTGGCTCCAATACGCCGCGCGCGCCATTGCCGTTTATCCTCAACCAAGTGATTCAGACGGATTTACAAACCTTCCGCTTTGTCGAAGATGCTCAGTTTGGTTACTTCCTTCAAGTGTTGTCAACGGATGGAACGGACACATGGAACAACCTTTATAGCTTCGATTTAGAGTTTGTGTTTGCGGGTGATATCGCGTGTGGCAACTTTTTTACTTCCACTTCTCCTCACTCGCGTTTTACCAGCGCAAGAGTCGCGGCGAAAGCAACAGAAAGTGGGTTGGTGACATTGCTTAACTACACACTCAAATACACCAGCCAAGGTGAGCAGACAGAATTGGAGTTAGAGCCAGGCCAAGCCTATCTGGATGCATTGAAAGAATACTTCGGCATTGAACTTGATGCGCAGTACGGCGATCTTCGTCCGTTGCCTGATGCGTAAAATTCTCCCGTTTTCAAAGCGTAGCGCGACGAGAACATTTTCATCACTATTTGTCTAAAAGAGGTCGACAGGAATACAGCATGGCGAATTGGGAAGGGGTCAGCGAATTTGTTGCTGTGGCGGAAACCAACAGTTTTACCGGAGCAGCAGCTAAGCTGAAAACATCGGTGGCACAAATCAGTCGTCGGGTATCAGCACTTGAAGAACGACTTGCGGTGAAATTGCTGCATCGCACGACGCGAAAAGTCTCCCTGTCTGAAGCCGGACAACTCTATTACCAGCAGTGTAAACATTTGGTGGAAGGGTTAGAACTGGCCGAGCTTGCCGTAACGCAAATGCAGACGGAACCGCGCGGTTTACTGCGCGTGACGGCTCCTGTGACGTATGGGGAAATGAACCTCGCGCCGCTTTTGCATCAGTTTTTGGAAAAGTACCCGCGTGTGGATCTCGATTTAGTGCTGACCAACCAAAAACTGGATTTGATTGAGCAAGGTGTGGATGTGGCGATTCGTCTTGGCCGTTTGCAAGATTCCAGCATGATCGCCAAGCGTCTTTCCTCACGTCAAACCTACGTGTGTGCCAGTCCGATGTACTTGGAGCGTTTTGGTGAGCCACATACGTTGTCGGAATTGGGACGGCATCAGTGCTTGGTTGGCTCGGTCGACTATTGGCACTTTAAGGAAAATAAACGCGATAAATCTTTACGCGTGTCGGGACGGATTAAATGCAACAGTGGTTTTGCTTTGGTGGATGCAGCGAAACGCGGTCTTGGTTTAGTGCAGCTGCCGGATTACTACGTTCAAGAAGCGTTAGACAGTGGTGAGTTAGTCGAAGTACTGACCGATTACCGCGACGATCGCGAAGGCATTTGGGCGCTGTATCCGCAAAGTCGCAATTTGTCGCCAAAAGTGCGGTTATTGATCGACTTTTTGGCGCAAGAGCTTGTTGATTAGCGGCTTAAAGTGCTCATTACAAGGTATGTTGCTAAAACGCCCGGTAATGCCGGGCGTTTTTATTGGGATGAGAGCTGGAATCGAAAAGACATGAACCACTATTGATTGGATTCCGCGTCTTCACGTTTAATCACTTTGTGCCCGTCTTCCGACACGCCTTGTTTCCAATAGCTGCTGATGTAGATATTTTCACGATCAACTTCTTTCTCGTTGCGGAAGTATTGGCGTAGCGCGCGCATTGAATCGAACTCACAGGCACACCATACTGCGGCGTCCCCATCTAGCCATTTTTGTTCGCGTACCGCTTCTGCTAGGGTTTGACCTTCTGTAAGCCAAATTAGCTCTATACCAACTGGTGCGTGCAGAGGCTGGATGTCTGCCGCAGACATCACACTGATCACGGCATAGCCTTTTGCCTCTTCTGGTAGCGTACGAATTTTCGCTGAAAGAGCAGGAAGTGCTGTCATATCGGCGGCCATAAAGAACCAGTCAGCCTCGGTATTCAAATTAGAGATACTGCCTGGACCTACGATATTAATCGTATCGCCTTTTTGTGCGGCCATTGCCCAACGTGCTGCAAATCCGCATTGCAGATCTTGCGTTACGTGTCGGACGAAATCCACTTCGATTGAGCTGGTTTCTGGATGAAAGCGTCGAATTGTGTAAGTGCGCATGATTGGTCGGTCATCGTCGCTTAGCGTGCTCAAATCGGTACCGCCCATCTCATTGAACAATAGCTTGATGTAGCTACCTTCGCAGTCGCGTGGAAACTGGCTTAGCGCTTCACCTTGCAAAGTAATACGCTGCATATTTGGGGTAATTGTCTCTGTATCTGTGACAACAATCGTTTTAGGTTGAGGCTTCTTCTTCATCTTTGACTCTACTCGATAATTATTCTCTTTCTCATTTAAGGTTATCAAGATCTCTCATAAGAGGGTAGTGTCTTTATATAAATTTACACTGTGAATTGAGCTGGATTATTGGAGTATTGCAGTAGTACTGTGGACTGGGTCGAGCAAAATACGTAGAAAAAATAAGAAAGGGCACGCCAACATGCCCTTTCGAACTTAGCGATGTAAAGGCTTACTGAGTCTGCTCAAGTAAATGTGTTTTTAGGAATCTATCCATCGCTTGGTAACCATCAAGACGGTTCTCCAAAGAGCGGAATCCGTGCCCCTCATTTTCCTTCACGATGTATTCGACCTCGACGCCTCGTTCGCGTAGTGCATCAACGATTTGGTCTGACTCGCTCTTCACCACGCGTGGATCTTGTGCACCTTGTAGGACCAATAAAGGTGCCTTAATTTGGTCGACATGGAACACTGGTGAGTAGGCTTTCATCATTTTCGCGTCTTCAGGATCATTCGGATTGCCTACTTGCTCGTGTAACATTGCAAGGAATGGTGCCCAATAAGGTGGAATGGAGTCCATAAAGGTAAATAAGTTAGATACGCCAACGTAGTCGATTCCGCACTTATACAAATCAGGAGTGAATGTCACCCCCGCCAGAGTTGCGTAGCCGCCATAAGAGGCACCATAAATACATACGTTGCCATCTTGTGCGTAACCTTGTTCGGTAGCCCATTTGACACCGTCGGTAATGTCATCCTGCATGGATTGTCCCCATTGCTTAAACGACTTCTCCCAAAACTCGCGACCATAACCAGTTGAGCCCCTGAAGTTCATTTGCAGCACCGCGATACCGCGGTTAGCGAATAATTGCACCTCAGGCTGAAATCCCCAGTGATCACGAGCCCATGGACCGCCGTGTGGGAGCACAAGCAAAGGCAGATCTTTGGCTTCTCGACCCTTCGGCAGCGTTAGGTAGCCATGAATGGTTTCTCCATCGCGAGCGGTGTATTGGATAGGCGTCATCTTCGCCATATGTTCTGGCTTATGCCATGGAGCGTTTTCTGCCAATTTCTCCAATTTGTCTGCTTTACGATCGTAGAAGTAGTAATTCGGTCGATCGACATCGCTGTAGGTGACGACAATCATTTTACTTTCATCTCGCGTCGCACTGGTTACAGAAATTTCCACATTTGGCAGTTTCTCTGAGAGGCGTTCGAAGGTTTGTTGGTAGGAATTATCTAAGAAGTGATAGTGGTTTTTATCTGTCACGTAAGAGACTGAAACCAGCTTATTAAGCGCTTCAGAGTAATGAGCGCTATTCACGTCAACTTCCGGGTGAGAGAAGATTTCTCGTATTTCTTTATTGGCTTTTACATCGTATTCAACGATGGCTGATTTATCACGCGTAATTCGTGATGCCACATATAAGTTTTTGTTGTCCGGCGTGAATGAAATGGGGCTAAAGCTCTCTTTGAAAGTGAGATTTTTTAGCGGCTTAAATTCATCTTCAACCGTATCGCGATATAAAACGGAGGTATTAACACCATCTGATGTGGTGATGACACGAATGTTGCCATCGTGATCGGTACCCCATGAGCGCACATTGCCCGGGTTTTGCGCGACGAGAGTATTTTCGCCTGTTTTTAGATTATGTCGATAGACATCAAAGACTTGCGGGTTACGCTCGTTACTCGAAATCAAAATGTCATCGGGTTGATTGTCTAGTGTGTCGATGACGTATGCCACAACGCCGGATGTCGGTGTGATGGTTTTCTCTTCGCCTGTTTTGACATTAACCGTCACGAGATAAAAGTTTTCATCTCCTCCCGTATCACGAGAGTAAATTACGGTGTCTTCGCCAACCCAGTAGTAGTATGCAATGTCGCGCCCTGTTACGGATGTGACGCGTTTTATCTGATCGGGGTTATCTGTGGGATAAACAAAGACGTTCTTACGGTCTTGCCATGGCTTCATCATTGAGATGTAGTCACCAGCAGGAGAGATTTGATAGCTAGAAACTTCGCTGTTTTTAAAGAAATAATCCACTGGATACTCGGGTGGAATGACTTCAGCATTGGTTGTGGTGGATGTTTGACTGCAACCCGCCAATAATAATCCAAAAGTGGCAGCAAGAATAAGCTTGCGAGTGTGCATTGTGTAACGCTCCTTGTGTAAAGGACCTTAAGCTAATGAGCTTTTGGCCAGGGTGATAGATTCATCGCAGTTACTGCGAGCAAGCAACGAACATTAAAATAGCTGTGGCTTATGATTAGTGTGCTTTTAATAAATAGCGCATTGCTTCGCTACTATGACCCTGGCATTGTCCAAAAGTGGCGTTAGATTGTGATTATTGATTCAGTATCTACCTGAACTTTGTATTAGATCACGGTTTTACGGATATTTTGTCTTCTATATCATTGGGATAGTCGACAGCAGTAAAAGCGCTGCCATCCCATAGTTAAACCCTTTTACACGCCTAGATGTGGTCAACCAGCGTTGAAGTTGCATGCCTGCCGCGGTCCAAAATGTTACCGATGGCAAGTTGGCTAAACAGAAGATACCGGCGATAAAAGTCAGTTCAAGCCAAGAACCGCCACTGGTGTATACCGTAATGGCCGTCAACGCCATCGACCAACCTTTTGGGTTCACCCACTGGAATGCCACCGCCCCTAAAAAAGACATCGGGCGAAAATCGTGTTTTGCTTCGGTTTTGCCGCTCGTGGCGATTTTGTACGTCAAGTACAGCAAATAACTCAAGCTCAATACTTTCAAAATGGAGTGAGTAATCGGGTAAGCGTTGAAGAGGCTCATCAAGCCAATGCCCACCAAAATTAGCATGGCACCAAAACCGAAGGTAATGCCCAACATGTGTGGAATGGTGCGTTTAAATCCAACATTTGCCCCTGAGGTCATCAACATAATGTTATTGGGACCCGGCGTAAAAGTGGAGATAAAAGCGAACAACGCCAAAGCGCCCAGTTGATGATATTCCATAGATTGTTCCTTGAATCTGTTCTCGATAAGTTGAGAACAACTATAAGTAGAACTGAGGTCAATATTGTGCTTTTATTTGATGATTAGAAACTAAATAAGCAATGAAACATCATTATGGATAGATTTGACGAAAGAATATTGCAAGTGCTCAAGCGAGACGGAAGAATCTCCAATGTGGAGCTGTCGGAACGCGTTGGTTTATCTCCGTCTGCAACCTTACGCCGAGTGCAAGATTTAGAGCGTAAAGGCGTGATCAAAGGCTACCGAGCGGTGCTGGATAATCAGCAACTTGGCGTAGGTTTTGTCGCTTATGTGTCGATTGGTTTGGCCTCGCACTCTAAGCAAGCACAGCTTGGTTTTGAAGAACACGTGCGCTTTGTGGATGAAGTGGTGGAATGTCACAATATTACGGGAGCCAATGAATATTTAATACGCGTAGAAACGCAAAGTTTAGCCGCATATAAAGCGTTCCATGCCGATGTACTGGGTGAGTGTGAGCACGTCAAGTCGATCACAACCATGGTGGTAATGGACACACCGAAAGACGAACGTTAGTCGGTCAAGATTGGCATGGTTTTGTGGCACATGAATTTGAAGTGACTCGAAAGAGTCAGTCGAGTATGAGATAAGTACACAACAAATGCTGGAAAGCAGATGGCACTCTTACAATTTCCACCTTTATTCTCACCTTCGAAATAATCTCATCCTGCTAGTTTTGCTTAAACCGCTTGTGTTCATGAGCGGCGAGTCAGCAAATTTAAGGATGAACGATGAAATCACATGTAACACTTCCTCTTTTGAGCTTAAGCGCTGTTGCCGCATTGAGCTCATTTAACGTCAACGCCCACGGCTGGGTAGAATTTCCAAGTGCTCGTCAGAATACGTGTTATTTAGACGGTGGTTTTTGGACCAATGAGATCCCCAACCAAGCGTGTAAAGCGGCTTTTGAAGAATCTGGTGCTTACCCGTTTGTGCAACGCAGTGAAATTGCAGCAAACGTACCAAATTACCGAGATATGGAGCATGTTAAAGCCGTAGTCCGTGACGGCGAACTGTGTTCTGCCGGCGATGCCGCTAAGAAAGGCTTGAACATTCCTTCTCCAAACTGGCAGCGCACCAATGTTACGCCAGATGCAAATAACCAGATTGAATTGGTGTTTTACGGCAAGGCGCCGCACAACCCATCGTACTGGGAATTCTATCTCACCAAGCCGACCTATGATGATTCAAAACCTCTTACTTGGGGGGATTTAGAGCTGATTGACACCGCAGGTGACGTGTATGTTGATGCGGAAAAACGCTACCGTATTCAAGTCACTTTCCCTGCCGATCGCTCCGGCGATGCGGTGCTTTATACTCGTTGGCAGCGCATTGATGTCGCTGGTGAAGGTTTCTACAACTGTAGTGACATTACGTTAAACGGAACAGGTACGACGCCGCCGACTGACCCCGTTGATCCAACCGAACCGGGCAACAATCTGACATCTCTGGGCTACTTTGTTCAGCAAGGTTTTGGACCAGTAGAAGCGGGTGACACCATCCGTTTCCGTACGTTTAATGCGACAGGCAATGAAATTGTTGATATTTCACTGCCAATCAGCGCAAACAATACGACGACTTGGGCGGCAGAAATTGCGGATCAATTTAACGCGCAGCAAACGGGCGATTGGTATGTGGGCATTTGGCATCAAGAGATGAACCACTACATGTTCGATAGTAAGAACGTGAATGCGAACCAAGTATTAGCGCCAAGTGCAGACTTCAGTTATGCGTTGTCACTGATCAAAGCGGATGTACCGCCACCTGTTGAGCCAACCAACTTGTGGAACAAGACGGCCGTTTACAACCAAGGTGATGTGGTGACGCACAACGGCAAAGAATGGACCGCTCAGTGGTGGACGTCTGGTGAGGAACCAGGCACAACGGGTCAATGGGGTGTATGGCGTTAAGCCATTTATTCGGGCCCTGATCAATAAAACCCTTCTCATGTGAGAAGGGTTTGTTTTTTCAGTCTAAAACGACCACTTTGGCAGAGTGGTTGTCTTGAAAATCAGAGCACTTATCGTTATTCGCTTGCTCTCCACTCGATCCAGTTGAGCATCGCGTAGTCTGCCAGTTTGAGCATCGGAATGTCTTCGTGTGTATCACCGTAGGCATAAATAGACGCAAACTCGTCGAGCGAAAACGCCGCCTTAACGCGCGAGACTTTTCTTTCTAAACAGCAATCACCTTGCTGGTAAAAGCCACTCAGTTTTGGCTGCTCTGAGATCAGTTCACTGCACAGCAAGTGGTAACCGTTCGCTTCACACCAAGGCTTGAGATACGCATTGAGTGATGCCGACACCACCACAATGGTATCGCCTCTGTGTTGATGCCACGCCAACCTTTCCATCGCTTCTGGTCGTAAGTACAGCGGGATCACGTCATGGGCAAACTGAGCGCCAATCGCTTCAATTTGCTGCGTTTCTTTCCCTGAAAATGCAATAAAACTGCTGAGCGGACGCATAAGACGAGCGGGTAACACTCCGAGTTTGTACAGCGCATAAAATGGCATGATAGCGACCTTTCCTACTCGCTTGCGCAGGCCATAAGCAGAATAGTGGAGGAAAAGGCTAAACATATCCTCTCGGGTAATGGTGCCATCAAAATCAAACAGTGCCAGTGACGGCTTGGTAGTATCGAGCAAATTCAGCGCCTATTTTTCGATTTAAGATCGTTTTGTGTTTATTGATAAAACACTGCCAACCAAATGGTTTCTTGCGTTGGGTCAGTCCAGCTCACTTTGTGTTTGGTATGCGCCGGAATCGTAACGTGATCGCCTGCCTCAAGTCGTTTCACTACACCTGATTCCAAAGTCAGCTCTCCAGCTCCTTTAAGAACCAATACCCATTCATGTTCTTGTTGATCGTACCAGCCACTTTTGGGCGAGGTTTGCCCTGTTGAGACAATGCGTTCTATACGCAGGTTTTTGTGGGTCAGCAGGTCTTCGAACACTTCCTCGTCGAGGTTATTCGGTAAGTCTTTAAACAGGTTCATGGCCTTTCCTTAGATAATGATCAGTCCAAAAGGCGCAAGCAATTGCTCTTGTTGCCAATCACAAATTTTAACACCAAACAGAGAAACGCGGCGAACATCCAGCCCGTCTAGTTCGACATGAGTCAGATCACACAGCTCAACGTTAAAGGTTCCCCATTGTTCTGGCGAGAATTCGCAGCGAGATAAATCCGAGCCTTTGAGAGTTGCCCCTGCGAGGTTCGCACCGTTCCAACGGTTTTCAAAGAGGTCACATTTTTCTAGTAACACTCGCTCGAAGTTACAGTAGGTGAGGTTGCAGCCAGTAATAAAAGCAGAACAGAAAAACATGGTGTTACTGACGCGATTGGCAAAGTTCGCACCTTGAAAGTTTGCCCCTTTGAGATCGCACTTACGCAGCTCCAAGCCCATACAATTTGCGCCGTTAAACAGGCTCATCGCCAACATACAGTTCGTAAAGCTGGCATCTTTTAAGTTCGCGAAGCGAAAACTACACCCTTCTAGCGCTTTGGATTCGATAAAGCGACAGTCGATGAACTTAGCATCGCGCAGATCGGCATGGTCGAAACTGCACATATAAAAGTGGCAGTTTTTAAAGGTGGCATTCTGAAAATCGTGATGAGAAAAGTTTTCTCGTTCAAAAATGAGATCGGTTTTTAACATGTCTTCTCCTTATCTGCGAGCAGACTAGCACTCCAAGTGACTGATTTTCCAGAAAAATAACTTCTTGTATTTCAGTGTTTTACAAACCCCTCAAATCGCGATTTTAAGGGGTCAAACGAGTGTTCTAAGTGGGTTGTTTTTTGAAAATAGAAGACGTAGAGGAAGAAAAAAGTTTTTGCTAGCTACGAGCCTTAGCGAGAGGATTCGTGTTTTTGAGCATGCATAGCTTCTCACACGCACAGTTTGCATTACAGAATTGTATCCGATTTGCATAATTTGTTGATCGGTATGGCGTTTCTCTATACAAAAAACCTATATTTTTCACAAATTGATTTCCATCAAAATAGTAGGGTTTCTATGTGCTAGATTGCGCGCAGCTCAAAAAAATATAGATGCCCGTGTGCTTCAAGGCGCTGAGTTTACTTGAAATCTAAGGCCAGTCAGCAGGCACACCTTTGGGTACGACATAACGAAGCCCTATAAAAGGAAATAAAAAATGAAAAAAACAATCTGCAGTCTAGCAGTGGTTGCTGCACTCGTGTCACCAAGTGTTTTCGCTCATAAACAAGGTGACTTCGTTCTTCGTGTTGGTGCGGCGTCTGTCGTTCCAAATGACAGCAGCGATAAGATTCTTGGTTCTCAAGAAGAATTGAAAGTGGATTCAAATACGCAGCTTGGTTTGACGTTTGGCTACATGTTCACAGATAACATCAGCCTAGAGCTTCTAGCAGCAACACCATTCAGCCACGATATCTCAACAGATTTGTTAGGTCTTGGTGATATCGCGGACACCAAACATCTTCCACCAACGCTTATGGTTCAGTACTACTTTGGCGAGCCACAAAGTAAATTCCGTCCATATGTTGGTGCAGGTCTCAACTACACCATGTTCTTTGATGAGGGTTTCAATAGCACGGGTAAAGGCGCTGGTCTTTCAGATCTTAAGTTGGATGACTCATTCGGTCTAGCAGCGAATATTGGTGTGGACTACATGATCAACGATCAATGGTTCCTCAACGCTGCTGCGTGGTACGCAAACATTGAAACAGAAGCAACTTACAAAGCAGGTGGAGCGAAGCAAAAAACCGACGTCAAAATTAACCCTTGGGTATTTATGATCAGCGGCGGTTACAAGTTCTAAGAAAAACCAGTAGTTACACGCACATTACTATTATTGGCATGACTTTGGGGGCGGTTACGGGGACTGCCCCTCTTTTTATCCTCGTTTTGATTGCACATCATTTACTCCACTTAGCAACATGCAAAATTGGATCTTTACCTTGCAGATCATTTTATTGTCGGAAGATCGAAAAGTCCTACACTGATCACATAATTGAACAAGTGGACAATATAAATGAGCGGCGACATCGCGAAGCATTCTTCCTCTAGATCTAAGCTGGTAAAAATTCTTTTCTTTACTCTATGTGTTATCGCATTTGGTGCGATGTATTGGTCTTGGCAGTATTCAGATAGTCATCCAAGCACGGAAGATGCCTACGTTAGGGCAAAAATTTTATCGGTAGCCCCTCAAGTAAAAGGCCAAGTGGTTTCTGTGGATGTCAAAGACTTCCAATCTGTTAACAAAGGTGATCTACTGCTGAAGATTGATTCGCGCCCATATCTGTTGGCAGTGAAGCAGGCAAAAGCGGCATACCAATTGGCGGTCCAGCAACA
The DNA here is from genome assembly GCF_021725735.1 of Vibrio sp. J2-3(2022). Lineage (NCBI taxonomy): Bacteria > Pseudomonadati > Pseudomonadota > Gammaproteobacteria > Vibrionales > Vibrionaceae > Vibrio > Vibrio sp. J2-3(2022). The sequence goes on from NZ_JAKKCK010000001.1 coordinate 1,795,507, forward strand.
TGACGTTGCCGATAAGCAGGTAACTGAAGCCGTTGCGGGCTTAGATGCGGCGCGCTCTAACCTGACAGAAGCGCAAGTGGAGTACAAACGTACGGATTCCTTGGTGAAACGCAAACTGGCGTCGGACCAAGATTTAGATACGGCGAAAAACAAACTAGCCAATGCCCAAGCGAGCTTAGAGCAAGCGCGCGCGACGGTAGAAAAAGCCATTGCGAACCGTGGTGAAGAAGGCGCAGAGGCTGCGGTCGTTCAACAAGCGGCAGCTCAGTTAGCGCAAGCGGAGCTGAACTTGAGTTACACCCACATTACGTCACCAGTGGATGGCATTGCCGGTGAAATCAATACGCACGTAGGCTCGGTCGTTAGCGTGGGTCAAACGCTGTTCCCTGTGATTTTAAAAGACAGCTATTGGGTACGCGCGAACTTTAAAGAAACCGATCTTACTTATATTAAACCTGGCATGCATGCGGATGTGGTGATTGATATGTACCCAGACGTGGTGTGGAAAGCAACGGTAGAACAGCTGTCGCCTGCGAGTGGTACATCGTTCTCCTTGATGCCACCAGAAAACGCAACGGGTAACTGGGTTAAAATCAAACAGCGTTTCCCTGTACGTTTGGCATTAGAAGTACCGGCCGATGCGCCGCAACTTCGCGTGGGTGCGAGCTCAGAAGTCACAATTGATTTGCAAAGTAGCGTGCAATGAGTCATCAAATTACGGCAGACAAACGGGGGATTGCCACCGTCGCCGTGATGCTTTCTGCCATCATGGTGTTAATCGATATGACCGTTGCGAACGTGTCGCTATCGCACATGATGGGCGCATTGGGCGCAACGGCAGACCAAATTACTTGGGGGCTGACGGGTTACAGCATGGCGGAAGCGATCTTCATTCCGATGACCAGTTTCTGGGTGTCGCGCTTTGGTGAACGCAAAGTCATGCTGGTTGCCGTGATCGGTTTTGTGATTGCCAGTGCGCTTTGTGGGCAAGCACAGTCTCTTGAAGAGATGGTGCTATTTCGCATTATCCAAGGCGCTTTCGGCGCGTCGGTGATTCCATTGGCGCAGTCGACGTTAGTGCAGATTTATCCGTACGAGCAAAAAGGCAAAGCGATGGCGATTTTCTCCATCGGCATTTTGCTTGGTCCTATTTTGGGCCCAGTCGTGGGTGGCGTGATCACCGACAATATCAATTGGCGCTGGATTTTTTACATTAACTTGCCATTCGGTTTGATCTGTACCTCTTTGATTTATCGCTATATCCACATCGACAACAAATCCAAACCTAACTTTGACTGGTGGATCATCGGTTACATGGCGTTAGGTGTGGGCGCGTTGCAGTTTGTGTTGGATAAAGGGAATGAAGACGACTGGCTCGACTCACGCATGATTCAGGCGGCGATATTGCTCGCAGTAATGGGATTGGTGATGTGGATCTATCGCAGCTGGAAAACCAAAAGTCCAATAGCGCCATTGTGGCTACTGAAAGACCGAAACCTTATGGTCTCGTCATTGATGATTGCCGTGGTGTCGATGGCGATGTTTGGTCTGACGACTCAACAACCGATGCTGTTGGAAAGCTTGCTGGATTATCCGGTCTCAACCACTGGCTTATTAATGGCACCGCGTGGGTTGGCGTCAGCGGCGATGTTGATTTTGGTGATTACGCTCAATCCGCAATTCGATCCCAGAATCAAAATAGTCTTTGGCTTGAGCTGCATCGGGATTGGTAGTTATTTGATGATGCAATACTCACTGCAGATCGATACATTTTGGATTGTGATGCCGAGTATGATTCAGGGGATGGGGCTTGGCTTAACCTTCTCGACGTTGTCCACCTTGGCGTATTTAACGATTCCGAAAGAGCAATCTGTTGCGGCGGCGAGTATTTACAATCTGTTCCGTACCATTGGTAGTTCGTTTGGTATCTCTATCGCCACCACGTTCCAATATCGAGATAGTCAGCAGCAATGGCATGCGCTGGGAGAGGGTATTAATCCTTATAACCCCAACTTGCATGACTGGGCGGCCAATCAGGGGCTTTCCATTACTGACCCGGTTGCGTTAGACCAATACCAACAGATGTTGCAGCAGCAATCGCAAATGGTCGCGTTTGTGCACACCTTCCAGCTTGTGGGAGTGATGTTCGTGATCATGATGCCGATGCTAGTTTTCATCCGGTCGCGTGAATAACAACAAGTTCAGGTGAACCGTGTAAGAGAACGCTTCTCAAGTTGTGTCAGCTTGAGAGGCGTTTTTTATTGGACGGCGTCAGTGAAAGAAGAACGTTTACTCAAACGTCACTTCGTCAAAATGCGGATTGGCTTTGAGCGCGCGCATTGCGACTAATTGTTCAGTCGGGAAAGCGGTGTGCTCACCATCCATATCTAAAAACAAGCACTCTTGTCGCTGCATGTCGTAGCCTGTGTCGAACGCGTTGCCCTGATGAGTTTCACCATTTTTTAGTGTGATCTCGATAGGGGGCTTAAACATACAGGCGATTTCAATAAAATCGTATTGGCTGCAAGTCACCATAGTTTTCTCCTTTCAAACCGACGCAGTATTCAGAAGGTTTGAGAACCGTATCCTTAAATAGAAGACGTTTGATTGAAACTGAATCTTCATCTTACACCTCATTTTGGTCACGAAATAGACATACACGCACGTTTTAATAAACCTACTGTTGAGCGTTCGCAAGCGAGACAAAACTACGATATGTCTGAGACGATACTTAAGCGCACATACCTAACGAGTGAACAAAAGACACAAAAGCCAAGTTCACTGATTCCGCCTCAAACCTACCATGCGCAGTTGGCGCACCGTGTTCACCACTCGCCTCAATTTGAAAACGGCCGCGTTAAAAACGAGATGCCAAATGTCCCTAGTCCGCAATCGTTCTGGCAGGTTTGTTGGAGTTATCTTGGTGGTAGAACACCGTTGAGTCCTAACGAACATCTGCCACATTCCCCAATTCAACCCACGCAGTTTGCGCAGCGAAGTGAATCGATGCGCCTTACTTGGCTGGGCCATTCCACTATGCTGGTGGAGGTCGATGGCATTCGAATTCTGACCGATCCGGTATTTGATTACGCTTCTCCGTTCATCGCAAAAGCGTGGTTTGAACGCAATATTCCCAATACTCACGCCAGAGATTGTTTGCCGATTCCTGAAATTATCGTGATTTCGCACGATCATTACGACCATTTAGAAGCGTCGACCATACGTTTCTACGCCGATAAACCCGTGACGTTTTATGTGCCCTTAGGGGTTGGTAAGCATCTGATAAAATGGGGCGTTTGCGCAGACAACATCGTGGAATTCGATTGGTGGGATAGCGTGCACTATGCTGGAATCGAACTGATTTGTACGCCCGCTAACCATAATTCGGGTCGTACTTATTTCGATAAAAACTCGACCTTGTGGGCTTCTTGGGTCATCAAAGGCAAAGAAGAGACGCTCTATTTTAGTGGTGATTCAGCTTACGATTCGCACTTTTCTGAGATCGCACAGCGATGTGGGCCAATCGACATTGCCTGTTTGGAAGTGGCTGCCGATGTGAAAGGCCAAGGTTATCCGGTCGAAAACTGGGGGCACATGCAGGCTCATCATACCGTGCAAGCGTTTCGCGATTTAAATGCGAAAAAACTGTTGCCAGTACATTGGGCTACATACGAACTGTTTACTCACCGCTGGGACGAACCGATTTTAGATTTGCTTACCCATTGTCAAAAAGAACATATAACGCTGCTGACGCCAATGCCGGGGCAGAGTTTTTACGTTCATCAAGAACATATAAATAAACAATGGTGGCGAGAAAAAGAAATATGTGAGCCAGATATAATTTTTACTTAATAACATGATCTTACTTCAATAATTATTTTATAAATTAACCTTGTTATTTTCAGAATATAACAAGGTTTTTACTGGTCATTGAAATTAAAAATTTCCATAGATTCACTTTCCAATTGTGATCTCACGCTTTTATAAATCGATTGGTGTCATTTTTTGATACTTTTCATCTGAAAATTTGCGCTCTTATCAGAAAAGTTTTAGTAAAAATCTTTGCCATCTTAATTTTACTCTTCAAAACAATTATACTGACTATTATCTTGATAAGCCCATAGAGCAATGGCTATAACTTGTTCTGGATGGGTAAAATGTATCCAGTTAAAGAAAAGTAAAAAATCTAATGGATAAGACATGTTTTACGCCAACAAGATAGAATATTGAGACCAAAATCACAAGAGTAGGACTCTCTTGAATTTATCATCATGGATGCTGAATAAATAAAATACAGGCATTGTTAGATGAATAATTCTGCAACGTATTTACTTGCTGCTTTACGAGAAAAAATAAAAGAAAAAGGCATTGGATATTCTGAGCTTTCTATTGGACTTGGAATCCCGCTTTCTACTATAAAAAGACAGCTTCACAATACGTCTCTTGGTTTAGATAAAATCTTGTTGTACGCCACGCACCTAGATACGGATTTGGTTGAGTTATCCATGCGAGGTAAGCAGCTGCAGCAAGAGAGTGAACAGTTTATCACCGACACCAACAGTGAGATTTTCCATCAATATCCTCACTTATTTGATTTTCTTTATCTTTTGCGTCGACCTGAGTGGTCTTTAGAAGAGATCGCACGGAGATACCAGCTGAGTGATACTTCCGTTGCGCTCTATTTACGTGCACTAGAAATGATGGATTACATTGAACTGAAAGGGGATAAACACTATCAATTTAAAGATACAGGCCGCTTTATTTTTGAAGAAGGTTCAAATTTAGACACGCTATTTGCACAGCGCTTTCGTGAAGAAGTGTTTAGTCACGATATTCGACCCCCAATTTGTGTTGGACGTATTGCGATTACCGAAGAACAAGAAGAAAAGCTGGCAAATGAAGTGTACAACAAATTAATTGAGTTTGATGTTCAAAATAAAACCAGTGAAAACAGTCAACGACTAAAAAACGTTTTACTCACTTTTACACCTGGTAATCAGATATTTTTGGCTGACACAATTCCGAATATTAATGGCGATTTATTAAAAGCCATCACTATCGCTAAAGAAAAATAAAAGAATAATTATCGGAAGCTTGTGCTTATTTAGTGCGAGCCGGGCTTCTGCACACTAAAAACACTCATTTATATAAATAAGAATATAAAAATAACGTAAATAATAGGGAAAAAGTATGTTTAAAAAGAGCACACTTGCCATTCTGATCGGGGCTACTATTTCGCTTGTTGGATGTGGTTCCAATGATAAAACTGAAATCCGTTTACCACAGGCGCCAACTTCGGAATTTACTAACGTGATTGATCGTACTGGTAATCCAACTTACCTGCGTGATTACGACAGTTATTCGAACCTGAAGTACAACGCGTTGACGGATAACGGCGCGTGGCATGGCCATTTGCTACCTGAAGATGCGGCGGGTTATGGCGCTTTCGGCGGTATTATGCAAGTGACGCAAGAGTACGCACATTTTATGTCTGGCCAAACGTTCGACAAGCTCACGTTGACCGACAAAGTGAGTGGCCAAACTTACGATTTATCGAACGCAGAAGCGAAAGTCTATTCCATTCCAGGTGCGTTAGTGCAGGTGTTGGACTTGGACGATATTCACGTGCAAATGGTGCTGCGCTTCGTGACTGACCGCTCTTCGCTGGTGGAAACGCTCATCACTAACAAAACTGATCGTGATATGAACTTGGCGTTGGAGTGGGACGGCGAGTTGGTGAAATACGCGCTGTCGACGCGCAAAAACCAAACCGTGGCGCAGTACTACCCAGATTACAAGCGCCAGATTTCGACCATCGAAAACGGCATTAAAATTAACTTTAGCGAGATGAAAGACAACTGGGCGATCCGTAATGACCGCGATGCCGAGTTCCGCATTACTCGTTCTCTACCGACGAAGACGTTCACCAACGAAACCTCATTCAGTTCTACCGCGGAGATGAGCCTACCAGCTGAGCAAACATCGGCGGTTTATACGGCGTATTCTAACCTGCACAATGCGAAAGAAGTGCAGTCAGAATCGTTGAAATTGCAAGATGTATTGGCGAATCCAACTCAATACATGGAAGCGTCGAAAGCGCGTTGGGACGGCTATTTAGCGAATGGTCTTATCAACAAAGAAGCGACAGCAGACCAAGCTCGCGTAGCGGTAAAAGCGATGGAGACCCTAAACGGTAACTGGCGCTCTGCGGCGGGCGATATTGAACAAGCGACAGTCACGCCATCGGTGACTGCGCGTTGGTTCTCTGGTAACTTAACGTGGCCGTGGGATTCGTGGAAACAAGCGTACGCGATGGCGCATTTCAACCCAGATGTTGCGATGGACAACATTCGCACGGTATTCCAAGAGCAAGTTCAAGCTGATGACAAGATCCGTCCGCAAGATAAAGGCTACTTGCTGGATGTGTTGACGTACACCAAACCTGTTAGTCGTGGTGGTGCTGGCTCTGAAAACTGGAACGAACGCAATACGAAACCATCGTTGGCGGCATGGTCTGTGATGGAGGTGTATTACGCTCTCGTGAACCAGTTTGATCGCCCAGAAGACGCGCAAAAATTCATTGATGAAATGTATCCGAAGTTGGTGGCATACCACGATTGGTGGCTATCCAACCGCGACCACAACCAAAATGGTGTGCCTGAATACGGCGCGGCAGTAGACCCAGCACACAACACGGAAGAAGGCGTGATGTACGTTTGGGTAGAAACGCGCGATCCTAACTTCACGACCATTATTCCTGCAGAAGACATCATCGAGCAAAACGGCAATTCTTACAAAGTAAAAGGCATGGCGTCTTACAATAAGATTCTCGATGAAGTGGATTACATGACGATTCACGTCGGCGCACAAGAAGCGGCGGGCTGGGAATCGGGCATGGATAACGCGGCTCGTTTTGGCTTTATCTACAATATCCACAACATGAATTCGCAAGCTGAAGACATCAGTAATCCAGACAGAAATGTGGATCAACTTGGTCGCTACGCGGCAAGTGCGTACGGCTTTGATAACAGCATCAAGCTGGAAGGCGAAGAGTGGGTGTACAGCAATACGTCAGCGGAAAACTTAGCGAAACTCGATCTAGCGAAGAAAGATTGGGAAGTTCGTTTTGCAGAAAACCGCACCAACAATAACGCAGCGGACGGTGAGCTGCTTGGCTTCTCTATGCTGCAAGAATCGGTGGATCAAGCCTCTTACATGTACTCAGACAACAAATACTTAGCGGAAATGGCGAAGTTGGTGTCCGATGGCGTAGAAGGTAAAGACCGCGCGCAAGAATTCCTGAACGGCGCAGAAAAAATCAAAACGTACATTAACCAATGTATGTTTGATGAAAGCACAGGATTCTTCTACGACATTCACTTAAATGTGGCTGAAGATGGCACTACTCCTGAACCTCTTGCAAATGGCTGTGCGGGTTTGCCGATTGTAGAGCGTGGACGTGGCCCTGAAGGTTGGTCGCCGCTGTTTAATGGTGCAGCAACGCAAGAGCATGCCGATAAAGTGATCGCGGTAATGCGTGATCAAGACGAGTTCAACACGCCAGATAAATTCCAAGGAACGGGTGTGCCTTTGCCGACCGCATCGCAAACCAACCCTGCTTACGGTAAAGATGTGTACTGGCGTGGTCGTGTATGGCTAGACCAAGTGTACTTTGGCTTCCGTGCGATGGAAAACTACGGCTACAAAGAAGAAGCGATTGCAATGGCGAATGAACTGTTTAACAACGCAGAAGGTATGACGGGTGACATGCCAATTCGTGAAAACTACAACCCAGAGACGGGCGCGGTACAAGGTGCGTCGAACTTCTCTTGGTCTGCGGCGCATTTGTACATGATGTATAACGGATTCTTCAAAAACTAGATCGCACACATTAGGCGCTTTGGATGACCCCCCTAGCATTCGTAGCGCTTAACGAACGATAATTCATTGATAAATAAGACAAACCGGACTGTATTGGCAGTCCGGTTTTTTTATGCCTCTTGTCACACAGATTTTAGTGCTGGGTCAGGGCGTGTTGCCATATCGAAAGCATCTCTTCACTAAACAAGTAAAAGCGCATGTCGAGTACCGCGTATTCCGGTCTTTGACAAACAGCCATCGCGACTTCTGCTGCTTCTTGAGGTGGGTAACCATACACTCCGCAAGAAATCGCAGGCAGTGCCACACTTTGGCAGTGGTTGGCGAGCGCGAGATCCAGCGAGCGTTGATATGCAGATTCCAACACCGCTTTTGGATCGGCGAATTTATCGTAAATCGGGCCAACGGCATGAATGACGTAACGCGCGTTTAAATTGCCAGCCTCAGTAATGCGTGCGTCACCAAACGGACATCGAATACCGCCGACATCATCAACGGCATAACACGCATTGATAAGCGCAGGCCCTGCTGCGCGATGAATGGCACCATCGACGCCACCTCCGCCGAGCATTCTCGGGTTTGCTGCATTCACGATGGCATCGACATGTGCGGTGGTAATGTCGCCTTGGACTAACGAGATCGCGTTCATTTTTTTGAGCCTTCTACAATGATGAGAAACAAATGGTCAGTAACACAGTTAAGTGTAGCTTACTCATAAATCACTTGAGGTTTTAACTCGACGACATTTCCTTCCGGATCATGTATATAGAGTGATCTACCGAACCCTTGTGCGCCATACCGCTGCGCAAACTCTTCGGTTTCAATGCCGTTCGAACGCAGATATTCCAGTATTTCATTTTCGGAAAAAGGCGCTAGTTGCAGGCAAAAATGGTCAATATTACGACCATTTTGAACTGGTGGTTTTCCGCCAAGTTGCCCTAACTCGCTGTCCACCGTCACCACATCAATCAATGCGTTACCAGCCCTAAGCTGGGTTAAACCAAGCTCCATTACTTCGCGCTCGACTGGGCAACCCAAAACATCTCGATAGAAATGCAACATGGCGTCGAGGTTGCACGTTCTTAACACGACATGATCAAGGGCTTGGATTGCGATTGGGTTGTTGGTGGGCATGCTTCACTCCTTTTGTGCGGTTATGGAAAAGTATACGACCTGAACGTCCATATTGATCGTTAAACCATTTTTAACATATGCGCATTTAGTCATAAACAGTGCGTTTAAGAAGAGAGAAAGAGTTTTTGGCGAAACGCCTTGATGTGCGACCGAGTCAGGCGTTTAGGCCTGTAGCAAATTGGTCACGCGCCCAAGCTCGCAAACATTGATGGGAAGTACTGGATTCATCTCGTTTATGGAAAATCAGTTTATAGCTGACCGGTTCGGAAAACATTGGAGTTTGAATGACTTGCAGATTCAAAGCCGATTGCCATTTCTGCGCCAAAGACAGGGGAAGCACGCCTAAGCAATCGTGTTTCGCCACATAAAGCATCATGCCAGAGAGCGATGTTGTCATCATTTCCACATCACGCTCTTGCAGCCCTGGCTGGTGAATTTCGGTGTTGCTAACTGGGAAGTCTTCGTCTCCGACAAACCGACAGTGCTTTTCAGAATAAAACTGTTCTTGTTCGATTTTTCCTGCGATACGTGGGTGATCTTGACGACAAATCACCACCATTGGCTCTTCAAAAATTGATTTACTGATAAACGATGGGTCATGAATGGTCGTTGGGCTAATAATCAAATCGATCTGTTTAAGTCGTAGATCATTCAATAACGAAGGTAAATCCGTATCGGCGCAAATGCTGATCGTGTTGGTTGGTGTGATGCGGTGGATCAGCGCTTCGTTACAGCTCAGGCGGAAAGTACTTTGATCGGAAATGGCATCATTAATCATCGCAAACGCCTGATGAAATTTAGGTAGCAACTGATGCGCTACAGAAGTCAGTTTGATTTGTCGCCCATCCTTCACAAATAACGATTTGTTGGTTTCTTTTTCCAAACGCTTCATGGATGCGCTAATCGCTGGCTGAGTTAGCCCTAGGTGCTCTGCGGCGCGAGAGTAAGATTGATATTCAGCAACAATTAAAAAGGTTTGGATTAGATTAAAATCCATACGATACCTAAATAAAAATAATCACTAGATTGAGTGCGTGGCTCTTTGATTTTGGGGCTAGATGTTTGTCCTAGGCACCCACCTTGAATTAAGCCTCCTTAACGCACTTACGAGCTAAGGAGGCGACAGAGCAGTGGTTCGTTAAAACGAATTACTTAACTACTTTGATTTCAGGCATTTGATACTCACCACTTTGGATTGCATCGTCTGCGCCGTAGAAACGCATGATGGCGTAGAACGGTTTTTCAGGTACTGGCAAGAAGTTTGGATCGTCTGCACGGCCTTGCTCGTTCGCACTCATGTAAATGGTGTAGTAACCGTCTTTGTCCGCTTTCATGGTTCGGTCGCCACGACTGTGACGGTTTAGGTCATTTTTCGCCATCAAACGGTTGTCGTTGCCGTAAATAGTAACAGACCAGAATTCGCTGACGTTCGGCGCCTTAAAGCGCATCACGTAATCATGCTTCGAACCATCCAGTTTTTGACCAGTGCTGTCGAAATCTGATTTACGGTAAGACGCTTCGATAGGTGGTAAGCCCCACTGACCAAGGTAAGTACCTTCTGCAAAAATATCGCGTGGCGCATCGCCCAAGGTATCGCGTGTACCAAGCAACGTACGAGCATCTGTCATTTTAGGTGCAAGTTCGACGAGGTGTTCCATGCCTTTCTTCTCACCAACTTTTGCCAGTTTTAGCTGCTCAGGTGTGAAGTCAGTTTTGCATGGTTCAACGCCGATAGATTGGTATTTGTCCAACCACTGTTTGTCTGCATTGCCCATCGAGCCATCACATAGCACGAAGTTCACGCGTTCAAGCCATGTTGAATTTTTTGGATCTGGATACGTTCTTTGTACTGGTTTTGGACCGTTCTTACCTAAATATTCCGATAGGGTACGAATGTTCCATTGGTCCATGTAGTTATGCGCGACTTTCGCATCTTCGTCATTCACTGCCATGATGCGACCCATCAGCTTCACAAGATTGCTGTCTACGCGAACCACTTCGTCGACAGACGCTGGCACTTCACCTTGCCAATCTTGTGCTGCAAACATGAACTGGCCACCTTTTGTGCCGCGAGTACGAGAACTGAACGCTGCGTTGGTGTAATGGCCCATGTCCATTGTGTGCAAGATCCAGTAACGGCCTTCATCCATACCAGGCACGCTCACAATGACAGGTTCTGCAGCAACATCTAACCAGCCCATAAGGTGAAGCGTATCGTTATTAATGGTTGGGTGAGCGGTGTAAGAGTCATCAGCTAGAGCACGAATATTCTGAAAGCGGTTGAGCGGATAGTTGTTTTCTACCGCCGTGTGATAGAAAAACTTGTACGCTTCATCAATAGAGTAGCCGTAGATATAAGCATCTTCTGCAAGATCAACATTGGTGTTAGCCGCAAATACAGAGCTGGCTCCTAGCGCTGATAATCCCAATAGAGTAACGAGTAATTTTTGTTTCATGGCTGGTTTCATCCATTTGGTTGTGAGGATATGTTTCCAGCTAAGCTTAGTCGTTAACCCGTTTATTACAGAAATGAATTGTGAGTATTTAGTCTATATCAAAAGTGATATGCTTTGAGAAAAGCTAAAGAGATAACGTTGATGAACTTTGATTACAATTTGCTCAAGGTGCTTGCGGTGATTCTTGAAACACGCAACACCACAACGGCTGCGGAGCGTTTGTGCACCAGCCAGCCTGCTGTGAGCCGAAGCTTGCGTAAAATTCGGGATTTGTTTAACGACGACATTTTAGTGCGTAAGGGCACCAATATGGAGCTCACGCCGAAAGCCGAAGAGATCAAAGCGCAGCTTTCTGGGATCATCAACGACATCGACAAGCTGGTGAATGTTTCTCATAGTTTTGATCCCGCGACCGAGAGCAGTGTGATGCGTGTTGCGATCAACTCGTCCATTGCGCAATGGTTTTCTGCCGCGTTTACTCAGCTGCTAGCCAAAGAAGCGCCGTTTATGAACTTGGTGATCGAAGACTGGACGGAAATCACGCCAGACAAAATCGATGCGGGTGAAATCGCTTTTGGAATCAACTATTTCCCTATGGAATTGCCGAAGCATCTGGTTCAGAAAAAAGGCGGGCGGGACGACTTTGCTCTGGCCTGTCGCGCGACGCATCCGCATGGTGGCAAACGCATGTATTTGGATGACATTTCAGAGTACGCGTACGCGGTTCACATCATCCAACATTGGAATGAAAAAGAAGATCACATCTCGCGCTTATTACAGCCTTTTTCAGTTGTCCCAAGAATTCAACTGCGTACCACGCACATCAACACCATTTTGAATTTGGTTGCGGATAGCGATGTGCTGTTTCCTTGTTCGCGTCACTTGATCAATCAGTTAGATAAGCGTTTTTCTTTTATCGAATTTGATGACGCGCTGCCGAAATTAGAGGGTAACTTCGGTTACGTTTACAGCGTAAAGCGCCGTAATGATCCGTTGATATTGTGGGTTAACAATACCGTTGAATCGTTGATGAAGTCGTTAGGCATTGAGTCGTAACAATGGTTGGTGAAACGGTTTGAACAACCGGGTTCGATAACGCACTGCTCCCGGTTGTGTTGCTTGATGTAATTACTCGTATTCAGAAGCGTAAGTTTCTTCATAAGTGTGCGAGTAAAGCTCGAACAGGTTGCCGAATGGGTCTTCTAGATAGACCATTTTCGCAGGCTTGTTATCGTCTTCTGGGTGGTAACGCATGATGTCCATACGAACTTTGCCTCCAAACGCTTCAGTGCGCTTGATTGCACCTTCAAAGTCGTCCGTCTGCAAACAGAAATGGAAGATACCGATGCGAGAAAAATCCACTTCATGGCGCGCTTGACGCTCTTTCATTTCAAATAACTCAAGTCCGATGCCATCGCTTGTCACTAGATGCGCAATGTTGAAGCCTTTAAAGCCCTCACCAAAGACCGCAATACACATTCTGCCAATTGCGGTTTCGCGTTCTTCAATCACTTTCGTGTTGCCCATAACGACTTTTAGACCAAGCGCTTGCGTGTAAAACTCAACCGCTTTATCCATATCTCCGACCATAATACCGACATGATTCATTTTCATTTGTTTGCTCCCAACATGTGTACTTAAACGTTGTCTTGTTTCGATGTGGGAGAGTATATGGTGCGGTGTTAATTACATGAAATTATCATAAATTATAAAAATAATAATTTTATGCAATCATTATGGGCACAGTTCGAGTTAATTGGCTAATGCCTCAACAGCTTGCTGTACCGAGGTGAAGTGAATTTTGATGATGCACCTTTGTGCGAGACTAAACTCATGCGACTGGATGAGTGACGTAACTTCCTCGACGGACAGAGTGCGTTCTTCCGGTTGTAAAACGGTGGCGTTCGAATCGTTGTATTGCAACCCGAACGTGCTGCCATTTGAGTCAATTACGTAATCATCTGGCCCCCAAATGAGCGCTTCGCATTCGGAATCAAGATCGGCATGAGAACGCAAATAGATAAGTTCATCGTCGCCATCGAGTTTCAATAAACATGGCCATGTAACCATGGGGCCTCCAGTGTAGTGGCTAAAATTGTTTCAATGTCTGAAAGGGCAAGGTGAGCGCTGGCTTTCAAGGTGTTGGCCTTAAACCGCAGTCAAAAATTACGTGTGTTGAGCAATAATCGAAAACAGCTCGTCAACCGTTCTTGCCACGTAATCTGGTTGCACGCTCCAATGCTCTGGCATCGCGCCGCTGTACGCTGCTGCAACGGCAATCACCTTACTTTGGCCACCCAACTGCTGTTCGATGTTGCGTGCGAATTGCGTGTCGGCTTCATGGTCACCGATGTACATCAGCTGTCTATTTTCTGCGCGACCAAAAATCGACTCAACGCATTTGATGCCACTGTACGCATCGGGCTTTTGGTGCCCATTCGAGACGTCATCATACCCGACGATGGATTTAAACGGCGCGCTGATGCCGTTGTCGGACAGCACTCGATGAATATTGCTTTGTGAGTTTTGAGAGCAAATGCCGTGAGGCAGCTGCGCAAACTCTTTAATAACGCCATCAATGCCTTCAAACAGGGTTACTGGTGTTTGGTTTTTCTCTTGATGCTCTGCCCATAAACCACCAGCTTTTAGCATTTCATCATGGGACATGCCGTAGTAATCCACGTAGAGCTCTTGCCAGTTTTTCGCCGCGTGGTTTGCGTAGTGATAGTTGGCTTCTGAATGGAGATATTTCGGTAAATTATCGCCAGTTAAATGCGGGGCTACGATGGCTAAGATCGCTTTGGTGATGTCGATGTTTTTCGGTACAGAGTTTACGAGTGTCCCATCGTAATCCCACAATATGGCGTCTAATTTCATTCAACGTTCTCGTTGTTATTGATGGTTAAAAGCTGGAACCGGGTTGCTGCAAAAATGCTAACTCTTCGGGTGTGCTTTCTCTACCCAAGATGGCGTTGCGATGTGGGTAACGTCCAAATTGGTCGATGATGGCTTTGTGTTTTAGCTCAAAATCGTAGTTATTTTCAAGCCCTGATGCGCGAAACAATTTCTCTGCTTCGACATGAATGAGGCGAGATTCGCTGTGCATAAAAGGCATGTACAAAAAGCTTAGCTGCTCAGGCACTAATTCTTGATCGTGTCCTAACCGAATTGCTTCTTGAGCCAATGCTAATGCGAGCGGGTCTTGCGCAAACGCTTTTGGGGTGTTGCGATACACATTACGTGAAAACTGATCGAGGACGATGATTTCGGCCAATCGTCCTTGTGCGCTGTCACGCCAATTAAACAGTTCACAACGAGCGGCTTGTTCTAGTACCGAGGCAAATCGTGATGCAATATGTTTGTCCAGTTCTGGGTTGTTTTCAAACCAGTTTTGAGGCGTTAGCTCTTCGAACCAGAACTTGATGATTTGTTGATGCATGGCGCTTCCTTTTGTTGTGCCTTAATAGCAAAAAGCCAGAAGCGTGGCTTCTGGCTTTTGGCGTGTTATCGACCGTAAGTCTCTACGATGTAACGTTCAAAATCGTCACACATTTGTTCGTCAGAGATGACGTTGCTTGCCAGTTCTTTACTGCCGTCGACGACTTTAATTGTCGCGTTCAGTGAAGCAACTGGTGCTCGTTCTCGTGTTGCAAGTGAGTCGATTTTCTTCTGCTGTACTTCCCACGCTTGCTCTGGCGATAGATTACATACATCTGCCAAGTACTTAGCATTGAACCCCTCGCCAGTCAGGCTGAAAATGGTTTCGTTGTGCGACAAATGATTGCCTGCATGCCAGTAGTGTTTTGCCAGCAGTGGGCCAATTTCTGGGTTATCCGTCAGATAGCCAAACTTCTCAAGGAAGTATGCGCGGGTCTGATACACCGCCATGTGCGCGAGTAGATAACCTTGATACGCACAAGCCGCTTCGTCGGATAGCAAATGTGGAATCGCCATCAGTGGGCGAGGGCTGCATTCCAAACCAAGGATCTGTTTTTCACAATCGCGAGCCAGCTTAGTGATGCGCTCTGGCGTTAACTCGTCATCGCTAAGTTGATATAACGCGCGTTCAAAGTACGGCACAACCAAGATGCTACGTTCTTCATAAGCTTTGAATGGCTGACGACTGTTGATCATCGCTTGAATGATCTCATCAGGAACCGGATTCCCTTCATCATCCAGTGCGTATTGTTTTAGCCAATCGGCATCGGTTAACAGGCTGTCACAGAACATCGACTGAGTTTCTGCATAAGCCATTGAAGTCGGCGCAAACTCCTGCGAGAAACAAGGCGCGTTCATTTTTACGTTCGCAAAGTGTGCTGCGTGGCCACCTTCGTGGAACAGCGTGTTAATGCCATCGTAGCCGCTGCCCACTTGGTCTGGTTTGGCATTGCTGGTGAAGTTCACCTGTGCTGCGACCCATTCACCTTGATTGTAGAAAGAAGGGATAGGGCCGTGGCAGAACCCGTTCGGGTACTTACCTTTGCGGTCTAACAAATCAAGCGTTAGCGTCGCGCCAGAGTAATCAATATTCAGACGACCAAACGATTCTACCCAGCGTCTCAGAGATTTTGAGAACGGCACGTATGGGTCAAGGTCACGCATGACGTCACCCGCGAACGAGTAAACAAAGTTGAAGCCTGTTAGCGCGCTTGCGCCTTTCTCTTTCGCCAAGTTTTCTAAGCTGTTTAGGTGCGCATCTCGCGTGCGTTGTTCGAAATCTTCCAAAATCTCGAATAGCTGCTCAGAGCTCATCTTTTCCGTTTTTTGCACGGAGTAATCAAAGAAGGTCGCATAACCCAGTGAGCGAGCGAACTGGTTGCGCAGTTTGATCAGTTCTATAAAGCCGTTTTGCAGTAGCCATTGTTCAAGGTTCAGCAACGCTTGGTGAGCCGATTGGCGAACTTCTTCATGATTGTTGGTGCGAATGGTTGAGCTCAATACTGGCAGTGAACCTTCCACTTGCTCGCCGTTTTCATCGGTAAACGTTTGTACGTGGTTCTGTTTTTTCTCGAACAGCTCAGCTTCAAAGGCAATGAGCTGATTTTTCAACGCTTGTGCTTTTTCGCCCTCGATTGCGTGAGATTCAAACATCGCCAGCCAACCAGAAAGACCCGTAATGGTTTGCTGTTTCTCTTGTGGGTCGGTAATTGAGTCCGCGGCTTCAAGCTGTTGTTTGATGGCAGTAATTTGCTCGGCGTTGCTTAAAAAGCTTGTCCATGCGGTTTGTGCTTGCGTCGAGCCATCATGGTCATCGCTGATCCCCATGTAAGTTTCCCAAAAGAAATCTTCTTTGGTGCGGTGAATCGCGAGGTAACGTTGATTGAGGTCGTTGAGATAATCCGTTGCGGTCATTTTGATCCTTCAAATGGTTGGGAGTAGACCCCTAATTATTGCACGCTTGTTGATAATAAAGGAGGGACAAATTAATTTGCTGGTAGTGTACTGCGTAAACGTGATTTTACTATTTGTTTACATTTTAATGAGTTAGCAAGAGTTGTTACGCGTTCGGAGTGCGCAGTGTTAAGGCTGGCACGGGTTTTACAGTTCATCAGTTAATTAATCTGCGAGGCGCTCTCGATGATCTTTGTCATGTGTAATAATATTTCTATATCGCGGCAGTACATATGGAAACGATATGATAAATAAGACAAAAGTTACGCTATTGGCGCTAGGTACGATTTTGGTTGGATGCTCTTCAGTCACGCCGCCAAGAAATGATGCGGTTGAGAACATTCAACAAAAGTGCTCTGTAATTTTAAGCAGTGATGTTTCAGGTGAACAGCGCTGGCAGACATACAACGGCTTGCTTGTAGAATATGCTGTGCATGGCATTAAAACTCAGGCGCAGTTCGAACGCTTTGAAGCGTTTGTGCAGCGAGTACAAAATGATGAATCTGGACAGTTAGTTACCGAGCTGATTGAAGTCACCGATTGGGGATGCTCAAACGGCAATTATCTTGAAGAGATGGGCTTGTTTATTCAAGAAGTTCAAAAGTAAAAAACCGAGCGTTAAGTCGCTCGGTTTTTCTGTTTATGGATCGCTTCGTGCGCTGGCCCGTCAGGACGTTTACTCCTCTGGGTACTCGCCCATACCTTGCGTTTTACCTTCCGCTTTCCAATGCTCACCGGGGTCAAATGCTTCATCGCATAAATCTACGGTGTAGCCCATTTCTGTGATTTCCTTTAATGTGAGGTTATCTGCAATTTTTGCGACTTCACCCGATTTATTACGTAATTCCATGTTGTTTCCTCCTCTGTAGGTAGACGAGCGGTATCGATGCACAGTGACGAATGCATCGGTGACCTTTGTTCTAAGTATATAACTCTCAGCTCAAAATGAGGGTTTAATCCATTTTTATCGTGTGGTTAATTGAGTAATGCTTTGAGCTGCTTCAGTTATTTTTAACTGTATCGTCGCGATAGTTGGCTATTTGTGATTTATTGAATGATTAAATTGTCAATCTGGAAAATCGAAATGGTTATTCTCGACCACTCCTTAGCACAGCAAATTGTCGATCGAACCATGTCCATCATTGGTCACAACGTAAATGTGATGAACTCAGCGGGCATCATCATTGGCAGTGGTGATCCAAAACGCGTTGGGCAAGTGCATGATGGCGCGGTATTGGCGTTGAATCACGGCGATTCACTAGAGCTGAATGAGCAGCAATGCTTGACGTTGCAAGGTGTCAAACCCGGAATCAATATGCTGTTGAAATTGCATGGCGACGTGGTCGGTATTGTTGGTGTGACAGGCGAGCCGGAGAAAATCCGAGATTTCGCCAAGCTGGTCAAAATGACCGCTGAACTAACAATCGAGCAAGCCGCGCTGGTGGAAAAATTTCAGTGGGACAGACGTCATCGCGAAGAGTTTATTCTGGCTTGGATCAATGGCAAATTGACCGATGAAGAGCTGAAAGATTGGGCGATGCGTCTTTCTATCGATGTGACTCAACCAAGAGTGGCAACGGTGATTGAAGTCTCGACGCCGTCCGCTTCAAAAAGCATGAAGAGCGTGCGCAATATTGTTGAGCTGCTTGAATATCCGGAGCGTAACAATCTGGTTGCGATTGTCTCGGTGAATGAAATTGTGGTGTTGAAACCATGTCATTCCGCCAAGCAGTGGGATAGCCAAATCGAAAGTGAACGCATTGATAAGTTGATGTCGCGTTTAAGCGATCACGATTCGCATACGTTTCACATTGCGCTAGGGCAGCTGTTTAATGAGCCTAAAGATGTCGCGTTGTCATACCAAAGCGCGAAGCAGGTATTAGCCATTGGCAAGCAGTTCTACCCAGAGAAACGTAAGTACCTGTTCGATGAACTTCGTTTGCCTGTGCTGTTAGCGCCGTTGGCGGATATTTGGCAAGGTGAACAAATTATTGATGGCGTGAAACGATTGAAAGAGAAAGACAAGTCTGGGCAATTGCTGAAAACCCTAGATGCATTGTTTGAATGCAATGGCAATGTGACGGAATGCTCTAAAATGCTGTTTATTCACCGGAACACTCTGCGTTATCGGTTAGAAAAAATCACCGAGATAACAGGGCTGCCAACCACCAATTTTGTGGGGTTAGCGGAGCTTTATATTGCGACTCGGCTCTCAAAAATGGCGTGATATTGTGCATTTGCACAATACGCGTCATTTTTTGACCACATCATTTGTCACTCCGCCTAAAGGAATTCGAAAGCAAACGATTAATAATTCATGCGTCCCTACATGTTGAGTGAGCCAACACGGACTCGCTCAGCAAAATAAGAATAAATGGAGTTATCATGAACCTTATATTAATCCTGCTCGGGGTGATCGCATTTATTGTGCTCACGACCACCAAATTCAAATTACATCCCTTTTTAGCGCTGATCATCGCGGCGTTCCTTGCGGCATTTGCTTACGGCTTACCGGCAGATAGCATTGCCAAAACCATTGCTTCTGGCTTTGGCGGCATCCTTGGTTACATTGGCTTGGTTATCGTTTTAGGTACCATCATCGGTGTTATTTTGGAGAAAAGTGGTGCGGCGATCACCATGGCTGATACGGTTATTAAAGTGTTGGGTGAGCGTTTCCCAACATTGACTATGAGCATCATCGGTTACATCGTTTCTGTTCCGGTATTTTGTGATTCAGGCTTTGTCATTCTGAACTCGCTCAAAGAATCACTCGCGAAGCGTTTAAAAACCTCAAGCGTTGCGATGAGTGTGGCGTTGGCTACTGGCCTATACGCGACGCACACGTTTGTGCCGCCAACTCCTGGCCCGATTGCCGCTGCGGGTAACTTAGGCCTGGAATCTAACCTTGGTTTAGTGATTGGTGTGGGTGTGTTTGTTGCAGCGGTTGCGGCGTTAGCGGGTATGCTGTGGGCGAACCGATTCCAACATGTTGAACCAGATGGCATTGAAGCCGTAGAAGAAATTCAGCAAGACTGGCAAGCACTCAAAGCGTCTTACGGCAAATTGCCAACGGCGAGCCAAGCATTCGCTCCTATTTTTGTTCCTATCTTATTGATCTGTTTTGGCTCTATCGCGAAATTCCCAAGCTTACCGTTGGGCGAAGGTTTTGTGTTTGATGTTCTGACTTTCTTAGGACAGCCACTAACGGCATTGGTGATTGGCCTGTTCCTTTCTGTTCGCCTACTCAAGTCAGACAACAAGATTGAAGAATTTGGCGAGCGAATCAGCCAAGGTATTACGGCTGCTGCGCCTATTCTTTTGATTACCGGTGCGGGTGGTGCATTTGGCGCGGTATTAAAAGCCACGCCGCTAGGTGAATACTTAGGTACGACGCTATCGGCGCTGGGCGTGGGTATTTTCATGCCATTTATCGTTGCGGCTGCGCTAAAGTCGGCGCAAGGGTCATCAACGGTTGCATTGGTGACCACATCGGCTTTGGTTGCGCCTATGCTTACGCAATTGGGGCTCGATTCAGAAATGGGCCGCGTATTAACGGTGATGGCGATCGGTGCAGGTGCGATGACGGTTTCTCATGCAAACGACAGTTTCTTCTGGGTAGTTTCGCAGTTTAGTCGCATGTCGGTGGGCTTAGCGTACCGCGCGCAAACCATGGCTACGCTCGTTCAAGGTGTCACGGCAATGGCATTGGTGTACATTTTGAGCCTCGTTCTCTTATAAGTCTCTGGAAATACGTATGAAAGTGGTAATTGCACCTGATTCATTTAAAGAAAGCTTAACCGCCAAACAAGTGAGCGAGGCAATCAAAACAGGTCTTGCTCGCGTATGGCATGATGCTGAGTTTGTTACGGTTCCGGTCGCAGACGGTGGCGAAGGCACGGTTCAATCTTTGATTGATGCAACTCAAGGCGAACAAGTCTTCACAACGGTGACCGCGCCATTAGGGAATGATGTTGAAGCGTTTTATGGCATCCTCGGCGACGGCGAAACCGCGGTTATTGAAATGGCGGAGGCCAGTGGGCTGCACCTTGTGCCGAGTGATGCTCGCGACCCAAAACTGACCAGCAGCATTGGTACCGGACAGCTGATCAAACACGCGCTAGACAGAGGTATTCAACGCTTAATCATTGGTTTGGGTGGCAGCGCTACCAATGATGGTGGCGTGGGCATGTTGACCGCGTTGGGGGTGGCGTTTCTTGATGAATCTGGTCATGCAATTACCCCAAATGGAGACGGGTTAGCGGCGCTTGCGTCCATCGATATTTCTGGTCTTGACCCTCGTTTAGCAACTTGCGAAGTGTTGGTAGCGTGCGATGTTGATAACCCACTCTGTGGTGACAAAGGCGCGTCGGCTATCTTTGGCCCACAAAAGGGAGCGACGGCGTCAGACGTCACTCTGCTCGATAACGCATTGCGCAAGTTTGGCGAGTTGACGGAACAAGCGACGGGTAAGCACGTACTGACTCGTGAAGGGGCGGGTGCTGCTGGTGGTATGGGAGCGGCCTTGCTTGGGTACACGCCAGCACGTTTGCAACCGGGAATTGAGATTGTGCTTGAAACGGTCAAACTTGCTCAGCATGTTGCGGATGCGGATATCGTATTTACAGGCGAGGGTCGAATCGATCATCAAACCGCACATGGCAAAACGCCGATGGGCGTTGCTCAGGTGGCTAAGCAGTGTAATTTACCAGTCATTGCATTAGCAGGCTGTGTGGGCGACAACTATCAGGCGGTTTATGAGTGCGGCATTGATGCGGTGTTTGCTTGTGTACCAAGGGCGATGAGCTTACCTGAGGCCATGAAAGAGGCCGACGTCAACGTTGCCAATTTAGCCGAAAACGTCGCGAGAATGTGGCAAATTAAGTCGCACTGAGGGCGATAACGATACGAAAAAACTCCACCTTTGCGTGGAGTTTTTTGTTGTTACCAGTCTACGTATGCGGGCATAAGTTCATTTAGCAAGAGCGAGTTAACGAACATGCTTTGCTATCAACTTTGCCAGTGTTTGCATCGCGTGAATCCAATCGGTTTCACTACCAAAGTTTGCTACGCTGAGGCGCACGCAATGTCGATATTGTCCTTGAGTGCCAAATACGGTACCGGGAAGTAGGCTGATTCTGTGTTGATTACACGCTTGATACAACGCATAGCTGTCCGTTTCTTTGGGCAGGCGCAACCAAAGCAAGAACGAACCTTGCACGGCGTTGATCTGGTATCGATTTTTTAGAGATTCGTATTCATCTAAGTATTGATGAAGCATCTGGATAAATCGGCGCATGTTGTTTTGATAAACCCGACCCATTCGCGCAGTATGCGTTCGATACTTGCCTGACGTTAGAAACGTTGCCACGGCAGATTGCATCAGATTCAAACTGCCCATGTTCTCACACAGTAGATATTGCTCAATTTGATCTCGATATCGCCCCGCCAACATCCAACCAATTCTCAAACGCGAATCGAGCGTTTTGGATAACGAATTCACGTAAATTACGCGTTGCTTGTCATCGAGCAACCTCAAGCTTGGCAAAGGCTTGTTATAACTTAACCCGCCAAACACATCGTCTTCGATAATAGGAATATTGCCAGACGCCAATAGCAATTGCTGGCGCTTTTCTAGCGGCATCATGGCACCAGTTGGGTTGGTGAAGTTTGGCGTTACGATGATCGCTTTTATGTCCCATGTCGCCATTGCTTTTGCTAAGGCTTCGGGGCACATACCGTCTCGTGGGCAACTCGGAATTTCCACCACTTTGAGGCCGAGTGATTCGAGCATCAATAAATTACCAAAATAGCAAGGGGACTCCACCGCGACGATATCGCCTTTTTGTGTCGTTGCGCGCAGCGCTAGGCTAATTGCTTGCTGCGCGCCGTGCGTCACCATGATCTCATCCAACTTGGTTGGCGTGCCCAAATCTTGTGTGATTTTCGCCAGTTGTTTGATTAAGAGGTGATCACCGGGTGGCAATTGGTAATGGCTCGGTACATGCGTTTGCTGGCGGCTGTGGCGGCCAATCTCGGCGTACAAGCTTTTGATCGCGGGGGAGTCAATGTTTGGGTGGGCAGAGCCTGCGGGCAAACGCTCTTGGTATTCAGGGTACGTGAGGATTTCTTTGCAGATCGAGAGCAAATCCACGCGAGTCGGATCCGGAATCGAGCGAGAGGTCGGCAAAGCGACTTTAACTCGATAACCCGATTTGGGAACCGAGTACACCAAGTTTTGTGCTTCCAGCTCTTGATACGCACGAATCACGGTATTTTTACTGACGTTTAATTCTTGGCTCAACGAGCGAATGGAGGGTAGTCGATCATCCACTTGGTAAACGCCACCATTGATGGCTTGTTTAAGGTGCTTTTCCACCACGAGGTACTTATTCCCTTCAACGCTTTCCAATAAATCTGTACCCATAAAAACACTTCCATCTGTCACTTTTTGAAAACACTGTACCTAATTACATTAACAGTATCTCAAAACATAAAACAAGCGTGAGTGAGGCGATCATGTTAATCCGAGCCATCCCTTTTGTATTTGTCATCCTTTGGGCTTCTGGATTTGTTGGTGCGCGTTTTGGTTTGCAGTATGCCGAGCCAGCGACACTACTTTCTATCCGTATGGCATTCAATGTCTTACTGTTTTTGGTTCTTGTGGCGATGTTGCGTAGAAGGTTGCCAACAGGAAGCGATTTCTGGCACAGCTGTGTGGTGGGTGTGTTGATCCATGGCTTCTATTTAGGCGGCACTTATTTCGCTATTGATTTGGGTATGCCTGCAGGGCTGAGTTCGTTGTTGGTGGGCATTCAGCCGATTTTAACCGCGGCTTTGCTGGTGGTGTTTGTTCAAGAGGAATTTAAACCCTCGCAATGGCTGGGTTTGGCTCTTGGCTTTGTCGGCATCGCTATGGTGCTGATGGGAAACATGGAGTGGCAGTCTGAGCAACATAAGTTCTTAGCCATTGGAGTCTGTTTACTGTCTTTGGTTGGTATAACGTTAGGGACGCTGTATCAGAAAAAACATTGCCAACAGGTGGATATGGTTGGTGGTGCGACGGTGCAATATTTGGCCGCACTCATCATGTTTCTGCCTGTTGCGATGCAGTTTGAAACCATGCAAGTTCAGTGGGAACTGGAGTTTATTTTGACCGTGTTGTGGTTGGTCGTCGTGCTCTCTTGTGTGGCTATCCTACTGCTGCTGTACATGGTGAGAAATGGCGCGTCTTCGAGTGTGGCGTCTGTGTTTTACCTCGTGCCGCCAACAACCGCGATTCAAGCTTGGCTCGCGTTTGGTGAGTCGTTTGATTGGATGGGCATTTCTGGCTTTGCATTGGCGGCCACGGCGGTCTATCTAGTGGTTAAAAAGCCAGATCTGACGATAAAAAAATCGGTTCAAACAGAATATACCTAAATTGGGTAGGGACATTCACGTGCCAGTGAGTACAATTCTGCTTCATCTTAATCCGTGGAGCAGAGTGATGACGGCAAAGCCAGACCGAATGACCGCGATGCGTAATATCATCGAGCAAGTAAAAGCTGAACTACCGATTTACGAACCGGAAACCTTTGTGTGTGGGCCGGAAGGGCAGTGCATCGGTTGTCCAAAGAAGTTACTGGAAATGGTGGATTCAGAGGTTACTTATTGGGAGTCAGCCATGGAGCGGGGTGTGATTCCGCAGTTTGATGAGATCCGTCGTTTCGGGAAGATGTGCACTAACGTACGTCGCGGACTTGTTCGTAATAACGTTCCACTACTCGGGTAATCTACTTCAGTAAATAAGTGATTGATAAATAAAGTCCTAAAATTGACACATAAATGTGTGCGTTTGCATAGTAACTTGGCGAGCGGTCTCAACTTTGGCCCATGACTCTTGTTTGTCATCTACTAGGGCTTTAAACGTTTTAAATCAGCGATATATTGGCAAGGTCTCACATGGATGTGAGGCAAACGACCATTCATTCTGCTGAGATAAAAAAGTGAGATTAAAGGGATTTACTCTGATGGAAATCACCATGGTGCTCGCCACTTTGGCTTTCATCGCTTTGGCTGCGTTGCCAACACTACTCCACATTCATCGCCAAGCCTATGCGTCGATGTTACACAGTTCCAATTCGTCATTGGGTACCGCGCTTAAATTTTTTAACGCCCGAGTGGTGATAGACAATGCTGCCGAGCAAAACCAAGTCCACTATATTGATAGGAACGTAAAAACCTTAAGTGGTATGCCAGAAGCGAGCGCCAATAGCATTGGCGCGTTATTAGAAATCGATTTGCCGCAGAGTGGCGTGTCCAAAATTGCTGTTCCCTGCAAAGGCAGTGACTTTTGTATTATTGGTCAGCAACACCCAAACAGTACCCACTTTGTATCTATTCCCGATTATCAATTTGTCGACCAGTCAGGTCTTGATCGGGTGGTGTACATTTGGCCGCAAGGTTATACCTTGGCAGAAGAGGCATGCTATTTCTATTATGTAAATCAAGCATCCACAGAGTCTATCGTCCGAGGACACGTTACTGAGGGTTGTTAGGCGCGCTTAACATCATCTTCTGACTCATCAACACTTCGCCATTGGGGAGAGTGACTTCTCCTAGTTCACCATGGTGCTCAAATCCAAATCGTTCGTACAACGCTATCGCGGCAAGGTTGTCCTTATAAACATTAAGTACAATGGTGTCGTAACCATATTCCCAGGCACTTTTAAGTGCGACAGACAATAGCTGCTTACCTAGCCCTTTTCCTCTGAATGTTCTATCAATATGAATACCTAAAATGCCTGTGCTAGTGAGTTGACCGCCTTCATAACCGCACAGTTCGGCAGGAAAAATCTCTACACTACCAATCAGAACGTGATGGTCCAAAGCAACAAATTGAGGAATCGATTCAAGTTCTACGCGACGTAAAATATTGGTCAGGGTGTCTTTATCTGGAGCCGGACTGCGCAGGTATTTACCTTCGGCATAGACTCGGTTCCACAGTTCGGTAAAGCGCTCGATATCGCTTACCTGGATGGGTCTGATTTGCATTCATCTTCCTTGATTAGTGCAGGTTAGTGATGGTTAAGGTACGAGTTCAGATAAACAGCGAATTTGATTCGGAATGGGATCGGCTGGCGCATTGGCTCCTGTTGGATTAAACCAAATCGTATTTACGCCAGCTTGCATTGCAGGGTAAATGTCTTTATAGGGCAAGTCGCCAACCATAGTTAACTCACTCACGTTAACCCCTAGCTGTTTTGCGATAGCAAGATAAAACTCAGGTTGGTTTTTAGCGATGCCGAGATTGGCAAAACAAAAGTAGCCATTTAAGTGCTGGTCTAAGTCGACGCGGACGAACGCACGCTGAACCTCTTCCATGTTGGAATCAGACGCACTGGTCGCGATGTAAATAGCATGATTTTGGGAAAGTGTTGCCAGTGTTTTTTTGGCCAGAGGAATCGTTTCTACGTGTTCCCAATCGCACATTTTTCCTTGTGCGTGAGGGAAATCCACCATTAAGGTGTTCCCCCAATCGAAAAGATAAATCATGTTCGAATCTCCTTTATCCGCACATCATATCGTCTTTTCTAAAATCAGGGGATAAATTGCATCGATAAATGCGATTTAGGTGGCTTTAGTCGTGAAAAGCGCTTAATTGTCGTTATCGTTACAAATGTTTCAGCATAATGCGTGAGTTAGTTTTAAAACCTTGCTTGTCGTAAAACCGCTGTGCTGATTGATTGAATTCCATCACTTCTAATCGAACTTGTGTAGCATTGGCATCGCGAGCCCATTGCTCACAAGCCTCAAGCAGTTGGCGACCGATGCCCTGCTGCTTATGTTCTTCATTGACGACAATCGTTCCTACTCGACAAATTGGATCTTTGATCAGAAAGCTGACGGTTTCATTCTGAGTGATCATCGCGGTTAAAAAGCCGACTACCTCCTTTTCATGTTCTGCGACTAAAAACAAGCGTTCATCATTCTCGAGAGCCTGAGTGAGGAACGCTCGGTCGTCTTCCGAAGGTGCTACAAAAGCTTCAGGCGCGTTGGCAAAATGCAGTGCGTTGATTTGTAGGTTTAATTCAAAAATTGCATCCAAATCGTCAGGAGTTGCTTGTCGAATGTTGACTTCCATTTTACTTACCGCCTGAAAGATCGATAAAAGAGCCTGTAACATAAGAAGCTTCATCACTGAGTAGCCAAGTGATCGCATTCGCCACTTCTTCTACCGTACCGCCCCGTTTCAGTGGAATTTGAGGGCTGAGCCTATCCACTCGGTTTGGTTCTCCACCATCGGCGTGCATATCGGTATAAATGAAACCAGGTCGAACGCCATTGACGCGAATATTTCGGTCTGCCAATTCAAGCGATAGCCCTTTGGTTAAGGTATCCATTGCGCCTTTTGATGTGGCGTAATCGACATATTCGAATGGCGCGCCTGAGCGTGATGCCCCAGAAGAAACATTCACAATTGCGCCACCAGTACTGAATCGCTTCGCCGCTTCTCTACAACAAAGAAAGCAGCTATTCACATTAGTGTTCATTACTTTCTGAAAGCGTTCCAAGCTGATTTCCGCCAACGGTGACTGAGTAAATAGAATGCCAACGTTGTTGACCAAATGGGTGACTGAGCCTAGTGCGTTTTCTGTTGCATCGAAAAGATTGAGCACTTGTTGCTCGTCCGATACATCTGCTTGAACGGCGATCGCTTTTCCGCCATTTGCTTGTATATCTCTGACCACTTGGTGAGCTGCTTCACTTTGCGCACGGTAATTAACACACACGGCATAGCCTTGCTCGGCCAGTTTTTTCGCTGTTGCGGCTCCAATGCCTCGGCTTGCGCCAGTAACGATGACTACTTTATTCAAAATACATCCTTATTTTTGTAGCGAGTAGATTTTGTCGGCGTAACGCTTGTCGCCAATTTGGTATGCGTCAGGAATGACTTCAGATAGCTCGAATCCGCACTTCATGAGAACACGCTCTGAAGCAATATTCCCTTCAGTGACCGTAGCGGAAAAGCGGTCGATGTCATGTGTTGCTCTCGCCCAATTTAGAAGCGCTTGAAGGGTTTCTGTTCCAAACTGTCGGCCATGAAATTCAGGCAAAAGTAAGTAACCCACCTCTGCGTTACCTTCTTCAATGGCAAGGCCAGTGACGCCAATCGGTTGTTCAGATTGCTTATCTAGTATGACGAGGCAAAGCCAGTGCGGACTGTCTGGTGTCCATGGTAATAATCGCGAAGCAAATTTTTCTTTTATTTGTTTTTCGCTCGGGCGATCAAAACAGAGCTCAATGATCTCTGGTTCGGAATGTAATCGCTGAAATAGTTCCCAATCGCTGGCTTCGATAGGTCTTAATCGGCTTCGGTGAGTCTCAATATAAACTGACATGCGTGTCCTTACAGCATTTATGTAGAGAGCCAGTTTCTCATCCTCTTATCTCTTTAATCAAACGGTTGCACTTACAAAAGTGATTTGTGTGGTGAATGCCTGGTTGGGTAATGAATTCTTACTGAATATTCATTTATGGGATGAAAATAACGAAATTTCATACTTGAGACACATAGAGCAACACGGAAATGATGTGGATCAAGAGAGAACTACCTATAAAGTAGTATTTTGCGATCTATAATTACATTTTATTTGGAAGTGTTGCTAATTATGTCAATAAAAAAACGATATGTTGCACTGCTGGTTGCTGCCGGCATTGGTGTGGGCTGGTTAACATTAGGTGGTACTGCAGCGGTAATGCATTACACCTCTGATACTGAGTTCTGTCTCTCGTGCCACTCTATGGAAATCCCTTACAAAGAGTACCAAGGCTCAGTGCACTTCAGTAATGCGAAAGGCATTCGTGCCGAGTGTTCTGATTGCCACATCCCACAAGAACCGATGGACTACCTGATCACGAAGATTCGTGCATCGAAAGACATCTACCATGAGTTTGTGACTGGCAAGATCGACACGCCAGAAAAATACGAAGCGCACCGCAAAGAGCTTGCGGAGATGGTGTGGGAGCAGTTCCGTGAAAACGACTCTGCAACGTGCCGTTCTTGCCACGACTTTGACGCGATGGAAGAATTTGAGCAATCTCGCGATGCAGCGAAAATGCACGAGTACGCAAAAGCGAACGATCAAACGTGTATCGATTGTCACAAAGGCGTTGCTCACTTTGCACCAGAAGCTGAGCTAGACAGCAAGGCATTTGAAACGTTGATGAGCTTCACCACAAAAACATCACCTGGTGCCAAAGTCGTTTACCCTGTGACTGAAATCGCAATGGGTGAGATGGGTAAAATTAACCCAACGACGAAGTTAGAAGTAATCAGCTCTGAAGGTGATGAGCGTACTGTTAAGTTGGACGCATTCCAAATGAAAGGCGCAGAGCAAGTGCTGTACATGGGTGAAGGTCAACGTGCCATCGTAGCAACGCTAACCGAGCAAGGTCAGCAAGCTCTTGAGGGCGGTGAGTTTAAGGCCGACGTTTACGGCAACGAATGGCGCGCAGTGTCACTAACAGGCACGATCGATTCTCCTGTTGTGGATACACTTGACCCAGTTTGGTCATACGCAGAAGAGCTAGACAACGTTTATTGTGCAACTTGTCACGCGAAAATTCCTTCAAATCACTTCACAGTGAACGCATGGGGACCAGTGGCGAAGAGTATGGGTGATCGAACAGACATCACTGCCGAAAACCTAGAAATTCTTACTAAGTTCTTCCAGCACCACGCGAAAGATGTGGTTGGTCACTAACGATAAATAGAAGGATAAGATTATGACTAATTTAACCCGTCGTGGATTTCTAAAAGGCACAGGTATGGCGGCTGGCGCCATGGCATTTACTTCTTTTGCACCTATGTCTGTTGCGTCTTCAAACCAGCGTGGCAAGGGCATTTTGACAGCGGGCCGCATGGGCCCAATGTTATGTGAAGTGAAAGATGGTAAGTTGGTTTCGACTACTAATGCTCTTCCACAAACTGTACCAAATAGTCTACAAACTACTGGGCCTGACCAAGTGCATACCAAGGCGCGTGTGAAGTACCCAATGGTACGTAAAGGCTACTTGGCAAACCCATCGTCGCCAGAAGGTGTGCGCGGTAGTGATGAGTTTGTGCGTGTGTCTTGGGATGAGGCTTACAAGCTGATCCACGAACAGCACATGCGAATTCGCAAAGAATATGGCCCAGCTTCTGTGTTTGCTGGTTCTTACGGCTGGCGTTCAAGTGGCGTGCTGCACAAAGCACAAACCTTGCTGCAACGTTACATGAGCATGGCGGGCGGCTATTCAGGCCACTTGGGTGACTACTCAACGGGTGCTGCGCAGATCATCATGCCGCACGTTGTGGGCTCTATCGAAGTGTACGAGCAACAAACCACGTACCCAGTGGTACTAGAGCACAGCGACGTGGTTGTACTTTGGGGCTTAAACCCGATCAACACCCTAAAAATCGCGTGGAGCTCAACAGACTGTGCTGGTCTTGAGTTCTTCCATCAATTAAAAAAATCAGGCAAGACGGTTATTGCGATTGACCCTATTCGTTCTGAAACCATCGAGTTCTTTGGCGAGAATGCGGAGTGGATTGCTCCTCACCCAATGACCGACGTAGCGATGATGATGGGTATCGCACACACCTTGGTGAAACAAGGTAAGCACGATAAAGCCTTCCTCGATAAATACACCGCTGGTTACGACAAATTTGAAGCGTACCTGATGGGCGAAGAAGACGGCGTAGAAAAATCAGCGGAGTGGGCATCGCAAATCTGTGGCGTACCCGCGAAGCAACTTGAGCTCTTAGCTGACATCTTCAGTAAAAACCGCACCATGCTGATGGCGGGTTGGGGCATGCAGCGCCAACAATACGGTGAACAGCGTCACTGGATGCTGGTTACACTGGCAACGATGTTGGGTCAAATCGGCTTACCGGGCGGTGGTTTTGGTTTCTCTTACCACTACTCAAACGGTGGTAACCCTGCTCGTGACGCTGGCGTGCTTCCTGCGATTTCAGCATCACTGGGTGGCGGCTCTTCTGCGGGTAACGACTGGGCGGTATCTGGCGCGGTGCAAAGCTTCCCTGTGGCGCGTATTGTCGAGGCGTTGGAAAACCCAGGTCAATCCTACCATCACAACGGCCATGAACTGACGTTCCCAGATATCAAGATGATTTGGTGGGCAGGTGGTGCGAACTTTACTCACCACCAAGATACCAACCGCTTGATTAAAGCATGGCAAAAGCCTGAACTGATCGTGATTTCAGAACCTTACTGGACAGCGGCTGCGAAGCACGCGGACATCGTCCTACCAATCACCACATCGTTCGAGCGCAACGACTTAACGATGACGGGTGACTACAGTAACCAACACTTGGTGCCAATGAAGCAAGTGGTTGAGCCGCAAGGTGAAGCGCGTAATGACTTCGATGTATTCGCGGACATGGCGGAGATGCTAGCACCGGGTGGACGTGATGTGTACACCGAAGGTAAAACTGAAATGGAATGGCTGTACGGCTTCTACAAGGTGGCGCAACAAGGTGGCCGTGGCTCTCGCGTAGCAATGCCGAACTTCAGCAAGTTCTGGGAAGATAACCAACTGATCGAGATGAAGTGGAACGAGAAGAACGCACAGTTTGTTCGTTACGCGGATTTCCGTGAAGACCCGATCATGAACCCGCTAGGTACGCCAAGTGGTAAGATTGAAATCTTCTCGAAAACGATTGAAGGTTACCAGTTGGAAGACTGTCCTCCACACCCAACATGGATGGCACCAACCGAGTACACCGGCAATGCAAAAGATGGCGAGTTGCAGCTGATGACCGCGCACGCAGCGCATCGTCTACACAGCCAGTTTAACTACGCGAAGATTCGCGAAGAGTACGCAATTGCAAACCGTGAACCTATTTGGATTCACCCTGAAGATGCGAAAGCGCGTGGTATTAAAACGGGCGATCTAGTTCGTGCGTTTAACAACCGTGGCCAAGTATTGGTTGGTGCAGAAGTGACTGACCGAATCAAGCAAGGTTCAGTGTGTATTCATGAAGGCGGTTGGCCGGATTTGGATCCGAAAACCGGCATTTGTAAGAACGGCGGTTGTAACGTGTTAACGTTGGATATTCCGACCTCTCGACTTGCAAACGGCTGTGCGGCGAACTCGGCACTGGTTCGTATTGAAAAATACACTGGCCCAGAATTAGAACTAACGGCGTTTGAACCACCAAAAAATGGCTAGAAAAAAGTAGCGCTTGAAAGCAAGAAGCCAGCGAATCGCTGGCTTCTTTTTTATCTAGTCATCGTTCACATTAGCGCGAAGCGAGAGAAACAAATGGCATCTGTTTCTTAATTTGAAATGTCGGGAGTAAAGTAAATACAATAGCGACAAACAAGACCGAACCTATTAAATCTTCAGGGCGATGCATGCCCAGCCATAAGCGGCTATATGCGACGCTCATTCCCCACATCCACAATGACAGTGCAGAGATATAGCACTTGTTCTGTAAGAACAACCCACCAAAGAAAGCCAAACAAATCGAAACGAAAATCGTATGGCCGGATGGGAAAGAATAGTCTTTCTCGCCTTGCCAATGGCGTGTCCGCCAATCACTGACTTGTTCAGAAATCTGGTTAATTACGTTGGCTTGTTGCTTTGTCTCCAACTGATAAAACGTTTCTGGTGTTTCAATCAATTGTTCTGCTGCGAGCAATTCCGTGTACGGGCGCGGGCTTTCTGTCATCAGTTTTAGCCCCGTTTTGCTGGCAAAGCCAATCACAAGTAACAGCCCTAACATTGAGAGTTTTTGCATCCACTCAGTGCGACTTGGTTTAAAGCGAAATAAAGAAAGCAGTAGCAGTGTTAAGGTAATTAAAAAGCCTTTGCTGCCAGCAGAATCAGTGAGCAAAGTAAAAGTAATACCCAGACTTTCAGGCACCTGTGAGGTGAGATCATGATAAGAGCCAAACAGCGACATTGGGATGATGCCAAGAACAAACAAGGCGAGCATCATCAATCCATATTTTTTGGTTTTCATTGAGAGCGTTTTGTTTTTATTGAGGGTTATTCAACCACGTGAAAATAAGGGGCTTATCTTACGTTATCTGGCGTGAAAAACTTATCAACGCTTTGTCAATTTGACGAGAGAATGAAGGTTGAGTGATGAATTGATGACATTTATCCGAAGGGTAAAGGCGCTCATCCTTAAGCGTTGGGGTCTTAATCCATCAGAGAAAGTAAGTATTCTGCTGCTTTGGTTGGATTTTCTGCATGACAAATGGCAGAAACCAAAGCCAAACCATGAACACCAGTGGCGCTAAGCTGCGGAATGTTACTCTCGTTAATGCCGCCAATGGCAACAATCGGTAGTGAAGTCGTCTCTAACGCCATCTTCAAACCATCAATACCCCAATGTTTTTTGGTGTTGGTTTTGGTTGGCGTCACGAAGATCGCGCTCAAACCGATGTAATCAATCGGAAGAGAGTCCGCTTCTGCAAGCTGCTCTTCATTTTCGATGGATAAACCGAGAATTTTGTTTGGTCCAATCAACTCGCGAGCGATAGTTGCGGGCATATCTGATTGCCCCAAGTGGACACCATCAGCATCAACAGCAAGGGCAACATCAACACGATCATTGATGATTAACGGGACTCCAGTGCCTTCAAGGATCGTCTTTACGGCTTGAGCTCGTTCAATAAATGCACGAACGTCACCATGTTTTTCGCGCACCTGTACCATGGTGACCCCACCTTCTACCGCCTTTCTTACAACGTGTTTGAGAGTGGATAAATCTTGTTGGTCGTCGGTGACCAAATACAAACGATAGGCGTTCATTATGTTTCCTTTTGCCTCCCACTGTCTTTGGAGTGAGAGGCGTTTAAAGCATTGAGAAGTGATTTATCTCACTTGTAATTTAAGACGTGTTGCCAGTGTTTCTTCATCCAGTTGGTAAAGCTCATCCAAAAGATGCATTTGCAAGCTACCTGGCCCTCGCACTTGCTCAGCCGCAATTTCACCCACAACGCCAAGCACCGCTGCCGCAGCAAGGCCTGTTTCGTCGCCGATTGCTGCGAAAGCGCCAGTCAGTGCCGTCAGTGTGCAGCCCATTCCGGTTACGTATGGCATCATCTCGTGACCATTATTCAGCTGTACGGTTTGCTCTTTTGTCACGATGTAGTCAGTTTCGCCGGAGATCACCACACTTGCTCCGTATTCTTCAACTAAGAAGTGAGCGGCTCCTAGCGCAGTATCGCTACTGTCGAGTGCATCTACACCTTTGCTTTGCGCTTGCTCACCAGCGAGAGCAATGATTTCGGACGCATTACCACGAATGATTAACTTGTTTGCAAGGCGGGCGATTTCGCGCGAGGTTTCGGTACGTAGTGAACTTGCGCCGCAACCGACAGGGTCGAGCACAACGATTTTACCGTTCGAGTTAGCTTGCTCGACAGCGTAGATCATGCGCGGTGTCCAAACGCTGTCTAGGGTGCCGATGTTGATCACCAAAGCGCCAGCAAACGACATCATTTCTGCCATTTCTTGCTTTGAATGCGCCATGATTGGCGAAGCACCGATAGCCAACAAAGCGTTCGCCGTGTTGTTCATCACCACGTAGTTGGTAATGTTCACGACTAAAGGCTTTTGCTGACGCACTGCGGTTAATGTTTGAGTGATTTGTTCTATTAACATGAGATTCTCCAATTAACCTTATTGTGCGTTTAGACCTTGTTGCCAAAACGCCACTTCCATACGCGTTGCGGTTTTGAAGACCTGAATCAGGTTTTGACCGCGCTGGCTGTGGATGTCGATTTCAGCCAGCAACTGGTTAAAGTGTTCGGCCCCACTTGCCACGCCTGATTGGAACTCTTCACCGCCGTACAAGTTAATCCAACTTGCGTAAGGGTTGCCTTCGAATACCGTGTTTTCATCTTCAATCAGCATTTTACCAATGACGGCGTAGCCGATGGAGCAAGGGGCGAGCGCGGCATACAAGTCAACTAAGTCGCCCGTCATTCCCGCATCCAATACGTAGCGCGTGTAAGCCACCGTGCCAAAATCTTCCGGCTCGTTTTCGAGATCAGATTCCGTCAATCCCCACTGCCCGCAGTAGGTAACATGGTGGGCAATCTCTGAATCTAAAAGCGCATGTACGCTTGGTAGTGCGCGGCGCATATCGTCTAACGTACGCGCTTTGTAGATTGCCAGCGCATAAGCTCGTGCGTACTGTTTTAGGAATAAGAAATCTTGCTTTAAGTAATGCAGAAAACAAGGTTGAGCCAGTGTGCCTTTGGCCAATTGCTGCACAAAGGCATGCTCGGTGTATTCTTGCCAATCTTGGCGGCAAGCGTCGATCAAATCTTGGTATTTCATTATGGGTATCTCGTTATCAAAAGACCCTAGGCTGAGATCCTAAGGTCAGTAGAATTAGTCAAAGCTCGGTACGTAATCTTTCGCTTTTGGCAGTGTTTTGATGATTTTTTGTGAATACATGAACTCGGCGTAGTCGTCATAGCGTTTTAGATCGACTGCTGATGGGCGAAGCGCGAAACGAGTTAACGTGTCATTCCAAGCGCGTTGGTTGAGCTCGTTGTTTAGTGTGTCTGGCGAGTAAGCGACAAACTCTTTCCAAGACTCTTTAGGATGGTTGACGATGTAAGTGGTCGCTTGCTCCAGCGCTTTGTTGAACGCTTTGATAGCCGCTTTGTCATAGGTTTTTGCATTCGCCACAAACACCAGTTCGTCATACGCTGGTACGCCGTGTTCTTCTGGGAAGAAGGCTTTGGCTTTGTAGCCTTCTAGCGCAAGTTGGTTGGTTTCGAAGTTACGCAAGCCGCCCCAAATAGCGTCTACTTTACCGGATGCGAGAGAGGAAGAGAGAGCCCAACCGACGTTGATGATTTGCACGTCAGAAAACTTCACGTTCTCCTGCGCAAGCATGGTGCCGATTGTCGCCTCTTCGTTACCTGCGATAGCAATACCGATTTTCTTGCCTTTAAGGTCGCCAAGGTTATCGTTCTTACCGTTATCCAACACCATCAACGTGTTGAGGGGAGTTGCAATTAAGGTCGCAGAGCGAATTAATGGCAAGCCAGCCGCTACGTCGATGGTCAGGCTAGGTTGGTATGAAATCGCCATATCGACTTTGCCAGCTGCAACTAGTTTAGGTGGTGTGCTTGGGTCGGCGGGTTCTTGGATATCTACCTTCAAACCTTGCTGTTTAAAGTAGCCTCGTTCTTGTGCAATCACTATAGGGCCATGGTTCGGGTTAACGAACCAATCCAGCATTAAAGTAAGCTCTTTTTCGGCAGCAAGTACGTTAGTTGAAACAATTGATGCGAGCAGAGTTACAGCGCTCATGAGTTTGTTTTTATTCACGGGGTTCTTCCTTTTTCTTTCCCTATTTGTTTTCCCAGGGAATGGCTTTTTTCAGTAATTTGTCAGTGGTGAAATAGAGTGTGATAGACAGTGCGGCGAGAATAAACAGCGCCGCGAACATTTCATTGATGATCATGCGAGCGTTGGCTTGCAGCATCAGATAGCCTAGGCCCTCACTTGAACCAACCCATTCACCGACCACGGCACCAATCGGCGCAATAACCACGGCAACACGAATACCAGACGCTAACGTTGGTAGGGCGGCAGGTAGTTGAATATGGCGCAGTAATTGCCATTTCGATGCGCCCATGGTTTTGGCAAGATCGAGATAGCCGGTGGGGGTGTTGCGCAGTCCGTCGTAACAACAAGTTGTTACAGGGAAAAAGATGATGATCGCCGCCATCACCACTTTTGACGCGATGCCGTAACCGAGCCACAGCATCAACACGGGCGCGATAGCAAATACTGGAATGGCTTGGCTAGCGATAAGAATCGGCAATAACCAGCGTTTGAGCGGCTCGAACATCAGCATTTGCAAAGCAAATAGCAAACCCACCGATAAGCCGAGTGTGAGGCCAAGTAGGATCTCTTGTGCCGTTACCCAAGTGTGTTTGAGCAGCACGTCGTATCGAGTGACTAATCTATCCAATACTTCAATTGGTGATGGCAAGATGAAGCTTGGCATGTCGAACACCACTACAATGAGCTGCCACAAACCTAAGATCACGGCTGCGCTGATCAGCAGACGCAGAGCTGGGTTAGTCACGCGTTCCTTTTTATTAATACGCGCCGAAACGGAGTTGTACTGAGTCATATCACTCATAGTCTTTCTCCAATTGATCCAAAATCGCTTGTTGCAATGTTGCGCATTCTCCATCGAGAGATCTTGGTGGCTTGGCGTCCGGAACAACCAAGTGCTGCGCTTGAGCAGGCGTGCCTTGCAACACATAGAGTTGGTGTGACAATCGCACCGCTTCTTGTGGGTCGTGCGTAATCAAGACAACGGTTTTGTCCTTTAGTAGCTCGGCAGAGAGAGTTTGCAATTTGTGGCGAGTCACGGCGTCCAATGCCGAGAAAGGTTCATCCATCAAAACCAAAGGTTTGTCTTGCATCAGAGTGCGAGCAAGGGCTACGCGTTGTCGCATACCTCCAGAGAGTTGAGCGGGTTTGGCGTTAGCATAATCAGCCAACCCAACGTGCTCTAATAAGTTGAGAGCACGTTGTTTATCATCCGCTGAATTTGAGTTGGCGTGAGAAAAGCGCGAGCTAAGGCAGACGTTATCCAGCACGTTAAGCCACGGTAGCAATAAATCCTGCTGAGCCATGTAAGCGATACGGTCATGCAGTGCGGCGCCATCGGTTGTGATGAGTTCGCCATGCCAGTCAACTTGGTTATCCAGTAGGCCAGCTAAGTAACGCAATATCGTGGTTTTTCCGCAGCCACTTCGCCCGAGTAATACCGTCCATTGACCGATAGGAATGACCATGTTCACTTTCGCTAAAGTCGGTGTTTGGCTGTCTTTGTATTGCAAACTGGCGTCGGAAAGCTGAATGCCAATCGCGTTAGCGAACATAAGTATGACCCGAAAAAAAGTGATTCACAGGGCCGTGACCTTTACCGACATCCAATTCATCAGCGTGTGCGATAGCTTGGCTGATGTACTGCTTACCAAGGTGCACTGCTTTGTGTAGGTTGTTGCCTTGGCTAAGGTAAGACGCAATGGCGGAAGACAGTGTACAGCCCGTACCGTGGGTGTTTTTGGTCGGAAAACGCTTGGCGCTGATTAACTCGGCACAGTCTTGCATGATCAGCAGATCGTTGCTGTTTTCATTTTCTTCAAGATGACCGCCTTTGAGCAGAATAGCTTTGGCACCAAGTGCACGAAGGTCGGTAATCATATCGTTCATTTCAGATTCTGATTGAGGCACTGGCTTACCCGTCAATGCTGCACCTTCTGGCAGGTTAGGAGTGATGATGTCTGCCAGTGGAATTAACTCTTCTTTTAATGTGCTGATTGCCGACTGTTCCAGTAATAGATCGCCGCTGGTGGCCACCATTACAGGGTCAATCACGAGGTGTTTTGGCTGGTATTGTTTAATTTTGTCTGCAACAACTTTGATGATGTTGGAGTCGGCTAGCATGCCCACTTTGACTGCAACGATGTTGAGGTCGGTAAATACTGCATCAAGTTGGCTCTCTACATGGTCGAGAGGAATGGGGAAAATCGCAGAAACGCCTTGGGTATTTTGCGAAGTAATCGCCGTGATTACCGAGCAAGCAAAACTGCCGGTTGCGGACATCGCTTTGATGTCGGCTTGAATACCTGCACCGCCACCACTGTCTGAGCCCGCGATGGTCAATACGATAGGGGTAGGCAAGGCTGGCGTGTGATGTGAATGAGGTTGTGATTGCTGCGTCATGGTCGCTCCTACTACAAGACGTATAGGAACTGACTTTGACCGTTGCAGATAGATCGATTTTTCGATCGCTATCGCTTACCTAAGAGGGGCGGCGAAAGGCAAAGTGCGCATAGTTCCCTACGTCAGTGCTAACTGAATCAGGTTCAACGGGTCTCGAATCTCGATCTCAGCCAACGCTTATCGCGTGGCCCCCCGACTATTTCGCTCGGATGATAGCAGGACCATTGCGGAAGGGATACGTTTTTTGAGAGTAATTATTATTGAGTATTCAATTATGCGAGGTGAGTGATAGAGTAAGCATCTAAATGGTTCGTCGTGTGGAATTTACTAGTGCAACGCTCTGGTGAAAGAGCTGAACCTGGAATATTTAATAAATAATCGTGGTCTCGCTAAGCAAGGATTAGCACAAAACAAGGTTAAAAAACTGTTAAAATTTAACGCGTTGCCAATTTAACTTTGTTGAACTTTTCGACAGTTAATTAGGAAGGCTAAGACGATCATCGAGCAAGGAGACTTCATGCTTAATTCTGCAACAGCGAAGTCAGTGATCGATCATGCTCTCTTTTTAGGGGCTGATTTCGCTGAACTATTCGTTG
Organism: Vibrio sp. J2-3(2022); assembly: GCF_021725735.1. Lineage (NCBI taxonomy): Bacteria > Pseudomonadati > Pseudomonadota > Gammaproteobacteria > Vibrionales > Vibrionaceae > Vibrio > Vibrio sp. J2-3(2022). The sequence continues at coordinate 1,834,730 of NZ_JAKKCK010000001.1, forward strand.
AACATCATCAAACTAACACCGTCCAGATCGCATCTGGTGAGGTGGACAAGATCAATTCGGGGATTGATTTTGGTATCGGTATTCGCCTCTTCTTCGGTCACAAAGTGCTTTATGGATACACCAATAGCACGGACGAAGCCGAGCTAAAACGCGTAACCTCATTGCTTGCGGCAAAAGACAAGCGTGAGCAAATCGCGTCAGCAGGTTCTTTAAATTTGAACCGCTACCCAATCCAACACGGTTGCCGCATGCCGTTAAGTCAGGATGCCAACTTAGATTCAAAAATCGCGTTTCTATTGAAAGTTGACCAAGCTGCGCGTGCAGAAAGTGAGTACATCAGCCAGTTCATTGGTAGTGTGCTTCAGCGCGAGCAGCAAGTGTCTATCTTCAACTCAGAAGGTTTGCATGTAGACGATACGCGTCACTACATTCGTGTGGCGGGTAACACCGTTGCTCAAAAAGGTAATGAGCAGTCTTCTGGCATGGAAGGCCCAGGGGCACTTGCCGGTTGGGAGTTTAGCGAACAGATCGAAGCGAAAGAGCTGGGTCAAACTATCGCTCAACAAGCGCTAGTGAAATTGGGGGCGGATGCTTGTCCATCGGGTGAAATGCCGGTGGTAATTGGTAACGGCTTTGGCGGCGTTATCTTCCACGAAGCGTGTGGTCACTTACTCGAAACCACTTCGGTTGCGAAGAAGGCGTCAGTATTCCACGACAAAATGGGTGAGATGATCGCTCATACCGCAGTAAACGCAGTAGATGATGGCACTATGACCAACGAATGGGGCTCAATCCACGTTGATGACGAAGGTTTGCCAACGCAGCGTACCCAACTGATCAAAGACGGTAAGCTAACTAGCTTTATGGTCGATAAAATGGGCGGCATGAAGACAGGTTACGAGCCAACAGGCTCTGGTCGTCGTCAGAACTACAAGTTCGCACCAACCTCGCGCATGCGCAATACCTTTATCGAAGAAGGCGAGCATTCACTCGATGATATGCTTGCGGGAATCGAACGCGGTATTTACGCCAAGAAGATGGGTGGTGGCTCCGTTCAACCTGGGACGGGCGAATTTAACTTCGCTGTTCGTGAAGCGTATTTGATTGAAAATGGCAAAATTACCAAGCCTTTGAAAGCGGCGACACTGATCAGCACTGGTCCTAAAGTATTGAAAGAAATCAGTATGGTCGGTAAGGACATGGCACTTGCTCCAGGTATGTGTGGTTCAGTGAGTGGCTCAGTACCTACAACAGTCGGCCAACCAACCCTTAAAGTGGACAATATTCTGGTAGGAGGCGGTAACTAATGAGCCAAGAACAACAACTTCTTAACGCGGTTGATTACGTCCTGTCAGAAGCCAAACGCCAAGGTGCGGAAGCGGACGTGATTGTGAACCGTAACAGCAGCTTTTCGCTGAAAGCAAACCAAGGCAAGCTGGATGAGTACAAAGTTAGCTCAAGCCAAGTGCTGGGCGTTCGAGTCATTAAAGATGCCCGTGTTGCGACCAGTTATTCTGAATCACTCGAGCAACCAAGTTTAGATTTGATGCTCACCAACGCGCTGCAAAGTGCTCGCTTTTCCAAGCAAGATGAACATCAAACCATCAGCTGCGTAAACAGCAAAATCACCACTGATATTGCAGAAATTGCGCAAGAAGATACCACATCGGTCGATGAGAAAATTGAGCTGTCCCTTGCACTTGAGCAAGGTGTTGTGGCCCTGCCTCACGCTTCAAGCTCACCATACAATGGTTACAGTGACGGTGAAACTCAGCTCATCATCGCGAATACTCAAGGTACGTTATGTCAACATTTCGAGCGTTCGTTCACTTGTTACGCGTATACCTTATTTGAAAAAGATGGCAAACAGTCGATGGCAGGTAGAATGTCGCTAGGTCGCCGTTTTGATGAGTTGGATCCAGCTTATTGTATAGAAGGCGGTTACAACCTTGCTCGCGACCTCCTTGATGGCGCACCAGTTGCGACGGGTAACTACCCCGCTATTTTCCACATCAATGCGCTTGCAAGTTTATTCGGTGCTTTCGGCAGTGCGTTTTCTGGTGTGAGTGCGATGAAAGGCATCTCGCCACTGGGTGACAAGCTTGGTCAAAGCGTTGCAAGTGAACTGATCACCTTTACCGATGCGGCTTACATGCCAAATGGTATGGCAATCGCGAGTTTTGATAGTGAAGGCTTCGCTACTCAAGATAATGTGATGATTGCTAATGGTGAGTTGAAAACCTTGCTACACAACAGCCAGACCGCAAGTTACTTGGGCGCAGTCTCGACAGCAAGTGCATCTCGCAGTGCAAAATCGAGCTTAGACGTATCAGCGAATCACAAAGTGATTGCGACAGGCAACAGCAGTGCGTTAGAAGTCAAAGCAGGTGAGTACCTAGAGTTAGTCGAACTGCAAGGTGTCCACTCTGGTGCGGATGCTGTCAGTGGTGATTTCTCATTTGGTGCGAGTGGCTTCTTGTGCCGTGATGGAGAGCGCGTTCAACCAGTTCGTGGGATCACGGTAGCGGGTAACTTCTACAAGATGCTGCAAGAAGTTGAGGCAGTAGGTGATACTCAGCTAATCAACGATAGCCGCACTTTCTTCTCGCCAGACGTTCGCTTTGCTCGTTTGAGCATTGGTGGTAAATAAGCGTTGCATAGAAAGTCAGAAACAAAAAAAGAGGACTCAATCGAGTCCTCTTTCATCATCTAGCAACGTGTACGCGAATAACTAAAATTCGCGGATGTCCAACTCATTGTGGATCAATACCACACACTGAGAAGCGAAAAGCATCTTAGGACCTAAGCTGATCTTCTCAGTACCTAGGCGCTTCAAGCTGTTGAACGACTTCTTCGGCATCGGAATGTGATCGGTTAGTAAGAAACATGGGTTTTCACCAATTTCTGCGTCACGAACAAATTCGCCTTTCTTGTCCAACATATAAAGTTGGTGATCTTCCGCCAGTTCTTGCACCAAGCGTTCAAAGCTCACTGTACGAACCGTAATACCTGGTTCAACTTCACGAAGCTGCTCTTTACCCATGCCAACAGATGCGTCCAACGCACGGGCAACGGCAGCGATCAACGTTGACTCGTGAAAACCGCCAATATTGGTAATGTCGTTTGAACGAATGGTAATCGTGCGCGAGTAATCCTTCGTGCTCTCTAATACCAAGTGGACAACCACATCTTCACGGTGAGATTGTGCCACGAACATAGTGTTCATCATGGTATGAGCAAGGATCTCGGTATGCGCCTCGTTACCAACACCTTCTAATAGTGCTTTGCTGGTGGTTGGCGCCGCGCGAGCTCGTAAAACAAAAGAGCGCATGAATTTAGCCTCTATATAGGAAGAGTGAATGCGCGGAAGTATATACCCAAGCAGGGAAGGGATGCGAGTTTAATAGTAAATGTGAACTTACTTACAAAGCTTCGATTGTCGTGCGGAGTATGCTGGTTAGAATAGGAGGCAACCCTGTTAGGAGCGGTATATGGAAATCAAAAAGATAAATAAAGACATTTATAAAAAGAAAGCAAACCTGGTGATTGGCGGTTTTGTTGCGTTGCTCGCTATCTCATCTCTTGCCTTTAGTACCTTGCTTATTGTTTTGTTTGGCAATACTCAAGCCGTACCTGAACAATCAACGGGAAACTTTCATTGGAATTTGATTGGTGTCGTTCTCGCAGTCGCAACTTCCCTCTCTTTATTGAATCAAATTAAAACTCGACCATACATGGAAGAGGTGCTGTACGTTTGGAAGCTCAAGCAACAGCACAACAAAATATTTCGTAAACTAAAAAGCATTAAAGCAGCCGCGAGCAATGACGATGTAAAAGCGCTCACTACGCTTAAGTTCTATTACAAAACTCAACAACAAGTGTTTGAGTTAGACAACAACACATTGACGATGAATAGTGTAAATAAAGAATTAGAGGCCATTGAGCAAATCGAAGCGGCGCAATCACTGGATCTTGATATCACCAGCTTTAAAGAGAGCTGGGTAGACACATACTGATTGCCTATTTGCTACTTGAAGTTAACAACTGAGTGCTAAAATTAAGCGTTTGAGTGAGATTTAATCACTCGATGCTTTTTTTTAAGTTTTTTTCTAAAAAGGGGTTGCCAAGAAAAATCATCTCCCTATAATGCGCCTCCGTTGTCAGGGCAAAGCGGAAACGCAAAAGCAATTGGCAATAAGGCGAAAGAAAGCTTCTAAAAATTAATTTAAAAAAGTGTTTGACACTGAAAGTTAATTCCTTAGAATACGCCTCCGCTTCGATAGCAAAGCTTACGAAGCAAGCTCTTTAACAATATAGACCTATCAATCTGTGTGGGCACTCGTTGATGATAATCCAATTAGAAATTTCTCTTAATAAAGAGCGGTTTCAAATTAGGTTTCAATGATACGAAGTGACCATTGAATCTTCGGATTCAGCACAGTCAATTCAAACATTACGTTATGTAATGTTCAGTATTTTCATTGAGCCGAACAAAATCTTAAATTGAAGAGTTTGATCATGGCTCAGATTGAACGCTGGCGGCAGGCCTAACACATGCAAGTCGAGCGGAAACGAGTTATCTGAACCTTCGGGGAACGATAACGGCGTCGAGCGGCGGACGGGTGAGTAATGCCTAGGAAATTGCCCTGATGTGGGGGATAACCATTGGAAACGATGGCTAATACCGCATGATGCCTACGGGCCAAAGAGGGGGACCTTCGGGCCTCTCGCGTCAGGATATGCCTAGGTGGGATTAGCTAGTTGGTGAGGTAAGGGCTCACCAAGGCGACGATCCCTAGCTGGTCTGAGAGGATGATCAGCCACACTGGAACTGAGACACGGTCCAGACTCCTACGGGAGGCAGCAGTGGGGAATATTGCACAATGGGCGCAAGCCTGATGCAGCCATGCCGCGT